>CAVWRC010000004.1:0-233706 GCA_963757235.1 uncultured Solirubrobacterales bacterium | reverse complement strand
GCCACTTGCGCCTGACGAGCTGGTGAGCACCAGATGGGACAGGTCTCGCTGCGATGGATCTATGTCCACATGATCGAGGAATCAGCCCGGCACGTCGGTCACGCCGACATCCTCCGCGAGCAGACCGACGGCGCCACGGGATTCGACGGCTGACAGATCCTGTCGGTTTACGTTGGGGTTCGGTGGGGAAGTGGGCAGCTTTTAGGTCGGTGTCCGCCTGGGCTGCAGACCTACTTTCCTTCTGGTGTCTTGACCGGTTCCGGTCGGTACGAAGCGTAGTGGGCGAAGAGGTGCACGAGGATGAGGCGAACCCGGTGCAGGCCACGCTGGCACAGGTCGGTTGAGGCAATCGGAGCCGCTGTCATTGCTGGCTCCCTCATCGCCGTGCCAGGACTGGCTGGCGCAGGCCCATCCGCGGCGGCCGCTGCCGTGAACACCGCCGGTGCAGCACCGCCGGGCGTGTCCGGTGCGGCGCCAGGAGGCCCGGGGACGACGTCGTATATGGACGTGGCGCGCAAAGACTGCTTCGGCACCGCGCAGAACACCACCTCGAAGGTGTGGTTCACGGTGGCCGACGGCGTGCTGTCCGATGCGTACTATCCGACGATCGAGAGCTCGAACGTCAAGACGCTGCAGTACATCGTCACCGACGGGAAGACCTTCGCCGACCTGCAGGAACGGGACATGACCTACACGGTCAGCTCACCGGACCGCAGCGGCATGGTGTGCCAGGTGACGAGCACCGACGCCCGGCACGGGTTCCAGATCGTCACGGACTACATCACGGACCCGGCCACCGACAGCATCGTCATGCACAGCAGGCTGGTACCCCTTCCCGGGCACCGGTCAGGCTTCGGCGACCTGAAGGTGTACGTCCGCTACAACCCGCACATCGACAACACCGGCGGCGGCGGATCATCCAACGACGGCGCCAACAACGCCGAAGTCGACCCGGCCACGACGGCGCTGGTGGCCACCGACACCGAGCCTGCGACCGGCCCGGGACCGTTCGCGGCGACCGTCTACGGGGCACTGGCCGCGAGCAAGCCGTTCCTCGCCGAATCCGCCGGGTTCGCCGGCACCCCCAGCGACGGCCTCAGCCAGCTCGACGCCAGCCACGCGCTGACCAACCAGTACCAGTCGGCTGACGACGGCAACGTCGCGCTGACCGCGCTGGTCAACGCGGCGCCCGGGACGCCGTTCACCCTGGCGCTCGGTTTCGGGTCCACCGCCGTAACGGCTATTAATTCGGCCGAACGGTCCAGCGTCCAGCCGTTCGGGAACACGCTCGAGCGGTACCTCGCGGGATGGCGCGGCTACGACAGCACGCTGCGGCAGCCGCCGAACTCGCTGCCGGGACTGTCC
The DNA here is from genome assembly GCA_963757235.1 of uncultured Solirubrobacterales bacterium. GTDB lineage: Bacteria > Actinomycetota > Thermoleophilia > Solirubrobacterales > Solirubrobacteraceae > Palsa-465. Next base: position 232,341 of record CAVWRC010000004.1, on the reverse strand, counting down.
GCCGCCGCCGACGCCGCGATGCGAGGCCAGTACTGGCTGTCCGCGAACGTGCTCAAGGCGGATGAGGACAAGACCTACCTGGGAGCCTTCGTCGCCTCGCCGACCGACCCCTGGGGCCAGTCGGTCCCGGCGACCACGACGCACCCGGGGTGGACCTACCGGGAGGTGTTCACCCGGGACAGCTACGAGACCTTCACCGGGTTGCTCGCCGACGGCGACCTGGCCAGCGCCCGCGCCATGGTGCAGTTCCTGTACGACAAGACCCAGCAGCCGGACGGCAGCTTCCCGCGTGACTCGCTGCTGAACGGGGCGATCCCCCCGGACACGTTCGGGCTGGTGGAGATCGACGAGGACGCCTATCCGCTGCTGATGGCCTGGGAAGCCGGGCTGGCCGGGAACGTGTCCTTCTACCAGGACCACATCCGCCCGGACGCCGATTTCATCGTCGACCACGGCCCGGCCTACGGCGCGGAACGCTGGGAGGAACACCCCGGCTTCTCCCCGGCCGACATCGCCGCCGAAATCGCCGGACTGGTCGCCGCGGCGCACCTGGCGCAGGCCGCCGGCGACCCGGCCCGGGCGCGCCTGTACCTGGCTACCGCCGACTACTACCAGCGCAATGTCGAACGGTGGACGGTGACCACCACCGGTCCTTACGCCTCCCGCTACTTCATCCGGTTGTCCCCGACCGGGAACCCGAACGTGACCGAGACCTACGACCTGGGCAACGGCAGCCTGAGCAACGTGGACCAGCGCGACGTGATCGACGCGAGCTTCCTCGAGCTGACCCGGCTGGGCGAGCTTGCTCCCGATGACCCCGCCGTGCAGGAGTCGCTGCCGGTGGTCGACTCGGTGCTGGAAAGCCAGACCGCCTCCGGCCCGGGGTGGCACCGCTATGGCGTCAAGGCGGGTCAGCTCGGCCAGCCGGCCGGCAGCACCGACGGCTACGGCGACTGCTACGTCCCCGATCCGACGAGCTGCTCCCCGACCGGAGCGCCCTGGTTCCCCACCGGCACCGGATCCGGTCACCCGTGGCCGCTGCTGAGCGGCGAGCGCGCCGAGCAGGACCTGCAGGCCGGCGACGTCTCCGCCGCCGCCAGCCTGGCCGAGACCATGCAGCTGATGTCGTCCGGCCTCGGCCTGGTACCCGAACAGGCCTGGGAGGACCCCGACACTCCCGCCTCCCCGTACGGCAGCGACCCGAAGACCGCCTCGATCGGGTTCACCAACGGGAAGGCGGCAGGCTCCGCCGACCCGCTCATCTGGGCCCAGGCGCAGTACCTGCGGCTCGTGCTCGACGTGCAGGCCGGACACCTGCTCGACCAGCCAGCCATTACCCGGGACCGCTACGTCACCAGCGGCCCCCCGGCGACCGTGCCGCTGACCATCAGCGTCACGGCACCCGGCGCGGTGGCGACCCCGCCCACCACGTCGACGGCTGCCCCGGGAATCACCGAGGACATCCTGGCCAGCCAGGAGCCCGGCCTGACCACCCAGCAGGCCCAGGCCACGGTCAGCGGGAAGACGGCCCCGGGCGCAACCGTCGACATCGCGGTCGGCCAGCCCGGCACCCCGGGCAACACGACGGTGATCGTCCAGACCGTGGCCGGCTCCGACGGCAGCTTCCACGCCGTCGTCCCGACCCCGCCCGGCCAGAGCATCCTCACCGTGTCCGTCACCGCCGGAGGCCACGCGACCGGCTGGGCGCAGCAGACCGTGACCGGCAACTAGGACAATGAGGAACTCCACTGCGGCAGCCGGTCGATCGAGCGCGCGCCAACGCAATGCCGCTTTGTGTGGCATGTCGGGCTCGCGCCTGGAAGGCTCGCAGTGTGCCAGAAGAGCCAGTGACATTCGACGAACTCGAGAGGCTGCTGCTCCAGCTAATGGGCACCTCGCCCGAGGCGCTGGAGCAGCAGATGCTGAGCCACATCAAGCGGGAGACGCTCGTTGGCGGCAAGCGCGTCACGCGGCAAGAACTACCCGAACTGCCGAAGGATGCCGCCACTACCGTGCACCGGGTCAAGGTGAGCCTGTACGGAGCGAAGCCGCCGGTCTGGCGGCGGCTCGAGATTCCCAGCGCGATGCCGCTGAACCTCGTGCACGCGGTCCTGCAGGTCGCCTTCGGCTGGCACGACTATCACCTGCATGCCTTCGAGACGGTGTGCGGCCAGTTCGGCTCACCGGACCAAGATTACGACTGGGCGGAACGGCAGGACGAGGCCACCGCCACGCTCGCCCAGGTGGCCGGGGCCGAGCGGGCGAAGGCGGTGTACAGCTACGACTTTCGCAACGACTGGCGGCACGACATCGTCGTGGAGAAGATCATCCCGGCCGAGCCGGGAGTGGCCTACCCGCGCTGCACCGGCGGCCGCCGGGATGGACCGCCGGAGGGTTGCGGAGGGATCTGGGTCTTCAATGAGCAGTTTGCCGAATTCGGCGACTTGTTCACCGTCGCCGAGCTGAACGAGCGGCTGGCCGACCTGGCCACGGTCTTGATTCCGGCCCGCTGAGCCAGGCGGTATTGGCCTCAGTCCACCAGGTCGGCGGTGCTTTCCGGGCCGGATGCGCCGCGTAGCGCCGGGTCAGTCCTCGGACCCGCCGAGCGCGGCCAGCTGCCGGTTGACCTCGGCCAGGTTGAACGGCTCGGGTTCTTCAGGGTCGTCCTCAGACCAGTACTCGACCGGGGAGTCGCCGCGCCACTCCACGCAGACGGGGTAGTCCTGGCCGGGGTCGCGCGGGATCGTCTGCTCCAGCGTGATCTCGTGTTCCCAGTCGGCTCCGAAGTCGTAGGTGTAACCGATCTTCGCGCCTGGTGTCAGGACGTCGCGGATCCGCACTGCCTGCTCGTCCCCGGTCCGCTCCAGGCCCGTGAACTGGTCTGCGTACCGTTTCTTGCCCACTTGGAACAGGTGCAGGTGGTCGCCGTCCCAGCCGAACAGCACCTGGATCACCTGGTGCAGATCGGCCAGGGTGGCGGCGGCCGGCAGCCGGACCCGCCGCCAGATCGGGGGCCGGGCACGAGATAGCGAGACCTTCAGCTCGGCCACCTGCTCGATGCTGAGCGGGGCGCCGGAGGCGGCGAACTCTGCGACCGCCCGGGCCAGGTCCGCGGCCTCCGGGTGACCGGTACCCTGCACGGCCGCGAGGCAAGCGTCCAGGTCCGCCCCTGGCATGCCCTCCCAGACGCGGTTCAGCGCCTCATCGGGCCCCTTGTCCTGCAGTGCGGCCGCGGCGGCCTCCACCGCCAGCCACTCCCAGTCCGTGTCGCCGGGCTCGGGACCCTGGTCCCAGGCGGCCAGCTCGGCGCGGGCGTACGGGCCTACATGGGGTGACGACTTCATCTCCCGCCAGGCAGGCAGCGCGTCTTCGCCGAGCCTTTCCACCACACGGACGGCTACGCTGCGCAAAAGCGGTGACATCCCCTCGGCGGCGGCCAGGATCTCCCGCGCGGCCTGCGTGGGGTCGCGCCCCGCTAGCCATCCCCACGCGACGTGGTGCTGCTGTTCCTCGTCGCTGAACCGGGCGGCTTCGGCGATCACCTCGGCGGCCGGCCAGGCCGGGTCGGCCAGGCCGGGCAGACCGTCCGCCAGATGCGCAGCGGCCCACCGGCCCAGCGGGGTGATCCCCGGCTTCCCGGGGTCGCCGGTCACCGCGCCGAACCCGGCCAGCAGCACGACCAGCCCGGCGATCGGGGTTCCGGTTTCGAGATCGTAGTACCTGTCAGCCGCGTGCGACGCCTCCCAGGACGCCTTGTCGTACCTGTCGCACAGGTCGCGCAGCGCAGCGTCCACCGGCTCCCAGAGACCGGCTTTGCGAGGCACTTTATCCTGGCCAAGCACCGTGAGCAGGGCCATCACCAGCAGCCGCACGCTGTCCTCGTCCTGTGGGTACGACTCCGCCGCGCACACTGCGCGCAGGCCGGTCAGCCATCTGGCGAGCAGGTCCGCATCGTCTGGCGGCCAGCCCTCCAGCGCGGGACCGCCGGTCACCCACCCGCCGCCGAGCTGCAGCAGGCCCGTCGCGACCGCGACGCACCACGGCCGGTGCAACGCCCTGATGTCAGCCATCGTCCGCAGCTTCGACGGCACGTCCACGCCGAGCGCCGCGCCTGCCGCGGGCACGTCGGCCTTGCGCAGCACCTGGCCGGCTGTCACCGGTCGCCGGCCCGTCCCGATCCAGCGGCCCAGGGCGACGGCCCGACCCACGACAACGCTTTCGCGCGCGAGCCGCGCGGCGTCGCGAAGCTCGCTCCCAGAAGCCGTTACGTCCACATCGCGACCTTACTGCCGCCTGGTCTCAGCCGGGCTTGGCACCGACGCGTCCGCGCTATCAGGTCGGCTGCGTCGTTGCCTGGTACGGCTGCCGTGAGCTTGTGAAAACTTGCACAAGGCGTTTCCGCGGAGACGTCAGGTGCTTGCGCATCTGGTGAACTGCCCTTCGTCTAGGGTTTTAGCGGTGTTCGACGAGCAGGTGACTGTGGCGACCCTTAACACGCGGGGGGTTGCGGTCGTAGGTACGCACCTGGCTGGACGTTTCGCGGTGATCGGCGCGGAGGTAGAGGTCGGGGATGCTGATGTCGCCTGTTTCCAGGAGGTGTTCACCTGGTGGCATCTGCGGCTGCTGGCCCGGCGCATGCCGTCGAAGTTCCACGACCATAGGTCGGCCGCCCTCTACGGGCACCACGTCACGCTCCTGCCGGTCGAGACGCTGTTGTGCCTGGAGGCGTCGGAGCCGGCCGCGGTAGTGGCGGCGGTCGCGGAGGCGGCGGCCGGGGATCCGGTGGTAGTCGGTACGGTGGGTGCCGGGGACTTGTGGAAGACCGTCACCGAGCCGCTGGTGGCACGGCTGGGCTAGGACGCCGCGCAGCCAGCGGAGGCGGCGAGCCGGGCGCATCGTCGAAGTCAACGAGATCACGCTCCCAGCACACCAATGGGAACTCGTCTACGAATGGCCCGCCCAGTAGAGCCCGTGCGGCCCCAACGGCCCCGAATCTGCGCCGGTGGTGTCCGCCCGATCGCACAATACGTCGAGTAAGGCATGCTGCCCCTGCGCGGCATCTGGTCCAGGCCGGACGGATCAGGCAGTCTGTAACGCCCGGCCGCCTGAAGCTGCCCGCCTCATCGTGAGCCAGAACGGTGCAGGCTTGGAGGGTGGGCGACGAACGGGCCGAGACCTACCTGAGGCTGCTGGCCGAGGCCGAGCTGCGGCGGGCGGGTGATCAGTTGCGCCGCCTCGACATCGCGGCCAAGGACGTCTGGGCCGATCCGGGCATGACGCCGTTCAGAACTTCGGAGGGCGCGACGTGGAAAGTCATACGGGCCGGGCGGATCCTCGTCGCGGCTGGCGTGCTCGACCAGGATTACCTCGACCACGTCGCGGCTGATCTTCATGCGGCCATCAAGGTCCGGTCAAGGCTCCTGCTGAACTGGGATCGAAGGCGGGGCATGCTGCACCGCACCATTTTCGGGCTGCCCGTCAGCCCGCCGCCGTCTCGCTGCGCCAGCCAGGCGATGCGGGTCGCGCCCATCGGCGGGGCGCTGCGGGTGGCCGGTGAACGCGCGGCGTGGACGTTGCACCTCCTATCGCTGGTGCGGACGGAGACCGAGGCCGTGATAACCGTCGCCATGCGCATGCACTGGCCGCCGGACGGATCGAGCGCGGATCTGGAGCTCACCGGGGCCGGGCCGCATCACATGCCGTACGACCAGCTCTGGGCGGTGGACGATCAGGGGACTCGCTATGCGGTCCGGCTCGAGGGCGGTAGGGGCGGGACGGTCACCTGGTTCGGCATCGCCCGGTTGTCATCCGTGCCCCCGCGCGATGTCCGGCGGCTTGATCTGGTCGGCGACGGGACCCGCCTCATCCGGCTCCCTCTCGGGCCGTCGGCAGCGCCCGGCCGCCGGGCCGCGCCGCTGGTGGCCGAACCCGTAGCGATCGGGCTCGGTGAGCGCCTGCTCGTGCTGGAGGCCGAGCGCATCCTGGCCAGCGGAGACGCCCGGGGACCGGTCGAGGGCCCCGTGCCGGGAGAGATCATCACGGTGCTCACAGAGACGGGCGCGATCGCCGCCGATAGCCCAGTACCCGGTCAGCTCGCCGCGCTGTGCCAGCGGCTCGGCGCGGCCGGGCACGGCATCACCGTCCCGCCGGCCGGGGAGATCCCGGCGCCGTGGGCCAGCGTCATCGCGCACCGAGAAGCGCCGGAGCCTGCCCGCGACGCCGAGGTGTTCGCGCCGCTGGCCTGCGTCCTCCCGGACGTGGACGGGGCGCGGTTCGCCCTGACCGGGCTGAATAGCCCACTGTCGCCATCCCGCGGCGGGTGGTTGTGTGCACCTCACAACCACCCAGATTTATGCAACACCCTCTATTTCCCGGAAACCTCAGGCAGTTCAGCGGGGTGCGACGAGGAGCGCCTGGGTTGCGCGTCCGACCCGGCCATCCAAGTCGTAGAGGACGCTTTCTGCGATCCCGATCCCTCCGGCGGCGATCCGCGTCTCCGATTCGAGGCAGATCCACTCGCCGACCGGCTCGCGCTCGACGTAGAGCGTGAGATCGGGGTTGATGTAGAGGTACTCGTCCCAGGACAAGGAAGCGCTGATCCCGTTGCCGAAGTCGCCGGCCGCCGCCAGGTGTTGGAGCGGCGTCGGGGTCTCGCCTCCCACCAGCGGGCGGATCAGGCGAAACCACGCCGTGCACGGCCCGTGGCCCCAGTTCCCGGCGACGAACCGGATCTCGACAGAGTCGAAGGCGAACATCGGGCGGAACGGGGGTCGGATCCCGGCCGGCCGACCATGCTCGGGGCCTGGTGGCGGTGCGACGCCACCGCCATGCTCCGGTGGCTGCGCGACGCCACGGCCATGCTCCGGGGCCTGCGCGCGCCGCACGCGCAGCGCCCGGGCGCGCACGACCTCGACCCCGTCCGACATCATCGACGCCTCCAGCAGTTGGACACGCCCGCCCGGGCGGACGACCTCGGCGCGCACCTCGACCGGGCCGACCGGCGCCGGCCGCAAGAGTTCGTAGGTGACCCGGGCGAGCGCGAGGCCGTCGGTCGAGGGGAGCTGCTCGAAGGCCCGCATCAGCAGCGCCGCGGGGGCGCCGCCGTGCTGAGCGCGCGGATCCCATGGCCCCCGAGACGCCTGGGACGCGACAAATCGTCCATCTACGGCGTCGAACACTGGCTCTGCGGACATGGAGCCGAACGCTACCGCCCGGCTACACTGACCCCGGATGGAGGACAACCCGGCGACCCCCCGAGACGAGGCGACCTTCACGGTCAAGGCCGGTCTGGCCGAAATGCTTAAGGGCGGCGTGATCATGGACGTGGTCACCCCCGAGCAGGCCAAGATCGCCGAGGACGCGGGCGCGGCGGCGGTGATGGCGCTGGAGCGCGTTCCGGCCGACATCCGCCGGGACGGCGGCGTGGCCCGCATGTCGGACCCGTCGATGATCCAGCGGATCCAGGAGACGGTCACGATCCCGGTCATGGCCAAGGCCCGCATCGGCCACTTCGTCGAGGCGCAGGTGCTGGAGGCGCTCGAGGTCGACTACATCGACGAGTCCGAGGTGCTCACGCCGGCCGACGAGGCCAACCACATCGACAAATGGGCGTTCGGCGTCCCGTTCGTGTGTGGCGCCACCAACCTGGGCGAGGCGCTGCGCCGAATCGGCGAGGGCGCGGCAATGATCCGCTCCAAGGGCGAGGCCGGCACCGGCGACATCGTTGAGGCGGTACGGCATCTGCGCGTGATCCGAAGCGAGATCCGGAGGTTGAGCACGCTCGACGATGCCGAGCTCGCGACCGCCGCCAAGGAATTGCAATCTCCTTTGCATCTGGTGCGTCAGGTTGCCGCTGAAGGACGCCTCCCCGTGGTGCTGTTCTGCGCCGGCGGGATTGCCACCCCGGCCGATGCTGCGCTCGTCATGCAACTCGGCGCCGAGGGAGTATTCGTCGGGTCGGGCATCTTCAAGTCCGAGGATCCCGAACGCCGCGCACGCGCAATCGTCGAGGCCACCACGCACTACCAGGATCCCGCCCGAATCGCGGCCGCCTCGACCGCGCTCGGCCAGCCGATGGTCAGCCTCGAGACCTCGAAGCTCGAGGCCGAGCAGCTGCTCGCTTCGCGCGGCTGGTAGGCGTGGCCAAGCTTGTCGGCGTTCTCGCCCTTCAGGGCGACTTCGAGGCGCACGCCAAGATGATTCGGGCCGTCGGCGCTGAGCCCCGGGAGGTTCGTGTGCCGGCCGACCTAGAAGGCCTGGATGCCCTGATCATCCCGGGTGGCGAATCGACCGTCATGACGCTCGGGATCGAGCGGGAGGGGCTGGCTGAGCCGATGCGCGACCTCGTCCGCGCCGGCCGCCCGGTACTCGGAACGTGCGCCGGGATGATCATGCTCGATCGCAAGCACCTCGGCGTGCTCGACGTCGTCGCCCGGCGCAACGCCTTCGGCCGTCAGGTGCGCTCGTTCGAGGCCGACATCGACGTCGACGGGATCGAGGGTGGCCCGATGCACGCAGTGTTCATCCGCGCCCCGTGGGTCGCCGAGCATGGTCCGGACGTGGAGATCCTCGGGCGGGTCGAGGAGCATCCGGTCGCGATCCGGCAGGGCAACGTGTTCGCGGTCTCGTTCCACCCCGAGCTGGCCGGCGACTCCCGGCTGCACGCGCTCCTGCTGAGGAGTTATTGATCGGTCGGCGGCGCCTGACGGCGGCGCCTGACGGCGGCGCCTTAGCGGGCGCCGACGACGTCGCGCTGGTGCTTCGAGTAGGCCCGGAACTGCCGCTCGAACGCCGCCCAGTCGAACGCGGGCAGGCCATCCGGTCCGTCGGGTGGAGGTCCTTCATTGGGTGGTTCCTGGCCTCCATCGTCTGGCGGGTCCTCGGGATCGATCCCGCGCGAGAGCCAGGCCGCCAGCGCGCACGCCGCGATCCCGGAGACGTACACGACGCCCGCGAACAGCGGATGGTGGGTAAGCGAGGCGAATACGCCGACGCCGTAGAGCGTCAGGGCGGCCAGCACGAGCCGCCGCAGCTCCACCCGCGGTAGCGGCCGGCGTGGCGCCCGGGCGCAAGCGCTCACGAGAATCGCGCCGACCAATGCGACGACCAGAACCAACTTCCACGCGATTGAAGGCGGCACAGGCATCTGGAGGCGATCATCGACCGCTTAGGTGAGCAAATCAAGCCTACCGCCCAATAGAACGACTCTGGCGGACGAATTTGACGCGCTAACGCGCCGCCGTCAGCCGCCGCCGACTCTGTTCATTCACACAACCAGTCCGTGGCGCATCGTGTTTTCGGTCACCACGTGTGGTTCCACGAACTGGAGCAGGTAGTCCGGACCCCCGGCCTTGCTGCCCGTTCCGGAGAGCCGGTTCCCCCCGAACGGCTGGCGTCCGACCATGGCGCCGGTGATGCCGCGGTTGACGTACAGGTTGCCGACGGGGGTGCGCCGGCGAACGTACCGAACGGTGGCGGGATCCCTCGCAAACAGGCCGCCGGTGAGCGCGTAGGGGAGCCCGTCGACCACGTCGCAGGCCTGTTCGATGCTGGCCACTCGGTCGATCGCGAGCAGCGGGCCGAAGATCTCCTCGTTCAGCACCGGGGAGTCGGGCGGGAGGTCGACCGCGACCGTGGGCGGGCAGAACCAGCCGTGGCCGGGGACACTCTCGATCCGCGCGGCGAGCCGACCCTGCTCAGCGGCCACGGCCGCGTATCGGTCGACCCGTTCCTGGGCGGCCCGCTCGATCACCGGAGGCACGTCGGTGCCCAGCTGGTCGGCCTGCCCGACCACGAGCACCCGGACCGCCCCCGCCACCCGCTCGATCAGCTGGTCGGCGATGGCCTCGTGGACGAGCACGCGAGCCGCCGCCGAGCATTTCTGCCCCGCGTAGACGAACGCCGAGGAAACAATGCCGGGCACCGCCTCGTCGAGGTCGGCGTCGAAATCGACGATCACGCAGTTCTTGCCCCCGAGCTCGGACACCACGCGCTTGATGTACTGCTGGCCGGGTGCGACGGTCCCAGCCGCTGCCGCGATCTCGAGGCCGACCGGGAGCGAGCCCGTGAACGCGATCGTCTGCACCCGGGGGTGGGCGACGAGCGCCGCGCCGGCGTCGCCCTCGCCGGGGAGGAGCGAGATGGCCGACGCCGGCACTCCGCCCGCCCGCAACGCCCGGACGAGCATCAGCGCGCACCCGGGCGACTGCTCGGCGGGCTTCAGGACGACGGCATTGCCGGTGGCCAGCGCGCCGGCGGTCATGCCACAGGGGATCGCGAGCGGGAAGTTCCAGGGTGAGATGACCGCCGTCACCCCGCGGGGCGCGTAGCCCATCTCGTTGCGCTCGCCGGGCACTTGGAGCAGCGGCGCCCCCGCCTCGAGCTCGATCGCGCCACGGGCGTAGTATTCGAGGAAGTCGATCGCCTCGCACACGTCGGCGTCGGCCTCGGGCCAGGGCTTGGCGCACTCGCGGACTTCAAGCGCGGCGACCTCGAGTCGCCGCTCGCGCAGCCAGGCCGCCGCTCGGATCAGCGCCGCGGCTCGGTCCGCGGCGTCGAGCGCGCGCCACGTGCGCAGCCCGCGCTCCGCCTCGTCCACGGCGGCGGCGACGTCGCGCTCAGTGGCCCGGGCAGCCACCGCGACGACGCGCTCGGACTCGCCGGGATCGGTGGACTCGAGCTCCTGGCCGTGCCGCTCATCGTTGCCGATCATCACCGGCACCCGGAGCGGAAGTGTCGGGGCCAGGCTCGTCATGGCGTCCTCGAGCTGCGCCCGGACGGGCGCGCGACGGAGCTCGAGCACGGGCTCGTTGGCAAACGGAGCAAGCGCGGACATTTCTGCCTGCGACGTTAGTCGATGCCGCCGATCGAGGCTGGCGCCTCGATCGGGTTAACAGGGACTATCTGAAGTCCGGCGAGTCCGGCGAGTCCGGCTCGTCCGCGTGGTCATCGGACTCGGGGGGCTCGGGGGCCGCAAGCGTCTCATGGGGCCAGCCTGGCGCGGGCGACGGCGCCCATGACGGACCCGCCGTGGGCTCCTCGGGGGCAGCCTCGGGCTGGGCGGCCGCCGTCGTGGGCTCCCCGAACGGCCAGCCGACCGTGGTGGGAGCACCCGGCTGCTCGGCCGCGGACTCGCTCCATGCCGGTGCAGGCTCGACGGGCGCCGGCTCCGGCCAGGCGCGCCGGACCGCCCCTAGGGCCGACGGATCAATGCCGTTCGGCCAGATCGTCGCCTCGTCGTAGACCGCGTTCAGGAGCACCGCTCCCCGCAGGTTCGAACCCTGCATGTTGGTGCCCTCGAGGTTCGCGCCCTCGAGGCCTGTCCCCTCCAGGTTCGCGCCGGTCAGATCGGCGCCGCTCAAATCGGCGCTGTGCAGCCCCGCGTCCTTCAGGTTCGCGCCGGTCAGCCCAGCCCCCTTCAGGTTCGCTCCCTTGAGCGCGGCTCCCTCGAGGCTGGCCCCGTACAGCCGCGCGCCCTCGAGATTTGCCCCCCACAGCACGGTGTCGTTCAGACTGGCCAGCAGTAAGCCGGCGTTGCGGAGGTTGGCTCCTTCGAGATCCGCCGAGCTCAGATCCGCCTTGAACAGATCCGCGCCCTCGAGGTTGGCGCCGCTGAGCAGCGCACGCTCGAGGTGGGCGCCGGTCAGCGTGGCCCCGGGCAGAGCGGTGTAGGAGAGGCTGATGGGGGCGCCGGTGTCCTGCTCCACTATCCGCCGCCCGAGAATCGTGACGGCCGCCTGCACGTCGGTCGACGGGCGGCGTCGACCACTTCCCAGACTCTCCCGGGCCGGCCACGGCGCGTGCTCGCGCACGAACGCGGCGAGGATCTCGATGATGGGTCCGTGGTGCTCGGGCGACTCCCGGGCCAGGCGCTCGAGCGAATAGATTCCGCCGAGCCGTACGTCGAGCGCGGGATGACCGATCTGATCGACTGCGCGCATGAAGCGCTCGGTCAGCTGCTGCTCGCGGTTCTCCTCGCGGCGCTCGCGCACCGAGCTCCGGAACAGGTACACGGCGACCGCCGCCGCGAGGGCCCCGACGACGAGGACGAGCAGGGCGATGCGCACGCGGCTCAGCTCATTGAGTCGCGCCGTGCCGGTCAGGCCGCTGGTCGAAACCAGCCAGGGCGGGGCGAACCTGACCACGAGCGCGCTCACCGCGGCCAGCGCGACCACGGCCACGGCGAGCTTGGCGAAGGCGCCCAACCTCCGCTTCCAGCGTGACGAACGCTTCATAGCTGGGGCCGAACTATGGCCCATTCTGCGGGGAAAACGGCATGTGCATCAGCTCTTGCACGGGTCCGACGGGCAGGCCAATCGTTCCCATCGGCGCCTTTCACAATCGGGTAGATTCCCAGCGTGGGGCTGACCGAGACAGAGGGTGAGCACTCCGAGTACGCGGAGCTGGTGCGCAGGCTCGAGGCGGCCCGGGAGAGCGACGTCGTCGAGCAGGCGCTCAGCGCCGCTCGCGACCACCTCGGGATGGACGCTTCGTACCTCACGACGATTGACTCGCGAACCCAGACGATCCACGCGGTCATCAGCGACGATCAGGACGTCAAGCGATATCAAGGGACGGTTTTCCCGGTGGAGCAGACGTTCTGCATGCGGATGCTGAACGGTCAGATCCCGAACATGGTCCCGGACACCGCGGCCGAGCCGGCCATCAGCCATCTGCCGGTCGCTGCCGAATTTCACGCCTACATCGGCGTGCCGGTGAAGCTGGCCGACGGGCGGGTTCACGGGACGCTGTGCTGCGTGAGCCACGCGCCACGGACCGAGCTGGTCGACGAGGAGCTCCGCTTCATGGAGGTCCTGGCCGGCATCGTCGGGGCTCGTATCGACCAGGCGCGCGGTGACCTCACGCGTCTGACCGAGCGTTTCGGCGACGGCTAGGACGCCGGCGCAGCCTGGCTCAGAGCCCCAGGCGCCCGCAGAAGTACGCGACGAACCGCAGGCCGCCCGAAGCCGCCGCTGCGGGTTTCAGCGGGAAGCAGTGGTCGGCGACCCAGACCAGGCGAGGGTCGGTGACCGTAGGCGCCTGGATCACCAGGTGGAAGTCGCCCCGGGCGACCATTCCCTGCAAGCTGGAAAGCGACGGCTCAGGGATCGTGCCGGTGAACCCGCCGATCGGCACGACCTCCTCCCCCGTGTCGTAGATGAACGGGGCGGCGACGGCGGAGGTCTGGGTCGCCAGTAGATCCGGCTGGGTCCCTTTGGCGCGCTCCAGCGGCGGGAGCAGAGCCTCGGTGCGCGCCCCGACCTGCCCCAGGGTGCGGGCATAACCAGAGTCCGCGGCCGACTCGAACGGGGTGTCGAACGGCCCGAACGCGTTGCTCGCGACCGAGGCTGAGGCGACTGCGGGGACGGCGATGATCGCGACCGCGGCCAGCGCGACCGCGCCGCTCTGCCACGGGCGGGCGCCGATCGCCAGGAGCAATATCGCGGCGAGCGCGAGCACGATCACGGCCTCGGGCAGCCCGGCCACCAGCCCTACTCCCCGGCCGGGCAGCAGCCACACGGCGTAGGCGGCGCTCACCACGACCGTGGTCGCGACCGCCAGCCGGACCCACGAGTTGGAGCGACGCTCCCAGGCCAGCGCCCCGGCGGTGCCGAGCAGCGCGGCGATCGGCGGCGACAGCGCGGCCGTGTAGTACGGGTTGATGGTGGAGGACGCGCTGAACACGACCAGCAGCACGATCAGCCACGTCCCCCAGAGTGCGACCGAGACACGCAGCAGGCGGCCCTCCCGGCCGCGGCCGGCGAGGAGGCAGCCGACGAGCGCGATCAACGCCGCCGGGATCAGCCAGGCCGTGTCGTGCCCTACGCCGCCGTTGAGCAGGCGGTCCCAGCCGGGCGCGGGCGAGCCGAACCTTAGGCCGATCGCCCGGGTCAGCAGCTGATTCGGTGAGGCCTGATCGACCCGGCCGAACCCGTTGTAGACGAACACCTGGCTGAAGATCGAGTTATGGCTCGAGCCGTCGACGTACGGCCGGCTGCCGGCCGGCACCAGGGACACGACGAGCATCCAGCTGAGCGAGACCGCCGCGGTGACGAGCCCGGCGATCCCGAGGTGCGCGATTCGGTGCCACCAGGCGCCACCGGCCGCCACCAGATACGCGAGCGCGAGTGCCGGCAGCACGAGCCACGCCTCGATCATCTTGGCCTGGAACGCCAGCCCGACCAGCACCCCGGCCCAGACCAGGCTCCGCAGTCGTCCCGAGATGGCGGCCCGGACCGTTGCGTCCGCCGCAAGCAGGACCAGCAGGATCATCAGCGTGTCGGGGATGTTCCCGCGGTTGAGCGCGACGGTGGCGGGGGAGAGCACGAACACCCCAGCGGCGAGGATCGCGGCCCCCGGCCCGGCCAGCCGGTGGACGACCCGATACAGGACGAGCACGCTCGCCATCCCCTCGAGCACCTGCGGCGCGACGATCGCCCAGCCGTGGACCCCGAACAGGCGGACCGACAGGGCCTGGACCCAGAAAGCGCCCGGAAGCTTGTCGACGGTGATCGTGGCCGCCGGATCGAACGCGCCGAAGAAGAAGTTGTGCCAGGTCATCGACATGCTGCGCACGGCCGCCGCGTAGTAGATCTCCAGATTCCCGGCGGCGTTCCAGGCGTAGCCGAGGCCGGCGATCACGGTCAGGGCGAGCAGTGTCGGCCGCGCCCAGGCGGGCTCGCCGACCGCATTACGCCACCAGACGGAGGCTCGGGTCCGCGCTGCCGACGGGCCGACCGCCGCCTCAGACGCGCTCATCGCCCGACTGCTTGCGGATGTCCGCCAGCGCGGCCAGCCCGGCTCGCAGGCCGTGCAGCTCGTCGGGGGTGAGGCGCCGGGCCAGCTCGGCGTCGATCGTGTCGACGGCGGCCTGGATCGCGGCCGAGGCGATGCGCCCCCGCTCGGTGAGGCGCACGCTCATCCGGCGGCGGTCGTCGGGATCGTTCCTGCGCTCCAGATAGCCCCGGAGCACGAGCGTGTCGATGAGCTGGCTCGAACGTTGCTTACTCCGACGCAGGTGGGCGACGGCTTCTGCCTGCGGAGTGAACTCGGTGTCATCCAGGCCCGCGATCACGAACCCCCCGTTCTCCGGGACGTCGTCGCAACCAGCCTCCGCCAGGGTCTGTCGGGCGAGATCGCCGTATGACCCTCGCGCATCGAGCATCAGCTGAGGGATCGGCACGCTCTCGTAAGAGGGCCTCTCAGACATCGCAAACCGACGGTACTGTTCGCGAGCGAGACTGTCAAGTAACAGGACTGTCCGAAAACGTGACAGTCCTAAGGAGCTGCGAGCAGCTGCTCGACCGGCACGCCGCGCGCCTGCTCATGCAGGAATGACTCGTTGCTGGTGTTCTCGAGTAGGCGCCGCACCAGGTACGCCATCCCGGCGACCATGTCGCCGACCGGGCAGTAGGCGCGGACACGGAACCCCTGGGAGGCCAGCGCATCGGCCAGCTGATCGCCTAGGCCGCGGAGCACCTGAAGCTCGAGGTCGCGGTCCTCGCCCCCGACCAATCGGTTGTAGGCGATTGCGTGCGCCACCGAGCGCAGGTTGTGCGAGGCCACCGCGACCCGGACGAAGGGCCGGGCATCGAGCAGCCGGCGGGTCAGCGTCTCGAAATTGCGATCGCAGTCGGCCTTGACCTCGAACACCGGCGTCGGCCAGCCGTGCTGGGTGGCCTGGACCAGCTCGTGGTCCCAGTAGGCGCCCTTGACCAGCCGGACGGTCAGGGGAGGCGTTCGCCCCGTCGATCGAGCCCACGCGAGCACTTGCGAAAGCTGCTCGGGGGAGTCGCGCAGGTAGGCCTGGAGCACCAGTCCTGCCGACGGTCCGGTGGCGAACTCGTCCTCGGCGAGCACCTCGAGCACGAGGTCGAGCACGGCCTCGCGCGAGTCGAGCGACTCCATGTCGATGTGGATGTGGGCACCGAGCTCGCGGGCGTGGCGCAGCAGCGGGCGCAGGCGCTCGGTGGCGTCGCGACGGCCGCGCTCGGGAGCGTCGGGGCGGAGCAGGGGGGTCAGCGCCGAGATCTTGACCGACACGTTGGTGCGCGGGATCGGCCCGATGCTGTCGCGCTCGAGCACCTCGCGGCCGGGCCAGCCCGCCTCGACCCGAGCCAGCTCGACGAGCGCCTCGTCGCAGCGCGTGGCGTAGCGGTCGGCCTCAGGCTGGGTCACGGTGGCCTCGCCCAGCAGGTCGACCGAGCTGGCCACGCCGTGATTCCACAGCTCCCGGAGCACGCCGAGGGCCGCCCTCGGCGTCTCGCCGACAATGAACCGGTGAGCCATGTGGCGAACTCCGGCCGCGGCGGCCGCCCCGAGCGCGGTGCGAGCGGCGCGATTGTCGGAGATTCGCATCGCCGCCGCAAGCGGCGGCGGGGCGTCCGGTACCTCCCGCAGATATTCCCGCAGGTGGCGGGCGAGGTCGTCGAGCGAGCGGCAGGCCGGGGTGACGTCGACGAACCGGAACAGGGCGGCTTTGAGCTCCTGGTCGGCCGAGGCGAGGTCCATCGCACGGGCATCGAGCGCCCTCAGCGGGTGGCGGGCGCTCGAGGGAAACGCGGACGCCAGGTCGGCGCCGATCTTGCGGATCGCGACCTCAAGCGCATCGCCGGAAGTGGCAGCCGAAGCACTCATCACGACAGGATGTTGACGGCTCGCGCCACGACCAGCCCGACGGTAACGAGCGAGGCGAGCGCCTGCCCGCTCATCAGAACCTTGGCCATCGGCGTCAGCGGCATCGTGTCGGTCGGGCTGAAGGCGGTCGCGTTGGTGAACGACACGTAGAGATAGTCGATCATCCCGGGTTGCCAGTCCTTGGGCGCAAATTGGGTCTTGTCCATCTGCACGAACATGAAGTCCGGGAAGTCCCTCTCGCGCCTGGCGCGCGCCACCGGGCCGCCCCGGTCGAGCTCCCAGTACCAGAGGCCGAACAGCAGCACGTTTGTGCACCACAGCACGATCCCGGACAGGATCAGCTCGTGACCGTTCTGCTTGCCCCCATGCAGCAGCTTGTGACAGAGGAGTACGAGCGACGCGATATTGGCCGCGCTGACCAGGCCAACCACTGCGAGCGCCACGCGGCGCCGGGCACGAGACTTCCGGACGTTGGGACTCGGCGACGCGATCACGAGGCTGATCAGGACGGCGCCCTCCAGCGTCGGGAACAGCCAAATCGGGCCGATCGTCACCTCCTGGGAGAGGGAGAGTTGGAGCGCGATCGCGCAGGCCACCACGAGCTGCGGCTCCCAGAACGGCAGCCAGCGCTCGAGCGCGGCCAAAAAACGCTGCCGGCGGGGACGCGGCGTCCGTCGGTGTTCCTCGCTACGGTCCATGTCCAGCTGCCCGGGATAGTGGCACGCACCCGCTCCGGAAGTCCGAGGCTAAGGGGCGACTCACGCGATGCTCGAACAACGGAACATGAAGAGAGCGCTCGTCCTCCTGCCGCTGGTCCTGCTTCTCGCGGCCTGCGGGAGCTCCGGCGGTGGCTCAAGCACCTCGTCCACGACCGCCAGCTCGGGCGCGCCGGCTGCAAGTACCCCGACGACCACGACCACGACAACGAGCACGAGCACGGCCGCGCCGACCACCTCGACGACCACGACCACCACGGCCGCCGCTTCCGGTCCGACGCCGTGCACGGCGTCGATGCTCGCGCTCTCGTTCCTCGGCCAGCAGGGTGGCATGGGCCACGGCGAAATCGGCTTCCAGCTGCGCAACACCAGCAGCGCGAGTTGCCGTACCTATGGGTGGCCTGGAATCCAGTTCCTGGACCAGAACGGAGGGCCGCTCCCGACGATCCCGCACCACGTCACCAACGACTTCTTCGGGTCAAATCCAGCGGCACCGCTCGTGATTGCGCCCGGGGCGAGCGCTTCGTTCCGGCTCGACGTCGGTCACGGGGTCGCGACGGCCAACGGGTGCGCGACCGCCTACTCCCTCCAGGTGATCCCGCCCAACGACACGGCGACGCTGCGTGTCGCGATCCCGAACGGCGCCTACGAGTGCCGCGACGCGAATGTCTCGCCGTTGCGGTCCGGCGACTCCGCCTACCCGTAGGATGGGGTGCTGCCGATCGAGGCTGACGCCTCGATCGGGATAGGGTGCTGCCGATCGAGGCTGACGCCTCGATCGGGATCGGGTCAGTCACGAATCGAGTGTGGGCAGCCAGAGCGGCCCGTGCTCGAGCGCATGGGTGATCTCGTCGGCCGGCACGGCGCAAGAGAAGTGGAATCCCTGGGCCAGCCCACACCCAAGACGGCTCAGCTCGCGGACGTGATCTGAGGTCTCCACGCCCTCGGCCACTACGTCCAGCGACAGCGCGCGGGACATGGCGATGATCGTCTCGGTGATCGCGGTGTCTCGCGGCTCCGAGCCGAGTCCGTCGACGAACGAGCGATCGACCTTCAGCACGTCGAGTGGCAGGCGGGTGAGATAGCTGAGCGACGAGTAGCCGGTGCCGAAGTCGTCGAGCACCAGCCGCACGCCGACGGCCTTGAGTGCCTGGAGAACCTCCCCGAGCCCATCGGCGTCGCGCACCATCACCGTCTCGGTGATCTCGAGGCTGAGGCAGGCGGGGTCGAGTCCGGTGCTGCGCAGGACCGAGCTCACCACCTCCGGCAGCGAGCGCCGGGTCACCTGGACGGCCGACAGGTTGACCGAGATCGTGATCGGCGCGGCGTCGGGGCGGGCGCGGTACCACTCCGCCCCCTGGCGACACGCCTGCTCCAGCACCCATCGCCCGATCGGCTCGATCAGGCCGTTCTCCTCGGCGATCGGGATGAACTCGCTGGGTGGGATCTCGCCCCGCTCGGGGTGGCGCCAGCGCAGCAGCGCCTCAACCCCGACGATCGCGAAGTTGCGAAGGGAAACGACCGGCTGGTACTCGAGGCGGAGCTCGTCGCGCTCGAGCGCCCGGCGCAGGTCGTTCTCCATCCGCAACCGGGCGATCGCGCGGCCGCGCATCGCCTCGTCGAACACCTCGTAACGGGCCCGGCCACGCTCCTTGGCCCGGTACATGGCGGCGTCGGCGTCGCGGATCAGCTCGTCGGCGAGCTCGCCACCACGGGCGAGGGCGATGCCGATGCTGGTGGTGACGAAGTGCTCGCTGCCCGACAGAACGAACGGCCGGGCGAAGATCGCCGCGATCCGCTCGGCGCTCTCGATTGCGTCGCGCTCGGAGTCGATGTCCTCGAGCAGGATCCCGAACTCGTCACCGCCGAACCGGGCCACCGTGTCGCTCGAGCGCAGCGCCTGCTTGAGCCGAGGAGCCGCGGCCGCAAGCAGCTCGTCGCCCACGTGGTGACCGAGGCTGTCGTTGACGAGCTTGAAGTGGTCGAGATCGAGAAACAGGATCGCGCACGAGGACCGTTGGCGGCCGAGCCGGGCCAGCGCGTGCTCGAGGCGGTCCACGAACAAGACGCGGTTGGGAAGGCCGGTGAGTGGATCGTGGACGGCTCGGTCCCGGATCGCGTCCTCAATCGCCTGGCGCTCGAGCGCGTCAGCCAGGACGTTGGCCAGCGCCTGAAGGAAATCGATGTCACCCGGCGCCCACGTTCGAGGGGCCATCGCCTGGACGATCAGCACCCCGAATGGCTCGCGCGAGCGGCCTTCGATCTTCACCGAGAGGCCCGCGCCGGTCCGCCGGCCCTTGAAGTCCGGCTGCCGGAAGCGATCTTCGGTAGCCCAGTCCTCGACCGCGACTGGCGCGCCGCTCAGCAACGTGTAACCGGCCTGCGATCCAGCCCCGGCGGGGTAGTGCAGGCTGCCCACAGCCGACTCGGGCCAGCCGATCCCGGCTCGCAGCAGAAGGGCCCGCTCGGCCGCAGTCAGCTCCCACACTGCGGAGATCTCCACGCCCAGCATCTGCGCCGCGCTGGTAACGGCCTCTTGCATCAGCTCCGTTGTGCTCGCGCCCTCGAGGGCATGCTCGCCAAGCACGGCCACCGCCGCCTGCTGGGCGGCCCGTCGCTCGAGCTCGGCCTCGACCTGCTTACGATCCGTGACGTCCGAGAAGACGCCGTGCCAGCGCAGCTCACCGCCCGCGCCGCGAACGATCACCGAGTCGTCGCGGATCCACACGACGCGGCCGTCGCGATGGATCATGCGGTACTCGAGCGCGGCGCCGTCGCATTCTTTCGCGGCCAGTCCGGCTTCGCTCGCCAGCACCCATTCGCGGTCGTCGGGATGCAGTCGCATCGCCCATAGATCGGGATCCGCGCACCACTCCTCCGGCGTGTAGCCGAGGATCTGCTCGATCTGAGGGCTCGCGTAGTACCAGCGGCCGTCCTCACCCGGATCGGCGACGTACACGATCGCCGGGACTCGCGCGAGCAACTCGCGATAGCGCAGGACGTCTCCAGACATCCCGTCGTTGTCGCACTCCCCGACCATGTCCCCTGCTAATCGGCAGATCGGGCGCGGTGGGATAGCCGGCCTGGACACTGGGTCCGCGCGACTACAAAATCTAGGTCGCTTCGAACACCGACAATCCGTCGGAGTCGTGCTCGACCGCCTGGGCGTTCGAGACCAGCAGGTCCAGGTGTCCGAGGACCTCCGAGAGCGTCAGGTAGGCCTGCGTGACGGCCACGTTGCCCCACATTCGGACGGCGATCTCGTAGGCGCTGAGCGGGCCGGCGTCGAGGATCTGGTGGATCCGTTCGGCCCGTCGGCGGTGCATGCGCAGTCGGTCGTCGATCAGCTCTCTGTGGTCGAGGATCGGATCTCCGTGGCCCGGCATGACGAGGCGGGCGGGCATCTCTCGAGTGGCGCGCATCGACTCCATGTACTGGAGCAGTGCCCGCGGGCGAGGTTCCGACGCGCCGGTGGTTTGGGGTGGGTACGCGGGGCTCAATGGCCGCGAGACCAGCGGGTTTGAGGAGATATGGCCGAGCAGATGGTCTCCGGCGATCAGGATCCCCCGATCGGAGTCCCACAGGAGCGTGTCCGAGGGGCTGTGTCCGGGGCGGTGGACGATGGTCAGCTTCCGGTCGCGCAGCTCGAGGTCCTCGCCGTCGGCCATCGGATGGGTGACGCGCCCGCTTGACCCGAACGCGCGAAACGCCGCCGTCAGCGCTCCGACCACGGTGGCGAGATCGGCCGGAATCCCGTGGCGGCGCATGACCGCCTGGGCGAACTCGTCGTCCGCCGCGGCGCTGCGCGAGAAATCCGCGAGGTAGGGCTCGAGCAGGTGAATCGCCGCCACCTGTGCCCCCGAGCGACGGGCCAGGATCTCGAGCAGGCCGATGTGATCCATGTGCTGATGGGTCAGCACGATCAGGCCGAGCTCCTCGATCCCGTGGCCGTGGGCCGCCAGCGCCCGTTCCAGATCGTCCAGCGACTTACCGGAATTGGGGCCGGTGTCGATCAGCGTGAGCGGCTCGTCCTCGATCAGGTAGCAGTTGACCCGGCCGACCAGGAACGGTGTGGGGATGGCGATCCGGTGGATCCCGGCGCGCTCGGCGAGAGCAAGCGCGTCCTCCGCGCTGGTGGCGCGCCGCTCCGGGGTGGTCACGAACGGATCACTGCGAGTACCTCGTCCCGGCGACGCTCCATGTCCTCGCGTGAGCGCAGTGACTCCAGGCACAGGCGCAGAAGGGGCTCAGTGTTCGACGAGCGGACGTTGAAGTGCCAGTCGTCGTATTCCACCGAGAGGCCGTCCAGGTGGTACTGGTGGCCGTCCTGGTACTTGGCGGCCAGCTCCTCGAGCTTCCCCGCCTGATCGGAGACCTCGGAGTTGATCTCCCCCGAGATGAAGTACTTCGAGCGGTAAGGCTCGAGCAGCTCGGACATGCGCGCGCCGCGCGTCGAGAGCAGCTCCAGGATGAGCAGCGCCGGGATCGTCCCGGAATCCGCGCAGTAGAAGTCGTGGAAGTAGTAGTGGCCCGACACCTCCCCGCCGAACACCGCGTCCTCCTCGCGCATCCGGGTCTTGAAGAAGGCGTGGCCGACGCGGTTCATCAGGGCGCGGCCGCCGGCCTTCTCCGCGACGTCCTTGACCGCCCAGCTGGCCCGGACGTCGTAGAGGATCGTCGCACCGGGATTCTTCTCGAACATCGACTCGGCGAGGAGCGCGGTCAGGAAGTCGCCGTCGACGAACAACCCGGTGTCGTCGATGAAGAAGCAGCGATCCGCGTCCCCGTCCCAGGCGATCCCGAGAGTGGCTTTCTGGCGGACGACCTCCCGCATGATGAACTCACGGTTCTCGGGCAGGAGCGGGTTGGGCTCGTGATCGGGAAAGCGCCCATCGGGCTCGAAGTAGGTCTCGACCAGGTCCAGCCCGAGGCGGTGAAGGATCGGCCCGACCATCGGTCCTGCCATCCCGTTCCCGCCGTCGACGACCACCCGCATCGGGCTGACCGATTGCGGGTTGATGAACTTGAGCGCCGCCTCCTGGAACTCCTCGTAGAGCGCCACGTGCTCGACCGAGCCGCCTCCCGGTGCCTCGCCCAGTCCGGCTTCGATCTTGTCCCGCATGTCACCGATCCCGGCGTCGCCCGACAGCGCGATCGCCCCCCGCTTGACCACCTTGGCGCCGGTGTAGCGCTGGGGGTTGTGCGAGGCGGTGCACATGAGGCCGCCGTCCAGGCCGCGCGAGCCGACCAGGTAGTAGAGCATCTCGGTGCCGACCTCGCCGGCATCGAACACCGTCGCGCCCTCCGCCACCATGCCGGCGCAGTACGCCTTGGCCATCTCGGGGGCGGTCAGGCGCATGTCGCGGCCGAGGCCGAGGCGCAGCTCGGTGGTCGGCTTGCCCTCGAGGTCGGCAATCACGCGCGCGAACGCTCGTCCGATCAGCTCGGCCAGGGCGGCGTCGATGTCGGAGCCGTACAGCCCGCGGATGTCGTAGGCCTTGAAGATCTCGGGGTTCGCGACGGTGCTCATTGCGGCGGATGCTACCCGGGGTGAGGTCTGTGAATATCCGCCGCTCGTGAAGCCGATCGTGGTGATCCTGTGTGGCGGTCGGGGCACGCGCCTGCAGGCCAACCCGCTCGATGCGCCAGCATCGAGCGGCAGCACCTATTTTCATTCCCAGGCCGTCCCCAAGCCGCTGATCGAGATCGGAGGGCGCCCGATCGTCTGGCACGTG
This sequence comes from uncultured Solirubrobacterales bacterium, assembly GCA_963757235.1. Classification (GTDB taxonomy): domain Bacteria; phylum Actinomycetota; class Thermoleophilia; order Solirubrobacterales; family Solirubrobacteraceae; genus Palsa-465. Next base: position 209,255 of record CAVWRC010000004.1, on the reverse strand, counting down.
ATCCAGATGTACCTTAGGCACGGCTTCCGTCGGTTTCTGTTGCTGACCGGTTACCTGGGCGAGCAGGTCGACGCGTTCGTCTCGGGTGAGTCATGGTCGGCCGACGTTGAGATCGCGTGCCTCGACACTGGCACCGACACGCCGACCGGCGAGCGCGTGCTCCGAGCCGCGCCGGCGCTGTCCGATGAGCGTTTTTGCCTCGCATACGCCGACGGCGTAGCCGACATCGACCTGAGCGCGCTCCTTGAACACCACCTCGGGCACGGCCGGGCCGCCACGATGGCGGTCGTCCAGCCGCGCCTCCCGTTCGGCGTGGCGCAACTGAACGGCGACGGCTCGGTGATTGGGTTCAGCGAGAAGCCTCGCAGCGAGCTGTGGGTGAACGCGGGCTTCTTCTGCTTCGAATCCTCGGCGCTCGACGTGCTCGAGGCCGGCAGCACGCTCGAGCGCGAGCCGCTCGAGCGTCTGGCCTCGAACGGGTCTTTGCGGGCCTTCCGCCACGACGGCTTCTGGGAGTGCATGGACACGCACAAGGACTGGCTGACGCTGAACGAGCTATGGGCTCACGCTCAGGCCCCGTGGATCCAGGCCCAACTAAAATGAAGCTATATGTCAGGTCACTCCAAATGGGCTTCGATCAAGCACAAGAAGGCCGTTGTCGACGCGCGGCGCGGCCAGCACTTCACCAAGCTGGCGCGCGCGATCCAGATCGCCGCGCGTGAGGGCGGCGGCGATCCGACCGGGAATTCGGCGCTCGCGCTGGCCATCCAGAAGGCGCGCGACGCGTCGATGCCCAAGGACAACATCGAGCGCGCGATCGCCAAGGGAACCGGCGAGGGCGCCGACGCCGACCAGATCGAGACCGTGCTGTACGAGGGCTACGGCCCCGGCGGCGTGGCGCTGCTGATCGAGGCGCTGACCGACAACCGCAACCGCACCGGCGCCGAGATGCGGCACCTGCTCGGAAAGCATGGCGGCAACCTGGGCGAGCCCGGGTCGGTCTCCTACCTGTTCGACAAGCGCGGGGTGATCGTGGTCGACGCCAACCGCTACGGCGAGGATGACCTGATGCCGGCGATCGACGCCGGCGCCGAGGACATCGCGCTCGACGAGGACGTCTACGAGGTGATCACCGAGCCGGCGGACCTGGCGGCGGCGCGCGAGGCGCTCGCGAACGCCGGGGTCGAGATCGAGAGCGCCGACCTCACGCAGCGCCCACGGGCGCTCGTCCCGGTCGGCGAGGCCGACGCGGCCAAGCTGTTGAAGCTGATCGACGCACTCGAGGAGAACGACGACGTGAACGCCGTCAACGCCAACTTCGACGTCGACAGCGACGTGCTCGAGCGGGTAGCGCAATAAGGCGCTGCACTCCGATCAGCAACACGGTTTTTACATCCGGTCGCTAGCCTCGACCGCTCGATGCGAACGATAACCCGACTCATTCCCCTGCTCGCCCTCGCCGCGGTGGCAATCGCCGGCTGTGGTGGGAGCTCGAAGGCCGCCGGCATCCAGCTGGCTCCGCAAGGCGGCGCGACCCAGGCCGCGATCACCGCGGCCACCACGACCGCGACCACCCCGACCTCGACCGTCACCACGCCGAAGCCGCCCTCGCCGCTGTCCAAGAAGCCGACGGTGACCGTGCCCACGGGTGCGGCCCCCACCAAGCTCGTCACCAAGGATCTGATCACCGGAACCGGCACGACCGCCAAGGCGGGCGACACCGTCACCGTCAACTACGTAGGAGTGCTCTACAAGGGCGGCAAGGAGTTCGACTCCTCGTGGAGCCGCAACCAGACGTTCACCACGCCGCTGTCGAGCGGGAGCGTGATCCCGGGTTGGGTCCAGGGCATCCCCGGCATGAAGGTGGGGGGCCGGCGCATGCTGATCATCCCGCCCGGCCTGGCCTACGGGAAGGCGGGCAGCGGCTCGGCGATTCCGCCTAACTCGACGCTCGTGTTCGTCGTCGACCTGCTTTCGGTCTCCTCTTAGCGGACGGTTCGGGAGCGGACGCCGGCGACTCCTGGCCGGCGTTCAGGGGGCGGGCGCGGTATAGCGGGATCGGCTCCGACATGCCCTTGAGCTTGTGCTTGCGGGCAAACGACCAATCGAACCGATCGGGCACCTGGTCGCGCACCTCCTCAGTGCACAGGACGCTGCCGGCGCGGGCCACGCCGGTCACCCGGCTGGCCAGGTTGACGGCGTGACCGTAGAAGTCGCCCGCGCGCTGGAGCGCGGCGCCCGAGGCCACCCCGGCGCGCAGGCTGGGTAGTTCGGCGGCCTCGACCGCCTCGAGCAGCGACAGCGCCACCGACACGAGCGCCCCGGCGTCGGGGCTCACGAACATCGCGGCGTCGCCGATCATCTTGACCAGGCGGACCGGCGGCTCGGTGACTTCGGTGGCCAGCTCGGCCATGCGGGTCGCGACCGTGCCGAGCTCCTGAGCCTCGATCTCCGCTCCCAGCCGCGTGAACCCGACCATGTCGACGAAGCAGACCGTCACCTCCTGAGCGCCGCCCGCCTCGCCGGACTCACGCTCGGCGCGGCTGAGCATCCCGCGCCGGACGGCCTCGGCCAGGTGCTGCTTGTAGGCGGCGATCAGCACGGGGTCGATTGCGGGGATCAACTGCTCAGCCACGGTGGCGAACCGCTGGGCGACTTCGTCCTCGCTGTCGCCGGGCTCCAGAAACGCGTCGACGAACGCCGCCGCCGTAGTGGCGGCGAGCCGGGCCATCCCCTCGCCGAGGACCCGAGTGATCTCGGCGATCGACTCCCCGCTCAACCCGGTGTCGAGGAACAGGCGCGTGGACTCCGCCGCCCTGGCCTCCTCCTCGCCGAACACGACGTCCTCTCCGGACGCTTCGGGGAGTCCCAAGAGACGCCGGATCCGCAGCATCTGACTCGCGGGCAGCCCCGTTCGCTCGGCCAGCTGGTTGGCGGTGTAGCGCCCGCCCAGGACGCGCTCGACGAGCAGCAGGGCGAGCCGGTCCTGCTCGGCGGCGGCTTGAAGCTCCTCGAGCGTGTAGCCCTCCCCGACCAGCCGGTCGAGCAGGCGCTCGCGCGCCGCGCGATCGTCGCCGTCAAGTCCGTCGAGCAGGCCGGCGCTCGCATAGTCCATGCTCGGGATGGTTGCGCACGGGACCGGCGGAAAGCCCCGATATCTTTGTCGCCCGGCCGATCGGCTAGCATCGGACGCCCTCGCGGGTCCCAACCTCGGACGGCAGTTCTGAGTCGCCGGTGCGCCCGCTCACTCACGCCCGACTACCTCCCTTCTGCACATGTTGTCGATCCTGATGCCGGTCTATAACGAGCGCGAACGCGTCGAGCGCGCGATCGCCGAGGTGCTCGACACGCCGCTGCCCACCGAGTTCGAGCTGATCGTGGTCGACGACGGTTCCACCGACGGGACGCGAGAGATTCTGCGCAACAGCAACTTCGACGGCCGGGTGCGCCTGTTCGAGCATCCGGAGAACCGGGGCAAGGGCGCCGCCATCCAGACCGCCCTCGGGCATGCCCAGGGTCAGTACGCGGCGATCTTCGACGCCGACCTCGAATACGACCCGACCGACCTCGGGCTGCTGATGCCGCCGCTGCTCGACGGACGGGCCAACGCCTGCTTCGGCGTGCGAGCCTTCGACGGCTATACGAGCCACTCATTCCTGTTCGTGCTCGGCAACAAGGGCGTCACGTTCGCGTGCAACGTCCTGTTCAACGTCTACCTGCACGACATCATGACCTGCCACAAGATGATCAGGACGGACCTGTTCCGCAGCCTGCCGCTGCGCTCGGCCGGGTTCGCGATCGAGCCCGAGATCACGGCGCGGCTGGTCCAGCGTGGCGAGCGGATCTTCGAGGTGCCCGTCCACTACCGGGCGCGCGCCACCGAAGAGGGCAAGAAGCTGACCGCCGTCGACGGCTTCCGCGTGCTCGGGACGCTGATCCGTTGCCGCGTGGAAGGCAACCACAGCCCCGACGCCCGGACGTGAGGTCGCCGATCGGTGCAGGGTCAGCTCCTCACTGAGACCCCTGTCTCCTCGGCGCGTTCTCGCCGTCGCCGCGACACGGGGGCTCGCTGGGCCCTGCCGGACTGGCACGGGTTGGCGTATAAGCCGTTCTGGCTCGCCGTCCTGGCCAGCGCCGTGCTCGCCGCAATCTCGGCTGCCCTGCTGCCGACGGTGGCGAGCTATGACCCGTGGGCGTGGATCTCGTGGGGTCGTGAGGTCGTCGATCCGCACCTGAGTTTCGCGATCAGCGGCGGACCGTCCTGGAAGCCGCTGCCGGTGATGTTCACGACCGTGTGGGCGCTGTTCGGGAGTACGGCGGCGCCGACCCTCTGGGTAATTACCGCGCGCGCCGGGGGCATCCTCGGGATGATCGCGGCCTACCTGCTCGCGCACCGGTTGATCTCGCGTCAGGATCGCGCCCCGCGGTGGGCGCCGGTGGCGGCGGGGCTGATCGCGGCCGCCGGCATCCTGATCACCCAGGACTACTGGGACGAGTGGTTCCGCGGCACGTCGGAGCCGATGGAGATCGCCACCGCGCTGTGGGCGGTGCTCGCGTTCCTCGACGGCCGGCCGGGCTGGGCGTTCGTGTTCGGCGTTGCCACCTCGCAGCTCCGCCCGGAGGCCTGGCCGCTGATCGTGCTCTACGGGCTGTGGCTGTGGTGGAAGGAGCCGCGGCTGCGGCTGCTCGTCGTGCTCGGGCTGATCTCGATTCCGTTCTTCTGGTTTGCCCCGCCGTGGGTTGGCTCGGGCCAACCGTTCCTGGCCGCGATCCACGCCGAGGAGTACAACGGCGGCCTCGGCAATGACGTGTTCTTCGGCGTGCTGGGACGCGGCATCGACATCCAGCTGCTGCCCGTGCTGCTGGCCGGCGCGGTGGCGCCGGCCTTCGCCTGGTTCGACAAGCCTCGCGACTGGCTGGTGCTCGCGCTCGCCTGCGCGACCGTGCTGTGGTGGGCGATCGTGGTCGGGATGACGCTCGACGGCTATCCCGGTCTCGAGCGCTTCTACCTGCCCGCCGCCGGCATGACGTGTGTGCTGGCCGGGGTCGGGATCGTCCGGTTGGCGCTGCTAGGAGCGGAGGGTGCGCGGCGCCTCGGCGCCTCGGGGTCGGGGTCGACGCCGGTGGCGATCGGGCTGACCGCCGTGCTCGTGGCGATCCTCGTCCCGTTCACCTGGCCGCGCATCAGTCAGGCGGGCACGGAGGAGAAAATCGCCGATCAGGCCGTCTCGCACCTGAACCAGATGACCGACGCAGTCAGGGCCGTGGGGGGGCACGACGGCGTGTTCCCGTGCAAATCGAGCTTCGCCGCGGTCAACCACAGCGTGCAGACGGCGCTCGCGTACAAGCTGCACGTCACCCTCGGCCGGGTCGGAACCACGATGCGTCACCAGGGAGTGATGTTCGTCGGGCCGCACGACTCGATCGACGGGATCGCGCCGCCGATCGATCCGCGGCTCACCCAGCGGCAGCTGATCGCCACGGTCGGAATCTGGAAGATGTACCGGGTGACCGCGCCGGGTTCCTACACGGGCTGCGTGGGCAGGTAGGCGCCTGGCCAGCCGCCGGGTCGCCCACCTGCAAAACCGCACCTCAGCGACCTCCCGCCCGCGGCGCCGCGCGCTTATTCATGCCCCAGCTGCAAAAGCGCGCGGCACGTCCCGACGGACCCGCAGGTGCGCGGATCTGCAGGTCCCGCCGGCTCCGTCGCGAGCCGTCGGCGCCGCCGCGGCGCGGCAGGCGTCCGGACCCGCACGGAGAATTGGTCACTCATGATCGTGGTTGGGATAGATCCCGGCACCGCAAGCACGGGGTACGGGGTCCTCGAGGGCAGCGGATCGCGGGTGCGCTTGCGCGCCGCCGGCGTGATCGAGACGTCCGCCGGCACCCCGCTCGAGCGCCGGCTGGCCGAGATCCATGCGCGGGTGGGAGACCTCCTGGATGAGCACGGCGCGGAGGCGATGGCCATCGAGGAGCTCTACTTCGGCGTCAACGTGCGGACAGCGTTCGCGGTGGGCCAGGCGCGCGGGGTTATCCTGCTCGCCGCCGGGCAACGCTACGTGCCGTCGCGCTCTTACACCCCGCAGCAGGTCAAGGCGGCCGTGTGCGGTAGCGGCCGCGCCGGCAAGGATCAGGTCGGACGGATGGTCGGGCGGCTGCTGGGCCTGTCCGGCCCGCCATCTTCCGACCACGCCTCCGATGCGCTGGCGGTGGCCATATGCGACCTCAACCGGGCGCCGATGGCCCGCGTACTGGCCGAGGTGCGCGGGTGATCGCGCTCGTGTCGGGCACGGTTGCCGTCCGCCGTGGCGATCACGTGGTGATCGACACGGGCGGCGTCGGCTACCGGCTCGCGGTGTCGGCCGAGACGCTGAGGCACGTGCCGGCGGTCGGCAAGGAGGTGCTGCTCCACACCCACATGGTCGTCCGCGAAGACGCGCTCCAGCTCTACGGGTTCGCCACCGAACAGGAGCGCGAGCTGTTCCTGATGCTGATCGGCGTGCAGTCGGTCGGCCCCAAGGTCGCGCTCGCCGTGCTCTCGGGCGGGCCGCCGCGGGAGTTGCTCAAGGCGGTCGCCGCCGGGGATACCGCCCGGCTCCAGGCCGCGCCGGGCGTGGGTAAGCGCACGGCCGAGCGGATCATCGTCGAGTTGCGCGAGAAGGTGGGCGCCACCGCGCCGGGGGTGGGCGGGATCATCAATTCCGCGATCCTGAACGGCGGCGCCGGCGTCGACGATCCGCGGATGTTGGCCCGCGAGGGGCTGCTCGGACTTGGGTATTCCCCGGTCGAGGCCGATGAGCTGCTCGACGGCGCCGAGGGCGAGCGCCCCGAGGACCTAATTGCCCACGCCCTCCGGACGGCCCGGCGATGAGCCCGATCCGGGAGATTCACACCCCGGCCCCTGACCGGCCTCCGCGCATTCAGGATCCCGAGGAGCTCCCCGACGAGGATCTCGACCGCTCGCTGCGGCCCCGCCGGCTCGAGGACTTCATCGGCCAGGAGGCGGTCAAGGACCAGCTCGCCGTCTCGATCGCGGCGGCGGCCAGCCGGGGCGAGGCGCTCGACCACGTGCTGCTGTCCGGCCCGCCTGGGCTCGGCAAGACCTCGCTGGCCCAAATCGTCGCCGCCGAGCTCGAGGTTCCGTTCGTGCAGACCGCCGGCCCGGCGCTCGAGCGCAAGGGCGACGTGGCGGCGTTCCTGACCGCGCTCGAGCCGCGGGCGGTGTTCTTCGTGGACGAAATCCACCGCCTGCCGCGCGCCCTCGAGGAGACGTTCTACCCGGCGATGGAGGACGGCTGCCTGCCGATCACGATCGGTCAGGGTGCCGGGGCGAGCGTGGTGACGCTGCCGCTTCCACCGTTCACGCTGATCGGCGCCACGACCCGAGCGGGTCTGATCACCACGCCCCTGCGCGACCGCTTCGGGATTCAGCACCGCCTCGAACACTACGGCCCGGAGGACCTGGCCACGATCGTCCGCCGGTCCGCCCGGTTGCTCGACGTCGCGATCGAGGACGCCGGAGCGCGAGCGATCGCGGAGCGCAGCCGCGGCACGCCGCGGGTCGCCAACCGACTGCTCAAGCGCGTGCGCGACTACGTCGAGGTGCGCGGAACCGGGGTCGTCACCGGCGAGCAGGCGAGTCGGGCGCTCGATCAGCTCGGCGTCGACCACGCCGGCCTCGACCGCCTGGACCGCGAGATCTTGCGGACCATCTGCGAGAAGTTCGGCGGTGGCCCGGTCGGCCTCTCGACGCTCGCCGTCGCCGTCGCGGAGGAGCAGGACACGGTCGAGGACGTGTACGAGCCGTACCTGCTCCAGCGCGGGCTGATCGAGCGAACGCCGCGGGGCCGGGCCGCGACCCGGCACGCCTTCGAGCACCTCGGACTCGAGCCGCCGGGTCCGCTATCGCTCCTTTAAGTATTAGTGAAGAGCGCGCCGGTGAATTCGGGGACCGCCCACCCCCGCGGCTATCCTCAGGGCGCCGATGAGCCACGAGCACTACTTCATCTGCCCCCACTGCGGGAATCGCTCGATGGGGACCGATCGCAACGCCGGCTTCCGGCGCGAGGCCCGCGGGTGCGAGAGATGCGGGTTCGCCTACCTGTTCGAGCTGCTCGACGATTATTACCCGGCGCCCAACGCGGCGTTCTTTGCCTGCGACAACGACGGGCGGATCGTCGACTGTGGCCGCGGGTCGTTCGAGTTGACCGGGCTGAAGACCGAGCAGGTGATCGGCCGTCCCGTCGGTGACGTCCTCGGGCTGCGTTTCGACGACGGCAGCGATCACGTCAAGACGGCGCTCGAATGGGAGGTTCGCGTCAAGGCCAAGCCGGTGAAGGTGCACGCCGAGCGGGACCAGCCCGCCAACGCGGTGGCGGACATCTTTCCGGCCTACGACGACGAGGAAGGCGGAGTGCTGGTCGTGCTCACGCCGGCCAACCACCGGTGAACTCCGATCGCGCCGAGCGCGACAGTAGAGCCCTCGACCTCTAGCATCCACACGACGGATGACTGATCGCCAGCGCAATGGCTTCATCCTGCTCCTGGTCATCGGGCTGATCCTCGGCTCGCTGGTCGTGGTGGCCGGCATCCCGGGAGCGGTCAAGGCGAAGAAGACCGTGCTCGGCCTCGACCTGAAGGGCGGCGTGGAGCTCGTCTACGAGGGGCTGCCAAGCCCCCAGAGCCCGCACGTCACCTCCGCGGCGCTCCAGCGGGCGGTCGACATCATGCGCAGCCGCGTGGATCAGCTGGGCGTCGCCGAGCCGGAGATCCAGACGAGCGGCGGAAACGAGATCACCGTCGGCCTGCCCAACGTGAGCGACACCTCGCGCGCCGAGAGCGAGGTGGGGACGACCGCCCAGCTCTTCTTCTACGACTGGGAGGCCAACGCACTTACGCCCGAGGGCAAGCCCGTGGCCGATCAGCTCCAGAGCCAGGACCCGAGCGCGATCGCGATCAGCCAGGGAAATGGGTCCACGGTCGCTCCGGGCGAGCCGGGAGCCGGGAGCATGGGCCTCTACCAGGCGGTCGAGCTCGCTTCCAAGCAGCAGGAATGGTCAGGCCCGACCAACTCGCGGCTCGGGCCGCAGTACTGGATGTTCGGGGCACCGGGGAGCGCCGCGTGCGCCACCGCCGCCCGTGACGCGGGCACCGTCCCGGTGGCCGGGGAGCACTGCCTCCTCTCCGGGCCAGACGGCAGCTACAACGATTTGGTCCAGGGACTCCCCAACGGCGTGACCGCGTCCGAGGGGCAGGTTGTGACGGTCCCGCAGGGATGGGTCGTGATGCAGGCGATCCCCCAGAGCTTCTCCCACCCGACCCCGATCACCGACCCCAACGCGCAGTTCTTCGTCCTCAAGGACAACGTCGCGCTGCGCGGCTCGGACATCACCAACCCGCAGGAGAGCACCGATCCCAACAGCGGCGAGCCGGACGTCACCTTCGGGTTCAGCTCCAAGGGCAAGTCGGAGTTCCAGAACGTGACCGCGGCGATCGCGCGGCGCGGCGCCCTGGTCAGCGGGCTGGGTCAGTCCTACCAGCAGCACTTCGCGGTGGCGCTCGGGGGCCTGACCAACCAGCTGATCACCGTCCCGTACATCGACTACAAGCAGTATCCGGACGGGATCAACGGCGACAACGGCGCCGACATCAGCGGCAGCTTCACGGCTACCTCGGCGACGGATCTGGCCAACGAGCTGCGCCTCGGCGCCCTGCCGATCAACCTCAGGTTGATCTCCGAGCAGCAGGTGTCGGCCACGCTCGGCAACCAGGCGCTACACAACGGCCTGATCGCGGGTCTGATCGGGCTGGTGGCGGTCGCGATCTTCCTGATCGCCTACTACCGCGTGCTCGGAGTGATCGCGGTCGCCGGGCTCGCCGTCTACGGCCTGTACTTCTTCGCGCTGATCAAGCTGATCCCGATCACGCTGACGCTGCCGGGCATCGCGGGACTGATCCTGACCATCGGCGTCGCCGCCGACGCCAACGTGGTGATCTTCGAGCGCATCAAGGAGGAGATCCGCAATGGGCGCTCGATTCGCCAGGGAATCGTCACGGGCTACAAGAAGGGCCTGACCGCGATCATCGACGCGAACGTGGTCACGATCATGACCGCGTTCATCCTGTTCGTGCTCGCCACCGCCGACGTCCAGGGATTCGCGTTCACGCTGGGCATCGGGGTGTTCGTATCCCTGTTCACGGCCGTCATGGCCACGCAGGCAATCCTGACCACGATGGGCTCATCGCGCCTGGTGACGCACCCGTCGGCGCTCGGGGCCGGCGGGAAGAAACGGGTGTGGAAGTTCGACTTCATGGGCGCGTCGCGCTACTTCTTCACGATGTCGGGCGTCATCCTGCTCATCGGGGCGCTCGCGATCGGCGGGCGGGGCCTGAACCTGGGAATCGACTTCACGTCCGGCACGCGGATCACGGTCGGGCTCGAGCACGCGGCGACGCAGCAGCAGGTCGCCTCCGAGATCGGCTCCCTGGGGATCTCGAGCCCCACGGTCCAGAAGCTGACCGGCGACAAGACATTCGGGCCCAACGCCTACCAGATCTCGTTCAAGAAGCTGCCCAGCGGTGGACGAGCCGAGGTCGAGAACACGCTCCAGAGCAGGTTCGGGATCGCGGAAAACCAGAAGGCGTTCAACTACGAGACGGTCGGGCCAACCTTCGGGAGCGCGGTGGCCGATAGCGCCGTGGTGGCGATCATCGCGTCGCTGCTGGTGATCACGGGCTACGTGGCGCTGCGCTTCGAGTGGAAGTTCGCGGTACCGGTGCTGATCGCCCTGGCCCACGACCTGCTGATCACCAGCGGCGTGTACGCACTGACCGGCCGGGAGGTGACGACAGCGACCGTGGCCGCGCTGCTGACCATCTTGGGTTACTCGATGTACGACACCATCATCGTGTTCGACCGAGTGCGGGAGAACATCCCGCGGATGCCGCGCGCCGCGTTCTCGCAGATCGTGAACCGGTCGATGTCCGAGGTGCTGACGCGGTCGATCGCGACGACCTCGTGCACGTTGATGCCGATCATCGCGCTGCTCCTGTTCGGCGGCACCGCGGGCTCGACCGAGCTGACCGACTTCGCCTTCGCGCTGCTGGTCGGCGTGGCGTCCGGCGCGTACTCGTCGATCTTCATCGCCTCCCCGGTGCTCATGCACTGGAAGGAGCGCGAGAGCCAGTATCGCCACCGCCGCCAGCGGATCGAGGACGAGCTCGGATACGTGCCGGCCTACGCCGGCGGCACCGCGGACATCGAGCCGACTCCCAAGCGCTCGCGACGAGCCGGTCGCCTGACCGAGCTCCAACCAGAGGGCGTGTCTGCGGCCGAGTTCGAGCAGATGAAGCGCGATCTGGAGATCGAGGAGGCCGAGCCCAGGGGTCGGACCTCGACCCTGACCAAGCGCTTGGCCCACACCGCCGATGGCGACGCCGACGCGCCACCCGCCCCGCGCACCCGGCGGGGTGCCGGCGGGCGCACTACAAGCTCGCGCAGCCAGTCGGATTCGGGTCGCGCCGGCGGCCGTCCCGAGTCGCGGAGTGGCACGGGCGGCGTGCCGTCACGCCCGGCTGAGGAGCCGTCGCGGCCGGCCGATGAGCCTTCGCGCCCGGCCGACGGGACACGCGCACGTGACGGAGGCGACGGCGCCGGCAACGGAGCGCCGCCGCCCGACGTCGCCGCGGAGACCCCGGACGAGGTCCAGCCGGCGCCGGACATCGCCGAGAACGAGGGCATGGCGCCCTCGCCGCAGAAGCGCACGCCGAAGCCCCGTTCGCGTAACCGCCGCCACGGGAGGCGTCGCTGATGGGGATGCTGGCGTGGGTAATGATGGGACTCGCCATTTGGCACTTCACTATCTGGCTGCCAGACCACTTCTGGGGCGGGATCGTCGGCGCCCTCATCGGCGCCCTGGTCGGCGCCGCCCTGTTCGGGTGGGCGATTCACGGGTTCAGCATCCCGGGCCGTCACGCGACGGACATCGCCACCGCGCTCGAGGGGATTCCCGGAGCCCTGATCGGACTTGCGGTGGTGTGGTTCGAGGGCATCCGCCGCGAACGGGTCACGGGCCTCGGCCCCGAGATGGCCTAGAGCTGCCACAACTTCGCAACGCTGAGTAACAACTCGGCGCCGAACGCGCTCTAGCCGGCCGAATCGAGGCTAGGCCCTCCGGTTCCGTCGGGACCGACACCTAGGCTGCCCGCGATGCCCGAGGCAGCCCTTGTTCGCTCAGAGCCGGTCGACCCTCCCCGCTCGGAGGTCGCCCTCCAGGTCGTGCCGACAGCGCCGCCGGTCGCGCCGCGGCTGGAGATCCCTGCCTACGACCTGACGGCGGCGCTGGCGCTGCGTCGCGAGCTCGGGATCAGCCACGTCATGGCCCAGGTGCTCGTCCGCCGGGGAATAGTCGAGCCGCTGGCGGCCCGCTCGTTTTTGGAGCCTCGGGAGGCGCACGAGCCGAGCGCGTTCGCCGGAATCGACCGCGCGCTGGCGGTGATCGAGCGCCACATCGCACGGGGCAGCAGGATCGTCGTGCACGGGGACTACGACGTCGACGGCGTGTGCGCCACCGCGATCATGGTCCGCGCCCTGCGCGTGCGCGGCGCGGACGTCGGGTGGTATCTGCCCGATCGTCTGCTCGACGGATACGGGCTGTCGCTCGGGACGGTCGGCCGCCTGGCCGAGCGGGGCACCGGCCTGCTGGTCACGGTCGACTGCGCGATCACCGCGGTGGACGAGGTGGCCGCGGCACGGAAGGCCGGACTCGAGGTGGTGGTCTCCGATCATCACGCGCCCCGGCCCGACGGTGTGCTGCCCGACTGCGAGATCGTCCATCCGGCCGTGTGCGGCTACCCGTGCCCAGAGCTCTGTGGCACCGCGGTCGCCTACAAAGTGGCGCAAGCGCTGGGGGCGAGCACCGCCGAGCCGGACGTCGAGCTGGTTGCGCTGGCCACGGTGGCGGATCTGATGCCGCTCGTGGGGGAGAACCGCCGGCTCGTGCGCGAGGGTCTGACGGCGCTGTCGCGCACCGCCAACCTGGGCCTGCGGGCTCTGATGGCGGTCGCGAATGTCGATCCGAGCGCGCTCGACACGCATGCCCTCGCGTTCCGCCTGGCCCCGCGGATCAACGCGGCGGGGCGGTTGCGGCGGGCCGACGCCGGGCTCGAGCTCCTGCTGACCGAGGACGAGGGGCGAGCCGCCCAGATCGCCGATGAGCTGGATCGGGTCAACGCGGAGCGCCGCGCGGTCGAGCAACGGATCGTGTGGGAGGCGGAGGCGCTCGTCGCCGAGCACGGGGAGCGCCGGTCCTACGTTTTGGCCGGCGAGGGGTGGCATCCCGGCGTGGTCGGGATCGTCGCCTCGCGGGTGGTCGAGCGCCACCACCGCCCGGTGGTGGTGGTTGGGCTGGACGGCGACGAGGGCTCGGGGTCGGCGCGGAGCATCCCGGGCTTCGATCTGCTCGGTGCCCTGCACGCCACCGCCGAGCACCTCGAGCGGTACGGGGGCCATCGGGCCGCCGCCGGGATGACGATTCGACGCGACCAGGTGGACGCGTTCCGCGAGGCGTTCGAGCGCCACGCCGAGGAGGCTCTGCCTGACGAGCTGCTGGTGGCGCACGAGCGGGTCGACGCGATCGCGTCGGGGCGCGAGCTTGGTCTCGGACTGGCCGAGGAGCTCGAGCTGCTCGAGCCGTGTGGGATGGGCAATCCGCGTCCGCGGCTGCTGGTGCCGGGGGCGCGATTGCGCGACCTTCGTCCGATGGGGGAGGGGCGGCATCTGCGCTTCTCGGTCGGTTCGGGCGGGATCAGCGCGCGGGCGGTGGCGTTCGGCTGCGACGGCCGGCTCGGGGTCGAGCCCGAGGAGCCGGTCGACGCCACCTTTCGCCTGGAGCGCAACTTCTGGAAGGGGGCGGTCGAGGCGCGCCTGATCCTTGGACACGCGCGGCCGTGCGCGCCGGAGCCGATCCAGGTGGTCGGGGAGGTGGAGGACTATCTGGCTGCGGTGCTCAATGAGCTCGACCGCGAGACAACGACGCCGACAGTACAGGCGGGGCGGTCGGCTCCAGTCATGCCCCGCACGCGAACGGTGCTCGATCGTCGGGGCCATAGCCCGCTCGCCGTGCTCGCCGACGCGTTAACCGCGGGCGGGCGAGTGCTCGCCGTGTGTGCCGACACCGGGCGGCGCCTTGCCGGGTTGCAGCCGCGGACCGGTGGCTTCGCCCTGACCTCGTACCACGGGCTGGGACGCGAGTGGTCGATCGCGGAGGACTTCGAGCATCTGGTCGCGCTCGATCCACCATCCAGTACGGCGGCGGCGACGCTGCTCGATGCGGGCCGCGGTTTTACCCACGTGGCGTGGGGCGAGCCTGAGCTACGCTTTGCACAGCAGATGCACGAGCTGGAGTACGGTCTCCGCGCTCCGCTCGCGGTTCTCTACCGGGCCCTCAGGGCGCGGGAGAGGGTGGCCGGCGAGGAGCTCGAGCACCTGCTCCGCGGAGACGGTCCGCACGGTCGCCCGGCTCATCTAGCGGCTCGGCTGGTCAAGGTCCTCGCGGAGCTCGAGCTCGTCAGCCTCGACCGGGATCTGCCGGCCCTGGCGATTGCTGGCGATACGCCGACCGAGCTCGAGCACTCGCCGGCGTACAGGGTCTACGCTCAGCGGTATGAGGACGGACGACGATTCCTGAGCAGCGCAAACCATCTTCCAGGAGGCTGAGCCGGGCCCGTAAGGACGGCTCGAGTGCCAAGACGGCCGAGGACGGCTCTGGCTCGCCGCCGTTTGCGGCCTCGCGCCCACCGGTCGATCGCCTGGCGAACAACGACGGCCAGGCCGAGGTCGGCCGCGCCGAGCTGACCGCGACCGAGCGGCGCCTGCTCGGCGATTTGTTTGCGATCGTCGAGGAGCACGCGCACGAGTCCGCCCTGCCGATCGATCGGGACCGGGTCGAGCAGGCGTTCGTCTACGCCTGCGTTCACCACGCCGATCAACGTCGGCAGTCCGGCGAGGACTTCATCGTCCATCCGGTCGGCGTGGCCAAGATCTGCGCTGGGATGCGGCTCGACACCGAGACCCTGTGCGCGGCACTCCTACACGACACGGTCGAGGACACCTCGGCTTCGCTCGAGGAGGTGCAGGAGGCGTTCGGCGAGGAGATTGCGGGACTGGTCGACGGGGTCACCAAGCTCACCGGGTTGACTTTCCAGTCCCGGGACGAGGCCCAGGCCGAGAACTACCGCAAGATGATGGTCGCGATGGCCACCGACATCCGGGTCATCCTGATCAAGCTGGCCGACCGCCTGCACAACATGCGCACGATCTCGGCGATGACCAAGCAGAAGCAGATCGAGAAGGCGCGCGAGACGCTCGACATCTACGCGCCGATCGCCCACCGGCTGGGCATCCACGCGATCAAGTGGGAGCTCGAGGACCTCGCCTTCCAGACCTTGCACCCGCGCAAGTTCAACGAGATCAAGGGGCTGGTCGCCCAGCAGCGGGCCGAGCGGGAGCGCTACGTCAATCAGGCCGCGGGCTACGTGAGCAACGAGCTCGACGAGCTTGGCATCCACGCCGAGATCTCCGGCCGCGCCAAGCACTTCTACTCGATCTACTCCAAGATGACCAAGAAGGGGCGCGAGTTCAACGAGATCTACGACCTGACGGCGATGCGGGTGATCGTCGGCTCGGTCAAGGACTGCTACGGCGCGGTCGGGGTGATCCACTCCCTGTGGAAGCCGCTACCGGGACGCTTCAAGGACTTCGTGGCCATGCCCAAGTTCAACATGTACCAGTCGCTGCACACGACGGTCATCGGACCCGAGGGGCGACCGCTCGAGATCCAGATCCGCACCCGGGAGATGCACGACCTGGCCGAGTATGGGATCGCCGCTCACTGGATGTACAAGGAAGACGCCTCGGGCGCGGCGGGCCGTGGACACGGGACGGGGGTGGACGGCTCCGGATCGGACGGCAAGCTCAAGTGGCTGCGCTCGCTGCTCGACTGGCAACAGGAGGAATCCGATCCGCGCGAGTTCATGGAGACCCTCAAGGTCGACCTGTTCGAGGACGAGGTGTTCGTGTTCACGCCCAAGGGCGAGGTCAAGTCGCTCGCGTCGGGCGCCACGCCGCTCGACTTCGCCTACGAGATCCACACCGACGTCGGCCACCGCTGCGTCGGGGCCAAGGTCAACGGCAAGATCGTCCCGCTCTCCTACCAGCTGCGTTCGGGGGACATCGTCGAAGTCCTGACCTCCAAGCGCGAGCGCGGCCCCTCGCGGGACTGGCTGGCGCTCGTCAAGACCACCCGTGCGCGCAACAAGATCAAGGCGTGGTTCAAGGCCGAATCGCGCAAGGACTCCGAGCACACCGGCCGCGAGCTGCTCCAGGACGCGCTCAAGAAGCAGGGACTGCCCTCGCAGAAGATCGTCGGCTCGCCGCTCTTGGCCGACGTCATCCGCGAGATGGGCTTCCGTAAGGCCGAGGACTTCTACATCGCGCTCGGCGGGGCCAAGATCTCGGCCAAGGTCGTCGTCAACAAGATCATGCAGCGCCTCAAGCAGGGCGAGACCGCCGAGTCCGAGCCGACCGCCGCCGACGACCTGCTCAAGACGCGTCGCCGGCGCTCGCGGGCCACCACGTCCTCCTCGCGGTTCGGGATCTCGGTCGAGGGGATCGACGAGGTGATGCTGCGCATGGCCAAGTGCTGCCGTCCGGTCCCGGGCGACCCGATCGTCGGCTACATCTCACTCGGCCGCGGAATCACCATCCACCGCGAGGACTGCCCCAACGTGGCCGTCCTGCGCAAGGACCCCGAGCGGTTCACCCCGGTGGCCTGGGACGGCGACCCCGAGACGTCGTTCCGGGTCGAGATCGAGGTCGACGGATGGGACCGTCACCGGCTGCTCGAAGATATGTCGCGGACCTTCGCCGAGGCGGGGATCAACATCCTCGAGGCGCGCTGCATCGTCAATCACCCGATGGTCAAGAACCGGTTCGTGGTCGAGGTCGGGGACACGCGTTCGCTCGACCAGGCGATCAACCGGCTGCGCAACATCGACGCGGTGTTTGACGCCTACCGGGTGACGCCGGCCGCGGCTTAGCGAGTCGGGGTGGCGGGCCGGCGATGGGCGTAATCCATCGGCGCGCGGAGTCGGAGTCGACCCCCGCCCACCCGGGCGCGGCGTGGGAGGGTGTCGAGCCGCAGGCCTACGACGACCCGTCGCTGGCCGGGGTGCGAAAGCACGAGCTCATCGGCGAGGCCGAGGGCGCGCGCGATTACCGGATGCGCTACTTCGAGGTTCCCGCGGGCGGCCGGACCGCGCGCGAGCGCCACGCTCACGATCACGGCGTGATGATCGTCGCCGGCCGCGCCCGCGTGACGCTCGGTGAACGGACCTACGAGGTCGGCGAGGGGGACGTGATCTACGTGCCTGGTGACGAGCTGCACTGCTTCGAGACACTCGGCGAAGCGGCGCTGGGGTTTGTTTGCGTGATCAGTTCCCGCCCACCCACCCCTGCCTCCCGGGGGTGGGTGGGCCCTCACTCCTCCTCTTCACCTTCCTAGGTCGGGGGGCTCTGAGCGCTGCGGTGGTGTGATCCGCACCGTGCGTGCCCGTGAGCCTCCGATCTTCGAGACGACCACGGCCTGTCCCGGGCCGAGCGTCTGGATCTCGTTCGGATCGATGATGAACCGCTCGACGCGACGGCGGGTGCCGCGGCCCGTGTCATAACCACCGAACAGTCCGCCTCCGGTCTGGTGCGTCTCGTCCCAGACCATCTCGGTCCCCGCGATCCGCGCGATCGTTCGCGCCGACTCGGGCACTTCCTGGCGGTGGAAGATCTTGACCGCGGTGACACCGAGCACGAGGTCCCTCAGGCCGGCGCTGGCTCGCTCGAGGTCGACCAGCTCCTGCGTGGCGACGACCGCCCGCATCCCAGACTCACGTCCACGCGCAAGGAGAGCGGCCACGTGATCGCTCCCGAGTCCCGAGAACTCGTCGATCCCGATCATGGCCGGCTCGGGCGCATGCCCGGCCGTCGGCTGCCCGAGGCGAACGCCGGACACGGCGACCAGATCCTGCACCGCAAGAGTCCCGATCTGGGCGGCGAGCTGACCGTAACGGCTCGAGTTCAGGCTGAACACGACCACCTCAGACCCAGCCAGCGCTGAGAGTAGATCGATCGTGTCGGCGCGCCGGCCGGCCGGGGTGTTCGACGCCCCGGGCGGCGGGGCGAGGTACGGGCCGATGTGCGACTCGGTCACGATCGCAAGGCGGGTTTGGAGCCCCCGGATCGCGCTCAGCTGATCGGGGGTGAGGCCGGCCCGGTAGTCCTGGACGCGCTCGCGCAGCGACGAGTCGACATGGCGCAGGGTGCCGGTCAGCCGGGCCGGATCCATCAGCTCGACGACTTCATGGAGGGTCGGCGGTCGGTCCGGGCGAGCCGCGGTCAGAACCTGGAGGACGGTCTGCGCGTAGCGCTCGGCGGCGCGCATGTAGTGCGGCTCGGTGAAGTGCTCGGTACGGATTAGCTTGTCCTTCAGCTCGGTCGCGTTGCCGTGTGCGAGCGGGTTCCAGTGGGCGCCGCCGTCAAGCGTCCACACCTTGATGGGCCGACCAGCGGCGGCGGCCGCGTCGGCCAGTTCGCGCACGAACGAGGGCGAGCCCTTCATGTCGATGGCCACCACCGGCCCGCCCCGGCGGACCTGGTCGGTGAGGATCGTGAGCAGCGTCGTCGTCTTGCCGGCGCCGCTGGCGCCGACGATCAGCCCATGCGCCGACAGTTCGTCGTCGCCCAGGCGCACGAGCCTGCCCCTGTTGTCGACGCCGAGCACGACCTCCTCCGGCCGGCGCCCCGGCCTCCTCAACCGCGCGGCCACGATGCGGGTCGCGAGCCGGGCGAAGCGGGCCGCCGCGACGGCGAGCACCGCTCCCGACAGCATGATCGCCACCGGCGCCGGCACCACGAGCAGCAATATGAACGCCGCGAGCGTCAGCCGGCGCCGCAGTGGGCTGCCGGGTTCCGGCGGTCTCACCGAGTCACCCCGGAAGCCCGCTCGAGCGCAAGTGGTCTCGAGGCCGCCGGCCGTGCCACCTTCGGGCGGACACGCTGCAGATGGACGAGGTCCGACACCCCGACCTTGCGCGCCGCGCGCTCCACGCTCCGTGCCACGGTCTGGCTCTGGACGAGGTACACGACACCGGCGATCCCGGGGTCCGACCCGTACCCCGCAAGGATCGATTCGAGCCTCGTGCGGCCCTTGGTCGAGAGCTCGAGCTCGAGAGCGACCCACCGACCATCGGCGGTCCGCAGCAACAGGTCCGGGTAGTGCAACCGCTCTCGACCGCGCGGTCCCGTACCGCCGAGCCGTACTCCCAGCGTCTCGCTGGCGCGCGACTCACCGTCTTGCGACTCACTCGCGTGCGACTCACGATCGGCAACGCCATCGCGCGAGCGAAGCGCCCGCTCGGCCAGGATCTCGCTCAGCGGGCCGAACGTCCCCCGCCGGGCGGCGAGCCACAGCCACGCCAAACCGATGTCGTGCTCGTAGCTGTGCAGATCGAGTCTCGGCGTGGGCAGCGTGCTGCCGAGCGCCCGGAGCCCGGCCGCAGTGATCAGGTGCATCGGTGCCCGGCCCCTGAACACCGCGGCGCGCCTGGCGTAGCCACCCTCGGCGAGCTTGTCCAGACGGCGCTGCGCGGTCATCGGCGCGACCCCGAGCAGGGCCGCGGCGTGATCGGCGAGCACGAACCGGTGTTGCGCCATGAACCGCAACAGCTCGAGATCGGCGTCGGTCAATGCTGCGCGGCGCGGCGTGCGCGCACGGGACCTCGGACGGGAATCGACCACCCTCCAAAGAGCCTCGAGCGGCTCGTTTCCTCCCCCCGCGACGCTGCTTTTAGAGCCCGGGGTGGGGCAGCGAGCTCGTGTTCACGACCTCGAAGTCTCGACCCGTGAGCCGGTCGAGCAGGTGCAGCGCGTCGTTGTTCCAGCCTCGGTCGGGCGCGCCCGAGATGAACCACGGGGAGCCGTTGTCGGCCAGGATCATCCCGTAGCGCTTGAGCGCCTCGGCCACCACCCGGGCTTGGTACGGGAGCCCGGAGATGTTGACGCTCGCCTTCAGGCGGACCCGGAGCCCCATCGGCGGAAGGTTCGGGCCGGAACAGGTGGAGGCCTCATGCCGCGCCGGGTACACGTAGCGCGGTGCCGTGCACGGCGCGGTGAACCGCAGCGCGTGATCGATGCTCCCGGCCACGACCTCCGAGTACCGGGCCAGCCCGGGTAGGATCGGGAGGCCGGCGGCATCGGCCGACGTCCAGCTAGCCGGACGCAGGTGGTCGGAGCGCAGGTTGAAGATCGCTCCGGACCCGGCCGTCCAGTAGCGCCCGCCATCGTGCGGGTAGGCCGCGAACAGCTCGTAGTCGGTGCACGTATCGCGGTTCACCACGATCACGTGCCGGTCGCCGCTTGAGGCATAACCGCCCTCGATCGGCACACCCTTCGGCAGCGGGTACGGTCCCTTGTCCGATTGCGAGGAGTACTGGAACCGGACCCGGACTTTGGGCGTGCTCGACGAGACGACCGCATAGGGGATGCCGATTGGCTCGCCGTCATACAGCCCCGAGCCGAAGTCCGGGTGGACGGGATCACTCAGGCCGATGCTCGCGATCAGCTGAGCGGAGTTCGTGGCCACCGGCAGCTTGTCGACCCGCTGGTTCCACGGGTTGTCGGCCGGGAAGATCGGGCAGCCCGGCGCTGCCGGGAGCGGGTGGGCCTGGACCAGCGCCGGAACCGCGATCAGCGCGGCCGCGCCGATCGCGACCAGACCACCGAGCCCGATCGTGAGCCGGCGCAAGGCCTAGGACACCACCGCGAGCCCGCCCGGCATCACGCCGAACGCGGCCTCGTGGACGTCGCCGATGAAGTCGCCGTCGACCTGGAGGGGGAGCGGCCGCTGATCGAGCGACCGGACCCGCATATCACGCACGCCCGAAAACGGATGGACGTGGCGGTGGTGGCTGACCATGAACCGGCTCGAGAGCGAGCGGGCGATGATCGGGACCACGTCGACCGGGCGCGCGCGGTCGAGCACCAGGGCGGCGAGATCGCCGCTGTGCAACGTGGCCCCCTCCGCCATCTCGACGGGCCGCTCGCCGAAGTACGTATACGGCGTCGTGTTCTGCACGATCACGGTTACGCCCGCGACCGTCTCCGCGGCTAGTTCGGCCTCGAGCCGGGGCGGATGGACCAGATAGTTGCGTGCGAACGTCTGCACGCTGGTCGACGTGTAGTACCACTCGCCGAAGCGCGCCTTCAGGCGAGGGTGTGCGTCCACGCGCTCGACCACGCTCGCGTCGAGGCCGACGCCGGCGGAGAACAGGAACTTGCGGTCGTCCACCCGGCCGATGTCCACCCGCTGCGGGTGCCAGTCGTCGGCCATCAGCAGCAGGTGCTCGGTGGCGTCGACGACATCGGTGGGGATGCCCAGCATCCGGCAGTACACGTTGGCACGGCCACCCGGGAGGCAACACAGCGGCGTCTTCGAGCCGGCCAGACCGTTCGCCGCCTCGTTGACGGTGCCGTCGCCGCCGAACGCCACCACTACGTCGTAGCCCTCGCGGGCCGCCTCACGCCCGAGCTCGGTGGCGTGGTTGCGCCCGTTGGTGTCGATCGCGTCGACCTCGTAGCGGCCCCGCAGCGCGTAGACGACGAGGTTCTTGAGCCGGTCCGAGACGGTCGTCGCGTACGGGTTGACCACGATCAGCATGCGCCGATTCGGCGCGCTGCGACCCAGGGCAAGCGTCGCCTCGAGACGCTCGAGCGGATCAGTGGACGTAGCGGTCATGGCGATCTTCAACACCGGGACCCTGCTGTGGTTACCCGACTGCCGACTCGTCGATCCGGACATCGGGCGACTCGAGTCCGCTCGAAGTCTGACGAACGTCTGGATATACTGCGCCTCACATAGCTGTACGCATCAAGAGGGGTGGAGGGACTGGCCCTACGAAACCCCGGCAACCTCCCGCAAGGGAAAGGTGCCAATTCCATCAGGCTCCAACGACAAGCCTGGGAGATGTGGATAGGGCGGCTCCCCAACCTCCGACCCGGACCACTGACCCCGGCGGAGGTTTTTTCATATGCCGCCAGAGTCTCTGCTGTGCAAGGAATGCAAGACGAGCTATCCGCTCGACGCTCGCTACGTGTGCGAGCGTTGCTTCGGGCCGCTCGAGGTCTCGTATGCCCCGCGGTCGGAAGACGACCCCGCGGCGCTCCGCCGCCGGATCCAGGCGGGTCCGCACTCGCTGTGGCGCTACAGCGACTTCCTGCCCGTGCAGGCCCCGCCCCAGGGCGTGCTGCCGGCCGGGTGGACGCCGCTGCTGCGGGTCGACCGGCTGGCCGCGGAGCTCGGGCTCCACGAGGTGTGGATCAAGAACGATGCCGCCAACCCGACACACTCATTCAAGGACCGCGTCGTATCGGTGGCGCTCGCCCGGGCCCGCGAGCTCGGCTTTGAGACCGTCGCGTGCGCGTCGACCGGCAACCTGGCCAACGCCGTGGCCGCCCACGCCGCCGCGGCCGGCCTGGAGTCCTACGTGTTCATCCCGCACGACCTCGAGGAGCAGAAGGTGCTCGCGACCGGCGTCTACGGGACCAACCTGGTCTCGGTGCGGGGGAACTACGACGACGTCAACCGCCTATGCACCGAGCTGTCGGCCGAGCACGAGTGGGCCTTCGTCAATATCAACATGCGGCCCTACTACTCGCAGGGGTCGAAGACGCTCGCGTTCGAGACGGCCGAGCAGCTCGGATGGGAGCTGCCCGACCGGGTCGTAGCGCCGATCGCGTCGGGGTCGCTGTTCACCAAGATCGCGCGCGGGTTCGAGGAGTGGATCGAGGTCGGGCTGCTCGACGGCCGCCTGCCCACGTTCAACGGGGCCCAGGCCACCGGTTGCTCTCCGGTCGCGAGCGCCTTCGAGGCCGGCCAGGACTTCTGCCGGCCGGTCAAGCCGGACACGATCGCCAAATCGCTGTCGATCGGGAACCCGGCCGACGGTCCCTATGCACTCGAGCTGGCCCGCCGGACCGGAGGGTCGATCGACGCGGTAACCGACGACGAGATCCGCGAGGGGATCAAGCTGCTTGCACGCACGACCGGAATCTTCACCGAGACCGCAGGTGGCGTGACCGTGGCAGTCCTGGCCAAGCTGGCGGCCCGCGGCGACATCGATCCCGACGAGCGCGTGGTCGCCTACATCACCGGCGAGGGCCTGAAGACACTCGACGTGGTCCGCGGGATGTTCGAGAAGTGGGAGATCGAGGCGACCGTCGACGCCTTCGAGCAGGCCGCCGAACGTGTCGTCGCGGCGGCGTGATATGACTGAGCGCTCAATGGCAGTCACGGTCAAGATCCCAACCCAGCTCCGCGCCGCCACCGACGGCGAGGCGACCGCGAGCGTCGACGGCTCCACGGTCGGCGAGGTGCTCGACGCGCTGTACGAGCGCTTCGCCGAACTCCGAAGTCGCATCGCCGAGGACGGCGGCCTGCGGCGGTTCGTCAACGTGTACGTCGGCAGCGAAGACATTCGCTTCCTGGACGGCCTCGAGACGCCCGTTTCCGACGGCGACGAGGTGACCATCCTGCCGGCGGTCGCCGGCGGCTAATCCCGCCCCTCTGCCCTCGCGGGGCAATTTCCAGCACTAGCGGACGACGATCGTCCCAGTGCAGGATTTTGCCTCGCCACGGGGCAAGATCCTGCCGCCAGCGGCACGCTGACGCTGGAACGGTCGAATTTGCCGCTCCGCGACGGCCGGTACGAAGACCGCGTCCGACCTGAAACGATCCGGGAAACGGTGCGATACCGTTGCTCGCATGGCTGGCGACGGACCGCAATCGCGGCCACCGGGGCATAGGCGCGTCCTCCTGGCCGGTCTGGTGGCGCTGATCGCGGTCATCCCGGTCGCGATCGGGATCGTGATCGGCACGAGTTCTGGCGCCCAGACCCATTCCTCACCCCAGACCCTGCAGCTGAACCAGGCACCGTCACCGGCCACGGCGACCTCGGCGGCCCGCACCCAGCCCGCGATTCCGGGCGGATCGGGGTCGCTCGTCGCGCTCCTGCTGCATCGAACGGCGTTGCGCGCCACGCCCGGAGGCCGGATCCTCGCGCGGCTCGGAACCAAGACGCGGTTCGGCTCTCCGGCCGCGTTCTGGGTGGTCGAGCACACGCTCGGGTGGCTAGGCGTCATGAGCTCCGAGGCCGGCAACAACCGAGTGGCCTGGATCGCCCAGTCATCGGCGTCCCTCGGCCGCGTGCCGTGGGAGATCGAGGTCTCGACCCGATCGCGCCGGCTAACCGTGCTCGACGGCGGCAAGGTCGTCGCGCGCTTCACCGTGGCGGTCGGGGCGTCCGGTGCGCCTACGCCAACCGGCCGCTTCGCCGTCACCGACCGGCTGCTCACTGGTGATCCCGAGGGGCCATACGGCTGCTGCATCCTCGCCCTGTCGGCGCACTCGCCGCACGCGATTCAGGGATGGACCGGAGGCACCCGGATCGCGATCCATTCGACGCCCGAGGTCGCGAGCATCGGCGAGGCAGCCAGTCACGGCTGCGTCCGCGTGACGCTGGCCGAGGGACAATGGCTGCTCGATCACATACCGCTCGGGACCCCCACGCTGATCTCGACGTAAGCACTTTTGGCGCACGTGGCGTCGGGTACTCACGAAGTGAATACCTACAACGAGCACGAAAGGAGCCGTAGCCATGGCTAACGAGCTCAAGGGCAAGTACGTGGCGTTCCTGTTCACGGACGGCGCCGAGCAGGTCGAGGTGACCGAGCCGCTCGACGCGGTCCGCAAGGCGGGCGCCGACGTCGACATCGTCTCGCTCCAGTCGGGCGAGGTCGAGATGTGGCAGCACTTCGACAAGGGCGACAAGATCAAGGTCGACAAGGCCGTCTCGGCGGCCAATGCGTCCGACTACGACGCCCTGGTCCTACCGGGCGGTGTCGCCAACCCCGACCAGCTGCGCGCCAACGAGGACGCGGTCAGGTTCGTCCGCGATTTCTTCGACCAGGACAAGCCGGTCGGCGTCATCTGCCACGGACCGTGGATGCTGGTCGAGACCGGGGTCGCGAAAGGCCGGAAGGTCACCTCGTGGCCGAGTCTCCAGACCGACCTGCGCAATGCCGGCGCCGAGTGGGTGGACCAGGAGGTCGTGGTCGACAACGGACTCGTCACGAGCCGCAAGCCCGACGATCTGCCGGCATTCAACGCCAAGATCATTGAGGAGTTCGCCGAGGGCAAGCACCGCCAGAACGTCGCCGCGTAACCCGGCGTGAGGGGCCTCGCCGCGCTCGGCGTCCGTCGGATTTGGCGCGGCCCGGCCCGCTTGCGAGGCATGGACGCCGAGCGGGCCGCGTGTCCTCCGGCGGCTTGGGCTTTACTTAAGTATTTACTTCTGCTATGCTTGCATTCGTAAGCAAAAAAGGAGTAGCGAAATGGAGTCCAATATCACTCCCAATCCGCAGTCAACGCAGGTCACGGTTGACGTCCCGGAAGACCGGGTGGCCGAGTTCCATGCGTTCTTCGCGCGTTTCCTGGCCGGGCCGGGTGCCCGCCGCCGTGGGCGCCACGGACGACACGGACACGGACATGGTCACGGGCATCACGGTCGCGGTTGCGGGCACCGTCACGAGCGTGCCGAGCAGCCCGAGGCGACCGCCGAGACGACCGAGATCTAATGGCCGACAAGCAGGTCACGGTGGCCGTCCCCGAGGAGCGGGTGCCTGAGTTCTACGCCTGGTTCGCCACGTTTCTGGCGTCCGAGCCTGGAACGCCACCTCCCTTCGGGGGGCGTGGCCGCCGTGGCCCGCGAGGCTCGCGCCGACACCACGATGTCCACGCCTGGTCGGCGGATGACGCCGACCAGGCGGCCTGGCTTTACCGCAAGCTCGCGCCTCCGGCGCGCGAGCTGTTCGATCTTCTGGCGGGCAGTCCCGGCACGCGAGTCGGTGGCGAGCAGTTGGCCAAGCAGCTCGACCTAGACAAGGGCGCCCACGGCGTCGCCGGCATCCTCGCGTGGCCAGGCCGATACTCGCGCCACCTGAACCGCGTCATGCCGATCGCGACCGAGGGCCGCGCCGACGGAGGCACCGACTACTACATGGATCCGGAGACGGCCGAGCTGTTCCGGACGGCGCGCGAGCGTCCGGCCCGGCACTTTTAGTTTCTGGTTCAGCCCTCCGCGACGTCCTCGTCGCGCAGTGCCGAAGTCCCGGCGAGGAGGACGGCCAGCCGATCTGGGGTCGTGAGCCGCGCGGGAGAGGGATCGGCGGCGGCTTGCGCCGCGATCCGATCGAGGTCGAGCCGCCGGGCCGACCCGACCACGATCGTGTTGCCGGCTCGGCCTCCCAGCGCCCACACACGCGTATAGGCCGCCGACAGCCCGGCGGCGACGAGGTAGACCTCCCTGGCGGTCCGATCATCGAGCACGTTCACGAGCGCCAAAGGGGCGACTCGGGCCACATTCGAGAGCGCCTGAACCGTGATGAGCCGGCGCGGCACGGTCGCGCCGACGAACGCGTCGATCGCCACCGCGTCCCAGGAGGCCGCCGCTTGGCGGGCCACGAAGGCGCGCCCTTCAGCCACGCGCGCCCGCAGCCCAGGCGTCCGCCGCAGGCCGAGATGCTCGCGGGCGAGGGCGAGCACCTCGGGATCGACTTCGCACACCTCCTGACGACCGGGGTGGGCGGGATCCGAATCCTCCGCGGCGAGCGCTCGGGCCAGCGCGCACGCGCCGCCGCCGACGTGGATCACCCGCCGCGCGCGAGTCGCCCGCAGCACGATCCGCATCCACCGCATGTAGTCGAACTCGAGGTGGGACGGATCGGCGAGATCGACGTAGGAGGCCTCCATCCCGGCCTGGATGAGCAGCCGGCCTGAGGGGCGCCGCCGATCGCGTTCGACGACGAGGTCGCGGCGTCGAGTGACCACCGTCGGTGTGGCCCGGGCGCGGGACATCGCGAGCAAAGGCTGACAGGCCGGGGCGCCGCCGCAAGGCGCCGCCGACAAATCCCTAGTCTGCCGCCACCGCTCCTACCCTCCTACCTCCCAGGCATGAGCAGCGTTCGCGCCCCAGTCGCCCCCAAGTTGAGCCTCGCCCGCGCCCGGCGGATCGCGCTGGCCGCGCAGGGCTTCGCTCGGCCCCGGCCCACCACGCCGCCGGGCGCTGCTCGGATCGCGAAACTCGTGGCCCAGCTCGGTGTGCTCCAGCTCGACTCGGTCAACGTGTTCGAGCGATCGCACTACATGCCGGTGTTCTCGCGTCTGGGGCCGTACGACAAGTCACGGCTCGACCGGATCGCCGGCCACGGAACCGGTCGTCTCGACCGGCGGCTGGTCGAGTACTGGGCCCATGAGGCGTCACTGATCCCGATCGAGCTCCATCCTCTGTTCCGGTGGCGGATGGCGGACGTCGACCGCGAGGCGTGGGGGTCGATCTCCCGAGTGGCGCGCGAGCAGCCCGAGCTCGTGGCCGAGACGTTCGGGCTGGTCGCACGGGAGGGACCAATCCGGGCGAGAGATTTGGCCCCCGCGCACCCCGTGCGCCCTCCGCCGCAGCCGGGCCACATGTGGAACTGGCACGAGGGCAAGGTCGCGCTCGAGCACCTGTTCTTCACCGGGCGAATCGGGGCCGCGCGCCGCGTCAACTTCGAGCGCCTGTACGACACGATCGAGCGCGTGCTGCCGCCCGAGATTCTCGATCAGCCGACGCAGAGCCAGGACGAGGCTCAGCGCGCGCTCTTGCGTATCGCCGCCGGAGCCCTCGGCGTGGCCACCGAGCCCGACCTCGGCGACTACTTCCGCCTGCCGCGGGGTGACTCCAAGGCGCGCGTCGGGGAGCTCGCGGCCGCCGGCGAGCTGCTCCCGGTCGAGGTCGAGGGTTGGGCCGCGCCGGCCTACCTGTGGCCCGCGGCACGTCAGCCGCGCAGGCTCCATGCCCGGGCGCTGCTCTCGCCCTTCGATTCCCTGATCTGGTTTCGCCAGCGCACTGAGCGGCTGTTCGGCTTCCGCTATCGCATCGGGATCTACACCCCGGCGCCCCAGCGGGTCCACGGCTACTACGTGCTGCCGTTCCTGCTCGGGGATCGCCTGGTGGCGCGTGTCGATCTCAAGTCCGACCGCGGCCGGGGCGCCCTGCTCGTCCAGGGCGCGTACGCGGAGGCTGGGGTTGACGGCTCCTACGTTGCGGGCGAGCTCGCCGACGAGCTGCGCCTCGTCGCGGGCTGGCTCGGCCTGAACGACGTCGTGGTTGTCCGACGGGGCGACCTGGCCGGCAAACTCGCCGCCCGCATCGCGTGATGACTCACTGAGCCCGCGAGCGCGTGCGCCGGGCAATTTACGGGCAGCCTTGGATCAGCATGGCGGATTCGAAGATCAACCCCGGCGTCATCTACAAGGCTGTCCTGCTCGCGTTCGGCCTGGTCATCGCCGCGATGATCTTCCGCGACCTGATCAGCCTCGTCCTCGGGGTGCTGATCGTGGTGATCATCGCCGCGCCTTTGTCGGCGTTCGCGGATTTCCTGCAGCGCTGGCACGTTCCCCGCGCGATTGGGGCGGCCGTTGGCCTCCTGCTAGGCCTCGCGGTGCTCGGTGGTCTCGTGGCGCTCGTGGTTCCGGTGTTCACCCGCGAGGTCAACCACTTCGCGGCGTCGCTGCCCGCCATCGGCGACTCCCTGAGCCGCCGGCTCGGGCGCTTGACGGGATCCTCGCCGGCTCACATCACCGCGCAGGTCCAGCATTTCGTCACGGGCTACACACGCGACCCGTCCAAGCTGCTCGGACCCGTCGCCTCGGTTGGCGCGAGCATCGCCGCGGTCGTGGGGGCGATCATCGTGGTCCTCCTGACTGCGCTCTACACCGCGATTCACCCCGATCCGCTTGTGAACGGGATGATCCGGGTCTTTCCGCCCCAGCGCCGCCCGCACGTGGTGCACATCCTCGGTCGGCTGCGGATCGCCTATCTGGCCTGGCTACGCGGCCTGGTCGTGGGCATGCTCGTGCTCGGCGTACTCACCTATGCGGGATTGGAGCTCGTGGGGCTGCAATTCGCCGCGTTCTTCGCGGTGTTTACCGCGTTCGCGATGATCGTGCCCTACTTCGGCGCGCTGGCCAGCTCGATCCCGCCGATCCTCTTCGCGCTCACCGTCTCGACCCAGGAAGCGGTGCTGGTGGCCATCGTCTACGTCGTCGCCCACCAGGTCGAGAGCAATCTGATCCAGCCGCTGGTGGTGGCCCGGACGGTCAAGCTCCATCCGGCGGTCGTCGCGATCGGGGTGTTGGCGGTCGAGCAGCTGTTCGGATTCATCGGGCTGCTCGTTGCCGTACCGGTCCTGGCCACGCTCACGATCCTGGTCGACGAGCTGTGGGTCAAGCCGCTCGAGCGCGGTGAGGCGCGCGCGCCGGTCGAGCAGATCCGCCGGTCGGTGTCCGAGGGGCTGGCGGTCAGAGCTCGGCGCTGAGCCCCGCGTCTGTGCGCGGACCGACAACGGGACGAGCAGGCCGGTTAGCAGGGCCGCGGCTGGGTAGAAGTTCGAGCGGTGCACCTATGGAGTCCGGCCCAGGGCATGATCGACGCCTGGGCCGAATATGACCGCCTGTTCTCGATCTGCGTCCCCATCGCGATCGGCGCCTTCACGCTGATCGTGCTCGTAGCGTTCGCGGCGGTCGTGATCTGCCCGCGCCGCCCGCTCGACCGGGCGCCGGTCCGGCGGCAGGATCGCAATCCGCTTCAGGGCTCGTACGCGGTGTTCTTGGTGTGCGTGGCCGCGCTCCTGCTCTACCTGACCTTTACGACCGAGCGCCAGCTCGACACGGTGGCCGACCAGCACCACCCCTCGGTGGTGATCAAAGTCCTCGCGTCGCCCGTGAACCCGAGCCGAATCTCGGAACGGCTCCGAGGCGCGCGCCTCAGCCGCTGACGGTGCGTGGAATCCGGTCCCCGTCGCGCACCATGATCCGCACGAGCTCCGATCCGTCGAGCCGCTCGGAGGTCAGCTCGTCGGCCAGTCCCCCGACCTGTGCCCGAAGCTCCTGAGCGGCGCCCGCGCGCAGCGGGCCAATGGTCAGCTCGAGCTGCTGTCCGCTCGCGGTCAGGGCGAAACTGACGCGGCCACTGGAGGCCGTCGAGAGGACGTGCTCGGCGATCATCCGCGTGAGCAAGAAGACGTCGGAGAACCGCTCGAGTGAGAAGCGGGAGCGCGCGGTCAGCGCGCTGGTAAGTGGCTCGAGCACGTCGCCCAGTAGCTGGGCCGGGAGCAGCGTCACGACCACATCACCCGAGAGGCCACGCCGCCACGGCGTCCACGCCTCGAGGTCCTCGCTCTCCTCCAGCTGCGCGAGCAGATCATCGCGGCGCGAGTCGTGGCGGATGTCGAAGCTCATGCGCACCTCGGTCCCACTGCCGGGGGCGGTCAGGAACTCGGCCCGGTCGGCGAGCGCGTTGATCAGAGGGAGGCCGACTCGCAGGTGGTCGCCGGTCGGAGCGAGCTGCTGGAACCCGCCGCCCCAGTCGCGGACGCTCACCTCGACGCTCTCGAGCATGACCTCGAGCCGCACCGCGATCGCGCCGCTCTGGCCGCGGTAGGCGTGGTCCACAGCGTTGTTGCACGCCTCGCTGACGGCCGTCTTGAGGTCGTCCACCAGTTCCGGGCGCAGGAGGAAAGGCTTGCCCAGGACACCAAGTGCGGCCCGCACGAGGCCGGCGGTGTCCGGCCGGCTGTTCAGGCGCAGGTTAAGGATCCCCGGCCGTCCCGAAAGCATGCCGGAGTGCTTCCCGGTGCGGCCGATGGGGAAACGGATCCCGCCCGCCCCCCGCCCCGTCCCCACGGCCGCCCGCACGCCCTGGCGCGCCGCGTGAAGATGCGTCAGCTGGTGGCGCGGGCGTCGCCGGCGACGCCGCGGCGGGGCGCCCCCAGCCGGGTGGAGGCCGGGAGCCCGACCACGAGACACAGGATGCAGCCGATCAGCATTGCGCCGTGGACGGTTGACGCCTCGATGCCGCCCGCGAGCGCGGCCCCGCCGAGGCCCGCGCCGATTCCGGCGCCGAGCAACCGTCCGACCGACAGGATGGCCGACGTCCGTCCGTGTAAGGAGAGCGGCGTCGCGTTGAGCGCCGCGCGCGAGGTGGGCACGAAAAGCATGCCGAGGCCCAGTCCGACCGGCACCAGCGGGAGGATCGTGACCGGGTCGTCGAGTGGCATGCCGGGGATGGCCAGGAGTGCCAGACCCCCCGCGGCGAGAACGAAGCCGAGCATCGCGGGCAGTCGCTCGCCGTGCTCATCGACGAGCCGACCGGTCAGCGGCGCGGCCGCCCCGACGAGCAGCGCGACGATCACGAGTGCGGCCGAGGCGCCCAGCGCCGAGTAGCCCGCGGCTCGCTGGAGATACTGCGAGGCGAGGTAGAAGCAGCCGATCATGACCGCGAACGTGAGCGCCGCGATGAGCGTGGCCGCCATCACCACGCGGTTGAGTGCCGGAGACTGGGGCTTGTCCGGGGCCTCGCCGGCGTGGAGCGTCGCGGGCACCTCGCGCGCCACCGCCGCCGCGGCAATCAGCGTCAGCGGGACGAGCGCCCACCACGCCGCGCGCCAGCCCAAAGAAACCGTCAACAGGCCACCGAGCAGTGGCCCGATCAAATTCGAGACGCCGGCGCTCGCGCCCCAGATCCCCAGCGCGCTGCCGCGCCGCTCGGGGGGGAAGCCGCTGACTGCACCGGCGAGCGCGGCGGGGCTGACCAGTCCGGCGCCCGCGCCCTGGATGACCCGTGTGGCGATCAGCGCGCCGATGCTCGACGTCAGCGCGCCGGCGCCGGCCCCTACCGCAAACACCGCGAGACCAACGAGCGCCAGCCGGCGTGCCCCGAACCGGTCGACCAGCGCTCCTGCGGGTAGCAACACGATTGCGTAGGCGCCGAAGTAGGCGCTCAGCACGATCGCCGTCGTCGCGCTCGACACCCCCAGCCCGTGCGCCACGGACGGCAATGCCACCGTGATCAGCGTCCCGTCGAGCTGCAGCAGTGCTGCCGCGCCCGTGCACGCGAACAGCCGCATCCACGCCGCCCGAGACACCTCCCCGCCGGGGTGGGATCGTCGGGGTCGCGAGTGGCGGCGCATAACGCAACGCCACAATAGCGACGCCCGCGCGGCGGATTCCGCGCGGGCGCCGGACGGCTAGAAGAGGCAGGCGGGGGTCCGCCCTAAGCCGTCTTCCTCTCCAGGTTCGCGACCTCTTCGGCCTTGCGGTCGGCGCGCTCCTGGTCGCGGGCCAGCTCGTCCTTGGCCTCGCCCTTGCGCTCCTCCTGCTTGCCCTCGCGATGAAGCGAGGTATCGCCGGCGATATCGCCGGCCGCCTGCTTGAGCTTGCCAGAGACCTTGTCTGTAAGACCCATGTCCTGACTCCTCTCGTTTCGTCAGTCGGTATGTGCCCCGGCCCTTGGTTGATCGCTACCCGCGTGCCCGCCCGGCAAACGACGGGCAATTCCGGGTAGTTGCCAACGGTGAGCGAGGACACATACCCACCGATCGGCGATTACGCGCTGATCGGCGACTGCCATAGTGCGGCGCTCGTCTCGCGCGAGGGCTCGATCGAATGGTGCTGCCTGCCGCGGTTCGATTCCGGCAGCGCCTTCGGCCGCCTGCTCGACCGCCGGCACGGCGGCCACTGCTCGATTCAACCGTCCGGCGGTGACACCTGGGACTACGTACGCACCTATTTGGAAGACACGCTGGTGCTCGAGACGACGCTGCTCGGCCCGACCGGCGAGGCCAGGCTCCTCGACTGCTTCGCGATTGACGGCACCCCGCAACAGACCGAGGCGCGGCGGATCCTTCGGGTGGTCGAGGGCGTGCGCGGTTCGGTCGAGCTCGCGGTCCAGGTAGCGCCGCGGTTCGACTACGGCCAGGTCCGGCCCTGGATCCGCCGGCACGGGCATCGCCTGCACTCAACGATCGGCGGCAACGATGCGCTGCTCGTCTACTTCGATCAGGAGCTCGAGGAGGATCCTCGCCACGAGCTGAGCGCTCGCTTTAGGGTCGGGCCGGGGGATCGAGTGCGCCTCGCCTTGACCTACTGCGCCCCCGAGCACATCGACGCCGGGCCGCCCCAGGAGCCCGACCCGCGGCACCTCGACCAGCTTCTGGACGACACGGTCGGGTGGTGGCGGGAGTGGGCGTCCTCCCTTCGGCTCGGTACTCGCGACGAGCCAGCGGCGCGCCGCTCGGGGATCGTGCTCAAGGCCCTCACCTACGCGCCGACCGGGGCCGTGGCAGCGGCGCCGACGACGTCGCTTCCCGAGGCCGTCGGAGGCCCGCGGAACTGGGACTACCGGTTCGCTTGGGTGCGCGACTCGAGCTTCAGCTCGCGGGCGCTGGCCGAGCTGGGCGCTGTCGAGGAGGCCGACGCGTTCCGCGCATTCATCATGCGCTCGGCGGCTGGCCATGCGGGAGACCTCCAGGTCGTCTACGGAGTGGGCGGGGAGCGGCGGCTGCGCGGCGACGTGGTGGAAGGGCTCGAGGGATACCGCCAGTCCGTCCCGGTCCGCCTCGGCAACGACGCCGCTGCGCAGACGCAGCTCGACGCCTACGGTGAGCTCGTCAATCTGACCTGGCGCTGGCACCGGCGCGGCCATTCGCCGAGCGACGACGACTGGCGCTTCCTGGTCTCGCTCATCGACCACGCGGCCGAGCAGTGGTCCCAACCGGACAAGGGAATATGGGAATGGGCCGGGGACCCCGAGCACTTCGTCCACTCGAAGGTCCTGTGCTGGTCGGCGCTCGACCGCGGGATCCGTCTGGCCGACGAGTGCATGCGGCGCGCCCCGGTACGGCGCTGGAAACAGGCCCGCGACGAGCTGCGCGACACGATCGAGCGGCGCGGCTACGACCGCAAGCGCGGGGTGTACGTGCAGGCGTTCGGACGCAGCGAGCTCGACGCGGCCCTGCTTCTGCTTCCGACGGTCGAGTACGTAGCCTGGGATGACGAGCGCATGCAGCGCACGGTGTCGGCGGTGCGCGAGGAGCTCGACGCCGGCGACGGACTCATCTACCGCTACCGCCGCGACGACGGCCTGGAGGGCGACGAGGGGGCGTTCCTGCCCTGCTCGTTCTGGCTGGCCGAGTGCCTGGCCCGCGCCGGGGACCTGGGGGAGGCGCGGGCGGTCTTCGACCAGGCCGTGGCCCGCGCCAACGACCTCGGCCTGTTCTCGGAGGAGATCGGCCCGCGGTCGGGCGAACTGCTCGGCAACTTTCCCCAGGGGCTCACGCACCTGGCCCACATCGACGCGGCCGTGGCCCTCGGCGAGGCGCAGGACCGCGTGTAGGCAGGTTGACGGCCCCAGTTATCCGCGTCGGCAACCGGGTAGCGGCAAGGAGAGCGGGCAGACGAGGAAAGGAACGAGAGCGCATGAGTGCAACGGTTGGCGACTACCTACTGGAACGCCTCACCACGTGGGGCATCAAGCGCATCTACGGCTATCCGGGCGACGGGATCAACGGGATCCTCGGCGCGTTCGAGCGCTCGACTAACGGCAACGCGAACAGCCGCCCGGAGTTCATCCAGGTGCGCCACGAGGAGATGGCCGCGTTCATGGCCTGCGCCCACGCGAAGTTCACCGGCGAGCTCGGCGTCTGCATGGCCACCTCGGGCCCTGGCGCCGTGCATCTGCTCAACGGGCTCTACGACGCCAAGCTCGACCACCAGCCCGTGCTGGCGATCGTCGGCCAGCAGGCCCGCGCCGGCATGGGCGGCAACTACCAGCAGGAGATCGACCTCCAGAGTCTGTTCAAGGACGTCGCCCACGAGTACGTCGAGGTGGCGATGGTGGCGGCCCAGATCCGCCATCTGATCGATCGCGCTTGCCGCATCGCGCTGGCCGAGCGCACCGTGACCGCGCTGATCATCCCGAACGACCTCCAGGACGCTGACGCCGTCCCGGAGCCGCCGAACAAGCACGGCACGGTCCATTCCGGCCCCGGCTACCAGCGGCCGCGGGTGCTGCCCGCCGACGCCGACCTCGACCGCGCCGCGGCGGCGCTGAATGCGGGCAGCAAGGTCGCGATGCTCGTCGGCCAGGGCGCCCTGCACGCCTCCGATGAGGTGGCGCAGACCGCCGAGGTGCTCGGCGCCGGAGTGGCCAAGGCCCTGCTGGGCAAGGCCGTCCTCCCGGACGATCTCCCGTTCGTGACCGGGTCGATCGGCCTGCTCGGGACCAAGCCGAGCTGGACGCTCATGCAGGAGTGCGACACGCTCCTGATGGTCGGGTCGAGCTTCCCCTACTCGGAGTTCCTACCGGACCCGACCCCGCCCACCCAGGCCCGCGGGGTGCAGATCGACATCGACGGCAAGATGCTCGGGATTCGCTATCCGATGGAGGTCAACCTGGTCGGCGACAGCGCCGAGACGCTGCGGGCGTTGATGCCGCGCCTGGAGCGCAAGGAGGATCGCGGCTGGCGGGAGAAGATCGAGGGCGAGGTCGCGGAGTGGTGGAACCTGATCGAGCACCGCGCGCAGCTGCCGGCCGACCCGATCAACCCGCAGCTGGTCTTCCACGAGCTGTCCAAGCGCCTCCCGGACGAAGCGATCCTCAGCTCCGACTCGGGTTCCTCCGCGAACTGGTACGCCCGCGACATCAAGCTGCGCAAGGGCATGATGGGATCGCTGTCCGGGACGCTGGCCACGATGGGGCCGGGCGTGCCGTACGCGATCGCCGCCAAGTTCGCGTACCCGAGCCGCCCCGTAGTGGCGATGGTGGGCGACGGGGCGATGCAGATGAACGGCATCAACGAGCTGATCACGATCGCCAAGTACCGCCATCTGTGGGCCGACCAGCGGCTGGTCATCATGGTGCTCAACAACCGCGACCTGAACCAGGTCACCTGGGAGCAGCGGGCGATGGAGGGTAATCCCAAGTTCGAGGGCTCGCAGGACCTCCCGGATTTCCCGTACGCGCGGTACGCCGAGCTCGTCGGCCTCAGGGGAATCCGGGTCGAGACGCCCGATCAGGTCGGACCGGCCTGGGATGAGGCGCTGAACGCCGACCGTCCGGTCGTGTACGAGGCGGTGACCGATCCGGAGGTGCCGCCGCTGCCGCCGCACATCACGATCGATCAGGCCAAGGCGCTCACCTCCGCGCTCCTGTCGGGCGACCCGGACGCGGGGCGAATCGTCAAGCAGTCCTTCTCCCAGAAGATCCAGGAATTCCTCCCGGGCCGATGAGCACGGCGGTTCGCACAGAGGCGCCGGTCGAGGAGCTAGAGGTCGGGGCGTTCGCGATCCCGACCGATCAGCCGGAGGCCGACGGAACACTGGCCTGGGACTCGACCACGATCGTCGTCGTGCATGCCCACGGTGGCGGCGAGGTTGGCCTCGGTTACACCTATGCCGACGTTTCAACGGCCAAGCTGGTCGATTCGAAGCTGGCCGGGATCGTCGGCGGCTGCGATGCGATGTCGCCCCAGGCCGTGTGGGAGAAGATGGTCGAGGAGACGCGCAACCTGGGTCGGCCCGGGATCACGTCGATGGCGATCGCGGCGGTCGACACAGCGCTGTGGGACCTCAAGGCGCGCGTGCTCGGCGTGCCGCTGTGCAAGCTGCTGGGGATGGCGCACGAGCGGGTGCCCGTCTACGGATCGGGCGGGTTCACCGCCTACTCGGACGAGCGCCTGGCCGAGCAGCTGGCCGGCTGGGTCGAGCAGGGGATACCCCGAGTCAAGATGAAGGTGGGCTCGGAGCCCGACCGCGATCCCGAGCGGGTCAAGGTCGCGCGGACCGCGATCGGCCCGAACACTCGGCTGTTCGTCGACGCCAACGGCGCCTACGCACGCAAGCAAGCGCTCGACCTAGCCGAGCGATTCGCGGATGACGCGCAGGTGAGCTGGTTTGAGGAGCCCGTCTCCTCGGAGGACCTCGAAGGACTGCGGCTGCTGCGGGACCGGGCCCCGGCGGGGGTGCAGATAGCCGCCGGGGAGTATGGGGACGACGCGCTCTACTTCCGCCGCATGATCGAAGCGGGCGCGGTTGACGTGCTCCAGGCCGACGTGACCCGGTGCGGCGGAATCACGGAGTTGCTGCGCGTCGGCGCACTCTGCCGCGCGCACAACCTGCCGCTGTCGCTGCACTGTGGCCCGGCGATCCACCTGCACCCGGCGAGCGCGATCGAGCAGTTCATCCACCTCGAGTATTTCCACGACCACGTGCGGATTGAGCACATGCTCTTCGACGGGGTGATCGATCCGCGCAACGGTGACCTCATGCCGGACCTCGACCGGCCCGGCAACGGGCTCGAGCTGAAGCGCCAGGATGCGGAGCGTCATGCGGCTTAGTCGCTGGTGGGAGAACGTCCGCAGTGGGCGAATGCAGCGCACGCTCGCCGCCGCCACTGCGTTCAGCGCGCTGCCGCTGGGACTCGAGATCTACTTCGAGCACTTCCGCGGGTCGTTCGGCGACAAGTGGATGTGGACGCCGGTGGCGCTGTCACCGGCCCTCACCGCGGCTGGCGTGGCCGGCTTTTGCTCGGAGCGGGCGGCCCGGACGTGGCTTCCGGCGCTGTCCGCGCTGTACTGCCTGGACGGCGTGATCGGCGTGGCCACCCACGTGCGCGGCGTGGCGCGCAAGCCGGGTGGCTTCGACGAGCCGCTGTTCAACGTCGTGATGGGCCCGCCGCTGCTCGCGCCCGGTTCGCTCGCGCTTGTCGGCGGGCTCGGCGTAGCAGCTGCCGCGTTCGGCCGCGAGCGCTGATGGCACCCGACGATCTCCCGCGCCAGCGAAATGGCGTGACCCCGCAGATGCACGGCCGCTACCCGGACTACAACGTGCTCGACGAGGTTGAGCACTGGGACGAGGCGACGCGCCGGGTGGTGCTCGGGCGGATCGAGAGCGTCCCGGAGATCCGCTTCTTCACTCGTGAGGAGGCAGCCGCGCTCGGCGCCTTCCTCGATCTGCTCCTGGCCCAGGACCGCGAGCCGAAGATCCCGGTGCTGAACATGATCGACGCGAAGCTTTTCGCCGGCGAGCTCGACGGCTTTCGCTACGCGGACATGCCGGACGACCCGGAGACCTGGCGCCGCGTGGCCGCGGGCCTCGATGCCGCCGCCGTGCAGCACGGCTCGATCGAATTCGCCGGCGCGGCGCGAGAAATCCAGGAGCGGGTCTTGGAGGCCTTCGCCAAGGGCGAGCTGCATGGTCGGGTGTGGGATGAGCTGCCGGCCAGCCGGGCCTGGAAGGTGGTCACGCGCGGCGCGCTGAGCGCGTTCTACTCGCACCCCTGGGCCTGGAACGAGATCGGTTTCGGCGGGCCAGCCTATCCGCGCGGCTACGCACGCATGGGTGTCGGTCAACGCGAAAATTGGGAACCCGCCCCAGCATTCGAGGTCGACTCCGTGAAGGACACCGAGCAGCGCGGGGACCAGGAGCCCGCCCGCCCGTGAGCCTGCGCCACGAGCTGCGCACGCTCTTGCGAGGCGCGGTGCGTCCTCCCGAGAACGACTCCGCCTTTCTACTCGACGTCCATCGCCGCGCCGTGCCCCAGGAGCGGATGGCGCGCTACGACGACTCCTATCCGGTTGACCTGGTGATCGTCGGAGCCGGCGCGGGCGGCGGCACGCTCGCGCAGCGCCTGGCCCGCCGGGGCTGGAACGTGGTGGTGTTCGACGTCGGGCCGTTCTGGGATCCCGACGAAGACTGGGTGTCCGACGAGGCGGGCTCGCACGGGCTGTATTGGACCGAGGAACGGATCATCGGCGGCTCAGACCCGGTCGAGCTCGGCAAGAACAACTCGGGCCGGGGCGTGGGGGGGTCGATGGTCCACTACGCCGGCTACTGCCCACGCTTTCACCCCTCCGACTTCGAGGTGCATACGCGCGACGGGGTGGGGGAGGACTGGCCGATCTCCTATGAGGACCTGAAGCCTCACTACGAACGCTTGGAGCTCGAGCTGCCGGTGTCCGGGGAGTACTGGCCGTGGGGGGATCCGCACCGGTATCCGCACACCCCCCACCCGATCGCCGGCGGCGCGGACGCCGCGCGCGGCGCTGCCCGCAAGCTCGGCATCGAGATGCGCGTCGGCCCAGTCGGGATCACCAACGGCTCGTTCGGCAACCGGCCGCACTGCATCTACCGCGGCTTCTGCCTCCAGGGCTGCAAGGTGAACGCCAAGGCCTCACCGCTCGTCACGCATATCCCGGACGCGATCGAGCACGGTGCGGAGATCCGCGCGAACTGCATGGTCTCCCGGGTGGAGGTCGACGACGCGAGCGGCCGCGTCACCGGCGTTCGCTACTTCAGAGAAGACGGCCACGAGCGCTTCCAGCGGGCCGACGCCGTTGCCGTGGCGGGTTACTCGATCGAGACTCCGCGCCTGTTACTCAACTCGACGAGCGCTCGCTACCCGCGCGGACTGGCCAACGACAACGACCAGGTGGGCCGGTACGTGATGGTCCAGGGCGCCCCGCACGTCGCCGGGCGCTTCCTGGACGAGATGCGCATGTACAAGGCCCCGCCGCCGGAGATCTCGTCTGAGCAGTTCTACGAGACCGACGAGCGACGCGGCTTCGCGCGCGGGTTCTCGATCCAGACCGTCGGTCCGCTGCCGATCGAGCACGCGCAGAACGTGCTCGGTCACGGGCACTGGGGCCAGGCGCTGCGCGAGTACATGCGCGACTACAACCACTGGTACACGCTGGGAGTCCTGTCCGAGCTCCTGCCACTACCCGAGAACCGAGTCACGGTTGCATCCAGTGTCACCGACCAGCACGGGATCCCGGTGGCGCGAATGGACTACTCGCAGTGCGAGAACGACCGCAAGAACATCGCGTATGCCAAGCAGACGCTCCGCAACATTTTCGAGGCGGCGGGCGCGCAGGACCTGCTCGTGACCGATCGCTACGCGCACCTCGTCGGCGGCTGCCGGATGGGCTCGGACCCCGAGTGCAGCGTGGTCGACGCCGACCACCGCTGCTGGGAGGTGCCGAACCTGTTGATCATCGACGGCAGCGTGATGCCGACCCAGGGCTCGGCCAATCCCGCTCTGACGATCATGGCGCTCGCGTCGCGCCTGGCCGAGCGGCTCGACCTCAAGCGGAGCGGCGAGCGAGGAGTGCGGCGGTCGCGCCGGCTGCGACGCTCGCGGCGAGTCCCGATGCGCGCCGGTGGCGGCTGAGCCAGGCCTGGGGGCTGCGGGTGTGGGCCTGGTCGTCGAATCCGCCGTGGGCGCCCTCGTCGTGGTCGGAGTCGACCGGCGCGAACAGGTTCGCCGCCGCCGTTCCGTCGAACCGCTCATCGGTCTGCTGCCCATCGACCGCGGTGCGGGCCAGGTAGCGCTCGGCCAGCCACGGCGCGAGCTTGTTACCGATGATCGTGTACACGGTGGGGAACCCCACGTACAGCTCACGTCGGCGGCGGTGGGCGGCCCAATAAATTGCGCGGGCGGCGACCTCGGGCTCGAAGATCGGGGGGACCGGCATCGGGTGGCGCGGCATCTTGCTCAGGCAGTGGTCGAACTGGGGCGTGTTCATCCCCGGCAGCTGGACCATCGTCACGTGCACCTTGCTCCCGCGATGGCGCAGCTCGCAGCGCAGCGACTCGAACATGCCCTTCATCGCGTGCTTGGCGCCGCAGTAGGGCGCCTGGAGCGGGATGCCGCGATAGGCCAGCGCCGAGCCGACCTGGACGATCGTGCCGCGGTCGCGAGGGAGCATCCGCTCAAGCGCGACCTTGGTTCCCCATACCGCGCCGAGATAGGTGACCCGCGTGGCCCGCTCGAACTCGTCCGGCTCGATGTCGTCGATGAACGCAAAGACGGTGGTCATCGCGTTGTTGACCCACACGTCGATCGGCCCCAGGTGATCCTCGATGGCGGCGGCCGCGGCCTGCATCTGATCGAACTCGGCCACGTCTGCGGCGTGGACGTAGGGGGTGCCGCCCAGCTCTTTGACCTCCTGCGACGCCGCCTCAAGCCCGGCCTGGCCGCGGGCGATCAAACCCACCGCCGCGCCCTGCCGGGCGAACTCGCGAACGACCGCCCGGCCAACGCCGCCCGAGGCGCCGGTGACCGCGACTACCTCGCGCTCAGCCATGGTGCCGCTCGCTCAGCCACTTGCCGACGGCGGTCAGATCGGCGACGAACATCGCCATCGCCTGCTCGCGATCCGCGTCCTCGGTCCGCAGGATTGCCGATGGGTGTGTCGTCAGCGTCACCAGCTCCGCCAGGTCAGAATCGATCGGGTGACCGCGGTCGCGCCCGATTCGGATGTGCGCACCGAGCAGCGCCTGCGCTGCGGTGGCGCCCAGGCAGACCAGCGCCGCGGGCTTCACCACGGCCAGCTCGGCTCCGAGCCACGGAAAGCACGCAGTAACCTGCCAGCGGTCAGGCTTCTGGTGGATCCTCCGCTTGCCGCGGGGCTTGTAGCGAAAATGCTTGACCGCGTTGGTGATATAGACGTCGTCGCGGGCAATTCCGGCCTGCTCGAGGCCGCGGTCGAGGACGCCGCCGGCGGGACCGACGAACGGACGGCCCTCGATGTCCTCGCGATCGCCGGGCTGCTCGCCGACCAGCATCAGTCTGGCGTGCGCGGCGCCTTCGCCCATCACCGCCTGGGTCGCGCCCTCCCAGAGGTCGCACGCGCGGCAGGTCTCGACGGCCTCGCGCAGGTTCGCGCGGGTGGGGTGCTCAGGGACCGGTGCGTGGGGGTACTCGAGCGTCGGCATCCATTCTTGCCCCTACCCCGCCCATGAAGCCCGTACGCATCGGCTGCTCGGGGTGGATGTACGACGACTGGCGCGGCCGTCTGTATCCGGAGAAGGCGACGAAGCGTCGCTGGCTCGAGCTCTACGCCGGGCATTTCGACACGGTCGAGGTCAACTCGACCTTCTACCGCCTGGCGCGTCGCGATGCGGTCATGGCGTGGGTCGAGCAGACCCCGCCGGGGTTCGTGTTCGCGGTCAAGGCGAGCCGCTACCTGACCCATATCAAGCGCCTGGTCGACATCCGTGAGGGGATCGCCCGCTTCTACGAGCCGCTCGAGCCGATCGTGGAGGCAGGGCGGCTCGGCCCCGTGCTGTGGCAGCTGCCCGAGAACTTCCACCGCGACGACGCCCGACTCAGCGGATGGCTCACGTGCTCCCTCCTGGCCTGCACACGATCGAGTTCCGGCATGAGAGCTGGTTCGTGCCCGAGGTGATGGATGCGCTGCGGGCGCACGGCGTGGCGCTCACCATCGGCGATCACCCTTCGCGGCCGTTTCAATCGACCGAAGCCACCGCGGACTGGCGCTTCGTCCGCTTCCACTACGGCGCGCGCGGCCGGGCCGGCAACTACTCAGCGAGCGAGGTCGAGACCTGGGCGCGGCGGATCGCCCAGTGGCGTCGGCGGGAGACCGTGTACGCGTACTTCAACAACGACTGGCGCGGGTTCGCCCCCGCAAACGCCGAGCTGCTGCTGCGGAGACTTGGGGAGCGGGCTTACACCGCGGCTTGATCGACCGGTAGGCCGAAGCGCGCGGCAAGCTCGCCCTGGTCGGCGAATGCGGGCGCGACGAGCATCACCTCCGCGTCCGACGGATCGATGTCCGCCGACAGCGCGGCGCGCAGCGCCTGCGCGGTGATCGGCTCAGTGGTCAGGACGAGAACCTTCATCTCTGTCGCTTGACCCCGCTCGCCGGCAGTTAGTCGGCGGACTCGACGACGCGGACACGGCGAACGGGTAGTTGAATGCGGGTATGCGAGAGCATCCCGACGGCGGGCGCACCAGCGCTCTGCGGATCGCGCTGAACGGCGTCGCAGACGTGGTCTTGCTCGCGGGCGATCTGACCACGCACGGCGAGCCCGAGCAGGGAAAGGTGCTGGCCGATGCCTGCGCCGCGCTCGAGGTTGCGGTCTATGCGGTGCTCGGGAACCACGACTGGCACGCCAACCGGCGAGACGAGCTCGACGCCGTACTCGAGTCCGGTGGCATCCGCGTGCTCGACCGTACGTGGCACATCTGCGAGGCGGGAGGGGTCCAGGTCGGCATCGTCGGCCTCAAGGGCTTCGTGGGCGGCTTCCCCGGCTCGCACCTATCCGACTTCGGCGAGCCCCTGCTGCGCGAGGTCTACCACGAGACCACGCTCGACGTACGGGCGCTCGATCAGGGTCTGCGCGAGGTGACGATGTGCCCGGCACGCATTGTGCTGCTGCACTACTCCCCGTCCGAGGAGACGATCGCGGGCGAGCCGTCCGGCATCTGGGGCTACCTGGGGACCGACCGGCTGGCGCCGCCGATTGCCGAGCACGAGCCCGACCTCGTCCTGCACGGACATGCACATGCAGGTACGTTCGGCGGAGCAATCGGCAAGGTCCCGGTCGATAACGTCTCGGTGCCCGTGATCGGACGAGATTTCTGGCTGTTTGAGCTCGACATCCCGGCCCCGGCGCACGCACCGATCCACTGAAAGGAGCTGCGAATGGAACGCGATGAACGCAACACCCCGCCGCCGCCCGATGACGTCGATCCCCACCACCAGCTGAACAACCCTGCCGAGAATCCCGATCCGACAGAGTGGCCCGACCCCTACGACAAGCGGCCCGATCCCCGCGATCCTGACTTTGATGACGAGCCGTTCGGCGACGAGTCGCACACCCCGACCGGCGCCACCAGCACCAGCGAGCCGCACCCGGATCAGGACCTCGAGGCCGACGAATGGGTCAAGCGACAGGAGCGGGACAAGCTCGACGGCTGACCACAGGAAGGTGACCATGCCCCGACTGCAGGACAAGGTCGCCCTCATCACCGGGGGCGAGAGTGGAATCGGACTGGCGACGGCGCGGCTGTTCGTGTCCGAGGGCGCGGTAGTGCACCTCGTCGGTATCGACGACGCCAAGCTC
Source organism: uncultured Solirubrobacterales bacterium (assembly GCA_963757235.1). GTDB lineage: Bacteria > Actinomycetota > Thermoleophilia > Solirubrobacterales > Solirubrobacteraceae > Palsa-465. The sequence goes on along the minus strand of CAVWRC010000004.1, from coordinate 165,345 downwards.
GGCTCGGCCGTCGACGAGCTTGGGCTGGACAACGCGGTGTCGTCGGTCGCCGACGTGACCGACGAGCAGGCAGTGGCGAGCGCAGTCGCCGCCGGCGTCGATCGCTATGGGCGATTCGACGTCGTCGTCAGCAACGCCGGCATCAGCGGCGAGGTTGCCCCGATCGTGGACTACCCGTCCGACGTGTTCTCGCGCACGCTAGCGGTGCACGTCCTCGGCGCCTTCCACGTGCTCAAGCACACGATCCCGCACATCCCGGATGGCGGGAGCGTGATCATCACCTCGAGCGTGGTCGGCCTGATCGGACCACCGGGGGTATCAGCCTACGTCGCCGCGAAGCACGGGCAGGTCGGTCTGATGCGCACCGCGGCCAAGGAGCTCGCACCGCGCCGGATCCGGGTGAACACGATCCACCCCGGTCCGACCTCAACCCCGTTCCAGGATGACATCGAGATGCGCGCGACGCACCTGCCTCAGGACGAAGCCGCCAAGGCCTTCGACGGGATGATCCCGCTCGGCCGTCACACGACCACGGAGGAGATCGCGCAAGGGATGCTTTATCTCGCCGCCGACGAGAGCGCGATGATCACATCCCACAGGCTTTCGATCGACGGCGGGATGAGCGGCTGATCGAACCAGCGAGACTTCGATACGCGCCCGGCAGGATTTGAACCTGCGGCCTCGCGCTCCGGAGGCGCGCGCTCTATCCCCTGAGCTACGGGCGCTAGTGCTCCAGAGGAGCTTACCGTGCAGATCGCCGTGATCTCCGACACACACCTCCCGCGGGGCAACCGGCGGCTGCCCGAGGACTGCGTGGCGCGGCTGAAGGCGGCCGACGTGATCGTCCACGCCGGGGACCTCATCCGGCTATCGGTGCTGCACCAGCTCGAGTCCTACGCCCCGGTGATCGCCGTGCACGGCAACGTCGACGACGCCGAAGTGAGTGAAGCGCTGCCGGCGGTCGCCTCGCTCGAGACCAGCGGCGCCACGATCGCTGTGCTGCACGACGCCGGCCCAGTCAAGGGGCGGCTCGCGCGGATGCGCCGGCGCTTCCCGGACGCCGACGCGGTGATCTTCGGCCACTCGCATCTGCCGCTGCACGAGGAGGCCCAGGACGGCTTTCAGATCTTCAACCCCGGGAGCCCGACGGAGCGACGGCGGGCGCTGCGTCACACGATGGGATTGGCGAGCGTGGAGGACGGACGGCTCAGGTTCGAGCTCATCGCCCTCGACTGACAGACTGGGCGCGATGGACCTCTCGGTCTTCTTCGCCGGCACCGGCGGCTCGATCCCCACGCCGCGGCGCGGGCTGCCCGCGCTGCTGATGCGCCGGGGCGGCGACCGGATCCTGTTCGACTGCGGCGAGGGAACTCAGCGCCAGCTCGTGCAGTCGGTGGGTCTGACCGAGCTGACCGAGGTGTTCCTGACCCACTACCACGCCGACCATTGGCTCGGCCTGCCCGGACTGCTGAAGACCTTTGACCTGCGCGCCCGCGAGCGGCCGCTGGCCATCCACGGACCGCCCGGCCTGCGCGAGCTGATCACGCTGGCGATGCGGGTGGCTGGGCGCGTGCGCTTCAACCTCGAGCTGGTGGAGCTCGGGCCCGGCGACGTGCTACCGCGCGACGGATACAACATCGCGCCGGTCCCGGTGGCCCACCGGGTCTCGAACGCGCTCGGCTATGTCCTGTACGAGGATCCCCGGCCCGGCGAGTTCGATCCCGACGCCGCCACCGCACTGGGCCTGGTCGAAGGTCCGGAATTCGGCCTCCTGCAGCGCGGAGAGGTCGTGCGTGGAGTGCATCCGGAGCAGGTGCTGGGGCCACCCCGTCCCGGGCGCAAGATCGTGCTGTCCGGGGACACCTCGCCGTGCGAGACCCTGGCCGTGGCCAGCCACGACGCCGATCTGCTCGTGCACGAGGCGACCTTCTCCGAGGAGGAGCACGACCGGGCGGCCGAGACAGGCCACTCGACCGCCGCCCAGGCGGCGAGACTCGCCCGGGACGCGGGCGTGACCGCGCTCGCGCTCGTCCACTCCTCGACGCGTTACCCGCCGGGAGTGCTGCGCGACGAGGGGCGGGCGATCTTCCCCCGCACGGTGCTCCCGCGCGACTTCGACACGATCGAGGTTCCGTTCCCCGAGCGCGGGGAGCCCGTGCTGATCCATTGGTCAGACCGGCAAGCCGCGGAAGGAGAGATCGAGGCCGTCGAGGAGACTGAGCCGGTGGCGGACACCGCGCGATGAGCACGGGGACGATCGAGCGCCTCGAGACGGCCCAGATGGTCTTGGAGCGTGTGGCGCTGGACCAGGCGCCCGAGCACCTGCGGCTGCTCCTCGATCCGCGCGTCTCGAGCACCCTGTGGCCCGCGCGGGGGTCGCCGACCGAGGCCGAGATCCTCGACGGGCTGGCGGCGAAGGTCGAGCACTGGGAGCGCTACGGCTTCGGCATGTGGCTGATGCGCGACCGTGAGACGGGGGAGATGGTTGGCCGGGGCGGCCTTCAGTACACATACACCGCCGGGATGAACGACATCGAGGCGGGTTGGGCTGTGGTGCCGGAGCGCTGGGGGCAGGGCCTGGCCACCGAGCTGGCCCAAGCCTCGGTCGAGGTCGGCTTCGAGCAGCTAGCCCTGCTCGAGATCATCGCCTTCGCCCTGCCGACGAATATCGCGTCCCGGCGGGTCATGGAGAAGGCGGGCTTCCAGTTCGAGCGGGACGTCGTCCACGCCGGCCTTCCCCACGTGCTCTACCGTCGCCGCCGCTCCTGAACCCGGAGTCGCGGCGTCATGCAAATCCTGCCAGTCGGCAGGAGAGTCGGCCACCGTGGCAGCGCATGCATGCCCCGCGTGCCTGTGATGCCACGGTTCCTGCGATTCGCACCGAATGGCAGGTTTTGCACGACTAGGGGAGAGGATCGCGGGGCGGGCGACTCGCGGGCTCGTCTCCGATGGCTCCCGCCGCCGTCCGCCGGGCAGGCTCCCGTCGCCGTCCGCCGGGCAGGCTCCCGTCGTGGTCCGCCGGGCAGGCTCCCGCCGCCGTCCGCCGAGACCCCTGTTACGCTGACTCGAGTCGGCCCCTTTAACCCGGTCCAGTGAGGCCAGGAAGGAGCGCGTGAAGGTGGGAACGGTCGTGCTCGACCGCGATGACATGCGCCGCACGCTGGTGCGGATCGCTCACGAGATCGTCGAAAAGAACCCGGATGGCGCGGTGGCGCTGGTCGGGATTCATCGACGCGGAGCCGTGCTGGCCAGGCGGCTGCAGACGCTGACGAGCGAGCTGCTGGAGCCAGCGGTGCCGCTCGGTGACCTCGACATCTCCTTCTACCGAGACGACTACTCGCTGCGGCCCAGCGCGCCCGTCGTCCATTCCACGCACCTCGACTTCCCGATCGACGGGCGCACGCTGGTGATCGTCGACGACGTCCTTTACACCGGGCGCACCGTCCGCGCGGCGATCGACGCGATCTTCGACTACGGCCGGCCGGCGCGCCTCCAGCTGGCGGTGCTGGTCGACCGCGGGCACCGCGAGCTCCCGATCCGCCCCGACTACGTCGGCAAGAACATCCCCACGTCCCAGGAGCAGCGAGTGAACGTGTGCGTCGAAGAGATCGATGGCGTCGACGAAGTGACAATCGGCCCCGCGGCCAAGCCAAGCCGAGCGGCAGCATGACCGGTATCGGACGACACCTGCTGTCGATCGACGATCTCGACCGCGCCTCGATCGAGCGGATCCTCGACCGGGCGGAATCCTTCGGCGAGGTGTCGGGGCGGGAGATCAAGAAAGTCCCGGCGCTCCGCGGCCGGACGATCGTGAACCTCTTCTACGAGTCGAGCACTCGCACCAGCTCGAGCTTCGAGCTAGCGGCCAAGCGGCTGAGCGCCGACGTGGTCTCGATCCGCTCGCAGGGGTCGAGCGTCGACAAGGGCGAGTCGCTCAAGGACACCGTCCAGACGCTGTCGGCCTACGATCCGGCGGCGATCGTGATCCGCTCCCCGCACGCCGGCGCCGCCGGCCTGGTCGCTCGGTGGACCTCCGCGGCGGTCATCAACGCCGGTGATGGCAAGCACGAGCACCCGACCCAGGCCCTGCTCGACGTGTTCACCCTGCGGCGCCGGCTCGGCGCGCTCGACGGCGCGAACATCTGGATCGTCGGCGATGTCCTGCACTCCCGGGTGGCGCGCTCCGACATCCTGGCCTTCACCCGCATGGGCGCGAACGTCACCGTGTGCGGTCCGCCTACGCTGATCCCGCGCGAGATCGAGACGCTCGGCTGCGAGGCCGCGACCACGCTCGACCGGCTCGGCGAGGCCGATGTGGTGTACGTCCTGCGCATGCAGCAGGAGCGGATGCGCGACTCGTTCGTGCCGTCGCTGCGCGAATACGCGTCCCGCTACCAGATCACCCCCGGGCGGCTGCTCCCCGGCCAGCTGCTGATGCACCCCGGACCGGTCAACCGCGGGGTCGAGCTTTCGAGCGAGGCGATCGACTCACCCCAGGCGCTGATCGGCGCTCAGGTCAGGGCAGGAGTGGCCGTGCGGATGGCGGTCCTGTACGAGTTGCTGGTCGGGACCCCGAGCCTGGCGGCGGTGGCGTGATGGGCGTCGAGCGGTTGTTCCACCGCAGCGAGCGTCCCGCCAACCTTCTGATCCGCGACGCCCACGTGCTCGATCCACGCACGCGCGTGGATGAGCCGCATGACGTCCTGATCCGCGACGGCCACATCGCCGAGCTGGGCTCGCCCGGCTCGCTGCACGGCGACCAGGACACGGAGATCCTCGACGCCGCCGGCAAGCACCTGTTCCCCGGCTTCGTCGACCCGCACGTGCATCTGCGCACGCCCGGTCAGGAGTACAAGGAGAACATCGACACGGGGACGGCGGCCGCCGCCGCGGGTGGCTACTGCGCGGTGATCGCCATGCCGAACACGGACCCCGTCGTCGACGACGCGCCGATTCTCCGCTCGCTCATCGACACGGCGCGCCAACAAGCGCGGGTTCCGGTTGGCTTCCTGGCGTCGATCACGCGCGCGCTGAAGGGCGACGAGCTGACCGAGATGGCCGCGCTGCGTGACGCCGGTGCGCTCGGCTTCACCGACGACGGCAAGCCAGTCGTCTCCGCCGGCGTGCTGCGCAAGGCCCTCCAGTACCAGCGACTGTCTGGCGGGGTGATCGCGCTGCACGAGGAGGATCCAGAGCTCTCGCGGGACGGCGCCATGCACGAGGGTGCGGTGTCGGCGCGCCTGGGCATCGCCGGGATCCCGTCGCTGGCCGAGTCGACGATGATCGCGCGTGACGGCGCGCTCGCAGCCTACGAAGACGCGCGCGTGCACTTCCAGCACCTCTCGTGCGTCGAGTCGGTCGAGGCAGTTGCCCACGCCAAACAGCAGGGCGCACGCGTCAGCGCCGAAGTCTGCCCCCACCATCTGACGCTGACCGACGACATGGTTCGGACGCTCGACAGCCGCTTCAAGATGAACCCGCCGCTGCGCGCCGAGAGCGACCGACGGGCGCTGGTGCAAGCCCTCAAGGCCGGAGTTATCGACTGCGTGGCCACCGACCACGCTCCACACGCGGCACACGAAAAGGAAGTGCCATTCGAGCAGGCGCCGATGGGCACCACCGGCCTCGAGACGGCGTTCCCGGCGCTGTACACCGAACTCGTCCTCACGGGCGAGCTCGAACTCGAGGTGGTGGTGGAGCGCATGACCGAAGGCGCCGCGCTGTACGGGCTCCCGATCCCACGCATCGCGCCGGCGCAGCCCGCCAACCTGTGTCTGGTCGACCTCGAAGCGGGCTTCGAGGTCGGGGCCGGGGGGTACGCGAGCCGCTCGGCCAACTGCTGCTTCCACGGGCGGATGCTCCAGGGCGCCGTGCTGCTGACAGTGGCGGCCGGGACGGTGGCGCACATGGCCGCGACGCTCGCCGCGGCTCCAGCGGTCCGATGAGCGACCCCACCGCCTACGTCCTGCTCGAGGACGGCGCCCGGTTCGACGGGCTCGCGTGTGCCGCCCACGGCCACGCGGTGGGTGAGATCGTCTTCACCACCTCGATGTCCGGCTACCAGGAGGCGATGACCGACCCGAGCTACGCCGGGCAGCTGCTCACCTTCACCTACCCGCAGATCGGCAACTACGGGGTGTCCGAGCCGGCCATGGAGTCAGACCGCGTGCACGCCCGGGCGGCGATCATGCGCGCGGCGGTCGACCGCGACGACGCGCCCAGCGCCACCCAAGGCTGGCTCAGCTGGCTGGCCGGCCAGGCGATTCCGGCGATCACCGACGTCGACACGCGCGCGCTCGTGCGCCACATCCGCGACCGCGGTGCGATGCGGGGCGGCGTGTTCCCGGCGGCGATGACCGCAACGGAGGCTCGCAGCCTGATCGAGCAGGAGCCCGACATGGCCGGCCGCGACCTGGTCGGCGAGGTCACGCCGGAGAAACTGATCGTCCTGGGCGACTCGGAGGCGAGCGCAGCGAGTCTCCGGATCGCCATGGTAGATACGGGCGTCAAGCGGTCGATCGTCCGGAACCTCGTCGAGCGCGGCGTGACGGTCGAGCTCCACCCGTGCACGTCGAGTCCCGCCGACCTTCTGCAGAACGACCCGGACGCGATCTTCCTGGCCAACGGCCCGGGTGACCCCGGCGCGCTCGACTACATCGTCGAGACGGTCCGCGAGCTCGTCGGAAAACTCCCCGTTTACGGGATCTGCCTCGGTCACCAGTTGCTCTGCCGGGCCGTCGGACTCGAGACCTACAAGTTGCCCTTCGGTCACCACGGGGCGAACCATCCGGTCAAGGACCTGACCACCGGAATCGTCGAGATCACGAGCCAGAACCACGGCTTCGCCGTCCTCGGCCCCGACGGAGCCACGACGATCGACCGCGACGAGGCGGTCCGGTGGGAGACCGACTTCGGCGCCGCCGAGCTCAGCCACATCAACCTGTACGACCGGACGGTCGAAGGGCTGGTGCTGAGAGACGTCCAGGGCGCCACCGTGCAGTACCACCCCGAGGCGGGTCCGGGGCCGAACGACGCGCTGTACCTGTTCGACCGGTTCGTCGAGGAGATCCGTAGTGCCGCGTAGGGACGACCTCCAAAAGATCCTCCTCATCGGCTCGGGCCCGATCGTGATCGGCCAGGCGGCCGAGTTCGACTACTCGGGCACGCAGGCGTGCCGCGTGCTGATGCACGAGGGCTACGAGGTAGTGCTGGTCAACTCCAACCCGGCCACGATCATGACCGATCCCGAGGTGGCGACGACCACCTACGTCGAGCCGCTGCTGCCCGGGCCTCTGCGGCAGGTGATCGAGCGCGAGCGCCCCGACGCTCTGCTGGCCACGCTCGGCGGGCAGACCGCGCTCAACCTGGCCAAGGCCCTGTCCGAGGACGGCACGCTCGCGCGCTACGGCGTCGAGCTGATCGGCGCTGACTACGACGCGATCGAGCGGGCCGAGGACCGCGAGCTGTTCCGCGAGACGATGCAAAAGGCCGGGCTGCGAGTGCCCCGCAGCGCGATCGCCCACACGATCGAGGACGCCCGCGCGGCCGTGTCTCAGATCGGCCTGCCGTTCATCGTCCGGCCCGCGTTTACGCTCGGGGGCAAGGGAGGGGGCGTGGTTCGCGACGAATATGACCTCGACCACGTAGTTGGTCGTGGCCTGAGCGCATCGCCGATCACGCAGGTCCTGCTCGAGGAGTCGGTGCTCGGGTGGGGCGAGTTCGAGCTCGAGGTCATGCGCGACCGCGCCGACAACGTGGTGATCGTCTGCTCGATCGAGAACCTCGATCCGATGGGCGTGCACACCGGCGACAGCGTCTGCGTCGCCCCGCAGCAGACGCTCACCGACAAGCAGTACCAGCGCCTGCGCGACCAGGCGATCACGGCGATCCGCGCGGTTGGCGTCGAGACCGGAGGCTCGAACGTGCAGTTCGCCGTCAACCGCGCGACCGACGAGATCGTGGTGATCGAGATGAACCCGCGGGTGTCGCGCTCGAGCGCGCTCGCGAGCAAGGCCACCGGCTTCCCAATCGCGAAGATCGCGGCGCGACTCGCGGTCGGTTACACCCTCCAGGAGATCCCGAACGACATCACTAAAGCCACGCCGGCCAGCTTTGAGCCGGCAATCGACTACTGCGTGGTCAAGTGGCCGCGGTTCGCGTTCGAGAAGTTCCCCGGCGCCGAGGCCGGCCTGACCACCCACATGAAGTCGGTGGGCGAGGCGATGGCGATCGGCCGGACGTTCAAACAGGCGTTCGCCAAGGCGCTGCGCTCGCGCGAGCTCGACTCGCGGCCCGGGCCTCCCCAGGACGATGAGGCGCTGCTCGCCGCGCTGCACTCCCCCGGGGCCGAACGCTTCGATCAACTGCTCGAGGCGCTGCGGCGCGGCCTCCCCGTCGACGAGATCCAGCGGCGCACCGACATCGACTGGTGGTTCCTGCGCGAGCTGTCCGAGCTCGTGGCTGATCCAGAGGCGCCGTTCGAAGGCGAGCGCACCTACAAGTCGGTCGATACGTGCGCGGCCGAGTTCGCCGCCCGCACCCCGTACTTCTACTCGGCCTGGGAAAGAATTACCCCACCCACCCACGCCTACGACCCCGCGGACCACATCGAGGTCGACCGGGGCGAGCGCCCGAGCGTGGTGATTCTCGGCTCGGGTCCGAACCGGATCGGGCAGGGCATCGAGTTCGACTACTGCTGCGTCCACGCCGCGCAGACGATCCGCGAGCAGGGCCATGACGCGGTCATGATCAACTGCAACCCGGAGACAGTCTCGACCGACTACGACACCTCCGACCGGCTGTACTTCGAGCCGCTGACGCTCGAGGACGTGCTGGCGGTGTGCGAGGTCGAACAGCCCGAAGGGGTCGTGGTTCAGTTCGGCGGCCAGACCCCGCTCAAGCTGGCCGCCGGCCTGGAGAAGGCCGGCGTGCGGATCCTCGGCACGAGCGTCGAGGCGATCGATCTGGCCGAGGATCGCTCGCGCTTCGGCGCGCTGCTCGAGCAGCTTGGCTACAAGGCACCGCCGTACGCCACCGCCAGCTCGACCGAGGAGGCTCTGAGCCGGGCCGTGGAGGTCGGCTTCCCGCTGCTGGTGCGCCCGAGCTATGTGCTCGGCGGACGAGCCATGGAGATCGTCTACAGCGTCGAGGGGCTGCGTGACTACCTCGTGCGCGTGGCGCGGGAGGAACGCTCTCTCATCTACCTGGACCGGTTCCTCGAGGACTCGATCGAGGTCGACGTCGACGCGCTCTGCGACGGCGAGGACGTGTGGATCGCCGGGATCATGCAACACGTCGAGGAGGCCGGGATCCACTCCGGCGACTCGGCCTGCGTCCTCCCGCCGCACACGCTCGGCGGCGAGATGCTGGCTCAGCTGCGCGAGCAGACCGAGGGGATCGCCAAGGCCCTCGGCGTCGTCGGGCTGCTCAACGTCCAGTTCGCCATCCACGGCGACGTCCTGCATGTGATCGAGGCCAACCCGCGCGCGTCGCGGACGGTGCCGTTCGTCTCCAAGGCGATCGGGCTGCCGGTGGCCAAGCTCGCCTGCCGGCTGCTGCTCGGCGAACGTCTGGCCGATCTGCACCTGCCTCCCGACACCACCAACGGCCACGTGTGCGTCAAGGAGGTCGTGCTCCCGTTTGACCGGTTCGCCGGCGCGGACTCACTGCTCGGACCCGAGATGCGATCGACCGGCGAAGTGATGGGGATCGCTCACGACTTCCCGACGGCGTTCGCCAAGGCGCAGGCGGCGGCCGGCGCTCAGCTTCCGGGCAGTGGCCGAGCCTTCATCACCGTCGCCGACGGCGATAAGCCGGCGGCGACCGGCGTGGCCACCATCCTCCACGACCTGGGCTTCGAGATCGTCGCCACCCGAGGGACGGCCCAGGCGATCCGCAAGATGGGCATCCCGGCCGAGACGATCAACAAGATCGGCGAGGGCTCCCCGCACGTGGTCGACTGGATCGAGCGCGGCGAGGTCGACCTGGTCATCAACACCCCGGTTGGCACCGGTGCCCGCGCCGACGGCTACGAGATCCGCTCGGCCGCGATCGCGCGCGGGATCCCGTGCATCACGACAATGGCCGGCGGGATGGCCGCGGCCCGGGCGATCGCCTCCGGGCGCCGCGGCGAGCCCGAGGTGGTCTCGCTCCAGGAGATCCACCACGGGGCCGCCGAGGCCAAGTCCACCGAGGTCGCATGAGCGCCCCGTTCGGGTGCCGCGCGGCGACGATCACCGCGCGCGAGAGCCACGGCGCGTACGTGGTCATCCGCTGCCAGGACCCCACTGGCCCCCGCCCCCGACCGGGTCAGTTCTACATGCTCCGCGCGGCCGAGCGGTGGGGCGGGGGGGAGGGAGAGCGGCCGTTCCTGCCGCGCGCCTTCAGCGTCCTTCGTATACGTGAGCGCGAGCTCCAGTTCCTGATCGAGGACGTCGGGCCCGGCACCAAGCGACTCTGCGAGCTCGCGCCGGGCGAGGAGCTGCTGCTGGTCGGGCCGCTCGGCAACGGATTCGCGCCGCCGCGCGAGGGCCGCACCCCGCTCCTCGTCGGCGGCGGGGTGGGCATCGCCCCGCTCGCGATCTGGCAGGACGAGCTTGGCGCTGTCACACCGGTCCTCCTCGGCTTCCGGGACGCGCCGCATGCGCGCGGGGCCGCGCTACTCGCCAACCCCGTCGTGGCTACTGACGACGGCAGCGTCGGCCATCACGGGCTCGTGACCGAGCTGCTCGACGAGGAGCTCGACGCACGCGGCGAGGAGCTAGAGGTCTACGCCTGCGGCCCGCCCGCGATGCTCGAGGCCGTCCGCATCGCCTGCGGCGAGCGCGACGTCCCGGCCCAGCTGGCGCTCGAGTCGGGCATGGCGTGCGGGTTCGGGGCGTGCTTCGGGTGCGTCGTCCCGACCGTCGACGGCTGGGTCCGCCTGTGCTTGGACGGGCCGGTGCTCTACGGATCAATCCTTCGAACGGCCGCGCCGGCCGGAGCCGGACATTGAGCGTCGAGTTCTGCGGTCTCGAGCTCGCCCACCCGGTCATCAACGGCTCCGGGACTTTCGATGCCATCGCGGCCCGGCGTGCGTTCGGCGATGAGCTGATCGAGCGCTTTCCGTTCGCCGCCTTCGTGTCCAAGACCGTCACGGTTGAACCGCGCCAGGGCAACCCGCCTCCACGACTTTGGGAGCTCGCCGGCGGGTTGATCAACTCGATCGGCCTGCCCAACAAGGGCTTGGCCGGCTACATCGAGCACGACCTGCCGGAGCTGGCCGAGCTCCCGGTTCCCCTGATCGTCAACGTGATGGGCTTCAGCCGAGACCAAGTGGCTCAGCTCGTCCACGCGTTCGCCGAGCGCGAGGAGGTCAGTGCGCTCGAGCTGAATGTCTCCTGCCCGAACGTCGAGACCGGCCTGATGATGGGCGCGGACCCTAGAGAGGTGGCGCGCCTGCTCGAGCGAGTCAGGCCGCTGACCGGCAAGCCGCTGATCGTCAAGCTCACCCCCAATGCGACCGACGTCGCGGCGGTCGCCCGCGCGGCGCAGGAGGCCGGGGCCGATGCGGTGTCGCTGATCAACACCCTCCGGGGAATGGCGTTCGATCCCCGGTCCGGCGAGCCCTGGCTCGGCGGTACTACCGGCGGCGTCTCCGGGCCGGCTGTGCGCGGTGTCGCCCTCGCCCAGGTCCATGCCGTGTCCGACGCGGTCGAGATCCCGGTCGTGGGAATGGGCGGCGTGCAGCGGGGCGCCGACGCGCTCGATCTGATGCGCGCCGGCGCCACGCTCGTGGCCGTCGGCACCGAGAGTTTTCGCGATCCCGCCGCGGGGGGCCGAGTGGCAAACCAACTGGTGGAACTTCTCGCAAATAGCGCCGTGTAACACGACGGCGTGGTCGTGCCGGGCAGTGCACAATCCCGCTTGTGTCCATTTTGCAAACGTGTTGCAAAACCCCCTGCAAACTTAGGTAATTGTCCGAACCATCCTCGACAATGCTCTAGCTCAGCTTGAGGTCGAGTCGAATTGGAGCCTTTTGTCTTGATCGGGTGTTCCCAAGATGTATAGTCGCCGCCCATGCCGCCGGTCACCGAATCGCCCACCAAGCCCACGGCAGCGCCAGAACGGTCGCTCGTCCAACGCATGGAGGCACTTGCCCGGGCCAACGACATCCGCACCCGCCGGGCGCAGCTGAAGCGCGACCTCAAGGCCGGCCGCCAGCCGATTGACCGGCTGTTGCTCGAGCCTCCGGACTACGTCGCGACCGCGAAGGTGTTCGATCTGCTGCTGGCCGTGCCCAAGTACGGCCGCGTCAAGGTCAACAAGATTTTGGGCCAATGCAAGATCTCGCCGAGCAAGACGGTCGGCGGTTTGTCCGAGCGCCAGCGCGGTGAGCTGGTGGCGCTCATGCGTCGGCGCTGACCGAAAAACCTAAGCCCAGAGTCTTTGTGATCACCGGCCCCTCCGGGGTTGGCAAGGGCACCCTGATCCGGGGCCTGCTGGCACGCGTTCCCGAGCTCGAGCTGTCGGTCTCGGGCACCACCCGCGCGCCTCGCCCTGGGGAGCAGGACGGCGTCGAGTACCACTTCCTGACACCCGAGGAGTTCGACGCTCGGGTGGCTTCTGGCGACTTCGTCGAGCATGCCGAGTACTCGGGCAACCGGTACGGCACCCTGCGCTCCGAGCTCGAGCGTCGTCTCGAGGCCGGCGCCGGGGTGGTGCTCGAGATCGAGGTCCAGGGCGCTCGGCAGGTCCGTGCCGCGATGCCCGACGCCGTGGCCGTGTTCATCGCACCCCCCTCGCGCGAGGCGCTCCGGGCGCGACTGATCGGGCGCGGCACGGACGGGCCCGAGGAGGTTGAGGCCCGCCTGCGCACGGCGGAGGGCGAGCTCGAGGCCCAGCCCGAGTTCGCCCACGTGGTGGTCAACGACCGGCTCGAGCAGGCCACCCAGGAGCTGATTGGGATCGTCCGGCGCGCGATGGAGTGCGGTACGGCGCGGCGCTGAGGTGGGCGGTAGGTGGCGGGGCGCCTTAGCCATCCCGCTAACCTGTTGCCAACACTTACCGCCAACGAACGGACCTGCCTTGATCTCACCCCGCATCGACAAGCTCCTCGAGCACGTCGACTCTGACTACGCCAGCGTGATCGTCGCCGCCAAGCGCGCTCGGCAGATCAACTCCTACTACCACAACCTCGGCGAGGGCACCTTCGACGAGTTCCCGCCCCCGATGGTCGAGACGCGCTCGAAGAACTACCTGACGATCGCTCTCGAAGAGGTAGCTCAGGGCAAGCTGAAGTACCACTACCGGTAGAAGGTCGGGCGGAGCCGACCCGTGGCCCGGTTGCTCCTCGGCGTTAGTGGCGGCATCGCCGCGTACAAGGCGCTCGAGGCGGCGCGGCTGGCGGTGAAGCGGGGGCACGCGGTGCGGGTAATCCAAACGCCCGCCAGCGAGCGCTTCGTGGGTCGGGCCTCATTTGAGGCGATTACCGGCGCGCCGGTGCTGACCAGCGAGTTCGAGCCCGACCCGGCGCGCGGTTCCTACCCGGGCGAGCCGCTCGCCGAGCGCGCTCCGATCAGCCACCTCGCGCTGGTGGAACGCGCCGAGCTGTACCTGATCGCGCCCGCCACGGCTAACACGCTGGCCAAGCTTGCTCACGGCCAGGCCGACAACCTGCTGACTGCCGCCGCGCTCGCCGCCGCCTGCCCGATCGCGGTGGCGCCGGCCATGAACAACCGGATGTACCTGAATCCGGCCACCCGCACCAACCTGGAGCTGCTCCAGTCGCGCGGAGTGACCGTGATCGGACCCAGCGAGGGGGCGCTGGCCTCGCACGGTGAGCAGGGGATCGGACGCCTGGCCGAGCCGGCCGAGCTGCTGGACGCGTGCGAGGCGCTGCTCACGCCGACGAGAGACCGTGAAGTCCCACCCACCCTCGGGTCCTCACTCGCGGGTGTGCGAGTGCTCGTGACCGCCGGAGGCACACGCGAGCCGATCGACAGCGTGCGCTTCATCGGGAATCGGTCGTCGGGGCGGATGGGCTTCGCGCTCGCGCGCGAGGCGGCCCGCCGCGGCGCTGAGGTGACGGTCATCGCCGCGAACGTCGCGCTCGACCCTCCGGCCGGGGTACGGGTCATCCCAGTGCAGACCGCGGCAGAGCTGGCCGACTCGTGCCGGACCGAACTGCCCGGCTGCGACGTAGTTCTCATGAGCGCGGCCGTCGCCGACTTCCGGCCGGCCGGCCCCGTCAACCGTAAGCTGAAGAAGGACCAGGGGATTCCCAAGCTCGAGCTCGAGCCGACCGAGGACGTCCTGAGCGCCCTGGCCGAGCTCCGTCGAGCGGATCAGCTGATCGTCGGGTTCGCCGCCGAACACGGCGAGGATGCGGTGGAGCTGGGGCGGGGCAAGCTCGAGCGCAAGCGGCTGGACGCGATCGTGGTCAACGACATCTCGCGCGCGGGGATCGGATTCGACGTCGTCGAGAACGAGGTCACGATCGTGGCGGCCGACGGGGTGGAGCGGCATGTGCCGCGCTCGCGGAAGGAACAGGTGGCGCGCGCCGTCCTCGATGAGGTGGAGCGATTGCGCACAGCCACGGAGGGGACGGATGGAGCCAGAGCAGACACCCGTAGCCCCGCAAGAGTTTGAGGCCCACGCCGCGGTGGCGCGGCGGATCGAGGCCAACATCTCCAGCGCCGTGCAGGTCCGTCCCGAGACCCTCACCCATCTGATCGTGGCGCTGCTGGCCGAGGGCCACGCGCTGATCGAGGACTATCCCGGGGTCGGCAAGACGGCTCTGGCGAGAGCCCTGGCTCGCTCGATCGACTGCCAGTTCGCGCGCGTACAGTGCACCTCGGACCTGCTCCCGGCCGACGTCGTCGGCACCAACGTCTTCCAGCAGCGCGAGGGGCGCTTTGAGTTCCGGCCCGGACCCGTGTTCGCCAACGTGGTGCTGGTCGACGAGATCAACCGGGCCTCGCCCAAGACCCAGTCGGGACTGCTCGAGTGCATGCAGGAACGGCGGGTGACCGTCGACGTCAACACGCACGAGCTGGCACGCCCGTTCCTCGTCCTGGCCACGCAGAACCCGATCGAGTACGAGGGCACCTACCCCCTGCCCGAGGCGCAGGTGGACCGGTTCATGGTCAGGATCGCACTCGGCTATCCCTCCCGCGGCGCCGAGGCGGAGATGCTGGCCGACCACGAGACGGGCGACCGGGTACTGACCCTCGCCCACGTTGCCACCGCGGCCGAGGTGCTAGCGGCCCAGGACGCGTCCAAGCGCGTCCAGGCCACCGAACCGCTGCGGGACTACATCGTGCGCGTGTTGTGGCGCACCCGCGAGGACCCCCGGGTCGACCTCGGTGCGAGCCCGCGCGCCGGCCTGCTGCTCCTGCGCGCCGCCAAGGCGTACGCGATGATGCAAGGCCGCGACCACGCGCTGCCTGACGACGTGCAGGCGCTCGCCCAACCGGTGCTCGCGCACCGGCTCGTGCTGGCGCCGGAGTCGCCCCGCCAGGCCGCGGCGGACGTCGTCAGCGACGCGATCTCCTCGGTGAGGGCGCTGTGAGCGCCGAGGAGGAGCTCGTGCGGTGAGACGGGCGGGGGCGGTCGCGGTGGCCGGGCTGGCGCTGATCCTGGTAGCGCTGATGTTCGACGCCGCACCGCTGTTCGTCCCGGGAATCGCGCTGGTCGTGCTCGGCGTGGTCGCGCCGGCGTGGGTCCAGCTGGCCGCGCGCGCGGCCGGAATCGAGCGCCAGCTCGATTCCGATCGGGTCGTGGAGGACGAGCCGATCGAGGCGACGATCGAAGTCAGCCGAGGACACTGGGGGCTGCCCGGCGCCGCCGTGCTTGATCCGCTCGCGGGCAAGCCAGTGCTTCTGTACGCCCCGATGTCGCTGCTCTCGGGCGCGCAGAGCGCCAGCGTCCGGATCGTGGCTCGCTTCCCGCGCCGCGGCATCCGGCGGATCGATCCGCCCACGCTGGTCGTCTCCGACGCACTCGAGCTCGCGCGCGTGGTCCGGGTCAGCCCGTCGCCTCCTCAGGAGTTGCTCGTGCTCCCGCGAACCGAGCGCGTGCGGTGGGTTCCAGGCGCGGGTGAGAAGTGGCGTCGCGCGGCCGGGGTGGCCTCGGTCGAGCCGCTCGGCGCCACCGACGTCGACGGCCTGCGGCCCTACCGTCCGGGCACGCCCGCGTCGCGGATCCACTGGTCCGCGCTCGCGCGGGGCGCCGGGTTGCTCGAGCGGCGCTTGCAGGCGGACACCGACAGCCGTCCGCTGGTCGTCCTCGATGCGCGCGGCAGCGGACCGCCCGAGCATCTCGACGCGGCCGTTCGGGCCGCGGCGTCGCTCGTGCTCGAACTCGGAGGCCGGGTCGGCTGCGGCCTGTTGCTCCCCGGCGAGCACCGCCCGCTCGAGGTCGAGCCCGATCTCACCGCGTGGCCGATCGCCCAGACCAAGCTCGCTCTGATCGAGGGCGGGCCTGAGACCAGGGCACCCGGCCTGGCTCCGGGGGCGCGTTCGGCCCAGGTGGTGTACGTCGCCGCTACGTCGCTGGCCCGGCTCCCGCCCGGGCTCCTCGGGGCCGGCGTGCGCGCCGCCGTGCTGGTGATTCCCACGCCGCTGGTCACCCAGCCAACGCACGACGCCACCTTCGAGGTGGCCGGCTGCATTGGCTTCGTGGTCGGCATCGGACGCCGCCCACGCGAGCGGGCTGCGGCATGAGCTCGACCACGCAGGTCGCCGTCCTGGCGCCGCTCGGACGCGAGGCCGGCTCCGGCCGGCAGTCCGCGCGGACCGCCGAGCGCCCGCTGGTGCGACTCATCGGGTTCGCCGCGCTGGGGCTATACGGAGCGATGCGCTGGGGGACCCTGATGACTCCGGCGCCGACCTGGCGCCTGCTCGGCTTGCTGGCCCTCGGCGTGGCGCTCGTCGGAGTGGCGCCCGTCCTCCTCGAGCGCGAGCGCGAGGTCGCCTCCCGCGCGGGGCGAAGTGGGGGAATCTCTCAGGTGGGGGCGCCGCTGGCGGTGGTGGTGATCCTCGCCGCCTTCGCGCTCGCCGGCGTTCCGCTGGCCTGGATCGTGCACCTCCGCGTCGCCGTCACCGCCAACGGGATCGGCCAGGGCCTCTCGGCGCTGCCCGGCATTCTCGTTCCCTACAGCGGCATCAACGCATGGGCGCGGATCGTGATGCTGCTGGGTGCCGCGGTCCTGCTGCTGGACGCGGGCATGTTGCTCGCCTTCGCGCCGCCGGCCCTCGGCGACGTCCGCCGGGCCGGTGCCGCTATACCCCTGATCGCGCTCGTGGTGGTGCCGGCCACGCTCGTGCATCCTGGTCTGCCCTACGCGCAGGGGCTGTTGCTGTTCGGCCTGCTGGCGTTCTTCATGTGGGGCGAGCGGGTCCCGGCCGACCGGCGGGGTGGCGTGGTCCTGATCTGCGCGGCGACCGGCGCGATCGGCCTGATCCTCGCGCCGGCGCTCGACGAGCACTCGCCGTGGATCAACTACGAGGCGTTGACCCGGGGCTTGACGCCCACGCACGTCGCTCGCTTCGACTGGACGCAGCGCTACGGGCCGCTGATCTGGCCGCACACGGGCAACGACGTCCTTTCGGTCAGCGCCTCTCCCGCCGTGTTCATCGGCGAGTACTGGAAGACCGAGAACCTCGACGACTTCGACGGAACGGGATGGGGCACCGGCGCCACCAATTCGGGTGCCGGACTGCTGGGCGTCAGCGCGACGACGATCAAGAAGTTCACCCAGACCCTCACCGTGACCGTCAGCGCGATGAGGAGCAACCAGGTGATCGCCGCCGGCTACGCGCAGACGCCGCCCGCCCACCTGAACACCGCGCCACAGCCGGGAGTCAGCGCGGGGACGTGGACCACCCCGACCGCGCTTGGTCCGGGCGACACCTACACCGTGCAGGTCTACGTCCCGCACCCGACTACGACGCAGCTCACCCGCGCCGGGCGGGGCTACCCAGCGGCCGTTCGCCGGGCCGACCTCACGCTGGGCCTGCCCCAACTCGCCAGCGAGACCAGCCAGACCGTGCTGTTTCCCGCGTTCGGGTCCCATGGCGCCACGACGGTTCTCGTCACCACGAGCGGTTCGAACTCGGCCATCGGGATCCCTGGCGGGGTGCCCCCGGCGGAGCCCGGCGCCAAGCCGGTCGAGAACGGCGGCACGGCGAAGAGCACCGCGTCAGCGCTTGCCTCGACTGGACTGGCCGCGATCAACGGCTCCCCCTATGCGCACGCCTACGTCGAGGCTCGGCAGCTTGCCAACGGAGCGCGCACGCCGTACGGGTTCGTCCAGCGAGTCCTGAATTATCTGTCGGCCGGCAACGGCTTCAGCTACAACCAGAATCCCCCGGCGGTGCAGTACCCGCTGGCGACGTTCCTGATCGACAAGGTCGGCTACTGCCAACAGTTCGCGGGCGAGATGGCGTTGCTCCTGCGCATGGGCGGCGTGCCGGCCCGGGTCTCGACCGGGTTCACCACCGGCAGCTATGACAGCGCGACCAAGAAGTACCTGGTCGCCGACATCGACGCCCACGCGTGGGTGGAGGCGTGGTTCCCGCACTATGGCTGGGTCACGTTCGATCCCACCCCGGCGTCGGCGCCGGCTCGCGGTGGCGGCAAGTCCACGATCTCGTACCTCGGCTCGGTCAGCACGTATGGCGAAGTGCTCCATTCGAGGGTGGCCGAGACCCCGATCGGCGCCGCGGCCGCCCACACCGCAAAGCACGCGAAGAGCTCGGGGCCGCCGGTGCTGCTCATTGCGCTTGGGGTGCTGCTGGTACTGGTGCTGCTCGGTCTGGTGGCCTGGCGCAGGAGCGGCGGACTGGAGGAGGACGCGCTGCTCGCCGAGCTCGAGCGAGCCCTCGCCCGGAGCGGTCGGCCGGTCTCCGAGGGCGTTACGCTCGCCACGCTCGAGCGGCGCTTCCGTACCTCGCCCGACGCCGCCGCCTATATCCGGACGCTGCGGCTGTCTCGCTTCGGCTCCGAGCGCAGGCTGCCGACCCTCACCCAACGCCGCGCGCTGCGGGCTCAGCTCCGCGCCGGGCTCGGGTTGGGTGCGGCGTTGCGGTCGCTGTGGGCGCTCCCGCCGCGTCCCGAGCGGCACCGCCAGCGTGGCCGGAAGCGGTCGGCGGCGCCGTTAAACTAGGTCGGGATGGACGACGTCTACGAGCTCTACACGCGCGGGACCGAGCTGCTCGAGGCCGGGCACAACCACCAGGCGACGATCCCGCTTGCGCGCGCACGTGACCTCGATCCCGACAAGACCTCGATCCGCGAGGCGCTCGGCCGCGCCCTGTTCGGCGCCCAGCGGTACGAGCAGGCGGTGGTGGAGTTCCAGGCCGTGATCGACCGGGCGCCGACCAACGATTTCGCCCTGTTCTGCCTGGGCCGCTCGCTCCAGATGCTCGGCCGTCACGCCGAGGCTCGCAAGCCGCTCGCGCAGGCCGCCGGCATGCAGCCGGGCCGGCGCGACTACCGCATCTACCGCGACCGCGCCCGCGCCCGCGCCGAAGCCGCCGGCTTCTAGCGCGACCCCGGTCAGGCCCGCCCGCGACCCGGGTCAGGACGGGCCCTCGATGGCCCCACGGACGCCGCCCGAAGGGCGGCCCAGCTTCAACGAAGTGCTCGCGGCCGGGGCTGGCCGACGGCACATCCCGGTGCGCCAACGGGCCCCGAGAGCAGCTGAGGCGGGCCTGAACGCCCGTCCGGCGTCCCTCGCGTGAAGTGCCGCAGCATTCGGCCCTCGGTCAACGGAGCCCGGGACGCCGGAGGGGTGTCAGGCCCGCCCCCCAGTGCTATCTTGGGGGGTACAGTTGGTGCGCCGGGATGTTCCGGCGGCAGTACCCGGAGTGGGCACTGAGCCCGCTCTTTTTTATGAGTTTTGCGATGGAGGAGATCCACGTGCAGCCCACTGATCGACAACTCCAGACGGAGATTGAAGGCCGGCTTGCCGCCAGTCAGCCGGACGTGGAAGTGCTGCTCGCGGAAGTGATTGGGTCCCACCCAGCCCCCACGTTGCGGCTGTTCATCGACCATCCCGAGGGAGTCACGCTGGATCTTTGCGAACGCGTCTCGGCGCAGCTGAACGACTATCGCGATCGCTACTCGCTCGAAGTGTCCTCGCCGGGGCAGGACCGCCCCCTGACCAAGCCCCAGCACTACACGCGCTACCTCGGCCGGCATGCGCGCGTGCGCCTGCGGGAGGCCCGGGACGGACACAAGAGCCTGACCGGCGAGCTGGTCGGCGCCTCGGACTCGGACGTCACGATCGCTGCCCACGGGGGCGTGGTCACGATTCCCTATGAGCAGATCGCCCGCTCGAACCTCGTACCTGGAGACTGAAGTCATGTCGAGAGAGATCGTCGAGGCCGTTCGGGGCCTTGCCGCCGAGAAGAACATCTCCTCCGAGAAACTCATGGAGGCGCTGGAAGACGCGCTCCTGTCGGCCTACAAGAAGACGCCGGAAGCGGCGCGCTACGCGAAGGTTGAGATGGACCGCGACAGCGGCGACTTCAAGGTGTGGGAACTGAAGATCCCGCCCGAGCTCGAGGAGCAGCTGCTGATCGACGCGACGCCCGAGCAGCAGCCGACGGTCGATCCCGAGACGGGCGAGATGCGTGAGCCGCCCGAGCCCGAGATCGACCTCGAGAAGCTCAAGGAGTACGAGGACCAGATCGAGACCGAGGACGTCACCCCGCACGACTTCGGTCGGATCGCGGCGCAGACCGCCAAGCAGGTGATCCTGCAGCGGATCCGCGAGGCCGAGCGCGACATGATGTTCGAGGAGTACCGCGACCGCGTCGGCGAGCTGATCACCGGCATCGTGCAGCAGTCCGACTCGCGCTACACGCTCGTGCAGCTGCGCGAGCGCGTCGAGGCGCTGCTGCCGAAGTCAGAGCAGGTCGAGGGCGAGCGCTACGACCACTCCCAGCGGATCAAGGCCGTGATCAAGGACGTCTCGAACTCGACCAAGGGTCCGAGCATCATCGTCTCCCGGCGCGACCCGGAGCTGATCAAGCAGTTGTTCGAGCTCGAGGTGCCCGAGATCGCCGACGGCCTGGTCGAGATCACCAACGTCGCGCGCGAACCCGGCTACCGCTCGAAGATTGCGGTCGTCTCACACGTCGACGGGGTCGATCCGGTCGGCGCCTGCGTCGGCCCCCGCGGGTCGCGCGTACGCATGGTCGTTTCCGAACTGCGCGGCGAGAAGATCGACATCATCCCCTACAACGACGAGCCGGCCCGGTTCGTCGCCAAGGCGCTTTCACCCGCGCGCGTGCGCGAGGTGCTCGTCGATGACGCGGGCAAGCAGGCCACGGTGATCGTGCCCGACGACCAGCTTTCGCTCGCCATCGGCCGCGAGGGCCAGAACGCCCGGCTGGCCGCCCGGCTCACCGGGTGGCGGATCGACATCCGCTCCGAGACCGAGTTCGCCGCCGAGGAGGCCGAGCACGGCTACGAGGAGGAGGAGACCTCCGGCCGCTGCCACGCGATCCTGTCAAACGGACGGCGCTGCCCGAACGCGGCACTGCCCGGCTCCCGTTACTGCGGCATCGAGGCCCACCAGGCGCTCGAGGGCAAGGACACCGACCAGGTCCAGGCGGTCTCCAAAGGCCGCGAATGAGGCGCCGCCGCCAGTTGCTGCGACGATCCAACTGAGGCGTTGCCGTCAGGCGCCGCCGACTCACTTCCAACAGGCCTACACTCAAACTAGATGAGCAAACGTGTCCATGAGATCGCCAAGGAGCGCGGGCTTCCGCCCAAGGAAGTCCTGCAACGACTTCAGGCGGCGGGCCTGAAGGTGAAGGCGGTGTCGTCCTCGGTCGATGAGGCCGACGCGCGCCGTGTGCTCGGCGACGGCAACGGCGCCGCACAGCCCCAGTCCTCGCCCCCCGAGGCCGCCCGGTCCGAGCAGCCTCGGCGCGACGGCGCGAGCGAGCGCTCCCAGCCTTCCGCCGGGGAGCCACGCCCCGAGCGAGGCTCGAGTCGCGCCGGAGGCGAGGCCCGTCCGGCCGCGCGTGCCCAATCCGAGCCGCAATCCGAGTCTCAGGCTGAGCCGGCCGGCGATGCCTCGGCGCGGCGATCGGACGGCCCCGCCGGCGAGTCAGGCCAGCACAAGCGGCCGACGCGCGACTCACTCCAGGGCGAGCGCGCTCCCGGCAACGCCGGCGGCCGGCGCCGCGTGGTGATCGATTCGCAAGCTTCGCGCCGGAACACCGGCGGCCCCCCGGGTCAGACCAACCAGCCGCCGCGCCGCCAGCGCCGCGGACGCCGGCGGCGCGGGATCTACGACGAAGAGGCCGAGTCGCGTCCTTCGCGGACCGCGCTGGCCGAGCCCGACGCGATCCAGATCAACTCCGGCTCGACGGTCAAGGACGTCGCCGAGTACCTGCGCGTCCCGGTGCCGGAGATCATGAAGAAGCTGATGGCGCTGGGCGAGATGAAGACGCTCACCCAGACCCTGTCCGACGACTCGATCCAGGTGCTGGCCGCGGAGCTCGGCCAAGACATCGAGATCGTCCACTCCGAGGATGAGACCGTCGTCGAGCCGGTCTTCCACGACCCCGAGGAGGAGCTCGTCGAGCGCCCGCCCGTGGTGACGATCATGGGCCACGTCGACCACGGCAAGACGTCGCTGCTCGACGCGATCCGCTCGACCCGGGTTGCCGCGGGCGAGGCCGGGGGCATCACCCAGCACATCGGGGCCTATCAGGTCGAGAGCGATGGCCGGGAGATCACTTTCCTCGATACGCCGGGCCACGAGGCGTTCACCGCCATGCGCGCCCGCGGAGCCAAAGTCACCGACATCGCCGTGATCGTGGTCGCCGCCGACGACGGCGTCAAGCCGCAGACCCAGGAGGCGGTCGACCACGCCAAGGAAGCCGGCGTGCCGATGCTCGTCGCGGTCAACAAGATCGACAAGGAGGGCGCGCAGCCCGAGCGGGTGCGCGCCGAGATGTCCCAGCTCGGCCTGCAGCCGGTCGAGTGGGGCGGCGAGACCGAGTTCGTGGACGTCTCGGCCAAGACCCAGCAGGGGCTCGAGGACCTGCTCGAGACGATCCTGGTCATGGCCGAGGTCGAGGAGCTCCGGGCCAACCCGGAGGCGCCCGCCTCCGGGACCGTGATCGAGTCAAAGCTCGACCCGGGCCGCGGCCCGGTGGTGACGATCCTGATCATGCGCGGCACGCTCGAGGTGGGCGACGCGCTCGTGGCGGGGGCGCACTGGGGCCGGGTGCGGGCGATGAGCGACTTCATGGGCACCCGCGTCGGTCAGGCGCTCCCCGGCGAGCCGGTCGAGGTGCTCGGCTTCGACGGTGTGCCCGAAGCCGGCGAGCACGTCCGCGCGGTCGAGAACGAGCGCCGCGCGCGCCAGCTCGCCACCGAGCGCGGCACTCGCTTGAAGGCCGAGGCGCTGGCCCGTCGCAGCGGCAAGAAGGTCTCGCTCGAGGACATCTTCAAGGCCGGCGTGCAGGAGCTCAACCTGGTGATCAAGGCCGACGTCGCCGGCTCGCTCGAGGCGATCGAGGACGAGATCGCCAAGCTGCCGCAGGACGAGGTGTCGGTGAACGTGATCCGCGGCGCCGTCGGCGGCGTAACGGAGTCCGACGTGATGCTGGCTTCGGCCTCCGACGCGGTCGTGATGGGCTTCAACGTCCGCCCGGTCGGCGACGCGCGGGCCGTGGCCGAGCGCGAGGGCGTCGAGATCCGGCACTACGCGGTCATCTACCGGGCAATCGAGGAGCTGCGCGACGCCATGCAGGGCATGCTCGCCCCCGAGGAGGTCGAGGAGACGCTCGGTACCGTCGAGGTGCGCCAGATCTTCCGCGCCTCACGCGTGGGCACGATCGCCGGCTGCCACGTGACCGACGGCCGCGTCAGCCGCGGCTCGAAGGTCCGGCTGGTGCGCGACGGCACCGTCATCTACACCGGGGAGATCCAGAGCCTGCGTCGTTTCAACGAGGACGTGCGCGAGGTGGCGGCCGGCTACGACTGCGGCGTCGTGCTCAGGGACTTCGCGGACATCAAGGAAGGCGACGTGCTCGAGGCCTACGCCACGCGCCAGGTCGAACGAGAGCTGGTGTAGCCGTGCCCAGCCTCAACCGCTAATTCGGAGGCAGGTGGCCGCGGATGTCGGCCAGCGGTTTCGTCGCGGTGCTGGTGATCGACCTGCACTTTCCCGACGCGGGCAGCCTCAAGACCAAGCGCAAGGAGCTCTCCTCGATCAAGGCCCAGCTCCATGGGCGGCTGGGCGCGGCCGTCGCCGAGGTGGACCATCAGGATCTGTGGCAGCGGTCGCGGTTGACCGCCGCGCTGACCGGCGGTTCGCTCGGCGTGCTGTCGGCGGCGGCCGACAACCTGGAGCGCTGGCTCGAGGCGCGGTGGCCGGACAACGTCCAGGTCCGACGGATCGTCAGCTCGGTGGAGGACCTGTGCGAGTGAGCGCTAACAGCCAACTCTCACGATCGGGGGCGAGCGGCTAGGATGAGCGACGGCCGGATGAGGCGAGTCGACGAGGCTGTGCGCGTGGTGCTCAGCGAGGCGATCGCCAAGGACCTTCTGGATCCGCGAGTAGGGTTCGTGACCGTGACCGGAGTCAAGACGTCACCCGATCTGCGCCATGCGCGCGTCTACGTCAGCGTGCTCGGCGACGAGCAGGCGCGCAGCGAGTCGCTCGAAGGGCTGCGCTCGGCGCATGGCTTCCTCCAGGCTCGTCTGGCCAGCGAGCTGCCGCTCAGGCACACGCCGACGCTCACGTTCGAGTACGACGAGTCGATAGATCGGGGCATGCGGATCTCGGAGCTGATTGATCACGGCCCCGTTGATGACGTCCCCGCCCAACCCAGGGGGCCAGATGCATGAGAATGGCGCGGGGGCGACTCGTGATCGGGTGCTCGCCGAACTGGGCTCGGCTCGCAAGCTGATCGTCGTCACCCATGAGAACGTCGACGGCGACGCGCTCGGCTCGCTGATCGCGATGCAGGACATCCTGCTCGCCGAAGGCCGTGACAGCCTGATGTTCATCGACGCCGGCGAGTTCCCGCTCCCGACCGAGTACGGCTTCTTCGCGCTCCCCGGGCTGGTCCAGGCGCCGCCCGACGACCTCAAGGAGCGGACGATCGTGTTCCTGGACTGCGGCAACCTCGAACGCAATCCGGCCGAGGCGTTCCGGCAGGCCGGTGGTGGGGGCGCGGACGGAGGGGCGGGTGGGGGTCCCCTAAAGATCGTCAACATCGATCACCACCACGACAACACCATGTTCGGCACGATCAACTACGTCCTGCCGGAGGCGTCGTGCACCGCCGAGATCGTGTGGGATCTGATGTACGGCCTGGGGGTGAAGCCGACCGTGAACATCGCCGAGGCGCTCTACGTCGGGCTGATCACCGACACCGGCCGCTTCATGTACGAGAACACCGGCCCCCGCGCGCACCTGATGGCCGCCGACCTGATCGAGGCGGGCGTCGACGTGCACGAGATTTACCGCCGGGTGTACGAGGGCGTGCCGTACGGGAAGCTGGCACTGCTCGCCCGCGGCCTGTCCAAGGTCGCCCGCTTCGACGACGGCCGGCTCACCGTGACCGAGCTCGACGCGCGCGATTTCGCCGAGTCAGGCGCCGAGGAGAGCTACTCGGAAGGCGTGATCGACCACCTGCGCGCGGTCGAGGGCACCGCGGTGGCGGCGCTGATCCGCGAGCGCGTCTCCTCTGAGAATGACGGCTCATCCGGACTCCCGCGCAAGGTTTCACTGCGGGCCAGCGACGACCGAGTCGACGTGTCGGCGATTGCTCGAGTCCAGGGCGGCGGCGGCCATCGCCAGGCGGCCGGCTTCTCCACCGCGATGCAGTGGGATGAGCTGGTCGAGTTCCTGCGCCGAGAGCTGGCGGAGCAGCTGTCGGCGTCGCCGTCGAAGTGATCGACGGCGTCGTTCTGTACGACAAGCCGGCGGGAGTGACCTCGCACGACGTGGTCGCGGAGATGCGGCGTGCGCTGCGGTCGGGGACGCGACTCAAAGTCGGCCACGCGGGCACGCTCGACCCGTTCGCCACCGGGCTGCTCCTGGTCCTAGTCGGCCGCGCCACCCGGGTGCAACGCTTCCTGATGGCCCTGCGCAAGACCTATGAGGCGACCGCGCGGTTCGGCGCGGTGTCGAACACGGGGGACCCCGAGGGGGAGATCACAGTGACCGGCGTCGTCCCGTCCGGCGATCTCGTGCTTCCCACGGGCCTTGTGCGCCAGCGTCCTCCGTCGTTCTCGGCGGTCAAGGTCGGCGGACGGCGCGCGTACGCGCTCGCGCGGGCGGGAGAGACGGTGGAGCTGGCCGAGCGCGAGGTCCACGTCTATCGCTTCGAGGAGCGGTGGCGTGAGGGCGGGCGGCGGAGCTTCGTGATCGAGTGCTCGTCCGGGACGTACGTGCGCAGCCTGATCGCGGCGCTCGGCGACGCGTACTGCGAGGCCCTGCGGCGGACCGCGATCGGTCCGTTCGAGGTGGGCGATGCGGATCCGGAGCGGGTTCTGGGGTTGGACGAGGCGCTGGGGTTCATTCCCGAGGTCCGCCTGGAAGATCCGGAGCAAGCGCGCCGCGCCGCGCACGGTGGAGC
This sequence comes from uncultured Solirubrobacterales bacterium, assembly GCA_963757235.1. Classification (GTDB taxonomy): domain Bacteria; phylum Actinomycetota; class Thermoleophilia; order Solirubrobacterales; family Solirubrobacteraceae; genus Palsa-465. Next base: position 138,745 of record CAVWRC010000004.1, on the reverse strand, counting down.
CGTGCCGGCTCCCGCTCACAGCGACACGGGCAGCGCCGACGTCATCCGCCTGACCGACTCCGACGGACTCGTCGCGCTGGCGTCCCCGCGACCGGACGGCACGCTTCACCCCGTCGTTGGCCTGCGTGGCTGATCCGTGCTCTTTGCCCCTCGGGCCGCGTCGGGGACGTCCGCCGCAGCGATGGTCGCGTAGCCTTCCGGCCCGATGCAGGTAACGATGCTCACCGAGGTCCGGGAGCGGCCGCGGCGGGTGGCGGTCGGGGAGTTCGACGGGGTCCACCTGGGCCACCGTGAGGTGATCCGCGGCAGCGACACCGTCCTGACGTTCGAGCCTCACCCATTGCGGGTGATCCGGCCCGAGGCGGCGCCGAGGCTCCTGACCAGCCTCGAGACCAAGGCCGAGCTGATCGCGCAACTCGGGGTCGAGGAGCTGGTCGTGATCCCGTTCGACGACAGCTTTGCCCATCAGAGCCCCGAGGAGTTCGCCGACCACATCCTGGTCGAGCGACTGCACGCCACCCGCGTGTCGGTGGGGGAGAACTTCCGGTTCGGCTACAAGGCCGCCGGCGACCCCGTCAAGTTGAGCGCGGACCCCCGGTTCGAGACGCGCGTGGTGCCGCTGGTGGAGGTCGACGGCGAGATCGTCTCCTCGAGCCACATCCGCGGACTGGTGCTGTCGGGCGAGGTGTCGCTGGCGGCCCGGTTCCTCGGCGCACCGTTCCAGCTGCGCGGCGAAGTGGTGCAGGGCGATCAGCGGGGCCGGACCCTCGGTTTCCCGACCGCCAACATCGTGCCCGACGAGGCGCTCGTCTGCCCCGGCCACGGGATCTACGCCGCCCGCACCGAGGGGGCCTGCGCGGCGGTCAGCATCGGCGTTCGACCCACCTTCGGCACGGGCCGGGCACTGCTCGTCGAGGCCTACCTGCTCGACACCGACGAGGACCTTTACGGCCGGACGCTGCGTCTCGACTTCCTCGAGCGCCTGCGCGGCGAGCGTCGCTTCGACTCGCCCGAGGCGCTCATCGAGCAGATGCGCGTCGACGTCGAGCGAACCCGCGAAGTGTGCGGGGGATAGCCAGAAGTCCGGGCCTGCTAGCCTCATCGAGCCGATGGCAATCACCCAGGAACGCAAGCAGGAGCTGGTCGCCCAGTTTGGCGACGGACCGTCCGACACGGGCAAGACCGAGGTCCAGATCGCGCTGCTCACCGCGCGGATCAACGACCTGAACCAGCACCTCGGCGAGCACCGCAAGGACCATCACTCCCGTCGCGGCCTGCTGATGCTGGTCGGCCGCCGGCGGCGGCTGCTCAACTACCTGCGGGACAGCGACCTGGAGCGCTACCGCACGATCCTGCGCGAGCTCGGCCTGCGCCGGTGAGCGACGGGCCGCTTGCGCCCGGGACGGCCGTCCCGGAGTTCACGCTGAAGCGGGAAGACGGTTCGGATTTCACCCGGGCTGACCTGGCCGGCCACACGACGTTGCTCGTGTTCTACCCGTTCGCGTTCAGCCCGGTGTGCACCGATCAGCTCGGGCTCTACGAAGAGGTGCTTGGGGACTACCTCGCCAAGCGCGACGTGACCATGTACGGCGTCTCATGTGACGCGAGCTGGTCGCAGACGGCGTTCCGCGAGAAGCTGGGTGTGAGCATCCCACAGCTGTCGGATTTCGAGCCCAAGGGCGAGGCCTGCCGGGCGTTCGGCGTCTATCACCCCGGTGGCTTTCCGCAACGCGCGCTGGTGATCGTCGGCCCCGACGCGGTGGTGGGCTGGAGCTATCAAGCTCCCACGCCGCGAGACCTTCCCGGCGCGAACCTGATCTTCGACGGGCTGGACGCGCTGGCGGCCCGCACGTAGGGCCTTCGGCGCTCCGGTCGTACGCGTCCGTGACCGAGCTCACCTCGGCTCCGCTTCCTTCGCTGTCGGACCAGGATCACGTCCGTGGTCCTGCGGACGCGGTCATGGGAATCGTCTACGGCGACTTCGAGTGCCCGTACTGCGCCGCCCTCGCGGGCAAGCTCGAGAGCGTGACGCTGCGCGTGGCGTACCGCCACTTCCCGGTCCGCTCGAGCCATCCGCGCGCCTGGCCGGCGGCGTGCGCGGCCGAGGCGGCGGGGCGGCAGGGGCGCTTCTGGGAGATGCACGACCTGCTGTTCTCCGACCAAGGCCGGCTCGAGGATCCCCATCTGTGGGAGCGAGCACGCGCGCTCGAGCTCGACCTCGAGCGCTTCGACGCCGATCGGCGCGGGGCCGAGGTCAAGGCGCGAGTGCGGCACGACTTCGAGGCCGGTGTTCGGGGCGGGATCGTCACCACGCCGACGTTGATCGTCGCCGGCGCGAGGTATGCCGGCCGGATTGACGCTCAGGTGCTGGAAGAGCTGAGCGCCGCGGCCGACTGACTGCCGTCCCCTGGCGCCAACGTCTCCCGGGTTTCGCCGTCGGCCGTCGCGGTGGCGTAGCCGGCCGGCGTGAAGCCGGGCAGCCGGAGCGCGAACGTCGAGCCGTGCGAGGTGCTCCTGACGGTGCAGCGACCGCCGTGGCGTTTGGCGATCGCGTCGACGATGGCCAGTCCCAGTCCAACGCCTCCGTCCGATCGGGTCCGGGCCGCATCGGCGCGGCCGAAGCGGTCGAAGATACGCCCGAGTGCCTCCGGGCGGACGCCGCAGCCCTCGTCGACGACCTCGATCGCGATCTGACCCGGGGCGCCGGGCGCGGTGCGCAGCTCGATCGCGTCGCCCTCTTGAGTGAACTTCACGGCGTTCTCGAGTAGGGCGTCGAGGGCGGCACGGAGTCGGTCGGGGTCGACGCGGAGCCGCCCCGGGGCGAGGCTCCCCAGGCGCCAGGCCCGCCGCGCGACCTCCGACCAGCGCATGAAGATGACCTCCAGGAACGGCTCTAGATCGACGTCTTCGCTCTGCAGGAAGTCGGGCTGCCCAGCGGAGGCGAGCAGGAGCAGGCGTGCCACGATCGCGTCGATGCGCGAGAGCTCGTCGAGCGCGATCTCGAGCTCACCGCTCGCCTGGGGATCCTCACCCAGCAGCTCCAGGTGCCCGCGCGCGATTGTCAGCGGCGTGCGCAGCTCGTGCGACGCGTCGTGGATGAAGCGCTCCTGGCGCTCGAGCATCGAGTGAAGCTCCTCCGCGCGGCTCTCGGCGATCCGCACCGCCTCGACCCGCCGGCGGGCATGCCAGACGACGGTCAGGAACAGCAGCGCCATGAGCGGAACCCGCACGAACTTCTCGACCGCGTCCGTGCCGCCCATGACGTGCATGGCGATCGGGATGCCGGTCAGGATCACGACGGCTGCCAGCAGGAACAGCGTCGGACCAAGCGGCCACACCCGGAGGCCGTAAACCAGCGTCAGGCTGATCCACACCAGGTAAAAGGGCACGGTCTGCCAGCTCGACCAGAGGAACATGGCGGCGTAGCAGGCCGTGGCGAAAGCAGCCCACAGGAGCTCTGGTCGATAGTGCCCCACGACCGAGCCGGTGGAGCGTGCGAGCGCGCGCGTCCGGCCCGCGGGCGCGATCGCCTCAGGCCGCAGCGCGGTAGCCGGCATTGCGCACGGTCTCGATCGGAGCGTCGGGGCCGAGACGCCGGCGCAACCGCCTCACGCACACGTCGACGACGTTCGACCGCGGGTCGAAGTCATAGCCCCAGACCTCAGATAGCAGCCGCTCGCGGCTGATCACCTCGCCCACGTGGCGAAGCAGGAAGTGGAGCAGGCGGAACTCGCGGTCCGACAGGTCCGCCACGGTGTCGCCGACGCGCGCCTGGCGCCGCGCCAGGTCCAGCACCAGGCCACCTACACGGATCTCGGTGCTGTCGTCGAGCTTGGCCCGGCGCAGCTGCACGCGCGCGCGGGCCAGCAGCTCATCGAGCGAGAACGGCTTGGCGACGTAGTCGACGGCACCGAGCTCGAAGCTCTGGAGCTTTACCGGAAGATCGCTGCGCGCGGACAGGATCAGCACCGGGAGATCGGACTTCTTTCGGTGAAGTTCCCGCAAGGCGTCCAGGCCGCTCAGCCCTGGCAGCAGCAGGTCGAGGATGACCAGGTCGTACTGGCCCGCAAGCGCACGGGTAAGCCCCAGCTCGCCGTCGCCGACCACATCTACGCCGAATCCCTCGGCCTCGAAGGCGCTGGCGAGAAAAGCGCGAATCCGCGCCTCATCCTCCACGATCAATATGCGCATCTGCTCTTTCGAGCCCCCACGTCTGCGCGCAGACAATACCGCTCAACGCATGACCTGTAAATGACGACACGATGACGCCGGCGTCATCTGGCCCCCGCACGCAGGGCAAGGGATAACACCCCGGAGGTCGTGCGTGCTCAGGGGCGGAGTGGGCAGCGATTCGGCGGCGGGGCCGCGCCCGGTGGCTGCCCCTAGCCTTGACGGTATACGGACCGATGGGCTATAAGTCCGGGCCCTCCGCGCGCGAGGCGGCCGGGGCCAACTGAGTTCATAGGCAAGGCGGCGTCGGCACCGGCCGTGAGAAATGAACGGGTTTTCATTGTGAGCACTGACCCTTTGGCGACACTTCGCGCGACGGACTTCGCGCCCTGGACCGTGCGTGGTTTGATCGCCTCGCACAAGCTCGCCTCAGTGGTGGTTGCGGTCCTGTGCGTGGGCAGCATCGCGGTTTTTCTATGGGTGGGTCTCGGCCCCAAGGCCAGCGCGGTGACGGACAGCACCACCTGCGCGCAGTGGGGCTCGACCAACGTGGACGGCCAGAACGCGTACGCGAGGCTCTACGTCAAGGAGCACGGTGCGGTGGCGAAGGGATGGGGTCCTGCGCCGCAGGGTGTGATCAACGCGATCAACGCCGGCTGCTATGAGGCGTTCGGTGAGGGCGTCGACGACCAGGCGACGGTGGTCCAGGCGATCTCGCGCGATTTCTGAGGCGCAGGACCCGGCGCACACCCTCCGGCCCTGAGCGATCGCGGTGAGCGCGCGCCCGGGCGCACCGCGCAAATCGGTGGGCTATCGGTCGGACACCGACCGACCCGAGATGACTTGCAAATGACAGCTGGATGACATTGCCGTCATTTGCCGCGCTGCCGCCGCCGGGCGCGATATAACACCGCGCCGAGGAGATGGAGAGCAAATGACTGGGGCGGGAAAACGAATTCTCTGGTCTGTGATCTTGGCGGCAATCGTTTGCGTCGGGATCGGGCTCTACATTGGCCTGTACCTCGTGAACGTCCCTGGTTCGGCAGCGGCGGTGTCGGGGTCGTCTGGGACGCATCTGTACTTGGCGACTGTGCCGGCTGCTGAACCGAACGATCCGCACCCCACGTGGGTTTCGTACTACGCGGTGAACGCCAAGGCCCAGAACTGGCGGCACGTGACGACGTATGAGCTGCCGGCGAACACGCTTGTGCAAGTCACGATCTACAACTACGACGGCGCCTCCGCCCTCCGTAACAACTGGTTCGGCCAGTCTTCCGGGACGGTCGGCGGCGTCATCACGCTTGACGGCAAGACGACGCGAGGGATCGATCCAGACAACGCGTCGCACGTGTTCTCAATCCCGCAGTTCGGGCTTTCGGTGCCGCTTAACGGGGTGTCAGCTACTGCCAAGAACCCGTGCAGCAACGCGCCCTGCAACCTCTCCTACGACCACACGACCACCACATTCACCTTCCGCACGCCCGGCAAGGGTCTGTATCGCTGGCAGTGCTTCGTGCCGTGCGCGGCCGGATTCATCGCCGGGTTCGGCGGTCCGATGCAGACCGTCGGTTACATGGACGGCTTCATCAAGGTCGTATGAGCGAGTCGGGTGGGGCCGTGAACGTGGAGGAAACGCACCATTGGCGCAACGTCGTGGTGCTGTGGCTGATCGCGACGGTGATCATGTTGCCGATCGTGATCTTCGTGCTCGGCCCGGGCCTTCCGCCTGGCAACGGAAGCGTGGAGGCGGCGGGGCAGACCACTGACAACATCGTTCTGCTGGCCACCGCCACCCCGGTGGCGCTCGCGGTGCTCGTCTACATGGCGTACGCGCTCTGGGCGTTTCGCGAGCGCACGCCCGAGGTGGTCCTCGATGGACCGCCGATCCGCGGCAACTCGAGCGTGCAGTTCTGGTGGCTGATCGTCACGACTACGCTCGTACTGTTCCTGGCGGGCTACGGCACGGTCAGGCTGCTGGCGGATGGCTCCGGCGGGGGTCAGGGTCCGAACCCGATCGCGGTTCCTGCGACGCCCGCGGGGGGAAAGCGGCTGGTCGTGCAGGTCGTCGCGCAGCAGTGGCAGTTCAACTATCGCTTCCCGGGCTATGGAGGATTCGAGACCAACCAGATCGAGCTGCCCGAGAATACCCTGGTTCAGTTCAACGTCACCTCGCTCGACGTGATCCACTCGTTCTGGGCCTACGAGCTCGGCGTCAAGGCGGACGCGAACCCGGGCGTCAACAACGTCGCCTATGTGACGACGAAGGGACCGCTCAAATTCACCGTTCGCTGCGCCGAGCTGTGCGGTGTCTGGCACGGCTACATGTTCGATACGGGCAGGGTGGTTCCGAGGGCGCAGTTCGTCACGTGGATCGCGCAGCAGAAGCAGAAGTTCGCGCCTGCGACGAAGACCCTGCCGCCGTACTCGAAGACCTATTTCCCGCAACCGTTGAGGAGAGGCGGATGAGCGCGACTGCGATGTCCGTGCCGGCGGGCCGCCGTACCGGCTGGCAAAAGCTGATCGGCTTCAACATCGTGACCGGGATCCTGCTCGGGATCGTGGGCTGGTACGTCGGGCACTTCATCGGCGATCACATCAACGGCGCGAACGTCGCGTACTACTCCGCCGAGGCGGGCGAGAACGACATCGCGATCTTCCTCGGCTACTTCCTCGGCGTGGTCGGCTTCCTCATCGGCTTGGGGTTCGCCAACTACCCGGTGAAGCGGCTGCTCGGGCATCCCCCGGCGCTGGCCGAGCGCGAATCCGAGGAGGAGGGACTCTTCCGGTACTTCACGCTGTCGACCGACCACAAGGTCGTGGCCAAGCAGTACATGGTGGGGATCGGGATGTTCTTCTTCGTCGCCGGACTGAACGCGATGCTGATCCGGACCGAGCTGCTGCAGCCCAACGTCCACGTGTTCGGCGCCAACCAATACCTGACGCTGGTCGGTCTGCACGGCTCGATGATGATGGGGACGATGACCTCGGGGCTGCTGGGGCCGTTCGCCACATTCCTGGTGCCGTTGATGATCGGCTCGCGGCGGATGGCGTTCTCGCGGCTCTCGGCGTTCACGTTCTGGCTGCTCATGGCCGGCGAGGTGATCCTGCTCACGACGATCTTCTTCGGCGGTTTCCAGACCGGCTGGACCGGCTATCAGCCACTCGGGGCGCAGGGGACCGCTGGCTACGATGCCTACATCGGCTTCTTCGCGCTGGTCGGGCTGTCGATGTGCCTGTTCGGGTTCAACCTGATCGCGACGATCACCGTGATGCGCGGGCGGGGGATGACCTGGTCGCGGCTGCCGATCTTCGTGTGGGCGGCGTACGGGACCGCGTGGCTGATGATGCTGGCGGCGCCGATGCTGATCGCCGCGCTGCTGATGGGGGCGTCGGATCGCACCCTGCAGACCGCGTTTTACATTCCTGGGCAGGGCGGTAGCTCGTACCTGTTCCAAAACCTGTTCTGGGTGTTCGGCCATCCGGAGGTGTACGTCCTGGCGCTCCCCGGTATGGGAATCGTGCTTGAGCTGATTGTCGTGTTCGCCCGAAAACCGCTGTGGGGCTACCGGCTGGCCGTCGCAGGAATGCTCGGCATCTCGTTCTTGAGCTGGTTCGTGTGGCAGCACCACCTGTTCGTCTCGGGCATCAACGCCGACCTGCGGCCGTTCTACATGCTCTCCACGGAGCTGATCTCGCTGCCGACCGGCTTCATTTTCCTGTGCGCCATGGGGACGCTGTGGCGCGGGCGAATACGGCTCTCTGTGCCGATGCTGTTCTGCCTGGGCTGGATGTTCAACTTCCTGTGGGGCGGGATCTCGGGTGTCTTCAACTCCGACGTGCCGAGCGACATCACCACGCACGGCAGCTTCTTCGTGATGGCGCACTTCCACTACACGATCATGGGCGGCCTGATCTTCGCCTTCTTCGCCGCGATCTACTACTGGGTGCCGAAGATGTACGGCTACAACCTCAACCAGACCCTCGGCAAGATCCACTTCTGGACGCTGTTCATCTTCTTCAATTCGACCTTCGCGCCGCTGTTCGCGCTCGGGTTCATGGGCATGCCGCGCCGGGTGGTGACCTACAACCCGGCGTGGCAAGGGCTGAACATCTGGGTGTCGGTCTCGGCCTACTGCATCGGCCTGTCGATGCTGGTGTTCCTGTTCAACGTCGTGTGGTCGCTGGCAGTCAAGCGCGAGCCCGCTCCGATCAATCCGTGGCACGCCAAGAGCATCGAGTGGCAGCTGCCGACGCCGGTGCCCGTGCACGACTTCGACAAGCTGCCGGTATTCGACGAGGATCCGTACCCGTACGGGGTCGAGCCGGTCCCGGCAGGAGCGCCCGCGTACGCGCCGGCGGGAGGGACCGCATAAGCCATGGAAGCCTCTGCTTCGGCCCCCGTCGGCCGTGACATCGAGCCAGAGCCGCCGGAGTGGCAGCCGCGCGCGATCTGGGTCGGCGGGAGGCTTCTGTGCGGGGCGATCTCGTTCTTCTTCGCGTCGTTCGTGTTCGCGTTCTTCTACCTGAAGGCGCTCGACATGAACCACAACTGGAAGATCGGCAACGTGGTACCGGATGGAGGCATCGGCATTGCGATCGCCGCGCTGTTCCTGCTCAGCGCGGTGACCTACCGACTGGCGGCGAGACGTCCCGCCAGCGACTCGATGGCGGCCGGGATGGTCGCCATCGTCATGGGACTCGCTGCGGTTGTGCTCCAGTTCGTCGAGTACATCGTCCTCGACTTCGGCGCTTCACAAGGCGGCTATGCCGCCGTGTTCTTCGGATGGACGGCCACGTATGCGATCGTCGCGCTGATGGGTCTGTACTGGATCGAGGTTCAGGTCGCGAGCCTCTGGCGGGTGCGGCGAGAGGGCAAAATGCGAGAAACCGAAGTGCCCACGAGTGAGACCGCGCTGCTCCTGGTCGGGATTGAGGCCTCCTCGTTCTACTGGGCGTTCTTCGTCGCGATCGGCGTCCTCGCTTACATCCTCCTGTACCTAGTCGGCTGACCATGCCGTTGACGCCCTGGTCGCTCGACCCGTCGCTCGTATACGTCGGGGTCGCTGCGGGGCTGTATGTGCTCGGCAGCCGGGGCGGGTATCGGCCGCAGCCCCTGCAGGCGCTCGCGTTCTTCGCGAGCCTGCTGACAATCGTGATCGCGCTCAATTCGCCGATCGACTACTACGCCGACGAGTTGTTCTGGGTGCACATGGCGCAGCACATCCTGCTGCTCACCGTCGCCCCGCCGCTGATGCTGCTGGGAAGGCCGTGGCCGCGCATGTGGCGCGCGCTGCCGCTCGGGCCACGGACGCGGGTCGCGCGGACGGTCGTTCGATCGCCCTGGGTGGCGCCGGTGCGGGCGCTCGCCCGGCCGGTGCCGGCATGGATCCTGTTCAACGCCACGTTCGTGGGATGGCACATCCCGGCCGCCTATGACGCCACGCTGACATCCGGGACGGTCCACGCATTGGAGCACGCGATGTTCTTCTTCATCGGGCTTCTGTTCTGGGCGCGCGTGATCGATCCGGGGCCGCTGCGCCCGCGCCTGGTCTGGCCGGCGCGGATTGCCTATGCGGCCGGCGCGATGGTCGTGGGCTGGCTGCTCGCGATCACGCTGGTCATGGTGCAGCATCCGATCTACGGTTATTACGCCGCGCTCCAGAGCCGGCCCGGAGGGATCAGCGCCCTGACCGATCAGCAGCTCGCCGCCGGTGTGATGTGGGTCCCCGGGTCGCTCGCCTACACCATCACATTCATCATCGGCTTCTACCGGTGGCTCGAGCCCGACCGCTCGGCCCGGGCGGCCCCGGCGGCGTTCACGACCTGAGGAGGACCAGAGACTTGCCAGTGCTTCCGTTCGCAGCCTTCCTCGCCGGCGCGCTGCTCACGATATTGCTGCCACTCGCGCTCCTGATCGCGCTCACGGTGTGGTACTACATGTTCTCGGTTCGCGTGCCGAACACGGCTGACGGGTCCGAACCCCCCGGCTCGGTGCCGGCCGACACGAATCCGGGGCCGGCGGTGGTCGAGAACCTTCCGCCCGACCCTCAGGTGTGATGAAGCCGGGTGCGGGCATCCCGGGGCCTTCGCGGCCGGCCATGCTGCGTCCCGCCCGGATTGCTTTGCGGCTACTGGGCACCGCCAATCTGTACGTGATCAGCGGCTCGCCTGCGCTGGTCGGAGAGAGCGGGGTTCGAAGGTGACGGTCGGCGATCTGGTGCAGGTGCTGCCGGCTCCTGTGGCGGTGCGGGTCGGCCGTACGAGCGGGGTATGGCGCGACTACGTGACGCTGACCAAACCCCGGATCATGTCGCTGCTGGTCCTGACCGCCGTGTGCGCGATGGTCGCCGCGGCCGGGGGCGCTCCCGCGCCGGTGCCGCTGGCGGCGCTGGTCATTGGAGGCGCGCTCGCGTGCGGCGGTGCGAGCGCGCTCAACCACGTCATCGACCGCGACATCGATCGCCTGATGGGACCGCGCACCGCGTCGCGGCCGGTGGCGGCCGGACGGATCTCGCCAGCGCGCGCCACCGTCTTCGGTCTGGCGCTGTCAGCGCTCGCCTTTGCCGTGCTTGCCGCGTTCGCAAACCCGCTGGCAGCCGCGCTGTCGCTCAGCGGCGGAGCGTTCTACGTGGTCGTCTACACGTGCTGGCTCAAGCGCAGCACGGCCCAGAACATCGTCATCGGCGGGGCCGCCGGCGCGATTCCGCCACTGGCCGGCTGGGCGGCGGCACACGGCAGCCTCGGACTGGGGGCCGGATTCTTGTTCCTGATCGTGCTGCTGTGGACTCCGCCGCATTTCTGGGCGCTCGCGCTGCTTCTCTCGCGGCACTATGCCGCCGCGGGTGTGCCGATGATGCCCGTGGTGCGCGGTCCTCAAGCGACGGCGCGACTGGTGTTCTGGTACTCCGTCGTTTTGCTCCTAGTCACCCTGGTGCCGGGGGCCATCGGAACCTTCGGCCTCGTCTATCTCGGTGGCGCGGCCATCTTGGGTGTCGTGTTGTGCGGGCTCGCGTGGCGCTTGAGGCGTAACAGCTCAGGCGGCAACGCCGGACTGCTGTTCCACTTCTCGCTGCTCTACCTCGCCCTGCTGTTCGTCGCCGTCGCGATCGATGCGGCGGTGCGCTGAACCCTGGAGCGATCGAGACGACGGCCGAGGGGGCCGCGCCAGTCAGCGCGGCCCTCCCCAGGTGGATCTGGCGCACGCATCACGAACAGCGTAGTGACAATCATCACCAGCGCTGCTGCGAGTGACCTGGCCAGATTCAGCGTGATCATCGTCACTGTCATGGTGTCCCCTTACCCCTGTTTGGCAGCGGGACACCATGACAGAACGAATGGCCGGTTAGTACATGGGCACCGCGGTTGGCCGCGTTCTGCTGGCTGGGCGCAGTCCACATGTCCGAATGGTGATCTCGTCTCACCTGCGCAGCGAGGGCTTTCAGGTGCTCGAAGTGAACAACGGGCTCGAGGCGCTGCTTGTCCTGCGCCGCGGCACGGTCGACATCGCGCTGGTCGACCCGGCGCTGGCCGAGATCGACGGGCTCGAGCTGGTGCGCCGCGTCCGTCGTGAGTCAACCGTCCCGATCATCATGCTCACCGCCAGTCGCGACGAGGCGGCTCGGATCGCCGAGCTCGAGGCCGGCGCGGACGATTACGTGGCCTGCCCGCTGTCGATGCCCGAGCTTGCCGCCCGCATGCGCGCGCAATTGCGGCGCGCGCGCGGCTTCGGCACGGAGGAGACGGTGCTGCGCGCGGGCGAGCTCGCGCTCGATCTCGACGCGCGGCGATGCACCGCCGCGGGGTGCGACGTCGAGCTGACGCGTCGCGAGTTCGAGCTGCTTGCGGCACTGCTGCGCTACCCGGGCCGGATCCACACGCGCGAGCAGCTGTTAGAGCTGGTGTGGGGGACCGATGCGATCAACTCGAAGACGGTGGACGGCCACGTGGCGGCGTTGCGTCGGAAGCTTGGTCCCACGGTCAGCATCACGACGCTGCGCGGCCTCGGCTATCGACTCGACCCAGGCCCGGAATCGGCGCCCGGGCCGCGCTCCGACGGGCGCGAGGTCGGCAAAACGGCTGAGCATGGCGCCGGCGAAGCCGCCGCCGACCCCACGGTAGACGCTCAGACGTAGGTCTTACCTTCCTCCGACACTCGACTTGCGCGGATTGGGAACCCTCAGAGGACTCCCTCAATTCGAGTCGAGAAAGAGACGTGACGCAATGCCAGCCATCATGATCATCCTGAACATCGTCTTCATCACGGGCATCGTGGTCGCGATAGTCGGGCTCTGCGCCTGGGGAATCATCACCGATCGCCCATTTGCGGCGTTTCTCGCCGAGCGCGCCGCAGCGCGGGCGCAGCGCGGGCCGGCGCATGAGCGCCCTCGCCTCTCGCGCGAGCAGTCCGGTTATCGCGCGCCGGCCCGGCGCGCGATCGACGTCGGCGCGTAAGGCGCTCAAAACCTGGTGGGCGGGCCGTCGCGGAGCACTGCGGCGGCCCGTTTCGCGTGCGGGCGAGGCTGCGTGCGGTAATCAGCCCGCGTCGGCGGCGGGCACGTCGGGCTGCGGGAACGCACGCTCGATGTCCGCCAGCGTCGGAGGCCGGCCGCGCAGGGGCCGGTTCGCCGCGCTCGCACTGAGCGCGGCGCGAACCAGATCGAGCTGGCGCGTGACCATGCCCGGCTCGGAGCTGGTGAAGGCGCTCGCCGCCTCGCACACACCCTTGACGAGCATCAGGACGTCCATCGCGCCGACGTCGCTGCGGACGGCGCCGGCGTCCTTGGCCCGGGTCAGCAGATCCTCGATCGCGGCCACGATCTCGGCGTGGGCGGCGCGGATCGCCTGGTTGGCCAGGAATGTGTCCGCGATCGCGTCGAACAGCGCGCGCGAATCCAGCTGCTGGGGGCCGACGATCTCCTCGAGGAAGCCAAACAGCGCCTCGCCGGGATCCGGCGCGTCGAGCAGCGTACGCGCGTGCGCGGTCGCCTCCTTCATCCGCTCGATCACGATCGCCGCGATCAGGTCCTGCTTGGTGGGGAAGTTGCGAAACAACGTGCCGCGGCCCACGCCGGCGCGCTGCGCGATCTCCGCCACGCCCACCTCGAGCCCGCGCTCGCGAAACAGGGACTCGGCGGCGTCGAGAACGCGGCGGCGGTTGCGCTCCGCGTCGGACCTCAGCGTGCGCTCGGTGGGCGGCATCGCGCCGGATTCTCCTACGCCGCGACCGCGGATGGTGTCAGCTCTTCCAAACTCAGACCCTCGAGATGGCGCCGGCGCAGCCCAAAGCCGAGGATCAGGCCGCTCGCTCCGAGCATCACCGCGGCGGCGAGGAAGGCGACGTGATAGCCGGACACGCGGGCGGCCGCGTTCGCCGCCGCCGTCGTGGCGCCATGCAGGCCGTTCAGGACGCTGGTCGTCTTGCTCGCCGCCAGCGTCGACAGGATCGCCAGCCCCAATGCGCCGCCGACCTGCTGTGAGGTGTTGAACAGGCCCGAGGCCAGCCCCGAGTCGTTGGCCGTCACCCCGCCCGTCGCGAGCAGCGTGATCGGGACGAAGACCAGACCCATGCCGAAGCTCATCGGCAACAGGCCCGGCAGCAGGTCGCCGAGGTAGGTGCCGTGGACCGGAACCTGCGCAAGGACCACCAGGCCTGCCGTGGCCAGCGCGATCCCGACGACGCCGACGTTGCGCACACCGAAGCGGCGGATGAGTTGTTGGGCGAGCCCGGCCCCGACCGCGATCCCGACGGTGACCGGGAGGAAAGCCAACCCAGCGTGGAGCGGGCTGTAGCCGAGGATCTCCTGCACGTACAGCGACACGAAGAAGAACATGCCGAACAGGCCCGAGGCGACCAGCAGCAGCACAATGTTGGCCACCGTCAGCGTCCTGACCCGGAAGATGCTCAGGCGGATGAGCGGCGCGACGCTGCGCTGCTCGATGAAAACGAACAGGGCCAGCAGCGCCACCGCCGCAGCGAGCAACCCCAGCGTGCGCCCGGAGCCCCAGCCGAAGGCCTGGGCCTTGACGATCGCGTAGACGAGCACGATGAGCCCGCTGGTCACGGTGACCGCACCGGCGAGGTCGAACGACCGATGCTGGAGATCAGCGCGCGACTCGGGCACGTAGCGCAGCGTCGCGAGCAGGGTGAGCACCCCGACCGGTACGTTCACGATGAAGATCCATTCCCACGACGCCAGCTGCGTCAGCACGCCGCCCATGATCAGCCCAACCGCGCCACCGCCGGCGGCGATCGCACTCCACACTCCGAGTGCCTTCGTTCGCTCCACCTGCTCGGTGAAGGTCGTGGTGATGATCGACAGCGCGGCGGGGGAGAGCAGCGCGGCGCCGAGCCCCTGCGCTCCGCGGCCGATGATCAGCATCGTCGAGGACTGCGCCAGCCCGTTGAACAGCGAAGCGGCGGAGAACAGCGCCACGCCGACCATGAACAGGCGCCTGCGGCCGAGCAGATCACCGGCCCGTCCGCCGAGCAGCAGGAAGCCGCCGAAAACCAGCGTGTACGCGTTGACCACCCATTGCAAGCTGGACGGCGAGAAGTGCAGGCCGCGCTGGATCGAGGGCAGCGCGACGTTCACCACGGTGGCGTCGAGCACCACCATGAACTGCGCCAGGCACGCGATCACCAGGATCAGCCAGCGATTGGTGGAGTGGTTTGACGCGGCCGGCGGCGCGGTTACGGTGATGGCGGTGCTGTCGGTCATTCGCGGCTCCCCCGGGGGTCGGCTGCTGCTAATCTGGACTATGTGGTCCGGTTAGAGTAGCACAACCGGACCGGGCGGTCCGGTTACACGCCACTTGAACCGCGCTCGACCGGCGGTTTTTGGCTGACTGGACCGCGTCGCGATCACCGAATGAGCCGATTTCCGCCTCTGTCGCGGATATTGGCGCACTCGCCGGGCCGGCGAAGCCGAGTGAGCCGTAGACCGCCACCCGTGCCGCCGCCAGATTGCGCCGTCGTCGCTACCATCTTCGACGTTCGGAACAAAGATGAGAACGAGAAGCACTCCGCCGACCGAAGGGCGGAGCAGGAAGGAAATTGAATATGTCTGACGCCGTTACGCGCGTGTCCGTCGAGATCGAGGGGAAGGAGATCTCGTTCGAGACCGGCAAGCTGGCCAAGCAGGCCTCCGGCGCCGTCGTCGTCCGCTCGGGCGACACCGTTGTCCTCTGTACCGCCACCGCGGGCAACATCCGCGACGTGGACTTTCTGCCGCTCACGGTAGACGTCGAGGAACGGATGTACGCCGCGGGCAAGATCCCGGGGTCATTCTTCAAGCGCGAGGGCCGCGCCGGCGAGAAGGCGACGCTCACTGCGCGCCTGATCGACCGCCCAATCCGTCCGCTGTTCCCGAAGGGATGGCGGTATGAGACGCAGCTGGTCGCGCTCCCGATCAGCGTCGACCACGTCAACCCGTACGACATCCTGGCCATGAACGGCGCCTCCGCGGCGCTGATGGTCTCCAACATTCCACTCCCGACTCCGGTCGGCGCGGTGCGGATCGGCAAGGTCGACGGCAACTTCGTGGTCAACCCCAGCGAGGAGGACCTGGTCGACAACACCGACCTCGATCTGATCGTCGCCGGCACCGATGACGCCATCCTGATGGTCGAGGCGGGCGCCAACGAGATCCCCGAGGCCGAGATCCTCGATGCCCTCGATATCGCCCACGGCGAGATCAAGAAGCTGTGCGCGCTCCAGCGCGAGCTGGCCGAGCGCGCCGGCAAGGAGAAGACCGTCGTCGAGATCCCCCAGGTGCACGCGGACCTCTACGAGCAGATCAAGGCCACGCACGGCGCCGCGCTCGAGGAGGCGACGCAGGTCGTCGACAAGCTCGATCGCCAGGCCGCGTGCAAGGCGGTCGAGGAACAGGTGATCACCCAGTACGCGGGCGATCCCGAGGCCGCGACCTATCCCGAGTACCGCGAGAACGCCCAGCGCGCGTTCGACAAGCTCGAGAAGACGCTGATCCGCGAGCGGATCGCCGTCCACAAGAAGCGCCCGGACGGCCGCACCTCCGACGAGATCCGCCCGATCTCGATCGAGGTCGGCGTCTCGCCCCGCGCCCACGGATCCGCGCTGTTCACGCGCGGCCAGACCCAGGCGCTGTCGGTCGTCGCCCTCGGCACGACCCGCGAGGAGATGCGGCTCGACACGCTCGGGCTGGAGACGTCCAAGCGCTACTTCCATCACTACAACTTCCCCGGGTTCTCGGTGGGCGAGGCCGGCCCGATGCGCGGCCCCAAGCGCCGCGACATCGGCCACGGGGCATTGGCAGAGCGCGCGCTCGTCCCGATGATCCCGAGCCAGGAGGAGTTCCCGTACACGATCCGCGTCGTGTCAGACATCCTCGAGTCGAACGGATCGAGCTCGATGGCCTCCGTCTGTGGCTCGAGCCTCAGCCTGATGGACGCCGGCGTGCCGCTCCCGCGGGCGGTGGCGGGCATTGCCATGGGTCTGATCAAGGAGGGTGACGACTACATCGTCCTCACCGACATCGCGGGGGTCGAGGACCATCTCGGCGACATGGACTTCAAGGTCGCCGGCACGGAGAACGGGATCACCGCGCTCCAGATGGACATCAAGATCACCGGCGTGACGTTCGAGATCCTGCGCGACGCGCTGACCCAGGCGAAGTCCGCCCGGACGTTCATCCTCGGCGAGATGAACAAGGTGATCGACGCGCCGCGCTCCGAGCTGTCGAAATACGCCCCGGGCATCGCCTCGGTCCAGATCGACCCGGAGAAGATCGGCTTGCTCATCGGCAAGGGCGGCGAGACGATCCGAGCGCTCCAGGAGGAGTACGAGTCCCAGATCGACGTCAACGACGAGGGCATGGTCCTGGTGTACGCCGCCGACCGCGAGCGTGGAGACGCGCTGGTCGACCGGATTCGGTCGATGACCAAGGAGGTCGAGGTCGGCGACGAGTTCACCGGCAAGGTGGTCAAGACCACCGCGTTCGGTGCCTTCGTCGAGCTCGCCAAGGGCACCGACGGGCTGCTGCACATCTCCAACGTCGCGCCCGGCCGGCGGATCGCCTCGGTCGAGGAGGTCCTCAACAAGGGCGACGAGGTCAACGTGCGCGTGGTCGAGGTCGACCGCGAGCGTGGCCGCATCGGCCTGCGCCTGGCGGACGACCCGGACATCGTCGGGAAGTCGGTCGAGGAGCTCGCGTCGGTCGGTACCGGTGACAACGGGCCGCCGCGGCGTGACCGTGGCGGGCGTGACGGGCGTGACGGGCGCGATCGCGACCGCCGTGGCCCCCGCGACCGTGACCGGCCCCGCGAGGGTGCACGTGACGGCGTCCGGGACGGCGATCGGGGCCGGGTTCGCGACCGCGACCCCGAGCGTCCGCGCTCGTAGGCGCGGCACGCACGTGCTCGAGCAGCACCGGCTGACCACACTCGATTCCGGCGTCCGAGTCGTGACCGAGGCGATGCCCTCGGTCCGCTCGGTGTCGCTGGGCTTCTGGATCGGGACCGGATCCCGGGCCGAATCCGACGACGAGGCGGGGCTGTCTCACCTGCTCGAGCACCTGCTGTTCAAGGGCTCTGAGAAGTACGGGTCGCTCGAGATCGACCAGATCTTCGACGCGATGGGCGCCGAACTCAACGCCGGCACGGGCAAGGAGACCACCTCGGTGTACGCCCGGGTGATCGACGACCGGGTGTCGGAGGCCTTTGACGTGATGGCCGACATGGTGTTCCGCCCGGCGCTGCGTGACATCGACTCCGAGCGCGCGGTGATCCTCGAGGAGATCGCCATGTACGAGGACGATCCTCAGGAGAAGGTGTTCGACGTGCTGGGCGAGGCCGTATTCGGCGAGCATCCCCTGGGGCGGGCGATCATCGGACGCGCTTCGGTGATCGCCGACACCCCGGCGGAGCAGATCGCCCGCTTCCACGCCGAGCGCTACCAGGGCGACAACATCGTGATCGCGGCCGCCGGGGCGGTCGACCACGATGCGTTCGTCGAGCTCGCCGCCGCGGCGATCGCGGCGCGCAGACCGGACGCGCCGGTGCCGCGGCCGGTCCCGGCGCCCAGCCTCGGCGGCGCCCGCCGCCGGTTCGAGCGCAAGGACACCGAGCAGTACCACGTGTGCCTGGGCGGCCCCGGTCTGGCGCGCGACGACGAGCGCCGGTTCGCGCTCCGCGTGCTCGACAACGTGTTCGGCGGCACGTCGTCATCCCGTCTGTTCCAGGAGATTCGCGAGCGGCGCGGTCTGGCCTACGCGGTTTACTCGTTCACCAGTGCCTACCACGACACCGGACAGGTCGGGCTGTATCTGGGGACGCGTCCCGACAACATCAAGGAGGGGCTCTCGGTGATCGGCGCCGAGCTCGGTCGTCTGCGCGAGGAGCCGGCCACCCCGGACGAGCTCGCGCGGGCCAAGGAGAACCTGAAGGGCCGGGTGGTCCTGGCCCTCGAGTCGACCGCCGCGCGCATGAACCGTCTCGGCTCGGAGATTCTCGCCGAGCTGCCGCTCCTCTCGCTCGATGAGACGGTGGCCCGGATCGACGCCGTCAGCCTCGATGACCTGGCCGGGCTGGTCGACGAGCTGTGGGCGCCCGAGCGCCTGTCGGCCGCCGGCATCGGCCCTGACGAAGAGCGCTTCGAGGAGGCGCTGGCCGCCGTCGGGCCGGCGCTCGTGGCGAGTTCCTAGTGGGCGACCACTAATGGCGATCCGGGTCGCGGTGGCGGGCGCGGCCGGGCGGATGGGACAGACCGTCTGCCGGGCCGTCGAGGGCGCCGCGGACCTGGAGCTCACCGGACGCGCCGACCCCGCACTGGACACGCGGATCCAGGCCGTGCTCGAGAAAGCCGACGTGCTGGTCGACTTCACCGTGCCGACCAGCGCGGTTGCCAATGCGCGCGAAGCGGTCGCCGCCGGCGTGCATGTGGTGATCGGGACCACGGGGTTCAACCCGGCCGAGCTCGACGGCGTGGGCGGCGCCAACATCTTCATCGCGCCGAACTTCGCGATCGGTGCGGTGCTGATGATGCAGTTCGCCGTCCAGGCGGCGCGGCATATGAGCAAGGCCGAAATCATCGAGCTCCATCACGACCGCAAGGTCGACGCGCCGAGCGGGACCGCCGCCCGGACCGCCGCGCTGATCGCGCAAGCATCAGGAAACGGCGTCACGCCGCCGATTCACTCGGTCCGTCTGCCGGGACTGGTGGCCCACCAGGAGGTGATCTTCGGCGACGTCGGCCAGACGCTGACCATCCGGCACGACTCGATCGACCGTGAGTCGTTCATGCCCGGTGTACTACTCGCGATCCGCCGCGTGGGCGGTCTGACCGAGTCGCCGGTCGTCGGTCTAGAGCGCCTGCTCTAGTTGGGCCTAGCGGCCGCCGCCGGATACGACGGCCTGCACCACGCCGAAGTACCACTCCACGACCTGCTCGCGCGCGACCCCAGGGTGGTCGAGCCACCAGTTCGCGAGCGACTCGCCGGCGCCGACCAGCGCGTGCGCGACCGCATCCGCGGCCGGCTCCGGGTAGCCCGGCCAGGCGGAGACGCCGTCCTCGAGCATCCGCCGGATCGCGCGAGCGATTCGCTCCCGTAGCTCCGCCACCTGGTCGGAGAACGGCCGGGTCGACCCGACCTCCCGGAACAACACCTTCCACCCATCGCCGTGCTCCTCGACAAACGAGAGGAACTCGGTGATTCGGGCTCGGAGCGCCGAGGCGGGCCGGACGCCGCGTGGTGCCGCGCTCTCCAGCCGCTCGAGCAGCTCACCGCCGGCGCGCTCGATGTAGGCGAGATAGAGGCCTTCCTTGGAGTTGAAGTAGGCGTACAGCATCGGCTTGGACACGCCGGCCTGGTCGGCGATCTCGTCCATCGACGACGAGTGGTAGCCCTCGCGCGCGAACACGCCTCCGGCTACGTTGAGGATCAGTTGCTCGCGCCGTTCGCGCGGCATCCCGCGCGTCCCGGACTTCCTGTGGGCGGGAGACCGAGACGCCTCACGTATCGAAGTTTTTTCTGTCACGAACCGTTAGGAATCCTGCGGACTGGATATTACCCGTGAGTAGATATGCCCGAGAAAGGTGCACCTCCAAACGTCCATCCGGTCCAGCGTCGCGTGCTGAAGGCCCTCGAGTCGCTTAGCTCGCCGCTGCTGCCCGACGATTACCTCGAGTTGGTCAACCCGCTCTGGTCAACGCGCGAGCTGCGCGGCCGGATCCAGGAGGTCAAGCACGAGACGGCCCGCGCGGCCACGATCCTGATCAAGCCGGGGTATCGCTGGCCCAGTCACCGGCCCGGGCAGTACGTCCGGATCGGCGTCGACATCGATGGGGTGCGCCACTGGCGGGCGTACTCGCTCACCTCCGATCCCTATCGCGAGGACGGGCTGATCAGCATCACGCCGAAGAGGGTCGATGAGGGCAAGGTCTCGCCGTATCTCGTTAGCGAGGCCAAGCCGGGCACGATCGTCTCACTGTCGAAGATCGAGGGCGACTTCGTCCTGTCGGATCCGCCGCCGGCGCGGCTCCTGTTCATCAGCGCCGGGAGCGGCGTCACCCCGATCATGAGCATGCTCCGCCACCTCGATCACTACGGGCAGCTGAACGACGCGGTGCTGCTGCACTCCGCGCGTCATACCGACGAGGTGATCTTCGGCCCCGAGCTGCGCGAGCTCGCGCGGCGGCGCCCAGGTTTTCGTCTGCACGAGCAGCTCACCGGCGAGCACGGCCGGATGGGTCCCGAGGATCTGCAAAATCTGTGCCCCGACTGGCGCGAGCGCGAGGCCTACATCTCCGGCCCGAACGACATGCTCGACGCGTTCACCGAGCACTTCGAGCGCCGGGCCGACTGCGAGCGGCTGCACGTGGAGCGCTTCCAGCCGATGCTCGGGCTGGGTCAGAGCGGCGAGGGCGAGGGCGGCAGGATCAAGTTCTGCGTGTCGGACTGCGAGGCCTCCTCCGACGGCTCAAAGCCGATCCTCGTGGCCGGCGAAGAGGCCGGACTCGAGTTGCCGTTCGGCTGTCGCGAGGGCATCTGTCACACCTGCGTGGGCGAGCTGCGCAGCGGCAAGGTGCGGGACCTGCGCAACGGCAAGGTGTACGGGCAGGAGGGCGAGGTCATCCGCACCTGCATCAGTGCGCCCGAAGGTCCGATCGAGATCGACCTGTAAGCGAAACGACGAGGGAGAGACCACATGGCGACCGCGACCCACAACGGCCACCAGACAAACGGCCGCGTGACCATCGACGAATCCGATAACCCTCTGCATTGGCTCACCCCGGAGCAGATCGAGGCCATCGGGCGCGAGTTCGACGAGTTGCACGAGCAGGTCAAGGACAGCCTGGGCGACCGCGACGCGCGCTACATCCGGTCGATGATCGGGCTTCAGCGCCGGCTCGCCCTGCTCGGTCGTGTCGAGCTGTTCGCCTCCCGCTGGCGGATCCCCTGGGCGGTTGGTGCGGCGACGCTGGGGATGGCCAAGATCCTCGAGAACATGGAGATCGGCCACAACGTCCTGCACGGCCAGTGGGACTGGATGAACGACCCGGTGATCAACTCGCGGGCCTGGGATTGGGACACCGCCTCGACCGCCGAGGCGTGGCGGCACTCCCACAACTATGTCCACCACACTTTCACGAACATCCTTGGTAAAGATCGCGACCTCGGCTACGAGATCATGCGGATCGATCCCGAGCAGAAGTGGTATCCGTTCTACCTGCTCCAACCGATCTACAACATCATCCTGGCCATGCTGTTCGAGTGGGGGGTGGCGGTCCACGACCTCGATTTCGACGCGATCCGCAAGGGCGAGAAGAGCAAGGAGCAGGTCCGCCGGGAGCTCAAGGGGATCGCCGGCAAGGCCCGGTCGCAGATCCAGAAGGACTACATCGCATGGCCGCTGATCAGCGGTCTGGTGATGACCCTGGTCGAGGTCGCCTACTTCGCCGCCAAGGAAGAGACCGAGCGCCGGCGAGAGCGCGGCGGCCCGGTCAAGAACGGGCTGAACAAGGTCCGCCGCTCGCGCGCTCAGTCGAGCGGAAACGTGGTCAAGCGTCTGATCGAGCGCCGCTCGTTCCGCGAGCCCTTCATCCGCACCCTGACCGCGGACATCGCCGCCAACCTGATCCGCAACGTCTGGTCCTACGCGATCATCTTCTGCGGTCACTTCCCCGATCAGACCTACACGTTCACCCAGGAGGAGACCGACGGCGAGAGCCGTGGCGCCTGGTACGTGCGGCAGCTGACCGGCGCGGCCAACATCGACGGCGGTCCGGTGTTCCACGTGATCAGCGGCAACCTCGGCTACCAGGTCGAGCACCATCTGTATCCGGATATGCCTAGCACCCGCTACGGCGAGATCGCCCCGAAGGTGCGCGAGATCTGCCAGCGCTACGGGCTGCCCTACAACTCGGGTCCGTTCCACCAGCAGCTGGGGATGGTCCAGCGAACGATCCTGCGCCTGGCCTTCCCGGGCGGCAAGTCGCGGCCCAAGCCCGGGGCTTACGCAGGCCCGCTGGTCAGGGGCAAGGGCGAGGACGCAGCTATGTGATGGCTTCGTCCAGACGGCCGACGAAACGTCACAAAGTTTGTGCAGTTGGCCGCTCGCGACAACCGGCACGAGCGCTATCGTGAGGTTTGAGCGCTAACGGACATCGCCCAGCCCGCGGGATGCGAAGCATCACGCGGCGGCACCAAATTTCCCGGGAGGGCGGGATATGACGTGGAAACGGAGTTTTCTCGTGGTAGCCAACGTGACCGCGACCTCCGAGCAGCTGATCGAGGCCCTCGAACAGCGGGCCGCACACGAGCCGGCCACCTTCACCCTGGTCATCCCGGCCACGCCGTTCGGCGGCGGCCGGGCCGCGGCCGTGCAGAAGCTCGAGGAAGCGCTCGAGCAGCTTCGCGCCGCCGGCCTCGAGGCCCAGGGGAGCGTCGGCAACGCCGACCCGATCCTGGCGGTGACCGACGCATGGGATCCCAAGCACTACGACGAGATCATCGTCTCGACGCTGCCGATGCGTCTCTCGAAATGGATGCACGCAGGGCTGCCGGAGCGGATCGCCAAACTGACCGATGCGACGGTGACACACGTGGTCTCGCCGCCGCCCCGGCCCGAGCACGTGGTGGCGCCACCGCCCGCTCACCCGGACCGCGCTATGGGGCCACTGTCCGTGCTCTCGTGGGGCGCTCGTAAGGAGTCGTGATCGAGCCGCCGTCTTCCGGCGGCGGCCCCTGCGATAATCGTCTTAGATGCGCGTGGACTTCGGCTCCATCCTGACCGCGATGGTCACCCCGTTCGATGCGGACGGCCGGGTCGACGAGGACGCTGCGGTCGACTTGATGCACCATCTAACCGAGCACGGCTCGGA
The DNA here is from genome assembly GCA_963757235.1 of uncultured Solirubrobacterales bacterium. Lineage (GTDB taxonomy): Bacteria > Actinomycetota > Thermoleophilia > Solirubrobacterales > Solirubrobacteraceae > Palsa-465. The sequence continues at coordinate 115,218 of CAVWRC010000004.1, read as the reverse complement.
CGGACTGGTTATCTGCGGCACGACCGGCGAGGCCTCGACCCTAGCCGACGACGAGCACCTCGGGATGATCCGGCTGGCGGTCGAGGAGATGCGCGACACCAACACGACGATCGTGGCCGGCGTGGGCTCCAACGACACACGCCACGCGATCCACCTGACCGAGCGCGCCACCGAGATCGGACCCGACGCGCTCCTGCACACCAACCCGTACTACAACCGCCCGAGCCGGCGCGGGATCGTCCGCCACTTTCAGGAGGTCTGCCGCGCCACGGACCTGCCGATCGTGCTCTACAACATCCCGCAGCGCACGGGCTCGGACATGCCCAATGACCTGCTCGCCGAGCTCGCCCAGCTCGAGAACATCGTCGCCGTCAAGCAGGCCCACGCCGCCAACCTGGCCAAGGTCGACGGGCTGCGCATTTATGCCGGCAACGACGACCTGCTCGCCGACGTGCTCGACCTGGGCGAGGCCGGCGGGATCCTCGTGGCGAGCCACCTGTTCGGCGAGGAGATGCACCGCATGGTCGATGAGCCCGAGCACCGGCGCGAGATCGACCGGAGCCTCAAGGACGTTTACTCGGACATGTCGGTGGCGCCGCTGGCCTGCTCGACCAAGGCGGCGCTGAATCTCCTCGGGATCCTGCCGGGCGCCACCCCTCGGCTGCCCTACGTGGAGCTCGACGAGCGGGAGCTGGATCTGATCCGGTCCATGCTCGAGCGCCACGGGCTGCTCCAAGCTTCGCGAGCGTGACCGACACGCTTCGCGTCCTGCCGCTGGGCGGTCTGGGCGAGATCGGTAAGAACATGACCGTCGTCGAGTACGACGGCCGGATCGTCGTCGTCGACACCGGCCTGCGCTTCCCGACCACCGACATGCTCGGCATCGACCTGGTGCTCCCCGACTTCAGCTATCTGCGCGACCGGTCCGAGGACATCGAGGCGATTGTGATCACCCACGGGCACGAGGATCACCTGGGCGCGCTTCCGTGGGTACTGCGCGAGCTCGATCACACGCCGCCGGTCTACGGTGGCCGGCTCACGGCGGCCATGGCCCGCTCCAAGCTCGACGAGCACAAGCTGCGCGACGTCGAGCTCGAGGACGTGCGGCCCGGCGACCAGCTCGAACTGGGGCCGTTCCGGCTCGAGCTCGTGCACATGACCCACTCGATCCCGGATTCGTGCGCGGTCGCTCTGACCACCGAGCTGGGCACGGTGCTGGTCACCGGCGACTACAAGTTCGACCAGACGCCGGTGGATGGCGTCCCCGCCGATGTGTCGCGGCTCGCAGAGCTGGGTCGGGACGGCGTCCTGCTCTTGTGTGGCGACTCGACGAACGCCGACCGTCCCGGCTTCTCGCCCTCAGAGCGCGACGTCGGGCCGCACCTACAAGAGGTGTTCGCGCGGGCTCAGGGTCGGATCATCGTGACTTGCTTCGCGTCGAACATCCACCGGGTTCAGCAGGTGATCGACGCCGCCTCCCACTTGGGTAGGAAGGTCTCGCTGGTGGGACGCTCGATGCGCAAGAACGTCAACATCGGGCGCTCGCTCGGTCACATCGAGTTTCCGGAGGGAACGTTGATCCCGCCCCAGGAGGTCGAGGACTGGCCGGACGAGAAAATCGTGGTGGTCTCGACGGGGTCCCAGGGCGAGCCACTGTCGGCGCTGCGCCGGATGGCGCACAACGACCATCGGATGATCAAGCTGCATCGTGGCGACACCGTGGTGTTCTCCGCCACCCCGATCCCGGGCAACGAGCGCGCGGTCAACGAAACCGTCGACCGGCTTTTCCACATCGGCTGCGAGGTCATCACCACCCGCGATGCCCCGATCCACGCGTCCGGGCACGGGTTCGCCGAGGAGCTCAAGCTGATGCTGAACCTGGTCAAGCCCCGGTACGTGATGCCCGTGCACGGCGACTACAAGCGGATCCGTCTGCACGCCGAGCTGGCTCGCGCGGTCGGGATCGATCCAGATGGCGTGTTCCGGGGGGAGAACGGCCTGCCCCTCGAGATCGACGCCGGTGGCGCACGGTACGGCGAGGCCGAGGAGTCGGGAATGATTTTCGTCGACGGCGTCGACATCGGCGACCCGGCCGATGTGGCCCTGCGCGATCGCCGGATGCTCTCGGCGGACGGGATCTTCATCGTGGTGGCGACGGTGTCCGAGCAGAGCGGGGAGTCGGTCGTGCCGCCCGAGGTGATCTTCCGCGGGGTGCCGTTTGCCGAGCAGGCCGACGGCCTGGTCGAGGACATCCGCGCCGAGGTCGAGCGCTCGCTGGCCAACTCGGCTCACGACGGGGTGCGCGAGATCGACATGCTCCAGCAGGAGCTGCACGACGACCTGGCGGCATTTGTCTACGACCGCCTGCGGCGCCGGCCGATGGTCCTGCCCGTCGTGGTCGAGGTCTGACCTGTTTCAGCCGGCCGGCCGGACCAGGCCGTTCTCATAGGCGAACACCACGATTTGCACGCGGTCGCGCAGGCCGAGCTTGCCCAAGATTCTTCCGACGTGGGTCTTGACCGTCGCCTCGGACAGGACCAGTCGCTCGGCGATCTCCGCGTTCGAGAGGCCCCGGGCGACCTCGACCAGCAGCTCGCGCTCGCGTGGGGTGAGCGACTCGACCCGCGGGTCGGGCTCGCCGGACGGCTGCTCGGGACCCGGGAGATGCTGGGCGAACTGCGCGAGCAGGCGCCGCGTCACGCTCGGCGCCACGACCGCGTCGCCGGTGGCCACGGCCCGGATCGCCGACAGCATGTCGGGCGGTGGGGCATCCTTGAGGAGGAAGCCGCTCGCGCCGGCGCGCAGCGCCCCGTAGGCGTACTCGTCGAGGTCGAATGTCGTGAGGATGATGATCCTCGAGCGGCTGCCGGAGCTGACAATCCGCTCCGTCGCCTGCACGCCGTCGAGGCGCGGCATACGCACGTCCATCAACACGACATCCGGCTCCAGACGTGTGGTCTGCTCGACCGCGGCGAGGCCGTCCTCGGCCTCGCCGACGACGCTGAGGTCCGGTTGGGCGTCGAGCACCATCCGGTATCCCATGCGCAGCATCGGCTGGTCGTCGACGAGCAGGATCGTGGTCCGGTCGTTCGTCACCGCGGCAGTTGCGCCTCCACGCGCCAGCCGCCCTGCGGCCCCGGACCAGCCTGCACGGTGCCCTCGTAGACGGCGGCCCGCTCTCGCATGCCGCGCAGACCCGCCCCACCGTTGCCGTTCGCCGGGGCCGTCGACGAGCCGGTGTCACTGACCGAAATTCGCACGTCGGTGTCGGTCGCGACCAGCTCGACCTCGGCCGTGGCTGACAGCCCGGCGTGCTTGAGCGTGTTGGTCAGCGCCTCCTGCACGATCCGGTACGCGGTCAGCTGGATCCCCTCGGGGAGGGCGCGCGCGTCCGGCGACACGCGGTAACTCACCGGCAGCCCCGCGGCGCGGACCTGTTCGACGAGCGCGTCGATCTCCTGGACTCCGGGCTGAGGTTGCGCATCCGCCGCCTGGTCCTGGTCGCGTAACACGCCGAGCAGACGCCGCATCTCGGCGAGCGCCTCGCGCCCAGTGCGTGAGGCGGTCTCCAACGCGGCCTGCGCCTCATCCGGTGAATCGCGCAGCGTGTAGGTGGCACCGTCGGCCAGCGCAACCATCACGGTCAGGTTGTGCGCGACGACGTCGTGCAGCTCGCGGGCGATCCGCGCCCGCTCGGCCGCCGCGGCGAGGCGTCCCTGCTGGTCTCGCTCGAGCTCGAGGCGTGCCGCACGCTCCTGGAGCGACTCGAGCAGCCGCCGGCGGTTCCGGACGTTCTGTCCGAGGATGCCAGCCGCCGCGACCAGTCCTGTCAGCCCGACGAAGCTCCGGATGTGCGCTCCGTGGAACCACCGGGCCAAGGCGAGGAGCACGCCGAGCTCGAGAATCCCCGCCGCGATGAGTGATGTGCGCCTGTCCTCGCGGCTGGCGACCGTGTACAGCGCGATGAGCAGGGCAACGTCGCCCAACACCCGCACACCGACGAGCCACTGAACGAACGCGATCCCAGCCGTGACCAGGAACACCGGGAACGGCCACCGTGACCGCCACAGGAGCGGCACCGCGAAGGCGACGTCGAAGAGGGCGCCGGCTGCGCCGTTGTCGCGCGGCCCGAGCTCGGGCAGAACCAGTAGCAGCACGACCGCGGCGCTGATTGCATCCCAGCGCCGCGGTCGGAGACTTCGGAGCACGTCTGAGACGTTACGCGTCTCGGCGCCTCATCAGAATCGCCGCCACGATCAGCGTGAGGAGGGTGTAGCCGCAAAACAGAGCGAACCCGCCCCACGGCGAGAACGTGTAGGCGTCGCGGGTGCCCGACAGGATCCCTGTGCCCGCGACCGACGGCAGGTAGGGGTTGATCGCGTTCTGAGTGCTGGTGGGGAGGATCGCCGCCAGCCCGGGGACGACGAACAGCAGGCCGGCGAACAGCGCGATCCCGCCGGCGGTGTTGCGCACAATCGCGCCGAGGCTGAGCGCGAGCACGCTGAGCACCGCCAGGTAAAGAGCGGCGCCAACCCACGAGCGCAGCGCGGGCGCGTGGCCGAGCGACGTCTGCACGTGATGCTGGGTCAGGATGCTCTGCGAGGCCAGGAACGCAACCAGCCCGGAGATCAGCATCAGCACGAACGTCACGGTCGCGAACGTCCCCGCCTTTGCCCACAGCACCGGGAGGCGCTTCGGGACGGCCATGAACGTCGATCGGATCTGACCGGTGCTGTACTCGCCGCTGAGTACGAGCACGCCGAGCACGCCGATCGCCAGCTGGGCGAAGTGGTAGCCGCCGAGCCCGGTGTTGATCGGGTTGAAGTGGAGCCGGTCGCCGGGGCCTATGTTGTTCCACCGGTTCATCTGGATGGTCGCGATCAGCGGGCCGAGGCCGGCCATTCCAACGATCGCGACCAGGAGCGTCCAGCGGGTCGAGCGCAGCGACCAGAGCTTGGTCCACTCCGAGCGGATTACCCGGGCCTGCGTTACGCGCTCGCGCGCAACCGAGGCGCGAACGGGGGCTTGGAGGGTGGCGGATGTGGCACTCATGCGGCGTCTCGCAGGGTCGTGTTGTCAGTGTCGTCGGTGTTGTCGGTGTCTTCGGTGGAGGTGGCGTGGTACTCGACGGTCTCGCCGGTGAGCTGCATGAACGCCTGCTCGAGCGAGGCCTGAAGCGGCGTCAGCTCGGCGAGCACGACCTCCTCGGCCAGGGCGATCTCGCCGATCTGCTGGCCGGTGAGGCCGTGGACCTCGAGCACGCCGCGCTCGACGCTCTCGACGCGAGCGTCGTGCCGCGCGAGCGCATCACGCAGCGCTGTCGCCTGCTCGGAGACCACACGCACCGCGGCGCCGGTCGAGGCGCGATGGAGGAAGTCATCTACGCTCGTGTCCGCGATCAGGCGACCGCGCCCGATCACGACGAGATGGTCGGCGGTCTGGGCCATCTCGGACATCAGGTGCGAGGACAGGAACACCGTCCGGCCCTCCTTCGCCAGCCGCTTCAGGAGCGTCCGGATCCAAAGGATTCCCTCGGGGTCGAGGCCATTGGCGGGCTCGTCGAGAATCAGCACGCTGGGGTCGCCGAGCAACGCGGCCGCGACGCCGAGTCGCTGGCCCATGCCGAGCGAGAATCCGCCGACGCGCTTGCGAGCGACGGTCTGGATGCCGACCAGATCGATCACCTCGTTGACGCGCGCGCGGCCGATGCCGTGGGTCTGGGCGAGAGCGAGTAGGTGGTTATAGGCCGAGCGGCCGGTGTGGATCGCTCGCGCCTCGAGCATCGCGCCGACCTCGTGGAGCGGCGCGGGGAGGTCTGCGTACTTGCGTCCGTCCAGGGTGACCGTCCCCGAGGTGGGTGAGTCGAGCCCGAGGATCAGACGCATGGTGGTTGACTTGCCGGCGCCGTTGGGGCCGAGGAAGCCGGTGACGATTCCTGGCTTCACCGAGAAGGTGAGATCGTCGACGGCGACCTTGTCCCCATAGCGCTTGGTGACGTTTTCGACCGTGATCATGCGGCCAGTATCGGCGGACCGCGGGATTCTGGCTATCGGCCGCGAGAGCGATCTTTCGCGGCCGGGTCAGCCTCAAGTAGTAGTGCTGACTTCGGGCCGGAGCCGCTTGGGACGCAGCCGCGGGCGTACCGACCCGAGTGCCACGAGGCCGCCGAGCGCGACGACGAAGCACGTCACCGCCCCCAGCCCAAGCCCCGCCCGGGCCCCGGCCACCGCCATCAGCCAACCGACCAGCGGCCCGCCGATCGGCGTGGAACCTTGGAAGGCCACGAACCACAGCGACATCACGCGGCCGCGCATTCCTGGCTCGGCCGTTAGCTGGAGGGTCGAGTTACCCATCGACATGAACGAGATGCTGGCCCAGCCGACGAACGCGAGCGCCACCAGTTCGAGCGCCAGGCCGGGGGCGAGGGTGGCGAATGCGAGGGCGACGCCGAAGCCGGTCGCGGACAGCACGAGTGGGCGCAGTCCGGTCTTGCCACGGGCGGCCACGAGCAGGCCGCCGGCCACGGCGCCGATTCCCATCGCCGCGGTCATGAAGCCAAAGCCGGTGGCGCCGACGTGCAGTCCACGACTGGCCATCACCGGGAGCGAGACCTGGAACTCGTAGGTGAGGCAGCCCGCCACCGCCATCATCAACAGCGGCACGGCCAGCTCGGGAGTGCTCTTGACGTACCGGAGGCCCTCGCGGAGCTGTCCGCGGGCCCGCGGCGTCGCCTCGGTCGGAGTGAGCGCATCCGCGTTGAGCGTTGTCAGCGACGCGACCACGGCCACGAAGCTCACAGCGTTCAGCAGGAAGCAGACGCCGTCGCCGACGGTGGCGATCAGGATGCCGGCTACCGCCGGGCCGATCGAGCGGGCCGTGTTGACCAGCACGGAGTTCAGGCTGACCGCGTTGCGCAGGTGCTCGTGGCCGACCATTTCGAGCATGAACGACTGCCGGGCCGGGTTCTCGAACGCGTTGTTCAGCCCGAGGAGGGCGGCCAGGAGCCCGATCTCCCAGTAGCGAACGGCTCCGGTCACAGTGAGCAGGCCGAGGATCAGCGCCTGGACGCCCATCGCGCTCTGCAGCGCGATCATCAGCTTGCGCTTGTCGACGCGGTCGGCGATCACCCCGCCGTAGGGGCCAAGAAGAAGGACCGGCAGCGTCTGGAGCGCGATGATCACGCCCAGCTTGGTGCTCGAATGCGTCAGCGTCAGCACGAGCCACGACTGGGCCGTCATCTGCATCCACGTGCCGATCAGGGAGATCGCCTGCCCGCCGTAGTACCGGCGGTAATTCGGAACGGCCAGAGCGGCGAAGGTGACGCGGCCGGCGCGCATTACGCGCGTCAAGACCGCTCTCCCTTGAGGAGCTCAGCGAGCTCCTCGAGCGCTGTGAGCGCGGCCAAGATCCGGTCGCGCTCGTCGGCCGGGAGTTCCCCCAGCGCGGCATTGAGCGCATCGGTGCGCTCGCGGCGGATCCGCTCGGCAAGTCGCTTGCCGGCTGGAGTCGGCTTGACCCAGGCGGCTCGGCGGTCGCCCTCGTCGCTGGAACGTTCCAGGAGGCCGGCCTCGACGAGTTGGGCGATCGCGCGCGACAGCTGCGTCGGGTTGACGCTCTCGGACGCGGCGAGGTCAGACAGCCCGATCCGGCCCTCGCGCACGACCGAAAGCAGCACGGAGCTGCGGGTCGGGGTGAGGCCGGCGGCCACGGCAGCCGGCGCCGGACGCAGCCGGCGCGACAGGCGGCCGATCACCGCGCGGAGGCGGGCGGCGGTCTCGAGGTCGGTCTTGGTGAGCGTGGGCACGTATTTCTCTTATCGGCAGATACTTGCTTGCTGTTAAGCAAATGATAGCAGCGGCCATGGCGAGAATGGGCCTCGCCGGAATCCGGCACGACCCCGGGTGGAGGGGCGAGACATACCGGCGCCGGATTCCGCTAGCTCGGCGTCCGTGGGACCAGGCGCCCCGTCCGGCCAGGAGCGGAGGCCCTCGATCTGGCTGTGGGCGAGGCGGCGGCGTCCGCCCCGCGACACTCGCGTTCGATACAGAGCGCACTGCGACACGCGACGGGCAGCGGTGTCGCAGGGTGGACGAGTCGCCGAAGCTAGCGGTTGCGGCGGCGGCGCGGGGCAGGGGAGGCGGCCACGGGCTGCGCGTCGAGCGGCTCGACGGGATCCCCTGTCGTGTCGCGCGGGATCGCGACCACGAAGCGCGCGCCGGTCCCGATCTCCGGGTCCTCGAGCGTGACCGAGCCGCCGTGGGACTCGGCCACGGCGCGCACGATGGCCAGGCCCAGCCCCGATCCGCGGCTCCCGGTCCGCGCGCCTCGGACGAAGCGCTCGAATGCGCGGCGCCCGAGCTCGGGCGGAATCCCCGGCCCGTCGTCCTCCACGGTCAGGAGCCCGGTGCCGTTCTCGACCCCGGTCCAGGCGCGGATGTGCGTGCCGGGGGGCGTGTGACGGACCGCGTTCTCGATCAGGTTGAGCGTGAGGCGGTGGAGATCGTCGCGCACGCCGGGCACTACCGCCGGCCGGGCGTCGATCGAGAGCTCGTGATCCTCGGCCATCGGTCCGAGCTCGGAGGCGGCCTCGAGCAAGACGCCGGCCAGGTCGGTGGGGCCACGCGACTGACCACGGCGGGCATCCGCCCGCGCCAGCAGGAGCAGGTCGCCGACCAGCCGGCGCATGCGCCGCGCCGACCGGAGCGCCGCCTGGGCGGTGTCGGCCTGCTCGCCGTCGAGCTCTTCGGCCAGCAGCTCCAGGTTGGCCAGCAGGCTCGTCAGGGGCGTCCGCAACTCGTGCGAGGCGTCGGCGACGAACTCGCGCTGGCGCTCGAGCGTGGCATGCGTCTCGCCCCGGGCCGCGTCAAGCGAGCCGAGCATCCCCTCCACGGTGCGGGTCAGCTCGGCCACCTCGTCCTCGGCCTCGGGTGGGGGGAGTCGGAGGGTGGGATCGCGCGTACGCTCGATCTCGCGTGCCGCCTCGGTCAACTGCTTGATCGGACGCATGGCCCGGGCTGCTGTGGCCAGCCCGCCCAGCAGCGCCAGGATGGTTCCGCCGAGGACGCCGAGGACCAAGATCCCATGCACGCGGGCGAGCGGTTGATCGACGTCGGAGAGCGGACGAGCGTAGAGGAGCCACACCGCGCTTGGCGATACGTTCAGCTGCCTCGCGACGACCTGGTAACCATTCTCGGTGTACGTCCCATTCTTGACCGGAGGGTTGAAATAGGGCGTCTCAGGCAGGAACTTGACGCCCTTCACCTTGACGTCCTTCTGGGTGCACAGCAGCACACCCGCTTCGTTGTAGATCCGGATCTGCGCGTGCTCGGCGCTCGTGTAGTCCTTGAGCGAGACGTCCTGCTTCTTGCAGTTCAAGAAGAAGCCGTCGCCGACCCACTTCAGGTGCAGCTCGTTGGCCAGCTGGTCGGAGTTGCTGCGCACCTCGTTGTTGAACTGCCCGTGCAGATCCCGGTCGGTGAGCGCCCCGACGATCGTGGCGAACGAGGCCAGGATCACGCAGGTGAGCAGGGCCGACCCGCCGGCCAGCCGCCACTTGATCGGGATCCGCCTATACGCGGAGAACGTAGCCCGCGCCGCGGATCGTGTGAAGGAGCCTAGGCTCGCCACCCGCTTCCAGCTTTCTTCGGAGGTTCGACACGAACACTTCGATTGTGTTGGTCATCGAGAACGGGTCGTAACCCCAGACCTCGTCCAACAGACGCTGGCGGGAGATCACGATCCGTTCGTTGCGCATCAGATACTCGAGCAGCTCGAACTCGCGCTGGGTCAGGTCGACCACACGGCTGCCCCGGGTCACCTCATGCGTGTCCGGGTTGAGCTTCAGGTCGCCCATGGTCAGCGTGGCCTGGCCGCGCGGCGGTCGCCGGCGCAGCAGCGCCCGCAAGCGCGCGAGCAGCTCCTGGCGCTCGAACGGCTTGACCAGGTAGTCATCGGCGCCGGCGTCGAGCCCCTCCACCCGCGACTCGACGCCGTCGCGGGCGGTGAGTACGAGAATCGGCACGTCGTCGCCGCTCTGGCGCAGCGTCTTGGCCACGTCGACACCGTCGAGGCCGGGCAGGCCCAGGTCGAGGATCACCAGATCGGGGAGGAAGGCGTGCGCCTCGTCGAGTGCGACCACGCCGTCGCCGGCGATCCGCACCTCGTAGCCCTCCATGCGCAGGGAGCGCTGGAGGACCTGGGCGATCGCATCGTCGTCCTCGACCACCAAGACTCGGGGTGTCCGCTCGTAATCCGCCATCTGCGCTCGATTCAGATGGTACGGCGGCGTTTGTGGAGTGGCAGTAAATCCGCGAGCAGGAAGGCGACCGGCGATGTCGAAGCCAGTCCCTCCGAGATGGCCGCCCGCAAGCGTAAGAAGACGCCGCCCAAGCGCGCGACGCGCTCGTTTCTGTCTGCGCGGGGTGGGTGGGGCCGGATCAATCTGCCCCGGATCGAGCTCGAGCCCCACCATGTCGACATCCTCGCCCTCGGCCTGATCGCGGTCGGCATCCTCCTCGGCGGGGGTGCCTATGCCCACTGGGACGGCGGGACGCTCGGCAACGGCGCCGTCACCGGCCTGCGCTTCCTGCTCGGCGCGCTGGGCTATGTCGTCCCGGCTTCGTTCGTGGTGGCCGGCGGGCTGGTGCTGGCGCGTGAGGCTCGGCCGCCCGGCCGTCCGCTGCGCACGGGCGCCATCTGCCTGACCGCTTCGACGACACTCGCGCTCGCCGCCGGCACGTTGGGCGTCGGCCCCGGACAGCTGCACGGCACGGAGTTCTGGCGGGCCTCGGCCTTCGAAGACCGGGGCGGCGTGCTCGGACAGGCCGAGCTCTGGGCCACCTCGCATCTGATCTCGACGCTCGGGGCCGACATCCTCGCGGTGTTCCTGTTCGCGGCTGGGCTGATACTGGTCACCGGCGCGACGCTTGCCGGGGTGATTCGGGCCACCGGCGCAGGCGTGGCTGGGACAACTCGCGTGATCCGTCGCTCGACCGACACCGTGGCGGGGAGCCGCGCGCGCCGGCCGGTCACCGCGGCCGCGCAGGCCCGGTTGGCAGAACCACAGGCGCCCGCCCAGGCCGAGCCGCTGCTCCCGCCCGAGCCCGACACGTCGGAGCTGATCGTCCGCAGTACGCATGTCGAGGCGCCACCGGTTTTCGGCTCAGAACCTGATGACGAGCACGAGCCGTCGCTACCGGAGGACGAGGGGCCTGATTTGGACGCCGACGACGAGGACGAGGATGTGCGCGAGCCCTTCCGCGAGGTTGATGCCGCGGACCTGACGCCGCAGGGCCGCTACCGCGCCGCGATCACTGACGATCCGGCCTTCGTGTGGCGGGTGCCGCGCGCCCGGTTCCTGACTCGAGCTACCGGCGAGGCGGCTCGACCCGACACCGCGGGGCAGGAGCAGGTGGCGGCGACGCTGATCGAGACGCTCGGACATTTCGGGATCGAGGCCAAGGTGATCGGCCGGGTGACCGGCCCGCACATCACCCGCTACGAGCTGCGGCTGGCGCCCGGCACCAAGGTAGCCAAGGTCGCGCAGCTCAAGGACGACCTCGCCTACGCGCTGGCCGCGACCGAGATCCGGATCCTCGCGCCGATCCCGGGCAAGCAGGCGGTGGGCGTAGAGGTGCCCAACGCGCGCCGGAAGATCGTCCACCTCGGCGACGTCTTCCAGAGCCCCCCGCCCGACTGGTCGCCGCTGACGGTGTGGCTCGGGAAGGACATCTCCGGCCATGCGATCGGAGCCGACCTGGCCAAGATGCCCCACCTGCTAGTCGCCGGCACGACCGGGTCGGGCAAGTCGGCCTGCGTCAACGCGATGCTGTGCAGCGTCCTGCTGCGGGCCACACCGCACGAGGTGCGGCTGGTGCTCGTCGACCCCAAGCAGGTCGAGCTCAACCACTACGAGGGGATTCCGCACCTGCTCACGTCGGTCATCACCAGCCCGCGGATGGCGGCGAATGCGTTGCAAAACCTGGTCAAGGAGATGGAGCAGCGCTACGGGACCATGTCGCTGGCGCGTACTCGCTCGCTGCCTGAACTCAACCGTTCGCGCGAGAAACGGGGCGAGCCGCCGCTGCCCTACATCCTGTGCGTGATCGACGAGCTGGCCGACCTGATGATGGTGGCCCCGGCCGACGTCGAGGATTCGATCATCCGGCTGGCCCAGAAGGCGCGTGCGGTCGGGATCCACATGGTGCTAGCGACGCAGTCGCCCCGGGTGGACGTGATCACCGGGATGATCAAGGCCAACGTGCCCTCGCGCATCGCTTTCGCGGTTTCCTCGCAAACCGACTCGCGCGTGATCCTCGACCACAACGGCGCCGAATCGCTGCTGGGGCAGGGGGACATGCTGTTCTCGCCGGTCGGCTCGAGCAAGCTTCAGCGCATCCAGGGCGCATACATCGACGAAGAGCAGATCGCGGAGCTGACCGAAGCCTGGCGCCGCCAGGGAGAGCCGGAGTTCCACGACGAGTTGCTCGAGGAGGTGGAGTCCGGCGACGGCGGCTCTGGCTCCGAGGACTCGTCGGAGTTCAACCCCGACAAGGACCCGCTGCTCGACGATGCGATCGCGCTCGTGGCGCAGATGGGCACCGCGTCGACGTCGATGCTGCAACGTCGGTTGCGGCTCGGCTACACGCGGGCGGGAAGGCTGATCGACATGCTCGAGCGGCGCGGCATCATCTCCGGATATGAGGGCTCCAAGCCGCGCCAGGTTCTGATTACCGAGGCCGACGTGCCCCGGATCCTGTCCCATCTAGCCGAGGCCGACGGACCCAGCGTCCCTCCGCCGGTCCGCGTCCCCGACGACGCCGATGAGCAGGCCTGACAGGCGTTGCGCGATCAGCGCGAGCGCCGGTCAAAAGCCCCGGTAGATGGCCCTTCCGCCGCTAGCCTTCGGAGGCGAATGGCGGACATAGGCACCACACTGCGCGAGGCGCGGCTCCGTGCGCGTATCGATATCAGCGAGGTCGAGGCGCGCACCAAGATCCGTGCCAAGTACCTGCGGGCGATCGAGAACGAGGAGTGGGATCTGCTCCCCGGGCCCGTGTACGTCAAAAGCTTCCTGCGAACCTACAGCGAGTTCCTCGGCCTCGACAGCCGCCAGCTCGTCGATGAGTTCAAGCGCCGCTACGAGCGGCCGAGCGATCAGGAGCTGCGTCCGATCAGCGCTCGGCAGCGCGAGCGCCAGCGCCGGCCGCGGCGACGGACCCGTCTGGGACAGCTGGGCGCCGTCATCGTCGTGCTGGCCGCAGTCGCGGTGGCGCTGTATCTCGTCGGGAGCCTCTCGTCGAAGAACAACCCCACCACACCCACCACCGCCCCGACGCTCGCCACCGGCACGCACTCGACCACGACCGGCTCGACGCACGCCACGACTGCTCCACCGACCCATCACGTGCATCACCCCCGGCCCAAGCCGACCACGGTGACGCTGAAGCTCGTCCCGACCAGCGCGGTCTACGTGTGCGTGGAGGACGGCAGCGGCAAGAAGCTGATCGACGGCGTGACCTTCTCCCCGGGCGCATCGATTCCGGTCGAAACCGCGCACAAGCTGATGATCACCCTTGGCAACGGCGGCGTGCAGATGCAGGTCGACGGCAAGCCGGTGACGCTCGCGGCCGGGTCGCCGATCGGCTACGAGATCACGCCCGCGAAGACGACGGAGCTGTCGGCCGGTCAGCTTCCCACGTGCGCATGAGCGGCGCCGGCGTTCATTCGGGCGCTGGTGCCCCCGTCCGGGCCGGGATCCTGGTCACCGGCACCGAGGTGCTGACCGGGATCATCACCGACCGCAACGGGCCGTGGTTGTCCGAGCGCCTGGTCGAGCTCGGGGTGGACGCGGCGATGATCCAGATTGTGGGTGATCGACCGGATGACCTGATGAACGCGCTGCGATTCATGGCGGCCTCGGGGATGGCGTTGGTTGTGACCAGCGGTGGACTCGGTCCGACCGCCGATGACCTCACTGCCGAGATCGTCGGGGAGTTCGCCGGCCGCGAGATGGTCCTGGACGAGGAACTCGAGGGGAAGATCGCCGAGATCCTCCGGCCCCTGATGAGCCGCTGGCGGGACCTGGACCCCGACGCCGTCCTTGAGGCGAATCGCAAGCAGGCCGTGGTGCCTGTGGGCGCGACGGTGCTGGACCCCGTTGGCACGGCCCCTGGACTCGTCGTGCCCTTCTCCGACGGTTCCGGGCCGACCGTCGTGGTGCTGCCCGGGCCGCCCCGCGAACTTCACGAGATGTGGGAGAAGGCGATTTCGACTCCGGCGTTCCGCGATGCGATCGCGGGCGCGGTCCAGTACCGCCGCGGCATCGTGCGGCTGTACGGCATCCCCGAGTCCGAGATCGCGAACACGCTGCGCGCGGCCTCGGAGGCCGGCGTTCCGCTCGATCCGCTCGAGATCACGACGTGCCTGCGGCGCGGAGAGATCGAGGTGGCCACGCGGTATGAGGCGTCTTTTGCCGATGACTATCGGGCGTTTGTCGATTTCCTGGCCGAGCGCCACGGTGATCAGCTGTTTTCCCCGGACGGCTCGACGGTCGATGAGCAGGTCGCGTCGGTGCTGGTTGGTTCAGGGAGGACGGTCGCAGTGGCCGAATCGTGTACCGGGGGTCTGATGTCGGCGCGGCTGACCGAGCGCGGAGGCTCGTCGCAGTACTTCCTGGGCGGGGCCGTCGTGTATTCGAACGAGGCCAAGGTGTCTATGGCGGATGTGGATCCGGGTCTGATCGAGCGCTTCGGCGCGGTGTCGACCGAGGTCGCCGAGGCGCTGGCCTTCGGCGCAACGGCGCGGCTCGGCGCCGACTACGGGATCGGCATCACCGGCATCGCCGGTCCGGGTGGCGGCACCGAGGAGAAGCCGGTCGGGACCGTTTGCTTCTCGGTCTGCTCGCGGGACGGAGCACGTGTGACCCGCCGGCTGCTTTTGCCCGGGAGCCGCTCGGACATCCGCGATCGCTCGACCACGGTGGCGATGCACCTGCTGCGCCGCCTCCTCGTGGGCGAGGGGGCCGAGGTACCCGAGGCCGGCGCCGGCGCCGAGCGGGCGTGAGCGCCGCGGGCGACGAGCGCGCCCGCCTGTTCGTCGCTCTTGAGCTGCCGGAATCGGCGCGGTCTGCGTTGGCGGAGTGGCGCGACGCTCCGCTTTCCCGTGTATCGGGCCTGCGCCCGGTCCGGCCCGAGGATCTCCACGTCACGCTCTGCTTCCTCGGCACGCGGCCGGCGCACGAGATCGAGCAGATCGGCGCGGCGTGTGGCGTGGTCGCGGGGGAGCCTCCGGTGGAGTCCGCGTTCGGCGAGCCGGTATGGCTGCCGCGCCGGCGGCCTCACGTGCTCGCGGTCTCGCTCTCCGATCCCGAGGGAGCGTTAGGCCGGTTGCAGGCGACGCTGTCGGCCGCGCTGGTGGCCGGCGGCTGGTACGCCCCCGAGTCGCGGCCGTTCCTGGCCCACGTAACGGTGGCGCGCGTGGCTCGTGAGGCTCGGATTCGCGCTGTGGAGCTGCCGGTTCTGAGGGCCGAGGCGGTTCAGTGCTCGCGCGTCACGTTGTACCGCTCGCGGCTGAGCCCTTCGGGCGCCCGCTACGAGCCGCTCACCGTGGTCCAGCTCGGATCGGCGCCGGCCGCCGCCGATCCCCTGTCGGTGGTGCGCCGGTTCTACGAGGCCAGGGCTGCCGGTTCGGAAGTCGCTCAGCTGCTGAGCGAGGACGTCGTGTGGCACGTGCCGGGCGCGAGTCCGATCGCCGGTGAGTATCGGGGGGTGGAGGCCGTGCTGTCGTACCTGGACGTGCGTCAGCGGCTGGTGGACGGAACGTTCCGCGTCACGGTGCACGGCTCTTCGCTGATCGCGGGCCGGGTCGTGCAACTCGCCAGCGGCCGCGCGGTACGCGACGGTCGCCAGGTCGAGTGGGAGACGGTCGGCGTGTTCCGGATCGACGCCGGCCGGATCGCCGAGTGCTGGCTGATCCCGTTCGACCAGGCGGAGTTCGATCGCATCTGGTCAATCTCGTAGCGAGAACTGCCTGCCCGGCGCCTGGGCGAAGAAGCGTCCTGTGAGTTCGCTTTTTCGCCCCGGCTCCCGATCTCGTGCCACGGATGCGTTACCCGACCGCTAAGTCGGGCAAGCTGTACGTATGCGTGTCGTGATCACCGGCGCCACCGGTCTCATCGGTCGATCCCTCATCGACGTCCTGCTGGACCGCGGCGACGAGGTCGTGGCGCTCTCCCGTGACGAGCGGCGTGCCCGCGAGTCCGTCGGGGCGGGCGCCGAGGTTCACGCCTGGCCGCGGCCCCTCGACGAGCCCCCGCCCGAGGCCGCGCTTGCCGGCGCGGACGGGGTGGTGCATCTGCTGGGCGAGCCGGTGGCGCAGCGCTGGACGGCGCAGTCCAAGGCGGCCATCCGGAACTCGCGCGTGGCCGGCACCCGCAATCTGGTCGACGGGCTGCTCGCGCTGGCGCCCGAGCACCGGCCGGCCGTGCTCGTGTCGCAGTCGGCCACCGGCTACTACGGCCCGCGCGACGATCAGCCCGTGACCGAGGACAGCCCGGCCGGAGACGACTTCTTGGCCGAGGTCGTGGTCGGGTGGGAGCGCGAGGCGCTTCGGGCCGCCAGCGAGCTGCGAGTGGTCGTCACTCGTACGGGAGTCGTTCTCTCGCCCGAGGGCGGGGCGCTGGCGAAGATGCTGCCGTTCTTTCGCCTCGGTATCGGCGGGCCGGTCGCCGGCGGACGCCAGTACGTCCCCTGGGTGCATCTCGACGACGTGATCGGCTCGATGCTCTTCTCGCTTGATAGCCCGCAGGCATCCGGTCCCGTCAACCTCACTGCGCCCAATCCGGTCACCAATGCCGTGCTCTCCCATACGCTGGGCCGCGTCTTGAAGCGTCCAGCGGTGCTGCCCGTGCCGGCGTTTGCACTGAAGCTGCTGTACGGCGATATGGCCGAGATCGTGACCACGGGACAGCGTGTGCTGCCCGCCCGGCTCGAGCAGCTCGGCTACCCCTTCCGGTACTCCGAGCTCGAGGTCGCGCTGCGCGACGTCCTGCGCCACGGCTGATCGCCGCTGGCCCGATCGATCCGCGGCCGTCCGCCCCATTCACACAATTGGAACGGACCTGAAGCTGTTACGCGACGAACGTGTCTTGTTTCGTTGCAGGGTGCGGCCCTAGCGTGCCGGTTTCCGTCCGCCACCTCTCCTACCGTGGTGGGCCAAAGCGCGTAAGAGAAGGAGCCGAACCGAACATGAGCGAGTACGAGAAGCCCGGCCCCAAGTCGGGGGTCGTGTCCGATCCCAAGTCGGACGCAAAGCGACAGGCCGCGCTCCAGGGCGCGCTGACGCAGATCGAGCGGCAGTTCGGCAAGGGCAGCGTCATGCGCATGGGCGATCCGGGTGCGCGCGTGGCCGTGGACGCGATCCCGACCGGCGCCTTGCCGCTTGACCTCGCGCTCGGGATCGGCGGCGTCCCGCGTGGGCGGATCGTGGAGATCTTCGGCCCGGAGTCATCCGGTAAGACCACGCTCGTCTACCACATCATCGCCGAGGCGCAGAAGCTCGGCGGGGTGTGCGCGTTCGTCGACGCCGAGCACGCCATGGACCCCTTGTACGCCCAGCAGATCGGCGTCGACATCGATGAGCTGCTCGTCTCGCAGCCCGATTACGGGGAGCAGGCGCTTGAGATCGTCGACATGCTGATCCGCTCCGGGGCGGTCGACGTGATCGCGATCGACTCGGTCGCGGCACTCACTCCGCGTTCCGAGCTCGAGGGTCAGATGGGCGACCAGTCCGTCGGCCTGCAGGCCCGGATGATGTCCCAGGCGATGCGCAAGATCACCGGCGGGCTCAACCGCACCCAGACCCTGTGCGTGTTCACCAACCAGATCCGGGAGAAGGTGGGCGTGATGTTCGGCTCGCCGGAGACGCAGCCGGGCGGTCGGGCGCTGAAGTTCTATTCCTCTCAGCGCCTGGACATCCGCCGGATCGAGACGATCAAGGACGGCACCGAGGCGGTCGGCAACCGGGTCCGGGTCAAGGTCGTCAAGAACAAGGTTGCGGCGCCGTTCAAGCAGGCCGAGTTCGACATCGAGTTCGGCAAGGGCATCTCGACCTCGGGCTGCCTGCTCGACTACGCCATCGAGCACAACATCGTCACCAAGTCGGGCTCGTTCTTCTCCTACGGCGAGGAACGGCTGGGGCAGGGCCGCGGCAATGCCAAGGCGTTCCTGGACGAGCACCAGGACATGGCCAAGGAGATCGAGGCCAAGATCTACGCCGCCCTAGGCATCGACCGCGACTTGGTCAAGACGCTCGAGCCACGCGAGGAGCCAGCGCTCCAGGCGGTGGGCAACGGTGCCGCGGCGGCCTAAGAGGGCGTCTGACCTGCTCGAGTTCGAAGGGACGTCTGGCGCCGCCGAGCCGGTCCAGGAGGCGATCGCCGACGCGTATCGATACCTGAATCGCCGCGAGCGCACGCAGGCGGAGGTGCGCGGGCATTTGGAGGGCATGGGTTTCGATCCGGGCGACGTCGAGCAGGCGATCGCGGCGCTGGTCGACGATGGCCAGCTGGACGACGCTCGCTTCGCGCGCCTTCTCGTCCAGGACAAGCGCGAACTCGAGGGGTGGGGCAGCGACCGGATCCGGCAGGCTTTACTCACGCGCGGGATCGAGGCCGACCAGGTCGAGGAGGCGCTGACCGCACAGGACGGTGGCGATGAGATGGAGCGCGCGCTGGAGCTGCTGCGCCGACGCTTCCCGGCGCCGGCCGGCGATCGACGTGAGCGCGATCGCGCGCTCGGCGTGCTCGTTCGCAAGGGCTACGACGTCGAATTGGCCCTCGAGGCGATCGCCGCCCACGCCGGGGAGGCGTCGTAGGGATTCTGGATGGGCGTGCCCGTCGCGTGGGCGAGCCCTGGGTGAGTGCTGCCGTTCGTTGCGCCTATGGCCCGCCGGTACTACGATCCTGTCAGCGAACGAATGGCCCGCGGGCCACTGAAGAACACCAGCAAATTTCGTATATCTTGGATTCCGGATTAATCGTTGACGGCAAACACCATCGGGCCGCCTGGTCCATTCAGACAAGCCTAGATCTCGCCAGGTAGCCGCCAGCTAACGGCGGCCACCAGTCGCTTTGCCGGATTCCGTTCCTGCAGCCTCGCGCGGGCCGCTCGGTCGCTCCGAAAACTAAAGCTTTGAAATGGTTCCGGCGGTTCGCTGGAACCCCCGGAGAGGATCGACCATGGAAATCATCGGTGCCGCAGCGCTGATCGCGGTGGGAATCGTGCTCGCCGCCGTCGTCTACGGCCGGATGCACGGCGCCAGGACGGCAACTGCCACCGCCACCGCCGGGCACCCGACCGCCAGCGCACCGGTCGTAAAGCTGGTGGACGGGCGGGCTCCGAACCCCGCACCCAACCACGACGCGGAGGCACTCGAACGCGCCGCCGCCGTCGCGCGTCGCGAGGAGGCGCTCTCGCGCAAGGAGACCGAGATCGACAAGGAGCGAGCCGAGCTCGTACACGCGCGCCAGGAGCTCGAGCGCGCGCTCGAGCAGGTCTCGGGCCTATCGGCGGGCCGGGCCAAGCAGCTGCTGCTCAAGGAGGTGGAGGAGCAGACCAGGCACGACGCCGCGCGTCGGATTCGTCAGATCGAGGAGGAGACCAAGCGCGAGGCCGAGCGCCGGGTGCGGAACATTCTGTCGGTGTGCATGCAGCGCCTCGCCGCGGGTCACGCCGCCGAGACGACCGTATCCGTGGTGCAGCTATCGGCCGACGACATGAAGGGTCGGATCATCGGCCGCGAGGGTCGTAACATCCGGGCACTCGAGAACCTCACCGGCGTCGACTTCATCATCGACGATACCCCCGGCGCGGTGGTCCTCTCAGGCTTCGACGGCGTTCGCCGCGAGATCGCGAGGCTGACGCTCGAGAAGCTCCTCCAGGACGGTCGTATCCATCCGGCCCGGATCGAGGAGACGTACTACCAGGCGAAGTCCGAGCTCGAGAACCACATCGTCGAGCTGGGGGAGCAGGCGGTGTTCGAAGCCGGCGTGCAGGGTCTGCATCCCGAGCTGGTCAAGCTGCTCGGGCGTCTCAAGTTCCGCACCAGCTATGGACAGAACGTCCTGGCCCATTCGATCGAGGTATCCCGGCTGGCCGCGATGATGGCCGACGAGCTGGGCGCGAGCCCCAAGACCGCCCGGCGCGCCGCCCTGCTGCACGACATCGGCAAGGCCGTCACCCACGAGGTCGAGGGTCCTCACGCGCTCGTCGGCGGCGAGATTGCCCGCAAGTACGGCGAGTCCGAAGCCGTCGCCCACGCGATGGAGGCCCACCACAACGAGGTCGAGCCGCAAACGATCGAAGCCGTGATCGTGCAGGCCGCCGATGCGCTGTCCGGAGCCCGGCCCGGCGCGCGCGGCGAGTCGCTCGAGCAGTACGTCAAGCGTCTGCGCGATCTCGAGCACATCGCGACGCGGCACAAGGGAGTCGACAAGGTGTACGCCATGCAGGCGGGTCGCGAGATCCGCGTGATGGTGGCGCCCGGCGACATCGACGACGATGCCGCGACCATCCTGTCGCATGAGATCGCGCGGGAAATCGAGAAGGAACTCGAGTATCCGGGCCAGATCAAGGTGACTGTGATCCGGGAGTCGCGCGCCGTCGAATACGCTCGCTGACGGGATCAAAAATCCCGTCTGCGGGTGTATAGCCGCGTGGCGGGTCGCCGACATATCTAATACAGCGGGGAGGTCGGCGACTTTGACCCGCGAGTCGCCGAGAAAGGGACCTCGATGAATCGACGGTTGTTGGCAACAGGCGTCGTCGCACGCCTGGCGGTCGTTCTGTCTGTTTCGCTCGCCACCTGCGCGGTGGCGGCCACAAGCGCGTCGGCGGCTCTCACGGCGCACGGGCAGTTGCTCCATCTCGCTCCCCACGGGACGCTGAACACGAACACGAGTAGTAACTGGTTCGGCTACAACCAGGGCTCGCTTGAGAAGGGCGACACGCTGTTCAACTCGATCAGCGGCAACTGGACCGTGCCGACCGCGACGCAGCACACGGCGGCGCAAGCCGAGGACTCCGCCGACTGGATCGGGATCGGCGGCGGATGTATCGACTCGGGTTGTACGGTCACCGATTCGACGCTGATCCAGACCGGAACCGAGCAGGACGTGTCCTCGACGGGTGCTGCGTCCTACGACGCGTGGTACGAACTCGTTCCAGCGCCCGAGTTCGAAATCTCGAACATGACGATCGAGCCCGGGGATGCGATGCACGCGTCGATCGCCGAGGCGGTGGCCGACTCGAACCTCTGGACGATCACGATCCAGGATCTGACGCGCAACGAGACCTACACCACCACCGTGCCGTACAGCTCCACGCACGCCACGGCTGAATGGATCGAGGAGACGCCGCTGGAGATCGGAACGGACGCCGGCTTCGCCGCGCTGCCGAACCTGTCCAACCCCGGCTGGACGTCGGCGACGGTCAACGGGGCGTCGGCCGATCTGCAGTCCTCGGAGCAGATGGATCTCACCGACTCGAGTGGCGACGTGATCGGCGCCCCGTCGGCGCCGAACTCGAGCGCCAACGGGTTCGACGAGTGCACGTGGGCGTCCACGTGCAGCTAGTTCGACTTGGTCGCTGAAGTTCGCAGTAGCTAACGCCGCGCCACTGACCCAGAAGCCCCCCGCGCGTTGCCGGACGCGACCCGCGGGGGGCCTCGGGTGCTCAGCCGGACGGGTCAGCCGTGCCTGTGATGGTGCAGGAACACGCTGTGGCCAGTCCACGCGGAGTAGTCGGGGATGAGCAGGACCGCCAGCACCAAACCCGCGACGAGCGCGCCGGCGATCGCTATCCAGCGTCCCGCAGCGCCTGAACCTCCGCCGGCGAGCGACTCTTGGTCGCGCCTGCCGACGCCAAGCGCCCGCCCAACGGCAGGCAGGTGTCCGAGGATATGCAGGCTCATGAACACCAGCCACGCGATAAAGCTCACCTTGTGCAGCAGCAGCCACGGATCCCGGTGGGTCGGGCCTACGATCAGGAGCGCGATCCCGGTGACGAACACCGCGACGGTCAGGAGCACGACGAGCGGGCCGATCAGTCGCAAGATCAACTCGGGCGGTCCCTTGCGCCGGTAGTCTGCGTCACCCGTGTAGTAGCGGATGAACCTGTAGCCGGTGCTGGCCATCTTCAGCAGCACCGGGCCGATCAGCAGCATGCCGACGAACAGATGGACCGAGATGAACTGGCGCAGCTGCGGAATCGTGAACCCGATCACCGCGAGCAGCAGGATCAGGATGGCGCCGGTGACCGTCGTCAGCTGCTCGTTGCCGTCCGGGCCGCCGCTCATGACGGCCGTCAGCCACCGAGGTCTCTTGCCGAAACGGCGTCGCCCCACGCGTTCCCGCGCCGGGCTTCGGATCGTGACATCGTCGCTCGTACCGATGCCGTCGATTCTCGAAGAGCTAGCGAAGGACTGTGTGAGGGCAGAATGAGAAAGCTCTTCACCCTGATGCACCTGCGCTCAGCAGCAATTTATGATCGCCCCCTACGCCGCGCCGCCCGAGCCGGCGGCTGCGCATGCCCGGATTGATCCTCGTAATCGAAGACGAGCCAGGGATCGTCGATTTTCTCGAGCGGGGCCTGCGTAGTCAGGGCTTCGACGTGATGTCGGCGCTCGACGGAGACACCGGCGCCGCCGCGGCACTGGGACAGGACGTCGATCTCGTCGTGCTGGATCTGATGCTGCCGGGACGGAGTGGAATGGACGTGCTGACAGCACTCCGCGCGGCCAAGCCCGGCCTGCCGGTCATCGTGCTGACCGCGCTGGGCGAGGTCACCCACCGCGTCGCCGGGCTCGACGCCGGCGCGGTCGACTACCTCACTAAACCGTTCTCGCTCACCGAGCTCGCGGCGCGCATCCGCGCCCAGCTGCGCGCGGCGGCACACACGCCACGCACTACGCTGAGGGCCGGCGACATCGAGGTGAACCTGATCACCAGAGAGGTCCGCCGCGGCGGCGAGCTGGTCCGCCTGTCCACCACCGAATTCGAGCTGTTGACGTATCTGATGCACAACCGCGGCCATGTCCTCTCTCGAGAGCAGATCCTGCGCGCGGTCTGGGGCTATGAGTACGACCCAGGGACGAACGTGGTCGACGTGTACATCGGATACCTGCGCCGCAAGCTGCGCCGCCAGGATTCGAACGCGCCGATCGTCACCGTCAGGTCGGTCGGCTATCGCCTCGATGCAAGCAGCTGAGGACCGCTCCCGGGAATCGCCGCGCGCTGGTCGTTCGCGCTCGCGTTCGGTGCGAGCGCGACAGGGTTCGGCCCGGGCGCGATTGGGTTCGGCGCGGCGATGGCTCCAACTGGGAGTCCCGCCCGGGCTGCGATGGCGATTGACCGCCTGGGTCGCCGCCGTGATGCTGGTATCGGCCGCGGTCGTGTTCCTGGTCGTCTACCAGGACACCGGCACGCAGCTCAGGAGCCAGATCGACAGCGACATTGCCGGCGACACCATCCAGCTCCATCAGTCGTTGAAGGCCTTGCACGGCGAGACGCCTGCGGCAATCCGCGACGCGGCCACCCGCTACGTGCTCGCGCAGCCCTACACCGCGGACTCGACGCTGTTCTTCGTGCTGATTCCCGGCTTCGGTGCGATCAGCAACCATCCCGAGATCTTCGGCCTTGGACCGCCGGCAGTGGGGGAGACCGAGCGCGAGCGGCTCGGGGAGGATGCCGGGGGACGCAGGCTTGCGGTGCCGCACCTCGGATACTCGAATGCCACCTTCCCCGACGTCGGGAGCATGCGCATCTTCGAGCAGCGCTTGAACCTCGGCACGATCCAGGTGGTCGTCGGCGGTGGAGAACCGCTCGCGCTCGTTCATCGCGCGCAGAACGGGGTGGCCCGGGCGTTTGCGCTCGCCGGGATCATCGTGCTGGGCCTCGCGCTGATCGCTTCGTATCTGGCCGGCGCGCGCGTGTCGGCCCCACTGCGCCGTATGGCGCAGGTGGCGACGCGGGTCGACGCCGGCGATCTCGCGCCGCGCATGGAGATCTCGAGTGGCCGGGTCGATGAGGTCAGGGTGCTGGCCGAGGCGTTCAACCGCATGCTCGACCGGCTGTCCGAGGAGTTCTCCAGTCAGCGGGAGTTCCTCGCCGACGCCTCGCACGAGCTGCGTACGCCGTTGACGGTGATCCGCGGGCAGTTGGAGGTGCTCGCCACACAAGAGAATCCCTCCAGGGATGAGGTGCTGCGGGTCGAGCGCCTGGCGCAGGCCGAGATAACTCGGATCAGCCGGCTCGTGGACGATCTGCTGGTGCTCGCTCAGGCCGAGAGGACCGACTTCCTGCACAACGAGGCCATCGAACTGCGTCCGTTCGTCACCGACCTGTGGGACGGGGTCAGCTTGACCGCGGACCGCAGGTTCGAGCTCGGAACGATCGCGAACGGAACGCTGAACGCCGATCCGGATCGTCTGGCCCAGGCACTGCGCAACCTCGCGCGCAACGCGATCGAGCACACCTCCGACCACGACGGGCTCGTACGCCTCGACGTGACCACGCTGGCCCCCGATCGCGTCCGCTTCGTCGTGCTGGACGACGGACCCGGAATCCCCCCGCTCGAGCGAGAGCGCGTGTTCGAACGCTTCCATCGCACCGACAGCGGACGCACCCGCGCGACCGGCGGCGCCGGGCTCGGGCTGGCCATCGTCCGCGCGATCGCCGAGGCGCACCGAGGAACCGTGCGCGTGCTCGATTCGGGCAACGGGCGCGGCGCCCAGGTCGAGCTTGTGCTCCCGGGGTTCCAACCAGGTTGACCGCGACCGGCCGGCGGCGTCAGCCAGGGCGCCGCGCGCCGTTAATCTTGCCGACGAGCACTAAGGTCTGAACCATGACGATTGGCGCCGCAATCCTCCTGATCGCCGTCGGCGCGATCCTGAAGTGGGCAGTGACCGCTCACGTCAGCTGGATCGACATCCAGACCGCCGGAACGATCATCTTCGTCGTCGGATTGGTGGCGCTCGTGATCACCGTGGCCTACACGTTCTGGCGACCGGGTCGCCCCGGCGGCCTCAGCTGAACGTGCATAAGTTGCCACTCGGGGCATGTGCGGAAACCCCTGGCATCTGGTGCACGTCCCACGTGCCCTCAATGCCGCGCCGTCGCTGATCTCGATCGAATGGCAGGTTTTGCAGGTGTGCCGGGGCTGGGCAGGCCGAGCGCCCGAGGATTTCGGTCTTATCGAAGTGTCTCCAGGCACCCGTTCTCTTGAAACCCGTGCCCGCGGGATGGGCGAGATCGAGATCGGCTGGCACTGACTGAGGCGCCGAGCTGATCCACGCCGGCCAGCCGCGTCGATACCCTTGCCGACAGTGAAGAGCTACCACGTCACGACGTTCGGGTGCCAGATGAACGAGCACGACTCCGAACGGATGAAGGGGATGCTCGAGTCGTTGGGCTACTCGGAGACGCCGGCCCGCGATCGGGCTGACCTGATCCTGTTCAACACCT
The DNA here is from genome assembly GCA_963757235.1 of uncultured Solirubrobacterales bacterium. Lineage (GTDB taxonomy): Bacteria > Actinomycetota > Thermoleophilia > Solirubrobacterales > Solirubrobacteraceae > Palsa-465. The sequence continues at coordinate 89,699 of CAVWRC010000004.1, read as the reverse complement.
GCTCGATCCGCGAGAAGGCCGACAGTCGCTTCCTGGCCCACCTGGGCGAGGCGAAGCGGGTCAAGGCCGAGCGTCCCGAGGTGATCGTCGGGGTCGGCGGCTGCTGGGCGCAGTCGGTCAAGGAGGAGGTGTTCGCGCGCTTCCCGTTCGTCGATGTGGCGTTCGGTCCCGGCCAGGTGCACAGGCTGGCCGACTTCCTTCTCAGCGACTCGCTGACCGCGCAGGGCTACTTCGAGTTCGAGGGCTTCACGGGACACCTGCCGGCGAAGCGCGCCCGCGAGCATCACGCCTGGGTGCAGATCAGCGTCGGGTGCAACTGCGTGTGCTCGTACTGCATCGTGCCCTCCACCCGCGGCCGTGAGGTCAGCCGTCCCGCGCACGAGCTGATCGCCGAGGTACGTGCGCTGGCCTCCGACGGGGTGCGCGAGGTCACGCTCCTCGGGCAGAACGTCAATTCATACGGGCGCGATCTCGCCGGCGCCGGGCGCACAACGTTCGCCGAATTGCTGGGCCAGGTCGACGCGGTCGAGGGAATCGACCGCATCCGCTACACGAGTCCGCACCCCAAGGACATGCGCGAGGACGTGATCCGCGCTCACGCCGAGCTTCCGGCGCTGTGCGAGCACATCCACCTGCCGGTTCAGTCGGGGTCGAGCGCGGTGCTCAAGCGGATGCGCCGGACCTACACGCGCGAGCGCTACCTCGACCGCGTCGCGATGATCCGCGAGCACGTTCCCGACTGTGCGCTGACCACCGACGTGATCGTCGGTTTTCCCGGCGAGACCGAGGCCGACTTCAAGCAGACGCTCGAGCTGGTCGACCAGGTCGGGTATGACGGCGCGTTCACGTTCGTCTATTCCCCCCGGCGCGGCACCGAAGCCGCCGAGCTGCCCGACCAGGTGCCGCACGAGGTCAAGGTCGAGCGCATGCAGCGCCTCGTCGAGGTCGTACAGCGACGGGCCCGCGAGCGCGCCGAGCGATTCGTCGGGCGTACCCTGGATGTGCTCGTGGAGGGGCCCTCGCGCACCGATCCTTCCCGAATGCGGGGACGCTCCAGGCACAACAAGGTCGTGAACTTCAGCGGCCTCGGAGCCCCCGGTGAGCTGGTGGACGTCGAGATCCTCGAGGCGACGAGCCAGACGTTAATCGGCCGCGAACCGCTTCTCAGCAGAGCCCTCGTCTGAACATTCGTCCAGTTTGCCCGTCTCGGTCAAGCGGACATCCGTCCAGAGGCCGGTGGCGCGCAAGCTTCGGTGGAAGGGCACGCCGACACGCTGTCTGTGGGAGTGATGCGCACACCCCTGGACTGCTGATGGCTACCCTGGCGGCGGTCACCAATATGCCTGCACTCGCCCTACTCGGCGAGGACGGCAAGCTGCAACGGAGCACCGAGCCGTTTCGCCGGTGGTACGCGGGCAAGGAGGATCTCTGCCTACAGGCACCCGAGCTCAAGCGAGTGCTCGATGGCGAGGCCAACGCCGCCGTTCTGAAGCTCGATGGAATCGCCATGGATATCGCGGCCATGGCGGACCGGAGCGGCGGCCGCCACATCCTGCTGACGTTGCCCACCGAGGAGCTGCCCTCGCTCGGCGACGCCGGCGGCGCGCTGCTCGACGGAGCGCTTGACGAGAGCCCGGCGCTCGTCTGGCTGAAGGACCTCGACGGCCGCTACGTTCGCGCCAACGCGCGCTTCACCGGTCTCCTGGGCACCTCCGAGGATCGTCTGATCGGTCGTACCGATGCGGAGCTCCCTCCGGCCGAGACGGTCGACGGGCCCCGCGTCCACGAGCGTGACGCCGACGACGAGGTCGAAGAGCCGCTGCAGCTCGAGTACGTGGTCGGGCCGTTCCAGGGGCGCGACGCGCTCGTCGCCCTGCGCTTTCCGGTCGGCGACAGGCAGGGCGTCCCGACCCTCGTGTGCGGCGTAGCCGCTCCGTCGTCTCAGGCCGGCGTCGCCCGCAGCGAGGCCGCGCGCCTGCTGCGGATCGAGCGCTGGAGCCGACTCGATGCCGACAGCGTGCTGGCCGAGCTGCTCGCCGAATGGGACCTGCTGCCCGACGCCCGCGGTCGGGCCGTCACGCCGGTGGCAGCGCCTGAAGTTGCGTCCGGCGCGGTCGACCCGGAGCACCAGGCCGCGGTGGCCGAGGCGCGGGCCGAGCGCGCGACGGCGATCGCCGAGCGCGACTCCGCGCTGGGCGCCAACGAACAGCTGACCGACGAGCTCCAAGCGGCGCGGACGCGATTGGCCGACCTCGAGCGAGCGTTGCGGGACGCGCGCGAGGACAGCGGACCGGGCGACGCGGAGGCCATGCTCGCGGCGCAGGCAGCCGAGCTCGAACGGGGTCTGACCCGGGAACGTGAGCGGACCCAGGAGCTCGAGCGGTCGCTCACCATGGTACGAGAGCGGCTCGGCGACGATGCCGAGGCGGCACGGGTGGAGGTTCAGCGCGCTCGCGCGGACGCGGAGGCCGCCCGAACCGAGGTGGAGCGGGCCCGCGCCGACGCGGATGCGGTGCGCGTCGACCTCGATAAGGCCCGCGCGGACGCCGACGCGCTGCGGGCCACTGCGTCCGCGGAGCGTGAGGCGGCGTCGAATGCCGCAGCCTCGCTCGAGCGCGAGGTCAAGCAGGCCCGCGACCAGTTGGCGGCGCTGGAGCGGCAGCAGAGCGCCAAAGAATGGGACCCGCCCGCCCAACAACTCCGCGCGTCCGAGAAGGCCCGGATCGCCGCTGAGGGGGCGCTGGCCGATGCCGTCGGCGAGCGCGACTCGGCGCTCAAGGCGCGCGCGGCGCTGGCTGGCGAGCTCGAACACGAGCGCAAGCAAGTCGCGGGGCTGCACCAGAGCTCCGTGGCTGCCGAGGAGCGAATCCGTGACCTCGTCACAGCGATGGAGCGCGAACGGGTGCGCGCCGAGGGGCTGGAGCAGGCGCAGACGCGCGCCAAGGAGCTCGAGACCGAACTGCGCACGGCCGCGATGAGGGCCGACAAGGCCGAGGTCGAACTCGGCGTCGCGGTCAGCCGCGCCGACAGAGCGGAGAGCGAGCTCCAGACCGCGGTGGCTCGCGCCGATCATGCCCTCGACGCGGATGACCGGGACGCATCCGCCGGGCAGCTTCAGTCAGCGGAGAAAGCGCGAGCCGCCGCGGAGGCTGCGCTCAGCGACGCGGTCGCTGAACGCGATGCCGCGCTGAAGCTTCGCGTGGTTCTGGAGACCGAGCTCGAGCAGGAACGTCAGCAGTGCGGGGTCCTGCGCGAGAGCAGCGCAGCGGCCGAGGAGCGCATTCGGGCCCTCGCCGCCGACATGGAGCGTGAGCGGGTTCGGGCGGAAGGGCTCGAGGCGGCGCAGGCGCGGGCCCACGAGCTCGAGGCTGAGCTGCGCGTCGCCACGATGCGCGCGGACAAAGCCGAAGTCGAGTTTGACGTCGCGGCCGCCCGCGTCCAGAAGATCGAGAAGGAACTCGACACGGTCCTCGCGCGCGCGGAGAACGCGGACAGCCAACTGCGCGCCGCCGCGATGCGAGCCGACAAGGCGGAGATCGAGCTCGACTCGGCTCGAGGTCGCATCGAGGAGGTGGAGCGTCAGCTGGAGGTGGGTCAGGGCCGGATTGGCGCGATGGAAGCCGAGGTGAGGCTCGGGCGGGCGCTGGCCGATGAGCTGGAGGGTCAGCTCGAGTCGAGTCGACGGCGGATCGATGAGCTGGAGGGAGAGGCGCAATGGACGGTCGAGCTCGAAGCCAAGCTCGAGGCGGGGCAAGGCCGCATCGATGAGCTTGAGCGCGAGCTCGGGCTGGCCCGGACGCGAGCCGACGAGCTGGAAGGTGAGCTCGAGGCGCGGCGCGCGCGGATCGACGAGCTCGAGGATGAGCTCGAGAGCGCTCGGGCAATCGAAGTGCCGCCAACTTCGTCGGCGCCTGCGGATGCCCAGGCGAGCTCCGAGCTGACGATCGAGGACGCCGAGACCGAACCTTCTCCGGCCATCGGCGAGACGGAAGACCGCGAGTTGCCCGTTGAACAGCCGTCGGCCTCTGCCGCCACCGAGCTCGCCACACTCGAGGCCGTTCCTCAGGCCACCCCGACGGTGGCCGGCGGCGTTAGCTGGCAAGCGACCGCGAAGCGAACCCTTTCGGCGTCGCTCGCTCGCGAGTCGGTGTGGCGAAACGTGCTCAAGGAGACCGTCCAGGTCCTCGGTTCCGAGGGCGGGTGGGACACCGTGACCGCATGGCTGCCCGACAACACGAACGGTCTCGGATGCGCTGCGATCTGGAGTGCGCACCGGGGCCTGGAGCGGTTCGAGTCGCTCACCTTGGACGTGCCCCTCAGGCGGGACGGCTCGTTGCTCGACCAGGCGCTCCAGGCGCCGCACCTGACCTGGCTCACCGACCTCGACACGGTCGACGACGACCGGCTTCAGACCGCAGCCGCGCACGGTATGAACTCGGCGCTTCTCCTACCCGTCCGCACCGGCAACACGACGATCGGCCTGCTCGAGCTCCTCACCCACGACACGATCGAACCGGACGCCCAGATCGCGCTGTCGCTGGAAGCCTCCGCCCTCCAGCTCGGACGGTTCGGGCACCTGCTGAGCCTCGGCAGCAAGTCGGCCTAGCTCGGCCTCGCCGACCGCCGCGTGAGGGTACGTCCGGCATCTATGCGAACATGTGTTCGTGCGCTGGAGCAACCTGGAGACTGACGTAGAGGAAAGGGCGCGGCTGCCCGGCTACCGCGAGGAGGCGGTGGTGCGGCATTTCGACGCACCCGAGGCGATCGAGACGCGGTTCTACGAGGTTCGCGCCAAGTCGATCCTCAATCGCGTCCCGCCCGCGTCGCGGATGCCGTTCCAGTGGACCATCAACCCCTACAGGGGCTGTGCGCATTCTTGCGTTTATTGCCTGGCTGGTGACACGCGAGTCCTCATGGCCGGTGGAACGACTAAAGCCCTCAAGGACATCGACGTCGGCGAGGAGATTTACGGCACGAGTCGGACCGGCACGCACCGTCGCTTCGAGATCACGACAGTCCTCGATAAGTGGTCAAGCATCGAGCACGCCTACGCCGTTCAGCTCGAGGATGGAACGGAGCTGGTGGCGAGCGATCGACATCGGTTCCTGACCGAGCGTGGATGGAAGCACGTCATCGGCGCCGACAGTGGACCGCTCAAGCGGCCTCACCTCACCCCTGGGATCAAGGTGCTTGGCATCGGAGGAGACGCCGCTGACCCAGACGACAATCTGGAGTATCGAAGCGGATACCTGTGCGGGCTCATACGTGGGGATGGCTACCGCTACCGGTACACCCGAACGCGTCGAGACGGACGAAGGTACACAGGGCATCTGTTTAACCTCGCACTCACCGATAGCGAAGCGCTGGGGCGCGCCCAGGCTTATTTGGACGGCTTCGGCGTTTCAGTCCGCAATGGTGTCCACCGGAAAGCGATGGCCAATCGTCGTGCCGTCTCAAGGATTTGTTCTGGGGCGCGAGCCAGCTTTGAGCGAATCGAGGAGCTGATCGCCTGGCCCGTGTCGCCCGGACTGTCGTGGCGGACGGGCTTTCTCGCCGGGATATTTGATGCAGAGGGTTCATGGAGTCACGGCAACCTCTGCATCTCGAACAGCGATCGGTTCATTTTGGAGTGGGTCACCGCTTCCTTGGATCGGCTTGGCTTCGATCACAGCCTGATCCATCAGGCCGATGCGTGCAAAAACGGCTTGACTCACGTGAAGGTGCGCGGAGGGATGCCTGAGCACATGCGGTTTCTCCTCAGCACAAATCCCGCGATAACGCGGAAGCGATGCATCGAGGGCCGTCGTCTCTGGACGAGCGGCCAACTACGCGTAGCATCAATCCGACCGCTGGGGGTCGTGATGCGTATGTACGACATCACGACCGGCACCGGCGACTTCATCGCGAACGGTGTGGTGAGCCACAACTGCTTCGCCAGGCCGACGCACGCCTACCTGGACTTCGACGCCGGCCGGGATTTCGAGCGGGAGATCGTGGTCAAGGTGAACGCACCCGAGCTGCTGCGAGTCGAGCTGGCCAAGCCCTCGTGGAAGGGCGAGCATGTGGCGCTTGGCACGAACACCGACCCCTATCAATGGGTCGAGGGTCGCTACAAGCTGATGCAGGGGATCTGGGAGGCGATGCGCGATGCCGGCAACCCCTGCTCGGTGCTGACGAAATCCCCACTCCTGCTGCGCGATCTGAAGCTAATGACGGAGATCAACGAGCGGACGGAGTTCAGCGCGGCGCTGTCGGTGCCGACGATCGACGAGAAGGCATGGCGGGCGACCGAGCCGCACACTCCGAACCCGCGAGCGCGGCTGGAGGCGGTGGCGGAGCTGACGCGCGCCGGAATACGAACCGGGGTGCTGGTTGCGCCGCTGATGCCCGGAATCAACGACGCGCCCGAGCAGGTGGCGCCGATCCTGGAGATGGCCTCGGAGGCCGGCGCGGCCTATGTGACCGGGATAGCGCTCCATCTCCGCGGCGAGGTGCGCGGGCTGTTCTTCGAATGGCTGCGAGCGAACCGCCCCGACCTCGTGCCGCTGTACGAGCGGCTGTATAAGCGAGGCGCCTACGCTCACCCCGATGAGCGGCGGAGGCTCCAGCAGCTGGTCAAAGGTCCCGAGCGACCGGCCGGGCGGTTCATGCGCGGGCGGATGGGGGAGTCGATGGCCGACAATCCCGAGCGGACGGGGCATCGGGCCGCGGGGCGCAGGCCAGACCCGGCTGAGCTGGCGACGCCCGAGCGCGCCGAGACGGCTTCGTTCGCAGCCCGGCGACTTCCGGAACAAGGGCGCCTATTCTGAGTCGAGGTGAAACCCCTGCCCGCCGCCGGTGATAGGTAAGGGAGAAGAACCTATGTCAGCCGACGAACCAAAGCCATCGAGAAGAGATCGTTTCCGGCCACCGCGGCCGGACTTCCGTCTTGACCAGATGTTCGACACGCACAGCGAGGCGTGGGAGCGGGTAGGCCTGGCGGTCGACGTCGACCGCCAGACGCTCAACAGCTCACGCCGCCGGCTAGCCGCCCTGCTGCCGCTCACGGTTGCGCTGGTGGTCGTTTACGACAACTACCAGAGCTGGTTCCGCCTCAGCAACAACCCGCTCACCAACTACGGCTGGAACTCCAGCAGTTGGACGACCGTCATCACGATCATCGCGGTACTAGCCCTGCTGGCGCTCGGCTGGGCGGTGGCGCGGGAGGTCGGCAAGGCCATCGGTCCGACGCTGTTCAAGCGAATGGACCCGTCGACGGCCGGGACGGTCGGGTTCGTCGTCCGGCTGGCGACGCTCGGCCTCACCGCTCTAGTCGCGCTGGACATCGCCGGGGCGAGCGCGAGCTCGATCGTGGCCGGAAGTGCGTTCACAGCCGTGATCGTCGGTCTCGCGGCGCAGCAGACGCTCGGGAACGTCTTCGCCGGCATGGTCCTGCTGAGCGCCCGGCCGTTCCGCGTCGGCGAGCGCGTGCGGTTCCAGGCCGGCGCCGTTGGGGGACAGCTCGAGGGCGTTGTCAGCTCGCTCGGCCTTCTCTACACGACGCTTGCGCAGGGTGAGGATCGCGTCCAGGTGCCCAACAACGTCGTCCTGGCGGCGGCCGTCGTGCCGTTGCGGGAGCCCAGCCCGGTCGACGTGCGCGTCAGGCTCACGGCCGGTATCCGCCTCTCCCAGGTGCAGGCAATCCTCGACGACCGCATCACCACCCCAACGCGTCGGGCACCGACCGTGCTACTCGAGGAGATCGACGGCGATGACCTGGTCGTGCGGGTTCAGGCCACGCCGGATCGGGCCGACGACGGCGCCCAGCTCGCCGACGAGATCATCGAGGCGCTGTCGTCGGTAACCGGGGAGCACCCGGTCACCGCCGCGGACGGCGACGGCCGCGGCGCACGCCGGGAGGCAGGCGCCGGGTCTCGTCAGAATTGATCGGCGGCGCTGCTAACCGGCTGGCACGCGCACCAGGTCCTGCGCGGCGGTGACGATCGCGTCGGCGTCGATGCCGACCTCATGCAGCAGCTCCGCCGGCTTCCCTGAACCGGGCATCATGTCCACCGCGAGCTTGCGCACGCGAACGCCCTCCACCTCGGCCAGCGCGGACAGCACCGCGTCGCCCAGGCCGCCCTCGGGCCAGTGGTCCTCGACGGTGATAATCGCGCCGGTGTCCTCGGCGGCCTGCCGGAGCGCATCCGCGTCGACGGGCTTGACCGAGTAAAGGTCGATTACGCGGGCGGCAATGCCCTGCTCGCCCAGCGCATCGGCGGCCTTGAGCGCCTCGTGCAGGGTCACGCCCGCGCCGACCAGCGTCACCTGGTCATCGTCGGATGAGCGCAGAACGCGGGAGCCACCGATCTCGAACGCGTCGTCGGGGTCATAGATCGTGGCGTAGGCGCCACGCGTGGTGCGGATGTAGGCGATTCCAGGGTGGTCGGCCATCAGGCGGACGAGCGCGGCCGTCTGATTGGGATCGGACGGATACAGGACGACGCTCGAATGGACCGCACGGAACTCGGCCAGATCCTCGAGCGCCATCTGCGAGGGGCCGTCCTCGCCGATCGACACGCCGGCGTGTGAGCCGGCGAGGCAAATCTTCGCGCGGCTGATCGCGGCCATCCGGACGAAGTCGTACGCCCGCGACAGGAATGCCGCGAACGTCGACGCAAACGGGCGATATCCGCGGACCTGCAGCCCGACGGCCGCGGCGACCATCTGCTGCTCGGCGATGAACATCTCGAAGTAGCGGTCCGGATAGGCGTGGCGGAACTCCTCGGAGAACGTCGAGTTCGAGACCTCGCCGTCGAGCGCGACCAGGTCGCCGCGCACTGCGCCCAGGGCGGTGAGCGCGTCGCCGTACGCGCGCCGGGTAGCGACCTTGTCGTCCGGCCCCCACCGCGGCCAGGCCACGGCGCCGTCGGGCTCGAACTCGCGGGGCGAGAAGTCGCCCTCCGGCTTGGCGACGTCGACGTGGAGCGTGCGCACGCCGCCGAGCTCGCTGATCGCCTCCTCGGGATTCTCGAGCGGCTTGCCGTGCTTGCCTTCCTTGTCCTCGACCTCGCGCGCTCCCTTGCCCTTCTTCGTCCGGGCGATGATGACGGTCGGGCGGTCCCGGGCCTCGGCGGCCTCGGTGTACGCCGCGTCGATCGCGGCGACATCGTGACCGTCGATCTCGATCGCGTGCCAGCCATACGCGGTCGCGCGGCTGGCGTAGGCGTCGAGATCCCAGCCGTGCATCGTCTCGCGCGTCTGGCCGAGCCGGTTCACATCGAAGATGGCCGTGAGGTTCGTGAGCTTGTTGAACGCCGCGTGCTCGAACGCCTCCCAGATCGATCCTTCGGCCAGCTCGCTGTCGCCACAGAGGATCCAGACCCGGTACGGAATCTGATCCAGGCGCTGTCCAGCGAGTGCGACTCCGACCCCGATCGGCAGGCCCTGGCCGAGCGACCCGGTGGCCACGTCGACCCACGGCAACACGGGGGTCGGATGGCCCTCGAGCCGGCTACCCAGCCGGCGGAAGGTCAGGAGCTCCTCATCGGTGATCGCGCCGGCCGCCTTCAGCATGCTGTAGTAGAGCGGCGACGCGTGACCCTTGGAGAAGATCAGGTGGTCGTTGCGGGGATCCTCTGGGTGGTCGAAGTCGTAATGCAGGTGGTTGGCGATGAGCACTGCGATCAGATCGGCGGCCGACATCGAAGACGTCGGGTGGCCGGAGCCGGCGGCGGAGCTCGAACGGATCGAGTCGACGCGGAGCTGCTGACCTAGCTCGCGCCAGAAGTTGGCGTCATCCATGACTCGATCGTACCCTTGATCGGCAGCCGCGAACAGACGCCGGGTGACCTAGTCGGTGTCGTTCGGTGTCGCCGCCGCGTCCCGCTGTCCCGCCACGATCCTGGCCGCGATCCGCGCGCTCCCTAGCCGCCGGCTGACGGCGGCGCTGAACCCCGGCGCCACCGACGCGACGGCGGTTCCCAGGCGCAGCGGCATCGGTGCCACCTCGATCTCGGCACGGTTGCGCTCGATCGCCGCGATCACGGCGTCAGCGACGTCCTCAGGCCGGCGGGTCCCGATCCCGGGTGGGAGCCTCGTCCTCGCGGCCGCGAACATGCCCGCGTGGCTGATGAAACCCGGCAGCACGACGGACACGCCGACGCCAAATGGACCGAGGTCCTGTCTCAGGGCGAGTGCAAATCCGCGCAGCCCGAACTTCGTCGCCGAGTAGACCGAGGACGCCGGGGCCGCGCCCTTGCCCTGGAGCGAGGAGACGAGCACGAGGTGGCCGCGGCCGCGTGCCACCATCGCGGGCGACAGCGCGCGGGCAAGCGCGATCGGAGCTCGCAGGTTGGTCTCGAGCGCGCGGTCGATCTCCGCCTGGCTGAGCTCGGTGAGCAGCCCGCCGGCGGCTACGCCGGCGTTGGCGACCAGGACGTCGACCCGACCAACCTCCGAGACCAGCCGCTCGAGCTCGTCCCGGCGCGACAGGTCGCAGACGATCCCCCGGGCGCCGAGCTCGGCGGCGAGCGCCTCGAGGACGTCGCCCCGGCGGCCGGTGAGGACCAGATCCGCGCCGCGCGGACTCAGTGCCCGGGCGATCGCCTGCCCGATCCCGCCGGTGGCGCCCGTGACCAGCACGGTGCCCGACAGCAGGTTCATGAACTCTTCGGGAATACCGCCAGCGTGGCCGTGAAGCCGTGGACGAAGCTGCGCCCGCCGACCGGGCCGATCTCGCCCGCGGCAAAGAATCCGGCCGTGGGCGCGCCGCTCAGCTCGCGCTCGACGGACATGACGTCGTGATCGGGCACGCCGAACATCGCGCTGCCGCGCCCGTTGCAGGAGAATACGAGTGCCCCGGCCGGGGGCTCACCGGCCAGAGCCCGGACCCGGAGCTGAAGCTCCTGACGCAGGTCCGCGTCGGCTGACTCGGCGTCGCGCGCATGGAGCCGCACGACCTGCCCGGGCTCGACGTGCGCGCCCACGACGAGCGCGCCGGACTCTGGATCCGCCCCCAGAACACCCCGCACCAGGAAATCGCCCTGCATGTATTCGGGCTTGCCGCTGTCGATCACGACGCCGATCAGCAGACCGGCCGCAACCAGGGCACGCTCCCGAGGCGAGAGCTCGGAGACGATCAGTTGCACGGTCTCGAGCGCAGGAAGGCCGGCGAGCTCGTGGATCACGTTGCCCTCGGCGGCGGTGATCGTGACCTCGCGGCCGAGGGGCGCGGCCCCCTGGGAAACACACGGAAGCAGCTCGACTCCCTCCAAGCTGACGCCGACCGCGCCGGTCTCGTAGACGCGATCGCCCAAAAACAAGATCCCACCGCCGGCACCTTCGCCGGCGGCAGCCGTCCGGCCACTCGAGATCCCGCCCAGTACGGGCACGGCCGGCGCGTCCGCGGCCAGCAGCTCGAGTGCCGCCTCGGTCGGAAACGAGTACGGATCGGTCAGCATCAGCACGCCGCTCGATCCCTCGACGCTCGGCAGGCCCACGAGCTGGGTCAAGGTTTCCTCCTCGTCGAGAACCGCCGCGAGCAGCTCTGCATCGTCAGCAAGCTCCGCGTGGAACGGGGTCGCGGAGCCGCCGTTGCCGAGCGAAGCCGCCCAGACCGCCACGGCGGTGCCGGTCTCGAGCTCACGCCCCTGGCCGAGCACCCCGCCCGCACCGCATCCGATTAGCGCGGCCGGCGCGAGCTCGCCATATATGCCCTCGAGCGTCGCTTCGGGGGCGATCAGGTGCGAACCGCTCGCGAACACGACCGCGAGGTCCGCCGCGGCGCCGTCCAGGCCGGCGGCCGCTGAGCGCGCCGCCTCGCTTCCCGCCTGTAGCGGGTCCTGGTCGGTCGACAGCCCGGTACCGATCTGAACGTCGCGGGCTCTCATTCCGCCTGCGCCTGGCATCGCTCCACGATACTGCGGGGCATGCCTCGCGCGAAGGTGATTGCCCTCTTCGGCCCGACCGGCGTCGGCAAGACCGACGTCGCGATCGAACTCGCGGGCATGCTACGAGACCACGGTGAGCAGCCGGTCGCGGTGTCCGCCGATGCGCTCCAGGTCTACCAAGGCTTGGAGATCCTCACGGGGGCGGCGCGACCGGACGAGCGGGCACAACTCGACCACCGCCTGATCTCGTTTCTCCCGGTCGACGCCACCTTCAGTGCTGGCCAGTACGCGGAGCTCGCCCATGCCGAGATCGATGCGCTCCTCGCCGCCGGCGACCGCCCGATCGTGGTCGGCGGCACTGGTCTGTACCTGCGTGCCGCCTTGACTGAGCTCAATCTTCGCCCGCCGCCCCCCGAGGGCGCCCGGGAGCGCTGGCTGGCCGAGCTCGAGCGGCGCGGGGCCCCGGCGTTGCACGGGGTGCTGCGCGAGCGTGCGCCGTGGGCGGCCGCGGACATCGACCCGGGCGATCGTCAGCGGATCGTGCGGGCGCTCGAGCTGCTCGACGCCGGCGAGCTCGCGCCCCACGCCGAGGACTCCGAGCTGTGGACGGGCGAGATGCGCCACAGCACCTTGCTGATCGGACTCGTCCTCGAGCGCGAGGAGCTCTACCGCCGGATCGATGCTCGGGTCGATGCGATGGTCGCGGCCGGGGCGCAGGAAGAGGTCCGCCGGGCCTACGCCGCGGGCGCCTCGCCAACCGCGCGCAAAGCGCTCGGGTTCGAGGAGCTGCTGGCGGGCGATGTCGACTCGATGAAGCGGCGCACCCGCAACTACGCCCGGCGGCAGTTGACCTGGATGCGCAAGCTCGCCGCCGTCCACACGATCGACGCGACCGGCCGCGCGCCCGCCGATGTGGCCCGCGAGGCGCTCACGCTCTGGCTCACGGCAGCGGGGTAAACGGATACATGACCACCGCGGCCGCGAACACGCAGCCCATCCAGGCGAGCACGAGCTTGCGATCCCACCCGATCCGCCGGACCAGATCCGCGGCCGCCAGGTAGATCCCCGGCATCACGATCACCATGTAGTACAGGTAGCTGGTGCGGCTCTCGAGCAGGCTGGACAACACGAACGGCAGATAGGTTCCGAGAAACCAGGCGAGCCCGACGATGCCCACATCGTCAGGCGCCCACCACCACGAGTCGCGCGCCGGTCGACGGACCACACCCACGAAGCTGACGAGCAGCCCCGGCAACCCGAGCAGGAGGATCGGGGGGCTGATCATCCCGAGGAAGTGGACGGCGGGCGCTATCTGGTTGAGCGCCGCGGTCGGACGTGCCGGGTTGATCTGCAGATAGGTGATCGGCTTGATGTCGATCAGCCAGTCCCACGGGTAGGAGGCGATCCCCTGCGGCCCGTGCGGGCTCGTCTGGTTGGCGGCGTAGCTGATGATGTGCCACAGGTGCCCGAACGCGCCGTTCGGCACGAGCTTGCCGGTCTGGGGGCTGTAGGGCGCGGCGATCCAGCCCATGATCTCCAGGCCGACCAGGAACGCGGCGGTCGTCGCGACGGTGCACAGGGCGAGCCGAAGCACCCGTCTGACCACGTCGGTTCGCGTTTGTAACCACCCGAACAGCTCGAGGAACAAGAGCGCGAACAGCAGATACGGTGTCACCTCCTTGGCGCACGCTCCGATCCCGAGCACGACGCCGGCCCATAACGGACGCTTGCGCACGTACAGCGCCGCCGCCCAGATCATCGCCGCCACCGCCGGGACGTCGAGCGTGCCGATCCGTCCGTGCACGAGCAGCAGGTTGTCGCTCGCCAGCAAGGCCGCCGCGCCGAGTCCGATCCAGCGTCCCCCGCCGGCCGCTCTGACGAGCGCGTACATGCCGAGGATCGCCACCGTGCCGAGCAGCACGCTGGGCAGGCGCCAGGCGACCGGCCCGTCCCCGAACAGCTCGATGCCACCGGCGATCAGCAGCTTCACCAGCTGCGGATGCTCGGAGTTGGGGTCCGTCCCTAACGGTGAATTCCAATACGGGTCGCCATGCGGCGGGTGAATTCCCACGATCACGCGCGCCGCGTTGACGTAGTAGTCCTCGTCGAAGATCAGGAGGTGATCGGTCGGCGTGGTGCAGGGCGATCGACACGGCTCCGCGATCCAGGCCAGCCGTGCCGCCAACGAGACCACCACCAACGCGCCGAGCAGCCACAACGGGAGCGACGGGCGACGCAGGGTCGAGGCGTGCAGCCGCGTCAGCATGAACGCGCGACGGTACACAGATGATGATGGTCGGCGGCGCCTGACCGCGGCCCCGTAGCGAGCCTCGTCACCGGTTGGCGGCGGCGCCTTAGACTCAGCCCGCGTGGAGTTCGAGAAATGGCAGGCGCTCGGCAACGACTACGTGATCGTGGAGGCGGCACAGCTCCCGTTCGAGCTCACCGCGCCGCGGATCCGTGCCATTTGCGCCGCCCACACCGGCGTGGCGGCCGACGGGATCCTGCTCCTGTCAGAACCCGAACACGATGGGTACGTCGCCCGGCTGCGCATCTTCAACCCGGACGGCTCGGAGGCCGAGCTGTCCGGGAACGGGGCGCGCGAGGCGGTGCTCTACCTCCGGCGCCACCGCTGGACTGACGCGGACACGTTCGCGATCGAAACCCTGTCGGGTGATATCCGCCCCGTGATCCTCTCCGATACCGAGTGCACGCTCGACATGGGACAGGCCCGCCTGCAGAGCCCGGGCTTCCCTTCCGGCGGGCCAGACGGGCGGGGCGAACTCGCTGCCGGCGGGCGCAGCTGGCGCTTTCAGCACGTCCAGGTCGGAAACCCCCAATGCGCCATCCACCTCAAGAACGAAGACGAGCTCGACAGCCTTGACCTGAAAACCATCGGCCCCGGGATCGAACACAACGACTTGTTTCCGAACCGCACCAACGTCTCCTGGTTCGCCGGGCCAAATCGATTCGGATCCCGCTCACCCACGGATCCGCGCCCGGATCTTCGAGCGCGGCGTGGGGGAGACGACCGCGAGCGGGACCGGGGCGGCCGGCGCCGCTGTCGCCTACGTGCTCGACGGCGGTCGCTCACCCGTCACTGTTGTCCTCGACGGTGGCGAGCTGACCGTGGACGTCGCCGACGATCTCCGCGTCAAGCTCACCGGCTGGGCGGTGCCCGTGTACCGTGCCACGCTCGCCGAGACCTTCCTCGAGGAGTTGCATGCGACGCAGTAGCCGTCTGGACCTGATCCCGCCGTACCTGTTCGCCCAGCTCGAACGCAAGGTCCGCGAGAAGCGCGCGGCCGGAGTGGACGTGATCAGCCTCGGGATCGGCGACCCCGACACGCCGACGTACCCCGAGGTCGTGGCCGAGATGCAGCGCGCAGTGACCGATCCGAGCACTCACAAGTACCCGTCCAACCGCGGCCGGGCGGAGTTCCGCGACGCGATCACCGCGTTCTACGCCCGGCGCTTCGGCGTCGAGCTCGATCCCGACACCGAGGTGATGTCGGCGATCGGCGCGAAGGAGTGCATCTTCAACCTGAATCTGGCCTTTCTGGACCCGGGCGACGTGGCGCTCGCCTCCGACCCCGGCTACCCGGTCTACACCGGCGGACCGCTTCTGGCCGGCGGCCGGCCCGTCCTCATGCCGCTCCTCCCCGAGCGGGGCTTCGCGCCCGACCTCGAGGCGATCTCGGTGAAGGACCGTGAGCGCGCACGGCTGATGTTCATCAACTACCCGAACAACCCGACCGGCGCGATCGTCCCGCCCGGGTTCTTCGAGGAGGTCGTCGAGTTCGCCCGCCGCCACGAGATCCTGGTGGTGCACGACAACGCCTACAGCGAAACCACCTACGACGGCTACGTGGCGCCGTCCTTCCTGCAGACTCCGGGCGCCAAGGACGTCGGCGTCGAGGTGTTCTCGCTGTCGAAGGGCTACAACATGACCGGCTGGCGGTGTGCGGCGATCGTCGGCAACGCGGAGGCGATCGAGGACTACTGGCATCTGAAGTCGCAACATCGACTCGGGCAACTTCGAGGCGGTCCAGCTCGCCGGCGCGGCCGCCCTCGCCCCTGAGGTCGACGCCGATAAGCACCGGATGAACGCCCTCTATCAGCGCCGGCGCGATCTGGTCTGTGACGCCCTCGCCGAGGCTGGCGTGGAGGTCACCCCGCCGAAGGGAACGATTTACATCTGGGCGCCGATCCCCGCCGGGTTCGAGTCCTCCGCGGCCTACTGCGAGCACGTGCTCGAGCAGGCCGCCGTGGTGGTCTCCCCCGGTGGCGCGTACGGCGCCACCGGGGAGGGTTACTTCCGGATCTCGCTGACCACGCCCGACGAGCGGCTGCTCGAGGCCGTCGAGCGAATCCGGAAGCTCTAGCTGAGGCTTATTAGGTGCTGCCGATCAAGGCCTGCGGCCTCGATCGGGTCAGTCGGGTGCTGCCGGGTCAGTTGATCCGGAAGGACCCGACCGCGCTCGGCAGCACGCCGACGCCGCCCTCCGGGTAGTAGAAGACCTGCCAGTAGTAGCGGCCCGGGGTGTCCTGCCAGTTGCCGGGGAAGTTGAAGGGATCGACGTACCGGTAAACGTTGGAATCGCCGACCCGCTTCATCGTGGCGATGTCGCACCGGAAGCCACAGTTCTTGCTCCACTTGAGCACGCCTCCCTTGACGATCCGCTTGTTCGAGATGGTCGGGAAGATCTTCCCGTTGATGGCGTTCGCGGGATCCGGCACGTAGACCTTCAGCTTCACGTGGCCAGACAGCGGGTAACAGATGCTGCCGCTCAATGCCTTCGGCATCGAGCGGGTAAGAGAATCACCGGCCAGGGCCACAGCTAACATCAGCTTTAGTGCAGCGAGATCCCCATGCCTCAAACCAGGCAGCATCGGCGGCGCTGAACGGACAGCGCCCGCGCGGCCGCGCGCGCCAGCGCGCCTATCTGATCGCCGTCGTCCCCGACGGCGGCGGGGAGCAGCTCGCCGAGCTGCGCGAGCTGCTGCGCACCGCCGGCGTGGCCGGCGTGGGCGAGCTCATCCAGCGCCGCGACCATCCCCACCCCAACACCTACCTGGGACTCGGCAAGCTCGACGAGCTCAAGGCCGAGATCGCCCGCTCGGACGCGAACTTGGTGGCTTGCGACGACGAGCTCTCGCCCCGGCAGGAGCGCAATCTCGAGTCGGCTCTCGGCGTCCCGGTGATCGACCGCACCGCGATCATCCTCGATATCTTCGCCTCGCACGCCCACAGCGCCGAAGGCAAGCTCCAGGTCGAGCTCGCCCAACTCGAGTACAACCTGGCCCGCATGCGCGGGTTGTGGTCGCACCTGGAGCGCCTGGGCGCCGGACGCATCGACGGCGGCATCGGCACCCGGGGACCGGGCGAGACCCAGATCGAAACCGACCGCCGTCTGGCCCGCGACCGGATCTCCGCGCTCAAGCGCAAGCTGGCCCATGTCGGCTCGAACCGGTCCGTAATGCGCGCCGAGCGGGAGCGCTCCCACCTGCCCTCGGTGGCCCTCGCCGGCTACACGAACGCCGGCAAGTCCACGCTCTTGAACGCGCTTACCGGCTCGACGGTCGGCGTCCGCGATCGGCTGTTCCACACGCTCGACCCGACCACCCGGCTGCTGCGTGCCGGCGGCCACGACTACCTGCTGACCGACACGGTCGGCTTCATCCGCAAGCTTCCCCACCAGTTGGTCGACGCGTTCGGCGCGACGCTCGAGGAGACCCGCCGCGCCGACCTGATCCTGCACGTCGTCGACGCCTCGGTCCCCGAGGATGAGCTGGTCGCCATGACCCGCGCGGTCGAGGACGTGCTGCTCGAGATCGCCGCCGACGCCGTGCCGCAGATCCTCGTCCTGGCCAAGGCGGATCGGATCGACGACGAGCGCCGGGCTGAGCTCCAGCACCGCCATCCAGGTGCGGTGCTTGTGTCCGCCGCAACCGGCGAGGGGGTCGGAACACTCGTGCAGCGGATCGAGGAGGAGTTCGCCCGCACGCTCCAGGACGTCGAGCTCCTGATCCCGTTCCAGGAGGGCGCGCGACTCGCCGAGCTCCACGCGATCGCCGGCGACCTGGAGCGCGAGGAGACGCCCGACGGCGTGCGCGTCCAGGCTCGCCTGCCGGCGTCGGTGGCCGCGCGTTATCAGGACTACTCGCTGAGCCGTACGTTCGCATGACTCTCAAAGTCCGCCGGCTCGACGCCCGTGCGGTGCTGCCCACCCGCGCCTACGCGGGCGATGCCGGGCTCGATCTGTACGCGCTCGAGGAGCGCGAGCTCGGGCCGGGGGAGCGCGCCTCGATCGGCACCGGGATCTCGATCCAGATCCCCGAGGGTCAGGCGGGATTGGTGCTGCCGCGCTCCGGCCTGGCGGCCAGCCACGGGATCGCGATCGTCAACGCGCCCGGGCTGATCGACTCCGGCTACCGGGGCGAGGTTCGGGTGCTGCTGCTCAACACCGACCGCAGCAAGGCGTTCACGATCACCGTCGGCGACCGGATCGCCCAGCTCGTGCTGGTCAGAGTCGAGACGCCGGCGGTCGAGGAGGTCGACGAGCTGGTGTTGTCCGAGCGCGGCGCCGGCGGCTTTGGCTCGAGCGGCTAGGGGATTGGATTCCGACGATTAGCCGCCGGTCGGCGGCGTCGGCAACAGCCCAGCCGACTGGAGAAACTGCTGCGCGACGACGGCCGGGTCCTGGTTATCCAGCACGACGGCCGCGTTCAGCTCGCGCATCTGGGGCAACGTGAGGAGCGCGCTAACCCGGTTGACCGTGGCGGCGAACACCGGGCCCTCGGCCGCGAGGACCTTGGCCGAGGCCACCGGCACCACGTTCCCCCAACCGAACACGTCCATCGGGTCTGAAAGCAGCGGATACTCGCCGGTGAGCAGCTGGGGGTCGGTCGTGTTGACCACCGCCGCCTGCACGGTCCCCTGGTCGAGAGCCTGGTATTGGGCGCCGATCTCGAGCGGCTTGAACGCCGCCGGGGATACCCCGTAGACGTTCTCGATCTCCGGCAGTCCGTTGGCTTCCTGCTGGAACTGGGGCGGCCCGCCCAGGGTCAGCTGGGGGTCGACCGCGTCCAGATCCGCGATCGACTGGAGCTGGTTTTCGACGGCGTAATCGAACGAGACCGCGATCGCCTCGGTATCGCTGAACGGCGTCGGGTCGAGGAGCTTGAGACCGTGCGCGAGGGCGTACGCCTGGCCTGACAGGTAGGCGTCGGATCGGCTCCGGAACGGCCGCGTGATGCCGGCGACCTCGCTGTCCCAGTTATCGAGGTAATCGGGGTACATGGCCAGCTGACCGGTGGCCAGCGCCTGCATGATCACCTGGGTGGGACCGATGCTCTGGTTCAGGGAAACCGGGAAGCCCTCCGCCTTCAGGGCCTGGTAGTAGAGCTGGCCGAGGATGAACTGCTCGGGGGTGTTCTCGTCGCCGATCGTGACCGGCGGCTTGCCCTCGCCGGGGAGGGTCACGGTCTCGGTGGTCGTGGTGGTGGTCGTGGTCGTCGTCGTGACCGTGGTCGTAGCCGGCGAGGTCACGGTTGTGGTGCTCGGCGCGTCCGCGGTACCGGCGGTAGCGGGGGTATCGGCGCGCGAGCCGGCGCCGCCGCACCCGGCCAGACCGGCCGCCGCGAGAGCGCATGCCAACGCCGATGCGATTCGCCCCGCGGTGAGAGATGCCCCGCGCGCCATCAATCGCACACTTTCACAATCCGGCGGCCCGGCGCGCCTCCGCGTGAGCGCCGGCTTCGAGCCGGTCGTCGAGCGGCTCGAGTGGGTCGGGCCGCCCGAGGGCGGTCTGGATCAGCCAGTCGGCGAACCACGCGTTCTTCGGGAGCAGCGGACCGTGTAGATACGTGCCGATCACGTTTCGGTCCCGCACGCCCTCGTAGCCGTCGGTGCCGTTGTTGCCGTGGCCTTTCAGCACTCGGCCGAACGGGGTCGACTTCGGACCGATATGGCTGCGACCACCGTGGTTCTCGAACCCGGCAAGGACTCGCCGTACACCCGGGTCGAGCTCGACCTCGATGGCCACATTGCCGATCAGGCGCGGATCCTCGGAGCGGACCGTCGTCAAATCGACCAGCCCGACACCCGGAAGCGTCTCGTTGCCGAGCTCGTAGGAGTGGCCGAGGAGCTGGTATCCGCCGCACACCGCGAGGATTACCGCATCGCGGGCGGCGGCCTCATGCAGGGCATCGCGCTTGACCTCGGCCAGGTCGAGCGCACACAGCTTCTGGTCGCGGTCCTGCCCGCCCCCGATGTAGAAGAGGTCGGCGCCGTCCGGGTCGAGTCGCTCGCCCAGGCCGCTCGCGGTCACGCTGAACCCAATGTCGCGCCACTCGCAGCGCCGCTCGAGCAGGAGCAGGTTGCCCCGGTCGGCGTAGATGTTCATCAGGTCGGGATAGAGGGCGCACACCCGCAGCCCGCCGGAGCGATCAGGCACTGAGCATCACCACCTCGCTACCCGAATAGTCGGTGGTGGCGCGGACGGTGGCTCGCCCAGCCGGAGTGAAGCCGGCCGCCCGCCCCTCGCGCTCGAGCCCGCGCGCGGTGAGTCCGTCGAGGCGGATGAGGTTCTGCTCGACCGTTCGCTCGCCCTTGGGTGCCACGGTCTCGCGCTGGCGCTCGAGCACGAATCCGCCGCGCTCGGCGCGCACCGCCGTCGGCTGGCTGGAGTAGACGACGCCGTCGTACTCGCGCACGTCGGGGAGGGGCATCTCGAAACCGTCGACCACCTCGTAGAGCTCCAGTACTTCCGCGATTGCAGCCGCCAGCAGGCCGCCCGGCGTGAGGTGCCGGTGAGCGCACCGGAGGAACCGACCGCGACCTTCGGCCCCGCCCAGCAACTGGATCGTTTGCATCGGCACGATGACGAGGGGGAAGCGCTGTCCGAGATCGAACTCGCGAGCGTCCGCCACCACCGTTTGGGATATATCTGGCGCTATACGGGAGTTATCTCCCAAGCGCGTCTCGAGCGCGGCGATCAGCTCTGGATCTTGGTCGAGAGCTGTGACTCGGTAACCAGCGGCGACGAGATCCAGCGTGACGCGACCCGTGCCGGCGCCGACGTCCAGCACGGGGGTCCCACGCGAAGCCGCCAGCGAGCGCCACAAAGGCAGGTCCTCGGCGTAGGCGCCGCACTCGATGTCGTGCCAGATGACCGTTGCGCTCATCGCTGCCCCACCGGGTCGGCCTGCTCCCAGAAGCGAACCGCGTGTCCGCGCCCGGCCAGCTCCGAGCGCAACTCGAGCAGGGCGGTGTAGGTGGGCAGGACGTACAGCTGGTTGCCCTCCGCGTGGGCCACCGCGTCGTCCAGCGCCGGGACCAAGCCGGGCACGACGTGCAGCCGATCGATCGCCACGCCGGCGTACTTCAGGCGGACGGCGAGCTCCCCGGCGCGCGTCCCGGCGCACGTCACCCGGCGCGCCCGCCCGGCCAGCAGCTCGAAGTCGGCGTCCCAGACCCATGAGACGTCCCGGCCGTCGGCAGTCCGATCGTTCAGGATCACCAGCAGGTCGAGCTCATCGCCCTCGAGCACGAGCGTGCGCAGGATCTCGTTGGCGCCAGCCGGATTCTTGACCAGGAGCACCTGCACCTCCACGTCCCCGATCGCGAGCCGCTCCGCGCGACCGAACGCCGCCCGCACCTCGCCCAGCCCGCCGAGGACCGAGTCGAGCCCGATTCCCAGCCCGAGGCAGAGCGCCGCCGCGCCGAGCGCGTTGTAGACGTTGTACAGCCCAGGGAGGGGCAGCTCGACGCGGGCCTGCCCGGCCGGCGTGACGAGCTCGAACGACGAGCCGCGGGTGCCGTTGAGCGAGATCCGCTCGGCCGCCACCGCCGGCGCCGGGCGCTCCTGCCCGCAGGACGGGCAGCGGTAGCGCCCCAGGTGACCGAGGTAGACGACGTCGTAGACGTAGGCCGCCCCGCACCGGCGGCAGTGCTTGGAGTCGGAGGCGTGCTGCATCTCGGGCACCGCCATCGACGGATCCTCGACGCCGAAGTAGGTCACGTTCGCCGCGCCGCGCCCGAGGTCGGCGATCAGCGGATCGTCGGCGTTCAGGACGAGCTGGGCGTCGGCCGCGGCCGTCGCGGTCACCGCGGCCCAGCGGTCGGCGATGGTGTCGAGTTCGCCATAGCGGTCGAGCTGGTCGCGGAACAGATTGCCGAGCAGGATTCCGCGCGGCTTGAGCCCGGGCACGATCCGGTCCAGCCAGAACTCGTCGATCTCAAACAGCCCGAGCTCGCCCTCGATCCGTCCGCCGCTTCGCGCCGCGGCCAACAGCGTGGAGGCCACGCCGCCGGCCATGTTCGCGCCCGCCCGGTTGTGCACCACGGGCACGCCGGCGCGCCTCAGCACCGATGCGACCATCGCGGCCGTGGTCGTCTTACCGTTGGTGGCGGAGATCACCACCGACCCCCGCGCGAGGCGCGCCGCGAGTTCGGAGATCGCATCGGGCTCCAGAGCGATCAGCACCTTGCCGGGGAGGCTGGTCCCGCCGCCGCGCCCGGCTCGCCGCGCGAGCTCCCCCACGGCGCGCGCCGCGGCGATCTTGGCCGTGAGCATGTTCATCCCGGCACGATCATGCGGACTGCGGCCGGCAGCACCTGGACGGTGGCCGGCAGCTCGGCGATCGCCTCCCCGTCCGCGTAGAGGGTGAACGGACGGCTCGCCTTGATGTGGACCTCGCGCCCGCGCAGCACGGTCACGGCGCGCCGGCCGACGTGGCGGCCGCTGAACACGGTCGGCGCGAGGGCCAGGAAGCGAGGCCGTGACATGTCTTCGATGATGACCACGTCGAGCAATCCGTCGGTTAGCGAGGCGTCTGGGGCGAGGAGCATGCCGCCACCGAACGCCTTCGAGTTGGCGGCGGCGACCGAGTAGCCGATGAACCGCCGGACGGCGTCGCCGTCGAGCGTGACCTCGAACTCGGCCGGCCGCCAGCTCGGCAGCGCTCGGAGCAGCGCGTACGCGTACACGAGGCTACCGCGCACCCGCGTCGTCTCGTTGGCGATGCGGTTCACGACCGAATCGAGGCCGCAGCTGGCGATTCCGGTAAAGGTTCTCTCACCCACCTGACCGAGGTCGAG
Organism: uncultured Solirubrobacterales bacterium; assembly: GCA_963757235.1. Classification (GTDB taxonomy): domain Bacteria; phylum Actinomycetota; class Thermoleophilia; order Solirubrobacterales; family Solirubrobacteraceae; genus Palsa-465. Next base: position 66,725 of record CAVWRC010000004.1, on the reverse strand, counting down.
CGCGCGCTCCACCCCCGTCGCGAGCACCTGGCAAGCCGCCACCGGCCTGCGCGGGATTCCGAGGACGCGGCACAGGTCGTTGCCCCGGCCGCCGGGAAGGATCCCCACGACGCCATCCGAGTGCTTGAGCGCGCCGGCCACCGCGCCGATCAGCCCGTCTCCGCCGAACGCCACCGCGACCTCGCCGCTGGCGGCGGCCTCGATGGCGAGCGCGCGCGCATGCCCGAGGCTTTTCGTGTACTCAAAGCGTTGCTCGAACCCGAGTTCGCGCAGGACGGCCTGGACCTGTGGGAGTGCGCGCGCCGGGCGCCCCCCGCCGGCCACGGGGTTAACGATCAGTGAAAGCCTTCGCACCGCCTCATGATGCCTGACGTGGTTTGCTACGGTTCCCTCGGCATGGCATTCCGCCTCGACCTTCGACTTCTTCTCCTCCCCCCTCGGGGGGAATAGCGCGTGGGCGGCCGCACGTAGCCGCAAAACCAGCACCGAGAAGAAGCCGAGAGAAGTCGAAGACTTCTCTGTAGCGAAATTCCCAGTCGAGCGAGGTGGCTTTCTAAAGCCGGTTTGGGAATTTCCCCAAGTCCGAGCCAATTAGGAGTGACATGACGAGACCTGAGGACCCCAGTCGAGTACTGATCTTCGACACGACGCTGCGTGACGGGGAGCAGTCGCCCGGCATCTCGCTGAATACGCAGGAGAAGCTGGAGATCGCCCAGCAGCTCGCGCGGCTAGGTGTGGACATCATCGAGGCGGGTTTCCCGATCACCTCACCGGGTGACTTCGAAGCGGTGCAAACCATCTCCCGCACCGTCGAGGGACCGGTGATCGCCGGGCTCGCGCGGACTCACGTGGGCGACATCGACGCGGCGTGGAACGCCGTCAAGGACGCGACGCGGCCGCGGATTCACACGTTCATCTCCACGTCCGACATCCACATCGAGTACCAGCTCCAGACCACGCGCGAGGACGTCAAGGGGCAGGCGCGCGCCGCGGTCGCGCACGCCAAGCAGTACGTCGACGACGTTGAGTTCTCACCGATGGACGCGACCCGCGCCAACATCGAGTTCACGGCCGAGGTGTGTCAGATCGCGATTGACGAGGGAGCGACGACGATCAACATCCCCGACACCGTCGGCTACACGATGCCGCAGGAGTACACCGCCTACCTACGACAGCTTTACGAGCTGGTCCCGGACCTGAAAGACATCGTGCTGTCGGTCCATTGTCACGACGACCTGGGGCTGGCCGTGGCCAACTCGTTCGCGGGGCTGCTCGCCGGCGCGCGCCAGGTCGAGTGCGCGATCAACGGGATCGGCGAGCGCGCCGGGAACGCGTCGCTCGAGGAAATCGTGATGCTGCTCCACACACGCGAGTCCGACATCGGCCTACACACCGGTGTGGTCACGCGTGAGATCTCCCGCTCCTCACGCCTGGTCTCGCGGCTGACCGGCTACCCGGTGCAGCCGAACAAGGCCATCGTGGGGCGCAACGCGTTCGCGCACGAATCGGGCATCCACCAGGACGGCGTGCTCAAGGAGCGCACGACTTACGAGATCATGGACGCGACCACCGTCGGGCTGGAGGCCAACTCGATCGTGCTCGGCAAGCACTCGGGCCGGCACGCGCTGCAGCAGGCGCTCTCAGAGCTGGGATTCGAGCTGTCCGGCCAGGGTCTGAACACGGCTTTCAAGCGCTTCAAGGAGATCGCGGACAAGAAGAAGCACGTGACCGCGCTGGACCTCGAGGCGCTGGTGACCGACGAGCTGCGCGAGGAGCTGGCCGGCTACCAACTCGAGTGGTTCGACGTCGAGGCGTCGACCCGCCGGCCGCCGCACGCGACCGTGGGGATTCGCACGCCTGACGGCGAGGAGGTCACTGGTTCGTTCACCGGCGATGGTCCCGTCGACGCGATCTTCCGCGCGATCAACGCGGCCACTGGCAGCGACGCGCGCCTGCGCGAGTTCCGGGTCGACGCGGTGACCGGCGGCCAGGACGCGCTCGGCGAGACGTCGGTGGTGCTCGAGGTGGCCGGGATCAGCGGATCGGGCCAGGGTGTCTCGACCGACATCCTCGAGGCGGCCGGGCGCGCCTACGTCCGGGCGCTGTCGAACGCGCTCCGGCGTGGGGTTATGGCCGAGGCCGAGGCAGCGACGGCTGCGGCGGCGTCGGGGTCACCCGTACGGACCCCGTGACGAACTGAAGACCCTGGCGGTAGCCGGCCGCCAGCACCTCTCCGCGGGGCTCGCCGTCCATGAAGTTGGTCCCCATGGCCTCGGCGGACTCGGCGCTCGGCGCGAGCAGCCGCACTGCCGCGCCGCGGCGCCGCAGCACGAGCGACTCGACTGACACGGCGGTACGCGACACCCCGCGCAGGACGGCTAGGACGTTGCTCGAGCCCCGGATGCTGGCGGTCGGGTTCAGGCACAGGACGTGGGTGTCGCGGCCGGCGGGGGCGGCGTCGAGGTTCGTCGGGCTCCACACGCCGCCGTCGACGTAGTCCCGCCCCTCGATCGTTACCGGCGCGAACAGCCACGGCACACAGCACGAAGCGGCCACCGCGTCCGCGACCCGGGCGCGCGGGGAGCCGGGGCTTCCGAACACGACCCGGCGGCCGCTGCGCTTGTCCACGGCCGCGACGCGCAGGCGGCCGTCGAAGCTCGCCCCGAGTCGCTCGATGTTCTGGCGCAGGTCGCCGAGCGTGTGGCCGGGGCGGGGCAGGCGGCCCAGGAGCAGCGCCCGGGCCACGGCCCCGCCGGGCGCGGCCAGTCCCATCGCGAGGGGCGCGAACGTGGCGCCGGCGGCGAGCGCCCAGGCTCCCATCCGCCGCGCCGCCGCCAGTCCCGCGGCCGCGAGGCCGTCGACTGGCCGGGCGCCGTTCGTCACCTCGAGCTCCTCCTCGCTGAGCGTCGAGGGTCGGCGCGGCGACTGGCCCGCGATCAGGTGCGCGGCGACGATCGAGCCCGCTGAGGTGCCGACGTAGTAGTCGCAGTCACGCAGGTCGAACCCCGTACCGTCCTCGATCCCGGCCAGGACGCCCATCATCCAGGCCTCGCCGAGGACGCCGCCGCCACCGAGGACGAGTACGTCTGGACGCGTTCGCATCATCTGCCCAGGCTAGCCTGCGAGGCCCTGTGGCATACACGCGTATGTGATAGCGTACGCACGTATGTCGACCGGCGCACCGGCTCACGCCACCGAAAACGGCCTCGGACTGCGGGTCCGCGCCCTGCGGGAGGCGATGGATCTGTCGCTGCGCGACCTGGCCGAGCGATCCGGGGTGAGCGCGCCGATGCTCTCACAGGTGGAGCGGGGCGAGACGAGTCCGACCCTGCATATCGCCACCCGCATCGCCGCCGGACTCGAGCTCCGGCTGTCGCAGCTGCTGCGCCTGGACGAGGACGGCGCGGTGACCGTCGTTCGCTCCGGCGAGCGGCGCAAGGGACCGGCTGCGGTCGCCGGCCACAGCTACGAGATCCTCACCCCGCCGCTCCCCGGCCAGCGCGCCGAGCTCTCCCGCCACACGCTGGCGCCCGGAGCGGTCACCGGGGGACCCGGCGATCCCCCGCGCCACGAGCCGGGCAGTCGCGAAACCGCGCTCGTCGAGCGCGGGACCCTCGTCCTGCACTGCGACGGCCAGCGTTACGAGCTGCTCGATGGCGACTCCGTCACCTTCGACGCAGACCTGAATCATCATTTTGAAAATCCAGGCCCCGAGGAAGCCGTGCTGCTGGCTGTGCTCAGCGCCGGCCTGAGGAGAAGCTAGTGAGGAACCACTAATGCCACAGACGCTGTTCGACAAGATCTGGGACGCCCACGAGGTCAAGCGCGGCCTCATCTACATCGACCTGCACCTGGTGCACGAGGTGACCAGCCCGCAGGCCTTCGACGGGCTGCGGCTCGCCGGCCGGCCGGTGCGCCGGACCGACCGGACGCTGGCCACGGCCGATCACAACGTTCCAACCGACGGCACGCCAGTGGCGGCTCGGATCCGGGACGAGCTCTCGCGCAAGCAGGTCGAGACGCTGGAGAGTAACTGCGCCGAGTTCGGCGTCCCGCTCTACTCGCTCGGGTCAGATCGGCAGGGCATCGTCCACATTATTGGCCCCGAGCTGGGGGTCACCCAGCCCGGCATGACGATCGTCTGCGGCGACTCGCACACGGCTACCCACGGCGCGTTCGGGGCGCTGGCGTTCGGAATCGGCACGAGCGAGGTCGAGCACGTGCTGGCCACCCAATGCCTGGTGCAGACAAAGCCGCGCTCGATGCGGATCCTCTATAGCGGCTCGCCGGGATCCGGGGTCACGGCCAAGGACCTGATCCTCGCCACCATCGGTCAGATGGGGGTGGATGGGGCGGCCGGGCACGTGGTCGAGTACGCCGGGGAAGCGATCGAGGCCCTGTCGATGGAGGGCCGCATGACGGTCTGCAACATGACGATCGAAGGGGGCGGCCGCGCCGGCATGATCGCACCCGACGAGACGACCTTCGAATGGGTGCTCGGTCGGCCCGCAGCCCCGGATTCGATCCCGGATGCGTGGCGTGAGCTGAGCACCGACGACGGCGCGACGTTCGACAAGGAGATCGAGGTCGACGCCTCCGCGGTCAGCCCGATGGTCACCTGGGGCACGAACCCCGGGATGGTCGTGCCGGTTACGAGCGCGGTCCCCGAGCCCCACTCCGATCAGGACGAGCGCGCGCTCGATTACATGGGCCTCCAGCCCGGCACGCCGATCGAGGAGATAAGGCTCGACCGGGTGTTCATCGGGTCGTGCACGAACGCGCGGATCGGCGACCTGCGCGCCGCCGCCGAGGTCGTGAACGGCAACCGTGTGGCCGACGGCGTCTACGCGATGGTCGTCCCGGGCTCTCAGCAGGTCAAGCTCCAGGCCGAGCAGGAAGGCCTCGACGAGGTGTTCAAGCGCGCCGGCTTCGACTGGCGCGGCGCCGGCTGCTCGATGTGCCTGGGCATGAACCCCGACGTCGCCGCGCCCCGCGAGCGGGTTGCGTCCACCTCGAACCGCAACTTCGAGGGACGGCAGGGCCGCGGCGCGCGCTCGCACCTGGTGTCACCTCAGATGGCCGCGGCGGCCGCGATCGAGGGGCATTTCGTTGACATCCGAGATTGGCTCCCAGCCACCACCCCCGACCAGGAGGGCAACGGGAAATGAAGGCGATCGAGACCATCACCGGGCGCGTAACGGTTCTGAACCGCGACGACGTCGACACCGATCAGATCATCCCCAAGCAGTTCCTCAAGCGGATCGAGCGCACCGGCTTCGGCGAGTTCCTCTTCTTCGACTGGGCCAAGGAGCCGGGGTGGGAGCTGCCGCGCAATCCGATCCTTGTCGCCGGGCGCAACTTCGGCTGCGGCTCGAGCCGCGAGCACGCGCCGTGGGCGCTCGAGGACTACGGCTTCCAGGCCATCATCGCGCCGAGCTTCGCCGACATCTTCCGCTCCAACTGCACCAAGATCGGGCTGCTGCCGGTGCAGCTGAGCGCCGAGGAGTGCGCCTCGATCCGCCAGGCGGGGGAGGCCCAGGTCGATCTGGCCGCGCAGGAGGTGCGCTGGCCCGGCGGGACAGCGAGCTTCGAGATCGATCCCGACACCAAGCACCGGCTCCTCAACGGCCTGGACGACATCGCGCTGACGCTCGGCGAGGAGGAGGTGATCGTCGCCTACGAGCGCGAGCGCGAGCGTCCTGGGCCGGTGACGACGGCGATATGACCGGGTTCGCCGCAGGCGAACCCGCAAGCCAATCGCCCCCCGGGCGATTGGCCCGAGATTGGGATGCCGCGACCTACGATCGCGTCTCCGATCCCCAGCTGGCATGGGCTCGCGAGCAGCTCGAGCGGCTCGATCTGCGCGGCGATGAGGTCGTGCTCGACGCGGGCTGCGGGTCGGGGAGGGTCACCGCGCTTCTGTCCGACCTCGTTCCCCGGGGCCGGATCTATGCCGTCGATGTGGCGCCCTCGATGGCGGCGCACGCCCGCGAGGCGCTGGGCGACCGAGCCACCGTGCTCTGCCAGGACCTGGTCGAGCTTGATCTGCCCGAGCCGGTCGACGCGATCTTCTCGAACGCGACCTTCCACTGGATCCCCGACCACGACGCACTGTTCGCGGCGCTGCACCGGACGTTGAAAGACGGCGGGCAGCTCGTCGCCCAATGCGGCGGTCTCGGCAACATCGACTCGTTCCGGAACCTGGCCGACGAGGTCGCCGCCGAGGAGCCGTTCGCGCCGTACTTCGTCGACTGGAAGCGTCCGTGGAACTACGCCGGCGACGTCCAGACGGTCCAGCGCCTGGAGCACGCCGGATTTACGAACGTCACCTGCTGGCTCGAGCCCAAGTCGGTCACGCCCGATGATCCGCGCACGTTCATCCAGACGGTGTGCCTGGTCCGCCACCTCGACCCGCTTCCGGAGGAGCTCCGCGCGCAGTTCGTGGACCGCGTGCTCGAGCGCTCCGGCCGGCCGTTCGTGCTCGAGTACGTGCGGCTGAACATGACCGCGCGGAAAAGCTCGGGCGCTTAAACGCAGGGAGCCCGCCGAAGCGGGCCCCCTGTGCAGTGTGAATGTGCCCTCGCCTAACCGATAAGCGAGACCCCCGGCACCTTCAGCACCGACCTCGTCACGGCGATCCGCACGACACGATTCGTCTTGATCGTGACAGTGCGCGTCCGCGTGATGCGGGCCGAATGGCCCGCGCGCGCCGAGCTGGCGACCAGCTCGACCAGCTCGACTAGGCGGATGCGGAGCTTGGCGCTTCCGGATCCGGACGAGACCTTGACCAGCAGGTAGTGCTGGCCGCGGGCCGGTGTCACGAGCCGAAGCATCGCGATCCGTGCCTTGTTGCTCTTCGCCGCGGGTGCACCCGGCGGCATGAGCGTCGAAGCCACCGAGCTCGGGACGGAGCCACTCGGCGGTGTGGTTCCGTTCGACCCACCGGAGGTCGAGCCGGAGCCATTGGGCGGCGGAGTTCCGCCACTATCGGCGACGAGTCGAAGTAGTCCTCGAGCCTGAGCTGCTCGCCGATCCAAGCCATATACGGCACGTTAGTCGTCTGCGGGTCCGGGCCGATGCTGGCCGACACCACTGACGGCGCGGCGGCACAGCCGGCGCTTGCGCACAGGGGCGATTAGCGGGGTGCCCCACGCCCTGAGCCTGGTGTTTCGTCTCATGCGAAGACGTACTCCGTTGTTGTGAGCTTTCCTTGCGCCCCTCAGCCCTGGCCCCCAACTCCTTGCCATTCGCCCCTGGAGCGTCCTGCGCAAAGGTAGGGAGTGTCATACGAGGCCGACAACAGCCTTCGTAGTGGTGCGGCACCCCACAGCTGGGCGGTTCCCACCCACCTGATCGGGTGGTAGGCGCCTTAGCCCGCGCTGCGGCGCGAGAGGCGTGTGGCCTTGCCTCTGCGCTCACTGAGCACACGGGCGGCCGCCATTCGATTGCGAACGCCCAATCGCAGGAAGATCGACCTCACGTGAAACTTCACGGTGTTCAGCGTAATGAACAGACGCTTGCCGATCTCCTCGTATGAACATCCGTCGGCAAGCAGAGCGAGGACCTCAAGCTGACGCTCGCTGAGAAGCTCGAGCGGGTCATCCGCCTCGGCGGACAACGCACGTCGCCAGCCGCAGGGGAGAATCGCGTGACCGGTCGCGACCTGGCCGAGACTGACAGCCATATCAGGCCCGGCCGTGTTCGTCAGGAGTAGGCCACTCAGGCGCTGATCGAGTACGAACCTGACGAGTTCGGGCTCGACTCTCTCGGCTACCAGCACGATGTTCATGTCAGGTGCGCGCGCGGTGAACGTCTCGACGAGCTCGACCACTCCGTCCGTGTCCTCGCCGACACCGACGACGGCCAGGTCTGGCTTCGGGGGGGCGATCGGCGGAACGACTTCGTCGCCCGCGACCACACCGGTGACGGTGAAGCCCTCCAGCGTCTCAATCAGCGCCGCCAGGGCCTCGGCGATCAGTCGCCGTCGATCCCCGATCACGACGCGGATCGCACCGCTAGCGGTCTTCGCCACCGCGACTCCCTCGTTGGCGTACATCACCCCCTCACGGCCCTCTCCGGTGCTCCTGCCGACAACGGCGCCCGCACGGCAGCAAGAACACAGTTACGACGGTACGTCTCGAACCCGGCACGACTCGCATTTCACGCCCAACCCCACCCAAACCGCCGGCCCCGTGGCAGCTCAGGAATTCTCAAGTTACCAAAACCTATACAAGCTATTAGAGGGCGTCAACCTGCCCGTGATACCGGCTTTTCAAACGACCTCGGCGGAGCCGCCGGGTTCAGGGCGATGAACGCGGCGAGGAGCGGGCGCAGACAGCCGATCTGACCCGCGCCCCACGGGCCCGGGGTCCATCCTCGCGGCTCCGTCGACCCGTCGGAGGCCCCGTCGTGAGCGCCCCTGCGGCCAGGTCGCCGCTGACGGCGACCGACGTCCTGACAGAAAGCTGACACTCCTCTACGGCCATTTCGTGGCCGGATTGCTTCAGAACGCGCCGCGATGACCGATAAGCGGCTTGATGCGTCACGTAGGCGGGACTAATCAGACAGGCACGAGATCGTTGCCGACCAACTCCTCGGGGATAAGCGATGCGCGCGAGGCGCTGCGATGGGGCGAGCGCGAGCAAGACCAATGGCTGGAGCGCTGGATCCGCTCAACCGAGGACCTGGCCCGGCTGCAGTACTCCCACCGGATGCTCGATGCGGTTATCGACGAGATCGATGGCCGGCAGATTCGGATCGGCGAGCAGTGGCTGACCGACTACGCGTCGTGCAACTACCTCGGGCTGGACCTCGACGAGGAGATCATCGAGGCGGTGCCCGGGTACCTCAAGCGCTGGGGGACCCACCCCAGCTGGTCGCGCCTGCTCGGGAGCCCCGTCCTGTACCCGGAGATCGAGGAGCAGCTCACCGCCCTGCTCGGCAGCGAGGACAGCCTCCTCCTGCCGACAATCACCCACATTCACATGTCGGTTATCCCGGTGCTGGCCGGCGGTGGCACGCTTTTCCTGGACAGCCGCGCCCACAAGACGATCTACGACGGATGCGCGCTGGCCGCGGGGCGCGGCGCCACCATCCGACGGTTCGGCCACAACGACTTGGACTGGCTGGAGGCGCTCCTGCGCGCCGGCAGTTGGCGCCGGCCGGGGATGATCTGCATCGACGGCGTCAACAGCATGACCGGGAACGCTCCCGACCTCGCCCGGTTCGCGGCGCTGGCTCGCGAGCACAACGTGCTCCTCTACGTCGACGACGCGCACGGCTTCGGGGTCATCGGTGAGCGGTCGTCAGCCGAGCCGTGCGACTACGGGATTCGCGGCAACAGCATCGTCCGCCACATGGGGGAGAGCTACGAGAACATCATTCTCGTCGGCGGCTTCTCCAAGGCCTACTCCTCGCTCCTGGCATTCATCGCCTGCCCGACGGCGGTCAAGCAGGTGCTGAAGACCGCCGCGCCGCCCTATCTCTACTCAGGCCCGTCGCCGGTGGCGTCTCTGGCGACGGTCGTGGAGGGGTTGCGGGTCAACGAGGAGCGGGGCGAGCAGCTGCGGACCAAGCTTCACCGACTGACCTGGCGTGTGCTCGATCGATTGAGCGAGCTCGGCATCTCCACGCCCAACCAATCGGGCTTCCCGATCATCGAGGTGCCGGTGGCCAATCCCAAGGCAATCGATGAGGTCGGCGACATGCTGTTCGACCGCGGCATCTACGTCACGATGGCGGTCTACCCGCTCGTCCCGCGCGATGAGGTCGGGTTCCGGCTCCAGCTGACGGCGGCCAACACCGACGAGCAGGTCGATCACCTGTGCGACGTGCTCGGCGAAGTCGCCGAGCGCTTCAAGCTTCAGCGGGCTGCGGGCGAGTGAGCGGCGATGTCGGTGTCGAGACCTAACGTCGCGGCTGACCGGCGCCACCTGTGGTGGATATTCCTCGCCTTCGGTGCGTTCGTCACCGGGCTCTACGTACTCGTTCCGCCGCTGAAGGGCAGCCCTCTGGTGATCAACGGTCTGGGCCTCTACGGACTGCTCGCGATGGTCGCCGGCATCAGGGCCTACCAGCCGCGGGCCCAGCTGGCGTGGTGGCTGTTCGTCCTGGGCGTGTTCCTGTTCTGGCTAGGCGACGTCTACACGTACAGCATCCGGATCCTGTTCAACGTCTCGGTGCCGTTCCCATCGTTTGGCGACGCGGTGTACCTGACGATGTACCCCGTCCTTATGGTCGGCATCATGTTGCTCGTCCGTCGCCGCAACCAGCGCGCGGACGGCCCGGGCGCGGTGGACGCGCTGATCATGACCTTGGGGCTGGCGCTGGTCTCCGGGATCATCCTGATCGCCCCCTACGTCCACGACAACACGCTTGGGCTGATCCCGAAGCTGGTCTCGATCGGCTACCCGATGGGGGACATCATCCTGCTCGCCGCCGGGATCCGCCTGGCCGTTGACGGCGGTAAGCGGCGGCCGGCCTTCTACCTGCTGATCGCCGGGATCGTGTCCATGCTGGTCACGGACGACACGTACGGCGTTCTCACGCTGCACAACGCGTACAACCACCAGCTCTGGCTGGACGCTGGGTGGATCTTCTTCTACCTGTTCTGGGGGGCAGCGGCCCTGCACCCGTCGATGCAGGAGCTATCCGAGGAGGAAACCGACCGGCAGCCACGGCTGACCTGGCTTCGCCTGGCCCTGCTCGCCGGCGCGACCCTGATCGCGCCCGCACTCGAGGTCATCAAGGTCATCCCCACGCGCAACTGGGACCTGCTGTTCGTCGTCGGTTCCTCGGCGGTCCTGTTCTCGCTCGTGGTCGCCCGGATGACCGGGCTCGTGCGCGAGCGCGAGAAGTCGGTGTCCCGCGAGCGGGCGCTCAGCGCCGCCGGCGGTTTGCTCGTGGCGGCAACTGACCCGCTCGAGATCGTCAGCGCCGCGTTGCAGGCGGTGGCGGACTTCGGCCACGAGCAGATCGACGCGAGGATCGGCCGGGTGTTCGGCGACCAGGTGCGAGTACTCGCGCTCGCTGACACCGGGGCGCTGGACGACTGGCCGGTATCGGGCGCAGGTGCCTCCTTCCTCCGGGAATGCGACGGCACCGGCTCGTCCACGCTGCCCTTTGCGGCCGCCATGGAGCTGAGGGTGCCGACCGACAACCGGCGCGTCCTGGCGCTCGAGCTCCGCCCCGAGAGCTCATCCAACCCCGGCCTGACGCTGATCGTGCCCGGCCGGGCGGCCGACGACGAGGAGACGAGGTATGCCCTGCGGACCCTCGCCCATCAGGCGTCGCTGGCGCTGAGCAGCGCCGAGCTCGCTGAGGAGGTCCACCGCCAGGCCAGCGAGTCGAGGTTCTCGACGCTGGTGCAGAACTCGAGTGACCTGATCACCGTTCTCGACGCCGAGAACAAGATCCTCTACCAGAGCCCGTCGATCGAGACCGTGCTCGGCTACAGCGCCGAGGAGGTCATCGGCGGACCGTTCTCCGAGCTGCTTCATCCCGACGAGCAAGGCCGCCTTCTGCGCCGGCTCACCGCCGGCGCCGGCGCATCGGGGCGCGACGAGGTGATCAATTGCCTGCTGGCGCACAAGGACGGAAGCCTGCGCCACTTCGAGATCCTCCACACGAACCTGTTGGAGGACCGCGCTGTCGGCGGCATCCTGCTCAACGGCCGTGACGTCAGCGAGCGCAAAGCCTTCGAGGAGCAGCTCGCCCATCAGGCCTTCCACGACCCGGTCACGCTTCTGGCCAACCGGGCGCTCTTCAACGAGCGCGTCCGCCACGCGACGGCGCGGGCGGTGCGGGAGGGGCTCGGCATGGCGGTGCTGTTCGTCGACCTCGACGACTTCAAGACCGTCAACGACAGCCTCGGTCATGCGGTGGGCGATCGGGTGCTGCTCGAGGTCGCGCAGCGAATCTCAGGCAGCGTGCGCGCCGCCGATACCGCCGCGCGGTTCGGCGGGGACGAGTTCGCGATCTTGCTCGAGGACGTGCAGGACGTCCAGACCGCGGTGGAGGCCGCCGAGCGGGTTCTCGACTCGCTGGCCCGTCCGATGGAACTCGAGGGGAACCACTTGTTGCTCCGCGCCAGTCTGGGCATCTCGATCGCCGAGCCGGGCAACTCGAGCGAGGCCGACGAGCTGATCCGCAACGCCGATGCCGCGATGTACATCGCCAAGGCTGAAGGCAAGGGTGGCTACCGGCTGTTCGAACCGGCCATGCACGAGCGGGTCGTGGCGCGGCTCGAGCTGCGGGCCGACCTTCAGCGCGCACTCGAGCGCGAGGAGTTCGAGCTCCACTACCAGCCTTTGGTCCGGCTCGAGGACGGAGCGGTCACCGGCGTCGAGGCGCTGCTGCGCTGGCAGCATCCGACCCGCGGCCTGATCCCACCGATCGAGTTCATCCCGTTTGCCGAGGAGACCGGGCTGATCGTCGAGATCGGTCGCTGGGTGCTCCGTGAGGGCTGCCGGCAGGCCCGGGCGCTCCGCGACCGCATCACCGCGCCGGTTTCGCCCACGGTGGGCATCAACCTCTCGGTCAAGCAGCTGTTCCACTCCGACATCGTGGATGACGTGAGCGCGGCGCTGAGCGCGGCAGGACTCGAGCCCGAAGCCCTGATCCTCGAGATCACCGAGTCGGTGATGATGACCGACACCGAGCTCGCGATCAGCCGCCTCCAGGCTTTGCGGGCACTCGGCGTGCGCCTGGCGATGGACGATTTCGGCACCGGTTACTCGTCGCTCAGCTCGCTCAGCCTGTTCCCGCTCGACATCCTCAAGATGGACCGTTCGCTGCTCGCCGCCGGCGCCGCGCCGGTCACCTCCGGGCTGGCGTCCGCGGTGCTGAGCCTGGGCGAGACGTTCCAGCTCGAGGTGGTGGCCGAGGGCATCGAGTATCCCGAGCAGTCCTCCACCCTGAAGGAGTTGGGTTGCGACACCGGGCAGGGCTTCTACTTCGCCCGCCCGATGGAGCCCGAGCAGCTGGTCAGCTTCCTGGCCGAGCGCGCCGACGACGTCGACGGCGTCGCCGACGACGTCGCTGCTTGAGTCATGCAGCACTCCTACGAGGGCCTGGACCGTCCCGGCGGGTTCAGTCGCGTTCGTCTGCTCGCTCCGTTCGCGTACCGCGACTTCCGGCTACTGGCCGGAGGCATGAGCATCTCGCTGCTCGGGGACGGCCTGTTCCTGGTCGCGCTCGCCTGGCAGGTGTACTCGCTCTCGAACACGCCAAGCGCGATGGCAATGGTCGGGATCGCCATGACGATCCCCACCGTCACATGCCTACTGATCGGCGGGGCGGTCAGCGACCGCTACGACCGGCGGCTGGTCATGCTGATCGCGGACGGCGTGCGTGGGCTGCTGCTGGCGGCGCTCGCCGTGCTCGCCGCCACCGGCTCACTCCGGATCTGGCAGCTACTGGTCGCCGTCGTCTTCTACGGCGCGGCGACCGCCTTCTTTAACCCGGCATCCGATGCGCTCGTGCCTCAGCTGCTGCCCTCCGACGCGCTCGCCCAGGCGAACTCGCTCGATCAGCTGATCCGGCCGGTGGCGCTGCGGCTCGCCGGGCCGGCCGTCGGCGGGCTGCTGGTGGGCGCGCTCGGCACGGGCGCGGCGTTCGGCCTGGATGCGGCGTCGTTCGCCGTCTCGATCGTCGCGCTCGCGCTCATGTCCCCGAAGGTCTCTGAGCGGTCCGAGAGCGCGGAGCGGGTGACGGGTGAGATCCGCGCGGGACTCCGCTACGTACGGGGCCACGCCTGGCTGTGGGCGACCCTGGTCACTGCCGCGGTCGCCTACCTGCTGTTCATGGGACCGACCGAGGTCCTGTTGCCGTTCATCGTCAAGAACCGCCTGGCCGGCGGGGCCGGCGAGCTCGGCCTGGTGTTCGCCGCCGGCGGGCTCGGCTCGCTAGTCTGCGCGCTGGCCATCGGCCAGCTCGGACTGCCCCGTCGGAGCCTCACGTTCATGTATCTGGCGTGGACGGCGGCCACGCTGGCGGTGGCCGGCTACGGACTCGCCGGCGGCCTGGCCGGCCTGATGGTCGCGAGCGTCCTGTTCAACACGCTGGAGACGGCGGGAACGATCGCTTGGGCGACGGCCAAGCAGCGCCACGTCCCGCCCTCGCTGCTCGGACGTGTCTCGAGTCTCGACTGGCTCATCTCGATCGGTCTGCTGCCGTTGTCCTATGCCCTGACCGGGCCGGTGAGCGCCGCCATCGGGGTTCCGACCACGATGATCGGGGCCGGCGTGCTCGGCTCGCTGGTCACGTTCGTCCCCCTGCTGATCCCGAGCGTTCGCCGGATGGATAACCCCGGGACGGCAGCCGCGCGGCTGGAGTCCGGGACGCTTGATTGGAGGCCGATCGGCTAGCGTCCCGCGGGCTATGGCGCCGCGCGTAGTCCTATTGCCCGGAGACGGCATCGGTCCCGAGATCATCGGTCCGGCGGTCGAGGTTCTCGACGCCGTCGGAGCGGACTTCGACTACGACGAGCGCGTGTTCGGCGGTGCCTCGATCGACGCTCACGGCACCGCCCTCACTGACGAGACGCTCGAGGCCTGCCGGCAGGCCGATGCCGTGCTCCTGGCGGCAATCGGCGGCCCCAAATGGGATACGACCGACCCTGCCAAGCCACGACCTGAGCAGGGCCTTCTGGGGTTGCGCAAGGGCCTCGGCCTGTTCGCCAACCTGCGGCCGGTCAAGCCGATCCCGGCTCTATACGACGCCAGCCCGCTGAAGCTCGAGCTGATCGAGCGCACCAATTTGACGGTGGTCCGCGAGCTCACCGGCGGGATCTACTTCGGCGAGAAGACGCGGACGGCCGATCGGGCATCCGACGACTGCGTGTACACGCGCTCGGAGATCGAGCGGATCGCCCGGGTCGGGTTCAAAGCCGCGAAGTCGCGGGTCACCAGCGTCGACAAGGCCAACGTGCTCGAGACCAGCCGGCTGTGGCGTGAGGTGGTCCGCGAGGTGCACGCGAACGAGTTCCCCAACATCGAGCTCGAGCACCTGCTGGTCGACAACGCCGCGATGCAGCTGATCGCCGCGCCCCGGCACTTCGAGGTGATCCTCACCGAAAACATGTTCGGCGACATCCTCAGCGACGAGGCGGCAATGCTCACCGGCTCGATCGGCATGCTCCCGAGCGCCTCCCTCGGGGATTCGGACCCACCCACGCCGGGTGTCTTCGAGCCGGTCCACGGGTCCGCCCCCGACATCGCCGGTACCGGGGCGGCCAACCCGCTGGCCATGATCCTGTCGGCGGCGATGATGCTGCGCCATGGATTCGCCATGGAGGCCCAGGCGGCGGCGGTAGAATCGGCCGTCGAGCGCGCGCTGGCCGACGGGCTGCGTACGCCCGACCTGGGGGGCACGGCAAACACCAGAGAAGCCACCCAGGCAGTCCTCAAACACCTCTAAGGAGTCGGTCGTGGAACAAGCGGACCTCATCTGGCACAACGGCGAAATGGTTGCCTGGGAGGACGCAAAGGTCCATGTACTAACGCATGGCCTGCACTACGGAACCGGGGTATTCGAGGGGATCCGGGCCTACGAGACGCCGACCGGCACGGGCATCTTCCGCCACCTTGACCACCTCGACCGCCTGTTCAAGTCGGCCGAGCTCTTCTACATGCCGATCCCGTACACGCTCGAGGAGCTGCGCCAGGCCACCCACGAGCTGATCGCGGCCAACGAGCTGCGCGAGTGCTACATCCGGCCGATCGCCTTCCGCGGCTACGGCCAGATGGGGCTCTACCCCCTCGACGCTCCGGTCGAGGTGTCGATCGCCGTGTGGCCTTGGGGCGCCTATCTAGGTGAGGACGGCAAGCTCAACGGAGTGCGCGCCAAGGTCGCGAGCTGGCGCCGAATCCCGCACGACGCGCTGATCCCGCACGCCAAGGCGAGCGGCCAGTACCTCAACAGCGTGCTGGCCAAGATCGAGGCGACGAAGGCGGGCTACCAGGAGGCGATCCTGCTCGACTCGCACGGATTTGTGTGCGAGGGCTCGGGCGAGAACATCTACATCGTTCGCGACGGCGTCGTGTACACGCCCCCCCAGACCGCCGGCATCCTCGACGGGATCAACCGCAAGTCGGTCATCCAGATCGCCCGGGACCTCGGGCTCGAGGTGGTCGAGCGCGACCTGGCCCGCGCCGAGCTGTACCTCGCCGACGAGGTGTTCATGACCGGTACCGCTGCCGAGCTCGTGCCGGTCCGTGAGGTCGACGACCACACGATCGGCTCGGGTCAGCCCGGTGCGGTGACCGGTGAGCTCCAGCGCCTGTTCGACGACGCCCTGCACGGCCGCGACCCCCGCTACGCCGAGTGGCTGGACATGGTCGCGGTCCCGACTAAGACGGCATGAATCGCATCGAGCTCTACGACACGACCCTCCGCGACGGTATGCAGGGGGAGGGAATGTCGCTGTCCGTGCAGGAGAAGCTGCGCGTTGCGCATCGCCTTGACGAACTCGGGATCGACCTGATCGAGGCCGGCTTCCCGGGTTCGAACCCCAAGGAGCTCGAGCTGTTCGAGCTGCTCATGGGGGAGTCGTTCCGCCACGCCCAGATCGCCGCCTTCGGGATGACTCGCCGGCGCGGGAGCCGGGCCGACGCCGACCCGGGGCTGCGCGTGCTGGCCGATTCGGGGGCGCCGGTGTGCACGATCGTCGGCAAGACCTGGGCCCTGCACCTGCAGAAGGTCGTCAAGGTCGACCCCGACGAGAACCTGCGGATGATCTCGGAGTCGGTCGCCTTCCTGGTCGGGGAAGGCAAGCGGGTCATCTACGACGCCGAGCACTTCTTCGACGGGTTCGCCGCCGACCCGGGTTACGCCCTGCGCTGCATCCTCGCCGCGGCGGAGGCCGGCGCGGACACGGTCACGTGCTGCGACACGAACGGCGGCACGCTGCCGCATCGGCTCGGCGCCGCGGTGGCGGACGTCGTCGCAGCGCTCTCGTCGACCGGCGGGCGGGTGAGGCCCAAAATCGGGATTCACTGCCACGACGACTCGGGGTGCGGCGTGGCGTGCACGCTGGCCGCGGTGCAGCAGGGCGCCGTCCACGTACAGGGGACGATGAACGGCTACGGCGAGCGCTGCGGTAACGCCAACCTGGTCACGATCATCCCCAACCTCCAATTGAAGCTCGGCTACGAGTGCGTGACCACCGAGCAACTCGCCTCGCTCACCCAGGCCGCGCACTTCTTCGACGAGATCCTGAACTTCACGCCCGATCCCGACCAGCCGTACGTGGGCCGCAACGCGTTTGCCCATAAGGGCGGGATGCACGTGGCCGGCGTCAACGTCGACCCGGCGACGTTCGAGCACCTCGACCCGGAGGTCGTCGGCAACCGGCGCGAGCTCCTGATCTCCGAGCTTTCGGGTCGCGGGACCGTCCATGCGCGTGCGCGCGACGCGGGGATCTCGCTCGGCGATGAACAGGCGTCCCAGTTGATCGAGCGGGTCAAGGAACTCGAGCACCGCGGCTATCACTTCGAGGCCGCCGACGGGTCGTTCGAACTACTGATCCGCAGAGAGACCGGCGAGTACGAGCCTTTGTTCCGTCTCGAGTCCTGGCGCGCGATCGTCGAGAAGCGCGCCGACGGCCGGGTGGAGACCGAGGCCACCATAAAAATCTGGGTCGACGGCGAGCGCTACGTCCGCACGGCCGAGGGCAACGGCCCGGTGAACGCGCTCGACCGGGCCCTGCGTGAGGCGCTGGTAGAGATCCATCCCCACCTTCGCGACATCGACCTCGTCAACTTCAAGGTCCGCATCCTCGACGAGGCCAAGGGGACCGACGCGATCACGCGAGTCCTCCTCGACGCCTCCGACGGCGACCAGGTGTGGGGTTCGATCGGCGTCTCGGAGAACGTGATCGAGGCCTCGTGGGAGGCGCTCGTCGACTCGCTCGAGTACGGGATGCGGGTCGCCTCGCGCCGGCGAACGTCCGACGAGGCAGCCTCCACCCCGAGTTCGTGACCGTTCGCGCCGTCCGCGAGGCGATCCCGCTGGCCCGCCCCGTCTTGGGCGAGGCCGAGGAGCAACGCGTGCTTGAGGTGCTCCGCTCGGGTCGCCTGTCTCTCGGCCCGCTTCTGGGCGAGTTCGAGCGTGCGTTCGCCGAGCGCGTCGGCGCCGAGCGCGCCAGCGCGGTCTCGAGTGGAACCGCCGGGCTTCACCTGGCGCTGCGGGCGGTGGGCGTCAGCGACGGCGATGAGGTGATCACCAGCCCGTTCTCGTTCGTGGCCAGCGCGAATGTCGCTTTGTTCGAACGGGCGCGGCCGGTGTTCGCCGACATCGATCCGGTCACGTTCAACCTCGACCCCGACGCGGCGGCCGCCGCGGTCAACGACCGCACCACCGCATTGCTCCCCGTACACGTCTTCGGCTACCCCGCCGATCTTTCGGCATTCGAGCGACTTGGGCTGCCGATCGTCGAGGACGCGTGCGAAGCGCTCGGCGCGCGCGACGCCGACGGCATACCGGTGGGTGGACGCGGCCATCTCGCCGTGTTCGGCTTCTACGCCAACAAGCAGCTCACAACTGGCGAGGGCGGGATGATCACGATGGCCGACGGCGATTTGAAGGAGCGCATCGATTCGGAGCGCAATCAGGGTCGTGCGCCGAACATGGACTGGCTCGACCACGACCGCCTCGGCTTCAACTATCGCCTATCCGATCTTGCCTGCGCGCTCGGTCTGGCCCAGCTCGAGCGCCTGGATGAGATGCTGGCCGGCCGTGCCCAGGTCGCCGAGTGGTATCGCTCGGCGCTCGGCGGGATCGAGGAGCTCGGCCTGCCATGCCAGGACATCGGCCGCGCGCGCCGCGGGTGGTTCGTTTTTGTGGTGCAGCTACCGCGAGGTCTCGACCGAGATGGCGTGATCCGGGCGCTCCGCGACCGCGGCATCCCCAGCAAGCCATATTTCCCGGCGGTGCACCTGATGAGCTATTACCGCGAGCAGTTCGGTCACCGAGACGGCGAGTTTCCGGTGTGCGAGGACGTGGCCGCGCGATCGATCGCGCTGCCGTTCTTCCCGCAGATGACCGAGGGACAGGTCGAGCAGGTGTCGGAGTCGTTGCGCGACGTCCTGTTGGGATGACTCCCTCCCGCTTCTCCGAACCGCAGCACGCCGCCTTCCGCGCGCTCAACGACTCGCTGTCGTTTGACTGGCGGCTCGGGCCGTACGATGTGCAGCAGTCGCGCGCGCACGCGACCATGCTCGCCGCCACGGGGATCATCAGCGTTGAGGAGCGGGACCAGCTCCTGGCCGCGCTCGATCAGGTGGAGCGAGAGCTTGCCGACGGAGAGTTCCCGTTCGCCGAGAGCGACGAGGACATCCACATGGCGATCGAGCGCCGGGTGACCGAGCTGGCGGGGCGAGTGGGAGGCAAGCTCCACACCGCTCGCTCGCGCAACGATCAGGTGGCGACCGACGTGGCTATGTTCGTGCGCGCCCACGCTTCTCGGGCGGTCGAGCAAGCCGAGCGGCTCGCGGGCACGCTGGTGCTGCTGGCCGAGCGCCACCTCGACTGGCCGATGCCGGGATATACCCACCTCCAGCGTGCTCAGCCGGTGTATCTGAGTCACCACCTGCTCGCCTACGCCTGGATGCTCATCCGCGACCGCGACCGATTCAGTTCTGTCGTCTCGGCCACGTCCGCGCTGCCGCTGGGGGCGGGCGCGCTGGCCGGGGTCAACTTCGGCACCGATCGTGAGCTCGTCGCGCGCGAGCTTGGGTTCTCCTCCGTGTCCGAGAACTCGATCGACGCCGTCTCCAACCGCGACTTCGTGCTCGACTATCTGGCCGCGGCCGCCACCTGCGCCACACATCTGTCGCGGCTGGGGGGCGAGATCGTCCTGTGGTCGAGCGAGGAGTTCGGCTTCTGCGAGGTCGCCGACGCGTGGGCCTCGGGGTCGTCGATCATGCCCCAGAAGAAGAACCCCGACGCCGCCGAGCTGCTGCGCGCGAAGGCGCCCCGCGTGTCGGCACATCTCGTCGCGTTGCATGGGGTCCTCCACGGGCTGCCGCTGACCTACAACAAGGACATGCAGGAGGACAAGGAGCACCTGTTCGACGCCGCCGACACGATCGAGCTGTGCCTTGACGCCGCCGACGGGATGCTGTCCTCGATCCGGTTCAGCGCCGAGAACCTGGCCGCCGCGGCCGCCGATGAGATGCTCGCCGCGACCGACGTGGCCGACCTCCTCGTCCGCCGCGGCATGCCGTTCCGCGAGGCTCACGGCGTGGTCGCCGGCCTCGTGCGCAGCGCGATCGAGCAGGACAAGGCGCTGTCGGACCTGAGCGCAGACGAGCTGCTGCGGCATTCGCCGCTGCTCGACGACGAGTTCTACGCGCTCCTGTGCGACGGCGCCTGGCTCGAGACGAAAGTCTCACAAGGCGGGACGAGCCTCGCGCGCGTGGGCGAGCAGCTCGAGCACGCGCGCGCCGCGCTGCGGTGAGACTCGCGTTCTACAACCGGCCCGTGCTCGACGTAGCCCGCGACCTGGTCGGGTGCGTGATCTCGCACGAGGGTTCCTCCGGCGTGATCGTCGAGACCGAGGCCTACCACGACTCAGAGCCGGCTTCCCACGCCTACGGGGGGCTGACCGCCCGCAACCGCATCCTGTTCGGGCCCCCCGGCCGGGCCTACGTCTATCTCTCCCACGGCATCCATGCCTGCCTCAACGCGGTGTGTGAGCCCGTCGGCGTCGGCGCCGGGGTGCTCATCCGGGCGCTCGAGCCCGTGGAGGGGATCGAGCTGATGCGCGCGCGGCGGGGCCGTGAGCGTCTCGAGGACCTGTGCTCCGGTCCGGGCAAGCTCGCCCAGGCCCTGGACATCGGGCTCGAGCTGAACGGCACCGACCTGACCGCCGGACCGATCGTCTTCGCGGCTAAGCCCCGGGCGTGGCGGCATGTGCCCGTCTCAGTCGACCGGCGGATCGGGATCACCAAGGCGGTCGAACTGCCCTGGCGTTTCTCCGCTACCGGGAGTCGCTTCGTATCGCGGCGGGTGCGCGCCGTCGTGGCGTAGATAGTCAAGCCGCTCGAGCAGCCACTCGTGCACGTGATCGATGTGGAGCATCACCTGCGTCAGGTGCCCGTCGTCCTCGGTCAGCTCCGCCGTGACGCCCGGGATGTGGCGGGCAAGCCATTCTCCGTGGCGGTATGGCACGAATCGGTCGTGGCGTCCGTGGCGCAGGAGGACCGGCGTCTGGATTGCGTCTAGCTCGAAGCCCCACGGCTCGAGGAACGCCACGCCGTCATCCCACCACCCGTCGGAGCCGGGCGCCAACCCCGACCGGGTCGCGTTGACGATGTACTCGGCGAAGGCTCCGGTGAGCACCGCGGCATCGACCGGCGAGAGCAGCGTTTGCAAGTACTGCAGTAGCTCGTCGGCCTCCAGGGCGAGCATCTCCTGTCGATCCTGCTCGCACTTCGCGCGGGCGGCGACCGGATCCTCGAGCTGGAGCTTGGTGTCCTCGACGTTCAGCTCGCCCATGTCGGCGAAATAGTCGAGCCCCTCGGCTCCCCACGGCGCGCTCGACGCGAGCACGGCGACCGCCGGAACCAGGTCGGGCAACAGCGCGGCGGACGCGATCGCGTGGGGACCGCCTCCGGAGATGCCCCACACCGCGAGCCGATCGATCCCGAGGGCGCCCGCGATCGCCCGAACGTCCTGCGCGCAGTCGCCCACGGTCCGCCCGGCGTGGCGGCTCGACCCTCCGTATCCGGGACGGTCGTAGGAGATCAGGCGAATGCCCTGCCGCTCCGCCGATTGCACCTCGGCGTCGGCCATCAAACGCGAATTGGGGGTGCCGTTGTGCACGAGGACCGGACGGCCGTCAGCGACCCCGCGCTCGAGGACCTGGAGAACGCGACCGTCCGGAGTATGCACCCGGTGCTCGGCCTGTGAGCTCGTCCGGCTCACTACCCCCCGCCGATCCCCGCGCCGCCCGAACCGCCGCTCGAGCCTCCGGTTCCGCCGGCGGTGCCGCCCGCTCCGCCACCCCCGGCGCCCGTGTTACCGCCGCCCTGGGTGCCGCCGGCGCCGGTGCCGCCCGCTCCGCCGGCACCAGTTCCGCCCGCTCCGCCTGCGCCCGTACCTCCCGCGCCCGTGTTGGCTCCGCCCTGCGTGCCGGCAGTGCCGCCGGCACCGGGGGGCGCGCCGCCGGCGGCGTTCCCGCCGGCTGCTCCGCCGTTGGGGGTCGTGGCGCTTGTCGACGTGGCGCCCGCACCCGATCCGCTCTGGGGGACGGAGGGGGCGCTGGTCGTGCCGGTCGTGGTCGACGTCGTGAGCTTCTCGTGCGGGTTCTCGCTGGCCAGGATCTGCAGCGCCTGCTCCATGAAGTCCCGCCAGATAATCGCCGGGTAGGTGCCGCCCTCGACCGGCGCACCGTTATAGAGCGTGGCCATCGGAATGAGCTTATTTGGGAACCCGACCCATACCGCCACCGTCAGCTGCGGCGTCCAGCCGACGAACCAGGCGTCGCCGTAATTCGACGTGGTACCGGTCTTCCCGACCACGTCGACGCCCGGGATCGCCGCCGCTGTTCCGGTGCCGGTCGACACCACGCCCTCGAGCATGTTGTGGACCTCCGTCGCGATCGCCGCCGGCATCACCCGCTGGTATTCGGGGTGGTCCACGAGATCTACGTGCCCGCCCTGAATCGACTCGATCCCCGTGGGACCTTCATCTGCGGAGCCGAGTACCGGGTCGTACACGCGCTTGCCGCCGGTCGCGAACGTCTCGTATGCGTGCGCCATGTCCAGCGGTGAGACCCCCACCTTCAGGCCGCCGAGGATCATCGCGGGGTTGTTGGAGACGGGCGTGGTGATGCCCGCGGCGCTGGCCAGCTTCGCGATCTGCGTGGTTCCCTTCGTCCCGCCCAGCCCGAGCCACCCGAGTCGCTCGAACACCGAGTTGTCCGAGAAATCGGTCGCCGACTGGAGAGTGGTGTCGCCCGAGTAAGTGTTGCCGAAGTTGCGCACGTGGAAGATCTCCTTGCCGCCGCTGTTCGGCACGACGATGTCCAGCGGGGCCGACAGGAAGACCGAGTCGGGACCAAACCCGTGCTCGAGCGCGACCGCCAACGTGAACGGCTTGAACGCCGAGCCGGGTTGGCGCTCGGCCTCGGTCGCGAGATTGAACGGGTACTGATTGAAGTCCTCCTCGCCGTTGACGATTGGACCACCGACCATCGCCCTCACCTGACCGGTCTTGTTGTCGATCGCGACCAGCGATGCCGTCGGCCAGCCAGGGCCTGAGGGCAGGCCCTGCGAGACGGCCTGGTCCGCCGCCTCCTGCATTTTCAGGTCGAGTGTCGTGCGGATCTTGAGACCCCCGTAGTACGCGCGGTACTCGGCGACTCTTGCCGGCACCCCGTGGAGGCTCATCGCAGCCAGGATCTGCGGCCGCAGCCAACTCGTGAAGTACGGGGCCGCATTCGGCTCAGCCGCCTGGGCGACGTCGGTGGAGGTGGGAAGTGGCTCGCTTTTGCCGACCTCGTACTGCCACCGATAAAGGTAGTGCTGCTGGAGCATGTCCTGGAGCACTAAGTCGCGGCGGGCTCTCGCGGCTCCCGGGTTCACGATCGGATCGAACGCGCTCGGGCTGGCCACCAGCCCGGCCAGCACCGCCGCCTGCCAGTAGTGCAGGCGCGACGCGCAGCTTGGAAGCTTGACCTGCGCCGTGCTGTCGCCGCACGCCTTTGTGTTGCCATCGCCCGGCGCCTCCGGGTCATAGCCGAGCTGCTTGCCGAAGTACACCCGCGCCGCCGACTCGACGCCGTACGCCCCGTTGCCGAAGTAGGACGAGTTCAGGTACTCGGTGAGAATCTGCTGCGGGGTCCACCGGTGCGTCAGCTGGAAGGCGAGCGCCGCCTCGCGAAGCTTCTCGAGGACGGTGCGGTTGTCCTCTTCTGAAAGCGCGCCCTTGACGAACTGCTCGGTGATCGTGGAGGCGCCCTGGGTCGCTCCGCCGGTGACATCCGCTACCAGTGCCCGCGCGAGCGAGCGGATGTCGATCCCGGGATCTGACCAGAAGCGCTTGTCCTCGACGGCCACGATCGCCTGGCGCATCGGCTTTGCGATCTGGTTGAAGGTGTCGATTACCTCCGGGTCGGGCGCGGCGAAGATCCCGATCGGCCGTCCCTTGTCGTCGTACAGGTAGGAGTTGTCCTTCGAGCTGTACTGGGTGACGTTCTCGATCTGGGGGATATCGGAGGCGACCGACATCAGCATCCCGAACACCGTCGAGACCGCGGCGAGGATGCCGAGGCCGATCAGGATCAGCAGCACTCGCAGCTTTTTAATTCGACGCCCGCCCACCCTGCCCGCCCGTCGGAGGCGCCGGCGCCACCGCCACGGCACGCGAGGTCGCCCGCCGCCACCGCCGTCGGGTGGGCGGGCTCCACTTCCGGATCCGTTGAGCGGGCGTGGCGCTTGCGGCTGATCGCCGCGGGGGCGAATTTCGACGTCGTCGATCATGCGGTCGCTGAGATCCTATGGCGACCCGCAGCGACAAGACCAGCCGCTACGGCATCCAGCGGGACGTGGCGGCGAGTGGGTCCCGTCGGCGGCGAGAGTCTAGCATTGCCCCGGATGGATTCCGAGGCCCCGACGGAGCTGCTGATGGCGCCTCCGCCGGCCGGCGCAGGCCCGCGGGAACAGGCCGCGTGGCTCGCCCGGAACGCCGTCGATTGCCTCCCGGACGGCGAGCTCGAGCGCAAGCTGGAGCTCGGTCGGCCGCTCCGCGTGAAGCTGGGCATCGACCCCACTGCGCCCGACATCCACCTGGGCTTTACGGTCGTGCTCCAGAAGCTCCGCGAGTTCCAGGATCTGGGCCACACCGTCGTGCTGATCATCGGCGACTACACGGCCAGGGTGGGAGATCCGAGCGGGCGCTCCTCAACCCGCCCCGTGCTCTCGCCGGCCGAGATCGACGCGAACGCCCAGACATTTACCGAGCAGGCGCTCATGGTGCTCGACTCCGAGCGCCTCGAGGTGCGCTTCAACGGCGAGTGGCTCGACATGTCGATGGAGGAGCTGTTCCGCCTGGCCCGCATCCCGACCGTCGCGCAGCTGCTCGAGCGCGATGACTTCGCCAAGCGCTTCGCCGCCCACGAGCCGATCTCGCTGCTCGAGCTCCTGTATCCGCTGCTTCAGGGCTACGACTCCGTCGCGATCCGGGCGGACGTCGAGCTGGGCGGCACCGATCAGAAGTTCAACCTGCTGCTCGGGCGCGACATCCAGCGGACCTACGGGGTGCCCGAGCAGGTGATCCTGACGATGCCGCTCCTGACCGGGACCGACGGCGAACAGAAGATGTCGAAGTCCTACGGCAACTACATCGGCGTGACCGATCCGCCCGGCGACATGTACGGGAAGACCCTCAGCATTCCGGACTCCTCGATCGCATCCTGGTACGAGCTGCTGCTTGGCTCCGAGCCGCCGGCCGAGCTCGGCCCGCGCGACGCCAAGCGTGCCCTCGCCCGGGCATTGGTTTCGCGCTTCCACGGTGACGCGGCCGCCGACGGAGCCGAGGCCGAGTTCGACCGGGTCCACATTCGGCGCGAGGCGCCAGAGGACATGGCGACCGTCGTTTGGCGTTCGGACGGCGGCGACGTCCATCTGCCAGCACTGCTCGCGTCGGCCTTCGGGATCTCGAGCTCCGAGGCCCGGCGCGCCCTCGCCCAGGGCGGGGTCAAGCTCGACGGCGAGCCGGTCGGCGGGGGCGTCCTCGACCTACCGGCGGAGGCGGTGGACGGCAAGATCCTGCAACTCGGCAAGCGCCGGTTTGCGCGCATCCAGGTGGCGCCGCGCGACGGATGAGGTCGACCGTGGATCGCGGATGACCGTCCAGGGCGGTCTGCTGCGGCTCGACACCCCGGGCAATGGCCACATCGTCGACATCACTCCCGGCGTCGAGAGGGTGGTCTCCACGTCCGGGGTCGACCGCGGCGTCGTGACCGTGTTCGCCAGCGGCTCGACCGTTGCCATCACGACGATGGAGTACGAGCCCGGTGGCGTCCACGACCTCCAGGGGCTGCTCGATCGGCTGATCCCGTCCGCCGGCGAGTACGAGCACAACCGCCGCAACCACGACACCAACGCCCACGCCCACCTGCGCGCCGCGGTCATCGGGCCTTCGGAGACGATCCCTGTCGTCGATGGCCGCCTCACGCTCGGGATGTGGCAGCAGCTGGTTCTGATCGACTTCGACGACCGTCCCCGCCAGCGGACGGTGACGGTCCAGGTCGTCTCGTAGCCGGCGCCGCCCGCGCGCGGCCAGCGCTGGCTCGGAGCCGTCGCTGCAGGCCGACGCCGGAGGGCCGACGCACCCGGAACGCATTGGGGCCCAGGCGATGCCACAATGAGGTCCGCGGCCCGAGACCTCCCAGCTTGGCGGTTCGGGGCGCTATACTTACCGGTCCGCTCCGGAATCGGAACGGTTCTGGATGCGCCATGGGAAGGAATCCCCTCCCCGAGAGGTGCGACGGTCTTTGAAAACTCAACAGCATGCGCACCCTTCGACCGACCCTCGGTCGAGGAGTGTGTCCAGGTTCGACGCCGTCGCATCGACCGGCCCCTTGAGGGCCAGCGATTGACGACGGTGCCAGATTGAAACCCCGTCATGCGTCCCGGAACCCGTGGTGTACATGGGTCCCCTCGTGAGGACGCATGGGTCTGATCCCTCCAGGGACAGGCCCGGGGTCCACCCACCGCGCTAGGTGGGGTGTCCGCTCCGGCGGATTGGACCTTGACGACTCTTTGTGAAGCAGGTCGCTCATGCGGCCTGTTCAGCAGTTCTTCACGGAGAGTTTGATCCTGGCTCAGGACGAACGCTGGCGGCGTGCCTAACACATGCAAGTGGAGCGACGAACCAGGCTTCGGCCTGGGGCAAAGCCGCGAACGGGTGAGTAACACGTGGGTTACCTGCCCCGATGATTGGGACAACCCGAGGAAACTCGGGCTAATACCGAATGTGCCCTCCGGCCATAAGGCCGCTGGGGAAAGGAAGCTTCGGCCTCCGCATCGGGATGGGCCCGCGGCCCATTAGCTTGTTGGTGAGGTAACGGCTCACCAAGGCAACGATGGGTAGCTGGTCTGAGAGGACGATCAGCCACACTGGGACTGAGACACGGCCCAGACTCCTACGGGAGGCAGCAGTGGGGAATCTTGCGCAATGCGCGAAAGCGTGACGCAGCAACGCCGCGTGGGGGAAGAAGGCCTTCGGGTTGTAAACCCCTTTCAGTTGGGACGAAGCTTTGCCGGTGAATAGCCGGTTGGAGTGACGGTACCTTCAGAAGAAGCCCCGGCTAACTACGTGCCAGCAGCCGCGGTAATACGTAGGGGGCAAGCGTTGTCCGGAATCATTGGGCGTAAAGAGCGTGTAGGCGGTCTGGTAAGTCCGCTCTGAAAGCCCGGGGCTCAACCCCGGGAGGCGGGCGGATACTGTCAGGCTAGAGTCCGGAAGAGGCGAGTGGAATTCCTGGTGTAGCGGTGAAATGCGCAGATATCAGGAGGAACACCAATGGCGAAGGCAGCTCGCTGGGACGGTACTGACGCTGAGACGCGAAAGCGTGGGGAGCAAACAGGATTAGATACCCTGGTAGTCCACGCTGTAAACGATGGGCACTAGGTGTGGGGGGTGTCGACTCCCTCCGTGCCGACGCTAACGCATTAAGTGCCCCGCCTGGGGAGTACGGCCGCAAGGCTAAAACTCAAAGGAATTGACGGGGGCCCGCACAAGCAGCGGAGCATGTGGTTTAATTCGACGCAACGCGAAGAACCTTACCTGGGCTTGACATGTTCCTGACAGCCGTGGAAACACGGTCTCCCTTCGGGGCAGGATCACAGGTGGTGCATGGCTGTCGTCAGCTCGTGTCGTGAGATGTTGGGTTAAGTCCCGCAACGAGCGCAACCCCCGTCGCATGTTGCCAGCATTTAGTTGGGGACTCATGCGAGACCGCCGGTGACAAACCGGAGGAAGGTGGGGATGACGTCAAGTCATCATGCCCCTTATGTCCAGGGCTACACACGTGCTACATTGGCGCGTACAGAGGGTTGCGATACCGCGAGGTGGAGCGAATCCCTTAAAGCGCGTCTCGGTTCGGATTGCAGGCTGAAACCCGCCTGCATGAAGGCGGAGTTGCTAGTAATCGCGGATCAGCACTGCCGCGGTGAATACGTTCCCGGGCCTTGTACACACCGCCCGTCACACCATGGGAGTGAGCAACACCCGAAGCCGGTGGCCTAACCCGCAAGGGAGGGAGCCGTCGAAGGTGGGGCTCGCGACTGGGGTGAAGTCGTAACAAGGTAGCCGTAGCGGAAGCTGCGGCTGGATCACCTCCTTTCTAGGGAGCCCTTTATGGGCAGCGATCGCCTAGAGCGATCGCCCTAGCATGTCGACCGGGCCTGGCGGTACCGCCCTCGTGGCGATACCGACGGGAGAAATCTGTGCGCAACGGTGGAAACACCGATGTGTCATTGGCAGATTTCTCCCAATGTAATTCGCGTCAGCGAATTGCACGCGTGCTGTTGAGTTTTGAGAGACCGGCTCACCGCCGGCGCTCGTGGAGTTACTCCCGAGCTCCTGCGTGTGCGTTGTGCCTCTTCCCGGACCTTGAAAACTGCACAGTAGCCAATGTAACGGGTATCGGGTAATCGCCTAGCGGCGATTACCTTTGGAGAAATCTTCGATTTCTCCGTAGCGAATCCCGCTAGGGATTCGCCTCGATCAACCGTCAAGATATTAAGGGCACACGGTGGATGCCTTGGCACCAAGAGTCGATGAAGGGCGTGAACGGCTGCGATAAGCCGCGGTGAGGCGCTGAATAGCCATTGACCCGCGGATTCCCGAATGGGGAAACCCAGCGTCGGTAATGCGACGTTATCCCGCGTTGAACACATAGGCGCGGCGAAGACAAGCGGGGGAAGTGAAACATCTCAGTACCCCGAGGAAAGGAAATCAACAGAGACTCCCTGAGTAGTGGCGAGCGAAAAGGGATGAGCCCAAACCCGGCGCGTGCAAGCGGCCACGCGTTGCGCGTCGGGGGTTGTAGGACACCTGGTCCGGATCGTGGCCGATCCGGCGGAAGTTACAAAATCGTTTGATAGTCGAAGCGTGTGGAACCACGCACCACAGAGGGCAATCGTCCCGTAGACGAAATCATCCGATCTTCCGCAGGTGTTCCTGAGTAAGTCCGCACCCGTGAAACGCGGACTGAAACTGGGGGGACCACCCTCCAAGGCTAAGTACTCCTTGGTGACCGATAGCGGACTAGTACCGTGAGGGAAAGGTGAAAAGTACCCCGGAAGGGGAGTGAAATAGTACCTGAAACCGCGTGCCTACAAGCGGTGGGAGCGGCCTCGTGCCGTGACCGCGTGCTTTTTGCATAACGAGCCGGCGAGTTACTCGTCTGCGGCGAGGTTAAGCGATGAGCGGAGCCGTAGCGAAAGCGAGTCCGAATAGGGCGACATAGTCGTAGGCGGTAGACCCGAAGCTGAGCGAGCTACCCATGGGCAGGTTGAAGCGGGGGTAAGACCTCGTGGAGGACCGAACCGACCTAGGTTGAAAACTGGGCGGATGACCTGTGGGTCGGAGTGAAAGGCTAATCAAGCTCAGTGATATCTGGTTCTCTCCGAAATATATTTAGGTATAGCCTCGGATCAATTCCGTGGCGGCCGTAGAGCACTGTTTGGACTAGGGGCCCTACCAGGTTACCGACTTCAGGCAAACTCCGAAGACCGTCACGGTTACTCCGGGAGTCAGTTGCTGGGGGATAAACTTCAGCGTCAAAAGGGAAACAGCCCAGACCGCCAGCTAAGGTCCCTAAGTGCTAGCTAAGTGGGAAACGATGTTCGAATGCAGAGACAACCAGGAGGTTGGCTTAGAGGCAGCCATCCTTGAAAGAATGCGTAACAGCTCACTGGTCAAGTGTTCGAGCGCGGACAATGTAACGGGGCTCAAGCTAGTCACCGAAGCTGCGGGTGCGTGAACCTTCGGGTTCGCGCGCGGTAGGAGAGCGTTCCGGCGCCAGCGAAGCGGCAGCGTAAGCTAGCCGTGGAGGCGGCGGAAGTGAGAATGCCGGCATAAGTAACGAAAGAGGGGTGAGAATCCCCTCCGCCGATTGCCCAAGGGTTCCTGAGTAAAGTTCGTCTGCTCAGGGTCAGTCGGGACCTAAGGCGAGGCCGAAAGGCGTAGTCGATGGCTAACGGGTTGATATTCCCGTACCACGTCGCTTTCGTTTGACCGATGGGGGGACGAGGAAGGCTATGGGATCCCAGGCGATGGTCGTCCTGGGCTAAGCATGTAGGGGTGGCTCTAGGCAAATCCGGAGCCGCATAACCTGAGGTGCGAATGCAGCTGGCTCTAAGCCGGCGAGTCCCGGAAGCCCTGCCTCCAAGAAAATCCTCTAGGGAGAAAGCGCGTGCCCGTACCAAAACCGACACAGGTGGGCAAGTGGAGAACACTAAGGTGATCGAGATAACCCTCGTTAAGGAACTCGGCAAAATCGCCCCGTAACTTCGGGATAAGGGGCGCCCCAGTAGGGTGAACCTCCTCGCGAGGGGAGCCCGAGAGGGCCGCAGTGAATAGGTTCAAGCGACTGTTTACCAAAAACACAGGTCTCTGCTAAGTCGTAAGACGACGTATAGGGGCTGACGCCTGCCCGGTGCCGGAAGGTTACGTGGAGGTGTTAGGGGCAACCCGAAGCACCGAAGCTAAGCCCCGGTAAACGGCGGCCGTAACTATCAACCGAGGTAGTTATAAAACTCGGCTATATGCTGGAAACTCCGAGTATCCCGCACTACTAGTTCCGTCCGAAGTGGGCGGTACAGTGACAATGTGACGGGTGCGGACAATCAGCAGGAAAGACTCTCCAGGTCATGCTGGGGAGAATCCTCAGAGACTATACGCCGAGCTCACCAGCGGCTCTCGCTGGCGAGATGAGATAGTCCGATCTCATGGGCGACCATGAGAGCTGACCAGAAATGAGTCAGCCGCGCTCGGCCAATCGGCTGTGCGCAGTAACAAGAATGAACGGTCCTAAGGTAGCGAAATTCCTTGTCGGGTAAGAATTACTTGCCCCGTCACTCCGCAAGGAGTGACCGAGTACCGGCTCATATCGGGGAAGCCCTCCCGCCTCTGGCGAAGGGTAATCCCGAGGGAAGTCCTAGTGACCCCGTAACGACTGATCCGAAAGGAGAGGCGGGTCGAAGCGCCGCTGAGCGGCGAGATGGATCGACCTGCAACACGCCGGCCCTCATCAAGACAAGGGCAGCCTATGGAGAAAGAGTTCCGCTGGACCCGTGGTTCGTCAGTGGCTTGTCGGAGGGTGAAGGATGCTTTTGCGTGTCCTTCGCCGTACGGACGAAACTGCGAACCGGGCTCGAGGTTCGTCCCTCGTTCTCGCTATCGCTTGAACGAGAGGGATCTGGAGCTCCTGCGGGATCTACAGACGTTCTTCGGATGCGGATGGATCCGGGAATCCAAGACCGATCGCACCTTCAAATACGAGGCGCGGGCGGTTGCGGATCTCCTTGATCCGATCATTCCGCACTTCGAGCGCCATCCCCTTCGGGGAGGCAAAGCGCGTAGCTTTGTGGCGTTCGCGGACGTCTGCCGGATGATCGAGCAAGGCGATCATCTGCGGCGGGATGGCCTGCGCAGCATTATCGACGTGGCCTACGAGATGAATCTCGGAAAGCGGCGTCTGGCGCGGGACGATCTCCTAAGGGCGCTGATGAGGTGAAGGGATAGTCTGCGCCTCTGGAAACAGGGGATGAACGCGAAGTTCCGACCTGCACGAATGGCGTAACGACTTGAACGCTGTCTCAACGAGGGGCTCGGTGAAATTGCAGTCTCGGTGAAGATGCCGAGTACCCGCGGCTAGACGGAAAGACCCCGTGAACCTTTACTACACCCTGGTATTGGGGTTCGATGCATCTCGCTCAGGATAGGTGGGAGCCTTGGAAGCGCCGGCTGCGGCTGGCGTGGAGGCAACCTTGAGATACCACCCTTGGTGTATTGGATCTCTAACAGTGCGCCGTGAATCCGGGCGCTGGACAGTGACAGGCGGGTAGTTTGACTGGGGCGGTCGCCTCCCAAAATGTAACGGAGGCGCGCAAAGGTTCCCTCAGCACGGTCGGAAATCGTGCGTAGAGTGTAAAGGCAGCAAGGGAGCTTGACTGCGAGACCGACAGGTCGAGCAGGTGCGAAAGCAGGCCTTAGTGATCCGGCGGTAGCAAGTGGAAGCGCCGTCGCTCAACGGACAAAAGGTACTCCGGGGATAACAGGCTTATCGGGCCCAAGAGTCCACATCGACGGCCCGGTTTGGCACCTCGATGTCGGCTCGTCGCATCCTGGGGCTGAAGTAGGTCCCAAGGGTTGGGCTGTTCGCCCATTAAAGCGGTACGCGAGCTGGGTTCAGAACGTCGTGAGACAGTTCGGTCCCTATCTGCCGTGGGCGTTGGAGAGTTGAGAGGATTCGTCCCTAGTACGAGAGGACCGGGACGAACGCACCTCTGGTGTATCTGTTGTCCTGCCAAGGGCACCGCAGGTTAGCTACGTGCGGATCGGATAACCGCTGAAAGCATCTAAGCGGGAAGCCGGCCTCAAGATGAGCTCTCCCATCCCCTTGAGGGAGTAAGACCCCTGGAAGATCACCAGGTTGATAGGCCGGATCTGGAAGAGTGGTGACACTCGTAGGAGACCGGTACTAATGGGTCGAGGGCTTGACGGATATTTTGATATCCGTGCATTGGCGCTGTGTGGTTTTGAAGGCCCGGGGAGGGGGCTAGCCGCTTCGCTTAGCCCGGTCTCGACCAGTTTCCGGTGGCTATGGCGAGGGGGAAACACCTCTTCCCATTCCGAACAGAGCCGTTAAGCCCCTCAGCGCCGATGGTACTTGGCCCGCAAGGGCCTGGGAGAGTAGGTCGCCGCCGGTTTTTCCTTTACTAGCGTAGGCAGTGCGAATCAGCGGAACGTGCAGATGCAGGCAGTGATCAAGTTCCTTCGCGCTAACCCGCAGGTCGGGGTGCTGCTGGTGATCTGCATCGTACTCGGACTGGGCACGTTTATCGCTGTGATAGTCGCGCTCGTGACCGCGTCAACGGATCAGACGACCGGCGAGCCGAGCGGGGCGATTCTCGGCGCGCAAACGGCCTGGCACGCTTTGCAGGCGGCAGTGGCTGTGCCGCGCGGCGCCTAACCCGGATCGTGCAGTAACGACCGCGCCCCCGGCGGGCGGGGGCGCGGAAACGTCCGGCTGAGCAGGGATCCTTGGGCTTGCTGAAGGTCCTTGATCCCGAGCTTGGAGGTTCACCTTGAAGGTGATGCGTGATGGACGCCCGGTAACCGTAGAAGTCACGTCGGACGGAGCGGGGTTGGTGTCGCACGCGGGCAGTGCGCTGTTGGCGCAGGTCGCGGACAAGCTGGGGCTCACGAGCGCGTTGTCGTTGCGGCTGGCGGCGCTGAAGCAGCGGCGGCGCGGGCACGACCCGGGTTGGGTGATTCGCGACTTGGCGGTGATGCTCGCCGACGGCGGCGAGTGCGTCTCGGATCTCGGCGCCCAGCGCGATCAGGAGGCGCTGTTCGGGGAGGTGGCGTCTGACTCGACCGCGTTTCGGGTTGTTGACCGGGTCGCGTCGACGCCGGGGCTGCTGGATGTGCTGCGTGCTGCGCACGCGCGGGCGCGGGAGCGGTTCTGGGAGTTGCACGGCGCGCCGGAGCGGTTGACGATCGATATTGACGCGACGCTGATCACCGCGCACTCGGAGAAGGAAGGCGCGGCCGGCAACTACAAGGGCGGCTACGGATTCCATCCTTTGCAGGCGTACGCCCATCAGACCCGGGAGGCGCTGGGCGGCCTGCTGCGGCCGGGGAACGCCGGAGCGAACACTGCCGCCGATCACCAGACGGTCCTGGACCTGGCGCTGGCGCAGATCCCGGCCGCTCACATTGAGAACATCGAGATCCTGGTGCGCGCGGACTCCGCCGGCGCCACGCACGAGCTGGCCGATCACTGTTATGAGGGCAACATGCGGTTCTCGTTCGGCTACGAACTGACCGAGTCGGTCCGCGCCGCGATCCTCGAAACGCCCGCCGACGCGTGGGTTGCGGCGCTCGACCAAGACGGCTCGGCACGAGAGAACGGCGAGATTGTCGAGATCACCGACCGCGTCGATCTGTCCTCGTGGTCTGAGGGTTCCAGGCTGATCGTCAGGCGTGAGCGCCCGCATCCCGGCGCGCAACTGTCGTTCACCGACCACGACGGCTACCGCTTCCAAGCGATCCTGACCGACCAGACCGACACTGACATCGCCGTGCTCGAGCGCCGCCACCGCCAACGCGCCCAGGTCGAGGACCGCATCCGCGACGACAAGGACACCGGACTGTCCAAGTTCCCGTTCAAGCAGTTCGCGCTCAACCAGGTGTGGTTGGAGATCGTGCTGCTCGCTCACGACCTGATCGTCTGGACCCAAGCGTTGCTGCTCGACGGCGAGCTCGCCAAAGCCGAACCGAAGCGGCTGCGCTACCGGCTGCTGCATGTCGCCGGCCGCCTCGCGTTCTCCGGACGCCGCGCGAAGCTGCATCTCCAACACGCGTGGCCCTGGGCCAACGAGCTGCTCGCCGCCTTCACGAAGCTGAAAACGCTCACAGCCATCACCAGCTGACACCAACCGTCAGCCGACGCCACCACCGAGCAGACCTCCCGGCCGCCGCCGGACCGCCGCTACCCGGAAACGAGCCAACCAGCCGCTCGGCGGTTCCGCGGAACCGCCCCGACACCCCACCACCACCTCATCGACGGCCACGGCCACACCACCCACCATCAGCAGCGCGTCTGCAGTCACCTCCGCCCGCCTACTGCACGATCCGGGCTAACGGCGGGGCGCTCCACCCCGCCTAACGGCGGGGTGGAGCGTCCGGCCGGCATAGGTCATGCCCGCCGAGCGGCGGGGTGCACGAGGGGGTCACGTTCAAGCTGGTGGGGTTTCGTTAGCAACGGCGCGATTTTGCACCGTTAGCGTCAGACCCGGTCGACCGTCTCCGATCATCGCGTCCAAGCAGAATTAGAGTCAGCCGAGGGCTTGCTGAGCGGTTGGGCCTAACGGTCGATCACGACTTTCAGTGCCCCGGTCTCCGCGGCCCTCCCGAACGTGTCATACGCGTCCAGCATCTCATCGAGCTTGAAGTGGTGAGTCGCGAAGTTGTCGACGTTCAGCTTGCCGCTGGCGACCAGCTTGAGCAGCATCGGCGTCGTGTTGGCGTTGACAAGCCCCATCGAGATCGTGATGTTGTGGATCCACAGATCCTGCAGTTGCAGCTCGACCGGCTTGCCGTGCACGCCGACGTTCGCGACGCGCCCGCCCGGCCGCACGATCTGGGTGCACATCTGAAACGTGTCCGGAACGCCGACGGCCTCGACCGCGACGTCCACGCCCCAGCCGTCGGTCAGCGCCAGCACCTGGTCCTTCCAGTTGGCGGCGGCTGGATCGACGCCATCGGTCGCCCCGAATTTCTTCGCCTCCGCGACGCGGTTGGCATCGAGGTCGATCGCGATGATCCGCGAGGCGCCGTACAGCCCGGCGGTCGACATCACCGACAGTCCGACCGGACCGGCGCCGATGACCGCGACCACGTCGCCGGGCTTGACGCCACCGTACTGGACCCCGATCTCAAACCCCGTCGGGAGGATGTCCGACAGCATCACGCCCTGCGCGTTGCTGACCGTGTCGGGCACCTTGTACAGCGACGTCTCGGCGTACGGCACTCGCACGAACTCGGCCTGGGTGCCGTCGATCAGGTGACCGAACACCCAGCCAATCCCCGACGCGCCCTCGTTGCCGAGGCAGTGGGCGAAGATCCCCTGCTGGCAGAAGCTGCAGCGGCCGCACGACTTGATGCACGAGATAATCACCTTGTCGCCGACCGCGAACTGGGTCACGTCGCTGCCGAGCTCGACGATCTCCCCGACGCCCTCGTGGCCGAGGATCCGACCCGGCGTCACGGCCGGCACGTCCCCCTTCATGATGTGCAGGTCGGTGCCGCAGATCGTCGTCGTGTCGATCCGGACGATGGCGTCCGT
Source organism: uncultured Solirubrobacterales bacterium (assembly GCA_963757235.1). GTDB lineage: Bacteria > Actinomycetota > Thermoleophilia > Solirubrobacterales > Solirubrobacteraceae > Palsa-465. The sequence continues at coordinate 30,634 of CAVWRC010000004.1, read as the reverse complement.
CGGCCTCTGGATCTGCGGTTCAGGCATGTCCTGCCAGGACTTCTCGCCGGGAGCGTGATACACAAGCGCTTGCATGGCGTCCTCTCCTAATCGAGATCGCGGTGAGCGGTGGACGCGACTCTATGGCCGAGACGACGGTCGTGGGAGAAAGAACCGGATGTCTGCGGTGGCGGTGGGCGCATCCCAGACCTGCCGCGCCCGGGCGCGAGGGACCAACTGACCTCATCCCAGCGCCTCGCCGCCGAACCAGCGGCGATGCCCCAACGGCAACGTTCCGACTGACGCTTGGCGTCAGAGCGCGCAGGCTTGGGGTCGAAACCCCGACCTGGCGGCGGTGAGGGTGGTCGACGATGTTCCGCGCGTCGGTCAGCTAGCGGGTCGGTCCAGTCTTGCGATAAGCGTGTCGCCGGCGGGGCAGGCGACGAGCGCCTCGCCGGGATCCGGGTTTGGCGCGGTTGGCGCCAGGCGAGCCCATGATCGAGGTAGATGCGCTCCCCCCGACCCCGAGGGCGACTAATCGCGTCTGGCGGTCAAGGTCGTCCTGGCTGTTCGGTGGAGACGCGCGCAAGCGTTGAGCGCATACCTGGCGTGGCATCGCATGGGCGCGGCTTACGTCGCCGAGGTCAAGCGCGAGGCCGCCGGAAGGTCGACGCTGCGGTGCGTGGCATGGCCGAGCCGACGACGCCTAGCGCCGTTCGCACCCCGCGACCGAGCCGCCGGTTCAGCTGTCCTCGTCGCGTAGGCGGTAGCGGGGCGTCCTCCAGAGGGCTACTCCCAATCTACGGGGCTATCTGGCTCCATTCGATGCGCGCCGCGCTCGCAGCCACAGGTAGCCGTAGGCAGCGAGGTCCACGCGCAGGCGACCGCCCTCAACGTGGTGCTCGCGCATGTCGAGCAGATCGTCGGCGCCTTCCACGTCCTGACCGAGGTCAAGCTCGGTTGCGACGGGCGATGCCGACAGATTGTGGACGATGAGGACTGTCGAGTCCTGCCAGTCGCAGCGATGGGCGAGGAGCGCCGCGGGGTCGTTCTCGAGCAGTGTGCTGGTGCCCCAGCCCAACTCGGGCGCCTCGCGGCGGGTCTGGATCAGGCGGTCGTGACGCCCCGCGTAGCTGCACCGTCACCAACGCGGTCGGAGCTCGAAACCAGCGGAACTGTCCGAGGGCGTCTAGCATGTTCGCCGCCGATCGGGTAGACACGCGGTGGACCGCTTGATGGACCGGGTGAGCGAGTCGTTGACATATGCAGATGCCGTTCGGGTAGCCGAACGCTACGTCGGCGCGTACAACGACCTGATCTCGACGCGATGCTCGAAGTGCAGGCCGAAGACGTCGTGAGCTACCCCGCGCCGCTTTACGGCCATCACTTCGGTCACGCCGGCGTGCGCACGGTGGGCGGCGGCCGTGGCCAGCGGCGTGTGGTACGACGTCGTCGTGGGTGAGGTTCGCCAAATGATCCGATCGAGAAGCGATCCTCGGCGAGATACGGAACGGCGAGGGGAGCGGGCTCAGCCCCTGGGCACGCAGTGGGGCGCGGGTTCGCAACGGCCTGATCATTGAGTCGCGCTCGTATCTGAGCGAGAAGGACCTACTCGACGAGTTGGGGGTGCTGAGCGAATCGCCGGCGTCGAAGCCGAGCTTCGGTCGACAGCTCCGACGCCGCCGGAAATCGATGGGAGACAAAGCCACCCGGCGGCGCGAGCGTGACGGCCTCCCGCTGCCCATTCCGGACACGAGGAGCCACGCCAGCGACACCGCGAATACCCCCGAAAATGAAGGCGGGTCTCCGGCCGCCCGCGAGGGAAGAGACCCAGTCTTCGCCAAGCGCGCACGTCGCGCGTCGCCGACGGAGAGGTCCACCGCTGCTCGGGGGCTAACCGAAGGTCGGGAAGCTGGCAAGCACCAAAGCGGTCACGATCGCGCCGACACCGGCACTGCCCTTCCAGGCGTGACACAGCCGCCGGGATGGCGGAGCCTCTGCCGCTGCTCTCCCGCGGAAGGAGGAGCCCGGTGCTTGGTGCACTCGAGCTCACGCCGACCTCCGCGTTGTTCAGCTCGACTAGAAGCCGACGGGTGAGTGTGCCGAGCCGACACCGCAAGCGGTTGCCTGCAGGCGCGCGCCTCGTAGCGCCGGGACGCCCGAGCGGTCCGGGGCCTCTGTAAACACCAGCTTGCAAGCGGCACTGTCGGCTTGGGCGTGCCATGCCGGAGCGGCGCCGGGGTGCCGCGGCTCGTACGCGCGCATGTAGCGGCGCCGGCGTACGGTCGAGCGCCGGCCGGGGATCGGGCGTAGGGCGTGCCGCCGTGCCATGGCGGCGTGAGTTCTGCCGTGCTTAGACCCGGGACGACGTCGTGGTCCCGGAGGCGCCGTACGCGGCGCGTGTCGCGCCGAGGCTGGCGTCAGCGCGTGGGGCTATCTGTAGGTCTTTTGTCAGCGTGAGACGGCGGAGGCGAGTGGACCCCAGTTGCGCAATGCGCGAAGCGAGCGCCCTACACGGCGCCTGTGCCGCTCCGACGAGACGCGGGCTCCCGACGAGCGCGATCCGTTGAAGGCGAGCGTCCGGCGCGGGTGGCATGAATCGTCGAAGCGATCGTCAGCATCGGTCGGCGCTGACGCTCCCTTCCGTGGCAAACCAAGCGCCCCGGCCACCGGAGACCGACGAATGCCGCTGGCGAAGCCGAGCGCGCCGAGGGTGGGGCCGATCGTTAGCTCAGCGCGGTCGAGCTCGATCATAAGCAAGCGGTCGTCGTTTGCTGGAACATGGTCGTCTGGCTAGCACCACGAGGCATCGGCTCCCCGCAATCTCCCCCCGAGGAGCAGTGTCGGCGCCGCGGGCTCACAGACAGCTGGGATTCCACGGCACCAGGAGCCAGCTCGAAGCCCGCGCCGGCGTCTGCTTTGACCTGGTCGTCAGCTCCGAGCCTGCAAGTACCCGGGCGTTGAGACTCTTGGTCTCGGTGACAGCCGTCTCGGCGACGCAGATCGGCAAAGTTCGCACAATCCTCAGCTCGGGAGCTTGTTCCGTCTCGCTGGCCACTGCTTCGGAAGTTCGTGAGCGGGCGCCGTCTCCTGCCCTTCGGGCTCGACCGGCGACCGCGCGTGACGTCCTCCAGAACGCGAACCAGAGCGGCCGCGAGTCGCGGGCTCCCACCGAGAGCCGGTGCAACTCGCCCTTGCGCACGCCGTTGGGGGTGGCCGCGGTGCAGATCGTCTCGTCAATGATCCTGCAGTCACCCTCGAGAGCGGCGGAGACCAGTGGGCCGACCTCCTCGGGCTAGAAAGCCCAGGTCCTGCAGAGGCGCGTCGCTGGTCATCGCCCGAGTGTCGACCGCGCTCATCGGCGACGACGCGAGCCATCTCTCCGGTGGCCGGCGAAGTTGAGAAGCGCCGACAGTGTCCTTGGGTAGTTGGGAATCGACTCCCCAAGAAGGGGCGTTCCGCCTCGTGGATCTCGGTAGGAGCGGCGACGGCGTCCGCCTCGCGGTTGCTTGGTGGAACGATCGCGGTGGCACCGCTTGACACGACGGGTCGTCTGCCTGAGCTGGTCGCGGGTGTGGCGGTGCTCGATCGCGCGTGACTGAACTACGTGTTCCGGAGTCGTGTGTGGCGGCGCTCGCGCGTGCCGCTGAACGTCGCGAATGGCTGTCGCGGCCGTTGGGCGTGCGCCCGGACTAATCCGGCCTGGACGCGACGGCGGCGCGGGCCCTGATCTCTTCGGTGCTTGATCCGAGCCTACAGGCGGCTGACTCTCGGTGGGTGATGCGGAGGCGCTGTTGGCGACCCACGGAATCCCGGTCGCCGTCTCGTGTCGCTGTCGCGATCTCGAGCGCGCGCCTGCCGTGGCGCAGGAAATCGGCGGCCCGCTCGCGTTGAAGGCGGACGTTGCCGCGCCGGCGCGGGCGGGCGAGATCGACGCGGTGCTGCGCGAGCGGATCCTGCGCTTCTCCCTGCTGCTCGCGGAGGTCCCCGAGGTGCTTGAGGCTGACCTCAACCCGGTCCGATGTACGACCAACGGCTGCGTCGTGCTCGACATGCGATTGCGGATCGAGCCCTGGCGCCCGGCCCGGCGCGTCACGACATGATGACCGGCTTCGTGTCCGGAGCCGCGCAACCTGCTTACGTACGCGACCCTATGCAACTCGAGTTCTACGCGGCCGCCTTTGAGCGAGATCCCGCAGGCGAGCCGGCTACCACCCGGCGTTTGTGTGACGTTGTGGTTGCCCTGCCCCAGGGCGCGGTCGCCCCGACGATCGCCATAATCGCCATGATCTGATGCCCAATCATGTAACGATCTTGCTTGTCGAGGACAACCCGGATGACGCAGCGCTGACGGAGCTGGCGCTGCGCGGGGGCGTGGCCGCCAACCTCGAGATCGCCCGCGACGGCCGGGAAGCGCTCGACTATCTGCTCAATGACGCCAACGATCTGCCGCGGCTGGTGCTGCTGGACCTCGGGCTCCCGGACACCGATGGGCTCGAGGTGTTGCGGCGGATCCGCGAGCACGAGCGCACATCGCTGAGCCCGGTCGTGATCCTGACGAGCTCCAGCTCGCCGGACGATGTGGCCGCGGGCTATCGGTGCGGGGCCAACAGCTACGTCCGCAAGCCGGTCGATTTTGATCAGTTCGCCGGTCTGGTCCGTGAGATCGGTTCGTACTGGCTCGTGGTCAACGAGCCTCCATCGAATGATCGCGCCCGGTAGCCGTTGGTCGCGGGATTCGGGTGCTGCCAACTAAAGCGTTCGCTGCGCCCTAGGGGAAGATCCGTACGAGCAAGCGGACCTGGCCAGCGGTGGTGCTGTTGGCGGGTGAGGCGCCCCCGCCCGCTACGAGACCCGATCCGCTGGAGGGCTTTCGTGGTCGCCTGTGTCTGCTTGGGTGGCGTTGCTCGCCGGGGGGGCTGGTTCGTTGATGATCAGCCAGTAGACGCCCAGCTGCGCGATTGCGGTGGCGAATTCGTCGAACTGGATCGGTTTGCAAACGTAGCTGTTGGCCCCGAAGTCGTATCCGTTGATGAGGTCGCCGTCTTCGCTCGAGCTCGTCAGGATCACGACCGGCACCCGGCGGGTGCGTTCGTCGGCGCGAATGCGCTTGAGGACCTCGAGACCGCCGACCCGCGGGAGTTTCAGGTCGAGCAGAACCACCGCTGGAGCGGGCTTCGCGGCTTGTCCGTTTGTCCCGAAGAGATAGTCGAGCGCTTGTTGGCCGTCGCGGACGACATCGACCGGGTTCTTCAGGTTCGTCCGCTCGAGCCCGCGGATCGTCAGCTCCTCATCGTCGCGGTTGTCCTCGACCAGCAGAACCGCTGCCGCACCCTTGATCATCGGCCGTCTTCGCCGGCCGTTGGCTGCCACGCAGGGACGACATCCTCGCCCGTCGCGGCAGATGCAGGCGGATCCACACCGGGCGACAGACTAAAGTGAAACGTCGCGCCTGCGTTCACCGCGCCTTGCGCCCAGATCTCGCCCCCGTGGCGGTGCACAGCTCGCACGACGGTCGCGAGGCCGATTCCGTTGCCCGGAAACTCGCTCTCGCGGTGAAGCCGGTGAAACGGGCGAAACAGCTCGTTGGCATGCGCCATGTCAAAGCCGGCGCCGTTATCGGCCACAAAGTACACGGGCACGCCATTCTGCTCGACCGCCGCAAAGCGAATCTCGGGGCTTGCGGTCTTGGAGGTGAACTTGTAGGCGTTGGCGAGGAGGTTCTCCAACACGTTGCGAACGAGCGTGGGATCCGCCTCGGCGAGCATCCCGGCCTGGATCTCGACCTCAATCCGGCGGTCGGGATCGCCGGCTTGCAGTTCGGCGACAACCTCGCTTGCCAACGCGCTCAGGTCGACCGGCACGCGCTCGAAGCGCCGTCGCGACAGGCGCGAGAGTTGCAGGAGCGCGTCGATCAGATCGCCCATCCGCACCGCTCCCGCGCGTATCCGCTCCAGATAGTGACGGCCATCCTCGTCCAGCTTCTGGCCGTAATCCTCAAGCAGCGCCTTGCTGAACCCGTCCACCGCTCGCAGCGGCGCGCGGAGATCGTGCGAGACCGAGTACGCGAACGTCTCAAGCTCCTTGTTGCTCGCGCGTAGCTCCTCAGTCCGCTGCGTGACCTTCTGCTCGAGCTCGGTATTGAGCGTGCGGATCTCCTGCTCGGCTTGCTTGCGCTCGCTCACATCTCGCACGAACAGCACGAACTGGTCCTGCTCCCCGTAGGCCATGCTGATCTCGACATCGAACAGATGGCCGTCCTTCGCGCGGTGCACGGTCTCGAAGCGGTCACAGTCCCCTTTGGTGCAGCGGCGAATGCGCTCGACGATCTGCGGTTCGGTCATGATCGCCTCGATGTCCGCGAGTGGCATCCGCAGCAGCTCCTCGCGACTGTACCCGCTCATTCGACAGTACGCGTCGTTGACATCCAGGATGCCCGCGGCGGGGTCATAGACCAGAAACCCGTCGCTCGTCGTTGCGAGGATCGCCTCGTACTGCTCGGCCTGCCGACGGGCGGCGTCCTCGGCCTCCCCGCGCTGAAGGGCAGTGCCGATCACGTTCGAGACCGCCGCCAGGAACGAGATGTCATCGCGCGTGAAGTGACGCTTGGTGGTTGTGTGCGCCCCGAGCACCCCGAACACGCGCTCGCGCCGCCCGATCGCGACGCTGACGCCGCTGCGGACCCCGTGATCGGTGAGCAGCGCGGCCGGGTGAAACCGGGTCTCGGCGCTGAGGTCCTCGACGATCACCGGCTCGCCCGCGAGCAGCACATAACCAGCCTCAGACCCTATCCCGCCCGGAGTCACGGCGTGACCGACCAGCCCCGCATCGAAGCCGACCTCCGCGCGCAAGATCAGATCGCCGTCTGAGCGCAGCTCGAGCACCTTCGCGAACTCCACCTCCAGCGCGCGCGCCACAGCAAGCGCGGCGGCATCCAGCAGCGCAACGAATCCGGGGTCGGTCAGCGCCAGATAGCCAAGCTCGGCGACCGCCTGTTGCTGGCGCTCGCGCGCCTGTAGCAACCGCTCAGCTCGGTTGCGGTCGGTGACGTCACGCGCAGCCGCGAACACACCGCGTACGTTCCCCGACCCGTCGCGATACACCGTCGCGTTGTAGAGCACATCCGTCACCGCCCCGTCGCGACGGCGGATCGTCAACGGATAATCGGTAACCGAACCTTCCGAAAACACGCGGCGGTATCCCTCGCGCGCCCTCGCCGGCTCGGTGAAGTAGTCCGAGAAATCGGTCCCGATCAAGCGCTCGCGCTCGACGCCGGTGACGCGCCCCGTCGCGTCGTTGACATCGGTGATCTTCCCCTCCGCGCTGATCGTCACCAGCGGATCCAAACTCGCCTCGATCAGGCTACGCGCGTACTCCGACGCCTCGCGAAGCAGCGCATCGCGTCGCACCAGCTCACTGATATCCGTCGCGACGATCGACCACGCTGAACCGGTTGCGGCCGGAAGCGGCGTGATCGAGAGGTTCACCTCAACGCAGTGGCCATCCGCGGCCAGCAGAGTGAATTCGCCGCTCTTGCGACGCTCTCCGTCATGGCCGCCGACGAGGTCAGCGAGCGCGGCGCGCTGTTCGGCTGCGACGAGGCGCTCGATCGGCGAGCCGACGAGCGCCGACAGCGGGAGCGCGAGCATGTCCGCCAGCCGGTGGTTGGCGTACAGCACCACGCCGTCGCCGGAGATGCTGGCGGCGCCCTCGGACATCTGCTCGAGCATGATCCGGTAGGGCTCATCCGCGCCCGTTAGGGTGAACACGCGGTCGCCCTCGCTGGTCGACACCACCAGCGCGTCGACCTCGCCGCCGCGAATCGCGCGTAGAGTCTCCTCCGCGTGCTCTGCTCGCGAGCGGAGCTGATCTATCGACTCAGCGGCCGGGACGCCGTGGTCAACCTGGGAGCCGCGGTCACTGCCGGGCATCTAAGGCTCGATCGGTCGTAGGTCCAGTCCGAGCAGCACGCGCTCGCGGTCGGACATGTCCCCGACCAGCCGCCGCACGGGGAGCGGCAGCTCCTTGACCAGCGTCGGCGCGGCGATGATCTGCTCGCCCTCGGCGAGCGTTGGTTGCTGGTAGATGTCGATGACTTCGAGCTTGTAGCGGCCGGCGAGCTCGGTCTCGCAGATCGCGCGGAGGTTTGAGATCGCGCGCTGCGATCCCGCCGTCGCGCCGACGACATACAGGCGCAGCAGATACTTGCGATCGTCGAGCTCCCGGATCGCCTCGGAGAAGCGGGCGGCTGTGTCCTGTTCGCTCATTGCCGCTCACCGCCTCGTGCGGGAACAAGTTGCAGCCCGACCAGCACGCGTTCGGTGTTCGACAGATCGCCGATCAGCTTCGTGATCGGCTCGGGGAGCTTGCGCACGAGCGTCGGGATCGCGACGATCTGATCGCCGCGGGCCAGCTGCGGGCGCTCGAGCAGATCGATGACCTCGATCTCGTAGCGCCCCGCGAGATGCGTCTCGCAGATCTTGCGCAAGTTCGAGAATGCCGCCAGCGATTTCGGGGTCTGACCGGCGACGTACAGCCGCAGCAGGAACTTCTCGCCCGCGGCGGCGTCCGGGGTGTTCGTGGCTGTCATCAGCTCATCTCCTCGTGCCCGTCATCAGCGCTTGTGGTGCCGCTGCGCGCGGAGATGATCGTCTGCCGGTCCTGCTCGAGCTGCCGCTCGAGCCGCTCACCGGCGTCGATCTCGCTAGAGAGCATTTGCGTCTCCGCCTTCAACTGGTCGTGCAACGCCGCGATCTGAGCCTCCAGCATCGACCGGCGGGACTTGAGCTGCTGGCGCTTGGCCTCGAGCTCTTCGCCGCGCGAGATCGCCTGCGCGCGGTCGCGCGCTTCCTGGGAGCGCCGCGCGGATCCCATCAGCACCCCGCGCTCACCCGCGTACACATCACGGATGTACAGACCCTGGCTGGTGATCTGAAACTCCCGCACCTGGCTTGAATGAGCCATCCCCCGGGACTTCAACACATCGATCCCGCGGTTGCGCTCCCCGTCGATCTCAAGGTTGCCGACATCGACCCACGTGTCGATCACGCTCGAGATCCCAAGCCCCGCGCGATCGTCAAACTCCCCCCGGATCAGCGTCGTCATCACCGCCGTGATCTGGCGCGCCTTGAAATGGTCGATCAGGCGGCTGAGCATCGCCTTGAGCTGAAACTCCTCACCGTTCAACGCCGACAACGGGTCGATCACGACGTTCGCCGGCTCGAACTCCTCGACCGCCCGATACAGCCTCGCTAGATGCGTCTCCAGCCCGTATGCAGCCGGACGCGCCGAGACGATCCGCAACATCTCTGCATCGACCCAGCGCCGCACGTCGATCCCGACCGAGCGCATGTTGCGAGCGATCTGCGCCGGGGACTCCTCAAACGCGAACAGCATCCCGCGCTCGCCGCGCTCACACCCCGCCTCCAAAAACCGCGCGCCCAGCGTCGTCTTACCGGACCCCGGAGTGCCTGACAGCAGCACGCTTGAGCCTCGATATACCCCGCCGTCGAGCATCCGGTCAAGCTCTCCGACACCCGTCGAGACCCGGTCGCTGCTGGCGTCGTGATCCAGCCCCATCGCGGAGACCGGCAGCACCGAGAACCCCTTCCGATCGATCAGGAACGGATACTCATCCGGACCGTGATGCGACCCCCGGTACTTCACCACCCGCAACCGGCGCGTGGAGATCTGATCGTGCACGCGATGATCGAGCAAGACCACGCAATCAGACACGTACTCCTCAAGCCCGTGACGCGTCAGCGTCCCCTCGCCGCGCTCACCGGTCACGATCGCCGTCACACCCCGATCATTGAGCCAGCGAAACAACCGGCGCAACTCCGAGCGCAAGGTCAACTCGTCGCCGAGCGGGCCGAACAGCGCCTCGACCGTGTCCAGCACCACCCGGCTTGCCCCGACCGACTCGATCGCCGCACCCAGCCGGATGAACAAGCCCTCCAGATCCCACGCCCCCGTCTCCACGATCTCACCTTCGCTAATCCGAATATGATCGATCGCCAACAACCCGCGCGCCTGCAGATCCTTCAAATCCCATCCGAGTGATGCGACGTTCTGCGCCAACTCCGCTGGGGACTCCTCGAACGCGACAAACACCCCCGGCTCGCCGCCATCCACCGCGCCGCGCACCAAAAACTGCAACGCCATCAACGTCTTCCCGCACCCCGGACCGCCGCACAACAGCGTCGTGCGCCCCCGCGGCAACCCACCATCGGTCACCTCATCCAAACCAGGAATCCCCGTCGGCGCCTTCGACAAACCGTCCAACACCAAGACTCCCGACTCGAGATCAGAACCATCCACCATCTCACCTCCAACCCGACGACCCACGACAACGAACACCCTGGCCGATGTCCGACAACTGCTGGCCGACGCGCGCGCGTCCAGAGCCTGCGCACTCCATCATCACCGACATCGAAACCGCAGGCCACGAGCGCAAGTCTTCGAGCGTTAGCACGAACGGCGCGCGAACGCGCCCGTCAACGCACCGCTCGTAGACCACAGCGTCGATCTCGGGAACGTCGAAGTCGACAAGCACGTGATCCATTTCGATCGGCGTGACCGGGTAGCGCCGCGCCTCAAGCGGAATTCCGGGGTTGCGCAGCGCGAGCGCAACCTCCTCGCGCGTGAACCCTGGCCTCACGGTGATCGCCATATCTTGGCTCTGGAGCATACGCCGAGCTAGGCCCCGGCAGCGATCGCGCCGCGCCACCCGTGGCCCGTCTTTCCGTTCTCCCGCGCGTTGCGAAAAGAGACTTGTTCACTCCTGCTTCGTGGCGATGGGAGAGTCCAAGAACGCTTGATCGCGCCCTCTGACACGCTTGCTGCTGAGGAACCGCAGCACCCCTCTTGAGGGACAAGCAGCTGTCTGCGAGCCCGCGGCGCCGACACTGCTCCTCGGGGGACGACTGCAGGAGCCGATGCCCCCGTAGTGCTAGCCAGACGGCCACGTTCCAGCAAACGCCGACCGCTTGCTCATCACCGAGCTCGGGCGGCGCGGAGCTAACAATCGCCCCAACCGTGAGCGCGCCCGCCTTCGCACAGAACGGGTCGTCACCCGCGCCTGGATCGGAGAACGCTTTGCCACGGACAGATGCGCCCGGCGCCGAGAGCGCTGGCGCGTGCTTTGAGCGAGAAGCGAGCGCCCGAGGCGGCGCCGGTGCCGCTCTGACGAGACGCGGGCTGCCGACGAGCGCAATCCGTTGGGGGCGAGCGTCCGGTGCGGGTGGCGTGAATCGTCGAAGCGATCGTCAGCGTCGGTCGGCGCTGACGCTCCCTTCCGTGGCGAAGCGCAAGCCGGCCTCGACCGTCTCGGGGGAGCAGAGCGATCGTCAGCTGTCGGCCGGTGCTAGCCGACCGACAGGCTCGTAGCTAACGGTCCCAGCGAACGCGCATCTGGCGAATCCCAGGTCTCAGCCGATCTCAGCGAAGAGACCTCTCGCGGCGCGAAAGCGGGGCCGTGGATCAGTCCCGCCGCGCGCGACTACTGGTACACGCCGCCGAACGAAAGCGGGTGTTTCGGATCGACCGTCACGACGACCGGCAGGTCGACGACGCCGCAGGTCTCGCAGCTGGCGAGGTGCGGGGAACCGGTCGTCGTTGGCGTGAGTCCTGCTTACTTATCCGGCGGTGGGGTTGTCAAGGCCTCCATGGTTCGACGGGGTGGTCGGTGGGCTTGTTGGTTGCGGGGCAGTTTTGCGCGCGGGCGCCCAGGCTTACTTCGGTCCGCGGCCCTGGGATTGTGGTGGGCCGGCGACGAGATGTTTGATGGGGTGATCCCGCTGGGGGGAAAGCGTTGCGGCCGCTCAATCTTTCTAGGCCGTCCACGCGGGGTGGCGTGTCGGCAGCAGGGCTTCGGGAGCCGGCCGCGGCGCATCGGTGTGAGTGAGGGCTTGACGCGCGCGAAGGGGTAGGTGGAAGGTCGTTGTCGTTGTTGGTAGGTTCCGGCATGGCCGGCACTCGTTGCCACACAGCGCAGCCGAAGCCCGGGTCAAGCGGCCAGAGCATCTGCGCTGTCGTGAGTTGCCGCAGGCTTGGTGCTGGGAGAGCTGCCGCTTGACGCGCGGCGCGCGGCTGCGCTACCTGCACAGGAGTGCGTCTGCTCGGCCGGTGGCGCGAGGGCGTCATCGCCGAGTTCGCGCAGCGTGTGGTAGCAGCGCTTGAGGAGCTTGCGCGCGAGCGCGAGACAGGCGCGGTTGCCACCGAGGCGCTCGGCGGCCTGCTCGTAGTAGGCGCGATCAGGTGAGCGTGGCCGTCGCGCGACCTGGGCGGCCTCGTACAGCGCCCAGCGCAGCGCCGGCGGGCCCTGGCGCGAGAGATGCCCGGGGGCGCGGTGACGATCGGATTGGTAGACGGTGATATCGAGACCGCCGTACCTAACGGCATCCCGAGAGTTGGCGAACCGCCGGCAGTCACCGAGCTCTGAGACGACCGTCACCGCGCACAGCTCACCGATCCCGTAGTACGCCTCGATCAGCGCCTTGCAGCCCGTCTGTCGGCGCGCGTAGAAGCGCAGCTCGCGAGTCACCGGGGCGATCTCGCGCTCGAGCGCATCGATGATCGTGATCGCGACGGTGATCTGCTGGCGTGCGGTCTCGGGCAGCGGCTGCGCGGCGAGCCACTCGCGCCCGTCGCGGACCATCAGCTGCCGGCGCTGCGCGCAGCCATGGTGAAAGAGCACTGCTTGGATCCGCTGCTGCCACTGCGAGTGCTGCTCGATCAACGTGTGCCGCAACCTCACCCGCGCACGTAGATCGAGGATGTGATCGGGCGGGATCCAAGACTCGGGTAACCGCCCCGCCAACAGCAGCTCACGGTGATGCCGCGCGTCCGCGCGGTCGCTCTTCGCGCGCTTCTTGTTCCCGCGCAGCGCCGCGGTCTCCGCCGGCTCGGCCAGGTGCACGACCGCGCCGACCGCCCGCAGCTCCTCGACCAAGAACCGCCACCCGGTCGTCGCCTCGAGCGCGACCTCCAGCTGCTGGCCGCAAAACCGTGCCAGGAACCGGCGCGCCCCCGCGCGGTCAGCCGGGCGCACCCGCGCGCGGCTGATCTCGCCACTGGCCAGATCGATCCACTCAGCGGTGATCTGCGCCCGATGCTGGTCTACGCCCATCACGATCGACATCGCGACAACCTTCCTTCCTGAAAAACGCGAGCAGGATCCAACCTCGGACCCAACGAATACGTTGGTCAGCGTGGTCGGTGCCTTCTTGTTGAACAGTCCGGCCGCGCGGACTGCAACCGCGCGCGCCACACCTATGCTGTTCGACACGAAGGCCCGGCCACCTTCACCGTTCGTGGCCCCTCACGTGCCGTCCGGATCGCAACCCGGATATGACATCTTTCGATGTACCGCGGGCACGGCACTGGTGCGGGAATCGACGCTGCTTCCGGGGTGCAGCCCTTGTGCTCGTGGCGAGAGCGGCGTCGATTAACCAAGGCGACGACCTCCGGGCGAGACGGCTGGAGCCTAAGCTGCGGGTACGGGGCGAGCCTGGAGCGGTCTTCCGAGCCTGGCGGCCAGGCGTGACGGGGTGAATGGGTACAAGCCCGGTTTGGTCTGCTCGGAAGTACCGATGACTGGCGCCTCGCATCGCGAGATCGTGATGGTCATGGACCGCGCGTTCTTCAGCGCTGTGGCGGTTCCCGGGAGGATGGTGACCCCGACTGGAGCGGTTTCGTCGGGCGACGGGTCGTTCGCTCGTGGTGATGTGATCTCGATCCGCGGGTTGCGGATGTTCTATGGGGACTTCGAGGCGGTGCGCGGTATCGATGTCGACGTGCATCGCGGCGAGATCTTCGCGTTTGTGGGCCCGAACGGCGCGGGCAAGACGACGACGGTGGAGATCTTGGAGGGCTATCGCAGACGCAGCGGTGGTGAGGTGGACGTGCTTGGGGTCGATCCCGCCTCGCCGACGCAGGCTTGGCGTGCTCGGATCGGGGTTGTGTTGCAGACGTGTGAGCTGCCTGCCGAGTTGACGGTCCGCGAGCTCTTGTCGCGCTACGCGGGTTACTACCCGGCGCCGCGGTCGGTCGAGGAGACGATCGCGCTGGTCGGGCTGGAGGACAAGCGCGACACGCGCGCGGGCAGACTCTCGGGCGGTCAGCAGCGTCGGCTCGACGTGGGGCTGGCGTTGATCGGCGATCCCGAGTTGATCTTCCTCGATGAGCCGACGACCGGGTTTGATCCAGGCGCCCGCCATCAGTTCTGGGGCGTGATCGACGGCCTGCGGAAGCTCGGCAAGACAGTCTTTCTGACGACCCATTACATGGACGAGGCCGAAGCGCTCGCCGATCGGGTGGCGGTCGTCGCTGCTGGGCGGATCGTCGCCGAGGGCGAAACGAGCCGGCTGGGCGGTCGCGACGCGGCGCCGTGCGAGATCCGCTTTCACCTTCCCAGCGGCCTTCTCGCGACGGAGCTGCCCGACCTTAACGGGTCGGAGGTCGCCGTGCAGGGCTCAATGGTCAAGATCCGTGCTGCCTGCGCGGAGGAGGCGCTGTGGACGCTGCTGGGTTGGGCGCGCGAGCACGACACCAGTCTCACCGGCCTCGAGGTCGTGCGACCGAGTCTCGAGGACGTCTATCTCGATTTGGTGCGCCAGTCATGAGCGCCGCGCAACTCACGTTCAAGGAGTTCAGCTACGAGCGCAAGCGCTTCTGGCGCGATCCGCAGGCGGTGTTCGCGACTGTCACGCTGCCGGTGCTGTACCTGATCATCCTCGTTACCAACTTCGGTAACGACAAGATCATCGTCGCCGGCCAGCCCGGGAAGATGAAGGAGTCGGTCTACCTGGTGGGCACTATCGTCGCGATCGCGATCATCTCCGCGGCGTTCTTTGACCTGATGAACGGGCTTGTGCGAGAGCGCGAGCGCGGGATTCTCAAGCGCCAACGCAGCACCCCCCTGCCCACATCGGTGTACATCGCCGGGCGGGTCGCGAACGCGGTCCTGCTCGTGATGCTGACCACCATCGTCTTGATCGTGCTCGGACGCGTGCTCTACGGTGTCGCGCTTCCCTCTGGCCGGATCGCGGCGCTGATCCTCACGGTCGCTGTCGCCGCGATCGCGTTCGCGTGCATGGCGTTCGCATTCACACTCCTGGTGCGCAAGGAGGACGCCGCCCTTCCGCTCGGGCTCGGCGCGATGCTGACCCTGTTCTTCATCTCGGGCAACTTCTTCAACATCAACAACGACACGATGCGCACAATCGCGAACGTGTTCCCCGTCAAGCACCTCAATACGGCACTCGTGACCGTCTTCAATCCCCACACGGCCGGCGGCGGCATCAAAGGCTGGGATCTCGCCGTGATCGCGCTCTGGGGGCTCGCGTCGCTGCTGATCGCGATCCGCTTCTTCCGCTGGACACCCGTATCCGACTGACACGCATGCGCGGGTTCACAACCAACGGGTCGGCATCCACGAGCGGTGGCGCCGAAGGCATCGAGCGCGTGGATCGCTCGGTTGTGCTGGTGACCGGTGCCAACCGAGGGATCGGGCAATCGACCGCAACGCTGCTCGCCGAGCGCGGCTACACGGTGCTCGGCACGGCCCGAAGGCCTTCCGGTGAGAGCGCGCATGGGTTCGAGCTGGTGGCGCTCGATGTCACCTCGCAGGAGTCAGTCAACTCCTGCGTCTCAACTGTCCTGGAGCGGGCGGGTCGGATCGACGTGCTCGTCAACAACGCCGGGGTCGGGCTGATCGGCGCGGAAGAGGAGGCGTCGATCGAAGAAGCCTGGGCGCTGTTCGACACCAACCTCTTCGGTGTAGCACGGATGGTCAACGCCGTACTGCCCGCGATGCGAGCCCGCCACAGCGGACTGATCATCAACTTCGGCTCGCTCGGCGCGACGCTCCCGGTCCCATTCCACGGCTACCTGTCCGCGTCCAAGGCAGCCGTGACCACCTACTCCGACGCGCTGCGCCTCGAGCTCAAGCATCTCGGCGTCGACGTCTCAGTGGTCGAACCCGGCTTTACCGCAACCCACCCCGGTGAGCGGTTCGCCCAGATGAGAGTCGCGAGATCGATCGACGACTACACCGACCAAGAACAGCGGGCGACGGCAGTGATGAAGCAGGGCCAGCGCGCGGGCACCGACCCACGGACCGTGGCCGAGACCGTGCTCCGGATCATCCGCTCCAACGCGCCAGCCCCCTACTACCCGGTCGGCCGCGAGAAGTGGCTGCTGCGGCTGACCAGAATCCTGCCGCCGGCCGCCATCGAGTCGCTGATCAGCCGCCGCTTTCAGCTGTCGAAGTGAGCGCTCACCGATCGCCGACGGTTGTCGGAGACCCCCTTTCGGGACCGAGAAGATCTCGGCCGTCATCGGCGTAACGACCTGACTTGGGGCAAGAGGAACCGCCGAGGCGGCGCTCCGTCAGTCGCGGTCGCTGCCGCTCACTCAATCGCGAAGTACGAGCTCGGCCACGGGGCGGGAGTGCTGTCGGAGGCGTTCCAGAGCAGCAGTGTCGGGTGCCCGTTCTGGGGGGCCTTCCGCGCCCGATTTGCCCAGTCGCGGTGGCGCTGGATGGCCAGCTTGTGCGTACCGCGCGAGCGACATCGTGCTCTACAACAGCTTCACGCGAACAGAGCCGCCAGCCGGGGCCGCTGACATTCGAGTGAGCAGATCCGCTGCCATCAGCTGAGAATCCTGTAGAGCGTCGGTCGAATGACAGTGGGCGATCGGCTGGTGAGCGGCGATGGGTTGTGGGTGCTTTCGCTCCGTGATCAGCAGCTTTCAGCTTGTCCGGACCCCCCGATCCGGCGCACTGACAAACGAATGAGCCGATCTACTGTCCGGGCGCAACGGTGTGAAGTCCGGAATGGATGTCAGCGGAAATCCGGTTGATGGCATTAGATCGTTGTGAGTGAGCAGAGATGCGCCCATGCTCAGCCCTGATCGGTCGTATGCCGGCAACGCGCCGCGACGTTGCTGCGCGAGGCCAAGTACGAGGTCAAGGTGCCCGCCGATATCGCCCGACGCGCCCGCATCCGGATCGAGCGCATGGTGGCCATCGGCTGACGCGCCAACCGTCAAGCTCGGGCCGCGTCGGCGAGTTGACCCGCGGCGAGGCCTGCGAAAGGGCTGCAGCGCCGCGACGCTCCGGCTTTAGCATCTCCTAAACGATCACTCACGGAAATTGAGACGTGGTCTGAGCAGCGCTCTCCGGTGCGCTATCGAGGGCCGTCAAGGCGTCAGTGGTGGCGCGCTTGGGCACTTCCTCGGCCCACCCACGGGTCGGCGCCACGCCGACCTGGACTCTGCCCGATCGACGCATCATGATCACCAGCAAGCGCGGCAACCATCCGGAGGAGGTCATCTCATAAACGTCCAGTCCAGCCCTGAGCGCTGTCGTAACCTACGGCTCGACTTTGGGGATCGCGGCGGCGGGGTCTTGATGTCGTACCGAGCTCGCCGATCGTGTGCTGGAGTTGGAGTTGTCCGCGGGGGCGGATCGCGGCAGGCGGGGTCGTTCGCGGAACGCGGCGTGGAGTTGAACAGGCTGCTCGCCGCCGTCGTCGCCGGCACGACGTCTGAGTCGCTCGCCATGGGGATGGCTTGGCCGTGAGCTCGGCTAGTGATGGCGGCAGCGTGCACGCCGAGCAGCGCGCGGAGCGGCTCGGCCGGGTCTACGCGATGCTGTCGAGCGTTGATGAGGCGATCGTGCGCGTTCGCCAGCGGCTGGCGCTGTTTGACGAGGTTTGCCGGGTGCTGGTCGAGCGGGGGCGGCTGCGGATGGTGTGGGTGGGCGAGGTCGGCGAGGATGGATGGATCGTCCCGGTCGCCCAGGCGGGAGCGGTGGAGGGCTATCTGGAACTCGATCCGGATCTCGGTGCTCAACGTGGCTGCGGGCCGGGGGCCGACGGGCACGGCGGGCAGGGAGCGCGAGCACGTGTTCACGACGGATATCGGCACGGACGGGCGGATGGGTCCGTGGCGCGAGGCCGCGTTGGCGCGGGAGTATCGCTCCTCGGCGGCGTTCCCGCTGCTGCTCGAGGACCGGTGCGTGGCCGTGCTGACCGCCTATTCGTCTGAGGTGGGGTTCTTTGACGAGGAGGAGGTGGCGCTATTTGACCGGATGGCGGCCGATCTGTCCTTTGCCCTTGAGGCGATGGCGCGCGAGGAGCACCGCCGGGCGGTCGAGGCGGAGCTGCGGGCCAGCGAGCAGCGGTTTCGGGTGGCGGCCGAGTCGACGCTCGATTCGCTGACGATCCTCTCGCCGGTGCGTGATGCTGGCGGCGAGATCGTCGACTTTCGCCTGCGGTATGTCAACGACGCGTACTGCGCGCTCGTCGGGCTCGAGCGCGAGCGGGTGATCGGCCGTCGAGTCGGGGAGCTGTTTCCGCGCTTTCCGGGCAGTGAGCGGTTCGAGCTCTATCGCCGGGTGGCCGTGACCGGCGAGGCGTGCCGAACCGATGAGGTGCAACTCCCGCAGATGTACGCCGGCGCGGCGCTTGCCTCCCGGGTGTTCGACACGGTGATCGCTTCGATGGGCGAGGAGCTTGTGGTGTCGGCGCGCGATGTGACCGAGCGCAAGCGAAACGAGCAGGAGCTGCGGCTGCGAGCGCAGCTCCTGGACCTGGCCCATGACGCGGTCATCGTGCGGGATCCGGTCGAGAGTCGGGTCAGGTTCTGGAACCGCGAGGCGGAGACGATCTACGGCTACAGCCGTGCGGACGCGGTCGGCCGCGTGAGCCATGAGCTGTTGGCGACCGTGTTCCCCGAGTCCCGGGAGGCGGTCGAGGACGCACTCGCGCGGGAGGGACAGTGGCACGGCGAGTTGCGCCACACGCGCAAGGACGGCACAGTGATCGTTGTCTCAAGCCGCCAGGCGCTGGCGCGCGACGAGGACGGCCGGCCGGTCGCGATCATCGCGCTGAACTCTGACATCACCGAGCGCAGGCGGGCCGAGGAGGAGCTCGCAGAGACCACGGGTCTGCTCGAGCGTACCCAGCAGATCAGCAGGACGGGCGGCTGGGAGTACGACCTGGTCACCGGCAAGCTGACGTGGACGGACGAGGTGTACCGGATCTACGGCAGCGGCGAGCGGAGGTACGGTCCGGTTGAGCTGGAGCGGGCGATCTCGGCCTTCGAGGCTGAGAGCGCCCCGATCATCAGCGCGGCGCTCGAGCGCCTGGTTGCCGACGGCGAGCCTTCCGACCTCGAGGTCGGGCTGATCCGGGCCGACGGACAGCGGATCTGGGTCCGCGTCGTTGGCGAGGCGGTGATCGAGGGCGCCCGCGTCGTGCGCGTCCGCGGGATCATCGCCGACGTCACCGACCGCCGGCTCGCGGAGGAGGAGCTCCGGGCGCTGAACGCGGAGCTCGAGCAGCGGGTCGCCGCGCGCACGACGGAGCTCGAGCAGATCAACCACGAGCTTGAGACGTTCGCGTACTCGGTCTCGCACGATCTGCGCGCACCCCTGCGGGCCGTCGACGGGTTCAGCAAGGTACTGCTCGATGACTACGCCGAGAAGCTGAGCGAGGACGGCCGTCACTATCTCGAGCGTGTCCGCGCCGGCGCGGTCCGGATGGGCACGCTGATCGAGGAGATTCTGAAACTCTCCAGTCTGTCGCGGCAGCGCTTCGAGCGCGAGCCGATCGACATCAGTGCGGTGGCCAGAGAGATCGTCGCCGAGCTGAGCAGCGTCGAGCCTGACCGCCACATCGAGGTCGAGATCGAGGATGGGCTGGTCGCCGAGGCGGATCGCGGGCTCGTGCAAAGCGTGTTGCAGAACCTGTTGGGCAACGCATTCAAGTTCACGGCCAAGACGGAGCGCGCTCGCGTTCGCTTCGGGGCGGTCGAGCAGGACGGCGTGCCGGTGTACTTCGTGGCCGACAACGGGGCCGGCTTTGACATGGCGCACGGCAAAGGGCTGTTCCGTCCATTCCAGCGGCTTCACCGCGAGAGCGAGTTCGCCGGCACCGGAATCGGCCTGGCCACCGTCGTCCGCGCCGTGCATCGTCACGGCGGCGCGATCTGGGCGCGCGGTGCCGTCAACCAGGGTGCGACGTTCCAGTTCACGCTCACGCCCGGCGCACACCCCCCGGCGGACGCCGCCACCGGCGAGGACGTCGCCCCCAGCTGGCAGCCCACAGACCGAGAAGCAGCCGATGATCACCGACGCGCCAGCAGTTCTGCTGGTCGAGGACAACCCCGACGATGAGGAGCTGACCCTCCGCGGCCTGAGACACGCGAATCTGACCAACCCGGTCGACGTAGCGCGCGACGGCCGAGAAGCACTCGACTACCTATTCGGGAACCATGACCAAGCCGCAAAGCCCGTACCGGTCGTGGTGTTGCTCGACCTCCATCTGCCCCGCGTCGACGGTTTCGAAGTCCTCAAGAGGATCCGCGCGGAGGAACGAACCCACCGGGTACCCGTCGTGATCCTGACCAGCTCAAGCGAAGACCAAGACCTCATCGACGGCTACGACCTCGGGGCCAACAGCTACGTCCGCAAGCCCGTCCAGTTTGAGAAGTTCGCCACGGCAATCGCACAGCTAGGCATCTACTGGCTCCTGATCAACGAACCAGCACCGCAAAACTGACCACGACATCCCGTAGCGGCGCCGGCGGCGTCTCCGGCGAGCCGGAGGTTCGAGTCGAGGACCACGCGGCGATCGTGGCGGGGCAGCGACGCCGCTCGCAACCCTGACTGTCGCGCTGCAGGTGAGCAGAAGTGCACGAGCAGCACGAGCAGCCGAGAGCCGGATCAGCTCAGCAGCGACCTCCGAGTCCCGGTTGCCCTCTTCCGATAGCTTCTGGACCCGCGCCCGGCAAGAGCGCACGTGATCTGATGCCCGATGTAACCATCCTGCTTGTCGAAGACAACCCAGACGATGCGGCGCTGACCGAACTCGCGCTCCGTGGGACCATCCCGGCCCGCCTCCAGGTCGCGCGCGACGGCCAGGAAGCACTCGACTACCTGTTCAACCACGCCAACGAGCTACCGCGGCTGGTGCTATTGGACCTCGGGCTCCCGAACATCGACGGGCTCGAAGTGCTCCGGCGCATCCGCGAAAACGAGCGCACACGCTTGACGCCGGTCGTGATCCTGACCAGCTCCACCGCGCCAGACGACGTCGCCACGGGCTATCGCTACGGGGCCAACAGCTACGTCTGCAAACCGCCCGACTTCGACCAGTTCTCCGGGCTGGTCCGTCAGCTTGGCTCGTACTGGCTCACGGTCAACGAGCCGCTACCAAACACCTCCCACCAGTAGCCGTCGGTCCGGCGATCCGGGGAGGCCGGAGCGGAAGTGCGCGCCGGTTTCGAGCTGCCTCCTGGAGCGGACGACCAGCAGGAGGCCTCCTCGTCGGTCGCAGTCGGCTCCTTCGCCATATGGATGCAGAAGAGCTGTCGCGAGCGAGTCGCTGCCCCCGACCAGGGGGCCCAGACCTCCTTTCGCGTGGCGGCGCGCATCATTGCCGCGCCGGGGACGCACCTGAGTTGCGCGGAATCCGAGTCAGTCGGAGACGCTAGCTACGGGCCTGTCTGCCGGCTAGCACCGGCCGACAGCTGACGATCGCTCTCCTCGGCTGAGATAGTCGAGGCCTGCTTGCGCTTCGCCACGGACCCGTGCATCGCTCCACAAGACGCGGACTACTGCATCCTCCCGGACGTGCGATCGTCGACCGGCTCAGGACCGCGTCGGCGATCCGCGCTGCTGCTCTCGGTGGGGATGCAATAGCGGGCCTGAGCGCAAGCCGGCATGCGAAGCAATAGTCGGCGGCGGGCGCCACCCATCACTGCTCTCGGGTGTTAGCGATCGTCAGCTCCCGGTCGACGGCGCTGTGCGTATGCCACGGTTGCGGTACGCGCGTCGACCGCGTGGCCGTGACCGCCGACGATCGCCGAATTGTGTGCTCCGCACAACGGCGGCTGCTGACAGACGATCGCCGGCTCGCGACGTCCCGCTTCCCCAGCGGACGACAGCCGGAAGTGCTCAGTCGTGAATCGAGACGCAACGCGACTTCCCCATTTCGCGGAAAGCACCATTTTCTGCCTTGGATGTAACCACGGTGCCGAGCATCGTCGCGGAGTACCACCGGTGACCATCCAGCACGGTCGGTAGCCGTTGACTGCGACCGCTATCGTCGCCGGCGATGCCCGCGGGTGATCGTGTGCATGAACGGCGCAGGGCGGCGGCGCTCGCGCGCCACTACCGCGACGAGGAGGGGCTCTCGATCGCCGAGATCGCCCGGCGGCTCGGACGCGCAGAAGCCACCGTCAAGGCTTACCTATACGACCCGACCGGCGAGAAGGCGCGCGCGGTCAAGGCCCGCTACCAGGGCGTCTGCCGCGGCTGCGGCGCGCCGACCGCGGCCCGAGGCGGTAAGGGCGACGCGTACCAGTACTGCAAGCGCTGCCATCCCGGCGCGATCGCGCCGACCCGGACCCGCGAGTGGGTGCGCGACGCGATGCGCACCTGGCAAGCGCTGTACGGGAGTCCGCCGTCGTCGACGGACTGGTCTCGCACTCATGCGCGGCGGCGGGGTGGCGACGCGTTGAAACGCTGGCGGGCCCGGGATTGGCCGGCGCCCTCGACGGTCATCGACCTGTACGGCACCTGGGCGGCGGCGCGGTCCGACGCCTTCCCTGACGACTGAACCGAAACGAGAGGGGGGCCTGCGCGGCCCGGCCCGGTACCTGTCCGGCAAGGATGCCCGAGCACCTCGCCAACCACGACGAACCGCCTGACCGCGATGACGGCTGGCAGGACCTCGCAGTAGCAAACCCCACCTTCCTGCTCGAACGCCTAGGCAGCGAATGCGGCGATCTCCAGTTCCTGCGTGAGCTCACCGTCAACGGGCTCGACGCAATCGCCACGCAGCCCGGTCCCGCCGCGGTCGCGTGGTCTGGGACCTGGACTGGCAGCGCCTGGAGGCCTCCGCCGGCAAGGCGCGCAAGCTGACGGTGACAGACACCGGCACCGGCATGCGCCCCGACCAGCTTGGGCGCTACATCAACCAGCTCGCCTCCAGCAGCCGCGAGCAATCCCACACCGCCAACTTCGGCGTCGGCGCCAAGGTCGCCGCCGGATCACGCAACCCCCACGGACTCGAATACGACTCTTGGCACCAAGGCCAGGGCTCGCTGGTGTGCTTCAAGCGCCACTCGGACGGCCGCTGGGGCCTGGAACCCCAACCATGGCCTGACGGCCACCACGACTATTGGCGTCCACTCGGCGAGCAGGACAAGCCGTGGCTGCTGCGCGGCCAGGACCACGGGACCCAGGTCGTGCTGCTCGGCCACCACGAGCGCGACGACACCACCCGGGCGCCCCAGAGCGTAAGCGACGCCCGACAGCACTGGATCACCCGCTACCTCAACAGCCGCTTCCGCCAATTCCCAGACGGGATCGAGGTGCTCGTCCGCGACCACCACGACCGTGGCAAGCCCGGACAACTCACCCGCGTGGAGGGCGAGCGCGCTCATGTCGAGCGCCGCGCCGTGTGCGGGGGGATTGTCGAGCTCAGCGATGCGGTCGCGTGCTGGTGGGTGCTCGACGACGACCACCGCGCCCGCCGCCGCGAAGCCGCCGCCTGGACCTCCAGCGGCCACACCGTCGCGGTCCACGGTGACGAGCTCTACGACCTCCTCGCCCAGACCCGCGGTGGATACGGGCGCCTGCAGGACTTCGGCGTCCGCTTCGGCTACGAACGCGTCGTCATCCACCTCCAACCCCACGTCGAACCGGAGCGCCTGCAGGCCAACACCGCCCGCACGATGCTCCTCCTCGACCACGAACCCCTCCCCTGGACTCGCTGGGGCGAGGAGTTCGCCGCCGCGATGCCCGACGAGATCCGCCGCCTCCAGGAACACGCCGCCACCACCGACGGCACCCCCCGCCAAGACGCGATCCGCGGCCGCGTCGCTTCGATCATGCCGCTCTACCGCCTGAGCCCCTACCGGCCCGCACAGCCACCCCGCAGACCGTCTCTACAGCTAGAGGCTGGCTCGGCTGAGGAGGCGCACGCCCACGCCAGTTCGCGCAACGATCGGCCTGCGGACGAGCCTCGAGACCGGCCCAGCACCAGCGCGGCGCCGAAATCTGCGGCTCACGACGCTGCGTGCGATCTGCTCAGCGGGACGCCGGCTGGCGAAGGTCCCGATGAAGAGGCGCGTGGCGAAGCGAGCGTGAGCCTGCCTGATGTGGGGTGGATCTCAGCGCGCGACGGCAGCCGCGGCGAGGGTGATCTCGACGACCAAGCCGCCCGCTATCACCCGGCCCGTCACGAGCTGACGATCAACGCCGACTTCCGAGCGATCACCGACATGATCGGATATTGGCGGCGCAGATACGAGGGCGTCCCGGGCGCGCGAGCGGTGATCGAAGCGCAGGTATGCGAATGGTGCGAGCAGGTGCTGGTCGAGGTGGTGCTCGCCGCCCGTCACTCGAAATGGGACGAGGACCAGCTGGCTGGGCTGCTCTCGCCGACGTCGCTGTCGGCCGCGCTGCTGCCACGCCACCTATTGCACTCGATGCTGCAGAAGCGACTCGGCCAGAAGCTCGGAGCGCCGCACGCCCGTCAGACGCGCGCCGACCCCTCCGGGCGTCACATTGACGCCGCGCGGTCACGGCGAAGCGCCGCGAAGGGATCCCGACCGTGAGCAGGCCACCGATCAGGATGCGTGTAGCGCTCTGCGGGCTGGTTCCCTGTACCGCCGTCGACGACATCCGACGGCCGGTCGAGCTGTCTGACGTGCGCAATCTCATGTCCAGCCATTGCCGTGCTGTTGAGAGATGATGAGCGACGAGGTCGGTAGCGCACTCGTCCGCCAGCTTGCGCGCGCTCTGCCAGGCGCGCTGGATGACGATGGCCTCGAGGAGCTGGCCGCCAAGCTTCGTCCCTACTTGGCCGACCGCTCGGCTGATGAGCACGACGCTCGGCAGCTGATGACCGTCGCGGAGGTTGCGGCCCGCCTGAGAACGAGCCCGAAGTGGGTGTACGCCCACCAGCACCGGCTGGGCGCGATCAAGCTCGGAGACGGACCGAAAGCGAGGCTGCGATTCGACGCCAGAGCGGTTGCCGAGCTCGAAGGGACAGGCCGTGAGATCGAGCCCGACCCAGACGTCAAGCCCCCGCACGAGGCGAAGGTCAAGAGAACGCGCCGACGGCTCCTCTCCAGGCCGCTTCCGCCGATCGGTCGCGGTTCGGATGCGGCGTAGGGTTCCGGCTCATGACGATGAGACACGACCGCTCCACACCCGGCCAGGCCCGGCCGCAGCGCACACCCGCCAACAACAAGCGCCACCGTGGCCGCCCCAAGACCGGGAGCGTCGAGACGTGGGCGCGCAAGAACGGCGATGTCGGCTTCGGCGTGCGGTTCATCGACCAGCACGGCATCAGACGCTATGAGCGATGCGGCCTCGCGAGCGAGGGATGGTCGCGCCGGCGCGCGGAGATCGAGCTCGAGAACTTCGAGCGGCTCGTCGCAGCAGGCGTGTACAGGCCGACGCCCGATGCCGTCCCGACAGAGGAGCGCGACCCGATCTTTGGTGCCTTCGCCCGCGCGTTCCTAGCCGAGCACGCGATCGAGGTCAAACCCAACACACGCGATCTCGACGAGAACCTGCTCGAGCATCACCTCGCGCCGGTGTTCGACCGGATGCGACTCTCGCAGATCACGTGGTCGGCGGTCGACGCCTACAAGAAGCAACGCCTGATGGTCATGCAGCGGATTCGCGCCGCGCGCGCGAGCGGGAAGATCCTTCGCGACTGGAACAACAGGCCGCTGAAGCTGAGCGAGCGGACGATCAACATGTCGATCGGACTGCTAGCGATGATCCTCGACGAGGCCGTTCGCCGACCCGACATCGATCTCGCCGCCAACCCCGCCCGCGATAAGAAGCTGCGCGTGAAGGTGCCCAAGAAGAACGTCCGCGACTGGCTCGAGCCCGACGAGGTGATCACCCTGCTCGAGGCCGCCGAGCAGGTCGACAGCCCCGTCCGGCCCGAGACTGAGCGCAGGGCGCGCGAGGTCCGCCGCCTGCGCGACGAGAAACGCCTGACGATCAAGCAGATCGCCCAACAACTCAAGATGAGCGAAGGGGGCATTATCGTAGCGATTGCACTCGAATGGAAAACTACGCACCGGCGGTCGCTCTCTTGGATCTTCTCGCTGCCTCGTTGTCCCGCGCCGAATACCAGCGTGATCTACTCGGATGAATCCTCACAGCAGGCTATACATTTCTGTGTCTTCGGTGGTTTATATTTTTGGTGCCCCAACAAAGACTGTGTAAACGAAATTGCGAAGCTTGAAAGTGGATTGGGTGCACTGAAAGCAGAATACGGACTGCGTTTGGTCAAATGGGAAGATGTCCCAACACCCAGCAGGAAAATTGGAGGGCTATAAAGCGCTCATCAGCTACCTGGCATCTTATCGACTGTCACTCAAGCAGCGAATCGGCTTCAAATGCTTGGTCGTGGATACCCACAAGTACCCTTTGGATGAAAAAGAGATTACTGGTCGAGACCCGCTCGTCGGATATTTGAAGTACTACACGGTGTTTCTGACCAATGGAATCATGCTTGCGCAGAGAGGCTACTACTACGATATCACCGTGGACGACTTCTCCTCCCGACCACCAAAATATGACAGTCAGAGCTTGGCAAAGTATGTCGAAGGCAGATACGTCAGAATAAGCAAGAAGAGGGAACTCAGGCAGCGTCACAGCGAATTAAAAACCGCGAAGGAAGAACACAGCAATCTGTTGCAAATGGTTGACGTGCTCACAGGCGCGGTGGCTTTTTGCTGGAATGAAGGCATGTCCAGAGACAGTCGACGCTCCGTGGGTATGAAGGAATTGGTTGCAGTGATACAAGAAAGTTATGGTAGGAAATTAGGCGAGAACAGCAAACCTAAGGGACAATTCGTGGTTTGGAAATTCATCCCCGGTGATTATGACGGACCTTCACCCACGGCACCCGGAGTCGTAATCAATTATCCGTGAGAAACCCGGAACCGCAGCCCCGCCGCCGATTCAAACACATGAACATTACTCAGGCATTTCTAAAACATCTTCCGAAGTGTTCGGCGTGCAAAGCTGTGATCGCGCATTTGAACCTCGAGTCGAAAATTCTGGTCTGGATGCACAAGCACAGAAATTAAATAAAGGATTAGGAGGTCGAAGTTGCGCAGGTTGGTTACCTGCGTTATTGTGGGCGCTTAATCCCAGCCATGCTATCAGCTAAAAATCATCTCCGGCACTTGGCACTGTTCCTTTTGGTTGTCTCGGCGTTGCCGCCATTAAAAGTGGGTGCTGCCCGCGGTCAACAATATGTGGACGCGCAAATCGCCAACGCTAAGACCGCGTACTTAACATCGGAAATTTTGCACCCCAAGGGAGACAAGGAGCCATTCACTTCTGAGTTGAACTCAATCGTGAAAATAGCTTATGAGACGAAGATTTGGTCGGTCTTTAAACCCGCAACGGCTGAGAAGGCCGACATAATTATGAAAATTGTAGAAGATCGCACACCCGGCTCTGTTTGGACGCTCACGTTGCATGTTTACGACCCAGAAGACAACCGGGAACTCTACACTGAGGAGCGCGAATACGTTGAAATTAGTAATGACATACATCGATTGATGAATCACTTGCTGAACAGCGTTCTACAACAAAGAAAATTTAACAAAGAAGAAGCTGAGCAAGAATCTGAGAGAGAAAGAGCTGCAAAAGAACACGAACGCAGCGTTGGTACGGCAGAGGTTACTTGCGATAACGTAAAGCTATTTGCGAACAAAGGAGCGGAGCGTCGAGTAAGACGCATCCTGAACAAAGGCGACCGCGTGGTAATCGTGACGCCAGCAAATAGTGAGACCGTTGTTAAAGTCGGAGATATTTGGGGATACGTGGACACCGAATGCGTTCGAGTGCTCGCGCCGAACTAACTGGCCTCCGTATAAGCCGAAAGGTTAGCG
Source organism: uncultured Solirubrobacterales bacterium (assembly GCA_963757235.1). GTDB lineage: Bacteria > Actinomycetota > Thermoleophilia > Solirubrobacterales > Solirubrobacteraceae > Palsa-465. Next base: position 2,707 of record CAVWRC010000004.1, on the reverse strand, counting down.
CTCTCGTTGGGGCACCAATCCAGAAGTGTGCGTGGGACTCGGCGATTCAAGGAGAAGAACATGGCAAAGTACAGTATCGTCTCCGGTTGGGACCCCCTCGATAAGAATCGTTGGCGTGTTCTGGAAGCCGCATCAGACGAGCAGCTTGAGAAATGGAGCAACGACCCAAACTGTGAGGAAAGCTCTAAGGCAGCGGTGGCGGCCGCGACGGGAGAAGCACCGGGCTGAAGAGGGGACGCATACCAGGGTCCTCAATACTCTCAACGAGAAGCTGCGATTGGAACGAACCGCGAGACGAAAGGAACTAGAGGACTTTCCATTCGACCCGCGTACAGAAATTTCCGCCGACGCCAAGCACATAGCGGGACGCGTCGTCACGAATCTATGGGTAATCTTCGTTCTTTTGCCTATAGTGCTGGGAATTCTGTTCGCTCTCTTAAAGTAGGCCTAGGGAAAACAGTGATCGGATATGGATTTTCTCGGTCACCGGGTCAAACCTCAACAAGAGAGGTAAGCGATGAGTCTCTCATCAAGATTTGAACACGACCTTTGCAAATACCTCAACGAGAGAGTGGACTCATATTCGTGGACACCACAGTTTCACATCGGTGGCCCCACGCGGGAGCGTGTGGACGTGGGCGGCACTCCGAAGCGGAGAGGGAGGAACAAGGGCCGCCCGGTCCTAGTTGAGGTCGAACTGCGCAGAGGACCCTGTCGGTAACATACTGAAACTCTGGACGCGAGAACTGAAAGGTGGGTACCTTAAAGGTCGTATTCTTATCCAAGGCTTCTCACGCGTCTATCGTTCTCCAAAATATTCCAATCGCCGGATTAAGGGAGCTGTCGCTATAAGGTTCGGCAAGATGCTCGAAAAATCCACCCGGGGGTTTTCTTACGTCCCCGATTAAGATTCCTTATTATCCCCGCGCAGGCTCAAACGAGGGCAACGGAGCCCGCAGGAAAGCGGCAATTTGGTTCGGGGAGAAAATTGCCACACGCCTCAGTAATCGTGGTGTTTCTTTAAGCTTGCATTAAAGTGTTCATCTTCAGTATTTGTGCCGGGTAAGCGCCGTTATCGCACACGCGCCGACGTGGGGCTCTTTTCTTTCTCTGATAAAAAATATGATATCCTGTGAAAGTCGGTGGAAGCCGATAGCAGGACTTCTGGTTGATAGCCGGAAGAGATGTAAAAAATTTAACTGCGCTTGACGGCGCAAGAATAGAGGATTTGTGACGAATCCCACGAAGATTGAAACGCTCCAAACGCATTTTCAAGCTCTCTCCTCTGCAGCAACCTCGCTCAACACTGCCTCCGATGAACTCACCAAGACAGTTGGTGTCCTTGACGAGGCCCTAAGAAAACTGAACATCGGTCTGACCATCTGGGTCACCATTTCTGCGTGGTCAGAAGAAGAGCGGGCTGGCGAGGACCAGATTGGCTATTGCAAGGTCAGCGGTAAATGGGGCATCGCACTGCGCTACATCTGGGGTCTGCATGCACTATCACTCGATGAAGTAGACGGCTTATGGCCTTTCAATGAGGCCCCGAGGGACTTGCGGCTAGCTGGGGTGGATAAAATCCCTGAACTCATGGAGGCTCTCGGCAAGGAAGCATCCGAAACCGCTAAGCGAGTTCAGGAAAAGACGAAGCAGGTCCGCGAACTCGCGAGCGTGATTGAAAAACTTGCTGTCGAACCAAAACCCCCGACGCTTTCAGAACGCATCGCTGCGGGTGAAAAATCCCTCAAAGGCTCTGGTAAAGGCAGTATTGCTACCCTGAGCGAGATAATGAGCCAGTTAGACAAAGGGGGTAAGTGACATGCTTAACCCCGAAAGCGTTCGCCAATTTAGTCTCACTGTGTTGGAAATCGAAGGCGTTGCTCTCAACATCTTGTTCTTCATGCGGCTTTGCCGAGGTGAAGTCCGCTCTATCTTTAGATCGTCTCGACGTAAGAAATCCGAAGAATAAGGCGGCGTTTTTCTTTTTCTAAACGCTTTAATACTTCTTTCGCTGCCTCGCCCATCCGAGGCGTAGCCATTGCACACGAGCGTCTTCGGGAACGAGCTGTTTTGGCGTAATCGACGTGACTTCGATAAACGGAAGATTCGCTGGCCCGACATTTTGCAAAAGTCGATCAGGAAAGCGAAAAGCTCGAACGATTCATGGCACACGGGGCAAGTTGAGCTTCACCTTGCTCTGGTTGCACAAATAATCCGGCACCGGTTCAGGCCATTTGACTTGAAACTGTGTGCAGCATTCTGGACAGATGAATAAATCGACTCTGGTTTGCTCCATCTGGTCTCCTAACTCAGATGATTTACAACCGCGTGCAGGAATCGGGACTCGCCGTCCAGAATCGGACTTAGGTCTACGGCGAGAAGTGAAAACGAGATCGTGCAGGTTGGACAATCTAGCCAGATCACTCGATGCAACGGAATATGCAGAACATATTCCGGCCACATCAAGCAGACAGTTTGCTTACACCGAGGGCACTGACAAGTTTGAGCGGACAGAGTTTCAGAACTTCCCACACGAATGCGGGACCGAAGTACGGTCAAGACTGGTTTCATAAATCCTCTGGTAGGGAACGGAGGATTCGTAGAGGAAAGGGAAGACGATTCTACCGCTTATCCCGCTTTCAATGAAAGGGTTCGATAAGGTCGCTGTCGCTAGATGTGCTGGCAACCGAGAACTTCACTCACCGAC
>CAVWRC010000003.1:0-276812 GCA_963757235.1 uncultured Solirubrobacterales bacterium | reverse complement strand
GTAGTACTTTGTTACTCTTCTGGTGTGTGCGTGAGGGGTAGCTCGGCGAGGTTTATCGGTTGTTGGCAGGTGTGGCAGTGACCGGACCAGCAGTCGAAGATGGGCATGAATAGGCGGACCGCTTGGGGGAGCGTGAGGCCCGCCGCTGGGCTTTTGGGTCTGTGCGTTCGAGGGTCAGGAACGCGTGCGAGGCGGTGACGAGCGCGGTGTGGTGATACCAGCCGAGGTAGGAGCGTCCTTCGTAGTGATCGAGCCCGAGCTCGCCTTTGAGCTGGCGGTAGTCGAGCTCGATCATCCACCGCAGCCTGGCGAGCCGCGCGAGTCGTTGCGGCTTGGTGCGGGCGGGGAGGTTGGAGATCCAGTAGTCGGTCGGCGCCTCGGCGCCTTCGGGCCACTCGATGATCAGCCATTCCTCGCGGGGCGCGACGCGGTCGCGGGTGACCGGGTGCGCGGCGGTGACGCGCTTGAACGCGAACCGCGACCGGACTCGGGTCTTGCCAGTGCCGCGGAACGTGACGGTCTGGTAGTCGGTGTCGGTGAGTGTCTTGGCGTACTCGCCGACCGCGATCGGGGCGTGGTCGGCGTGGTGTGCGGCGGGTGTGCGTCCGGGTTTGCCGGGTTTGCGGTCGGGGACGGCGAACGCCGTGCCCGGTTCGAAGATCGTCGTGTCCGGGTTGATCGAGAGGACGTACTCGATCCCGCCGGCGTCAAGCTCGGAGCGCAGCTGCGTGTTCTCGCCGTACGCGGCGTCACCGAGCACCGGCGCGCGGTCTATCGCCCAGTCCGCAGCCTGCCAGACCAACCCAACGCCGAGCTGCGGCTTGGTCTGGAACGTGACCTGCTCGGGGATCTTCGCCTTCCGGCGGCGCCCCGGGTCGGCGCACCAGTCCTCCGGCAGATACAGCGCCCATCCCAACGGCAGCGTCGCACGCTCACTCACCGCGTGCAGCGACACCCCGATCTGGCAGTTACCGATCTTCCCCAACGTCCCGGAATACTGGCGCTTGACCCCCGGCGAGTGCTTGCCGTCCTTCGGAAACCCGGTGTCATCAAGCACCCACGCCTCCGCGCCAACGACCGGCGCGACGCACTCGGCCACCGCCTGCATCAACCGCCCCGAATCCCACGGACTATCGGCCAAGAACTGCTGCAGACTCTGATAATCCCCATCGCCGTCAAGTCGCCCGACCAACGGCTCCAACGATTTGCGAGCACCCGCCGCCAACAACCCGCGGACGTACACCTCCGCGTTGGAGCGTTGCACCGGATGATTCATCGCCCTGCCAGCGACCTGCGCCACGAACGCCTCCATCCGCGCCTTCACCGCCGGCGCCAATGACCCCGCCCGAGTCTCCTGCTCCATCACCACGACAGCCATAACCACCGTCCCGCATCGAGTAACACTGACGCAGGAACGATTCGCGGCGCAGCGAACAACACCTCTACCAGACTAACAAAGTACTACTAGGCGGCTGTCACCTCCTCGGGGATGGTCTGGTCGTTGCCTTGGTAGCGCGCTCGCTTGAGGCGTTGGCGGTCGAGCGCGTTGAAGTTGATTCCGTTGGTCTGGTGGGTGATCAGGAGATCGAGCACGGCCCAGACGAGAGTGAGGCAGCTTGTCTCGCCGGGGAAGCGGCCCATCACCTTCGTGCGTCGTTTCACTTCGCCGAGTGATCGCTCGAGCAGGTTCGTGCTTCGCCATCTGCGGCGGTGTCGGACTGGGTAGCGCAGGTGCACGACGAGCGCGTCGAGGTCGTCGGCGAGGCAGCGGGCGGCGGCGGTGAAGCCGCCCTTGTCGAGCTGGTCGACGAGTTCCTGGAGCCGGCGCTTGGCGTCTGCCTCTGAGATCGCCTCGTCGAGCGCCTGCCAGTAGGCGTGCTTGACGCGCTCACGTTCGCGGTCGGGGAGCTTCGCGTAGAGGTTCCGGGCGCGGTGAACGCAGCACCGCTGGCGATCAGGCGCCGGCCAGCACTGCTCGATCGCCTTGATCAGTCCCGGGGCGCCGTCGGCGACGATCAGCATCGGCGCGCCCAGCCCGCGGCTGATCAGATCACGCCCGAATGCTTGCCAGTCCTCGAACGACTCGCGCATCCCCAACGACACGGCCAGCAGCACCCGTTCGCCGTCTTCGGTGAACCCCCACGCGACCTGGACGCCCTCCTTCGGCCCGTCCGGTCTGACAGCGATGAACGTCGCGTCGAGGAACAAGGCGACCAGCCGGATCTCGTAGAGATCGCGGCGACGGAACCGCTCGAAGCGTTCCTTGAGCTCCTCGCACATCCTGGAGGCGGTCGCCTTCGACAGCTTCCCCAGCCCCGCCTCCTCGCACAGCGACTCGACGTCACGCATCGACAGACCGCGGACGAACGCGCCGATCACCAACGCCTTCAGCGGCTCCGTTCGGATCAGCTTCGGCGTCCTGGGGAACAGCTTCGACGCGAACGTCTCGGCCGCCTGACGGACCTGCGGGATCTGAACCTCCAGCTCTCCCTCCGCCGTCTGCAGCTTCCGCGGGCGGAACCCGTTCCGCAGCCCCGTCTCCTCACCGCGCTCCTCACCCTGCTCGGCCGGCCGACGCTCGTAGCGGGCGCGCCCGAGCCACGCGTCGAACTCGTCCTCGACAGCGCGTTGGATGATCAACCTGGCGCCGAGCCCAGCCAGTTCCGACAACGTCTCGCGCGGGCTCTCACCAACCCCCACAGACAACATCTGCTCGATCCGAGCTTCGATCTCCGCCGACGGCGGTACGGTACGTCTCACGGCGTAGGCCTCCTTCATCGTCTTGCAGGACTTGAGGGAACCTACGCCGCCGCTCTGACAGCACCGACGCTATCTACAGCACTCCTGAGACGCGACCCCGGCAGTTGTCGGCTCTTGCCTTGATCGATTTCCAGCAGTCTCGCTGCGGCTGCTGCTCCTGAGCACATGCATCGGCGTGGTCGCCTCGGGCGACGAGACGGCCCGTTCCCGCCGGAGCGGAGGTACGGATCAGGCGGTGTGGGTTGGGTAGTTCTTACCGTCCCGGCTCAGGGTGGAATGCCGATGGCACCGCGGTCATCCGAGCGTAGGCTAGCGTCGTTTGAATAGGGCGTCAGTCGATGCAACTCGAATGCTCAGATGAGTCGTGCGCCTGCTGGGTCGGGCTGCAGAGCATGCCGAGTAGTGTTATTCGTGCGACGGTCGAGGGCCGCGAGATCGTGAGTGCGGCGAACGGCTCCGCGGCCGTCGAGGAGATCGGTGACGTCTGCGTGATCACGACGTGGGCGGCGTCCGCGAGCGACGTCTGCGCCGGGTTAGCGTCTCGGCTTGCGTGCGGAGACGGTCGGCTTCAGCGGCGCGGGCAACCGCTGAGGTTCTCCGATTGCGCGCGCGGCCTGGCGTTCAGTCGGGGCCTCGGTCGACGTGGTTTCAGGCATCGAGCCCAGCGGGCGGAACGGCTTGCGTCCCAAATCGTCGTCGCGCGTATAGGGGGGCCGGGATCGCGGACACGTAAACCAGTGCGTTAGTCGGAGCACGTAACCAACGTCTGATTAGAAGGAGAGGGTTCGATGGCTGACATGGCACCAGGAGCACCCAGCGCGGCGGAGGTTGCCGAGGCTGGCGTCTCGGAGGCGCAGATCGCGGTTCATTGGCGGGAGGAGGAGTACTTCGAGCCGCCGCCCGCGTTCGTCGCGCAGGCGAACGCGGCGGACCCGGCGATCCTCGAGCGCTTCAGCGAGGAGCACTACCCGGACTGCTTTATCGAGTACGCGGAGATGCTGACGTGGGATCGCAAGTGGGACACGATTCTGGACACGAGCAACCCGCCGTTTTGGAGGTGGTGGGTCGGCGGGCGGCTGAACGCGAGCGTGAACTGCGTCGATCGGCACCTGGAATCGCGCGGCGGCAAGAGCGCGCTGATTTGGGTGCCTGAGCGTGAGGATGAGGAGACGCAGGAGATCACCTACGAGGAGCTTCACCGGCGGGTGAACGAGTTCGCGGCGTTGCTGCGTGATTTCGCGGGCGTGCAGACCGGCGACCGGGTGACGTTCCATCTGCCGATGGTGCCCGAGCTGCCAGTCTCGATGCTGGCCTGCGCTCGCTTGGGCGTGATCCATTCGGAGGTGTTCGGCGGGTTTGCCGGCGCGGCGTGTGGCCATCGGATCGCTGACTCGGAGAGCAAAATCCTCGTAACGATCGACTCCTACTACCGCAACGGCCAGCTAATCGACCACAAGGAGAAGGCCGACGAGGCGATCGCGTCCGCGCGCGAGGAGGGGATGGAGATCGAGAAGGTGCTCGTCTGGCGGCGCCACCCCGGCCAGTACGGATCCAAGAGCCCGATGGTCGAAGGGCGCGACTACTTCATCGATGAGCTGCTCCAGGACTACCGCGGCAAGCAGGTCGAGCCGGTGTCGATGCCGGCCGAGGCGCCGCTGTTCCTGATGTACACGAGCGGCACAACCGGCCGGCCGAAGGGCTGCGAGCACTCGACCGGCGGCTATCTGTCATACGTCACCGGCACGTCGAAGTACTACCAGGACATCCACCCGGACGACACGTACTGGTGCTTTGCGGACATCGGCTGGATCACCGGCCACTCCTACATCGTCTACGGGCCGCTGTCGCTCGGGACCACGAGCGTCATGTACGAGGGCGTGCCGACGTACCCGGACGCCGGCCGGCCGTGGCGGATCGCGGAGAAGCTCGGGGTCGACATCTTCCACACCGCCCCGACGACGATCCGGATGCTGCGCAAGCTCGGGCCGGACGAGCCGGCCAAGTACAAGTACCACTTCAAGACGATGACGACGGTCGGGGAGCCGATCGAGCCCGACGTGTGGCGCTGGTATTACAGCTTCGTCGGCAAGGGCGAGGCGGCGATCACCGACACGTGGTGGCAGACCGAGAATGGCGGCTTCTTGGGCAGCACGCTGCCGGGGTTGCAGCCGATGAAGCCGGGTAGCTGTGGGCCGGGGGTGCTCGGGATCTATCCGGTGATCTATGACGAGAACGGCGAGGAGGTCCCGAAGGGCTCGGGCAAGGCGGGCAACATCTGTATCCGCAACCCGTGGCCTGGGTCTTTCCAGACGATCTGGGGTCAGCCCGAGCGGTACGTCGACACCTACTACGCGAAGTACAACCGCAACAAGGACAGCAAGGACTGGCGCGACTGGCCGTACTTCGCGGGTGATGGCGCAATGCAGGGAGCCGACGGCTACTTCCGGATCCTTGGTCGGGTCGATGATGTGATCAACGTCGCCGGGCACCGGCTCGGAACCAAGGAGATCGAGTCGGCGAGCATCACCGTCGCTGAGATCGCCGAGGCAGCGGCGGTCCCGGTGATCGACGAGCTCCGCGGGAAGGTCGTGGAGGTGTACGTCGCGCTCAAGCCGGGGTTCGCCCCGAGCGAGGAGATCGAGCAAAAGGTGAGCGATGCGATCGACAAGGAGATCGGGAAGATCGCGCGCCCAAAGAACGTGTGGATTGTGTCCGACATGCCGAAGACCCGCTCGGGCAAGATCATGCGCCGGGTGATCGCCGGGATCTCGAACTTCGCCGACGTCGGTGACACCACGACGCTCGCGAACCCCGAGATCGTCGACGAGATCCGCCACCACGTGCAAAGCGAGAAGTCGGCTCGCGGCGAGATCCCGCGCGAGCTCTCAGAACAAGAGAAGAAGGAGATCGCAGCCTTCGGGCAAGCGGAGTAACCAGAAACGATAAAGGTAGTTCCGCGGCGGTTGCTTGCGCGCTCTTGACGCGATCATCATCGAACGCGGCTAAGGGGTAAGGCGGTGAGGCGGCGATACTGGCTTATCAGCCAGTGGTCTCCTTGCCGCCCCCTTCGAACCGGCAGCAGAAGTCAACGTCCACACTTCTAGGCCTTGGGCTAGCCGCACCCCAGTTTGCGGCAGATTAGATGACTCAGCAGTACCTTGTCGGGCAGTTCTCAGCGTTGCTAGGGGATCTGGAACGAACCGCCGCTGAGTGGCAACCCGCCGTCCACAGCCTGCGCCTTGAGGTCGAGTCCTCGCCAGTAGCGATGCTTCCCGAGCTTGCGGACAAGGCAACGGAGCTGATCGACACGATCTGTTGGGCTGCCCTTCAACGAGGGGATATCACCCGGTGTTCGAGCTTCGCGAAAGCGGCCGCCGCGCTGGGCGAATTCATCGACAGTGCCGGCCTCTTGCGCTATTAGACGAAGGCTCCGACTCGACTCGAGTCGCGCTCCGGTAGCGAGGTCGGCTGTGGCGCTGCGGCTAGGACCGGCGCTGGCGCAAGTGACCGCGACGATCGCACTCGGTGGGTAGAAGAAGTTATCGGCGTGCCAAACGAGAGAGCCGAGTCTCGCGGTCCGCCTGGCGAAGTCCACCGACACGAGGAAGCTGACCGAACTCGCGGAGAAGCGGCCGATCTCCTCGCATGACGCTTAGTGATAGACGAACCGGCGCCGATCGTCCCAGCGAGCCGGGCCAGCTCGCCTAACAATCGGTCACCGCTCACCGGCCGTGCGCGACGTGATCGCCGGCTGGCTCGATCCGTCCAACGATACGTTCGAGATCACCCAGACGGCCGTGATGACCGACTTCCAGACGACACCGGCGTTCGTCTCGGCGCGCAAGAATCATTATCGCGCCGCGGCTCGCGCAGATCATCTTCCCCGAATCTCAGCCCTCGCAGAGCTCAGGCAGCCGCTGGACCTCCTACGCATCGCTGAGCGTGACGAGCGCGCGAAGCCTCCCTGACGGGTGGTGCTCGTGCCGGATCAGGGGCGCGTCCACCAGCCCGTGTGGGTCCCCGGCGGACCCGGTCGACGGGCTTACCCGCCAGGGGGCGGCTCGGTGACGTAACTTCGGTGCGATACGAACGTATGTTCCAGGATGGACATCGAAATGTCTGACCGCCAAGCGCAGCCCGGTCGTGAAGACCCCAGCGACCGGTTAGGGCGGCGTCGATGCCACTCGTCGGGCGATTGTGTGGCTATCGGGTCAGGCATGGACGCGTGGCGCGGGCTGCGCAGGCTCTCGCGAGGGTGAGCGCGTGAGCGAGGAGAATGGTGCAGGGGACGTCGGTTTGGTGCTGGGTGGCGGCGGGGCGCGTGGGGCGTACGCATCTGGGGCGTTGTCGGTGCTGCTGCCCGAGCTCAAGGAACAGGTCAGGGTGATCGTCGGAACGAGCGCGGGCGCGCTGATCGGCGCGTATCTGGTGGCTAATTGGCATCGTCCTGCTAAGGAAGCGATCGAGGACGGTCTGAGCTTCTGGCGCGATTTGAGTTTCGGGGACGTGTGCGCGCCGCTGATGGCACTTGGCGGCGCGACTCGGTTTGTGCGCTATGTAGGCGAGTTCCTGCCTGTGCGTAGCCTGCACTCCGCCGTCGATCTTGCACCCCGAACCGCTGCGGCAGACGCTTGACAAGCTGGTGGACTTCGACCAGCTGGGCGAGAACATCCGCGAGCAGCGGGTGGCGCTCGGGGTAGTCGCTACCCCGAGCCACGGCAACAGGTCGGTCGTCTTTCACCAGGGCGGGATCCCGCGACACCCCACCGATCCGTTGCGGGGCATCGAGTACGTCGCCACCCCTGCGCTGCAGGCAGGGCATATCCTCGCCTCTTCGGCGATCCCGGCGCTGTTCCCGGCTGTGCGCGTAACGACGCCCGAGCAAGCGGCCGGCTGGTACTTCGACGGTGGCCCGCGGCTGAACACGCCGATCAAACCGGCGTTGTGGCTGGGCGCCAAGCGAGTGATCGTGATCGCACTCAATTCCGTTGCCCCGAGCCGGACGGCGCCCGCCAACGACCAACCCGACTTCTACGTCGGGGCTGCGCATCTGCTGCACGCCGCCCTGGGCGACCCGCTGGCCCAGGACATCCGCACGCTGGCGAACACCAATGCGCTGATCGGAGCCGGGCTGATCGGCGCCAACGGACGTTCTTCCCAGCGCCGTCAGCCTGCGAGCCAGGCGCAGCCCGGCGGGCTGCAGGAGCCGGTCCAGCCCGTGCCGTACATCTTCATCGCGCCCGAGGACCCCGCGGCGATAGGCGAGATCGCCAGGCGCGTGTACCGCAAGCACTATGGTCGCCCCTGGAGGCCCGGTGCGCGTGATCTGTGGCTGCTGGGAAAGATCCTCGATGCCAGCGCCGACGCGATGCACGGCGAGCTTTTGAGCTACATGTTCTACGCCGGCGAATTCGCCGAGGAACTAATCCAGCTCGGCCAAGCCGACGCGCAACGCTGGATCGACGAGCACCCGGCGGACCTCTGGCAGCTCAATCCGCTACCCGCCTGGAGCCCAGCCCCCAACGGCGACACAGCCGCACTCAACTCCCCGCAGCAAGCGGGAGCACGTGCGCTCGCAGCCGCCGAGGAGCTCGCCACGGTCCCAAGCCAGCGGAGCGACGGGACGGCTGCCTAACGGAGCAGGCCGGGGTCTGGGGAGGATCGGAACAGAAACGCCGCTAAGACCACCGTCTGACACGCCCTGCGTGGCCTTGCCGCCAACGCTGGCAGGGGTCGGGCGGAGTGCAGCGATCGGGAGGTGCGCTGCCAAGGTCGACACGGACGTCTAACAGCCCGGCGGCTGACCGCCCGAGGGTTGTCGCTCCCAGTCTGCTCAGCAAACCCGATCAGCGTGTGGCTGCTGGCAGGACAGATCGTGGTGAGTTGCTCGATCCCGAGAGATCGCGCCCTGGCCGCGACCCGCTCCAGCGGCATGCTTAAGTGAGTTGATAGCGCAGCTCACCCTCCGGTTGCCCGCGAACCCACGCCTGGCATTCTGGCTGCTGTTGAGAGCGGCTCGGCCGGCTCGAACGACGCACAAGAACGCGCGTTCAGGCACGAACGCGATCAGTGCCAGGCGCACGTCGGCCGGCGTGGCACCCCCGAATAGCTGCCCCAGCTTCTCGGTCAGGCTCTTTGGCCCCTTCCAGATCAGGCATTCGGCAAGGAAGAGATCGCGATCCTCCACGCGAAAGAGCAGGTCGGTCCTACCCGAAGCGGTGAATGCCCCTGCCTAGGTCCGGCAGGCGCGTAGCGCGAGGAGAGCATCAGCAGAAGTCCCTGCCGGCGGTCCTCGTCGCCCCATCCGACGTCGGTTCTCGGCGCGCGAGACATCGCGCCCGGCGGCGCGGATGACGCAGAGGATGTGCTCGTAGAGCTCGCCGGCGAGGCCGGGTTCGAATGGTGCACGTCGTACATCCGTAGTTCTCGGGCAGTGCGGGCTTGGCCGTCGCTAAACAGGTGGCGCCGGGAACATCGGCGGCGTGCCGTCACGTCGTCGGACGGGCAGCGAGGCAGATCCGAGGGACCCGCGACGGGCTTCGGCTTGCTCGCGGCAGTGCTCAAGTGCCCGCAGTCCCACCTTACGTAGATCCGCTTGGAACCGCTCGAGCGCTGATCGCAGACTCTCTACGTGGTTACGCACGGGAGCAAGTCGAGTCTCGACCGCTTGGTCGCCCGGCGATAGTCCCGTCGTATTCGTGAGCTCGACGTGCAAGGCGTCCTCGGTGACACGACCGAACGGTCCGGGCATGCACCCAGCGCCCGATCGTGACCGTACCGGTCTTGGGTCAAGCTCAAAGAAATCGGGATCACCCGTGAACGGCACCACCAGAACCGACGCTCGTGTCGATCCATGTCCTCGATGTAGGCGTCGTTCTCGAGCAGCACCAGTCGATTTGCAGGCAAGTCGAGGTAACTGAATTGTCGAGTGCAGATTATTTATGGAACCCGGGGGCCTCCGGGGGTGCGTGACCGGTAACGCTTGGAGCGATAGTCGACAAGAGCTTGGAGCGATAGTCGACGAGATAGACCCGTCGCCGTTGTAGACGGCGCGTTTCACCTCGCCATCGGGGCTGGTGGTTGGGGCCACCTGCATCGCTCCCCCGATTCGAGGCGAGGTTTGGTTATGCGGCCGGGACCCTTGTAGCGGTGGTGGTCGGTCGCTACGGCGCCCTCCAGGTGTCGGTAGAACAGCAACCCGCGGTGGTGTGAGCGCCGCCGGGGAAAGCGGAAGGTGAACTCATCGGGGTAGTGGCCGAGGTGGTCGTGGCTGACCGCACCTTGGTGGGTGCCATGCAGCCAGCGGTTGAGCAGGCTCGCGACGCGGTGGACTTTGGGCATCGCGACTTGCACCGGGTCACCGCAGGCGGAGATGTTGGTCACGACGTGGGTGAATCGAAAGCAGCCGACGTCGTTGTATGCGCTCCACCCATCGGTGTTGACCTCGGCACCGCACGGGACATGGTCGAGCACGAGGTCGGTGAGGGTGTCGACGGCGGCGTTCGGGATCGGCCGCATCCGGATCCGGCCAGGTCCGCCGTCCCGGCGCTCGACGGCAATCACGACGAGCGCCTTGTCGTCAGCGCCACGCCCGCGTATACCCGGCTTGACGCCGCCCACAAGCGTTTTCGTCGACCTCGACCGCGCCGTCGACCATGTCCCGGCCGGCGGACGATCGCGCGGCGAAGCTCGTGCAGCGACGCCCATGCGCTCTCGTAGCTGCCCAAGCTGAGCACCCGCTGTAGCCCCAACGCAACTGACGCCTTGCCTCTGGTTCACGACGTACCAGCCGGCGGCGAACCAGCCGCACGAATAGCCCGACGGTGACAGCGGCCAGCGCGCTCTAGCTGGACCGCCCCCCGTTCCGTGGACACGTTCTGAGTTGACCGTGTCAGAGTAGGACAGCGCCCGGATGGATGACACGGTAGCGGTGGCTGGGGACAGCGTTTCGGGGGAGCGCGCGCGGGTTCGCAGCGCAGCGAGTCCCGAGGGGCGAGCGGAGCTGCGTACCCGCGCGCGGCGCGCCCGCCGGACCCCCGCGGCGGGAGGGGGTACCGCTCAGACGGCCTCGGCGACGACGAGCGTGAGGTGATGGTCGCGCTCGAGCTCGTCGGGGGAGCGGTACCCGAGCGTGGAGTGCAATCGTCGCCGGTTGTAGAACTCTTCGATGTATTGGAAGATCGAGCTGCGCGCCTGCTCATGTGTGGCGTAGGTGCGCCGGCGCAGCCTCTCTTTCTCCAGTGACGCGAAGAAGCTTTCCTTGGCGGCGTTGTCGTGGGGGCTGCCCTTGCGACTGTTGGACTGCGTGACACCATGCGCGCGGCACGCGGCGCCGAACGTCACAGCCGTGTACTGACAGCCGCGATCGGCGTGGTGAATGATTCCCTCGCCGGGCCGGCGCTGGGAGACGGCCATCTCGAGCGCGCGGGCGACGAGCGGCGCGTCGGCGACCGGGCCCATCGCCCAGCCCACGATCCGGCGACTGAAGCAGTCCAGCACGCTGGCGAGGTGCAGCACACCCTCGCCAGTCGGGATCTGCTTGAGGTCCGAGCACCACAGCTGGTTCGGACCGGTCGGCTGGAAGTCGCGCTTGACGAGATCCGGCCACACCTTCACCCCGTCGACGCCGAGTGCGCAGTCGGCGTTGCGGCGGCGCTTGGGCGGCACGTACGCGCCCTGGATGCGCTCCACCCGCATCAGCCGCTCGATCCGCTTGTGGTTGACCTCATGGCCCTCACGGCGCAGCTCGGCGTGCACGCGACGGGACCCGTAGGTCCCGTCACTCTCCGCATGCACACGACGGATCTCCTCGACCAGCGTCGCGTTGGCGAGCGTCCGCTCGGACGGCGGCCGCCGCGCCCACGCGTAGTAGCCCGAGCGCGACACGCCCAACACCCGGCACATCACCGCGACGTCGAAGTTGCCCTTCTCCGCGTCGATGAACCGGAACACCACTATCGGATCTCGTTGCCCTCCCTCGCGAAGAAGGCCGCCGCCCTTTTTAGGATCTCGCGCTCCTGCTCGAGGACCCGCACGCGACGGCGCAGCTGCGACAGCTCCTCCTTCTCATCCGAGGTCAGACCCTCACGGACACCCTGATCGACCTCGGTCTGATTGCACCAGTTACGCAGCGTCTGATGCGAGACCCCGAGCGACTTCGCGACATCCGCGATCGAACGGCCCTGACGCACCAACTCGACCGTCTCACGACGGAACTCCACGGGATACGGCGGACGCGTCCTTGGCATGGACACCACACCCTTCCAGCCCGGTCGGACAGACCCAAGCGATCAAGTGTCCACGACCTCGGGGGCATTCCAAGCCCGTCATCGACAAGGACCAACGCAGCCGCCGCACCGGGAACCGGCGGTTCCGCCGTATCGGCACGGCCCGGACCAGCGTTAACCCCTCGGACCGGCGTCCCATCTCAAGTCCGCACCCGCTAAAGCTAAATCAGCGCGCTAGCAATAAATACAAGGCAGCTGCCATTTCCCTGTCGCCAGTTCCCACGACATCAGGGCGGGGTGGGACGCCGGCCACGGCGCCGCACCATCGAGATCAGGAGCGTCAGACGTCTTACGTCCTGCCCAGCAATGTTGCAAGGAGAGAGTGAGCGACGCGATCTGCTGACTCGATCCTCAGCAAACGGTCGGTGATCTCCCGATCTGCTGCCAACGTTTGCTGGGACGCGGCGACTCAGCTAACACCTCGTGCCGGCTGCTGCATCCGCGGCTTAGCGGGCAGTCTTGGCGCCGCTCGCGAGCAGATGGCTGCGTCTGCTCAGGACCGAGAGCGGTCCCAGCTCGTCCGCATTCGTTGGACGGTGCAGCGGTCGTCCGAGCGCGCGATCGACAGCCAGTTTCCGTCCGAAGCCAACGGATCCTCGGCGCCATCGAGACTTCCGGTGTTGCCTCCCGGCGGTTTTGCTCGATGCTTTAGCGCTCAAGCAGGCTCATCGCTCGCTGTTCTCGGCGACCAAGACCGCGATGTCGAATGTCGAGAGGATGCCGACTGGGTAGGCGTTGGCCGGATCGACGACGATCAGGTGGTGGACGCGGTGCTTTGTCATCAGCTTCGCGGCGCGGTCCAGCGGCGCGTCCGTGGAGATCGTGATGAGAGGCTCGGTCGCCGTAGCGACGCGGGCGGTCACCCGTTCGTGCTCGTCTCGGCTGGCTGCCGCGACGACATCCAGCGCAGATACGACACCGATCGGCCGCCGCTTGTCGTCGATTACCGCGACCGCGTGGACGCGGTGCTTGGTCATGATGCCCGCGACCTCAACGAGTGGGGTGTCGGCCGAGCAGGTCAGTACGCCGGCATGCATACAATCGCGTACCCGGAGGTGCTGTAGCTGTGACCCGTGGCTTGATCGGTCGGGCATAGCAGTACATTCCTCGTCCCGCTGGCGACCCGCATCCGGGCGATCCACGTCCCGGCGCTGGGAGGAGTACGGATCCGCGGGTCTCCGCCTCCGTCGAGGCCCGCGAGGCCCTCGAGGCGCCGCCCCCTAAGCAGGTCACCCTCCCAGTGACCGGGAACCGCACGGTCCTCGGCCTCCGGTGGGGCGCTCTCGAATCGAGACGCATCACGGATCTGCCCCCGGCTGGCATGCTGGCCCTTGGCGACCTGGGGCCGGCAGACGGAACCGGCCCTTCGCAGACGCAACAACAGCTCGCGCTTCAGCGCGGAGCGCGTCTGGATGGACAGGATCTGGTAGATCGTCTCGTGCGACACCCTACAAGTGTGATCCTCCGGACTGCCGAGCTTCTGCCAGCCAGCGATCTGCTCGGGCGACCAGTCCTCGCTGAGCTTGCACGCGACGAGCTTGCACAACGCTGGGTGCAGAGCGTGCTTGCACCTCTGCGGGCTTCTGGCGTTATCCGACGTTCGCCGGTCAGTCTCAGCAGCGCCGTATCTGCCTCGCCCGCCATGACGCGCTATCTCGCGACGCATCATCGCGGGAGACCTGCCCGGCCAGCGCGCAATCGCGCTGGAGATCGAACAGAAATTGAGGCAGACGCCCTTGGTCTCCGACGCGGTCGTTTACGGCGACCGCCGGCCCTCCCTGGTCGCGCTCGTAACGCTCGACGGCGACGCGGCCGCCGCGACTGGCCGCGGGGATCGGCATCCCCGCCGACCCGGCAACGATGCCGCACCACGACCGAATCCGCGCCGAGATCGAGCCAGCCTTCGACGCTGTCAATGCGCATTTCGCGCGCATCGACCAGATCAAGCGCTTCGCGATCCTCGATCGCGCTCTCTCCAACCCGCGGGCGAGCTCACGCCGACATGACGGTCAAGCGGCCGGTTGTCTACGCTTGCTACCACGAGATCCTGGACGGCCTCTACGCATAACCCTGGTGTCGCACAGGTGCAACGCGCAGCGTCTGAATCCGGGTTGCATCGCCGCATCCAGGTGATCGGCAAAGCTGGCCGGTGACACTGGCGCGCACGCTGCACGACGACATCGAACTGCTGGGCGGCCTGCTCGGCGAGGTGATCCGTGCCCAGGAACAAGCCGAGGCGTTCGCGCTCGAGGAGCGCGCCCGCGCCCTGGGGAAGGCTCTGCGATCGGGTGAGGAGACGGCCCGCGAGCAGCTGGGCGCGCTGGTGGAGGGCTTGTCGCTCGAGGAGGCGACCGTGTTGGTGCGCGCCTTCACGACCTATTTTCGCCTCGTCAATCTCGCCGAGGACAACCAGCGCGTTCGCCGCATCCGCGCCCACGAGCGTGAGGCGTTCCCGGCGCCGCGTCGCGGGTCGCTGCGCGAGGCGATCGGGATCATCGCCGATCGCGGCGCTGGCGCAGCAGGTCTGCAGGAGCTGCTCGCGCAGGCGGAGGTCCGTCTCGTGCTGACCTCGCATCCGACCGAGGCACGACGCCACACGACCGTGGCCAAGCTGGCGCGGGTGTTCGCCACGGTCCGGGAGCTCGACGAGCGCCAGCTCGGACCCGAGGGGCTCGCCCGAAGACGCACCCAGCTCGCGGCCACGATCCAAGAACTGTGGAGCTCTGATGAGATCCGCGCCGTCTCGCCGACTGTCCTCGACGAGGTGCGGGCCGAGGTGGTCTATTTCCAGTCGACGCTGCTCGACATCGTCCCGCGGCTGTACCGAGATCTCGAAGACGGCGTTGAGGGTGTGTTTCCCGGTGCCGGGATTGTGGTGCCGCCGTTTCTTTCGTTTGGCTCGTGGATCGGCGGTGACCGTGACGGCAACCCCAACGTGACGCCGGGGGTGACGCGGCAAACGCTTGACCTGATGCGAGGGATGGCGCTGGCATTCCTCGAGCAGCGCGTGCAGCGACTGGCCGAACGGGTGTCGGTGTCCAGCCGCGTAACAGGGCCGGCGCCGGCACTCGAGGCGGCGCTGCAGGCCGGCGCCGAGCGCTTCCCTGAGCTTGCGCGTGAGCTGAGACGACGCAACGCCCACGAGCCATATCGGCAGTTCTTCACGCTCGCGCGCGAGCGTCTTCGCGCGAGCAGCCGGCGGGAGCCGGAGGGCTACGCCGAAGCCAGCGAGCTGCTCGCCGATCTGCGTCTCGCTGAGCGCGCGCTGAACGTACAGCGCGCCGAGTGGATCGCCTCGGGCGACCTGCATGACGTGATCCGCGAGGTCGAGGTGTTCGGGTTTCACCTCGCACGTCTGGACATCCGCGAGCACGCCTCGCGCCATAGGCAGGCGATCGCAGGGCTGTTCGCACACGCCGGCCTCGAGCCACATTACGGCGACCTCGACGAGGACGCGCGCTGCTCGCTGCTCGCCCCCGCGCTTGCCTCCGAGGCGCGCCTGGTCCCCGCCGACACGATCGCGCTGCCGCCGGTCGGTCGCGAGGTGCTCGACACGTTCGCGATGCTTCGCGATGCGCTGTCAAGCGGGTACGGCGACGCATTGGGGGCCTACGTCATCTCCGGGGCGGCCGCGCCGTCCGACGTCCTCGAGGTGCTACTGCTCATGAAGGAGACCGGCCTGGCGGCGGTCGGCGGCAGGCGAGCGGCACTGCCGATCGCGCCGTTGTTCGAGTACGGCGAGTCGCTGCGTGACGCCAGCAGAACGATGGGCGCGCTGCTCGAACAGTCGGCATACCGTGCTGCGCTTCGCTCCTGGGGCGACAGGCAGGAGGTGATGGTCGGCTACTCGGACTCCAACAAGGACGTCGGGTACCTCGCCTCGATGTGGGGCGTCCACCAAGCGCAGCGCGCACTCGCCGAGCTACTGCAGACGCGCGGCGTGCGCTTCGTCTTCTTTCACGGCCGCGGCGGGGCGCTCGGCCGTGGCGGCGGGCCGACGAACGTCGCAATTCTCGCCCAGCCGCCGGGCACGGTCGAGGGGCGCATCAAGCTGACCGAGCAGGGCGAGGTCGTGGCCGCCAAGTACTCGACCGCGCAGATCGCCCACCGCGAACTGGAGCTTGTCACCGGTGCCGTGCTGGTCTCGCGCCTGCTGCCGCGGCCCGCTCCCGAGCGGCTCGTCGTGTTCGAGGAGCTGCTCGAACAAATGGCGTCCCACTCGCGCGAGGTCTACCGCGATCTTGTCTACCGCCAGCCCGGCTTCGAGCGCTTTTTCGAGCAGGCGACCCCGATCGAGGAGATCGCGCGGCTGCGGCTTGGCTCGCGTCCCGCGCGGCGGGGCGGCTCGCAGCGGATCGAGGGACTGCGCGCGATCCCCTGGGTGTTCTCGTGGACGCAGGCGCGGATCATCCTGCCGGCGTGGTACGGGCTGGGAAGCGCGCTTGCGCAGGCGCGCGAGCTGGCCGGGATCGAGGTGCTGCAGGAGATGGACCGCGACTGGCCGTTCTTCGCGGCACTGCTCAGCAACGCCGAGATGGCCCTGGCGAAGGCCGACATGACGATCGGCGAACGCTACGCGGAGCTGGTCGAAGACGCGACGCTGCGTGACGCGATCTGGTCCCGGATCCGCGCCGAGTACGAGCGGGCGCGCGAGCATCTGCTGGCGGTCACCGGCCAGACGCGCCTGCTCGACCGCACTCCGGTGCTACAGCGCTCGATCGAGCGCCGCAACCCGTACGTCGACCCACTCTCGTTCATCCAGGTCGAGCTGCTGCGGCGGCTGCGCCACGGCAACGCCTCAGAGGATCTGGTGCGGGCAACGCTGCTGACGATCAACGGCATTGCGGGCGGCCTACGCAACACCGGCTGACTCTTACGAGCCGCTGACGATACTCGACCTATCGCCAGCATCCGCGGGTTCCGGGCCGGGCGTCGCACCGGCGCCGCTCGCAGTCAGCTTGTCGGCGAGCGGGCAGCGCTCGATGTCGGTGATCATCCGACTACCGATTGCTGCTGATGATCGAGCGGGATGCGTCCAGCTAACGATCGGGCCCACCGCGGCCGCTCTCGCAATCGCCCACATCCAGGCGTGCGGGGCGTGAGGCGCCACGACTGCTTCGGCTCTCGCAGCTGCTCCGGCCTCGCGATGCCTTTGCCACGCTATACGCAAGTATCCGAGCTGCCTGCTTGAACCCGTCAAGCGGATCGCCAACGGCCTTGCCGTCGCAGAGGAACAGCTCGATCAACGACCCGCCTTCCCACTCGGGTGGCTGAGGCCTGGGACGCCTCTTCCGGTACCTGCGCGTTTTTTCGCACTACCGCTACTACTAGTAGTGCTTTGTTACTTCTTGTCATTCGTCGTGGAGCACTCGGTGCAGGATCAGCTTGACGAGGTCGACGGTTTGTTGGCAGGTCTGGCAGCGGCCGGTCCAGCACTTGAACAGTGGCTGGAGCAGTTGGACTGCCTGGGGAAGGGTCAGGCCGGCCGCTGGTGATTTGGGTGCTGCCGCTCCAGGGTCAGGAACCCGTGGACGGCGGTGACCAGCGCGGTGTGGTGATACCACCCGAGCCAGGAGCGGCCTTCGTAGTGGTCCAGGCCGAGCTCGCCCTTGAGTTGTTTGTAGTCGAGCTCGATCTTCCACCGCAGTCGGGCCAGGCGGGCGAGCCGCTCGGGCTTGGTCTCGGCGGGGAGGTTCGAGAGCCAGTAATCGGTCGGCTTATCCTTGCCCTTGGGCCATTCGACGATCAGCCATTCCTCCCGTCGCGGGGAGGATCGCTTTTCCCATTCGTGTGCGGCGCGGACGCGCAGAAAACAGAACCGCGATGTCATCCGCTGGCCGTCCGGTCCGTCGCGGAAGGTCACCGTCTTGAAGTGCTCGGGTCCGAGTCGCGTGATCAGCTCGCCGATCTGCTCGGGCTCGCGGTCCGGGCGCGGACGGGTCTTCTGCCGGCCGGACCCCGCGTGGCGCGGCGCGGGCACCTCGAAGATCGTCTCGGGCGCGAACACGCTGACCTCTTCTGAGACCGACAGCACGTACTCAAGCTCGGCCCCGTCGAGCCGCTCGCGCAGCTCGGTGTTCTTCCCGTACGCGCAGTCACCGAGGATCGGCGCCCTGGCGAGCGCCCAGCCCGCGGCACGTTCGACCAGCCCGACGGCAAGCTCGGGCTTGGTCTTGAACACCACCGCCTCGGGGATCTTCGCCTTGCGACGCCGCTCTGAGTCCTCGCACCATTCCTCGGGCAGATACAGCGCCCACCCCAACGGCACCGTCCCGTTGCGCCCGACCGCGTGCACCGAGACCCCGATCTGACAGTTCCCCGTCTTGCCCAACGTCCCCGAGTACTGACGCTTGACCCCCGGCGAGTCCTTGCCGTCCTTCGGGAACCCAGTGTCATCCAACACCCACGCCTGAACGTCGATCGCCGGCACCACCCGCTCCGCGACCGCCCGCACCACCACCGCCGGATCCCACGGACTATCGGCCAGAAACTGCTGCATCGACTGATAGTCGGCCTCCTCCCCGACCCGATCGACCAGCGGCTCCAGCGACTTGCGCGCACCCTGCTCGAGCAACCCCCGCAGATACAACCCGCCGTTGCGAACCTGCACCGGCCGATTCATCGCCCCGGCCAGTACCTCGACCCCGAACGCCTCCAACCGCTCGGCCACCACCAACGGCGCATCGACAACCCGGCCCTCACCAACAGCGTCAGCAGTCACAACAGCCATCATGACCTCCTCGCGATCGGCAGCAACGCGAGAAGGATTCGCCGCAACCCCACCGAACTCCTACCTACCAACTAACAAAGCACTACTAGCTACTTCCCCCGGAAAAAATCGAGGGGTGTGAGTCGGAATTTGGGGGTGTGACTCCGACTCGTAGCGGTGGTGTGACTCGGGTTTTCCGTCCGACCTGAAGGTCATGATTTGCCTGCAAATGTGCGGGTTCGTGATCGATCTGGGAGGTGTCAGTGCTGACGCTGTTCGCCGACGGTGCGGAGTCGTTGTGGGACGAACTGCTGCCCGAGGAGGTGCGGGTGTTGCCCGACGATCTGGCGCGGCTGGACGAGCTGCTCTGCGATCCGGAGCTGCTGGTGCCGATCGCGATGCGGTGGGAGCGGGAGCTGGCGGAGACCAGCCGGTTTGCCGATCGGGGGCGGCCGTCGCTGGCGATGGAGACCTACGTGCGGTTGATGGTGCTCAAGCACCGGTGCGGGTGGGGGTACGAGACGTTGATGCGCGAGGTATCGGACTCGATCCATCTGCGGCGCTTCTGCCGGCTGGGACTGACCGAGCGGGTGCCCGACGAGTCGACCGTGCGCAAGTTGACCCGCCGGCTGGGGCCCGAGGTGGTGCACCAGCTCTCGCGCGAGTTGATTGGGAAGGCCCGGCGGGAGAAGCGGTTTCGTCCGCGGGCGGCGCGGATCGACTCGACCGTGGTCGAGGCCGACATTCGCTATCCGACCGACTCGGGGCTGGCGGCCGACGGCGTCCGGGCGCTGGCCCGGGAGGGGCGCAAGCTGGCGGCGAAGATCGGCGCCAAGCGCACCGCGGTCAGGGATCGCTCGCGCGCGGCCGGGCGACGGCTGCGCGGGATCACGCGCACGATGCGCCACCGCTCCGGGCAGGCCAAGGAGGAGGTGCTCAAGCTCACCGAGCAGACCGGCGGGCTGCTCGCCACAGTCGGTCAAGGAGGCGCGGCGGCTCGCCGCCGAGGCCAGGCGCCGGGCCCGGGGGCGCGGCGCCCAGGCCAAGCTCAAGGCCGCGCGTCAGCTCGAGGAGCTCGCCGACCGCTGCGAGAAGGTCACCGAGCAGATCACCAAGCGTGTCAAGGGCGAGAAGATCATCGACCGGCTCATCTCGCTGTGGGATCCCGACGCCCGGCCGATCCGCAAGGGCAAGCTCTCACAGCCCAACCAATTCGGCTATGTCGATCAGCTGTGCGAGATCACCGCCAACACCAAGCCGGGCGCGCGCGGGTTCATCCTCCCGCCCTCAAGCCAGATCGGCAACCCGGGGGAGGACACGCTGCTGCCGGCCACCGCAGCCGAGCTGCAGAACCTCGACATCAAGCTGCGCGAGGTGATGGTCGACGGCGGGTTCAACCAGGCCCCGACCAACACCGCGCTCGAGGGCCTCGCCGACGACGTGCACATCACCGGCCGCCAAGAACCCGGCTCCCGGCGCACCCGCCGCCGCCGACAGCGCTACCGCACCGGCGCGGAAGGACGGGTCAGCCACCTCAAACGCGGCTACGGCCTGCGCCGCAGCCGCCTCAAAGGCAACGAAGGCCACCAGATCTGGGACGGATGGGCGGCCTTCACCTACAACGCCGACACCTACACCACCCTCCCGTAAGGAACCAACCCCCAACCGGGAGGGGAACGGGCGAGGACCCCGCAGAGAAGCAGCCGAAAGGATGACCACCCCTCCACAACCAGGTCACCCGCGCCACCATTCCTCACCCATCAGCATCGGCCGCGGCGTTTATCCGGAGGAAGTAGCTAGTTCTCTTTCTTCTAAAGAAGAAGAACCACCTTCCTTCTCCTTGGTAGTGCGCAAAAACGGAACTCTTGCGCCCCCGTGTGTCGTAGCCGTGTCGTCGTTGGCCTCGGGCCACACGGGTGCGCTCTCGGGATGGCGTGACTCACCCAGCGTTGCTTGTGTGCTGCGACCGCCCCCGGACCCCGCAACCACGGCGACAGATTCTGATTGGTGGTCACGGGCGTTCTCGGCGTCTCGGAGGCGTTTGCGGCGGCGCTCAAGCCCAGTCTGGGTCATGTCAATCCCATAGAGCGAAGGCAGATCACGCCGGCGTCCGGCCCCACCTTGGCCATCGACTCGCAACTCCGTGGACTCGATGAGCCTCTTGACGTGATTCTGAACATTTCTCCGTGACCAGCCGAGCCTTTCGCCGATCTCGGTTTGCGTGAGTTCGATGTGGTTTCCGTTCGCGTCGGCTTCATCGGCGAATAGGTCAAGCAACGCGAAGGTAGAGCGGTCGCGCTTCCGTCGTGCACCGGCGAATTGGCTGTGCTCCCGGACAAACGCGAGAGCTTCACGGCTCAATCGTCCTCCCCGGTCGAGTGAGGGTTGATTGGACCGAACGGCGCACACTGCCAGCGCTCGTGATAGTCCGGAACGTGATCATCGCGATCGGGCGCGCCGAAAGGAAGTGACCCGGAGCCGTGTGGGCGAGGTGACGAATGCTTGCCCCGTATGGAAGGCCGCTCGTGGCGGCGATCGGATTGCATCCCGTCACGTTTAGCAGCCCGACCCCAGAATCTCAAGGGCTGCGCGAGTGTCACCTACGTGCTCTAATAGGCCGGTGTCACTATGATCACATGGCCGAGAACCGGCTGCGCGAGCTGCGCGACGAGGTGAGTGGCGAATCGACCTTGCTGCGCGAGCGCGTGACCCTCGCACAGGCGGGCGAGCACTTCATCGCCCACGTGAGGTTTCTCGGGCGCAGTCCGAACACGATCTCAAGCTATGAGGGCTACCTGCGCGCCCAGCTCGTGCCCTACTTCGAGGACGAGGAGCATTTGCCGGTCGCGAAGATCACCCAGGCCGATGTCAAGCGCTTCATGCAGAAACGCGCGGGTAAGGGCGCGGCGCCCAAGAGCATCGCCAACTACGTGGGGTTCCTGCGCTCCGTGCTCGAACACGCGCGCGCGGAGGGCTGGCGCACCGGCCCCAACCCGTGCGACGGCATCGAGCGACCGGTCGATGCCGATGTGAACCCCGATGACATCCGCTACCTCACGCTCGATGAGCTGGAGGAGCTGCTGTCCGCTGTCGAGGCCCACCATTTGCACGGTCTCAGCGTGCGCCGCGAGATCAAGCTCGTGCGCGGACTGCGCGCCGAGGGCGTGTCGTGGGGAGACATCCCCGCCAGCTTGGGATTACGAACGACAAGTCCACCCGGCCGCACTGGCTGGCCGCACAGGACCCTGACGCACCATCGAATGAGGACGCGCCGATGTGGCGCCTCGAACGTTCGCTGTATCTGGTCGCCGCGCTCACCGGACTGCGCCGAGGCGAGCTGCTCGGGCTGCGCTGGCGCGAGGTCGACTTCACGGCCGGGCGCATCCGCGTGCGCTCGAACCTCGTGCGCGGCAAGATCCTGCGCAAGCCGAAGACCAAGCGCTCCGGCCGTCGTAGCGTACCGATGGTCGATGAGGTCGCCGGGGAGCTGGACCGCCTCTCGCAGGCGTCTGCGTTCACCCATCTCGACGACCTGGTGTTCGGTCACCCGGTTACAGGCGAGCCGCTCAACCCCGATGCCGTCTCCAAGCGGTTCGATCGGTGGGTCGCGCGCGCGCGTGACGAGCGTGACCTTCCACGAGTTGCGCCACACCTACGGCACGACGATGGCGGCAGGTGGCATGTCGCTGCGCGACCTCCAGGAATACCCCGGCCGCGCGGACTCGAAGACGACCCAGGTCTACGCCCACTTCCAGCCCGGCAAGGACGAGGTCGCCGCCGCCAACAGCTACCTGGCCGCTGCCCGCGCTCGGGCGCACGGGTTCTATTCAGGTTCTATTTTGAGCGAAACTCAGACGAGCGCGTTGCCCGGGAACCCAATGAATATGGGGGATCAGACCTCAGGTTGACCCCCGATGTGTGGTTGTGGTCCAGGCGGTCGTGGGTTCGAGTCCCATCGCTCACCTTCCGTGGAATGCTGGAATGCGGCGGAGATGCCCGCTGCGCAAATACCGGCCATCACCGCCTAGCACTACGGTGTGAGCTGGGACCGCCGCTCCCGGCAGACGCCCTGATGGGCTCGCTGCCGCAACGCCGGTAGAGCAGCACAACTCCGACGACGCCGCCGTCGCAAGACGGCTTCTCGGTCAGGGCGGGCCCTCTGGTCGGTGGCCGCGACCTGTCACGGCTTGCGTCGGCGTATCCCCAGTCGGGTGCTCATTGCCCCTGATCGCGTCTTTGAACTCACGGATGCCACTGCCCAGCGCCCGTCCGGTTTGGGGAAGGCGTTGGCCCGACGATCAATAGCAGGGCGGCCAACAGGATCGCGATGTGCGTTGGCGAGAGGAGGTTCGTGAGCACCCCGACTGCTCCTCAGCGGTAGATGCCAGGTGTGACGACTCCAGCGTAGTAGAGGAAGTGCGCGCGGGTGTAGGTGCGGTTGCCGGTGATGTTTGGGTCGAGGTTTGACCCGAGCTGGAGGTCGGTGCCGAGGAACGGCCGGAAGCCGGGGAATAGGCTGAGGTAGCTGGTGCGGTCGGCGAGCAGCAGGCCGATCAGCGTCTCGGTGACGATCCGCCCGCCGAGCGGGCCGAGCATGAGCCCGTCAGTGAGGGCCTTGGCCTCGGCGAGCGCGTAGTACCACAGTGGGGTGCTAGTCGCAAATGGCGCGTAGATGGCGCCGATGTCGCCAAGATCGCTCGCTCCCAGCGGGGTGATTCCCATCGCGGCGGCGACGGCTTGTCCTGAGGGGAGCGACCAGGTCAGCTGGCGCAGCAGGTTGCGTTGGGGCAGGACGGTAGGGCTCGTTTGGGTGTGGGGGGCGATCGCGGGCAGGGGGAGGGTGAACAGCACGCTGGAGATGGTGGTGTCGATCTTCTTGTTGTTCTTGACTTGGCCGTCGCCGAAGTCGAAGAAGGTCTGCCAGCCGACGTATCGGCGCGGTGCGGGATACCCGCCGAGCAGATCGTCGCGGTCAAAGCTCGGCGGCGCACTGAAGTCAGCGGCCGGAATCGAGGCGTCGAACACCAGCCCGAAGAACGGGTCGGCGGTCGGGCTTGAGCTGTCGCCGGTGCCTGAGGTGAAGTTCGCGCGATACGAGGGACGGACCATGCTGTGCCCGAAGCGGTATGCCGCGGCGCCGAACTCGATCGGCATGAAAGCGTCCCCGGGCGGCGGGTTATAGAAGCGGTTGCCGTTCTGGAGCACGTCGTTGACGACCTGTTGCCCGGCGATCTGCGGCAGGTGCTCGTTGACCAACAGCCACTGGTAGTGCCAGAGGGTGATTTGCCGGGCGATCAGGAACGCCACATACGGGTTTGACCGCTCTCCCGCGCGGGCCGCCGGGAACCGGGCCAGATCGAACTCAGACAGCTCGGCCAGTACCCGGTTGTAGAACAGGATGTGCGCGCAGTGCAGCCCCGCGATCATCAGGTTCTCGTCGTTGCGCGGGTCGCCCAACAGCGCCGTGTAGGTGCCGTGCCCGTTCGGCACCCGGGGGACGTCCTCGTGCACCCCGCCCGAGCCGATCTTCAACTGCGGCCCCACCGACCCGTCCGGGTTCGCCACATACAGATCCGGCCGCAGCCCGGGACCGCCCCCGAACACCGAATCGAGATCCAGCGCCGGGGTGCGCGTGTTCGGCGAGGTCAGCGGATTCTGCGGCACCCCCAGCTGCGAGGTCTGATCAAACGTGATGTCGTGATCGGTGAACTGCCCCACGAACGTCGACCCCGCCGTCATCGTCGGGTTATCCGGATTGGTCCCATACGGATTGGCCGCCGTCGGGTTGCCGTTCACCGTCGGATCCACGATCAACGCCTTCGGGCCGGCCGCCAAGTCATCCTGCGCGTCAACGACCCCGCCCGGCTGGCCCACCTCGAGCAGCGCGGCGCGGACCGTGTCATCCGCCTCTGCAAATGGCGGCAGATTCGGGAATATGCGGCCAAAGTCGATGCTCGATGCTGGCGCCGCGCCACGGCCGTTCGCGTAGCTCCTCGGAGATGCCGGCGATACGCCGGCCGTCGCGGACCCCGCCATTCCCGCAGCGCCACCAACGGAGCCGGCCACCAGTCCGGCACTAGCCGCTCCTACACCCTTCAAGAAGTCGCGCCGAGACGATCCCGGACGTCGTGTGCCAGTTCTCATTGCGTGTCCTCACGTTGATGCGGTAGGTGGCAGATCTCGGCGGCGGGTCTGGATCTGCGGGACACGAAACTAGGTCGACGTCACCACTGACGCATCGGGAGAAGCACCCATGTTGGTGGGTGGGGGTACCCATCTTGGGACGGCCTGACGGGCAGATCCCGCCGGGTGAACGACGTGTGCCTGGGCGACGCGGGTTCGGGACCTGGTCACCGCTGTTGGCCCGGGGGGCTTGCTGGAGCGCTGGGTTTCTCGAGGCGCTCGACGCTGTGCGGGCGGACGCCGTCGACGGGCGCGGGCGGCTGGTGCTCGTCCCGGGCCACGCCGGAATTGGAGAGACGGCGACCGAGCGTGTTGTCGTTCGCGCGTGGGGATACTCGATCGGCTCGGGCCGGAAGCCGAGGCAGAGCCATACGCGTTATCGCTGGCGGGCGCTCGGCTGGCCCAAGATAGGTAGCAGCGACTCCCAACATAGGTGCTCCTCCCGATGTGCGCCGGTCACGGTGCTCGTACGTTCACGGCATACCACGGGGCAACCGATCAGGAGGACCCACATGCCGCGATATATGGTGCAGCGCACCTTCCCCGACGGACTGCAGATTCCGGTCGGCAATGGTGGTTCCGAGCTCTGCGAAACCATCGTCGAGCGAAACGCTGAGGAGGGTGTCACATGGGTGCACTCCTACGTGAGCGCCGACAAGCGCACCACCTTCTGCATCTATGACGCACCCACGCCCGAGGCGATCCGCAAGACCGCCGCTCGCAACGACCTGCCCATCGATCAGATCACGCAGGTCCAGGTACTTGACCCCTACTTCTACACAGGCGATTGGAGGTCGTAATGACGACGATGTTTCGCGGCTCGCGAGGCCTGTTTCAGCCCGTACCACAGCCGCCGCGCTTACCCTGGGCCTCGTTGCCGTGGCCCTTCATGTTCAGCTCACCTGCGAGCGCCCAAAGCAGTCCTGCTTGTTCCGACGATGTGACGGGCGCTCCGACCGGACCTGCGACCGTGTCGGCCGCATGGACGACGTCCTATGGCAGGGTGCTGGTCGTCGGTTCGGGCGACTTACGCCGGTTGTTCTTTGTACCTGCTCACCTCAGACCAGCTCCATGCGCTAAACGGCGCGCCGTTCGCGTGTAGCGACAACGCGAACGCCCTAAAAACGCCTTGCGACAGTGACCTCTGGCCGGCGCTCCTCACCAAGGGTGCTCCGATCGCGGGGCCCGGGGTCAACCCCAGGCTTCTCGGGACAGTGACCCGCACCGACTTCGACTTCCTGACGGGCGTCTCGTCGGTCAAGCAGGTGACCTACGCCGGCTATCCGCTCTACCGGTTCTTCCTGGACCAAGCGGCGGGGGATACGCAAGGCGCCAACTTGGACGATCCGGTGACCAGCCCTCCAGGCATCTGGTACCTGGTCGATCCCAGGCGGGGCACACCGGCAACAGGTCCGGCTCACTTGCAGCTCGAGACCGCTCCCGTCGGCGGCACTGGCCCCGACGAGACCGTGCTGGCCGCAACGATGAACAATGACTTCAGCGCCTTCCCCGACGCGAGCTTCCCCGTCTACACCTTGAGCCGGGGCCGTGGCCACGAGCGGGGCGACATAAGAAGTCGCGAGTGGGGCCACGAAGGCGCCTGTCAGGGGCTGTGTGCCGTTTACTGGCCACCGCTCCTCACCTCAGACCATCCCGTAGCAGGGCCCGGCGTTGACCAGCATGCCCTCGGGTTCATCGTCAGACCCGACGGCAGCCATCAGGTGACCTACAACGGCCGGCCGCTGTACCTGTTCTACAAGGACGCCTATATCGGGCCGCCCGTTGACGTCGGGACACAGGGCATCTACGGAGCAGGCGCGCACACCCCGTGGGGCGTGTTCAACACGATCCCGCCGCTCCCCTAGAACCCCGTCGCGACAGAACACACAGAAAGCCCCGGCCGATTGATCGACCGGGGCTTTCTCACGCCATCGAGCGCAATCGAGCGTGTGCGCAACACACCGTGTTCCCTGGCGCTGCAAGTAGTCCACACCAGCGGGGGTTCTACCTGCCTTACGCGGTCATGCACAGCGTGGCGCAGCGCGAGGTCGGAACCGGTCGCTGGCTTCTGAGTTGGACGTCCTAAACGAGAGCGAGCAGCCTGGACGGCGCGCGGCCCTTGCTCGGCCGCCAGGCCGCGCGGCTGACGCCAAGGGATTAATGCCTCTCCGCTTGCGGCGCGAGGAGGTCGCAGTCGGGGCCGCTCGGCGTATGGTCGCCTTGGCCAAGGAACCCGAATGCGTGGCGCGTGTACGAGCCGTCCAGCTGGGAGATGTACCCATGTCAGACGCTGATGCCTCTTTATGTCGAGCCGGTCAGCCGGAGCCGCGCGGCTTCTGCGCTCGCCTCACCGCGCGTGCGCACGTCGAGCTTTCGCAGGATC
Source organism: uncultured Solirubrobacterales bacterium (assembly GCA_963757235.1). Taxonomy (GTDB): domain Bacteria; phylum Actinomycetota; class Thermoleophilia; order Solirubrobacterales; family Solirubrobacteraceae; genus Palsa-465. The sequence goes on along the minus strand of CAVWRC010000003.1, from coordinate 249,490 downwards.
GCTGACACGTGGTGATCGACGGTCTTCTCCGACACGACCAGGCGCTCCGCGATCTGCGCGTTGCGCAGGCCTTCGGCTAAGAGCGCCAAGACGTCGAGCTCGCGCGCCGTCAGGCCGCCTGGGTTCTCGCGCGTGCTCGGGCGCGGCCCCCGCGGCACGCCCCGGATTCCCCGCTCGCGCAGGCGGCGAGCGACGATCGCTGCGGCGGGCCGGGCGCCAAGGGCCTGCAGCCGATCGAACGCCTGGCGCAGCGCGCCTTCGTCGTCGCCATCGGCGAGCGCGAGCGCGGCGTCGTACGGGCAGCCAAGTTCAGTCCAGCACTCGGCGGCCCGGCGCCAGTCGCCATGAATCGACAGCGTGTAGGGCTCGGCCGCGCCGGGCGGAACGTCCTCGAGGATCCCTGCGCGCCAGCGCCAATAGGCGAGCTCGCCCACAACCCACCATGCTTCCGCATGAACCGCGAGATCGAAGGCTTCCTCGGTCGCCTCGAGGACAGCCGCCGGCTCGCCCTTGAGCCAGGCGATCTCCGCGCGTGCGGCGGCGAGGTACATCTTGCTCGTTGGGGGAGGGGCTGATACGGGTCGCGGGCGTGCGATGCTCGCGTCGTGTGTCGCCACGGGGAACTCGAGGGCCTCGTCCACACCGGGATCGCCGCGCCGAGCACGGACCAGCGCAAGCACTGAACGTGCAAGCGCGGGTGCCGATGCCTGCGTCCGAGCGGTTCGCAGCACGCGTGCGGCGCCGCCAGCCGCGTCGCTCCAGCGTCCCCGGTCGAGATCGGCCCGCGCGCCCATTGCGACGAGCGATTGACGCCAGTTACCGAGATCGCGCTCGCTGCAGTACTCGACGCCACGCGCGAGGTAAAGGTCCACTGATACAAAACTACGGGCTCGAACCGCCTCCCTCACGAGCCAGTTAAAGGCCTCTGCCGCAACCTCCTCGAAGCCAGCGTCGATCGCGGCTTCCAGCGTCCGTTCGAGCCTCGCGCTGCCTGCCGAGTCGCCGCGCTTGGCTTCGATCGCGCCGATGTAGACGTCCACGTGGCTGGCCGTCTCGCTGTCATCGAACTCGTGCGCGACCTCGAGCGCGCGTTGCGCCCACGCGCTCGCCTGTCCGGGATCTTCGCGCGTCATCGCAAGCTCGGCCAGATTTGCGTATGCCACTGCGAGATCCCGATCCGGTGGCAATGTCTCGAGCAAGGCGATGGCCGTCTTCCCCGCGGCGATCGCATCCTCATCGCGGCCGAGCTGCAACAGCAGACGCCCGTGCAGCCGAAGCGACGCCGCCTCTTTCCGCACCGCTCCGGCCGCACGATGGCTGACCAGCGCCTCGCTACACGCCTCGAAAGCCTCCGCGAAATCTCCGGTCAGATATGCCTCGCGGGCTTGCGAGTCAAGAAGACCGGCTCTGGCGGAGGCTTCATCGACGAAGCGCACGGCGCGTGCGTAGAGCGCGGCAGCCTCACGATGCGCTCCCACAGAGGCTGCACGCGCCGCCGCCGCCGGAGCATATTTCAGGACAGCCTGCGCGTCGCTCGCTGCCTCGGCATGCTCAGCGAGCCGCGCCACATCAGAATCCGCCGTGTCTTCCAGTGCCGCCAGCGCCGCGCGATGCAGCTCCAGCCTGCGGGCGGGAGAGATCGCCTCCTCGATCGCCAAGCGGGCCAGCTCGTGGCGGAAGGAGATGGCCGTCCCCGAAGCAGCCAGCATGCCCGAGGCAAGGCACTCGTCGAGGCAGCGCACCAGGTCGCCGGCGAGCCCTTGGAGCAACCACATCTCAGCCGGTCCAGGGACGATCGCCACCGCGTCGAGCAGCCGCTGTGCCGGTTCGGATACCCGAGCGGCGCGCGCCAAAACGGCATCACGCACGGTGACGGGGAGCCGCTCGCCGCCCGTCGCCAGCACCTCGGTGACGAAGAACGGGTTACCGCCGGTGCGGCCGTAAAGCTCTGCGGCGTCCAGGCCGTGCGGCTCGGCCAGTTCCGCAACCGCCGCCCGCGACAGCCGCTCGACTTTCAGCCGTCGCGCTCGCGGGGCCTTCTCTCCCAGTAGGACCCTCAGCGCCGATCCACGCTCGAGCTCGTCATCCCGATAGCTCGCCAGCACGAGCGCTGGCACCGATCGAATTCGCGCCGCAAGCAGGGTCAGAACATCGAGCGTCGCCTCATCGGCCCAGTGAAGATCCTCGAGCACCAGCACGGTTGGGCCCTGGCCCCGCAACGCGTCCAGCAGCGTGACCGTCACCTCGTGTGGCCTCGCGGCGGCGGCGACGAGCCTCGCGAGCTCGCCGCCGACCGTGCCGGCGATATCCAGAAAGGGACCCAGCGGACGCGGGGTTCGGAGCGGCTCGCAGCCGCCCCACAGCGCTCGCGCCGGCTTGGGCTGAAACTCGCAGAAGCGGCGAAGCAACGAGGTCTTGCCGACGCCGGCCTCACCGCCGATCCAAACCAACCTCCCCGTCGCGTCCGCCTGGACGCTTGCCAGCAACCCGCTCAGCGCGGAGATGCTCTCGCCCCGCTCAAGCAGCTGCCCCTCGACGTCCGCCGCAATTGAGCTCATCCGCTCGCTCCACCTACCACCCGATGCGCCGGCCCCATGATCGCAGCCAGTCTGCCACGCCCCGCCGCACGCGTAAAGAAACCGGCCGACCGAGCCGGCCGCTGGCTTTCAGCCTCGGACGACCCCGGCAGTGAGCTCGAGCAGGGCGGCGAGACGCCCGGTTTTCCACGCGAGGAGCAGCCGGCACGAGCCGGGTGCTAGCTCGATTCCGGCTAGCGCGTCATGGCGCTTTGGACGCTTTCCACAACTAATCGGGGGTCGCCGCGGAGACGGCCGCCGCCCTTCCGCAAATCGTCCTTGGGGAAGAGATTTTCGGGGCGACCGATACTCGTGCTCGCCCTGCGATTGCGCAGCTGGCGTCGCGCTCGCCGTCGGCGCTGCCGGTTTCAAGGACAGCGCCATGGCTGGCTGCGGCTGAGGGACAGCGTGGCTCCGGCGGCTGGCTGGACCAGCCGGTACGCCGGAGAGGACCGTCGAGGTCGGTTCTGGTGGCAGCGCGTTCGAGTTGGTGGCGTGAGCTGATGTCGAGCCGGCGCCACCTTCGCCGTCCTGCATGGCATCCACTGGCTGGCGCTGAACCTGGCCGCGCAGACCCCATTGATGCTGGCCGTGGACGACCTGCACTGGGTCGATCCCCCGTCGCTGCGCGCATTGAGCTACCTCGCCGCCCGTACCTAAGTCGCGGTCCGCTAAGAGCTGTGCCGTCACGTGCCGGCGCGCCGTCGGCCGAGGACATGGAAACCCGCTGGTGCCTATTTGTGGCCCAGGCGGTCGTGGGTTCGAATCCCATCGCTCACCCTCATGAATGCCCTGCTAGTTGCCATCTCTCCAGATTCGAGGGCATGGGGCGGACTCGGGTGTCCATCGGTTTCTCGCGGCCGTGCGCCTCTCGCGGCCGTACGGCACCGCCGCGCCGACCGCGGACGTCGCAGCGGGCTTGGGGGACTGAGCTAGGCGCTGCGCCAGAGGCCGACGCGGGCCCCTAGCCGAGGCCTAGTCGGTCCGCCTGCCCAAGCGCTCGGCGCCGTCTTCAGCGGTGAGGAGCCGATTCATGGCGCGCGGTTCGCGGCCGAGCGCTCTCAGGACTGAGCTCGAAGAGCGAAGGTTTCCTCGGCGGCGTGGCTCATCGCGAGCGCGATCGCGCCGAGGACCTCGGCTTTGCTGCCGAGTTCGCCCAGAGCCACCGGGTAGTGGCCCGAGGCGGGGGAGATCCATCGCTCGAGCGAGCGGCGGATGCTGTCAAGGAGCGGCCGGCCGGCGGGCGCGAGCTCCCCACCGATGATCACGAGCTCGGGGTCGAGCACGCTGCAGGCGCCGGCGAGAACACGCCCGACGGCTTCACCGGCATCGGCGATCAGCCTGGCCGCGCCGGGATCCCCGTCCTGGGACAGCGCGATCAGCTCATCCACGGTCATGTGCGGCCCGTGGATCTGGCGAAGCGCCGCGGTGAGCGCGGCCCCGCCGGCGACCGTGGCCAGGCACCCGCGGTTGCCGCACCGGCAGATCTGGCCGTCGGGGTCCACGACGATGTGACCAAGCTCCCCCGCCGCGCCCGTCTGCCCCAGATAGATCTTCCCGTCGACGATGACCCCGCCGCCGATCCCCTCAGACAGCATCACGTAGAACAGGTTGCGCCTGGCACTTCCAACCCCGAACGTGGCCTCTGCCAACGCACCCAGGTTGGCGTCGTTACCCACGTGGACCGGCACTCCCAGGCGCTCGCCGAAGAACTCAGCCACGTTCACGTCAGCCCAGCTCGGAAAGATCACCCTTGAGGCGAACCCCGGGGCGTCCGATCGCACCGGTGCAGAAACCGCCACCCCGGCGCTGATCACTCGCTCTGGCTGAAGCTCGGCCTGGTCGAGCAGCCGCCAGACCATCGCCTCGGCCACCTCCAGCGCCTGTTCGGCCTGCTGCGCGACTTCGAGCCGGTCGCTTCGGGCGTCCATCAACAGTTCGCCGGCGCGATCGGACACACCGACGCGCACGATCTCCCGCCCGAAATCAATCCCGACGAACCCGCCAGAGGAAGGCTCGAGACTCAATAGCGTTGCTGGGCGCCCGCCGCCCGGAGACGGCGAGGGCCGCGCAGAGTCGGGCCGCTCGACCACTATCGACTCCTCGAGCAGCTCGGCCACCAGGCTCGACACCGTCGTTCGAGACAGCCCGGTCTCCCGCACGATGTCCGCTTGGCTAGCCGCTCCCCGCCGCGCCAACACGGCGAGCGCGCGCGCTCGGTTCCGCGCCCGCAACGATCCAAGCGATCCGGGTGCCTCCCTTCCCATGCGCGGAACTATATCAAGAGTCCGGACTTACTATCGCCCGCCATGTCTCTGATTTGTACTTGACACGGAAGAACAACCGGGGGACACTTTGTTCCGAGAGCGAACAAACCTCGGATAAGAGCGGGACGCTTTACCTCTCTTTCGGGAGAAACATCCGAGGTTCCCTTTCCGGGGGAGGTGGAGTCCGTGCGTAGCGAAGAGCAACGCGCGCAATGCGCGACGAAGTTTGCCGAGTATTCGGACAGCACCGACGCCGTCGAGCTCGCCACCGGCGTTGCCGTCTCCGCCCTCGCCGGCGCCATCCGGATCCTGGGTCCGGTTGAGGTCTGCAGCGGCGAGGAGCGGCTTCCGCTCGGCGGCCCGCGGCAGGTGTCGGCGTTGGCGTTTCTCGTCCTGCACGCCAACCGCGCGGTGTCGAGTGACGCGCTCATTGACGCGGTTTGGGGTCACGCGCGTTACATGCTGTCGCTGCAGCCCGGCACATTGGACGCCGAAATCTTCGAGACGCGCGTGCTGGAGGCCCGGCGGGCGCTGGCAGACGGCGCACCGTGGCTGGCCGCAGAGGCGGCCGGATCCGCGCTGAAGCTGTGGCGCGGTCCGGCACTCGCGGACGTCGCGTTCGAGGACTTCACGCAATCCGACATCCGGCACCTCGAGGAGCTCCAGCTGTCGGCGCTCGAGACGCGGATCGCCGCGGACCTTGAGATCGGCCGACACCAAGATCTGGTCAGCGAGTTGGAGGCCCTAACGCTGACGCATCCCACATGGGAGCGATTCGCCTGGCAGCTGATGCTGGCGCTTTACCGCTGCGGGCGCCAGGTTGACGCGCTCGAGTCATACGAGCGTGTTCGCGTGCAGTTCGCCCGCGACCTCGGTCTCGAACCGGGACCTGCCCTCAAGGATCTGCAGCTCAGGATCCTCAGACAGGACCGGTCGCTCGAGCACGCACCTCAGCCGCCGTGCTCACCAGCGGCGGCGGCGGTGAGCAACCGGCCGAGGTCGACGGTCCAGCCAAAGAGCCAGGCTGGCAAGGTCTCGATCCTGCTGACGCAACCCCGCGTTGGTGTCGTCATGAGCGCTCGTCGAGTCAACGGCAAGGCGACCGGTGACTGCACGCGCACGCTTGACAAGGTGCGCATCACGCGTTGGTTCCGCGTCGAGTGAGACCTCTGACGCCGCCACGGGGGGAGGCACGGCCGAGCGGCGCTGACTGATCGTTGCTCCCTGGCGCAACTCTGGAGCGTCCCGTCAGCACCAAGCCGGAGGGGCGGCACTAGGACGCCCCTCCGGCTCGCCGACCGGTTGCGCCGGTCGGGATCCAGCTCTATCTACCTTCCGAAGCTCCCGAAGCGGGCGAGCGCCGGAACGAATTCGGCAGCGTCGACAGTGCCCAACCCAGTCGCGTCGTTGTACCCGCCGTTGGCGTTGAAGCCCGGCACCGTGACCAGGTCGGAGCTCGACGCGCACGAGTCGTCGCTGTTGGTGTCAGCAACAGGGCAGAACGTGTAGCTGTTGTTGCCCTGTGAGATCGGCACGATGCCATCGGGGACTCTGCTGTGGTTCAGGGCGTACAGGGCCGGGTTCAGGTCGCCGAGCCTGTGCCCGGCGTCCTGGTCGGCCAGCGCCACGACGCCGGAGAACAGCGGAGACGCTTCGCTCGTGCCGCCCACGATTCCCCAGCCGGCGACCTCTGGGTCGGTCGAGTCGTAGAAGTCGACCGCCCCATTGACCGCGGCGCTCATCGCGATGTCAGGCGTGCTCCGGCTGCCACCGAAGATCCCTGCCGTTCCGTCCTGGAAGAACGGGCGCGAGAAGACCGTGGAGTGGCCTCCGCCGCTCGACCCCCAGGTGTACACGGGCCCCGGCACCCCGACCGTGGAGCTGAGGTCGTTCCAGACGCTGTCGGGAGCGGTCCGGTTGCCCTGCGCGTTGAGGTGGAGCTGGGTGCCGCCCACCCCCGTGACCAGCGGGTCGGACGACGGCCAGTCAATCGCCCTGCTCGAGAAGCAGCAGAACACGTTGTCCGGGTCCGCGCAGCCCGAGGTCGGGCTGCAGAAGTAATCGGTCGACCCCTGGTCGCCGCTCGCCGCCAGGACCGTCACGCCGTGCAACGCAGCGTTGATGTACGCGGAGCGCAGCGAGAAGATCTGGCCCGGGCTGGAGAACGTCGGCTCGGCGGCGCCGAAGCTCTGGGTGATCACGTCGCCCAGATGGTGGTCGACGACGTAGTTCTCGGCCGCCACGATCTGCGGGAACCCGTAGATGCCCTCGGTCTCGGTCATCGGGGTCTCGACCAGAAGGATGTTGGCCTGCGGGGCCATCACGTGCGACCACTCGACGTCAAGGCTCGTCTCGTCCGTCCAGCCGAAGTAGTCAGAGCACTCATCCGGGCCAGTCGGGTTGTAACTCGACGTGCAGGTCGTGGGGGTGGTGGTGATCGGGCCCTCGGGCGTGATCACGCGGAATGAGGGCGGGTTGGGCAGGCCCATCTGCGAATCGAAGGTCTGCAGGTCGGAGGCGATCGACGGGGAGCCAAAGGCATCGACGATCACGATCGTCTCGCCCCGGCCCTCGATCCCCCGGGAAAACAGCGGGGCCAGGTTGTAGGCCCGCTGGAGCTGGAACGCCTGGTAGCAGGCGATACCGAAGTCCGTCTCGCAGTCCGCCGTTGTCGGCGGCTGCGCCATCCGGCCCGCAGCCAAGATGTGCCCCGGAGCAAACGGGACCACCCGGACCGCGGCCACGGCCGCGGGAGCCATCGCGGCGCTGACCGCCACGAGCGCAAGCGTGGCCGCCGAAACGAGCACGGCCAGGATCCGCCGACCTGGTCGGTGAACAGAAGGCAACGACCTCATCATCACATCCTCTCTGGCGCCCGTCGGCGCCGATGTATGCCCCACGCATGCGAGCCCGGCTCGCGGTGCGCGCAGCATATCCCGACCCCCACCCAGCCGACAACCAAGGCCACTTGCTGGCGTCGGCGATCGCACTCGGTAAGAATGCGCGGCGATGACAGGACACCGCCCGTGAACGAAATCCTCGCCATAGCCCGCGAGCAGGTGCTCCAGGACGGAGTGCCGCTCGACGAGTCCCAGGCACTGGCCGTGCTCGAGCTGGCTGATGACCACGTGCCGGAGGCGCTCGCCCTCGCCCACGAAGTACGGATGCGGTGGTGCGGTCCCGCGGTGGAAGTGGAAGGGATCGTGTCGATCAAGACGGGCGGCTGCCCGGAGGACTGCCACTTCTGCTCGCAGTCCGGGCGGTTCCACACGCCCGTCCGCGCGGTGCGGCTCGATATCCCCGCGCTCGTGACCGCCGCGCATCAGACGGCGGCGACGGGTGCGACGGAGTTCTGCCTCGTGGCCGCGGTCCGCGGGCCTGACGAGCGGCTGATGGCGCAGGTGCGCGACGCGGTGGCGGCGATCACCGCCGAGGTGGAGATCAACATCGCGTGCTCGCTGGGGATCCTTACCCGGGCGCAGGCCGAGGAGCTCGCGGAGCTCGGCGTGCACCGCTACAACCACAACCTCGAAACCGCTCGGTCGCACTTCCCGGCCGTCGTCACCACCCACACGTGGGAGGAGCGGATGGAGACGCTCGAGCTGGTGCGCGAGCTGGGTATGGAGGTGTGCTGCGGCGGCATCATCGGGATGGGCGAGACCCTTGTGCAGCGCGCCGAATTCGCCGGCCAGCTGGGGGCGATAGCGCCCGATGAGGTGCCCCTCAACTTCCTGGATCCGCGCCCCGGAACCCCATTCGCCGATCTTCCGGTCGTCGAGTCACCGGACGCGTTGCGCGCGATCGCCGCGTTCCGGCTAGCTCTCCCGCGCACCGTCCTGCGGTTCGCCGGGGGACGCGAGCTCACTCTCGGAGATCTGGGCACCCGGGGCGGAATGCTCGGCGGAATCAACGCGGTGATCGTCGGTAACTACCTGACGACGCTGGGCCGGTCGCCGGAAGAGGACCTCGACCTCCTGGCCGAGCTGTCGATGCCGATCAAGACGCTGTCGGAGACGCTCTGAGCGAGTCCGGGGCCTTCCCGTACTGCGACGGGTGTGGCCGACCGTCCGCCGACCCCGGCCACGACCGATGCCTCGCCCGGCGGGGGCACACCGATCCGCCTCGCTTTTGCACCCGCTGCGGGCGCAAGCTCGTGGTCCAGGTACTGCCACTCGGGTGGACGGCCCGGTGTGTGAGCTGCGGCCCCGCGGGTGCCGACGAGCTCCGCGCCGTCTCCCGGTCAGCCTGATCGCGCGGCGAAACGGACGTCGCGGTGTTCGACGTCGGGCGCGACGAAGCGAAGCAGCCGCTCGCCTTCGGCTGCGACCGCCTTTCGCGTCCGGAGGGACCGGAACGGGGCGACCTCCAGCAGCGCGGCTTCGCGACGGCTGATCGTGATCCTCCAGGTCGCGCTCAGGACTCCGTCCTCGAGCAGCGTGCCTGACCGCGCACCTGGTCCGGGCGGCAGCGGGACGCGCCCACCAGCGGGGATGAACCGCGCGCGGTCGGCGTGCGAGAGCAGCAGGTTGTCGTACTCGGGCAGGAATCGCGGGGGCGCCGGCGTCTCCGGATCGGGTCGGGGAGCGTCGGGCAGATCCAGCAGCTCGGCACCGTGCTCGTCGCGGAAGACCCGCAGGCGTGGGCGCAGACGTTCGGCGACCTCGGCCAGCCGGGTCAGCCCGGACCAGCTCTGCATGTCTCTGACCGTCGCCGGACCGAAGGCGGCGAGGTATCGCCGCATGAGCGTCTCGAGCGAAGCGCCCGCGTCGAGCGGTCGGCCGAGCCAGGCCTCGACGGTCGTCCAGCGCGCCGCTCCGCCGCTGCCCCACACTCCTCGCGGCGTCACCTGGACGAGCGGGACCTGGTACGTGACCGCCTGGGCCAGCGACGCCGAGTCGACGTCCGGCCAGGCCTCGGCGAGCGCGGCACCGAGTTCGGGGCGCGTGGACGGGCGCTCGGACAGGAACGCTCGCCCGGCCTCGAGCAGCTCAGCGGTGTCCGCGCCCGAGACGTCGAACGGGGAGCCGGCGAAGCTGCGCTCGAGCACCGGCTGGACTGCCGGACGGAGACTCAGAAAGTCGCGGGCGCTGACCAGGTGGATGGTGGCGCGCATCAGAGGCGCACGAACCGCCTCGCGCGAGGCGATCAACCCGGACAGCTGCTCGGGCTGGAATTTCTCGAGTCGTGTCCATAGGCCGACGTACGGCGCGTGGGGCGCTTGGCCCTGCATGCCCACGAGTCGCTCGATCGCCTCGAGCGCCGTCAGGCTCGGGGCGCGCTCGAGCAGCAGCTGGCGCGCGAGCGTGGCTCGTCCCAGGGCTCGGGCGCTCAGGCGCTCGGCGCGCCGCGCCGAGGTCGGTTTCGTCGCCCTAGGAATGGCCCTCGAATATGTGAAAGTTCTCAGAGATCGGCTCGCTCCGATAACCGGATAGTCACAGGGTTATGACATCTGCGGGGTTAGCGTTGCCGCCGCGCCGGGGGCGCGCTAAGTCGACCTAACAAGGAGGAGCCCTTGTCAATCCTGTCCGAGCGCGTACGACACGCGCTGATTCAACACGGTCGCCCGCTGCTCGCGGGCGCGGGGTGCGCGGTCGCGCTCTGCGTCGCAGCTTCGCCGGCGATGGCGGACCAGTGGGGCCACGGCCACCACGGGGCGCCACTCATCCCGGGCAACCTGCTGCTGGCGACGAGCGAATACGCGACGCCTGACATCCAGGCCGGCGTCACACAGCTGCCGCCCGAATGCAACACCGCAACGCCGTGCGCCACCGCGGTGGCGGACGGGATGTATCCGTTCTCGTTCAACAACGACAGCGTCGATCCGTTCTTCGGCATCACCTCGCCGGTCTTCCTCGATGAGCTCACCCCATGGGGTCAGCACATCGGAACGATTCCCGTGCCGGACAACCAGTTCGTAACGAGCTTCTCCTCGAAGTCCGAACTGGCGCTGAACCTGAGCCCCGAGGGCAAGTACCTGTCGTTCGTCGGCTACGCCTCGACGCCGGCCCAGATCGACGTCTCCAACGCGAACACGCCTGGTGTGATCGACCCGGGCAACGGCGATGTCGGCCCGTTCTATAGGGTCGTCGCGCAGCTCGATCGGTGGGGCCACTGGACGTTCACGGAGACGAACGCCTACAGCGGTGACAACGGCCGGGCCGCGATCACGAACGACGAGAACGGCCAGGATCTGCTGTACACGGCGGGCAACGCCGGCCAGAGCAGCTCGCCGCCGGCCGGTGTCGTCGAGCTCGACGGGTGCGCAGATCCTCACGCCGTCGTCGCTGCCCGAGGCCGACCAGAACCCCGGCCAGCCGACCCCGCTCGGGAGCTTCAACATCACCCAGCTTGGCGACAAGGGCGACAAGGCGACCAAGGACAACAACTACCGCGGGATCGCGATCCACGACAACGTCGTCTACTACACGAAGGGCAGCGGCAGCAACGGCGTCAACACCGTGTACTACGTCGACACCGTCGGCGGTACGTGCCCGAACGGTGTTGGATTGCCCGCGGCGGGTGCTCAGCTGCCGACCTCCGCGCCGGGTCTCACGCCGACCACGAGCAAGTTGTACAAAGGCTTCGGCCTTCAGCCCACGAACATGTGCATCCTCAAGGGCTTCCCGACCAACCTCGCCGCGAACAGCCCGACGAACTTCCCGTTCGGGATGTGGTTCGCGAACGACCACACGCTGTACGTCGCCGACGAGGGCAGCGGCGACAACACGTACTCGACCGCGACCGGCCAGTACACGAACTCGACGGCGGCTGCGCAGCCGAACGCCGGGCTCGAGAAGTGGGTGTTCGAGGGCGGGCAGTGGAACCTCGCCTACACGCTCCAGAACGGGCTCGACCTCGGTCAGCCTTACACGGTGCCGGGTTACCCGACCGGCATCAACTCGGGCACCGGACCGTCGGACCCGGGCACCGGGCTGCCGTGGGCGCCGGCCACGGACGGTCTGCGTCACCTGACCGGGCGCGTGAACCGGAACGGCACAGTGACGATCTGGGCGACCACCTCCACGGTCAGCGGTAGCGGCGATCAGGGCGCCGATCCGAACAAGCTCGTGGAGATCACGGATTGGCTCAATGCCACGAACCCGGGCACTGAGTACTTCCGCACGCTCAAGACGGCCCGCGCCGGCGAGGTGCTCCGCGGCATCTCGTTCACGCCGGGCACGTCGACGAGTTCGGGCTGGGGCTGGGGCTGGGGCGATAACGCCCGCTAACTGAATCTGTCCGTCCGCTCCTGGTACGAACATGTGTTCGTGCCAGGAGCGGCGACGATTCTCCACGCTGACCTCGACTCGTTCTACGCGTCGGTCGAGCAGCGCGACGAGCCGCGGCTGCGCGGCCGGCCCGTGATCGTCGGGGCCGGCGTGGTGCTGGCCGCGAGCTACGAGGCGAAGGCGCGCGGGGTCCGCACGGCGATGGGAGGCCGGTCCGCGCGGCGCCTATGTCCTGACGCGGTCGTGGTCTCGCCCAGGATGTCGGCCTACTCGGAGGCGAGCAAGGCCGTCTTCGCCGTGTTCGAGGACACCGCGCCGCTGGTCGAGGGACTGTCGATCGACGAGGCGTTCCTCGACGTCCGCGGCCTCGATCACATCGCCGGAACGCCGGTCGAGATCGCCGCCCGGCTGCGCCGGCGGGTGCGTGATGAGGTCGGTCTGCCGATCACGGTCGGTGTCGCGCGGACCAAGTTTCTAGCCAAGGTGGCGAGCGCGGTGGCCAAGCCGGACGGGCTGCTGGTGGTCGAACCGGAACGCGAGCTCGACTTCCTGCATCCGCTGCCCGTGGAGGCGCTCTGGGGCGTCGGGCGGGTCACCGGCGCCAAGCTCCACGAGCGCGGCATCACCACCGTCGGCCAGGTGGCGATGCTGGCCGAACGCGAGCTCGTATTGATGCTCGGCCGGGCGTCGGGTCGTCACCTGCACGCCCTTGCGCACAACTACGATCCGCGTCCGGTGCAGAGGCGCCAGCGCCGCCGGTCGATCGGCGCCCAGCGCGCGCTCGGGCGCCGCCGCCGCTCCCCACAGGAACTCGCCGGAGTGCTGATCGCGCTGGTCGATCGCACGTCACGGAGGTTGCGGGCGGCCAAGCGGGTGTGTCGGACGGTGGTGCTGCGAATGCGCTTCGAGGACTTCTCGCGCGCCACCCGGTCCTATTCGCTGCAAGAGGCGACCGACCAGACGCCGGCCATCTTGCACGCCGCCACCGGACTGCTCCGGGCCTCGCGGCCGATGATCGAGCGGCGCGGCCTGACGCTGCTGGGGATCGCGCTGACCAACCTGTCCGACGCCGGCGCGGTTCAGCTGGTGCTGCCGTTCGACCGCGTGCGCGATCTGGACACGGTCGTCGACCGGGTGCGTGACCGCTTCGGTTCGGCCGCGATCACGCGTGGGGTGCTGGTCGGCCGCGACCCGGGGGTGGTGGTACCGCTGCTGCCCGATTGACGACAAGACGCGCCAACGCCGCCTGCACCTCGGCGTCGCGCTGCTGGGCCTCGGGCTCGGTCCAGCGCCAGCGAACTCCAGACTCGAGCGAGAACGTCGGCCGGTCGTGGTTCTGCACGTCGTCGACCTCGACCTCGACGGCCACGACGCCCTCGACCAGCGGCTCGTCGAGCACGCGTGCGCGGCCGTGCGCGGTCACGGCGACGGAGTAGGCAACGATGGTGAGCGCCACCCGCGGATCGGCCCGCAGCCGCTGAAGTGAACTCCGCCCGGCGGCGAGGCCGAGTAGGGCATGACGCGGACCGGCCCGGACAGCGGCGGACACGGGGATCGCGTGGGGAGCGTCGCCGGCGGTGGCGAGGATCGTGACCGTGCCGGCGGGCCAGTCGGGGAGCACGGGGTCACGCTACCGACCCTGCAAAACCGCTCGTCTCGCGAGGTTATGCGGAGCCGTGCGCGGAAATGCAGCTGGCAGATGCATTTCCGCGCGGGGGGGCCGGGGATGCGGCCGGCATGCGCGGTTTTGCAGGTCGGATCGGGGCCGTGGGGGATCCCAGCCGAGTTGGGGGATGCCCGGGGGCGTGGTCTCGCGGGTTCCGGTTCGAAGCAAAGCGCCGGCTACGCGACCCCGCGGGCCAGGCACAGCCGCTGGAGCCGCTCCATCGCCTCGGCGGCGGCCTCCGGTAGGGCATCGAGCGCCTCGGCCGCGAGCCGGAGGTCGTCGATCGTCACGCCCCGTGCCTCCAACGCGAAGCGCCCCAGCCAGCGCACGGCCGCCCGCTCATAGCGAGCCGGATCCCCGCCCCGCAAAACGAGGCAGATCCGGAGCGCGTCGTGCAAGGCCACCTGTGGCAGCTCACGGGCGGCGGCGACCACGAGCGTCTCGTTTCCGGTCTGGAGAGCCCGGCGGAAGCGCGCGTAGGGATTGCCGTCGCTGGTCATGCGAACGTATGTTCGCCTAACGGTCGGATGAATGCAACGACGACGGCCAGGATTCACCGCATGCACTGGCCTCCGGCCCGGAGTAGGCTCAGTAAAGAGGCGGATTTCTTCTGGGATGAGGAGCGCATAAGCGAGGAGGTCTCGAAATGGCGGTAAAGGGGGCTGAGCTCGAGTCCGAGCTGATCGACACAGTCTGCGAACGGGTGCGGGAGCGGCTCCCGTCGGACCAGGCGACGCCGTGTGAGGCGTTCGTCCGCCAGTACTACCAGTGGGTTCCCGCCGAGGATCTGGCGGATCGCAATCCGCTGGACCTGTACGGCGCCGCGGTGGCGCACTGGAACCTGGCCCAGCAGCGCGCCCCGGGCGAGGCCAAGGTCAGGGTCTACAACCCGGTGTTCGAGCAGCACGGGTGGCAGTCGCCGCACACGGTGATCGAGATCGTCTCCGACGACATGCCGTTCATCGTCGACTCGGTGACGATGGACCTCAACCGCAGGGGGTACGGGATCCACCTGGTCATTCACCCGGTGATGCGGATCCGGCGCGACGCGTCCGGCCACATCATCGAGGTGCTCGAGCCGGACGCCGAGGCCGAGGACGCGGTCGCCGAGTCGATCCTGCACGCCGAGGTGGGGCGCGAGCACGACCTCGGCAAGCTCGACGAGCTGCACCGCAGCGTCGAGCGGGTCCTCGACCAGGTCCGCGCCGCGGTTGAGGACTGGCAGCAGATGCGTGGCCGCACCCAGGCCCTCGCCGACGAGCTCGACGGGAACCCGCCCACCGGCATCGACGCCGCGGTCGTCGAGGAGACCAAGGCCTTCCTCACCTGGCTGGCCGACGACAACTTCACGTTCCTCGGCTACCGGGACTACAACCTCACCGAAGACGGAGACGAGGCGGTCCTGGCGGCGCTGGACGGCTCGGGCCTGGGGATCCTCAGAGGCAGTTCGAGCAAGCCGCCCAAGCGGCTGAGCCCCAAGGCGGCGGCATTCGGCCGCGGGCCCAAGATCCTTCTACTGACCAAGGCCAACTCGGCCTCGCCCGTCCACCGGCCCGCCTACCTCGACTACATCGGGGTCAAGCGCTACGACCAGGAAGGACGCGTCGTCGGCGAGCGCCGCTTCCTCGGGCTCTACACCACCCGCGCGTACAAGGCCAGCCCGCGCTCAATCCCGATCATCCGCGGGAACGTGGAGGGCGTGTTGTCGCACGCCGGCTTCCCCCCGGCCAGCCACGACCGCAAGGCCCTGCTGGAGATCCTCGAGTCCTATCCCCGCGACTCGCTGTTCCAGATGGAGACCGAGGACCTGTTCCACGTGGCGATCGGGATCCTCGGGCTGGGCGAGCGCCAGCGCCTGCGCCTTTTCACGTGGCGCGACCCGCTCGATCGATTCGTGGAGTGCCTGGTGTGCATCCCGCGCGATCGCTTCAACACCGAGAACCGGGAACGCGTGGGCCGGATCCTGCTCGACGCGCTGGGAGGCGTCGCGCTCGACTGGACGCTGCAGCTGAGCGAGTCGCGCCTCGCGCGCGTGCACTACATCATCCGCTGCGCCGAGGGACCCCCCGGCGACTACGACGTGGCCACGATCGAGGCGCGGCTCGTGCAGGCGGTGCGGGCGTGGACCGACGACCTGCGCGACGTGCTGCTCGAGGAACAC
Source organism: uncultured Solirubrobacterales bacterium (assembly GCA_963757235.1). Lineage (GTDB taxonomy): Bacteria > Actinomycetota > Thermoleophilia > Solirubrobacterales > Solirubrobacteraceae > Palsa-465. The sequence goes on along the minus strand of CAVWRC010000003.1, from coordinate 233,591 downwards.
GGCGAGGAGGAAGGCAACAAGCTGTTCCGGCGCTACGAGCGGGCCTTTCCACCCGGCTATCAGGCCGACTGGGTCGCGCGCTCCGCCGTCGCCGACATCAACCGGATCGAGGAGCTCGCGTGCACCGATGAGCCGATCACCAGTCTCTACCGGCCGCTCGAGGCGCCCGACGGGATCGTGCGCCTCAAGCTGTTCAGCGCCGGCGGGCTGCTCCTGTCGGACGTTCTGCCCACGCTCGAGCACCTCGGCGCGAAGGTGGCCGACGAGCGGCCGTACGAGATCACGGCGGCCGACCGCGATCCGGCGTGGATCTACGACTTCGGCCTCCAGGCCGATCCCGCGAACACCGAACGCGTCCGCGACCTGCTCCACGACGCGTTCCTCGGGGTGTGGCGCGGCGAACTCGAGGACGACGGCCTCAACGGGCTCGTGCTGGGAGCCACGCTCACCGGCCGGCAGGTATCGATCATTCGCGCGATCGCCAAGTATCTGCGCCAGGCCGGGATCGGTTTCTCGGACGCCTACATGCAGCGCACGCTGACCGGGCATCCCGACATCGCCCGGCTCCTGGTCGAGCTGTTCAACGCGCGGCTGGATCCGGACAACGCCGAGAGCGAGCTGGCCGAGCGGATCGCGACCGAGATCGACGAGGCGCTCGACGCGGTTCCAAGCCTCGACGAGGACCGCATCCTGCGCAGCTTCCTATCGGTCGTGCGCTCGATCATCCGCACCAACGCCTTCCAGACCGGCTCGGACGGCAACCCCCACCCGTATCTGTCGTTCAAGCTCGACTCCGGGCAGCTTTCGATCCTGCCCCTGCCGCGGCCTCAGTTCGAGATCTTCGTCTACTCGCCGCGGGTCGAGGCGGTCCACCTGCGCGGCGGCAAGGTAGCGCGTGGCGGGATCCGCTGGTCGGACCGCCGCGAGGACTTCCGGACCGAGGTCCTCGGGCTGATGAAGGCCCAGGCGGTCAAGAACGCCCTGATCGTGCCGTTCGGCGCCAAGGGTGGCTTCGTGCTCAAGCGGCCTCCGGCCGAGGGCGGCCGTGAGGCCCTGCAAAACGAGGCGATCGCCTGTTACAAGACGTTCCTGTCGGGGATGCTCGACATCACCGACAACATCGTCGCTGGCAAGGTCGTCCCACCCACGCGGGTGGTCCGCTACGACGACGACGATCCGTACCTGGTCGTGGCGGCCGACAAGGGGACGGCGACCTTCTCCGACATCGCCAACGGCATATCGGCCGATTACAACTTCTGGCTGGGTGACGCATTCGCCTCGGGCGGCTCGCAGGGCTACGATCACAAGCAGATGGGCATCACCGCACGGGGCGCGTGGGAATCGGTCAAGCGCCACTTCCGTGAGCTGGGCGTCGACGTTCAGACCACCGACTTCACGGCGGTCGGAATCGGCGATATGTCCGGCGACGTGTTCGGCAACGGCATGCTCCTCTCGCGCCACACCCGGTTGATCGGCGCGTTCAACCACCTGCACGTGTTCCTGGATCCCGATCCGAATCCGGAGACCAGCTACGCGGAACGCGCGCGGCTGTTCGAGCTCGAGCGCTCGAGCTGGAGCGACTACGACGAGTCGCTCATCTCCGAGGGCGGGGGCGTCTACTCGCGCCAGGCAAAGTCGATCAAGCTCTCCCCCCAGGTCCAGGAGGCTCTCGCCATCGAGGCGGACAAGCTCGCCCCCAACGAACTCATCCAGGCGATCCTGAGGGCCCCCGTCGACCTGCTTTATAACGGCGGCATCGGCACTTACGTCAAGGCCTCGACGGAGTCGCAGGGCGACGTGGGCGACAAGGCCAACGATCCGCTGCGCGTCGACGCGCGCGAGCTGCGCTGCCGGGTGGTGGGGGAGGGAGGCAACCTCGGCCTCACCCAGCGCGCCCGCATCGAGTACGCGCTGAGCGGCGGCCCAAAAGATGGAAGTCCCGCCCACCACGGGCGGATCAACACCGACGCGATCGACAACGCCGCCGGGGTCAACACCTCCGATCACGAGGTCAACATCAAGATCCTGCTCGACGGCCTGGTCGCCGACGGCGACATGACGACCAAGCAGCGCAACGAGCTGCTCCACGAGATGACCGAGGCGGTCGGCCAGCAGGTCCTGGACGGCAGCTACACGCAGACCCAGGCGATCAGTCTGGCGCTGGTCCAGGCCCCGGCGATGGTCGACGTGCATGCGCGCCTGATTCGCTTCCTGGAGCAGAACGCCGGCCTGAACCGCAAGCTTGAGTTCCTGCCCTCAGACGACGCGATCGACGAGCGCAAGGCGGCCCACCAGGGGCTGGTCGCGCCCGAGCTCGCCGTAGTGATGGCCTACATCAAAATCCATCTATACCGGCAGCTGCTCGACTCCGACCTGCCCGAGGACGGCTTCCTTGCGCACGACCTCGAGCGCTACTTCCCGCCGCCGCTGCCCGAACGCTACGCCGAGCAGATGCGCCGCCACCGCCTGAAGCGCGAGATCATCGCCACGGTGGTGGCCAACCAGCTGGTCGACCGGGCCGGCACCACGTTCGCCTTCCGCCTGCTCGAGGAAACCGGGGCGCTGCCGGCGGTCCTGGCGCGGGCCTACGCAACGGCCCGCGAGGTGCTCGACATGCGGTCGTTCTGGGAGCAGGTCGAGGCGCTTGATAACCAGGTCTCGGCACAGACCCAGCTCGAGATGCTGATCGAGGGTCGGCGGCTGGTCGAGCGCGCTACCCGGTGGCTGGTGCGCGCCAATCCCTACCAGGTGAGCGTGGCGCAGACGATCCGGCGCTTTCGCCCCGGTGCCGAGCTGCTGGCGGGGGCGCTGCCCGACGCGCTCGAGGGCGCGGATCGCGAGGCCTTCGACGCGCGGGCGGCCCAGCTCCAAGATGCCGGCGTGCCCGCCGAGCTGGCCCGGCGCGCTGCCGGGATGCCGTCGATGCTCGCGCTCTTCGACATCGTCGAAGTGACGGCGACGACCGAGCGCAACCCCGTCGACGTGCTCGAGGTCTACTTCCGCGTGGGCTCGCGCCTGGACCTCAACTGGCTGCGCGACCGGATCATCGACCTCCCCCGAGCCAACCGCTGGCAGGCGTTGGCCCGCGCCTCGATGCGCGACGACCTGTTCAACCTCTACCGGGAGCTGACGCGCAAGGTGCTCGACGCCGGCAATGATTTGGATCCCGCCCACCCCGCGGTCGACGCCCAGGCGGCGATCGAGGCGTGGTCGGAGAGCAACGCCGAGGCGCTCGAGCGCGCGCTCGGGATGGTCGCCGAGATCCGCGCGTCGCGCATCTACGACAACACCACGCTGCCGGTGGCGCTACGCGAAATCCGCTCCTTGCTGCGTGGCACGAGCCGCACCGGCGGTCCCGTCGGGTCGGTCACGATGGGCGAGTAGGCCCTCGCCGCCGGCTCAGGCGCCATCGCGCGTACGCGACCAGAAGCAAGCTGACGTCGAAGACTCCGGCGACGAAGAACGCCACCGGCCCCGTCATCAACCGCCCTGAGAGCCGGGAAATCACGCTGCCAAGCTATCGTCTCGCAAATCACGATGGCCGATAGCGTCACTACCACCGTCACCGAGCTGCCGGAATCACGCGTGCGCGTGCAGGCGCAGGTTGCGCCCGAGGAGGTCGAACGGCGCGTTCAGGAGGCCGCGCGCGAGCTCGGCCGCCAGTTGCGCGTGCCCGGGTTCCGTAAGGGCAAGGTGCCGGCGACCGTCGTCATCCGCCGGTTGGGACGCGAGGCGGTGCTCGACGAGGCCCTGCGCAGCTCGCTCGGCACGTGGTACACGGATGCGATCGACGGGGCCGGGATCGCACCCGTCGGCGAGCCCGACCTGGACGTTCCCCCAGAGCTTCCCGCGGAGGGAGAGCCGCTCCAATTCTCGATCGAGATCGGCGTGCGCCCGGCGGCCAAGCTCGGCGAATACAAGGGACTCGAGGTGGGGCGGCGGGAACCTCACGTCGAGGAGTCGCAGATCGATCAGGAGATCGCGGCGCTGCGCGACCGCATGGCGACCCTCGAGACGGTCGATCGCCCCGCCGAGAACGGGGACCACGTTGTGATCGACTACCTCGGCACCGTCGACGGCGAGGAGTTCGCGGGTGGGGCAGGGCGAGACCAGTTGCTCGAGCTCGGCTCAGGCCGACTCGTCCCCGGATTCGAGGAGCAGCTGATCGGGGCCAGCGCCGGCGACGAGCGCACCGTGACAATCACCTTCCCCGAGGACTATCCGGCTGAGGAGCTGGCGGGCAGGGAGGCGCAGTTCGCCGTCACCGTCAACGAGGTCAAGGAGAAGCGCCTGCCCGAGCTCGACGATGACTTCGCCTCCGAGGCGGCCGGGTTCGACACGCTGGCCGAGCTCCGCGAGGACATCGCCGAGCGGCTGGGCAAGTTCGACGAGCGGACGATCGAACGCGAGTTCGAGGACGCCGTGGTGGAGGCGGCGGTGGCCGGGGCCGAGGTGGAGGTGCCCGGCAGGTTGGTTCACGCGCGCGCACACGAGTTGCTCGAGGACACCTTCGGGGCGCTGGCCCGCCAGGGCATCTCCAAGGAGACTTACCTGCGGATCTCCGACCGGGACGAGGAGACGCTCGCTCACGAGGCCGAGCCCGAGGCGGCCGCGGCGCTCAAGCGCGAGGCCGTCCTCGCCGCGATCGTCGAGGCCGAAAACATCGAGTCGACCGACGATCAGGTCCGCGAGGCACTCGAGCCCACCGCCGAGCGCCAGGGCACCAAGGTTGAGAAGTTGTTCGAGCGGCTGCGCTCGACCGGACGCCTTGATCGGCTTCGCCAGGAGGTCGCCATCCGGCAGGCGATCGAGATGCTGGTGGCTGAGGCCAAGCCGATCAGCGTCGAGCAGGCGAAGGCGCGAGACAAGCTGTGGACCCCCGGCAAGGGCGATCCCGCCGACCCCGCCGCGCAGAGCTCCGGCCAGCTCTGGACGCCGGGAAGCTGACCCCCAGGCCCGCACCCCGGCCCGGCCAAGAGTGGACGTAAGTACGACCCCGCCTTCCCAGCGGGACCCGGCCGATTGCTACAGTCGGCAGGATTCCGGCCGAGGAAGCGAAAGAAGCGAGGACATGAGCCCACTCGTACCGATGGTTGTCGAACAGACGTCTCGCGGGGAGCGCGCCTTCGACATATACAGCCGTCTCCTCAACGAGCGGATCATCTTCCTCGGCACGCCGGTGGACGATCAGATCGCGAACCTCATCGTGGCCCAGTTGCTGCACCTGGAATCCGAAGATCCCGACAAGGACATCTCGATCTACGTCAACTCGCCCGGAGGGTCGGTCTACGCCGGGCTGGCGATCTACGACACGATGCAGTTCATCAAGCCAGACGTGCAGACCATCTGCGTGGGGATCGCGATGTCGATGGGAGCACTGCTCCTGGCCGGCGGGGCGCACGGCAAGCGGATGGCGCTGCCTAACGCCAAGATCCTGATCCACCAAGTCTCCTCGGCCTTCCAGGGGCAGGCCACCGATATCGAGATCCACGCCCGCGAGATCATCGACATCCGGCGCCGCCTGGACGAGATCATCGCTCATCACACCGGCCAGAACCTTGAGAAAGTCCGGGCCGACACCGAACGTGATTACTTCATGAGCTCCGAGGAGGCCAAGGAGTACGGAATCATCGACCGCGTCATCTCGCAGCACTGAGGGTCTACCCTTAGGGCTCGGATAAGGCGGCACGAGGCAACTCCGGGAGAGGGCAATCTATGGCACGTCCGACCGATTCCAACGAACAGCTGCTGTGCAGCTTCTGCGGCAAGTCCCAGAGGCAGGTCAAGAAGCTGATCGCCGGTCCAGGCGTCTACATCTGCGACGAGTGCATCGATCTCTGTAACGAGATCATTGACGAGGAGCTCACCACCCCGCCGAGCTTCGACATCGAGAACCTTCCGAAGCCGCGCGAGATCTACGACGTCCTCAACGAGTACGTGGTGGGCCAGGAGCAGGCCAAGCGGAGCCTGTCGGTCGCCGTCTACAACCACTACAAGCGCGTGCAGATGATGCAGTCCGATGAGAACGACATCGAGCTGCAGAAGTCGAACATCCTGCTGCTGGGGCCGACGGGCTGCGGTAAGACGCTGCTGGCCCAGACCCTGGCCAAGATCCTCAATGTCCCGTTCGCGATCGCCGATGCAACCGCGCTGACCGAGGCCGGCTACGTCGGCGAGGACGTCGAGAACATCCTGCTCAAGCTGATCCAGGCCGCCGACTACGACGTCAAGAAGGCCGAGACCGGGATCATCTACATCGACGAGGTCGACAAGATCGCGCGCAAGGCCGACAACCCCTCGATCACCCGGGACGTGTCGGGCGAGGGCGTCCAGCAGGCGCTCTTGAAGATCCTCGAGGGCACGACCGCCTCAGTGCCGCCCCAGGGCGGGCGCAAGCACCCCCACCAGGAGTTCCTGTCGATCGACACCACCAACGTGCTGTTCATCTGCGGGGGCGCCTTCGCCCAGCTCGACAAGGTGATCGAGCGGCGGATCGGGCACCAGGGAGTGGGCTTCGGCGCGGCGATCCAGTCCAAGGAGCAGCGCGACACCGGCGAGATCTTCGAGCACTGCCTGCCCGAGGACCTGATTCAGTACGGGCTGATCCCCGAGTTCATCGGCCGTCTTCCGGTCATGAGCGCGATCCATCAGCTGAGCCGCGACGAGCTGATGGAGATCCTCACCGAGCCGCGCAACGCGCTCGTCAAGCAGTTCCAGCGGTTCTTCCAGTTCGACGGGATCGAATTGGTGTTCGCCGAGGAGGCGCTCCACTCGATCGCCGACCGGGCGCTCGAGCGCGAGACCGGTGCCCGTGGCTTGCGCTCCATCATCGAGGAGGTCCTGCTCGAGGTCCAGTTCGAGCTCCCCTCGCGACGGGATGTGCGCAAGTGTGTAGTAACCCGGGACACGATCGACAAGGGCACCTCGCCCACGCTCGTGACTGTCCCGATCCCGGAAGAAGAAGCGGCGTAAGCCTCCCTAGACTGAGCGGTCGCCATGACTGACCGCTCGGAGCTTGAAGCCAAGACTCGCTACGACCCGTCCGAGGTCGAGCCGCGGATCGCTGATGTCTGGCTGGCCAGCGGGCTGTTCCACCCCGAGCCGGCCGGCGACCCGAGCGAGAACTACTCGATCGCGATCCCGCTGCCGAACGTGACCGGCGTGCTCCACATGGGGCACGCGCTGAACAACTCGATCCAGGACTGCCTGATCCGCTATCACCGGATGCGCGGCCAGCGGACCAAGTGGATCCTGGGGACCGACCACGCCGGGATCGCCACCCAGATCCAGGTGGAGCGAGCGGTGGTGGCCGAGGGCTCGAGCCGCGAGCAGCTCGGGCGCGAGGCGTTCGTGGAGCGCGTGTGGCGCTGGCGCGCGGACTACGGCGGCGAGATCATCTCCCAGCTCAAGCGCCTGGGCGCCTCGCTGGACTACGAGGACGAACGCTTCACCTTGGACGAGGCCTACGCGGTCGCGGTCCAGACGGTGTTTGTCGACCTGTACGAGAAGGGTTACATCTACCGCGACCGCTACATGGTCAACTGGGACCCGGGGCAGCGGTCCGCGATCTCCGACCTCGAGGTGGAGGAGCACCACGTCACCGACACGCTCTACTACATCGACTACCCGCTGGCGGCCGGCTCGGGCTCGGTGACCGTGGCCACGGTGCGCCCGGAGACGATGCTTGCCGACGTCGCGATCGCGGTCCATCCCGACGACGAGCGCTACCGCCGGCTGGTGGGGGAGAAGGCGATCCTGCCCCTGGTCGGGCGCAAGCTCAAGATCATCGCCGACGAGTACGTCAAGCCCGACTTCGGGACCGGCGCGCTCAAGATCACTCCCGGCCACGACCCGAACGACTTCGAGATCGGCCGCCGCCACGGCCTCGCGCAGATCAGCGTGATCGGCGAGGACGCCCGCCTGACCGACGAGGCGCCTGAGCGCTTCCGCGGGATGACCGTCGAGGAGGCGCGTGAGGCGGTGGTGGCCGAGCTGCGCGAGCAGGGCCTGATCGCCCGTACCGAGCCATACACGCACGAAGTCCCGTTCTCGCAACGCTCGGGCGAGCGGATCGAGCCGCTGATCTCGCTCCAGTGGTTCATGCGCATGGACGAGTTGGTCAAGCCGGCGATCGAGGTGGTGCGCTCGGGCCAGGTCCGCTTCTGGCCCGAGAACTACACCCGCGTCTACATGAACTGGATGGAGAACATCCGTCCGTGGGTGATCTCCCGCCAGCTGTGGTGGGGGCATCGGATCCCCGTCTGGTACCGCGCCGACGAGGTATACGTCGGGATGTCCGAGCCCGAGGGCGAGGGCTGGGTCCGCGACCCCGACGTGCTTGACACCTGGTTCAGCTCGGGCCTGTTCCCATTCGCGGCGCTGGGCTGGCCGGAGGACACCCCGGCGCTGCGCGCGTTTTATCCGACCGACGTGCTCGTCACCGGCCGGGACATCATCTTTCTGTGGGTGGCGCGGATGATCATGCTCGGGATCGAGTTCCGCGGCCAGATCCCGTTCTCGGACGTGTACGTCCACTCGATCATCCAGGCCCCCGACGGCCGGCGGATGTCGAAGTCGCTCGGCACCGGCGTCGATCCCATCGACCTGGTCGAGGGCGGTCCCCGGCCGCCGGTGTTTAATGATGTTCCCCACCCACCCGGCGACTTCCCGCCCTACGGGGCCGACGCAGTGCGCTGGGGTCTCTACGTGATGTCCTCGGCGCAGGACGTGCGCTTCAGCGAGGAGCGGCTCGTCCAGGGCCAGCAGCTGACCAACAAGCTGTGGAATGCGGCGCGGCTGATCCTGCTCGGCGTCTCGCGGAATGGGGACCCACCCACCCCCGCGCCGACTCCTACGGCCGTCGAGGACCGCTGGATCCTTTCGCGCCTGGAGCGCGTCCGGGCCGAGATCGACCGCCGGATCGAGAACTACGATTTCGCCCACGCCGCGCTCGGACTGTACGAGTTCGTCTATGGCGAGCTGTGCGACTGGTACCTCGAGCTCGTTAAGCCGCGCCTGCGGGCGGGGGAGTCTGAGCTCGGGGCCACTTTGTTGTACGTGCTGACGCAGACGTTGGCGATCGCGCACCCGATGATTCCGTTCGTCACCGAGGAGATCTACCGCTACGTCCCCGGGGCTTCCGGTCTGCTCGCGGCGGGCCTCCCGACCGCTCCGACAGCCCCCGTCGATGAGCGCGCCGAGGCGAGCGTGGGTCGCGTGATCGAGGCCGTCCAGGCGATGCGCGGCTGGCGCGACTTCGCCGGGGTCAAGGCGGCGGCGACCGTGCCGGCGCGGCTGGCCGCCGAGGGCTACGAGGGGACCGAAGAGCACCTGGCGCGCCTCGCGCGGCTGTCGCTCACCGCCGACGGCGCGGAGCCGGTGGCGAGCGTCCCGGTCCCCGGTGGCGCGATCGAGATCCTGCCCTCAGACGACGTCGACGTCGAGGGCGCGCAGCGGCGGCTGGCCGCGCGGCGGGCGAAGCTCGAGGAGGAGATCGAGCGGGCCGAGCGCAAGCTGGGCAATCAGGGTTTCGTGGACAAGGCGCCCCCGGACGTCGTCCAGGCCGAACGGGACAAGCTGAAACGTCTGAAGGACGAACTCGGCAAATGACTTCGTCATTCGCTTGCGAGATTGCCTTGGGGGCAATCTCGGGGAGACGATCGTGACGCCTGAGGAAGCCGAGCGCTACATCCTGTCCCGCGAGCTGTTCGGGATGCGGTTCGGGCTCGACCGCATGCGGCGGCTGATGACCGCGATGGGCAACCCGCAGCTGCGCTTTCAGTCGATCCACGTAGTGGGTACGAACGGCAAGTCCTCGACGGTCCGCATGACGGCGGCGATCCTGCGCCGGCACGGGCTCCGCACCGGCGCCTACCTGTCGCCTCATCTGGTCTCGTTCGCCGAGCGCATCCGGATCGAGGACGAGGATCTCGAACCGGCCGAGTTCGCCGGCGCGATCCAGCGCGCCGCCCACGCCGCCGAGCTGGTCGACCGCTCGCTGGGCCCCGACGACCGGGTCACGCAGTTCGAGCTCCTGACTGCGGCCGCCTACTCCGAGCTGGCGCGTCAGGGCGTCGAGGTGGCCGTGATCGAGGCGGGGCTGGGCGGCCGCTACGACGCGACCAACGTGATCCCCTCGCGCGTCCAGGTGTTGACCAGCGTGGGCTTGGAGCACACCCGGTGGCTCGGACCGACCATCACTGCGATCGCCACCGAGAAGCTGGATGTCGTGCAGGCGGGCGCCACGCTCGTCCTCGGCTATGGCCTGCATCCCGACGCGGTCGCCGTCGCGGAGCGGGTCGCCGGAAATCGACACCCACCCGCCCGGATCGTCCATGCCGGGGCCGATCCGGGCGTGCCGCTGACCGCGCTCGGGCCTTACCAGCGGCGCAACTTCGCGCTGGCCCGGACGGCGGCGGAGGCCTACCTCGGCGAGCTCGACCCGAAGGCCGTAGCGACAGCGGCCGCCGAGACGCTCGTGCCCGGGCGCCTGCAGGTGGTCGACGAGGAGCCGCTGACCCTGCTCGATGGCGCCCACAACCCCGAGGGGATGGCCGCGCTGGCCGAGGCGCTGCGCGAGCTCTTCGCCGCCGAGCGCGGGCGGGTTATCGCGGTCGTCTCGATCCTCGACGACAAGGACGCCACCAGCATGCTGGCCACGCTGATCCCGCTGTGCGACGGGCTGGTGCTGACCGCCAGCCAGAACCCCCGCACGCTCCCGCCGCCCACGCTCCAGTCGCTCGCCGGGCAGCTGGGCGGCCCACCCACAGAGGTGATCCGCGACCCGCGCGCGGCTCTGGTGCGCGCCCGCGAGCTGGCCGGTCCGGACGGCCTCGTGGTGGCGACCGGAACGATCTACCTCGTGGCCGATCTACTTCGCCCGGCCGGCGCCGGCCGCGCCTCGATGCTGTGAACGAGCAGGAGAAGCAGCCGCGTTTGCTGGCCATGATGGGGCTGGTGGCCCTCGTCGTGGCCCTCGTCATACTCGTGTTCTTTGGTATCGGATACCTGTTCGGCCGCGCATATCTGTGAGCTGAGAGAAGGATCCGGGGCTTCGACGGCCAATCAGTGGGAAGTGGTTCCTTGTCCCGGGCCTTCATGTGAGGATCCACACCTAGCTTGATGTTCGCTGCAACGTTCACACTTCGCCTACCACTACACTCGCTCCCTTAATGCTCGCCCTAGCCGTCTTCGGCATCAAGAACGGGACGATCAACGCTGCGGTCGAGCTGATCATCCTGTTCCTGGTGGTCATCTGGCTCGCGCTCGTGTACTGGACGTACGCGGACGCCAGACGCCGGATTGCTGACCCATTGCTCGTCGGATGCGCCACCGCGGCCTCCCTGTTCCCGTTCGTGGGGACGATCGTCTACATGATCGTCCGCCCGCCCGAGTACCTCGACGACGTGCGCGAGCGGGAGCTCGAGATCCAGGCCGCCGAGGCCCGCCTGGCCGAGCTCGGCTACCAGGTGTGCCCCTACTGCGACTTCGAGGTCGAGAAGGACTTCCTGCGCTGTCCGAACTGCATGCGCAAGCTCAAGGATCCGTGCACCAACTGCGGCAAGCCGCTCGATCCGATGTGGAAGATCTGCCCGTTCTGCGAGGCGGAGATCGGCAGCGGAGCGGCCGCGCCCCGGCGGACCCGCCGCCGCCGCGAGTCGACCTCCGAGCAGCCCGTGGCAGGCGCGACGGTGCGCGCCGAGCGCAACAGCGCGCCGGCTCCGACGCCGGCGCCCGCCGAGCCGCGCGGCAGCCGTGAGCAATTGACGGACCCGCGTTCCCTCTAGGGCGCCGCTACAGTCTCCGCGGCCGTTGCCCCGCGACCGGCGCTGTGCGCGCCAAGGAGACCCATGGACCGAACGCTGATCCTGATCAAGCCCGACGCCTTCGCCCGCAACCTGACCGGCGAGATCATCGCCCGCTTCGAGCGCAAAGGCCTGCGCCTGGTCGCGATGAAGCTGATGACGATGAGCCGCGAACAGGCGGCGCAGCACTACGCCGAGCACGAGGGCAAGGGCTTCTACGAGGAGCTCGTGACGTTCATCACGTCCGGGCCGCTGGTGGCGATGGTGCTTGAAGGCGAGCAGGCTGTCGCGGCCGCGCGACAGGTGATCGGCGCCACCAATCCGGTCGAGGCGACCACGGGCTCGATTCGTGGCGACTACGCCATCTCGGTCGGCCAGAATATGGTGCACGGGTCGGATGCGCCCGAGTCCGCGGCACGAGAAGTGGCTCTGTTCTTCCCTGATCGCTAAGCCGGTGAATCAGGTGCTGCCGATCGAGGCATCCGGCCTCAATCGGGCGAGGTTGGTGCTCGCGTCGCGCTCGCCGCAGCGGCGCGCAATCCTCGAACAGCTGGGCATCGAGTTCTCGGTACAGGCTGCCGACGTCGAGGAGCTCGAAGTGGGGCCGCCGCACGAGGTGGCGCTCGAGAACGCGTTCCGAAAGGCCTCGGCGATCGCCGTGGCCGACGGAGGGCTCGTCCTCGGCGTCGATACGGTCGTCTCGCTGGGCACGCGCCTGTACGGCAAGCCGGCCGACGCCGTAGAGGCCCGCGCCACGCTGACCGCGCTGGCCGGACGGCGCCACGCGGTGATCAGCGGCGTATGCCTGATCGAGGACGGGAAGGTGCGCAGCGCGGCTGCGCAAACCGGCGTGCAATTCAGGGCGCTGGACGACGGCCTGATCGACTGGTACCTGGCCAGCGGGGAATGGCGGGAGCGCGCAGGCGGTTATGCGATCCAGGGACGCGGTGCGGCGCTAGTGGCGGGGATCGAGGGGGACTTCCTCAACGTGGTCGGGCTGCCGGTGGCGACCCTGCTCGAGCTGGCCCCGGGATTGGTCGGGTAAATGACCCTGACCCACCCGATGAGCCGCCAGCCTCGATCGGCAGTAACGATTTGATCGTTTTGCTGCGAGCGGCCCTGAGCCGCACCGAGCCCGTACAATCGTCCTCGGATGGCGCTGGCAGCGTGGCGTGGCCCCCGGCGCTCACATTACCGTCCGCTGCTTACCCCTACCTCTGTTGTCTATGGGCTTTTTCACGTACCTGACCGGTTTCGGCGGTCGCGACATGGCGGTCGACCTGGGCACCGCAAACACCCTGGTCTACGTCCGCGGGCGCGGCATCGTGCTGTCTGAGCCGAGCGTGGTCGCGGTCGATTCCCGCACCGGCGAAGTGCACGCGGTCGGCATCGAGGCCAAGCGCATGCTCGGCCGGACCCCGGGCACGATCCAGGCCATCCGCCCCCTGAAGGACGGCGTGATTGCGGACTTCGAGGTGACGGAGGAGATGCTCCGGCACTTCATCCAGAAGGTCCACCAGAACCGCTGGGCCCACCCCCGGGTCGTCGTCTGCGTCCCCTCCGGGGTGACGGGCGTCGAGAAGCGGGCGGTCGAGGAGGCTTGTCTTTCAGCTGGGGCGCGGCAGGCGTACCTGATCGAGGAGCCGATGGCGGCCGCGATCGGCGCCGGACTTCCGGTGGGTGAGCCAACCGGGTCGATGGTGGTCGACATCGGTGGAGGCACCAGCGAGGTCGCGGTCATTTCACTCGGCGGAATCGTCGTCTCCCAGTCGATCCGCGTGGGCGGCGACGAACTCGACGAGTCGATCATGAATTACGTCAAGCGCGAGTACAAGCTCCTGATCGGCCAGCAGACGGCCGAAGAGGTCAAGCTCGAGATCGGCTCGGCCTACCCGCTGGGGGAGGAAGTCCAGGCCGAGATCCGCGGCCGCGACATGGTCTCGGGCCTGCCCAAGACCGTGGTGTTGACCAGCGAGGAAATCCGCGGGGCGCTCGAGGAGCCGGTTACGCAGATCATCGACGCGGTCAAGGAGACACTCGACCGCACGCCCCCCGAGCTCGCCTCCGACATCATGGATCGTGGCATCATGCTGGCTGGAGGAGGGTCGTTGCTACAGGGGCTCGACGAGCGCCTGCGTCACGAGACGCAGATGCCCGCGCATCTGGCCGAGTCGCCGCTGACCTGCGTGGCAGTTGGCTCGGGGAGGTCGTTGGAGGAATTCGAAGCGATCCACCGTTCGAGCAAGAATTCACGCAACCGGCGCCGTCGGTACTAGGTTCCAAGCGGTGCCCGGCGTGACGCCTGGCAGGATCGGGACCTCGTACCGGCCTCCCACCAATTACGTTTGAGACGGCAAGCACGTGCATGACAAGCAAGTTCGACGGCGACGAGTGGTTCTCGGATTGCTCGTGGCGGTCTCCCTGATCCTGCTCACGGCGTACTTCGGGGAGACGCCCAACAGTCCTCTGCACAACGTCCAGCGGGGCGTGGTGGAGGTCTTCTCTCCGATCGAGCAGGGAGCCAGCAAGATCCTCTCGCCCGTGCGCTCGGTGACCAGCTGGTTCTCGAGCACGTTCCACGCCAAGTCGCAGGTGGCCGCCCTCCAAGGCGAGGTCCAGCGGCTCACTGGCGATCTGGCCGCGGCCAAGGGCGCCCAGTTCCAGAACGAGCAGCTGTTGAAGGACGTCCACCTCGACGACAGCATCGGCATCGACGCCTACCACCCGGTCACCGGCGAGGTCATCCTCCGCGACCCCACCCTCTGGTACCAAACCGTCAACATCGACAAGGGCTCCGAGGACGGCGTCGGCCTCCACGATCCGGTCATCGCCGACGGCGCGCTGGTGGGCGAGATCAGCGAGGTGGCGGCGAACGCGTCGGTCGTCTCGCTGATCACCGACCATACGGTGTCGGTCACCGCTCGGGTCGCCGACGCCAACGGCGACACGGGCGAGCTGGTCCCGGCGGTCGGAAGCCCCAACGAGCTCCTGCTTGAGTACCTGCAGGCGCCGAACCCTGGCCAGGTCCAGAACGGCCCTCAGCCGCTCCAGCTCGTGGAGACGGCGGGCTTCCGCTCCAACACGCTCGAGTCCTACTTCCCGCCGAACATCCCGATCGGCTGGATCCCCTCCTTCGACGAGAACCAGCTCCTCAACAACGGCCAGGTGCCGGTCACGCCGGCCGCCGATCTGCGGCACTTCGACGTCGTCCAGGTCCTGACCCAACCGCAACCCGGGACCGCGCGGGCGCAGCTGCCGTGAGCGAGATCCCCGCCGCGGTCAAACTCCCCCTGCGCCTGATTCTGCTCGGGTTCTTCGCCGTGCTCGTGCAGGAGTCGGCGATCTCGCAGATCTCGATCTTCGGGGTCAGTGCGGACATCACGCCGCTCGTGGTGATGTCGGTCGGACTGTTGTGCGGCTCGCTGACCGGAGCCATCTTCGGCTTCGCCACGGGCCTGCTGATCGATCTGGTGCTCGTCCAGACGCTCGGGGTGACCTCGCTCCTGTACATCGCGATCGGCTACTGGGCGGGCCGCCTCCACGAGCTCCGTGACCCCTCGCACGAGCTCATTCCCGTGGCGGCCGGAGCGCTGGCCTCGGCGTTTGCCGCTCTGGGGATGGCGATCATCCAGTTCCTGCTCGGGGTCGATGCGCCGGTCAGCCTGCTGTTGTTGCAGCAGATCTTCGTCTTCGTGCTCGTCAACACACTGATCGCGCTCCCCATCCACGCCCTCGTGCGACGGATCATGCGCCCCGTGCTGCCCGAGGATCCCCGCCGCCGCCGCCGCCGCGCCTACACAACCGGCGGCCTCAGCCCGCTCCAGCAAGGCGGCGCCCGCCGCGGTGGAGTCTCGCGGCTTCAGACCTGATGGCCCCGTTACCGGAAGACAAACAGCTTCGCTTCGTCAAGCAGGAGGAGCGATCGCCGATGAGCCCTCAGCTGGCTCGGCGCACCGCGATCATCGGGACACTCGCCCTGGGCCTGTTCGCGATCCTGTTCTTCCGTCTCTGGTTCCTACAGGTGCTGTCGACCAACCAGTACGCGAAGGCCGCCAGCGTCAACTTCGTCCGCGACGTGGTCGTTCAGGCCCCGCGAGGCGAGATTCTCGACTCGACCGGTCAGATCATGGCCTCCAGCCGGCGCGCCTACGCGGTCGAGGTCTCCCCGCCCCACCTGCCGGTGCCGATCACCGACGCGAACCTCGCCCACCCGCCCCAGCCGGACGCGGCACTGTACGTGCGGCTCTCGCGCGTGCTCGGGCTGCCGACCAACCGCCAGCCGTGTCCGGTGAACGGGCACGGGTTGCTGCGCATGTCCGAGTTCGCCTGCCGAGTGGTGCAGGGGTACGTGCAGCTGTCCTACGGCGAGGCGACGGTGGCCAGTGACATAACCCCCCAGCAGCTCTGGTACATCTCGGAGCGTCAGGCGGCCTTCCCCGGCGTGAGCGTCCAGCAGATCTACCAGCGCACCTATCCCTTTGGGGACGTCGCCTCCCAGGTGCTGGGGATCGTCAGCCGGATCACGCACTCAGAGACGCTCGACTCCTACTACAAGGGCGTCAACGAGAACGACTCGGTCGGCCAATCCGGCCTCGAGGCGTCCTACGACCGCTATCTACGCGGGGTGGACGGCGTTGAGAAGGTGAAGGTCGACGCCTTCGGCAACTTCGTCGGGGTTCAGTCCGAGACGCCCCCGGTCCCGGGCGACTACCTGAAGCTCTCGCTGAACTCCAAGCTCGAGGAGGTCGGCCAGCAGGCGCTTCAGGAGTCGATCGACACCAACTACCCGGCCAACGGCGGCGCGTTCGTGGCCCTGAACCCGGAGAACGGCGAGGTCTACGCGATGGGCTCGCTGCCGACCTACAACGCCAACGTGTTCACCAAGCCGGTGCCGTATTCGACCTACAACGCGCTGTTTGGGCCTAACTCGGGTGACCCGCAGGTCAATCGCGCCTACCAGAGCGCGGGGCCGACCGGCTCGACGTTCAAGCCGATCACCGCGACGGCAGCGCTCGAGAGCGGGGTGTGGAGCGTCGGCTCGATCTTCGACGACAGCGGCCAGTACTGCTTCAGCGGCCAGTGCCGGCACAACGCGGGCGGTGCCGTGGATGGCTCCCTGGACCTCGTCAACGCGATCAAGGTCTCGTCGGACGACTTCTTCTACAACCTCGGCGTGCTGACCAACTCCCCGGCCCCGAAGGGTGGCGCGCTCCAGCACTGGGCGAGCCAGTACGGAATCGGTCAGAAGACCGGCATCGATCTGCCCGACGAGGTCTCGGGAACCCTGCCGGACGCCGCTTGGCGCTCCCAGCGCAACGAGCTCGAGGCCGAGTGCGACAGCGCCACCGGCCCGTTCAAGTACACCAACGGCACCTCTACCGGGCCGAAGAAGCTACCGGGTTGGCACCGGAGCTCCACGCATCCGCCCGGTGGCTGCGGGATCGCCGACGGCACCGACCGGCCGTGGTCGGCGGGCGACAACGAGAACCTGGCCGTTGGCCAGGGCGACGTGCAGGTCTCGCCCTTGCAGCTTGCGGTGGTGTACTCGGCGCTCGCTAACGACGGGACGATCGTGACGCCTCATCTGGGTCTCGACGTCCAGTCGGCCGACGGGTTCGTCCTCCAGGCCTTCAACCCGGCGCCCAAGCGTCACATCAACATCGATCCGGTCTACCGGGACACGATCCTCGCCGGCCTGCGCGCGGGTGCCTCGCAGCCGGGCGGGACCTCGGACGCCGTGTTCGGGAACTTCCCTGAGCAGGTGTACGGCAAGACGGGAACCGCCCAGTACAACAACCAGCAGGACTACGCCTGGTACGCGTGCTTCGTCCCGGCCAGCGCCACGACCAAGCCCATCGTGGTCGTGGTGACGGTCGAGCAGGGCGGGTTCGGCGCGGTCGGCGCCGCCCCGGTGGCGCGCCAAATCCTGTCGCAGTGGTTCTTCGGTAACAAGGGCGCCTTCGTGCCCGGGACCTCTCAGACGCTGTGAGCGCGCTTGGCGCCAATGCGATCCGGCCGGCCGACGAGGTGGCGGCGGCGCCGCGCCCGCGGGTGTGGCTGCGGATGGATCCGCTCATGCTGCTGGCCGCACTTGGGCTCGCCGCCTGCTCGCTGATCATGCTCAAGGGCGAGGGGAAATCGCTCGATCCCGGGCACCCGATGTACTTCGCCGAGCGGCAGGGCATCTACTTCGGGATCGGACTCGCGGTGGCGCTGGTGCTGGCGCACATCGACTACTCGCGGCTACGCGAGTACAAGTACGGCCTCTACGGCGTGATGATCGCGCTGAACCTGGTCGTGCTCGGGATGCCCAAGGTGCAGGGCGCGGCCCGCTGGATCCCGCTGCCGTTCTTCCAGCTGCAGCCCTCGGAGTTCGGCAAGGTGCTGCTGATCGCTTCGCTGGCGGCCTTTGCCGTCGACCGCTCGCGCCGGCTGCACGAGCGCCGAACCACGGCCCGGATCATGTTGCTGGCGATCGTGCCGGCGATGATCGTGATCCCGCAGCCGGACCTCGGGACGGCGCTGGTGTACATCGCGGTCGGGTTCGCGATCCTGTTCTTCGCCGGCACGTCCTGGAAGCAGTTGGTCGCGCTGGCGGCGCTGTTCGTGGCCGCGATCGTGCTGGTGCTCGTGGTGGCGCCCGCTACCGGGCACCACCTGCTCAAGCCCTACCAGATGCAGCGCCTCACGGGCTTCCTGCATCCTTCGCACGATCCGCAGAACCAGACGTACAACATCACCGAGTCGCTGACGGCGATCGGCTCGGGGGGCAAGACCGGCCTCGGCGTGCAGGGGGCCAGCCAGGTGAACCTGCACTTCCTGCCGGCGCCGGACACCGACTTCATCTTCGCCGTGGTGGGGGAGACGTATGGATTCGTGGGCGCGGCGGTGGTGCTGTCGCTCTACGCCCTGCTGATCTGGCGCGCCCTGCGGGTCATGACCATGTCCAAGAACCTGTACGGGACGCTGGTCGCGGGGGGCGTGCTGGCGATGCTGATGTTTCAGGTATTCGTAAACGCGGGCATGACGATCGGCATCATGCCGATCACCGGAGTGCCCCTGCCGCTGCTCAGCTACGGCGGCTCCTCGGCGCTGGTGACGTTTATCGCCATCGGCCTTCTACAGTCAATCTATGTGCAGGCACGCATGACGAACGCGTCGAAAAGCCGAGGATTGGTATCGCAATGACCTCAGCCGCGGATTGGGCCCCGCCCAACCCAGCCCACCCACGCACCCGCAGCCGGCAATGGGCTCCCGCCGCACCCGCGGGACGTGTTCTCCCCGTTCGCCCGGAGGCTCGAGCTCTCAAAGCTCGCGCTGCCTCCGCGAACGTACCCAACTTTCCACAAAGGACTGACAAGAATTGAAGAAGCAAGTTTTGGTCAGCGTCGACCGCGGCGAGACCCGCGTGGCGCTGCTGGAGGCAACCGGAACGGTCGCCGCACGTAAGAGCGCGTCCGCGTCGAAGACGACGACGACGCGCCGGCGCCGCCGGCCGGCCAAGCCCGCCGCCGGCTATCACGTCGCCGAGCTGTACCTCGAGCGCCGCGGTGCGCGCTCGATCGTCGGAAATATTTACAAGGGCCGCGTCGATAACGTCCTCGGCGGGCTCGAGGCTGCGTTCGTCGACATCGGGCTGGAGAAGAACGGCTTCCTGCACGTCGACGAGATCGTGCTGCCGGGCGTGGAAGCGCCCCGCCGGGGCCGCGGCTCCGGGAGGGACACCCGCCAGATCACCGAGATGCTCAAGCCGGGCCAGGAGATCGTGGTCCAGGTCGTCAAGGATCCGCTGAAGACCAAGGGCGCCCGGCTCTCGATGGACCTGACGATCGCCGGCCGCTACATGGTGTACGCGCCGTACGGAGAGGGCGTCGGCGTCTCGCGCCGGCTGGACGACCCCGAGCGCGACCGGCTGCGCAAGGAGGCCGCGAAATTGGATTTGAAGGGTGCGGGCGCGATCATCCGCACCGCCGCCCAGGGGGCGACTCGCGCCGACTTGGAGCGGGAGCTCGTGTATTTGTTCAAGCTCAACGAGGTGCTCCAGAAGCGCGTCGCCGAGACCGCCGCGCCGGCGCTCGTTTTCCAGGAGGCCGACCTGTCGGTGCGAGTCGTGCGAGACATCTTCTCCTCGACGTTTGAGCGTGCGATCGTGGACGACCCCAAGCAGTTCCATCGGCTCGTGTCGTTCTTCACGCGCACCGCGCCCGAGCTCGTGGAGCACGTCGAGCTGTGGGAGGAGGACACGCCGCTGTTCGAGGCCTTCGGGGTTGAGGAGGTGCTCGACTCGACGCTGTCCCGGCGGGTTGACCTGCCCAGCGGCGGCTACCTGATGATCGACTACGCCGAGGCGCTGACGGTGATCGACGTCAACTCGGGGTCGTTCGTGGGCCGCGGCAAGGCGGCGCGGCTGGAGGACACGATCACGAAGACCAATCTCGAGGCCGCCGATGAGGTGGTCCGGCAGCTCCGGTTGCGCGACATCGGCGGGATCATCGTGATCGACTTCATCGACATGGCGCGGGCCAGGAACCGGGATGCCGTGCTGAAGGCGCTACGCGCCAATTTGGATGAGGACCGCACGAAGACCTTCGTGGTCGAGATCTCGCCGCTGGGCCTGGTCGAGATGACCCGCCAGAACGTCACCGACGGTGTGCGCGAGATCATGACCCGGCCCTGCCCCACGTGCGGCGGCGACGGGGTCATCAAGTCCGAGGAGACGCTCGCGATCGAGTTCGAGCGCAAGATGCGCGACCTGGCCAAGGAGACCGAGGCCGAGGCGATCCTGCTCCAGATGAACCCCCGGGTGAGCGCCGAGTTCACTCGCGACGACGCGCGGACGCTCCGCGCGATCGAGGAGGAGACCGGGAAGTGGTTCCACTTCGAGGGCTCCGAGGGATTGCCGCTCGACCACTTCGCCGTCATCCTCGAGGCGAGTCGCGAGCGCGTGCTCGAGCGGGCGGTGCCGTTCCGGGCCGGCGAGGAGGTCCACGTCGAGATCGTCGAGCCGCATATGTACAACCCGGGCGACGCGGTGGCCAAGGTCGACGGCTACATGATTCAGATCACGGGCGCCGGCGATTACGTGGGTGAGAAGCATCTGGTGCGGATCGAGGAGGCCGGGCGGACGTCCGCCGTGGCCACCCTGGTGGACGTGCCGGCGCGGGCCGCGGAGGTTGATGACGGAAGTGAGAACGGAGATGGCCTAGAATCGAAGCCTCGGCGTCGTGGCCGCAGAGGCGGACGGCGCCGTTCGAGCGCTAAGGCCGAGTCAGTGAGCTCTTCCGAATGACGTACGCAATTGTGAAAACAGGCGGCAAGCAGTACCGCGTCGAGCAGGGGCAGACCCTGCTCGTCGAGCGGCTTGCCGTCGACGATGGGGAATCAGTCAGCTTGGAGCCGTTGCTGTTTGTGGACGGCTCCAACGTGGTCGACTCGGACCTGTCCGGCGTTTCGGTGACCGCCCGGGTGGTCGCGCACGAGCGCGGTCCCAAGCTGCGCGTGGTCAAGTTCAAGCCCAAGCGCGGCTACAAGCGGCGCACCGGCCACCGCCAGAACCTGACCCGGATCGAGGTTACGGAGGTGAAACATGGCGCATAAGAAAGGACTTGGCTCGTCGCGCAACGGGCGCGACTCGAAGGCCAAGCGCCTGGGCGTGAAGGTGTTCGCCGGCGAGAACGTGACCGGCGGCGAGATCATCGTGCGCCAGCGCGGCACGCGCTTCAAGCCGGGCGACGGCGTCGGAATCGGCAAGGACGACACGCTCTACGCCCGCTCGGCGGGGACCGTGGAGTTCACACGCGGACGGCGCGGTCGAGTGATCTCGGTCGCTCCGGGCTCGGAGTCTTAGGCGCGCCGCAACCGTGGGCGCGCGGCCGCTGGGCATGGATGCCCAGCGGAACTGGCCCCATGGACGTCGAGCGAAGCGAGACCCCTAAGCAGCGGTAACGAGCTGCGAGGTGCACTCGGGGCAGCGCTTCGCCTTGACCGGGATCGCGCTGTCGCACTCCGGACATTGCTTGGTGTCCGGATCCTCCTCGGCCCGGCGCGACATCAGCGCATTGAGCGGCGCCACGATGAGGAAGAAGACCACGGCGGCGATGCTCACGAACGTGATCAGGTTGTTGATGAAGTCGCCGTAGGCAAACGTGCTGCCGTTGATCGTGAACTTCAGCGCGCCGAAGTTGTGCGCGCCGAAGATCGCGGCGATCAGTGGCGTCAGGAGGTCGGCGACGACGGCCTTGATGACCGCGGTGAAGGCCGTGCCGATGACCACGGCCACCGCGAGGTCCACGACGTTGCCGCGGAACAGGAATTGCTTGAAGTCGCGCAGGAGTTTTGTCACAGCTCGGCGTCTTGTTTCGTCACAGGTGGCCCGGGATCCTTCGGCCGATGGCGATCGAGGTCACGTATGCGTGACTGGAACGCCAAGCTCCGAATGTTGGCGGAGCGTCAGGCTGGCCGAGTGGCGTGGTGGCAGGTCAAGGCGCTCGGGATCGCTAACCAGACGATCGTGCGGTGGGCCGACGGCGGCTACCTGCATCCGGTGCTTCCGCGCGTGTATGCGGTCGGCCACCGTGCGCCGAGCGTGGAAGCGGACCTGTGGGCGGCCGTGCTCTACGCCGGCCCGGGCGCCATGCTCAGCCACGCCACCGCGCTCTGGTGGCGCAGGCTGCTCGACAAGCAGCCCTGGCCGCTCCAGGTGAGCACGCCGCGCCGCTGCCAGTCGCTCAGGGGCATTCGCGTGTACGGCCGGCGCGCGCACGAACGAATCCCGCACAAGGGTCTCCCAACCACAAGCATCGAGCAGGCGCTGCTCGACTACGCCGCGGTAGCGCCGCCGGAGCGCCTCAGGTATGCGCTCGCCAACGCCGACTACCACAAGGTGCTCGACATCCCCGCCCTCCAGGTGATCGCCGGTAACCGTCGCACGGGCAGCACCAACCTGAGGAACGCGATAAGACGACACGAGCCGAAGCTCGCCCGCACGCGCAGTCCGCTCGAGCGGCTGTTCCTGCCTTTGTGCGAGCGGATCGGGATCCCGCTCCCAGAAGTCAACGTCTACATCGAGGGAGTGCTCGTCGACGCCGTGTGGCACGACCGCAAGCTCGTCGTCGAACTCGATGGCGAGAACAACCACAGCTCGTGGAACCAGATCCAAAACGACCGCAGCAAGGAGCTGATCCTGCGGAGGGCCGCGTTCGACGTCGTTCGCTACGGCACGCGCCAGCTGGAGGAGGAGGCGGCGCTGGTCGAAGCTGACGTGTGGCGCGCGTACCACCTGCCACGATGAATGCATGCAGGATCACGCGCGCATACAGGTCACGGCCGGTGCCGGCGGCGACGGCTGCCTGAGCTTCCGCCGGGAGGCCCACGTCCCGAAGGGTGGCCCCAACGGCGGCGACGGCGGCCGCGGCGGCGACGTGGTGTTGGTATGCGATGACTCGATGCGCGACCTCGAAACCTTCCGCCGCAAGTCCCACTTCAAGGCGCGCCGGGGTGGCCGCGGCGAGGGCGCGCTGCGGCACGGCAAGGACGGCGAGACGCTCGAGATCCGGGTGCCGCCAGGGACGGAGGCGATCATCGAGGCCGACGGCAGCGTCCACGACCTCGTTCGCCCCGGACAAAAAGCGGTGGTGGCACGGGGCGGACCCGGCGGGCGCGGCAACAAGCGCTTCGCCGGCCCGACGCATCAAACGCCCCGGTTCGCCGAGAAAGGGCTCCCCGGCGATGAGACGTGGATCACGCTACAGCTCAAGCTGCTGGCCGACGTGGGGCTGGTCGGCCTCCCGAACGCCGGCAAGTCCTCGCTGATCTCACGCCTGACCCGGGCCCGACCCAAGGTCGCGGACTACCCGTTCACCACGCTCGAGCCGGCGCTCGGGACGCTCGAGACCGACGACCGCCAGCTGGTAATCGCCGACATCCCCGGCTTGATCGAGGGAGCGAGCGCCGGCGCCGGGCTGGGTCACGAGTTCCTGGCCCACGTCGAGCGCACACGGCTGCTCGTCCACGTCCTCGACATGGCGCCGCTCGACGGCTCGGACCCGGTGGCCAACTACGCGACCGTGGAGCGCGAGCTCGAGCTCCACAACCCGCGGCTGGCGGCCTTGCCGCGGGTGCTGGCGCTGTCTAAGGCCGACCTGGTGGATCCCGATGCGCGCGACCTGGCGCGCGCAGAGTGGGTTCGCCGAGTCGACGCGGACACGCCGGTGATCGTCACCTCCTCAATCACCGGGCTCGGGCTCGGAGAGCTTGCCGCCGAACTGGCTCGCCGAGTGCCGGCACTGATCGAGGTTGACGTGACGCCAGAACAGGCACCCGAGGAGCTGGCCGAGCACCGCGTATTCCGCCCCGCCGCGCGGCGTGCCTACCGGGTGGTCAAGACCGGCGACGGCACGTACCAGGTGACGGGCGAGGGGATCGAGCGGCTCGTGGCGAGATACGACCTGGACAACGACGATGCCCTGGCCTACCTCGAGCGGCGGCTGCGCGGGATCGGGGTGATCCGGGCGCTCCAGGAGGAGGGGTTCGAGCCGGGAGATGAGGTCGAGATCGCGGGCATCGCGTTCGACCTCGATCCCGATTAGCGCCGCAACCGCTACCATCGCGCGCCGCCGGATAGTCAGCGTAGGAGAGGAGACTGGGAATGCGTCGTGTCGTTGCTCTTGTCGTGCTCGTGGGCGCGCTGTTGGTGGTGCCCGCAGCGGGTGCCAAGGTCCTGCTCGTCGGCACCTACCACGGTGTCCGCGGCAAGTACAGCTCGCTTCAGGCGGCGGTCAACGCGGCGCGCCCGGGTGACTGGATTCTGCTCGCTCCCGGCGACTACAAGACGACCTCGAGCCGGCACCCGCAGGGCCGCGCGGACGAAGCCGCCGGCGTGCTGGTCACCAAGCCCGACATCTGGATCGTCGGCATGAACCGCAACTCGGTGATCGTCGACGGCACCAAGAGCGGACCGGCGTGCAGCCGGAGCGCCGCCGATCAGAACCTGGGGCCGAAGGTGAAGGGCAAGCCGCAGGGGCTCAACGGGATCATGGTGTTCAAGGCCAACAACGTCGACATCGAGAACCTGACCGTGTGCAACTTCTTGGGCGGGGCGGGCGACGCCGGCAACGAGGTCTGGTGGAACGGCGCCAACGGCAGCGGCAAGATCGGCGGGCACGGCATGTGGGGCTCGTACCTCAGCGCTACGAGCACGTTCTACAACAGCGAGCACACGGCCGCGCAGTACGGGATCTTCTCGAGCAACTGGAACGGCGGCGAGTGGATTCACACGTACACGAGCAACTTCAACGACTCGGGCTACTACATCGGCGCCTGCGAGGATCAGTGCAACCAGACGATCAACGACGCGTGGGCGCAGTACAACGCGCTCGGGTACTCGGGCACTAACTCCGGCGGCTCGCTGCTGGTCGAGAACTCGCAGTTCGACCACAACGAGGAGGGCTTCGACACCAACAGCCAGAACAACGACGACTGGCCCTCGCCGCAGAACGGCGCCTGTCCGGCCGGCGTCGGTCCGCCGGTTGCGGGCGCTCCGAGCTGCTGGGTGTTCTACAAGAACTACGTCCACGACAACAACAACCCCGACGTGCCGTCGGCGGGTGCCGCGGCCGCCGGCCCGGTGGGGACCGGCATGACGATCTCCGGGGGACGCAACGACACGATCATGGACAACCGCTTCGTCAACAACGGCGCATGGGGAGCGGCGTTCGTGCCTTACCCCGATACCGAGACGCCGCCGTCGGACGCGACCCCTTGCGTCGGCGGCACACCGAACTACTCGATCACGCTGTTCGGCCTGCCGGTGGTCATCCGGTGTTACTACGAGGACTCGAACGACGCCATGATCGGTAACACGTTCACCCACGATGGGTTCTATGGCAATCCGACCAACGGCGACATCGCCGAGCTCACGCTCATCGGCGGGCCGTCGGACTGCTTCGCCTCGAACGTCGCTACCGCCGGCACCCTGACGAGCTCGCCGGCCGGCCTGCAGCAGAGTAAGCCGACGTGCGGTGGGCAGGTTGCCGGCAACAACAACCAGACGTTCCTCGCCGAGTCGGCGTGCGACACCCAGATCCTCGGCCCGGGGTTCGGATGCCAGCCCGGCGACAAATATCCGCGCCGGACCAAGGTCGTGATGCACGCGCTGCCCAAGCACCTGCCGACGATGCCGAACGTGTGCGGCCACGTGCCCGCCAACCCGTGGTGTCCCGGGCACAAGGGCAAGGCGTACGAATGACATAGCGCTTGGCCCACTGCGCCCCAAGGGTCCGCGACTACGTCGCGGACCCTAACCTCTCCGGGACATGGGCGCAGTGGTGGTCAAGCTCGGCTCGAGCATCGTCGCGAGCGATCGCGGTGAGGTGCGCACCGACGTCCTCGCCCGGATCTGCGACGAGCTCGCCGAGCTCCAGCGCGACGGGCGCCAGCCCGTGGTCGTCACCAGCGGGGCGATCGCGCGCGGGATGGGGGTGATGGAGCTGCCGCTCCGCCCCCGGGCGATCGAAGAGCTCCAGGCCGCCAGCGCGGTCGGGCAGGGGAAGCTGTATCAGGTCTATGACGAGCTGTTGCGCGCGCGCGGGCTCCAGACGGCTCAGGTGCTGCTGACGTTCTTCGACGTGAGCGCGCGGACTCACTACCTGAACGCGCGCCAGACGCTGCGCAAGCTGATCGACTGGCGCGTCGTCCCGGTGATCAACGAGAACGACACGACCACGACCGACGACATCTCGTTCGGCGACAACGACTTCCTGGCCGCCCAGGTGGCGATCCTGATCGCGGCCGAGCTGCTCGTGCTGCTGACCGACGCCGAGGGTCTTTACACCGCCGATCCCCGCACGGACCCGAGCGCGCGACTGGTCACCGAGGTGGCGTCGTTTGACGAGCTCGACAGCCTGGCGATCGGGCACGCCACCTCGCCCCTCGGCTCCGGGGGGATGCGCTCGAAGGTAGTGGCGGCCGAGATGGCCACGGCGGCGGGGATTCCGACCGTAATCGCCGGCGGGCTAGTCCCCGGCGGGCTGCTGTCCGCGGCGGCGGGCGAAGCGGTCGGTACCCGGTTCGCCGCCCGCCCCGGCCGCTACTCGAGCTTCAAGCTGTGGCTGCGCTACGCCAAGCCGACGCGCGGGCGGGTGCTCGTCGACGCCGGCGCAGCCCGCGCACTGCGCGAGGGCGGCACGAGCCTGCTGCCGGTCGGGATCGTCGAGGTGTCGGGCGAGTTCGACGCCGGCGACGCGGTCGAGATCGCCCACGACGGGGAACTGGTCGGGAAGGGGATCTGCAACTACTCCGCGGTGGAGCTGCGCCGGGTGCGAGGCTTGAAGTCGGACGCCGTCCGCGAACGATTGCCCCGCGCCACCGACGAGGCCGTTCACCGGGACTATTTCGTGCTTGCGTAAGCTTTTGTAGAGCGAGGACCATGGCCACCGTCACCGCGACATCTGTAGCCGACATCTGCGCCGCCGCCAAGCGCGCCGCGACCCAGCTCGCCGCGCTGCCGTCCGGGGTCAAGAACGACGCGCTCGAGGCGATCGCCGCGGCGCTGATCGAGCGCACGCCGGAGATTCTCGAGGCCAACGCACGCGACCTCGAAGCCGGGCGCGAGGCGGGTCTCAGCGACGCGCTGATGGATCGATTGGCTCTCGACGAAGACCGGATCGCGGTGGTCGCGAAGCAGGTCCGGGACATCGCCGCGTTGCCCGATCCGGTGGGCGAGGTGATCGAAGGGCGACGGCTCTACAACGGCCTCGAGGTGCGCAAGGTCAGGGTGCCGCTGGGCGTGATCGCGGTCGTCTACGAGGCGCGGCCCAACGTCACCATCGACGCGGCCGCACTGTGCCTGAAATCGGGCAATGCGATCGTCTTGCGCGGGTCATCGATGGCCGCGGCATCGAATGCCGTGCTCGCCGGCGTCGCCGTCGAGGCAGGCTTGGCGGCCGGGTTGCCGGAGGGCGCGATGGCGCTGGTGGCCGGCGGCGGACACGAGGAGCTCGAGCAGTTGGCCACTCAGACCGGCTTGGTGGACCTGATCATCCCGCGCGGCGGCGAAGGTCTGAAGGCTGCGCTGAAGGGCGTTGCCACGGTGCCGGTCATGTACGCCGCGTCGGGCAACTGTCACGTTTACGTCGACGCGACCGCATCGCTGGAAGATGCGTTGGCGATCACGCTCAACGCCAAGATCCAGCGGCCCAGCGTCTGCAACGCGGCCGAGACTCTGCTCGTTCACGAGGCCGTTGCCGCAAAGTTCCTCCCGGCGGCGTTCGAGGCGTTGGCGGAGGCGGGCGTCGAGTTGCGGGGGGAATCGCGCGCACGCAGCCTCGCGCCGGCCTCGGTGGAGGTCGCCGAGGCGACCGAGGAGGACTGGGCGACCGAGTATCACGCCCTGACCCTGGCAGTCGGCGTGGTCGACTCGGCGGAGGAGGCGATCGAGCACGTCAACCGCTACGGATCGGGCCACTCGGAGGCGATCGTCACGCACGACACCGAAGCAGCCCGGGCGTTCCAGCTCGGGGTGGACGCCGCGTGTGTGTACGTGAACGCGTCCACTCGGTTTACTGACGGCGGGGAGTTCGGGATGGGCGCGGAGATTGGCAATTCGACCCAGAAGCTCCACGCTCGCGGCCCGATCGGGCTGCGCGAGCTGTGCACGTTCAAGTACCTGATCGAGGGCACCGGCCAGGTTCGCCGGTGACAGGCCCGGGCATCTAGGAGCCTGTGCGGATCGGCATCCTCGGCGGGACGTTCAACCCGCCACACCTCGCTCACTTGATCTGCGCCCAGGAGGCGTTCCTTCAGCTTGGACTGGACCGGGTGGTGTTGATCCCTGCGCGGATACCGCCGCACAAGCCCGTCGAGGAGGAGCCCGGACCCGAGCATCGGCTCGAGCTGTGCCGCTTGGCCATCCAGGGCGACGAGCACCGCTTCGAGGTCTCGGGCATCGAGATCGCCCGGGAAGGCCCGTCCTACACGGTCGATACCCTTGAGGAACTGCGTTCTTCTGCGTCAGACCACGAGCTGTTCCTGATCGTCGGGGGTGACATCGCCGCGGGGCTAACGGAGTGGCGCGAGCCCGAGCGGGTGCTGTCATTGGCCACGCTGGCGATAGCCAAGCGGCGTGGCACCTCGCGCGCTGACGTCGACAACGCCCTGCGGATGCTCCGCGGAGGCGAGCGAGCACAGTTCTTCCGCATGCCCCGGATCGCGATCTCCTCGACGATGTTGCGCGAGCGGGTCCGGGCCGGGGAGTCGATCCGCTACTACACACCTGATCCGGTCATCAACTACATCGATAGTCACCATCTCTACGCGGGGGTAGGCTCTTTTACATGAAGCAACCTGGGTGCGCATCCCGATGAGTCCACAGAATCTGGCAACCACCGTCATCAATCCCGAGGCACTGGCCGGCGCGATCGCCGACCTCGCCGCCGACCGCAAGGCGATCGACATCGTCCAGCTCGACCTGCGCTCGATCATCGGCTACACGGACTACTTCGTGATCTGCACCGGCCGGACCGAGCGACAGACCAAAGCGATCCACGACGCGATCCACGAGGGCATGAAGTCCGCGTACGGGCGCCTCCCCGAGCGGGTTGAGGGCCTGCCGGGCGCCAGGTGGATTCTGATGGACTACCTCGACGTCGTCGTGCACGTGTTCGTTCCCGAGGCCCGCGAGTACTACCGGCTCGAGCAGCTTTGGGGCGAGGCGCCGGCGCAGGCGGTCGGAGCCGGATCACCGTAGTTCCATGCCGCTCACCGTCGCCGGGACCGACGGTGCGTGCGGTGAAAGGCAGTTCTTCGGCGGCGGGTCGTGGTGAGCCCGCACTTCGCGCTCGCGCTGGCCGTCGTGCGCCCGCACTTCACGGTGCCGATCGCCGTGGGGCTCTGCCTGCTGGGGTTCGGAGTGGGCGTGTTCGGGACGCTGGTCGGCGCGGGGGGTGGGTTCATCCTCACCCCGGTCCTGTTGCTCGTGTACCCGACGAGCTCGCCGGCGCTGATCACGGCAATCAGCCTGATCGCGGTGTTCTTCAACGCCGCCTCGGGATCGATCGCGTATGCGCGGCAAAAGCGGATCGACTACCGGTCGGGCATCGTGTTCGCGCTCTGCACGCTGCCTGGCTCGGTGCTCGGCGTCCTGCTGGCCAACACGGTCGCGCGGCCGGGGTTCGACGTGATCATGGGGGTCGCGCTGACCGGATTGGCTTGATGGCTCGTGCGGGGGCGAAAGCAGCCGCCGGGCGGCGATCCCGCTCGCGGGGTGGCCCGCACGATCGTCGACCGCGACGGCAAGGAGTATCACTACCACGCCGACGTGCGACGGGGAGCGCTGTTCAGCGTGGGCGTCGGGTTCGTCTCGAGCTTCCTGGGCATCGGCGGTGGGGTCGTGCACGTCCCGCTGCTCGTGACCGTGCTCGGTTTCCCGACCCACATCGCCACCGCTACCTCGCACTTCGTTCTGGCCTGGATGGCGCTCGTGGCGACGCTCACTCACGTCGTTACTGGAACGTTCCATGGCGCGATTGGGCTGCGGCGGGCAGCGGCGCTGTCAGTCGGGGTGGTGTTTGGCGCCCAGCTCGGCGCGATCCTGTCGCAGAGGTTGAGCAGCACGGTGATCCAGCGCCTGCTCGCGTTCGGGCTGCTGGCGCTGGGGGTGCGCCTCCTGCTGAGCGTGGTGCTCTGAGCGGCATCGTGGGCCGACCCCGAAGGGCCGGCCCACAGCCAGCTCTAGTGGCGCGTGCTGAACGACCGGTAGCGGGTCAGAGCGCCGACCAGCTGCGCTCCGTCCACCGTACCCAGGCCGCTGGCCAGGTCGTACCCCGGCGTGGTGTTGTAGCCCGTCACCGCGAACGGCGTCCCGGCGTCCGGTGGCAACTGCTGGACGCCGGCCACCGAGTTGTTGCCGAGCGTGATGTCGGTGAGCGGCGAGCGCGAACCGTCGCCGAGCCCATAGAGCGTCGGGTTCAGCCATCCGAGGTCGCGGTGGGCGGCCTGATCGGCGATCGCCACGATCCCCGAGAACAGCGGCGAGGCCTCGCTCGTCCCGCCGACGATGTACCAGCCGGGTGCGATCCCGGCAGCGGTGTTGGTGTAGCCGAGATACACGTCGACGCCGCCGTTCACCGCCGCGCTGAGCGACACGTCGGGCACTCCGCGTGCGCTACCAACGACTTCGCCCAGGCGGTCCTGATAGAACGGCCGGCTGAACACGCTGGAGACGCCGCCGCCGCCGGCGGCGGGACCGCCGAACAACGCCGTGTCGTTCCAGACGTTGTCGGGCGCGGTGCGGTTGCCATTGGGGTCGAGGTGCAGCTGGGTTCCGCCGACCGACGTCACCAGCGGGTCGCTGGACGGCCAGCCCACGACGCGGGACGTGAAGTAGTTCGCGGCACCATTCGACGGGTTGTAGGCCGAATCGTCGGTCGCGCCGCCATCACCCGACGACGCAAGCACGGTCACTCGATGCAGGAGAGCGTTGAAATACGCGCTCCGCAGCTCATAGATCGACCGACGGCTCGGGAACGTCTGCTCTGCTGCCCCGAAGCTCTGGCTGATGACGTCGCCCAGATGGTGGTCGATCACGTAGTTCTCGGCCTCGATCATCTGCGGGAACCCCTGCACTCCCAGGGTCTCGTCGACCGGCGTCTCGACCAGCAGGATGTTGGCTCCCGGGGCCATCGCATGGGAGTACTCGACGTCGAGCGAGGTCTCGAAGCCCCAGTTCGCCCATGTCGTAGTTGGTCTGGTCATACGGCGGCGGGGTTCCGGCCGGCGTAATGATCCGCAGCGACGGCGGAGCCGGCAGGCCGGTCTCCTGATCGAACGTCGCCAGATCGCTCTGGATGGTTGGCGAGCCGTAGGAGTCGACGAGCACGATCGTCTTACCGTGGCCTGTGAGACCCGCCTTGTACAGCGGGTTCATGTCGTACGCCTGCTCGATCTGGGACGGCTGGTAGCACGCAATTCCTGATGTCGCCTCGCATTGGGCCGTGGTCGGCGGCTGCGCGAATCGCTGCGGCACGGACACGTGCAACGGCGCTGCGATGGCGCCTGGAGCGCCGCATAGCGACACGGCCAGGGTCGCCCCGATCGTCCCGATCAGGGCAGGGATACGTCTTGAGCGCAAAAGCGCCTCCTCTTTTTGCGGTCGAGCTGCCCCGGCCTGGCGAGCCCCTGTCATGCCTGAATGGCGGGGCGGCATTCAATCACGTAGCGCCAGGGAACGACCCGCAGCGCTACAGTGCGGCAAGCAGCTTCGGCGCAACCTCTTTCTTGCGGCTCATGACGCCGGGCAGCTCGATCTGGCTGTCGTGCGCCTGGGTGCCGAACGCCCGCGCCACCCCGGTTACGTCGCCGGCGACGAGCAGGTCGGTCCCCTTGCTCAGCACGTCGGTGACCATCAGCGCGTAGAGCCCGAGCCCGCGGCTCTCCCGCGCCTTGCGCATGGCGGCGAGCAGCTCGTCCGTGCGGTCCATGAGCGACTTGCCGACAACCTCGATCTGCGCGATGCAGATCTGATGGCCGCTCGAGGCGTGGTACTGCTTGGCGTCGCGCGAGATGATCTCCTCGGCGCTGACCTCCGAGACATCGGAGGTGGCCTCGAACATCTCGCGGCCGTACTCCGCGGCGTCGAGCGCCAGCACCCGCTCGAGATAGTTGACGACCAGCCGGTCCCGCTCGGTGGTGGTGGCCGAGTTGAGGATGATCGTGTCGGACATGACCGCGCCCAAGAGCATCATCGCGGTCGACGGGCTCGGCTCCATGCCGCTCTGGCGAAAGCGCTCGACGACCAGCGTGGCGGTCGACCCGACCGGGTCGAAGGTGGCGGTGACCGGGATCCGCGTCTCGATGGAGCCGATGTGGTGATGGTCGAGGATCTCGATGATCTCGGCCTGCTCGACGCCGGACACGCTCTGCGCCTGCTCGGCGTGGTCGACGAGCAGCACGCGCCGGCGCGGCGGCGCCACGAGGTCGGAGCGCGTGACGAGGCCGACCGGGCGACGCTGGGGGTCGATGACCACCGCGGCGCCGTAGTGGCTCTCCTTGATCTGCTCGGAGATCTCGTCGACCAGGGACTCGCTGGTGGCGGTCAGGGGGTCGCGCTCCATCAACGCGGCGCAGGGCGCGGCCAGGGTGATCATCCGGCCCGACACGTAGCTGTCGGCTGGCGAGACGATCACCGCCACCCCGTGCTCCTTCGCCAGCGCCAGGACGTCGTCGTCGGGCTCGGAGTCGTTGGAGAGCACGAGCAGTTGGGCCCCGCGCGCGATCGCCAGGCGCTGGGCGTCGGACCGGTTACCCACCACCACGACATCGCCGGGCGAGGCGCCGCTGCGGGTCGCATCCATCGAGTGCACCCACACGCGCCCTGTGAGCGGCTTGTCCTCGCCGGCGAGGAGCCTCCCGCCGAGCACGTCGACGATCGCCGAGACGTTGGTGGGGGCGTCCCGCAGCGTGGACGCCTCGCGCGTCTCGCGGATGAAGCGTCGGGCGAGCGCCCGCTCGGTCACCACCCCGACCAGCGCGCCGTCGTCGTCGACCACCGGCACGAGTTCGAGTCCTGCCCGAGCCATCTCAAGGCCGGCCTCGCGGATCGGCGCCTCGACCTTGGCGATCGGAAAGCTCGACCGCATCACGTCGACCGCGCGGACCATCACGTGGGGGAGGAACTGCGGCGAGGCGGCGCCGCTGCGGTCCAACAGCCAGCGGGTCTGAGCGTTGACCTCACCCAGGCGCGCGGGCACGTACGCGTTGCGAGTGTCGATGCGTCCCTTGAGCTCGGCGTAGCCGATCGCCGCGGCGATCGAGTCGGCGTCCGGGTTGCGGTGTCCGGTGACATAGATCGTCGCCATGGGGGTGCGATTATCGCCTGATCGGCGTCGTCGCGATAGCGTCTGCGCTGCAGCGTTCGGCTCGTCGCGGGCGCTGCGTCGACGCCTGCCGGCCAGATCGCGAAACGGAGAGATACCGATGCCGACTGCTCCCCAGATCCTTCCGACCCAGATCCCGCAGGGGACCGCGCCCGGGGTGACCTACCGACTAGAGGGCGAGCTGGTGCCCGTCCTGCACCTGGCTCTCGATGGGCGCGTGCCGGTCTACTTCGAGCACCACGTGCTGCTGTGGAAGTACCCGGAGCTCCAGATCGGCCTGCACCCGCTCGGGAAGGGGCTCAAGCGCCGGGTGTTCGGCGGCATGCCCCTGCTGCTCCTGGAGGTCCAGTCGGCGGGAGAGATCGCCTTCAGCCGGGACGCACCCGGCCACGTGGTCGCGCTTCACCTGCAGCCGGGGCAGGGGATCATGGTGCGCGAGCATCAGTTCCTGGCGGCCACCAGCGGCGTGCAGTATGACTACACGCGCCAGCAGGGCTTCGCCAACATGCTCTACGGCGGCGGCTTCTGGGTCGACCAGTTCTTCGCCGGCGATCAGGAGGGCGTGGTCTGGATCCATGGCTACGGCAACGTGTTCGAGAAGAACCTCGAGCCGGGGGAGACGATCGACATCGAGCCGGGCGGCTGGCTCTTCCGCGACCACTCGGTGTCGATGACCCAGGAGATCTACGGGTTCAAGACCGGACTCTTGGGCGGCAGTGGCAACCTGATCTTCAACCGGTTCACCGGACCAGGTCGAGTCGGTCTGCAGAGCGCGTACTTCCATCCGCAGGTGGAGGAGGGCACGGGCGGGAACGCGCAGCGCCAGGGCGGCGGCGGGCTGCTCGGCGGGATCGTCGGCGGCCTGCTCGACAACTAGCGCCGTGCGGTCCCGTGAATCGCCGGCGGGGCGAGGTGGTCGGTGAGCTTCGCGCCCGGACACCTCACCGCGCACCCGCTCCCGCCCGGGATCGCGGGCGCGCTCGGGCTGGGCGGCTATCAGCTGCTGGTTGATGTCGGCGGTGTGGGCGCCGGCCGGCTGGGGCCGCATGCATTCCTGCTCGTGGCGCCCGAGGCCGATCCGTCGCTGCCCGACGCGGGCACCCAGCTCTCGCTGCACCAGTCGCACTTGAAGGACGAGCCCGAGGCGTCGGCGTTCGTGCAGCTGGCGGCCCAGCTCGGCTATTTGCGGCTGTCGGGGTATCGCCTGGCACTCGAGCGAGCCGGTTTGCGCAGCAAGGTGGCGCTGGTCAACCCCGCCACGGGCGCGGTCGTCGCGACGATCCCCGACAAGGCGCCGGGGCGGCTGTTTGGCGGGGGCGCGAGCGCAGCCCGGCTGCTGGCGTCCGTGCGTGACCTACCGCCCGCCGGCCCGCCACCCGACCTCCAGAGCCCCGAGCAGTTGCGGCAGGTGCTGCTGGCGCTGGCGCTGCGCGACGAGTCGCTCGGTGGCGCTGAGGCGGCCGAGCTCGCCGACCACGCCCTCGAGCTGGCGAAGCGCAGCGGCGGTCTCGATCCGCCGGCAGCGCTCGAGGCGGCCAAACAGGATCGCGCGTAGCGAGCGGACACAGTCATAACTCAGGTTGTTCACCCGGTCGCCACGACGGGGTGAGGCGCGCCACGATCAATCGACGTAGCAGGTGTGTTACAGTCACGTAACGTGACTGAGACAGCGACGTTGCTGGATGCCGTGAGCCTCGACCGGGTGCGCGATCGCCTGCGAAATCGGGACTGGCGGGATGTCACGGTCGAGGAGATGGGGCAGGCGATGGGGATGTCGCGGATGACTCTTCACCGGCGCGGGATCAGCAAGGACGTCCTGCTCGGGCAGCTGGCCGGCCTGCTCGAGGGCGAGTACCGCGAGGCGATTCTGCCGGCGCTGGTGTCAACGGAACCCGCCCCGGAGCGGCTGCGCGTCGCGCTGGGCGCGCTTTGCCAGGTCAACGAGCGCTATCTCGGCCTGCTCGAGGCGCTCGGGCGCGCCAGCGCGTTCGTGTTCCACGAGGAGGGCGAAGGCCCAGTGCTGACCAAGGTGACGTTCACCGATGCCCTGCGACGGATCCTCGAAGATGGGATCGCCGCCGGGACGCTGCGCGCCGAGGACCCGACGGAGATGGCCACGCTGCTGTTCAACGCCACCGGCTGGACGTATCGCCACATGCGAACCGGGCACCGGTGGCCCCCCGATCGCGTCCGCGACCAGCTGGTCTCGCTGCTGCTGGATGGGGTGACGGTGTGATGGGCGGGGCGGTTCGCGGTCTGGCGCGCGCCGGAGTCACGGCGTGAGCGCGGTGGCAGCGGAGGTGGCGCGGCCCCGAGACATGGTGGACCGGCGCGGGATCGGCGTTCTGGCCTGCGGCCATGCCTGCGTCGACATGGCGCAGGGCGCGGTGCCGGCGTTGTTGCCGTTCCTGATCCACCACCGGGGGTACAGCTACGCCGCGGCTGCCGCGCTGGTGCTGGCGATGACGATCACCTCCTCGCTGATCCAGCCCGTGTTCGGCCATTACGCGGATCGCCGTTCGCTGCCCTGGCTGCTCCCCGGCGGCGTGCTGATCGCGGGGATCGGGATTTCGCTGACGGGGCTGATGTCGTCGTATCCGCTGACCTTCGCTGCCGTCGCGCTCGCCGGCGTCGGCGTCGGCGCCTATCACCCGGAGGCGGCGCGCTACGCCAACTACGTGTCGGGCCAGCGGCGCGCGAGCGGAATGAGCCTATTCTCGGTCGGGGGGAACCTCGGGTTCGCGCTCGGGCCGGTGCTCGTGACCCCGATCGTGCTCCTGTTCGGACTGTCCGGGACGCCGTGGCTGATCCTTCCGTACTTGGTGGTCTGCGCGGCCATCGTCGCGAATCTGCCGCACCTCCTGTCGTTCCGGCCGGACGCTCAGCCCACCTCCGGGCGCGGCCCGTCGCCGACCGGGGCGGCGCGCGGGCCGGATCGGTGGAGGCCGTTCTCGCTGGTCGCCGGCGTCGCGGCGTTTCGCTCCGGCGCGTACTTCGGGCTGCAGGCGTTCATCCCGTCGTACTTCATCTCCCACTTCGGCGCCAGCACCGGCCAGGCGAACGCCGCCCTGACCGTGCTGCTCCTGTCGGGCGCGGTGGGCA
Organism: uncultured Solirubrobacterales bacterium; assembly: GCA_963757235.1. Taxonomy (GTDB): domain Bacteria; phylum Actinomycetota; class Thermoleophilia; order Solirubrobacterales; family Solirubrobacteraceae; genus Palsa-465. Next base: position 196,816 of record CAVWRC010000003.1, on the reverse strand, counting down.
CACTGGTCGGAGGGCGGCTGGCCGATCGCATCGGCCGTCGGCCGATCCTGATCAGCTGCATGGCGGTGCTGCCGCCGTTGATCCTGCTCGTGCTCGTGAGCGGGCAGGCATTTGGGTTCGTGCTCCTCGCGTTCATCGGCTTCTTCACGATCGGCAACTTCTCGGTCACGGTGGTGCTCGGCCAGGAGTTCCTGCCCAACCGGATCGGCATCGCCGCCGGGGTCACCCTGGGCGCCGCGATCGGTGTGGGCGGGGTCACCTCCGCTTTGCTCGGGTTGCTCGCCGATGCCGCGGGCCTCACCGCCGTGATGCTGGTGATCGCGGCTCTCCCGATCCCCGGGCTCGCGTGCGCGCTCGCGCTCCCGCGCGGCAGGGCCGGCCGCGAACGGCTGCGGGGCGTCCGGCGCAAAGCGGCCTCCCTTAGCTACTTCCCCCGGATAAATGCCCTGGCCGATGCTGATGGGTGAGGAATGGTGGCGCGGGTGCCCTCGTTGTGGAGGGGTGGTCATCCTTTCGGCTGCTTCTCTGCGGGGTCCTCGCCCGTTCCCCTCCCGGTTGGGGGTTGGTTCCTTACGGGAGGGTGGTGTAGGTGTCGGCGTTGTAGGTGAAGGCCGCCCATCCGTCCCAGATCTGGTGGCCTTCGTTGCCTTTGAGGCGGCTGCGGCGCAGGCCGTAGCCGCGTTTGAGGTGGCTGACCCGTCCTTCCGCGCCGGTGCGGTAGCGCTGTCGGCGGCGGCGGGTGCGCCGGGAGCCGGGTTCTTGGCGGCCGGTGATGTGCACGTCGTCGGCGAGGCCCTCGAGCGCGGTGTTGGTCGGGGCCTGGTTGAACCCGCCGTCGACCATCACCTCGCGCAGCTTGATGTCGAGGTTCTGCAGCTCGGCTGCGGTGGCCGGCAGCAGCGTGTCCTCGCCCGGGTTGCCGATCTGGCTTGAGGGCGGGAGGATGAACCCGCGCGCGCCCGGCTTGGTGTTGGCGGTGATCTCGCACAGCTGATCTACGTAGCCGAATTGGTTGGGCTGTGAGAGCTTGCCCTTGCGGATCGGCCGGGCGTCGGGATCCCACAGCGAGATGAGCCGGTCGATGATCTTCTCGCCCTTGACACGCTTGGTGATCTGCTCGGTGACCTTCTCGCAGCGGTCGGCGAGCTCGTCGAGCTTGCGCGCGGCGTTGAGCTTGGCCTGGGCGCCGCGCCCCCGGGCCCGGCGCCTGGCGTCGGCGGCGAGCCGCCGCGCCTCCTTGACCGATGTGGCGAGCAGCCGGCCGGTCTGCTCGGTGAGCTTGAGCACCTCCTCCTTGGCCTGCCCGGAGCGGTGGCGCATCGTGCGGGTGATCCCGCGCAGCCGGCGGCCGGCCGCGCGTGAGCGATCCCTGACCGCGGTGCGCTTGGCGCCGATCTTGGCCGCCAGCTTGCGCCCCTCCCGGGCCAGCGCCCGGACGCCGTCGGCCGCCAGCCCCGAGTCGGTCGGATAGCGAATGTCGGCCTCGACCACGGTCGAGTCGATCCGCGCCGCCCGCGGACGAAACCGCTTCTCCCGCCGGGCCTTCCCGATCAGCTCGCGCGAGAGCTGGTGCACCACCTCGGCGCCGAGCCGGCGGGTCAACTTGCGCACGGTCGACTCGTCGGGCACCCGCTCGGTCAGTCCCAGCCGGCAGAAGCGCCGCAGATGGATCGAGTCCGATACCTCGCGCATCAACGTCTCGTACCCCCACCCGCACCGGTGCTTGAGCACCATCAACCGCACGTAGGTCTCCATCGCCAGCGACGGCCGCCCCCGATCGGCAAACCGGCTGGTCTCGGCCAGCTCCCGCTCCCACCGCATCGCGATCGGCACCAGCAGCTCCGGATCGCAGAGCAGCTCGTCCAGCCGCGCCAGATCGTCGGGCAACACCCGCACCTCCTCGGGCAGCAGTTCGTCCCACAACGACTCCGCACCGTCGGCGAACAGCGTCAGCACTGACACCTCCCAGATCGATCACGAACCCGCACATTTGCAGGCAAATCATGACCTCCAGGTCGGACGGAAAACCCGAGTCACACCACCGCTACGAGTCGGAGTCACACCCCCAAATTCCGACTCACACCCCTCGATTTTTTCCGGGGGAAGTAGCTAACCGGCCGCTCGACGCGCATCACCGCCTTCCCTCTTCGACTCACGACCAGCGATTCGCCGGCGGCGACGCGGTCGATCCAGTGACCGAGGCGCTGACGGAAGACGTCCGCGCTGACCGCTAACGGTGGAATCGCGCCGCCCGGCCGATGCAAGCCGTTTCCCTGCGAGAGATGGAGCTGAGGGGACTCGAACCCCTGACCTACGCGCTGCCAGCGCGTCGCTCTAGCCAACTGAGCTACAGCCCCGTCGAATGTGAAGTCGTCAGCAAGGTTAATGCATGACTGCTGACCGTTGCGCGGGGGTGTCAGCCGCAGGTAGACGCACGTCCTGTTCGCCAGCAGCTGCGCGGGCAGCAGAAAGCAGCGATCGAGATCGCCGCTGTAGACCGCAAAGAGATCCACCTCGTGTTCGCCGTACGTGGTGCGAATATGCCCGTGCGGGGTGCAGCGAGATGTACAGACCGAGACGATCACGACGTCTCTTGCGGGGCTCAGGCGACCCCACTTCACCTGAACCCGCCAGAGGTCGTCAGCGATCTCGAACGCGACGGAAAACCTGGACCGATGCAGGCGAAACGTCGCTGCCCGAGCGCCTATCCCGGGGGGATGAACTCCGGGACGTCGAGGCCATCGCCCACCGGGCTTGGGAGTCGCTCGCCGCCGTCGCCGCCGGCTGGCTCGTCGCGCTCTCGCCGGCGTCCACCGGCGCGAGCACCCGAGGCGCCGCCACCACGTGAACCGTGCGAACCGGAGCCGGCCGCCCGCTCCACGCGCTCGATCTGCGCCACCAACCGCGAATGCACGAGCTGCACGTCGCCGAGCAGCCGCCCCGCGTTCGATCGCAGCGAGTTGCTCATCTCGCGGAGATTCGAGACCAGCTCCAAGCCCTCACCACGGACGCCGTCGGCGGTGGCGCGGGCGTCGTCCAACAGGTCCCGCGCACGCTTCTCGGACTCGGCCCGCGTCGCCGCGGCGGCCTCTTGAGCCTCGCGAACGATCTCGCCGGCGCTGTCCTCGGCCCGGGCCACGATCTCGAGCGCCTGACCAGTCGCCGCCGCCCTGGCCGCCTCGCCTTCGGTCCGACCGGACTCACGCAGGCGAGCGGCCTCGGCTTGCGCCAGGCGCTCGATATCGACCGCCTCCTCCTCGGCGGCGGTGACGCGGTTGTCGGCCGCGCGCTGGGCCTCGGCGATCCGATCTCGGGCCCGCTGCTCGGCGTCCACCCGGAGCTGTTCGGCCTCGGCCCGGAGCTTCTCGGCCGTCTCCTCGGCGGCGGCGACGATCGCGGCCACGCGCTCGGCAGCGACGGCTGCGCTGACAGGATGGCGCTCGGGGCCCGCGTTCTCAGCCACGCGGGGATCGTAGAGGCGTCGTCTGCGAGGAGCAGACGGCGCGCCCGGGAGGACCGGACGGCTGCCGGGGCGCCGTCGCCGCCCGGCCCTCTCAAAGTAACCTCCTGGTTGCCGTGTCCGAGCGACGTTACGACCCCAAGCAGATAGAGCCCAAGTGGCAGGAGATCTGGGCGCGCGAGCGCACCTGGGAGGTCTCCAACGATCCCGACGAGCACGACGGGCGGGAGAAGTCCTACGTGCTCGAGATGCTGCCGTATCCCAGCGGCGAGCCGCACATCGGGCACCTCAAGAACTATGCACTGGGCGATGCGATCGCGCACTTTCACCGACGCATCGGCCAGCGGGTGCTGCACCCGATGGGCTACGACGCGTTCGGGCTGCCGGCGGAGAACAACGCGATCAAAACCGGCGTCCATCCCCGCGATGCGACGAACCGGTCGATCGCCACCTTCCGGGAGGCGTTTCATCGCTGGGGCATCTCGATCGATTGGAGCCGCGAGCTCGCCACTCACGAACCCTCGTACTACCGCTGGACGCAGTGGATCTTCCTCCAGCTGTTCGAGCGCGACTTGGCGTACCGCAAGACGGCGGCGGTCAACTGGTGCCCCGTCGACCAGACCGTGCTGGCCAACGAGCAGGTGATCGACGGCCACTGTGAGCGGTGCGGTGCGTTGGTGGAGGTACGCCAGCTCGAGCAGTGGTTCTTCCGCATCACCGACTACGCCGACCGCCTGCTGGACGACCTCGACACGATCGACTGGCCCGAGCACGTGAAGGCGATGCAGCGCAACTGGATCGGTCGCAGCGAAGGCGCCGAGGTCGTGTTCCGGTGCGAGGATTTGGATCCGGGCCACCCGATCGACTATTCGGTGTTCACGACGCGGCCCGACACGCTGTTCGGCGCCACCTTCTTCGTCATGGCCCCCGAGCACCCCGACGTGTTCAAGCTCGCGCAGGGCACCGAGTACGAGCAGCAGGTGCACGAGTACGTGAACCGCGCGATCGCCGAGTCGGCCGAGCAGCGGGGCGCGGCAGACAAGCCCAAGACCGGCGTGCCGCTCGGGCGGACCGTGACCAATCCGGTGACCGGCCAGCAGATCCCGATGTTCGTCGCCGACTACGTGCTGATGGAGTACGGCACGGGCGCGATCATGGCCGTGCCGGCGCATGACCAGCGCGACTACGACTTCGCGAAGGTGTTCGATCTGCCGATCCAACGGGTCGTTGCGCCAGCCGAGGGCGAGCCCAACGGACCTGAGGACCCAACGGCGGAAGGAGCATTCACCGCCCACACCGAGAACGAGGTGCTGATCAACTCGGGGCAGTTCTCGGGCATGAACGCGGTGGCGGGACAGCGGGCGATCGTCGATTGGCTCGACCGGGAGGGCAAGGGCCACTTCTCGGTCAGCTACAAGCTGCGCGACTGGCTGATCTCGCGCCAGCGTTACTGGGGCTGCCCGATCCCGATCGTGTATTGCGACCGCTGCGGAATCGTTCCGGTCCGCGGAGAGGACCTGCCGGTGGAACTGCCCGACGTCGAGGACTACCAGCCGAGGGGACGCTCGCCGCTGGCCGCGGCCGAGGATTGGGTGAACACCCGGTGCCCGGAGTGCGGCGGCCGCGCCAAGCGCGAGACCGACACGATGGACACGTTCGTCGATTCGAGCTGGTACTACCTTCGCTACTGCGATGCCCGTAACGATCGCGCGGCGTGGGATCGTCGCATCCTGGCTTCGTGGATGCCGGTGGACCAGTACATCGGTGGCGTCGAGCACGCGATCCTGCACCTCATGTACTCGCGCTTCTTCGTCAAGGCGCTGACCGACATGCACCTGCTCGACGTGCAGGAACCGTTCCAGGCGCTGTTCACCCAGGGGATGATTCTGGGCGCGGACGGCAACAAGATGTCGAAGTCGGACGGCAACGTGATCAGCCCCCAGCCGATCGTTGACCGGTTTGGCGCCGATGCCGCGCGCTGCTACGTGCTGGTCATAGGCCCGCCCGACCAAGACGCCGCGTGGGCCGAAACCGGTATCGAGGGCGTCCATCGTCGTCTGCTCGGCCGGCTGTGGCGCCTGGCCGATGAGCTCTGCGAATCCGGGTCGCACGAAGGTGCTGAGCAGCCGGAGGAACCCACCGGCGACGCGCTTATCGTCGTGCGCAAGGCGCACTGGGCGATCGACAAGGTCACGCGGGACATCACCGGCCGCTTCGCGTTCAACACCGCGATCTCGGCGATCATCGAATTGACCAACGAGATCTACCGCTACCCCGACGCCGACCCGCAGGCGCGCAGGTTCGCGACCGCGACCGCGGCCTCACTCGTATTTCCGTTCGCGCCCCACCTGGGAGCCGAGGCGTACGAGATGCTGACCGGCCGCCGCGTCTGGGAGGAGCCATGGCCTGACGCCGACCCCGACCTGCTCCAGACCGAGACCTTCGAGCTGGTCTGCCAGGTCAACGGCAGGGTACGTGACCGGGTGAGCGCTCCGACCGGCGCGAGCCGCGACGAGCTCGAGAAGCTCTGCCTCGAGTCGCGCGGCGTGCAGTCTCACCTGGACGGCCAGCAGATCGCCAAGGTGATCGTCGTGCCGGACAAGCTGGTCAACGTCGTCGTCCGCTGAGCGGCGGCGGTGACTTCCGGCGCCGCGGCCGGTGCGAGCCGGACCCGCGCATAGACTGGACGTGTGCCCGCCTTCAAGCCCGCCTACCTGATCCACGGCGACGATCATGGCCGGATCGCCGAGCGCCGTCGTCGGCTCCGCGAGCTGGCCGAGCAACAGAGCGGTGCGCAGGGGGTCGAGCTGTTCGAGGGCGACGCGGCGACCCCTGAGGCAATCGCCGGCGCCCTGAACGCGCTCACCTTCGCGATCGGCCGGCGGTTCATCGTGGTGGACGGCGTCGAGCGCTGGACCGACAAGCAGCTACCGCCGCTCACGGCGGCGCTCAAGGACATCCCGCCCGACACCACGGTCGCATTCTTCGCGCGCGAGGACGGCCGCGCCAAGGCCCCCAAGGGCCTGCACGACGCGGTCAAGACGGCGGGTGGCGACATCGCCGCCGAGGAGAACGTCAAGCCGTGGGAGCTTCCCAAATGGCTGATCGCCCGCGCGCGGGAGCTGGACCTGCAGCTCGAGCCGGACACCGCCCGCGCGATCGTCGCGCACGTCGGGGACCGCCAGCAGCGTCTGGTGCGCGAGCTCGAGAAGCTCGCCATTTATCTGGACCCACCCACCAGCGCCCAGCCCGCGCGCGTGGACGGCGCCATGGTGGACGAGCTGACCGCACCGTCGGCCGAGCACAAGGCGTGGTCGCTGGCCGACACGATCCTCGCGGGTGACGCGGCCGCTGCCACCGCTCTGTACCTGACGCTCCGCAGTCAGGGAGAGCGGTTGCCGGGACTCCTGTTCTGGATCAGCCAACGGGTCCGGATGGCGCACGAAGCGGCGTGCGCGCTCGAGGCGGGGGTGCCGCCGGCTCAGATCAAGCGGACGCTCAGGATGCCGTCGAAAGCTGCCGACCGGCTGATCGCCGATGCCCGTCGCATCGGATCCGAGGAGCTGCAGCGCACGATCGAGGAGCTCGCCGAACTCGAGCTTGCCTCCCGCGGCGGCGGAAGCGGTGGCGCCGGCGAGGACACGGTGGCGCTCTTGGCCATCAGGCGCGTGGCCGCGTAGCTCGCCCGCGGTCTAGATGAGGTGAAGCAGAAGCGCGGCGAGCAGCGCGATCGCCACAACCACGACCGCCGGCACGAAATGCAGGATGCGGTTGGTTTCCGGGCGGTAGTTCGGAGGCGCGTTCGCCGCGTTGCGCATGACGAGCGCGGCGCCCCGGGACGCGACGGCATCATCTCGTTCGAGCCGCAGCCGCTCGATCGTCGCCGACAGCTCATCGCGCTCAGCGACGGTGTTCTTGCCAGCGGCGATAGCCGCGTCGCGAGCGCGTAGCGCGCCGTCGCGCTCGTCGATCAGCGTGTTGCGCTCGTTGACGAAGTCATCGCGTTCGGCAAGCGCACCCTCTTGCGACGCGAGCGCGCCGGCCAGTTTGGCCGAGAGCTCGTCGCGCTCGGCGATGGCGGCGCGTCGTTCGGCGAGGGCCTCATCGCGCGCGGCCAGGGCGGCGTCACGGAGCCGGAGCGCCTCACCGCGCTCTCCGTCCGCGGCGTCACGCTGCGCCGCCGCCTCGTCTCGAAGCTTCAGCGCTTCGCCGTGAGCCCGCATCAGACGCTCGCGCTCTTCGGCGGCCGATACTTGGGACTTGCGCGCAGCATCCCGGGCTCCGGAAACCTCGTCGATCTTGCCGCCGCGTCGCGACAGCTCGTTCGACAGCTCGGCGATCTCGGCCTCGCGGCGCTCGAGTTCGCGCTGGACACGGTGAATTTCGCGGCGGGCCTTGACCAGCTCGGCCGAGGGCGAGCGCGTGCGCCTCGATTCGCCGGCGCTACCCGCGCGGCTGGCGCTGCTGGCGTTACTTGTACTTCCGGAGCCGGTCGAGCGCCGCCGGCGTCCGGGGCGAGAGCCCGGCAGCGGGACCGACACGGTGATGTCGGGGGCTACGTTCAGCTCAGCCTCGAGCCACTGATCGTCCTTTTGCTCGTACGGGAACGAGGCCTTCCAGGGCTCGCCGTCCTCGGCCGCCCAGGGCTTGTGATCGAGGCTGGCGAGGAGGCGCTTCTGCTCCTCGTCGGCGAGCAGGGTGAGGCTCGGTCGAATGAAGCGGCGCCCGCGGACGCCGAACCAGCGGCCGTTGACCTCGAGCCGGTCCGAATCTGCCTCGATCCGGTCCAACTCAAACGCTACGCCGCTCGCAGAAGCGGCTGCAGACTCGACGGCCTCTGCCATGAGAGTCCCAAAGTTACCCGGAAGCGCGTCGCGGAGGCGTCATCGCAAGCGACCTTGCAGCTTGCGGGGCGGCTACGCAATCAATCCTGCGGCGAGTTAGCCGCGCCGCACGCGCGCCGCGCGTGACTTCTTGCGGGCGCCGGCGTTGCGGTGCAGCGCGCCGCGCTTGACCGCCTTGTCGATCGCCTGCACGAGCTCACGGTGCTCGGTGTCCGCCTGGGCGTCCTCGCCGGCCGAGACGGCGTGCTCGAGGCGATGGAAGAACGTCTTGATCCGAGACGTGTAGCGACGGTTCTCGAGCCGCTCGCGCTCGGCGCGAAGGATCCGCTTCTTCTGTGACTTTATGTTCGCCATGAGCAGAGAGAAAGCCGCGGGTCTTTTCCGCCGCGGCGCCGCCCTACTATAGCCGCCCTGGTTCAGATCGATACCCATAGCCCGGGATCCGGCCCACCCAACGGCGCCGAACCGCCGGAGCCGCCCGGCTACCCACCTGGACGCGAGCCGCCGCCGCCCGACCCGCCGCGCCGGCGCATCGCCGTCAACACGGCGATCTTCGCGTTCGCCACCGCGCTTTCGCGCATCGCCGGGCTCGCCCGCGAGGTGGCCGGGGCCGCATTCTTCGGCACAAGCGCCGCGTACTCGGCGTTCACGCTCGCCTCGCAGGTACCGAACCTGTTCAGCAACCTGTTCTCGCAGGCGGCGCTGGGGGCGGCGTTCGTGCCGGTGTTTACCGACCTGCTCCAGCAGGGGCGCAAACGCGAGGCGTTCCGGCTTGCCTCAACCCTGTTCTGGATCATCCTGGTGGCGCTCGGTGGGCTAACGCTGGTGTGGATGGCGATCGCCGGCGTCATCACGCCACTGTTCACCGGGAGCGGGATCCCGGCCGCACTCACCGCCGCGCTGTCGCGCGTGCTGTTCCCGGTCGTGCTGCTGCTGAGCCTCACGGGCCTGTTCGTCGCGATTCTCCAGGCCTACGACCGCTTCACGATCGCGGCCCTTGCGCCCGCGGTGTGGAACGTGGTGATCCTCGCGCTCCTCGTCCTCCTGCGCGGGCAGTTCCACGGGGAGGACAAGGTCTATGCGTACGCGATCGCCTGGCTGGTAGCCACCGTGGTGCAGTTCCTGATGGTCGGCGCGGCGTTGCGGACGATCGAGTTCCGGCTCGCGTTCAGCTTCGACTGGCGCGACCCGCGTGTGCGCCAGGTGCTCGTCTTGTTCCTGCCGGTGACGCTGAGCATCGGCATCGTCAATCTCGACGTCTTCATCAACGCCGGCTTCGGATCGCTGGTCGGAAGCTACGCCCCGGCGGCCATCAACCAGGCATTCCGGATCTACATGTTGCCGCAGGGGATCTTCAGCGTCGCCGTCGCCACGGTGCTGTTCCCGACCCTGAGCCGGATGGCGGCACGCCGCGACGCGGCGGGGATCCGCCGCGCCGTGGGCAACGGCACGCGCCAGATCAACCTCCTGCTGATTCCCTCCTCGGCGCTGATGCTCGTGCTGGCGACGCCGATCACGCGACTTGTGTATCAGCACGGGACCTTTGGCCCGATCTCCACGCACTACGTCTCGACCGCGCTCTTCTGGTTCTCGTTCAGCCTGCCCTTCGCCGGGCTGAACCTGCTGCTAACGCGGACGTTCTTCGCGGTCCAGCGACCGTGGATCCCAACCAAGCTCGCCGCGATGAACATGGTCGTCGACGCGATCGTGAGCATCGCGCTCTACAAGCCGCTGGGCATCGCGGGGCTGGTGATCGGAACGGCGGCGGCCAACATCGTCATGACCGTGCTCCAGTTCCACCGGCTGCGAATCGGCCTGAACGGCAGGCTCGAGGGCGGCCAGACCGTGATGATCACGGCACGCATCCTCGTCGCCACGGTGATCATGGCCGCCGTAGCCAGGGGGCTGTGGGTCCTGCTCAACGGCGGACTCGGCGACTCTCTGCCCGCTCAGATTGTCTCGGTCGGGGGGGCGTGCGCGGTGGCCGGCGTGCTCTACGCCTGGCTGACGCTCAAAATGCGGATCCCCGAGGCGCGCCAGATCGAGCAACTGGTGCTCAGTCGGCTGCGCCGACGCTAGCCTCCATCAGGTATGAGCTTCTACGAGCGCCATTTCTCCGATTGCACACGCGAGCGGGCGTTTCTCAGCGCGGTGGGGTTCACGACGGCGTTCGCAAGCGCGCGCGGGATCACCCACGCGATCAAGGCCGGCGTCGGACCGTTTCACAACATCTCCGAGGGCGGCCGGCACATTCACCACTCGACGTTAGGGATCTTTGGCCTGCTCGGACTGGGCTACCTCTGGACCTACCGCGTGGCGATCGGGCCCGGGCAGGGCGGACGGTGGCCCTCACGCGTCGCAGCCGCGAGCTATGGGGTCGCGGCGGCGCTCACGCTCGACGAGTTCGCGCTCTGGCTCGACCTGCAGGACGACTACTGGGACAAGCAGGGCCGGAAGTCGATCGACGCGGTGGCGATCTTCGGCGGTCTGCTGACGATCGGCGTGGCGGGCCGCAGCGCGCTGAAGGAGCTTGGGTTGCTCCCCAAAGCGCTCGAGCGCTGGGCTTAGCCGACTGCCGGAGTAAGGGCTTCCGCCTCTGCCTGCACGAGGCGGGCGGCGATCTGCCCGCGACCACGGCTCAGACGACTCATGATCGTGCCCTGCTTGGTGCCGAGCGCCCGCGCCGCGTCCCGGTACGACAAGCCGATCACGTCGACGGCGACCACCGCCTCGCGGAGCGGCTGGCTGAGCTCGCGCAGCGCTTCGTAGACGGGCGCGATCTGGATCGAGTCGCCGATCGGGTCAAGCTGTCCCGCGAGCTGCTCGATGTCCTCGCCGGCGTCGGGGACGGTGAGGACGCGCCCGGCGCGGCTGGAGCTGATCCAGGTGTTCCGCATGACCTTCAGCAGATACGCCAGATCCCCGTCCCGTCGCAGGAAACGTGGCCGGCGGAGCACCCGTTCGTAGGTGTCCTGGACGAGATCCTCGGCGTCCTGCCGCGACCCGCACAGCCCGTACGCGGCTCGGTAGAGCCGGTCCACGTGGGTCGCGAGCGAGTCGGGGTCGAGCTGCCGCGGCGGCTCGGATCCCGGCGTCTGCGCGCTCACTCGCTCGACGGTGGTGTCCGCAGGTCCCATTCGATCAACCCCGAGGTGATCGTGGCAACCGAGCGCAGATCGCACATCGGGCAAACGGACATTTATGCGGCCCGCCTGTTTAGAGGTATTTAGAAGCGAGGCCGCAATACCCTCTTAGACATGGCCGACCAGGCCCATATCCGCAACTTCTCGATCATCGCGCACATCGACCACGGCAAGTCGACGCTGGCCGATCGCATTCTCGAGCTGACCCATACCGTCGACCCCCGCTCGATGCGCGCCCAGCTGCTCGACTCGATGGAGCTCGAGCGCGAGCGCGGCATCACGATCAAGGCCCAGGCGGTGCGCGTGTTCTATACCTCCGAGCGCGACGGGCAGACCTACCAGCTGCACTTGATCGACACCCCCGGCCACGTCGACTTCACCTACGAGGTGTCGCGGTCGCTGGCGGCGTGCGAGGGCGCACTGCTGGTCGTCGATGCCAGCCAAGGCGTCGAGGCGCAGACGGTGGCCAACACCTATCTCGCGATCGACTCGGGGCTCGAGCTGATCCCGTGCCTGAACAAGGTCGACCTTCCGGGCGCCGAGCCCGAGCGCGTCGCCGAGGAGGTGGCCGAGCTCCTCGGGGAGCCCGCGGACAGCGTGCGCCGGATCAGCGCCAAGACCGGCGAGGGCGTGATCGAGGTGCTCGACGAGCTGATCGCGCGCGTTCCGCCCCCGAGCGGAGTTCCGGATGCGCCGCCGCGGGCGCTGATCTTCGACTCGGAGTTCGACCAGTACCGCGGCGTGATCGCCTACATCCGCGTGGTCGACGGCACGTTCACCAAGGGCGAGGCGATCCGGGCGATGCAGGCGGGGACCGAGGCCGAGATCGACGACATCGGCTTCTTCACGCCGCAGATGACCTCCGCGGGCGAGCTGCACGCCGGCGAGGTCGGGTTCTTGACCACGGGAATCAAGGACGTGACGAAGCTGCGCGTCGGCGACACGCTCACCACTAAGCGCCGGCCTGCGGACCAACCGCTACCCGGCTACCGCGAGGTCAAGCCGATGGTCTTCTGCGGCCTGTTCCCAATCAACTCCGACGACTACCCAGACCTGCGCGACGCGCTCGAGAAGCTGTCGCTGAACGACGCCGCGTTGTCCTGGGAGCCGGAGACTTCCGACGCGCTCGGATTCGGGTTCCGGTGCGGGTTCCTCGGCCTGCTCCACATGGACATCGTGCGCGAGCGGCTCGAGCGCGAGTACGACCTCGAGCTGCTTGCCACCATGCCCAGCGTCGAGTACGAGGTGACGCTCACCGACGGCAGCGTGCTCCCGGTCCACAGCCCCAACGATTTCCCCGACCCGACCAAGGTTGCCGAGGTGCGCGAGCCGTACATCCGCGCCTCGATCCTCACGCCCAAGGAGTACATCGGTCAGATCATGGAGCTCTGCCAGGAGCGCCGGGGCGATCACTCCGGCATGCACTACCTGAGCTCCGAGCGCGTGCAGCTGACATACGACCTGCCGCTGGCCGAGATCGTGCTCGACTTCTTCGACCAGCTCAAGTCGCGCACGCGCGGCTACGCCTCGCTCGACTACGACCTGATCGGGCTGCGCGAGTCCGACCTGGTCAAGCTCGACATTCTGCTCGCCGGCGACCCGGTCGACGCCCTGTCGATGCTCGTCCACAAGAGCAAGGCCTACGACGCGGGAAAGACGCTGGCCGAGCGGCTGCGCAAGACGATCCCGCGCCAGCAGTACGACGTCCCGATCCAGGCCGCGATCGGGTCGCGGATCGTGGCTCGCGAGACGATCAAGGCCTATCGTAAGGACGTGATCGCCAAGTGCTACGGCGGCGACATCACCCGCAAGCGCAAGCTGCTGGAGCAGCAGAAGAAGGGCAAGCAGCGGATGAAGCAGGTCGGGCGGATCGAGGTGCCACAGGAGGCGTTCCTGGCCGTGCTCGAGCTCGGCGAGAAGGCCAAGGCCTAATTTTTATGGGCGCTTGCGCGCTTGTTTTTCGGTATCGCCGGCCGAGCCCGCGTCCCCATTGCCCTTGAGCTTGGCCCCGAACTCGTCGAGCAGGTCGGCGACGCGGTGGCTCAGCGGCTCTTCGCGAGCGTCGTCGAGCCGCTCGACGAACTCCTTGCGCGCGTCGGCCAGGATCTTGCCGAGGCTGTCGTCGGTCTTGATGTAGCCGAGCTCCTCGTCGGATGGACGCTTCGGCTTGGATGCCCTCGCCGCCGCCTGGCGGGCGGCTCGCTGGGCTCGCTCTCGGGCGAGGCGGGCCTTCTCGAGCAGCTCGCGCTCGATCTCGGCCAGGCGCTGCTCGACGTCGGAGCTGGTCGGTGGCGGGTCCGGGCTCTTGTGCGGCACGGGCGTGCTCTGGCGCAGCCGCTGGATGGAGGCGTAGGCGTCCTGGACCTCCTCGAAGCGTCGCGCCGACTCGGGCGAGCCGTTGTTGTGGTCGGGGTGGTGGAGCTGCACCAGCCGCCGGTACGCGGCGCGGAGCTCCTCGTCGGAGACTCCGGGCTTGACGCCGAGGACGGTATACGGATCGCGGGCCAGGGCCTATGTCCAGGAGCGCGGCCGCGGCGCGCGCCCGGGCTGCCAGCGGGTGGCGGCGTGGAGCGAGCGCCGGTAGTGCGCGCCGTACTGGTGACGGTTGTGGCCGAACGTGAGCCAGCCGACAACGAGTAGCAGTCCCCACGCCGAGAACACGGTGGCGAAGATCACGGCGGCCGCCAGCAGCAGCGACAGAATGACCGGCGCGAGAATGAACAAGGCCAGGATCGGAAGCGGCCTGAGCCAGAGGCTTGGTGATGCCCACCCGGCTGCGCCCGAACCGACCCGTCCGGGGCGCTCATGGTGGCGGACGGCCTGGCCCGGGAGATCGGCTACCTGTCCGTCGAGGTCTCCGTAGGTCCGGGCCGCGAACACGGCCTCGAGGCGCTCCTCGAGTTCGTCGGCGCTCAGCCGACCCTCGGCGGTGGCGTGTCGCAGTTGCTCGGCAACCTGCTCGCGGTCCGCGTCCGATGCCCTCAGGGTCGCTCGCCTTGACATATAGATGTGCTCCTCGTTGCCGCCAGACCTAAGCGCCGCCGTCAGGCGCCGCCGACCAGGCCAAATCCGTGTGTCCCACGAGGCTACCGCGCCGGCTAGCTGGTCACAAGCGTCCGTCGCTGAGACAACGGACTGGACGGGCCCGCGCGGACCCACGGACGCCGCCGCAGGCGGCCCACTAGTATGCCTTGACATGCATATACGTCATTGGTTATATACGTCCCGTGACGACGACGACCTGGCTCGCACTCTGCGATCCCCACCGCCGGGCAATGCTCGAGTTGCTGCGTGAGCGGCCGCGCTCGGTGGGCGAGATCGTCGAGCTGACCGGCCTCACGCAGCCCGGGACCTCCAAGCATCTGAGGGTGCTGAGAGAGGCCGGCCTCGTGTCGTCGCACGCCGACGCCCAGCGCCGTGTCTACGCCCTGGAGGCGCACCCGTTCGTCGCGCTGGACGCCTGGCTCGAGCCGTACCGGCGGATGTGGGAGGGGAGCCTCGATGCCCTCGAGCGCCACCTCGACAACGTGAACCCCAAGGAGAAGCCATGACCGACACCTACGGTGCCTACCAGTCCATCGAGGACCGACCGGCGCTGCGCTTTGAGCGGCGCCTATCGCATCCGATCGACGTGGTCTGGCCGGCGATCACGGATTCCGGCCAGCTGGAGAGTTGGTTTCCCTGCCGGGTGGAGGTGGACGATTTGCGTGAGGGCGCGGAGATGACGTTCCGGTTCGAGGACATGCCGCTCGACCTTCCATCGACCATGAGCGGGCGCGTGACCGCGTTCGATCCGCCGCGCCAGTTCAGCTTTACTTGGGGCCCGCCCGCCCGTGAGGATCACCTCGACTTCGAGCTCGAGCCGCTCCCCGGGGAGGACGCGTGCGTGCTGCGCCTGACCGTGCTGCTCGACTCCCGCGACAAGGCCTCGCGCGACGGGGCGGGCTGGCACGTCTGTCTGGATCGCCTGGAGCGGCTCGTTGGCGGGGAGGACGGGCCGGCGGTCACGGGGGCCGGTGACCGCTGGCGCGAGCTCTACGAGGAGTACCAGCGCCGGGGCGTGCCGGCGGGGGCTGAGATCCCCGCCGGCTGATGGAAGAATCACGAGGCATGGACCTCGGCTTGGGCGATCGTGCCTGCATCGTCACGGGTGCCTCGCGCGGGATCGGCAAGGCGGTCGCGGTGTCGCTGGCTCGCGAGGGAGCCTCTGTCGTGCTGGTCGGCCGGCGCTCTGACGTGCTCGCCAAGGTGGCTCGCGAATGCGAGGCGGCGGGCGGGCGCGGGGAGCCGCTCGCGTTCGACGTGACCGCGCCCGACGCGGGTGAGAAGGTCGCGCTCGTCTGCGTCGAGCACTTCGGCCGGATCGACGCGCTCGTCAACAGCGCCGGCACGAGCGCCGTCCGCCCGCACGAACAGCTGAGCGAGGAGGAATGGCAGGGACAGTGGGAACTGCACGTGATGGCGCCGATGCGGTTGATGCGCGCGGCCGCGCCGGCGATGGCCGAGCGGGGCTGGGGGCGGATCGTCAACGTCTGCTCGTCGTCGGGCAAGCGCCCGTCGGCGACGAACATGGCGTACTCGGTCACGAAGGCGGCGGAGCTGTCGCTCTCACGGGCGTTCGCCGACCTCTACGCGTCGCGCGGCGTGCTCGTGAACTCGGTTTCGCCCGGGCCGATCGGCGGCGAGTTGTGGCTGTCGGAGGGCGGCCTGGCCGACCAGCAGGCTGCGGCGCGGGGTGTGGGGCGAGAGCAGCTGCTTGAGGCGGTGGCGGCGCGCCAGCCGATCGGGCGGCTGGGCACCGACCAGGAAATCGCCGACGTGATCGTGTTCCTGTGCTCGGAGCGGGCCTCGAACGTGGCCGGGGCGGCGTGGTCGGTCGACGGTGGCGCCGTGCCCGTGATCATCTGAGAGACTGCGGCGCCGTGGCCGTCAACGCAGACGCGATCGGGAAGACGTACCCGGTGACCACGTACGCGGTCGGCCGCGAGAAGGTCCGCGAGTACGCGCACGCGGTGGGGGAGACCAACCTGCTCTACCTCAACGTCGAAGCCGCCCGCGAGGCGGGCTACGCCGACGTTGTTGCTCCGCCGATGTTCGCGGTCGTCTACGCCGGTCGCGCGATCACCCCCGCGCTGTTCGACCCCGAGGTAGGGATCGACTTCCAGAGGATGCTGCACGGCGGGCAGGAGTTCATCTGGGGCCCGGTCGTCGTGGCCGGGGACGAGATCGCCACGACGACCACCGTCAAGGACATCAACACGCGCGGCGGGATGAACTTCTTCGTGTTCGAGACCGATTCGCGCAACCAGCGAGGCGAGACCGTGTGCACGGGTATCTGGACGAACATCGTGAGGGACGAGTCGTGAACATGGAGCCGGGCGACCCGGTCCACCTCGAGGTCACTCCCGACCGGTTCATCACCGTCCGCTACGCGGGCGCGTCGGGCGACTTCAACCCGATCCACATCGACGAGGAGTTCGCTCGCGGCGTGGGCCTGCCCGGGCGGATCCTGCACGGGCTGTGGACGATGGCGCAGGTCGCTCGCGCGCACACCGAGGCGGCCGGCGGGCCAGAGCGGCTCAAGCGGCTGTCGGTGCAGTTCCGCGGGATGGGCCGGATGGAGGAGCCGATCGTGATCGACGGCACCGTGCGCGAGGTGGCGGACGGGACGGCGGTCGTCGACTCGCAGGCCGAGCAGTCCGGTCACCGGATCATCCGCAACGCGGTCGCGGAAATCTCAGTCGACTGACTGAAGATCCCGGCCAGCTCGACCGGCGGGGAGCTGGAAGCGCCCGACCTACAATCAAGCGTCGATGCTCACTTCACGCCAGGAGCTCGTGCTGCGCAAGGTCGTCGAGGAGTACCTCGAGGTCGGGGCGCCGGTAGGCTCAAAATCGCTGTCGGTCGACGTCCAGTGGGGTCCGTCGACGATCCGGACCGAGCTGGCCAGCCTCGAGGAGCTGGGCCTGCTCGCGCACCCGCACACGTCCGCAGGTCGCATTCCCACCGAGGCGGGCTATCGCTACTTCGTCGATCGGCTGCTCCCGGCGCAGGCCGCCGCGCCGCGGCTGTCGCTGTCCCTGGTTCGCCGCGAGCTCGACGAGGCGATGCGCGTGACGACCGAGACGCTCTCGCAGGTCACCAACCTGCTCGCGATCGTCACCGCGCCGCCGATCGAGACCTCGACGATCCGCCACATCGAGGTCCTCCTGCTCCAGCCGCAGGTGATGATGGTCGTGGTCATCACCTCCACCGGGGGTGTCACCAAGCGCCTGTTCACGTTCGCCGACCCGATCGACCCGGGTCTGGCCGACTGGGCCTCGAGCTATCTGAACGAGCGGCTGATCGGCCTCGGCCTCGGCGCGCGGATCCTCCAGAAGCGGTTGCACGACCCGTCGCTCACGCGCCGCGAGTCGGACTTTCTCGACGCGCTGTCGACGGCGTTCAGCGAGCTCGAGGACGGCGCGCACGAGAACCTGTACATGGAGGGCACGTCGCGGCTGTTCCGCGACGATCGCCTCGGCGACGTGTCGGAGCTGAACGTGTTGATGGACATGCTCGAGCGCCGCGTGACCCTCCTCGGGGTGCTCCGGGCCGCGCTCACCGAGCGCGACGTGCTGGTCCGGATCGGCGCCGAGAACGAGGCGCCCGGGCTGCGCTCGCTCGCACTTGTGGCCGCCGGGTACGGACTGCCGCAGCGCCGGCTCGGAACCGTGTCGGTGATCGGACCGCTGCGCATGGACTACGGCTCCGCCATCCACGCCGTCCGTGACGCCGCCGCCCAACTGTCGACCTTCATCGGCGAGGTGTACGACGAGCGATGAGCTCCACGCGCGATTACTACGAGGTGCTGGGGGTCCCCCGCGACGCCGACGAGGCGACGATCAAGAAGGCGTTCCGGCGGCTGGCCCGCGAGCTGCACCCCGACGTCAACAAGCACGATCCGGATGCCGAGGACAAGTTCAAGGAGGCGGCCGAGGCCTACGAGGTGCTGTCCGACTCCGACCGCCGGGCCACATATGACCGGTACGGGCGCGAGGGGCTGCGCAGCGGCGGCTACGCCCCGAACTTCGACGGGTTCTCGTCGGTGTCGGACATCTTCGAGGCGTTTTTCGGCGGCGGTGGCGGAGCGTTCGGCGACCTGTTCGGCATGGGCGGCGGGGCCGCGCGCGGCGGGGCGATTCAGGGCGGCGACGTGGCGGTGGCCGCCGAGATCGACCTGGCCCAGGCGGCTACCGGCGCCACGGTCGACGTCAGCTACGAGGCGGTCGCGCTGTGCGAGCACTGCCACGGCAACGGCGCGGAGCCGGGCACGCCGATCGAGACGTGCGCCCGCTGCCAGGGGACGGGGCAGCTGCGCGCCGTCACGCGCACTCCGTTCGGCCAGGTCATGCGGACGACCGCGTGCGACGTATGCGGCGGCGACGGGAAGGTCGCCCGCGACCCGTGCAAGGTGTGCCGGGGTCGCGGCCGCAAGGTTGAGCGGCCCAAGGTCAAGGTGGACGTCCCGGCCGGGATCGCTGACGGT
The DNA here is from genome assembly GCA_963757235.1 of uncultured Solirubrobacterales bacterium. GTDB lineage: Bacteria > Actinomycetota > Thermoleophilia > Solirubrobacterales > Solirubrobacteraceae > Palsa-465. The sequence goes on along the minus strand of CAVWRC010000003.1, from coordinate 177,841 downwards.
CAGCGGATCCGGATCGCCGGCCGCGGCCACGCCGGTGAACGGGGCGGACCGCCCGGCGACCTGTATGTCCTGATCCGGGTGCGCGAGGACGCGCGCTTCGTCCGCGACGGCGATGACCTCGTCACCGCGGTCGACGTGTCGGCGCCGCTGGCGGCGCTGGGCACGGTTGTCGAGGTCGAAACGGTCTCGGGTGAGCGGGTCGAGGTCGACGTCCCGGCCGGTATCCAGCCGCACGAAACGCTCAGCGTCCGGGGCGCCGGCATGCCGGCGCTGCGGGGGCGGCACACCGGCGACCTCCGGGTCGTCGTGAACGTCGTCACGCCGCGGCACCTCAACCGCGACCAGCGCGAGCTCTACGAGCAGCTGGCCAACTCGCTCACCGAGCACAACCTCCGTAGCGACGAGGGCGTGTTCGGGAAGCTCCGCCGGGCGTTCGGCGGACACTAGGTCTCCGAGGGTCTCTCCTTGATCCGCCTGGCGGTCCGGGTCCGGCGCGAGCAGGCCGAGCTGGTGCTGGCCGAGCTGCTTGATTTGGCACCCGGGGGTGTGGAGGAGGTCGCCTTTGGTGACGACGTCATCGAGTACGCGGTGTACGGCGCGCCGGGCGAGCTGCCCGCGCTGCCCGAGCTGACCGCGGCGGCGGGTGGCGCGTTGGTCGAGGTGCGGAGCTCCGAGGTCGCGGACGACTGGGATCAGCGCTGGCGGGAGTTTCACCGGCCGCTCGTGCTCGATGGAGGACGGCTGGTGGTGCGGCCGCCGTGGGAGCCCGCGTTCGGGGCGGAGATCGAGCTCGTGATCGACCCGGGGCAGGCGTTCGGAACCGGTGCCCATGCGACCACCCGGCTGTGCCTGGAGCTGATGCTGTCGCTTCCCTCGCCGGGTGGCGGGTTCGTCGATCTGGGGTGCGGTTCGGGTGTCCTGGCGATCGCGGCCGCGCGTCTGCGGTGGGCGCCCGTGGTGGCGGTCGACTTCGATCCGGTGGCGGTGGAGGCGTCTCGTGCGAACGCTCGTGTGAACGGCGTGTCGATTGACGTGCGCCGGCATGACCTGCGGACGGATCCCGTCGTCGTGGCTCCCACCGTTGCCGCGAACCTCCTGCGACCGTTGCTGCTGGCGTGGGCGAAGCGGCTGGAGGGCGTTTCGGTGTTGCCTGAACGGGTCATCGCCAGCGGGCTGCTCGTGGACGAGGTCGACGAGGTGGGGGCCGCGTTCGCGCGTGTTGGCCTGGTCGAGTCCGAGCGCCGCGAATCCGGCGACTGGGCCGCGCTCCTGCTGGTTCGCCGCGGGCGGGCGGCGCCAGCGTGGATACGCGGCCGCGCCAGATCTTGTCCACGGGGCCCATGCTGGCGGCCCTCCGCTCGCGCATCCTGTCGAGAACGTTGCGAGCCCGACTTGTACTCAAAGGAGGTGAATCCAGTTGCCCAACCCGCTTGCGATCGGCGTAACGCTCGGTGGCCTGCTTCTCGACGTGCTTGTGCCCCGGCCAAAGCCTCGGACCGGATTGTTGCGTGAATCTCTCCTCTCTCCGCGCTCCGGGTCGAGGACACCGCGGCATGAAGCCGCGCACGAGGAGTACGACATTCCGCCGGCCGCGGGCGTGCGACTCAACTGAATCGAGGCGTCCACGGTGGTCGCGCTAACGTGCGGCCACCGTGGCGTCGTTCGCCGTCAAGTTCCTCGGGTGCAAGGTTTCGCAGGCCGATGCGATGATCGCCCGGCGGGCCCTGCTCGCCGCCGGCCATACCGAAGCCGCCGAGGACGAGGCCGAGCTGCACGTGATCAACACCTGTTGCATCACGAGTGAGGCCGAGGCGAAATCCCGCCAGGCGGTCCGCCGCTCGCTGAGAAGCGCCGACCGGGTTCTGGTGGCGGGATGTGCAGTCAACTTGAACGGGGCGCAGTTCGCGGACATCGACGAGCGCGTGAGCGCGTTCGTGGGAACCGCGGAGGAGGTGGCCGGGGCGATGGCGGCGGGCCTGGGCGCGTGCGCCGACCTCGAGCACGGCGTCCCGGCTCGCCGCTCGCCCGCCGGGACCCGGGCAGCGGCGGGTGGACCCATAGCGCCGGCGCAGTCCGATCGGACCCGCGGATTCATCAAGATTCAGGACGGCTGCGACTGCGACTGCGCGTACTGCATCATCCCCACGGTGCGGGGCAGCGCGCGCTCGCGCCCGGCGCAAGCGATCCTCGACGAGGCCCGCCGGCGGGTTGAGCAGGGGCAGCCCGAGATGGTGCTGACCGGCATCAGCGTCGGCGACTATCGCGACCCCCAGCAGGGGCTCGAGCTCGGCGAGCTGATGATGGCGGTGGCGCGGGTGCCGGGCGTCGAGCGGGTCCGCCTGTCGAGCGTCGAGGTGATCCACGTCAAGGACTCGCTCCTCGAGGCGCTCGCCACCGAACCCAAGGTCTGTCCGCACCTCCACGTTCCAATGCAGTCCGGCGACGATGAGGTACTCAAAGCGATGGGTCGCCATTACAACGCACGCGAATATCTCGAGGCGATCGCGACCCTCAAAAGAACTGTTCCCCACGTCAACGTCACGACCGACGTCATCGTCGGTTTCCCGACCGAGACCGAGGACGCGTTTCAGAGGACGCTAGACGCCGTCGACGCAGCCGGTATCACGAGGGTCCACACGTTCTCCTACTCCCCCCGCCCGGGCACGAAAGCGCAGGGGCTCGGTGACCGCATCCCTCCCCAGGAGAAGAAGCGTCGCTCACAAGCCCTCCGCGCTCGCTCCGAGGTGCGATCCAGACACCACCGAAACGCCAAGCTGGGCCAAAACGAGCGTGTGCTGGTCGACAAGACCGCGGACACCCAGTGCTCCGGCTACACCGCCGACTACACCCGCTGCTATCTGCCCGCGGGCGCAGCCATGCGGGGGCAGGTGATCGAGGTCCGCTGCGACGAGCTCCACGCGGACGGCATCCGGTGCCGGGCTATCCTGATGGTGTGACCGTTATCGATCAGGTTCGCGTCGACATGACCAGCGCGATGAAGGCCGGCGAGAAGGACCGCGTCGGCGCGCTGCGGCTGGTCCTGTCCGAGCTCCAGAAGGCCGAGAAGGAGGGCTCGAGCGACGAGCTGGCCGTGCTGCGCCGGGAGCGCAAGCGGCGGCTCGAGGCCGCCGAGCAGTTCCGCGGCGGCGGCCGCCCCGAGCTGGCCGACCAGGAAGAGGCCGAGGCCAAGATCATCGAGACCTACATGCCGGCCGAGCTGGGGGACACCGAGCTCGACGCGATCGTCCAGGCGGCGATCGCCGAGACCGGAGCGAGCGACCCCAAGGACATGGGGCAGGTGATGAAGGTCGTGATGGCCAAGTCCGACGGGCGGGCCGACGGCAAGCGCGCATCCGCCCGCGTCCGCGAGGCGCTGAGTGCGTAGTCAGGACCCGGTGGGTGCGTAGGCAGGTAGAGCTCGAGAATGCGATCGCGGCCGAGCTCGCGGGCAGCAAGGACGCGGTTCTGCGAGCGCTGGAGGGCCATCTCGACTGCGACGTCTTCCTGCGCGGCAACGTGCTGACGCTCGACGGCGAGCCGGAGGCGGTCGATGCGGCGGTGGCAGTGGTCTCAGAGCTCTCGGAGCTGATCGCCCAGGGACACGAGATCGCGCCGGGAACGATCGAGGCCGTCAAGCGTGCGCTCGACGCGCACGAGTCGCCGGGCAGGATCCTCGAGGACGTGGTCTGGCGCCACCGCGCGACCAAGGTCGCGCCCAAGACCGTCAACCAGAAGTACTACGTCGACTCGATCCGCAACAACACGATCACGTTCGGGATCGGTCCGGCCGGCACGGGCAAGACGTTCCTGGCCGTGGCGCTCGCCGCCGCCGCGCTCAGCCGGCGTGAGGTCAATCGGATCATCCTGACCCGGCCGGCGGTCGAGGCGGGCGAGCGGCTCGGGTTCCTCCCCGGCGACCTGATGGCCAAGGTCGATCCCTACCTGCGCCCGCTGTTCGACGCCCTGCACGACATGCTCGAGCCCGAGCGCGTCTCCTCGCACCTGGAGCGTGGGGTGATCGAAGTCGCGCCGCTCGCGTTCATGCGAGGCCGCAGCCTCAACGACAGTTTCATCATCCTCGACGAGGCTCAGAACACGAGCCCCGAGCAGATGAAGATGTTCCTCACGCGCCTGGGCTTCAACTCGAAGATGGTCGTGACCGGCGACATCACGCAGATCGACTTGCCCCGCGACCAGGATTCGGGCCTGGTGATGGTGGCGGACGTGCTCAAGGATGTGGAGGGGATCGAGTTCGTGCGTTTCGGCGACGAGGACGTGGTTCGCCACAAGCTGGTCCGCCGGATCGTCGCCGCCTACAACGACCACGCCCAGCGCCTGGCGCCGGAGCTGCGTCCGAGGGCGGCCACGCCGAGGGGTTGACGGGCGCGCCGACCGTGCTCGAGATCGAGGTCATTGGGATCGACCGCATCGGGTCTGGCGGTGGCGGCACGGCGAGCCTGGTCGTGCCCACCGCGACCGAGCTCGAGCGGCTGTGTGCGCTGGCGATTGCCTCGGCCGGGATCGACGACGGTCATGTGGCGATCGAGTTCGTGGACGGGGACCGCATCCGCGAGCTCAACCGCGAGCACCGCAACCTCGACGAGACCACCGATGTGCTCTCGTTCGGGGTCGACGGGGACGGCGCCAGCGCCGGCCCACGCGAGCTCGGCGACATTGTGATCTGCCCGGACTACACCGAGGACCTGCGCGAGGCGGTCGTGCACGGCGCGCTTCATCTGACCGGGATGGACCACGAGACCGACGACGGCGAGATGCTCGCGCTCCAGGCCGAGCTGCTGCGTTGGGCGCGGTGAGCCAGAACAGCGCCCGAGCCGCGCACCCACGAGCGCCGACCCGCTCGGGCTTCATCGCGCTGGCCGGCCGCCCCAACGTCGGGAAGTCGACGCTGGCGAACGAGATCGTCGGGGCGAAGGTCGCGATCGTCTCCGACAAGCCCCAGACGACCCGCCGGGCCATTCGCGGGGTGGCCACCGGGCCGGACTGGCAGCTGGTGTTGATCGACCTTCCGGGTGTCCAGCGCCCCCGGGACGCGCTCACGGCGAGGATGCAGCGACGCGTTGAGCAGGAGCTCGGGGACGCCGACGCGTGTCTGTTCGTGGTCAATGCCGAGCAGGGAATTGGCCCCGGCGATCGGTTCATCGCAAATCTGCTGCGAGGGGCGCAAATCCCGGTCGTGATCGCGGCTAACAAGACCGATCGCACTGACCGGGCGAGGACGGCCGCGTCGCTGCAAGCGGCCGCCGGACTCGATGTGGGCGAGGAGATCTTCCCGGTCTCGGCGCGCACTGGGTGGGGCGTACGCCCGCTCGTCGACTTCCTGGTCTCGCTGCTTCCGCCGGGTCCGTTCTACTTCGAGTCCCGGCAGCTCTCCGACCAGCCCGAGCGCGTGTGGCTGGCCGAGTTGATCCGGGAGCAGGTGCTCTCACGCACGCGCGAGGAGTTGCCGCATTCGGTCGAGGTCGTGCTCGAGGGCATCGACGACGGCGATCCGGTCCGAATCGAGGCGGTCATCCTGGCCGAGACCGAGTCGCAGAAGCGGATCCTGATAGGTGCCGGCGGCCAGATGGTCAAGTCGATCGGGATCGCCGCCCGCCGCGCGATCGAGCGTGAGCTGGGAGAGCGCGTGCACCTGGCACTGTCCGTCCGCGTCCGCCGGCACTGGCGCGGCGACGAGCAGCTGCTGGATCGGTTAGGTATTGAGTAGATCTTCTGCCAACAGATCTTTGGCAAGCGTACTATCCTTGTGACCATGGCCATCGAAGTCATTGAGGCTCAGGCTCCTGTCGCATCAGATCTGTGCTGGTTGCTTGCCCGCGCCAGTCATAACCTGATGACCGAGCTGACCGCCGCGCTCGAGGACCTCGGCATCTCGCCCCGGGCCCACGCCGTGCTGACCACGGCGATGACGGGCGAGCACACCCAGACCGCGATCGCAAAGCAGGTCGGGCTCGACAAGACGACGATGGTCGTCACGGTCGACGAGCTCGAGGTGGGCGGTCTCGCCGAGCGCCGTCCGTCGAGCACGGATCGCCGTGCGCGGGTGATCGCCGTCACCGAGGCCGGCAAGCGCTCGGTCTTGGAGGCTGACAAGGTGCTGGGTCGCGTCCGCGACGACGTCCTGCGCGACGTCGAGCCGGAAGAGCGCCAGGTCTTTCTCGATGTGCTCAGCCGCCTCGCGTGCGGCCGGCTCTCCGAGCCGGTTCAGTGCGCGCAGCCCGTGCGCCGTCCGCGCTAGCGGGCCGCGAGGCCGAAGGCCTCGTCGGTGCGGCCCGCGGAATCAATCAGCCCTTACCCGTAAGGCAGAACCGCCCGCGACGTAAGGCCTTAGGCCGCCACATGCGCAGCGAACGCCCGATGTGGGCTCGATCGTCGCAGCGCACACTGAAGACACGACCGGAGCAGATCGTCTATTACAAGATGATCTGCTACTGTCCTTTCTTGACCGGACCGACTGACTTCCGAGGAGACAAATCTGATGACCCAGAGTTCCGAGTTATCCGAGCGCAACCGATGGATCGCCCTGGTGGTCCTGTGCGCCGGCTTCCTGATGATCATCCTCGACCAGACGATCGTCAACGTGGCGCTGCCCTCGATCCAGACCGACCTGCATTTCTCGCAGTCGAACCTGGCCTGGGTGATCAACGCCTACCTGATCGCGTTCGGCGGGCTGCTGCTGCTGGTCGGGCGGCTGGGCGACCTGATCGGCCGCCGGCGGATCTTCCTCGCCGGCCTGACCGTGTTCACCACCGCGTCACTGGTCTGCGGCCTGGCCGATAGCCAGGGGCTCCTGATCGCCGCGCGCTTCATCCAGGGCATCGGCGGGGCGATGACCTCGGCGGTGATCCTGGGGATGATCGTGACGATGTTCCCGCAGCCCTCGGAGCGGGCGAAGGCGATCGGCGTGTACGCGTTCGTCGCCGCCGGTGGCGGTGCGATCGGCCTGCTGGCCGGCGGCGTGATCACGCAGGCGATCAACTGGCACTGGATCTTCTTCGTGAACGTCCCGATCGGGATTGCCACGGGAATCCTGACCACGCGGCTGCTCCCCAACGACGCCGGAATCGGGCTGGAGAAGGGCGCGGATGCGCCGGGCGCGCTGCTGCTCGTCGCCTCGCTGATGCTGGCCGTGTACGCGATCGTCGAGGCCAGCAGCTACGGGTGGAGCTCGGCGCACACGCTGGGATTCGGCGCGGTCGCCGTCGGTCTCCTGGCCGCGTTCATCGTGCGCCAGGCGACCGCCGCCAACCCGCTCATCCCGCTGCGCATCTTCCGCAACCGCACGGTGACCGTGGCCAACGCGATGCAGGTATTCATGGTGGCGGGCATATTTGGTGTGTTCTTCCTCGGCGCGCTCTACCTCCAGCGGGTGCTGCACTACGACGCGATCGAGGTGGGCCTCGCGTTCCTGCCGGTCGCGCTCGGGATCGCGGCGCTGTCGCTGAGCGTGACCGCTCGGCTGATGATGCGCTTCGGCGCCAAGCCGACGTTGATCGGCGGTCTGGTGCTGGTCGCGGCCGGGCTGATCGTGTTCCGCGGCGCTCCGGTGAACGCCGGCTACGTGCGCGATCTGCTCCCGGCCATGGTGTTGCTGGGGGTCGGCGCTGGACTCGTCTTCCCGTCGTTGATGACGCTGGCGATGTCGGCGGCCACGCCCGAGGACGCAGGGTTGGCCTCGGGGCTCGTCAACACGACGCAGCAGGTGGGCGGTGCGCTTGGACTGGCGGTCCTGGCCACCCTGGCCACTACCCGGACCAATTCGGTGAGCGCTCACGGCGCGTCAACCGCCGTCGCGTTGACCGACGGCTACCACCTGGCGTTCACGATCGCGGCCATCCTGCTCCTGGTGGCGATCGGGCTCGGCCTGGTCTTCCTGCGGCCAACCCGGGCACTCGAGGCGATGTCTGAGTCCGACACGAAGTTGGCGGACGAGATCGAGCCCGAGTACCTGGAGCAGGCCGCCTAGGCAGACCTAGACCAGCAGGCCGTGGGCTAGCAGCTCTCGCGCCGCTCGGGCGACGATGTCGGCGAGCGGCGCGAGGGGCAGCTCACCCCACCCGGTGCTCTCCATGCCCTCCAATTCGCGGGCAATGATGCCGTGTGCAGGGTCGATTGCAAGGGCACCCTAGAATCGCCACCCCGTGGACGACTCAGAGATCGCCTTTGATGAGCGCGGGCTGGTCCCATGCGTCGTCCAGGACTGGGGGACGGGGGAAGTGCTGACGCTCGCCTACATGAACTCGGAGTCGCTGCGCCTGACCCGCGAAACCGGTGAGGTCCACTTCTTCAGCCGCTCGCGCCAGGAGCTGTGGCACAAGGGCGCCACCTCAGGCAACACGCTGAGCGTGAAGTCGATCCGCTACGACTGCGATGCCGACGCGCTGCTGGCGCTGGTCGAACCGGCTGGTCCGGCGTGTCACACCGGCGAGCGGTCCTGCTTTTACCGAGGCGATTTGAACCCGGGGGCGCCGTTCGAGACGCTTCCGATCCTCGAGCGAACGATCGCCGAACGGGCGGCGGCCCGGCCCGAGGGCTCCTACACGGCGAAGCTGCTCGACGACCCGGGGTACGCGGGGTCCAAGGTCCAGGAGGAGGCCGACGAGGTGGTCCGGGCCGCCCGCGAGGAGTCGGACGAGCGTGTCGCCGAGGAGGCGGCCGACGTCATCTACCACCTGGCCGTGCTGCTCCGCGGCCGCGGCCTGAGCATTGCCGATGCCGAGCGGGTCCTCGATGGCCGTAGCCAGCGGCGCTGACACGACGCCGGCGGGCTTCACCCCGTCGCTGACCGAGACGAGGGCGCTGGCCGCCGACTACAACCTGATCCCGGTCCGGGAGACGTTCATCGACGACTGCCAGACCCCGGTGTCGGCCTTCCTCAAGCTGCGCGGCGCCGAGCCGTCGTTCCTGCTCGAGTCCGCGGACCAGGGCCGCGTCGGCCGGTTCAGCTTCATCGGCTTTCGCCCGCGTCGGGTGCTTCGCTGGTCACTGGGCGACGGCGGCGATCCGTACGCCCTCGCGGCGGCCGAGCTCGGCCCGGTCAGGGCCGCGCCGCTCCCCGACCTGCCGCCGTTCGCCGGCGGGGCCGTCGGGTTGTTTGCCTACGACCTCGTTCGTACGGTCGAGCCGCTCGGGGAGCCGAACCCCGACCCGATCGGCGTGCCCGACCTGGCCCTGATGCTGACCGACGCGCTGGTCGCCTTCGATCACCTCAAGCACACGGTCACGGTAATCGCCAACGTGTATGCCGACGACGACCTCGACGCCTCCTACGCCCGAGCGCTGGACACGATCGCCGAGGTGCGCTGGCGGCTGGCAGGCCCGGTCCCGCGGCCCCCGAGACCGCCCGCCCGCGATCGGACGGTCGCGCCGCTGCAGCCCAACATGACGCGCGAGCAGTTCGAGGCGAACGTCGCGCGGATCATCGAGTACATCTACGCCGGCGACGCCTTCCAGGTCGTTCCCTCGCAGCGCTGGTCGGGTCGGGTCCCGGTCGAGGCGTTCTCGATCTACCGCGGGCTGCGCGCCGTCAACCCCAGCCCGTACATGTACTTCCTGGACTTCGGCGACTTCGAGATCGCCGGCGCGAGCCCCGAGCCGCTGATCACCGTGGCCGGGCGACGGGTCTCGACGCGACCGATCGCCGGGACCCGGCCGCGCGGCGAGAACGCCGATGCGGACCGCCGGATCGCCGAGGAGCTACTGGCCGATCCCAAGGAGCGGGCCGAGCACGTGATGCTCGTCGACCTCGGGCGCAACGACCTGGGGCGGGTGTGCGCGTACGGGACGGTCGCGGTCGAGAGCTTCATGGCGGTCGAGAACTACAGCCACGTGATGCACATCGTCTCGAGCGTCACCGGTGAGCTGCGCGACGGCGTCGGCGCGCTCGAAGCGCTGCGTTCGGTGCTACCCGCGGGCACGCTGTCGGGGGCGCCCAAGGTCCGTGCGATGCAGATCATCGACGAGCTCGAGCCGGTCAAGCGCGGTGGCTACGGCGGGGCGATCGGCTACGCGAGCTACACCGGCGACCTCGACACCTGCATCCACATCCGGACCGTGGTGGTCAAGGACGGCGTCGCCCACGTCCAGGCCGGCGGCGGGACCGTAGCCGACGCCAAGCCCGAGTACGAGTACCGCGAGTCCCAGGCCAAGGCTCGCGGGGTGCTGCAGGCGATCGAGCTCGCGGCCGGCCAGCCCGAGTGGCCATAGAAGGGGTGCCATGGAGTTCGAGCAGATAACGACCGAACTGAGCGACCACGTCCTCACGATCACGATGAACCGTCCCGATCGCCTGAACGCGTGGACGCGCACGATGTTCGGCGAGCTGATGCAGGCGTTCGAGCAGGCCGACGCCGACGACGAGGTCCGGGCGGTGATCGTGACCGGCGCGGGTCGGGCGTTCTGTGCCGGCGCCGACCTCGAGGGTGGTGCCGAGACGTTCGCCAAGCTCGAGCACCAGGATCCCGACTCGATCCCGCGGGACCAGGGCGGCCGGCTGACGCTGCGCATCTTCGAGTCGACCAAGCCCGTGATCGCCGCTATCAACGGGCCTGCGGTGGGGATCGGCGCCACCATGACGCTGCCGATGGACGTGCGCCTGGCTGCCGATGACGCCCGGATCGGATTCGTGTTCGCCCGCCGCGGGATCGTGCCCGAGGCGTGCTCGAGCTGGTTCCTGCCCCGGGTGGTCGGGATCAGCCAGGCGATGGAGTGGGTGGCCACCGGCCGGGTGTTCGGGGCCGAGGAGGCCCTGCGAGGCGGGCTCGTCCGCAGTCTGCATCGCAAGGCCGAATTGCTCGACGCCGCCGCCGCGCTGGCCCGCGAGATCGCCGACAACACCGCGCCGGTGTCGGTGGCGCTGGCCCGGCGGATGATGTGGACGATGCTGGGCGCCGAGCATCCGATGCTCGCCCACCGGGCCGACTCGCGCGGGATGTTCTATCGCGGAAGGTCGGCCGACGCGGCCGAGGGGATCGCGGCGTTCCTGGAGAAGCGGCCCGCAGAGTTCCCGGACAAGGTCAGCGACGGGCTGCCCGAGGTGTTCCCCGGGTGGGCGGCGCCCGAATTCGGCTGAGACACCGTTACCGTTCGCGGCGATGCGAGTGCTCGTCCTCGACAACTACGACAGCTTCACCTACAACCTCGTCCAGTATCTCGGGGAGCTCGGTTCCGAGGTCGAGGTGGTGCGCAACGATCGCGCGACGGTCGACGATCTGCTCGTGCGCGGCTATGACCGCGTGATCGTGTCGCCCGGGCCGTGCACCCCCAACGAGGCCGGAATCTCGCTCGAGGCGGTCAAGCGGTTCCCCGAGGCGAACATCCCCACGCTCGGCGTGTGTCTGGGCCACCAGGCGCTCGTGCAGGCCTGGGGCGGCAAGGTCGTCCAGCACGAGCCCGTACACGGCAAGACGACGGTCATCGAGCACGATGGCCGGACGATCTTCCGGGGCCTGCGCCGGCCGCTTGAGGTCGGGCGCTACCACTCCCTGGTGGTCGATCCGGCGCTGCCCGACTGCTTGGAGTCGAGCGCCCACGGCGGCGAGGTGGTGATGGCGGTGCGCCACCGCGAGCTGCCCGCCGAGGGCGTGCAGTTCCACCCCGAGTCGGTCCTCACCGAGCAAGGCCGTGAGCTCCTGTCGAACTTCCTGACACGGACCGCATGACCAGCGGAGCGGACCTGCTCACGCGGGCGATCGACACGCTCGCCAGCGGCCGGGACCTGAGTGTCGACGAGACCGCGGCGGTGCTCTCGGAGATCATGGCCGGCAACGCATCCGAGATCCAGATCGCCGGGTTCCTGATCGCGCTGCGGACCAAGGGCGAGACGGTGCAGGAGCTGGCCGGCCTGGCGCGCACGATGCGCAACATGGCCTCGCACGTGTCGGTCTCAAGCGATGACCTGCTCGACACCGCCGGGACCGGTGGAGGGCGGCGGACGTTCAACGTCTCGACGACCGCGGCGCTGATCGCCGCCGGGGCCGGCTGCACGGTGGCCAAACACGGCAACCGCTCGGCGACGGGTCTGTCGGGCTCGGCCGACGTGCTCGAGGCGCTGGGCGCGCGGATCGACCTGAACCCCGATCAGGTGGCGCGCTGCATCGACGAGGTCGGGTTCGGCTTCATGTTCGCGCCGGCCCACCACCAGGCCACCCGCTACGTGATCCCGGTCCGCCGCCAGCTGGCGGTGCGGACGATCTTCAACTTCCTGGGCCCGCTCACCAACCCGGCCGGCGCCAGCCGCCAGCTGATCGGCGTCTCCGACGCGGCCTACCTGGAGACGATGGCGGGCGCGCTGGCGCTGCTCGGCACCAAGCACGCGCTGCTCGTCTCGAGCGAGGATGGGCTCGACGAGCTCAGCATCTCGGCGCCGACGATCGTGGTCGAGGTGGTCGGGGACGAGCTGCGGCGCTACACGGTCTCGCCCGAGGACGTCGGGCTTCAGCGGGCGCCGGCCGAGGAGATTCCGGGCGGCACCCCCGAAGAGAACGCGCAGACCGCGCGCACGATCTTCGCCGGCGCGGCCGGCGCGTCCCGCGACCTCGCGGCGCTCAACGCCGGCGCGGCGATCTACGCGGGCGGGCGGGCCGACACGCTGGCCGACGGCGTGCAGGCCGCGCAGCGGGCGATCGACGAGGGGGCGGCGGCGGGCGCGCTGGAGCGGTTCGTCCGCCGCACGCGCGAGCTGGCGTCGTGAACCGCCTCGATCCCATTGTCGCGACCGCGCGCGCGGAGGTCGAGCGTCGGCGGGTGGCCGTGCCCCTGTCCGAGTTGGAGGGCGCGATTGCGAGCCGGGCCGCCGCGGGCTCCGAGGAGCGCTCGTTCCAGGACGCGATCGCGCGCCCGGGGCTGTCACTGATCGCCGAGCACAAGCGCCGCTCGCCGTCGGCCGGGGCTATCCGCGAGGACCTCTCGCTAGAGGACGTGGTCAGGGGGTACGAGCACGGCGGTGCGACGGCGTTGTCGATCCTGACCGAGGGGCCAAGCTTCGGCGGCTCGCTCGACGATCTGCGTTTGGCGCGCGGCGCCACCGGTCTGCCGCTCCTGCGCAAGGACTTCATCGTCGACCCCTACCAGGTGCACGAGGCGTTCGCGGCCGGCGCCGACGCGATCCTGCTGATCGTCGCCGCGCTCACGCGCGATGATTTGACCGCGTTGCACGACGAGGCACGCGGGCTCGGGCTGAGCGCGCTCGTCGAGGTGCATGATGAGCGCGAGCTCGAGGTGGCGCTCGAGCTCGCTCCAGCTCTGATCGGAATCAACAACCGGGACCTGAAGACACTCCGGGTCGATACTCGGCGCACGTTCGATCTCGTGGGCCGGCTGGCGGAGCTCGGTAACCCCGGTGCGCTCGTGGTCGCCGAATCCGGGTTCAGTCGCCGGGAGCAGCTGGAGGAGCTCGAGGCGGCGGGCGTGAACGGGGTATTGATCGGTGAGGCGCTGATGCGCTCGCCCGACATCGAGGCCGCCTGCCGCGCACTGACCGCGCGCTGAGTCGTCCCTACGATGGTTGTTGTGAGCACCAGGATCAAGTTCTGCGGCATCACCCGGCTCGACGACGCCGAGTTCGCGGTCAGCGCCGGCGCGTGGGCGATCGGGCTGATCTTCTGGCCGCGCTCGCCTCGGCGCTGCGAGCTCGACGCGGCGGGCGAGATCGCCGGCGCGGTCAAGCGACGAGCCGAGGTGGCCGGCGTGTTCGTCAACGCCACGCTCGACCACGTCGCCGCGATGGCCGAGGCGGTCGGGCTCACCATGCTCCAGCTGCACGGCGACGAGGGGCCCGCGTACTGCTCCGAAGCGGCGCGGCGCACCGGCTGCAAGGTGATCAAGGCGGTCCGGGTGCGCAGTGGAGCCGACGTGCGCGGGCTGGCCGCGTTCCATACCGACTACCACCTGCTCGACAGCTACGTGGCCGATGTGCCCGGAGGCTCGGGCGAGACGTTCTCCTGGGAAATCGCGCGCGGGAACTGGATTCCCACCCGCCCTCGCGTCCCCGTCATCCTCTCGGGCGGGTTGAACCCCGACAACGTCGCCGACGCGATCACCGCGGTCCATCCATACGCGGTCGACGTGGCCAGCGGGGTGGAGCTGAGCCCAGGTCGCAAGGACCCCGCGCAGATGATGGCGTTCGCGGAAGCCGTCCGCTCGACAGCGGTCGCAGCCGGCACTCCATGACCGCCGTTGAGCACCGCTTCGGCCCCTACGGCGGTCAGTACGTGCCCGAGACGCTGATGCCGGCGCTGGCCGAGCTCGAAGGCGCGTGGGTGGCCGCCCGGGACGACCCGGAGTTCCGCTCCGAGCTCGACGCGCTCCTGCGCGACTTCGTCGGGCGTCCGTCACCGCTGTACTACGCCCGACGGCTGAGCCAGGCCGCCGGGCACACGATCTTTTTGAAGCGCGAGGACCTCAACCACACCGGTGCGCACAAGATCAACAATGCGCTGGGGCAGGCGCTGCTGGCCCGGCGCATGGGCAAGCGGCGGATCATCGCCGAGACCGGCGCCGGCATGCACGGCGTCGCCGCCGCGACCGCGTGTGCGCTGCTCGACCTCGAGTGCATCGTCTACATGGGGACCGAGGACATGCGCCGGCAGAAGCCGAACGTCCAGCGGATGGGTCTGCTCGGCGCGCGTGTCGAACCGGTCGAGGCCGGGGCAAGGACGTTGAAGGAAGCGGTTTCGGCGGCGATTCGCGACTGGGTCACGAACGTCGAGAGCACCCACTACATCATCGGCTCGTGCGTCGGCCCGGCGCCGTACCCGGTGATCGTCAGGGACCTGCAGCGCGTGATCGGCGACGAGGCCCGGGTGCAGGTACTGAAGGCGACGGGTCGCCTCCCCGAGCGCGTAATCGCCTGCGTCGGCGGCGGCTCGAACTCGATCGGCATCTTCATCCCGTTCGTGGACGACGCTGGGGTGCGGCTGGTCGGGGTCGAGGCGGCCGGCGAGGGAATCGAGACCGGCCGCCACGGCGCGCCGCTGACCGCCGCCGGTCTGCCCGGCGTGCTGCATGGCGCGTTCTCGGCGATCATGCAGGACGAGGACGGGCAGATCCTCGAGGCTCACTCGATCTCGGCGGGTCTGGATTACCCGGGCAGCGGACCCGAGCACGCGTGGCTGCGGGACACTGGCCGGGCGCGTTACTACGCGATCACCGACGCTCAAGCCCTCGAGGCGTTCGCTATGACGGCGCGGCTCGAGGGAATCATCCCGGCGCTCGAGAGCGCGCACGCGATCGCCTGGTCGGTGGCCAACGGACCGAGCGAGCTCGACCTGGTGTGCCTGTCGGGCCGGGGGGACAAGGACCTCGCCGAGGCCGGGGAACTCGCTGGCGCCAGTTCCATTGGGAGTTTCGCTGGCGCGGGGGAACTCGCTGGCGCGAGTTCCCTTGGGAGTTTCGCTGGCGCGGGGGAACTCGCTGGCGCGAGTTCCCTTGGGAGTTTCGCTGGCGCGGGGGAACTCGCTGGCGCGAGTTCCCTTGGGAGTTTCGCTGGCGCGAAACTCCCGGGTACGAACGAATGACCGGTCTGGAGCGGATCGCCGTGGCGTTCGAGTCCGCGCGGGCCGACGGCCGCCGCGCCGCGCTCATGCCATACCTGATGGGCGGCTTCCCCGACCTGGACACGTCCCGGCGGATCGGCCTCGAGTATGCGCGCGCCGGTGCCGATCTCATCGAGCTGGGCGTCCCGTTCTCGGATCCGCTGGCCGACGGGCCGGTCATTCACGCCGCCGCCACCGCGGCCCTGCGCACGGGAGTGAAGCTGCCCGATGTCCTGCTTGAGGTGGCTCGGCCGATTGCGGATGAAGGAGTCCCGGTCGTGGTCATGTGCTACGCCAACCCGATCTTCGCCCGGGGCCTCGAGCGGTTCGCTGACTCGCTTCTCGACGTCGGCGCCAGCGGCTTGATCGTCCCCGACCTGCCGCTCGAGGAGGCGTCGGCGGTGCTGCGCGCCTGCGACGAGCGGGGGCTGGCGCTGGTGCCGCTGGTGGCGCCGACCACCCCCGGCGCTCGGCTTGCGCAGATCGGGGCGCAGGCGCGCGGGTTTCTCTACACGGTCTCGCTGACCGGGACGACGGGCGAGCGGTCGGGCGGTCTCGGCGATGGTCTCGGCGCGGTTGTTTCCCGCGCTGCCGCGTGCACCGAGGTCCCCGTGGCGGTGGGTTTCGGCATCTCGACGCCTGACCAGGCCGCCGCGGCGGCGGCCGCCGGAGCCGACGGAGTAATCGTCGGAAGCCGCCTGGTGCGCGCCGCCGGCGAGGGTTCAGATCCGGTGGCCGCGGTCGGCGCGGTCGTGCGCGAGCTAGCCGCGGGACTGGCCGGGTCGGCCGTCGGTTAGCATCTCTCGCGCGATGGGCCTGATCCTGACCGCCACCGCCGGGCTGTGCCTTTGGATCATCTTGTGGTCGCTCAACATCAGCGGCTTCGACTCGATCCTGATCGCCATCGTGATGGTGCTGATCGCGCTTGGCGTACGGCAGCTGCTCCCGTACCTGCCCGGCCGGCGGGAATAGCCGGGGCCGGTGTGGCAACCCGGGCGCTCGCACGCGGACGGGCGGCCTGCGCGTGCGCGCTGGTCGCTGCGTCGGTAGCCGGCTGCAGCGCGGCGAGCAGCGGGTCCGCCGGTTCCTCGGTCAGCGTGTCCGGCAACGTGCTCACGATCTATCTGAGCGACGCCTCGACCGATCAGCCCACCGTCGCTGCGGACGTGCTCGACGCCGAGCGACTGGCGTGGAGTCAGTCGAGCCACACCGTGGGCAGCCTTGCGCTGAAGCTGAGCGTTGTGCACGGATCCAGCATCTCGGACCAGGCACGGACCGTCATCCAGGACAAGACCGCGATCGCCTACGTGGGCGAGGTCGTTCCACATTCCTCCTCCGCGTCGCTGGGGATCACCAACGCGCTCGATCTGCTTCAAGTCAGCCCGACCGATAACGCGGTCGAGCTGACGCAGGCCACGCCCGCCGTGCCCGGCGCCCCGGACGTGTACTACGAGTCGCTTTCCGCCTACGGAAAGACGTTCGCCCGGATCGTGCCCACGAGCGCCCTGGAGGCCAAAGCCCAGGTGCAGGAGATGCAGACGCTCGGCGTGACCAAGCTGTACGTCGCCGACGACGGCAGTCCGTACGGCGCTGCGATGGCCTACGCGATGAAGCACGATCTCCCCGGCGGGATGTCCCTGGCCAGCAGTCAGGCGGGCGCGGACGGGATCTTCTACGGCTCCGCCTCCGAGGCCGGAGCGGCTCGCTTCTTCGCGGCCGCCGCCGCCGCGAATCCGTCGGCGAAGCTGTTCGGTCCCTCAGCGCTCGCCGATCCGTCCTTCCCGTCCGAGCTGTCCTCGGCCGTGCACAGCCTGTACATCTCCGCGCCGGGCTTCCTCAAGCAAGACCTGACGTCGGCTGGCACCTCATTCGTCGCGAGCTTCACTTCGACCTACGGCCACGCGCCGGTGCCCCAGGCGATCTTCGGCTACGAGGCGATGTCCGCCGTCCTCGCCGTGCTGCGGGAGGCGGGTACAGCGGCCAACAACCGCTCGACGGTCGTGAAGGACTTCCAGACGCTCAAGCGCACCCAGTCGGTGCTTGGGCCTTACTCGATGAACGGCAACGGGGACACGAACATCGCTCCGTTCGTGTTTAGCCGCCTGGCCCACGGCAGCCTGGTTCCGTTCGCAGAAGTCCAGGGGTGAGGCTGGCCACGGCGCGGAGCGGGGCGAAGACGTGGGTTTGGGTCGCGCTCGCGGTGATGTCGGCGCTGTTGATGCTGACCGGCTGCGGGACCAAGGACGCTCAGCCGGCACAGATTCGCGGTAACACACTGACGATCTACGTCAGCGTGCCACTGCTCGGGGCCTCCAGGGTCAGCGGTGAGGCGGTGGTAGATGGCGCGGAGCTCGCACTCACCCAGATGCGAGACCACATCGGCAAGTACCGCATCCAGCTCCGGGCGCTCAACGACGCCACCGCCGCGCGCGGCGGCTGGGATCCCGGGCAGACGACGATCGGTGTCCGCGACGCGGTGCTCGATCCGACCACGATCGGGTACGTCGGCGAGCTGAACTCGGGCGCGAGCGCGGTCTCGATACCGCCGCTCAATCGGGCGGGGATCCCGCAGGTGAGCCCAACCAGCTCCGCTGTTGGTCTCACCTCGAGCGCGGCGGGCGCGAACCCCGGGGAGCCGATGAAGTACTACCCGACCGGGGTGCGAACGTTCGCGCGGGTGGTCCCGAATGACAGTGTGCAGGCGGTCGCGCAGGTTCGCGTCCAGCAGAGCATGGGCTGCACCCGCGTCTACGTGCTCAACGACGGCGAGGTCGACGGCGTCGACATGGCGGACAGCTACGAGCTGGCCGCCTTCCGCGCCGGCCTGCGGGTGGTGGGCATCCAGATCTTCCCGCGCGACGCCACCAGCTACCAGGCGCTGGCGACGGGCGTGGCACAGAAGCGGCCCGACTGCATCCTGCTGTCCGCCGCCACCGAGTCGGGTGCGGTGCGCCTGACCACTCAGCTCGCGGCGGCGATGCCGAACGTCAAGATCTTCGGGACGCAGGGTCTGGCCGAGAGCACCTTCTTCAATCCCCTCCAAGGCGGCATCCCGCTGTCGGTCGCTCCGCAGGTGGTCCTCACCGCGCCCACGCTCGCGCTCGCCGACTATCCCGCCTCCGCGCGCGCGTTCACCGCCGCCTACGAACGGGCCTACGGGCCACCCCAGCCAGCTTCGATTCTCGGCTACGAGGCGATGAGCCTGGTGCTGGACGCGATCAAGCGGGCCACCGACCACGGCACCGCTCCCGCGATTCGCTCCAAGGTGCGGGCCGCGATCTTCGCCACGCGGAATCGCCGGAGTGTGCTCGGCACGTACAGCATCGATGCCAACGGCGACACCACGCTACGGCGCTACGGGGTGTACACGATCAACGGCGGCCAGCTGACCCTGTTGGAGGTCATCACCGTTTAGCGCCCGGTCGGCGGGAGCCACTGCGCGGGATTGGCGTTCAGTTAGGTCGCTGCCGATCTCTTGGCGGGGTCGGGAGGCGCGATTACGCTGATTTGAGTCCCGAGTCACGGGAGGCTCGGGGCCAACACGGAGGAAGTTGAATGAGGCCCGCTACCTGCAAGGCGCTCGCGGTCTGCCTCGTGGCGCTTCTCGCTCTCGCCGTGGCCGCCTGTGGGGGGAGCGGGACCAGCGCCACGGTCGCGAACGCAGCCACCCGCGCCACCAAGACAGTCGCCATCTATTCGAGCCTGCCATTGCGGGGGCCGTCCGCCGCCGAGGCGATCCCGCTCAAGAACGGAATCGAGCTTGCGCTGAGCCAGGCGGACGATCGGGCCGGCTCGTTCAGGGTCCATTACGCATCGCTCGACGACTCGATGGGTGCCGCCGGCTGGGACCCGGCCGAGACCGCTGCCGATGCCCGTCGGGCCGCCGCCGACCCGCGGACGGTGTTCTACATCGGGGAGTTCGACGACGAGGCCAGCGAGGTGTCGATGCCGATCCTCAACGAGGCGGGGATCCCGCAGGTCAGTCCGGCCAACACGTATGTCGGACTGACCGCCGGTACCGCTGGCACCAGCGGCACCGCTGGCGCGGCCGGCGCGGCCGGCGGGGCCGGCGGGGCCGGCGGGGCCGGCGGCGGGTCGGGTCGGGCGATCCCGTATGCGCCGACTGGGACGCGCACGTACCTGCGGATCGTCCCGACCGACGCGATCCAGGCCGCGGCGGACCTGTACGCGGTGAAGCAGGCTCGTTGCGGGCGAGTGGTGCTGGCCGAGGACGGCGAGAACTACGGCGCCGGCCTGGCGAAGCTCGTCGAGTCCCAGCGTCGGGAGTACGCGATCGATCTGGTGGGTGGGTCCGCGCTGAACCCGCACGCCTCGAGCTTCCGATCGACCGTCGTTGACGGGAGTGTGGCCACGCGGCCCGACTGCGTGCTGCTGATGGGACTCCCCTCCAAGAGCACGGTCGAGATGACCGAAGACATCAACGCCGTGCTCCCCAGTGCGCGAATCTTCGCCCCGGGAGCGATGTGCACGAGCGCGTGGACCAATCCGCGCGACGGCGGCGTTCCGGCCAGGATCGATCCGCTGATCCAGTGCACCGAAGTGACCCTGAGCCTCAGCGCCTACCCGGGCGGCAAGGCCTTCCTGGACGCTTACAAGGCCAAGTACGGGGTGTCGAACCCGAGCCCGTACGCGATCTTCGGCTACGAGGCGATGAGCCTCGGCCTGAGCACGATCGCCAGCCTCGGGCCTAGCGGGGACAGCAAGTCGGCCGTGCTGAGCGCGCTGTTCTCGACCACCGACCGCCATTCGGTGCTCGGGACGTACGGGTTCGAGCACAGCGGCGACACCACGCTGCGGACCTACGGGCTCTACAAGGTGGGGTCGAACGGCGATCCGGTGTTCGTGCGGACGATCACGCCACCCCACGTGTCGTAAGGCTGCGCGGCCTTAAGTCAGCACGAGCCGCCTCTCCTGGGATGCAAAAGCGCGCATTCCCCGGCTGCCTCCGGTGCCGCGCGCGGTTCTGCACGTGGGGCGTGAACAAGCGCTCACGGCACGGACGTGACGGTCGGAATGCGCGGTTTTGCAGGTGCGTAATCAGGCGATCCCTGCCTGAGCACGGGGGCGTGCCGGCGCCGTCAGGCCACGCGGCGGCTCGGTCCCCGGCTCCCCCGCTTGCACGCGAGCAGGTTCTGGTCGGCGGCCTGGAGCAGCCGCTCCGCTGTCTCGCCGTCGCGAGGGAAGACCGCTGCACCGGCGCTCGCCCCGAGTGAGTCGGCTCCGGCCGTGACCCGCGCCACCGCGGTCTCGACCCGGCTGATGAGCCGCTGCGCACCAGTCTCGTCGGTTTCCGGAGCCAGGACGCAGAACTCGTCCCCGCCGACGCGGGCGACCGTGTCCTGGTCGCGGACCACGCGGGCGAGCGCGGCTGCCACCTCGCGCAGCAGATCGTCGCCGGCGGGGTGGCCGAAGCGGTCGTTGAGCAGCTTGAAGCCGTCGAGGTCGAGCATCAGCAGCGCGAAGCTCCGCCGGCTGCGGGCGTGGCGCGCCATCTCGTAGTCGATCCGCGAAAGCAGCGATCGGCGGTTGGCCGCGCCGGTGAGCGGGTCGGTGAGCGCGGAGGTCCGCAGCGCATCGCGCTCACGCGCGACGCGATCGCGCACGGCGAGCAGGATCGTCACGCTGGTGGCGGCGACCAGCACCAGCAACGCGATCGAGGGTCGGCTGTGCGTGGTGGCGGCGGTCAGATCCGCGGTTAGGGCGCTCCCGATCACGGCGGCGGCGGCCGTCACGCCGGCGACTCGCCCGCGGGTGGCCCCGGCGGCCAGCAGCGCAGCGGGTACGCACACCCAGACCGCGTCTCGATTGTGAGTGATCGCGACCAGCGCCGCGGTCGCTGCGGCGATCGCAACGGTCCTCACCAGCGTGCGCCGGGCGGCGCGAACGGTGGCTCGCCGAGCGGCTGGATCGCGGTCAGCCTGGGTGGTCAGGCGAGGGTGCTCCCGGGTGCGCACGGCCGAGCAGTCTCCCGATCCGCTCGGACGCTCCGGTGCGCCCGAGGTTTCCGGGAACTAGAGGCTGGTGCACAAACCCCGGCGCGGGTCGATTTGTTGTGGCCAACTCACAGGGGGTGGACCAGCGCGGTAGAGCCTGGTCGAGAAACGTCCCCACTGTTCCCGGTTTTCTCAGGCGGATCGGAAGCGGCGGTGGCGCCCCCAGCCGAGATAGCCTGAGAGTGTGGCCACGAGCACCCCCGAACAGCTCTTCCTGATCGACGGCAACAGCCTGGCCTACCGGGCTTTCTTCGCCCTCCCCGAGTCGATCGCCACCTCCACCGGCGTGCCGACGAACGCGATCTTCGGGTTCGCCTCGATGCTGGTGAAGATCCTGACCGACTACGGCCCGCAGGCGACCGTGGTGGTCTGGGACGCGGGGGACACGGGGCGTAAGACGCTGTACCCGGAGTACAAGGCGCAGCGGGCCACCCGCCCCGATCTGCTCAAGGAGCAGTGGCCCGCCCTCGAGCCGCTCGTGGAGGCGTTCGGATACCGCAACCTGAGAGTCCAGGGGTACGAGGCCGACGACGTGATCGCCTCGATCGTGGAAAAGGCTCGTACCAATGACCCGAAGATCCCCGTGATGGTCGTGACCGGCGACCGCGACGCCTACCAGCTGGTCGACGACGGTGTGATCAAAATCATGACCACCTCGCGCGGCATCACCGACACCCGGGTCTACGACCGCCAGGGCGTGATCGACCGCTACGGCATTCCGCCCGAGCTGATCCCCGACTTCATCGGACTGAAGGGCGACACGAGCGACAACATCCCCGGGGTCCCAGGCATCGGCGATAAGACCGCGGCCGACCTGCTTCAGAAATTCGGCACGCTCGAAGACGTCCTCGCCCACATCGACGACATCAGCGGCGCCAAGCGCAAGCAGAACCTGACCGAGCACGCCGAAACGGCCCGGGTCTCCAAGCAACTGGCCACGGCTAAGCGCGACATCGACGTCGAGCTCGACCTCGAGGCCTTCGCCGGCGCGCCGCCCGATCGCTCCAAGCTTCGGGACACCTTCCGCAGGTTCGAGCTGCGCGAGCCGCTGCGCCGGCTGGAGGAGTCGTTCGGCTCGGCCGATGCCGCCGCCCCCGCGCCCGAGGCCGAGGAGGCGCTCACCGCGCGCGTGCGCACCGTGGCGGTCAAGGACCTCGCAGGCCTCCCCGACAGGGAGATCTCGATCGCGGTCAGAGCCCCCGAGGCCCCGCCGGATCAGCTGTTCTCGCCCGAGGACGCCTGGCGCTTCGGCGTGCACGCGGACGGCGCGGCTGAGGTGCTGGCGGGCGCGTCGCAGGGCCCCGAGGAGGTGGTCAAGGCGATCGGACGCCGGCCGGTGGTCGCGCACGATGCCAAGTCCCTGCAGGAGGTGCCGGCGAACCTGGCTCACGACACCGAGGTCGCGGCGTACCTACTCGAGCCGGCCCGCCGCGCCTACCTGTTCCGTGAGCTCACCGAGGAGCGGGGCCTCGGCACCGACCTCGAAGACCCGGCCGCCGCCGACGCGCTGCTCCTGAACGCGCTCGCCGCCTGGCAGCGAGAGGAGATCCGGGGTCGCGGCCTCACCGATCTGTTCATGGACGTGGAGTTGCCGATCGTCCGGCTGCTGCGGGAAATGGAACTCGCCGGATCGAAGCTAGACACCGAGCGCCTCCGCGAGATCTCCGCTCGCGTCAAGGCCGAGGCCGACCAGCTCGAGCGCGAGATCTTCGGCATCTGCGGCGAGGAGTTCACGCTCGGCTCGCCCAAGCAGCTCGAGGAGGTCCTGTTCGGCAAGCTCGGCCTGTCGCGCAAGCGCCGCGGCAAGACAGGCTATTCGACTGACGCCCGGGTGCTCCAGGCGATCCGGCACGAGCATCCGGTGATCCCCAAGATCGAGCGCTGGCGCGAGCTCACCAAGCTGGCTCAGACCTACCTCGACGCCCTTCCGCTGCTGATCGCGGCCGACGGCCGGATCCACACCACCTTCAACCAGACGGCCGCCACCACCGGCCGGCTCTCCTCGAATAACCCGAACCTGCAGAACATCCCGATCCGAACGCCGCTCGGACGCGAGATCCGCGCCTGCTTCGTCGCCGAGCCGGGCAACCTGCTCGTTTCGGCCGACTATTCCCAGGTGGAATTACGTCTCCTCGCCCATATCGCCGGCGAGGACGCCCTGAAAGAGATTTTCCGCAAAGGCGAAGACGTCCACACCGCCACGGCCTGTCGTGTGTTTGGGGTTACACCGGAGCAGATCGACCCGGGAATGAGATCCAAGTCGAAGATGATCAACTACGGAATCGTCTACGGCCTGTCCGCATGGGGGATGGCCGACCGCCTCGACATCCCGCAGGAGGAGGCCGAGGAGTTCATCCAGCGCTATATGTCGGGCTTCCCCGCGGTGGCGCGGTGGATCGAGGAGACGATCACCCAGGGCACCGAGCACGGCTACGTCTCGACCCTGTTCGGCCGACGCCGGCAGGTCCCGGAGCTACGGGCGCGGCGTTGGGAGCTGCGCAAGCAGGGCGAGCGGTTCGCGGTCAACATGGTCATTCAGGGGACCGCGGCGGACATCATGAAGGTGGCGATGGTGCGCTGCGACCAGGCTCTGAAGCAGGCGGGCCTTGAGTCGCGGATGATCCTTCAGATCCACGACGAGCTCCTATTCGAGGGTCCGGCCGAGGAGGCGGCGGAGGTCAGCCGGATCGCGGTCGAGCAGATGGGGGGCGCGTTCGAGATGGATCCGCCGCTCGCGGTAGATGTGGGTACCGGCCCGGACTGGCTGGCCGCCAAGTGACGATGCGCCGGGTGGTGGTACGCGGGGCGCTCGTTGCCGCGCTCGCGGTGGCGGCGCTGGCCGGGCTGCTGGCCCCACGACCCGCGGCGGCGCGTCCGAAGTTCTTCGGCGGGATCGCCCGCGACGTCCCCACCGAGGCGCACATCGCACAGGCGAGCGGCGCGCGCAGCCAGAGGCTGCCATACGACGGCGGGCGGGTCCTGCACTCAAACCGGACGCACCTGATCTTCTGGCAGCCCGACGGATCGGGTCTGGTCTTCGACCCCGGCTATGTGCAGCTGATCCAGACGTTCCTGACCGACGTGGCCGCCGACAGCCACAAGACCACCAACACCTACGCGGTGAGCGGCCAGTACGCCGATGCCCAGGGCCTGGCCGACTACAACTCGACCTACGGCGGCGCGGTCGTCGACAGCGATCCGCTGCCCCCGAACGGATGTACCGAGCCGGCCAACACCGGCCCCGGTTGGACGGTGTGCCTGACCGACGCCCAGCTCGAGTCCGAGCTCCAGAACGTGATCGCGGCCAATCACCTTCCGACCACCAACCACGACATCTTCTTCATGATCACGCCGGACGGCCTGGGCAGCTGCACCGACTCTACGTCGAGCAGCTGCGCGCTCGGCGGCAGTGCGACCGGCTACTGCGGATATCACTCGGAGACCGCGAACGGGATCCTCTACGCGGTGATTCCCTACAACGCGGTGCCGGGACACTGCCAGTCGAGCAATCCGCGCCCGAACGCAAGCGCGGCGGACCCGACCATCTCGACTATCAGCCACGAACACAATGAGACGGTCACGGACCCGGACGGGAACGCCTGGATCGACAGTCAGGGCGACGAGGAGGCCGATCTGTGCCTGACGAACTTCGGCTCGGCGATCGGCGGGTCCGGGAACCGGGCCTGGAACGAGTCGATCAACGGGGGGCACTTCTTCCTCCAGGAACTGTGGAGCGATGCCGACAACGCCTGCGAGCCGCGAGCCCAACCCGACAGCCTGTCGTTCGTGCTGACCCGAGACCCGGACCGGCGCCGATCCGTCTCGCTCGTGGCCCACGGCACGGACCCCGAGGGCTACATGGTCAGCTTCAAGTGGTTCTTCGGCGACGGCCAGGCGGCCTCAGGCCGGCGGGTCGACCACACGTTCGAGTTGCCGGGGACCTACCGGGTGCAGGTCAGGGCCACCGACAGCTGGGGCAACTGGTCGTTCGCCGACCGTAACGTAACGATCAGGTCCCGCCCGCCGCGCTGACCTGAATTTGCTGCCCGCCGGCCCTCCCGCCCGCCCCGCGCGCGCCGGCGGTCACGAACCGCGGGTGGGCGACCTCGAGGTAGTGGTTGAACGCCCAGTCGAGGAAGCGCCGGCTCTGCATCGCTCGCAGCGAACCGGCCAGCAGCCGGGGCGCCACCCGCGGGACCAGGCGCTGAGCGCGCAGCATCCATCGGTACGGGGCGGCGTGCCCGTCGCTGAAGCGCGCGTAGCTCGCAAGCGCCGTGTCCGTGGAGCGCCGCCCATCGAGAACCGAGCGCAGCTCACGCCCGACGGCGATTCCGAAATAGAGCGCGGTCCGGATCCCCTCGGCGGTCAGCGGCAGGCAGTGCCCGGCCGAGTCACCGGCGAAGAACACGCCGTCCTCGGTGGCCGCGCGCAGCGCGTGCGGGATCCAGTTGCCCTGGTAGCGGACCCGTTCTGCATCCAGCTCGGTAGCCAGGCGTTCGGTCGGCTCGCGCACGTGGAAGCGGGGATCGAACGACCCGACCCCGATCCGCAGCTCCGGGCCGGCGGGGAAGCTCCACCCGTAACCGGCCGGCACGTAGGAGCGGTCGATCCAGATCTCCATGTCCTTCCCGCCGCCGTGCGGATGCACCTCAAGGCCGCGGGACAGCAGCGCATCCGGGGGCTGGATGTTCTCCCCAGTGCCCAAGACACGCCGCCAGCCGAGCGCGTCGACAACGTGGGTGGCGCGGATGTCTCCGCGGTCGGTGTGGACGGTGTGAATGGCCGGAGCCCGCCCGAGTTCGCCGCCAGGCGAACTCGCCCGGGAATCCGCGCCAGCGGATTTCCCGTTGACCTTCGCCGTCTCGAACGTGAACTGGGCGGGCGGGACCTGATCCCAGAGCAGGCCGCACAGGGTGCGGTAGTCGAACGTGGCGAAGGTCCACGGCAGGCGGTAGTTGACCGTCGTGTATGGGGTGTGGATCACCAGCTCCCCGAACGTCTGTTGCAAGGAGCCCTGCAGATCGAGCTGCTCGAGCCAGGCGGTCGGGATGCCGCAGGCCGAGGTCTGCCGCTCGCCGATCTCGTAGCGATCGATCACCAGCACGTCGGCGCCACTCCCCGCCAGCTCCCGGGCGACGGCCAGCCCGGCGAAGCTCGCCCCGCAGATCAGCACGTCGCAATCGCGCTCCAGCAGGGTCCGTTCCGAGCCGCGTTTGGTCGCTCTGAATGGCACCGCGCGCAGATGATAGGCGTCAGTTAGGGAGCCGACCGGAAGCGCTCTGCCCGCTGTCTGCGGCTATCCTGCGTCAGACGTATGTCTACCACCACCACGCTGACCCCACCTACTGAACTACCGAACGCCAAGATCGTCGAGGGCTCGGACGGGCTGCTGCTCGAAATCGACGGCCAGATCGTCCCCAATTATGACGCGACGGTCCACCCCTTCCAGGAGGGCGATGTCGTCACCGGCCGCGTCGTCCGTATAGACAACGACGAAGTCCTTGTCGACATCGGCTACAAGTCCGAAGGGGTCATCCCGTCCAACGAGCTGTCGATCCGCAAGTCGGTCGATCCCTCAGACGAGGTGTCGCTCGGCGAGGAGGTGGACGCCCTCGTCCTGACCAAGGAGGACCAGGACGGCCGCCTGATCCTGTCCAAGAAGCGCGCCCGGTTCGAAAAGGCATGGCGCCGGATAGAGGCCGCCGCCGACTCGGGCGAGCCGGTCGAGGGTGCCGTGATCGAGGTCGTCAAGGGCGGTCTGATCATCGACCTCGGGGTGCGCGGCTTCCTGCCCGCCTCGCTGGTCGACATCCGCCGCGTCCCGAACCTGGACGAGTACATGGGCCAGGCGATCGAGTGCAAGGTGATCGAGCTGAACCGCTCGCGCAACAACGTCGTCCTGTCTCGCCGGGCAGTCTTGGAGGAGCAGCGCAAGGAAGACCGCGAGCGCATCCTCGACCGGCTGCAGCCCGGCCAGGTCGTCGAGGGCATGATCTCGAACATCGTCGATTTCGGTGCGTTTGTCGACCTCGATGGGATCGACGGCCTGATCCACATCTCCGAACTTTCCTGGTCGCACGTCAACCATCCCTCCGAGATCCTGTCGATCGGCGACAAGGTCACGGTGAAGGTGCTCGATATCGACCGTCAGCGCCAGCGGATCTCGCTGGGCCTGAAGCAGACCCAGGAGGATCCGTGGCAGCGGGTCGTCGACACCTACAACGTGGGCGACGAGCTCGAGGGCACGGTGACCAAGGTGGTCACGTTCGGCGCCTTCGTCGAGATCCTCGATGGGGTGGAGGGCCTCGTCCACATCTCCGAGCTCGCCCAGCACCACGTCGAGAACCCGCGCGAGATCATCCAGCCGGGCGACCCGGTGAGGGTGAAGATTCTCGAGATCGACTCCGAGCGGCGGCGGCTGTCGCTGTCGATCAAGCGAGTCGAGGGCCAGGTGCTCCCGGTCCGGCCGATCACCACGCCGGTCGACGGCGAGGCGGGCGACCTCGACAACGTGCCGGAGCTCGGCCTGTCCGAAGACGTGTTCGCCGGCGAGGACCAGCCGCTGCCCGACGAGGATGGCGATTTTGCCACGCCGGCCGAGGCCGACGAGCCGGCCGAGGCCGACGAGCCGGCCGAAGCTGAGCCAGAAGTCTGACCGCGTCCCGTTTGTCGGCCTGACCGGGGGGATCGGCGCCGGCAAGTCGACGGCTTTGCTTGCGCTGGAACGTGCCGGGGCGGCCGTGCTCTCGACCGACCAGGTCGTCCACGAGCTCTACGAGGATGATGATGTTTTGTCCGCGGTCCGCGGCCGATTCGGGGACGCCATCGAGCGAGATGGGGTCCTGGATCGCGGTCTGTTGGCTAGTCGCGCGTTTGCAACCGCCGAGGACCGGGCCTGGCTCGAGGGGCTCTTGTGGCCGCTCGTCGGGTCGCGAATGGCCTCGTGGCGGGCGTCGGCTGTTAGTTCCGTGCCGCCGCCTCGGGCGCTGGTCGTCGAGGTGCCGCTGCTGTTCGAGTCGGGCATGGAGGGGGGATTTGACGCCACGATCGCGGTCGTGGCCGAGGAGGAGCTGCGGGTCTCGCGAGCCGGGGCGCGCGGGCACGAGGCGCTCGCGGAGCGCTCGGCGCGGCAGCTGACTCAGAAGGAAAAGGCGCAACGTGCGACGTACGTTGTCGTTAACGAGGGAACGGTGGAGGAGTTGGAGTCGAAGTTGTCAGCGCTGCTTGAGAAGCTGGGGTCGTGAGTCCGTCATCGGTCGGTGTGGCCGGTCGTTCTCGCGGTCGGAGCGAGGCGGCCCAGCGTGCCGCAGCTCGCCGTCGGGCGGCTGTGCGCCGCCGCCGCCGGCGCCGGGTGTTCCTTGGCCTCGGCGTGGGCGCGATCGCGCTTGCCGTCGGACTGTCGCTGCCGGTCTTGCGCAAGGCCGTCAACGAGCTGACGCTCCCCCTGGCGTACACGAACGTGATTCGGGAGCAGGCGGCGGCCAAGCACCTCGATCCCGCGCTGATCGCGGGCGTCATTTACGCCGAGACGAAGTTCGACCCGCGCGACTCGGCCGCCGGCGCGATCGGGCTGATGCAGGTCATGCCGCAGACGGCCGCGTTCCTGGCCCGACGCTCAGGCGCGACCACGTTCACGACGGGCGACCTCGACGATCCGGCGGTCAACATCGCGTACGGCAGCTACTACCTGCGCTACCTGCTCAACGAGTACCACGGGGACGTGCCGGTGGCCCTCGCCGCGTACAACGGCGGTGAGTCCAACGTCGACCGATGGCTGGCCGAGGCGCGGGCCGACGGGCACCCGTTCGAGGTCGACGACATTCCGTTTCCGGAGACCCGTGCCTACGTGACCAAGGTGCTGAGCGCCGAGCAGGATTACAAAAGCAAGTACTCGAGCCAGCTGTACGGGTAGCCGGTTGGTTCCAGGGGCGGGTCGGCTTCGGGCGACCTGCATAACCTGCCATCCGCGCCGGCGTGGGCTGACCGTGGCATCGTGCGCGTGCCCCACATGCGCAAGCTGCCACGCTGGCGGCGTTTTGGCCCGCGTGGCAGGTCTTGCAGGTCCGGCAGACCTGCATGAGCGTGCACGGCCCGGCGCGACGGGGTGGAATTCGCGGTTATTCATGCCTAGCTCGTCACGACGGCCGCTTCGATCCGGGCGTGCCGAGCTACGCAGCTGGGGCCTGCGTAGGTCGTCATTGGCGGGGGATATTGCTCGCCGTGTCGAGTCGCGCAGGGGCTGCGGTGGGATCGGCCATCTCTGGCCCGGAAACGGGCGAGGGCGCCGCCGAAGCGACGCCCTCGCGCAGTGCTACTGCCTCGACCTAGGCGTTACGGCTTGACGCGGAACACTCGTCCCGTGCCCGGGGCCGTCGTCGGCTCGCCGACGTAGACCCATCCGTTGTTGGTCCCCAGGCCGATGAACGCCTCACCCTTGAACCCGGTAAGCAGGGTCGTCAGGGAGCCTCCGCTCACCGGCAGGGACTGGACCTTGGCCGTCAGGGCGAACCCGAACTCGGAGAGGTACAGCCGCTTTCCGATGATCCCGAGTCCACCCGGATCGGTGTGCGGGGCAAGGAACTTGAACGGCGTCGCGAACTTCGTGCAGCCGGCTGCGACCACCCAGTTGCAGGATGGGAAGCCGTAGTTCTGGCCCGCGCGCACGCGCAGGATGAAGTCCGGCACCGTCTTCTGGACGCTGTTGGGCTTGTCCTGTCCCAGGTCGGTGACGAACGGCGACGACGAGCCCTTCGGGAAGGCCAGCTGCCACGGCTGGCGCATGCCGGTCGCGAACACCTTCATTCCCTTCCCGGCCGAGTTGAACGACAGGAGGTCATACAGGAGGCCCTTCTTCGGGCCGTGGTCGTTCGTGAGGCCTACGTCGACACCCGAGTACAGACGACCGTCGGCGCCGAACGCGATGCCGTTGAGCAGGATGCCCGCAGGCGCCGAGTAGAGCACCTTCTGGGTTGTGAAGCCCGTGCCGTTCCAACCGGACCAGGCCTGCAGTTGCGAGACCGGACCCTTGGCGCCGATCGTAACTCCGCTCACGTACAGAGTGCCCTTGTGGAACGTGACGCCGAACGACACGGCCGGCGACCCGGGTACAAGCACCGCCGTCCCGTTCTCGATGACGTACACGCCGCCGCCCTTGCTGGGCGGCGTCGTTCCATCGCTGACGAACACGTGCCCGTCGCCGAACGCGAACGCGGTCGGCGTTGTGACGCCCGTGGCGACGAGTTGGAGCTTTGCTCCCTTGGCGGGTTTCGGCATCGGAGTCGTGGCCGCCGAAGCGGTGGCCGCGAACGCGATGCACACGAGCCCGCAGGCCATCAGTGGCCTGAAGATCCTGTAAAGCAAGAAAACCTCCTCTAGATGTACGGCCCTCCCTGGCAGACGCGTGCGCGTGCACGGTCGACCACGCCCCTCGGAGGAAGCTAACCCCAATTTGTGCTCAAAGTTGCGATTTTGTGAACGGCGCCGCGCGCCATTGCGGTCAATTCCTGTCCACCCCACCGCTACGCTAGAGATGCCCGTAAGGACCGAGAAGATGCCCAAGTTCGAGCTAGACGCCGCCTACAGCCCAACCGCCGACCAGCCGGCCGCGGTCGACAGCCTGGCTGAGGGCATCCTCGCCGGCGAGCGCAGCATGACACTGCTGGGTGCGACCGGCACGGGCAAGACGATGACGATGGCCGCGACGATGGAGGCGGTGCAGAAGCCGGCGCTGGTGATCGCCCACAACAAGACGTTGGCGGCGCAGCTCTGCAACGAATTCCGCACGTACTTCCCGCGCAACTCGGTCGAGTACTTCGTCTCCTACTACGACTACTACCAGCCCGAGGCGTACGTCCCGAGCAAGGATCTGTACATCGAGAAGGACTCGGCGATCAACCAGGAGATCGACCGGCTGCGCCACTCCGCCACCGCGGCGCTGTTCGCTCGTCGCGATGTGGTCATCGTGGCCAGCGTGTCGTGTATCTACGCCCTGGGCTCACCGGAGACCTACGACGAGAACCTCCAGACGCTGCGCAAGGGTGAGATGGTCGATCGCGACGCGCTGCTGCGCAAGCTCGTCTCGATCCAGTACACGCGCAATGACACCGCGCTCACCCGCGGGACCTTCCGGGTCCGCGGCGAGACGCTCGAGATATTCCCCGCGTACGCCGAGACCGCGTTCCGCATCGTCCTGTTCGGCGACGAAGTCGAGCACCTCCAGGAGTTCGATCCCTTGACGGGTGAGGTGCTCCAGGACGACATCGAGCACGTGGGGATCTGGCCGGCGTCGCACTACAACGTGCGCGAGGGGATGATCGAGGACTCCGTGGCCGAGATCGGACGGGAGCTGAACGAGCGCTGTGCCGAGCTTGAGGCCCAGGGCAAGCTGCTCGAGTCGCACCGGCTCAGACAGCGCACCCAGTACGACATGGAGATGTTGCGGGAGCTCGGATTCTGCAGCGGGATCGAGAACTACTCGCGGATCCTGGACGGCCGCCCGGCCGGCTCACGACCGTACTGCCTG
Organism: uncultured Solirubrobacterales bacterium; assembly: GCA_963757235.1. Lineage (GTDB taxonomy): Bacteria > Actinomycetota > Thermoleophilia > Solirubrobacterales > Solirubrobacteraceae > Palsa-465. Next base: position 145,754 of record CAVWRC010000003.1, on the reverse strand, counting down.
CTCGACTACTTCCCCGACGACTTCGTCTGCTTCATCGACGAGTCCCACCAGACGGTGCCGCAGATCGGCGGCATGTTCGAGGGCGACCGCTCGCGCAAGCAGACGCTGGTCGACTACGGCTTCCGGCTGCCCAGCGCGCTCGACAACCGGCCTCAGACCTTTCAGGAGTTCCTGTCGATCACGCCGCAGATGGTGTTCGTATCGGCCACGCCGGGCGAGTACGAGCGCAAGACGACGCCGCGGATCGTCGAGCAGATCGTCCGCCCGACCGGCATCGTCGACCCCGACATCGAGGTGCGGGAGACGCGCAACCAGATCGACGACCTCATGAACGAGATTCGGGGGAGGGTCGACCGGAACGAGCGCACGCTGGTTACGACACTGACCAAGAAGATGTCCGAGGATCTCACCGATTACCTGCTTGAGATGGGGTTCAAGGTCCGCTACCTGCACTCCGAGATCGACACGCTGGAGCGGATCCAGATCATCCGCGAGCTCCGGCTCGGGGAGTTCGACATCCTGGTCGGGGTCAACCTCCTGCGGGAGGGCCTTGACCTGCCCGAGGTCTCGCTCGTTGCCATCCTCGACGCCGACAAGGAGGGGTTCCTGCGCGGCGAGACTTCGCTGATCCAGACGATCGGCCGCGCGGCCCGCAACATCGAGGGCAAGGTCCTCATGTACGCCGACAAGGAGACCGCCGCGATGCGGGCCGCGATCGACGAAACCGACCGGCGTCGTGCAATTCAGGTCGCCTACAACGAGGAGCACGGCATCACGCCCGAGACGATCGTCAAGGGGATCTCCGACATCGCCGAGTTCCTCCAGTCGGAGTCCAAGGTGCCTCGCTCGCGGCGGCGGCGCCAGCGCGTCAACGACATGCCCCCGGCCGAGATCGAGAAGACGATCGTCGCGCTCGAAGAGGAGATGCTGGCCGCCGCCGAGGAGCTGCGCTTCGAGTATGCAGCCAAGCTCCGCGACGAGATCCGCGACCTGAAGCGGCAGCTGGATCAGGCGATAGCCGAGGGCTACGCCCCGACGAGCGGTTAGGTTTGTTCGCGCAACCGTGAGGTTGCGTTTCCGCGGAAACGCACTGGCGTGACCCGCCCGGGCGTCCGATACCCTGCGGACGCTTGCCCCTCGAGACGGAGGTAGTTCCGTGGCGCTGGACCGACAGAGCATCGAGAAAAAGGACTTCCCCATCGGTCGGCGGGGCTACGACCCGGACGCGGTCGACGCCCATCTCCACGCGCTGGCCGAGGAGGTAGACGAGCTCAAGCGCACCTCTCGCCGGCGAAACGAGTCCCTCGCCGCCGCGGCCTCAGAACAGGTGCGATCGATCGTCGAGGCGGCCGAGACCACTGCGTCCGAGATCCAGCGCCAGGCCGAGGACGAAGCCCGCGAGATCCGCGTGGAAGCCTCGAGCGAGGCCGCCACTACCCGCGAGCACGCCACCAGCGAGGCGCGCGAGTACGTCGGCCGGGTGTCCGAATCGACCGGTGGGATGCTCGATCGGATCAACGCGATGGAGAACGAGCTGAACGCGCTGATCGAGTCGCTCCGGACCGGTTCAAACCGCCTGAACGCCGACCTCCAGCTGCTCGAGGGCAACCTGGCCTCGGTCAAGGATGCCGTCGTGCCGCGGCGGCGGTTCGAGCCCGAGGCGGGCCCGGCGGCGCAGCGGCCGGCGGCCGCTCCGTCTGAGGCGATCGAGCAGGCGGCGCCGGCGGTGTCCTCGGACGAGTCGTTCGAGCAGTCGGTCGACGTCGCCGACGCGGCGGGTGACGAGGTACTAACGGACGCCTCGGCCGAGTCCGCAGCCCCGCGGACCAACAGTGGCGACGACGACAGCGCGCGACTGATCGCCCTGAACATGGTCATGGACCACGCGTCACGGGACGAGATCGACCGCTACCTGGCTGAGAACTTCCACCTCACCGACCGGCGCGCGCTGCTCGACGAGGTCTACTCCTCATTCGAGGGGTGATCAGGCCCCGAGAATCCGCGCCAGCGGATTCTCGCCAGCTAATCGCGCCCTAGCGCGATTAGCTCGAACTCGAGCTCGTCGTGGATCGGGATGCCGTGCTCGCCGACCAACGGGATGCTCGGCTTGATCCGCCGCGCCTCGTCGATCGCGTCGCGATGGACCGCGATCAGTCGCATCGCGCGCTGCTGATAAAAGCGGATCGCGTTCACGTTGTCGTTGCTGGTGATCAGCCACAGGCGCCGGCAGCCGCGGCGGGCGGCTTCTTCTCCGACGGCGGTCAGAAGGGCTGAGCCGACCCCCTGACGCTCGCGCATCGCGTCCAGCGTCACCAGTTCGCAATCGCCGTCAGCGAAGTGGAAGGTCGCGAGGCCCACGATGTCGTCTCCGGTGACCGCCAGGAGAGCCGGAAGCTGGGGTGCGTCGTGAGCCACACCCCGGCTTACCACCGGAGTTCCCCACGCCCCTTCCAGGAACTCCCGAATCCAGGCGCGTTCGTCCTCTCGGGGCTCGCGGACGGTGATGTTCACGGGCGGCGCGCCGTTTCTCCGCAAACAGCGAACCTCTGGCGATGGGAACGTCTGTTCGATGGATTAGACTCGGTTATGTGGACAAGTTAGTCGTCTCGGGCGCCCGGGAGCACAACCTCAAAGACGTCACGGTGACGATCCCGCGGGACGCGTTGACCGTCATCACCGGTCTGTCGGGTTCGGGCAAGTCCTCGCTGGCGTTCGACACGATCTACGCCGAGGGACAGCGCCGGTACGTCGAGTCGCTATCGGCCTACGCACGGCAGTTCCTGGGCCAGATGGACAAGCCGGACGTCGACTCGATCGAGGGCCTGTCGCCCGCCATCTCGATCGACCAGAAGACCACCTCGCGCAACCCGCGCTCCACGGTCGGGACGGTGACCGAGATCTACGACTACCTGCGATTGCTGTGGGCTCGGATCGGCCATCCCCACTGCCACGTGTGCGGCCGCCCGATCAGCGGGCAGTCGGCCGAGCAGATCATCGATCAGGTAATGGAGCTGCCCGAGGGCACCCGATTCATGGTGATGGCCCCGATCGTGCGCGGCCGGAAGGGCGAGTACGGCAAGCAGCTCGAGGAGCTGCGGGGTGAGGGCTTTACGCGGGCCAAGATCGACGGCGAGCTACGCCGGCTGGATGAGCCGATCGCGCTCGACAAGAAGTTCAAGCACGACATCGCGATCGTGGTCGACCGGCTGGTCATGAAGGGCGAGCTGCGCAAGCGGCTGGCCGACTCGATCGAGACCGCGGTGGCGCTGGCGGACGGGCTGGTCGAGATCGAGCTGGTGGACACGAACGAGATCCAGACCTACTCCGAGAGGTTTGCCTGTCCGGTGCACGGACCGAGCCTGGTCGAACTAGAGCCGCGCATCTTCAGCTTCAACTCCCCGCACGGGGCGTGCCTGCGGTGCACCGGTCTGGGTTCCCAGATGGAGATCGATCCCGAGTTGGTCGTCCCCGACCCCACCCTCTCGATCGGCGAGGGAGCGATCGCGCCGTGGGCGGCCAGCGCGTCTGACTACTACGACCAGCTGATCCAGGCGATCGCCGAGCGCTACGAGGTCGACCTCGAGACGCGGTGGGACGAGCTGCCCGACCAGGCGCGCGACTTCTTCTTGTACGGGACCAACGGCGACAGGGTGCAGGTCACCTACCGCAACCGCTTCGGGCGTCGCCGGTCGTACGCGACGACGTTCGACGGCATCATCCCGAACCTCGAGCGGCGTTATCGCGAGACCGACTCGGAGCTCGCGCGCGAGAAGATCGAGGAGTACATGACGTTGCGCCCGTGCCCGGACTGCAAGGGGGCACGGCTGCGGCCCGAGTCGCGGGCGGTGCTGATCAACGGCACGGCGATCCACGAGTTCACCGCGCTGTCGGCGCGGCGTGCGCTCGCATGGGTGGATGAGCTCGAGCTCTCCGAGCACGACCAGCGGATCTCGCGGCTGGTGCTGAGGGAGATCCAGGAGCGCCTGCGGTTCCTGGACAACGTCGGGGTCGGGTACCTGTCGATGAACCGGGCCGCGGCCACCCTTTCGGGCGGCGAGGCCCAGCGAATCCGTTTGGCCACGCAGATCGGGTCATCGCTGGTCGGCGTGCTCTACATCCTCGACGAGCCGTCGATCGGGCTGCACCAGCGGGACAACAACAGGTTGATCGAGACTCTCGAGCGCCTGCGCGACCTCGGCAACACCGTGCTGGTGGTCGAGCACGACGAGGGGACGATGCGGGCAGCGGACCATCTGGTCGACATGGGACCGGGGGCGGGCGAGCACGGCGGCCACGTGGTGGCTCAGGGGACCGCCCTGGACGTGGAAAAGGTTCCGGAGTCGCTCACCGGCCAGTTCCTGGCGGGCACGCGGACGATCGAGGTGCCCAGCCGGCGGCGCAAGCCGAGCGGCCGGGTCGAGATCCAAGGGGCCTCCGAGCACAACCTCCAGGACATCAACGTGAGCATTCCGCTCGGGGTCCTGTGCTGTGTAACGGGCGTGTCGGGGTCCGGCAAGTCGACCCTGGTCAACGACGTGCTCTACAAGTCGGTGGCCAACCGCCTACACCGCACGCGACAGAAGCCTGGCGCGCATAGGCGGATCACCGGACTCGAGCAGCTCGACAAGATCATCTCGGTCGATCAGTCGCCGATCGGGCGTACCCCGCGGTCGAACCCGGCCACCTACATCGGGCTGTTCGACCAGATCCGCGATCTGTTCTCCAAGACGCAGGAGGCCCGCGCCCGCGGCTACAAGCCGGGGCGGTTCTCGTTCAACGTCAAGGGCGGGCGGTGCGAGGTGTGCCGAGGTGACGGGCAGATCAAGATCGAGATGCACTTCCTGCCCGACGTATACGTGCCGTGCGAGCAGTGCCACGGCAAGCGGTATAACCGCGAGACGCTCGACGTGCGGTTCAAGGGCAAGACGATCGCCGACGTGCTCGAGATGCCGATTGCCGAGGCGCTGGAGTTCTTCGCTCACATCCCCAAGATCCGCCGGCGAGTGGATGCGCTTAACGACGTCGGGCTCGGATACATGCGCCTGGGACAGCCGGCCACCACGCTGTCGGGCGGCGAGGCCCAGCGCGTGAAGCTGGCCGCCGAGCTGTCCAAGGTGGCAACCGGACAGACCCTCTACATCCTCGACGAGCCCACCACGGGCTTGCATTTCGCGGACATCCAGCGCCTGCTCGAGGTGCTCCAGCGGCTAGTCGATGCCGGCAACACGGTGGTGGTGATCGAGCACAACCTCGATGTGATCAAGGTCTCCGATCAGCTGATCGACCTGGGACCCGAGGGGGGAGAGGAGGGTGGCCGTGTGATCGCGACCGGCACGCCGGAGCAGGTGGCCACCGTGACCGAGTCGTACACCGGCGCGTTCCTGGCCGGGGTGCTGCCGGTGCGCGCGGCGAGGAACGGCAAGCCGGCCAAGACCGAGACACCGGCCAAGCCCGGCACGCCGGCCAAGCGCGACGCGCCGGCCAGGACACGCACGAAGGCAAAACCGGCAGCCACGGCCAAGGGCGCAAAGACCGCCGGAACCAACGGGACGGCCAAGACGGCGGAGAACGGACAGGGCAGCGACACGAACGGGCGCCCGCGGCGTCGGCGCACGGTCACGGCCGCCAGCTGATCGGCTGGGCCACTAGTTTGAGCGAAGGCCCGCCAGCGGGCGTCGACCCCGCCGCGATCAGGCTGTGGCTCCAGAAGTGGTGCTGGTACGAGCGTAACTCGCTGCCGTGGAACCGCGCCCGCATCCATTGGGAGTTCATGCGCCGAGAGGCGTTCGTCCGCTGGCCGGTGCACGGCAATGTGCTCGAGGCGCTGCTCGAGGGACGGCTCGAGATCGGCCCCCAAGTGCTGCTCGAGCCGGGCGTGTGGCTGACCGCCCCCGGGGACGCTCGCATCCGGATCGGATCGGGAACCTTCCTCAACCTTGGGGTGATGGTCGCCTCGCTCGAGCTGGTCGAGATCGGCGAGCACTGCATGCTGGCCAACGGCTGCTACGTCACCGACTCCTCGCACCGCTTCGACGACCGTAACGAGCCGGTGCCGTGGCAGGGCTTCACCACCAAGGGCCCCACGCGGATAGGTGCCAACACGTGGTGTGGGGTCAACGTGGTGGTCACGAGTGGCGTGACGATCGGCGAACGATGCGTGATCGGCGCCAACTCGGTCGTGACCTCGGACATCCCGCCGTTTTCGATCGCGGCCGGGGTCCCCGCGAGGGTCATTCGCACGATTACGTACTAGACGTGGGTGCGGACCTCGCGCCACTCGGACGCCCCTGTGCGAGTGATCGCCCGCGCCACCGAATCGCCACCCGCCCCGCGGTCGAGCTGCACCGCGGGTCGCGCTTCCGCGAGGGGCGTCCGAGCGGCATCGAGGCCGCTTTCCCGTTAGCAGTGCCCCATGCTCACTGTGAGCTTGGGAAGCGGGGCGTGGTCGCCGGCTAGAACGGCACCGGCGTGAGGGCGCCCGTCACTGCTGCACGGGCGCCCCGACGCCTTAACCCCTCGTCAGTTCGAAGGAATCCCTGATGCCGGCGGCGTCGCCGGGGTCCCGCTGTAGGTAGTGATCGCGCTGCCGGCGGTCGGTTGGGTGATCAGCACGGGTCCGAACGGGTTGATGGCGGTGCCCACGACCTTTGCCATCTGCACGCCCGAGTAGCCGCCGTGCTCGGTCTTCGAATAGCGGAAGGGGGTAAGGCCCGGCCCGGTCCAGGAGGCTCCGTTGTTATTGACTGCGTCGACCAGGTCCTGGCGGGTGAGGTCCTTTCCGGCCGCCATGAGCGCCTGTACGAGCGTGTACCCGTTCGCCATGCCGTACTCGACGTTGCCGTCCCACGGGGCCGACGGGTCGTACTGCGCCTTGATCTTCTGGAACAGCTGGATCCAAGGGTTCGACGCGTCGCTGAAGGACGGCAGGTAGCCGTCGGTGATCGCGCCGTCGATCAAGGCGTCACCCGATGCCTTGCCCTTGGAAATCGTGCTGAGCAGGTTGCCCACGGTGTGCGGGTCGATGCCGACGTTGGAGACGACGAGCTGGGGCTTGTAGCCGAGCGTGAACGAGGTCAGCTGGGCGATGGCGGTGTAGATCGGCACGGTGAAATCCACCATGACCTTGGCGCCCGAGGCCTTGATCGCCGTGACCTCCGCCGCGAGCGTGGTGGTGCCGGACTGGTAGGGCTGCTTGGAGACGATGTCGGCGGCGGGCACCTCGTCCTGGATCCCGGCCAGGCCGCCCTGCCCGAAGTCGTCGTCCTGGTAGAGCACGCCGACCTTCTGGCCGGCGAAGTGCTGCTTGATGTACTGGCCGAGGATCTTGCCCTCGATGGTGTAGTTGGGCTGCCAGCCGAAGGTGTAGGGCTGGGTGGTGCCGTTGTCCCAGCACGGGCAGCCCGAGGCCACGAAGAGGTCGGGGATCCGCGACGCGTTCAAGTAGCCCACGACCTTGGTGTGGGTGGGCGTGCCGAGCCCTTCGAAGATCCCGAACACGTTGTCCTGGAGGACCAGCTGGTGGACGACGTTGACCGTGATCGTCGGGTTGTAGGAGTCGTCCTTGATGAGCAGATGGATCTGGCGCCCGAAAACCCCCCCATGGGCGTTCACGTAGTCGAAGAACGCCTGGGAGGCGGGCGCGATCTCGCTGTAGCCCGGCGCGGCCGGACCGGTGAGCGGCTGATGCGTCCCGAACGTGATGCTGGTCGCGGTTACGCCCGGCGCGGTGGCGCCGCCGTTGCCGCTGCTGCTACTGCTACTGGTGCTGCTAGCCCCGCTGCTACTGCTGGTAGTGCTACTGCTGCTCGACGACCCGCAGGCCGCGATCACCAACACGACCGCCGCAACTCCCACGGACGCCAGCACTTTGGTCCCGCGAAACCTCATACCTCTCCTCCTCAGGTGGACCCAACTGGTACGGCGCGCACCTCGACGCGCGTAATCTAATTAGATACGTTTTCCCTCAGGTGTTTCAAATATTAAAGTCCGGTGAGGGGGGTGGCAATAGCAGCGGACACAAACCTACCTGCGGCCCCGGCGGCCGTCGAGCGCCCGGGCCGGAGCGACGGCGCTCCGGTTGCGCACGGGGCGGGTAGGAGGGGACGTCCGGCCACCGCCTCGCGGGACGACGTGCTCGCGGCCGTGACCGAGCTGTACCTGGCGGGCCAGCGCGTCGACATTACGGTCGTGGCGGCTCGGCTCGGGCTCGGGCGCGCCACCATCTACCGCTGGTTCGGCTCTCGCGAGGCGCTCCTGGGCGAGGTCGATCGCGCGTCAGCTCGAGCTGCTGGTGGCGCGCAAGCGGGCCGAGGTGCGGCGCCGGGGTGCCGCCGGGTTGCTCGAGGTGCTCGACCGCGTGAACCGAACGCTGACGCGCTCGCGCGCGGTGCGTCGACTGCTCGAGCAGGAGCGCGACAGCGCGATGAGGATGCTGACCACGAGCGCCGGCGTGGTCCAGCCACGCGCGGTGGCATGCATCCAGGCCCTGATCGAGCAGGAGATGGCCAAGGGATACGCTCCCCTGGCCGATCCGGAGACGCTCGCCTACGCGCTCGTGCACCTTCGCCACGCATTCCTGTGGAACGACTCGACGAGTGGGGTTCGGGGCGACTACGAGCGGCTGCGCGAGGTCTCGGCCGCGCTGCCTCGGGGTTCCGGTCAAGCCGCGCGGGTCGGCCCCGCGCGCGGCGAAGCGCGCGTAGCACTAAGTGCCCTCCGACGTTGTCTTCGCGCCGGCCTCGGACCCCGGCTGCGCGGCACCCGAGGGGTCACTATCCGGCACGGTCGCGGCTGGCGACCCGCCCGGAGGACCGGCGGCGACGGGGGTCGGGGCCTTCCCGCGGCCGCGGCCGAAGCTCGCCGCAAGGGTCGGGCCGGCCCACCGCCCGATCGCTCGGAAGCCTCCCTGGATGCCGGACGGCCAGGCCAGCATCGCGCCGATCAGAACCAGCCCGTAGATCGCGAGCGGGAGGTTGTGGGCGACATTCGTCGACAGCGAGAACGAGCTCGCCAGGTCGTTGGTCCAGTTGGGCAGGAGCACCAGCAACGCCGCCCCCCAGACCGCGCCCATCAGCGAGCCGAGGCCGCCGATGACGACGCCCGCCAGCAGCGTGAGCGAGAGCTGGATCGGGAACGCGCCGGGCGCCACCGTCCCGCTCACTACGGCGAGCAGGCCACCGCCGAGGCCGGCGGCGGCCGCGCTCAGCGTGAACGCCAGGGTGCGCCACCGCCCGACCCGCAGCCCGGCCAGCGAAGCCGCGATCTCGTCGTCGCGCGTCGCGCGCAGCGCCCGACCGACGCCGCTGCGGCCGAGGTTGTAGAAGACGAACACGACGATTAGCGCGCCGATGCATGCGATCCATGCCTGCCAACGCTCGAGCGGGAAGTTGACGCCCAGCGAGGCGGGCGGGGTGGGCGGATTGATGGTCAGGCCGTTCTCTCCGCCGAACGCCGTGGGAAACCGGTCCGCCAGGGCCGGCAGGCCGACCGCGAAGGCGAGCGTGGCGCCGGCCAGGTAGGGACCGCGCAGTCGGCTCGCCGCCAGGCCGACCGGGATCCCGATGATCAACGTCACCGCTGCCGCCGCCGCCAGCTCGGGCACCAGGGCCCAGCCGTCGCCCGCCAGCTTCCCCACCGTGTACGCGCCGACGGCCATCAGCGCACCGTGCCCGAGCGAGATCTGCCCACTCGAGCCGGCGAGCACGGTGAGACCGGCGAGCACGCAGAAGTAGTAGGCGCCGGTCGCGAGCTGGAGGTCGCGGTAGGCGCTTATCTGGTCCGACAGGACCAGCAGCACGAGCCCCGCCACGACCACGAGCACGACCGAACGCAGCAGCGTGCTCGAGCGCATCGTGTTCCGCGCCGCCGTCACTCACCGCTCCCGCGTCGCGGTCATACTCGCCGTTCCCGCGTCGCGGCGAACAGGCCGGTGGGCCGGATCATCAGCACGATGATGAGGATCACCAGCGCGGCCAGCGGGACGAGCGCGGAGCCCTCGTAGCCCGAAACGTAAGACAGCGCCAGGCCGAGCACGAGGCCGCCGATGACCGCGCCCGGCGGGCTGTCGAGGCCGCCGAGCACGGCGGCCACGAACCCGATGATCAGGATCGGATCGAAGTTGTTGGGCCCGACGAACACCGAGGGCGCGACCAGCACGCCGGCGAGCGATCCGACCATCGCGGCCAGGGCCCAGCCGAGCGTCAGCATCCGCCCGACCCGCACGCCCAGCAGCCGCGCCACCTCGGGCGCGAACGCGGCACCGCGCATGCGCAAGCCCAACGAAGTCGCCCGGAACAGGAACGCGAGCGCGGCCGCGACCGCGATCACCACGAGCACGATGAACGTGTCGTTTGGGGTGAACAGCAGGGTGGTGCCGCCGACGGTGTAGCCGCGCAGGGAGAACGCCGCGGGGAACGAGCGCGGCGTGTTGCCCCAGATCATCCCGGCGATCGCGACGATCAGGGTGTACAGGCCGAGAGTCAGGATCACTGCGTTGAGCGGCGGCGCGTTCTCGACCGGGCGGACCACGACGCGCTCGACGATCGCGCCCAGGACGAATCCCGAAGCAAGCGCGGCCGCGAACCCGAGCACGTACGAGCCGCCCGAGTTGATCACCGCCGAGGCGATGAACGTCGTGAACATGAGCATCGCCCCCTGGGCGAAGTTCACGACCCGGGTCGAGCGCCAGATCAACACCAGCGCGAGCGCGACCGCGGCGTAGATGGCGCCGGACGAGATGCCGCTGAGCGTGAGGTCGATGAACTTGGTCAAGCGATGGCCATCCGTCTAGAAGCCCAGATACGCGTGCAGGAGCTGGTCATCGGCGATGAGCTTGTCCGGATCCTGCTCGGCGACCACCCGTCCGAGGTTCAGCACGATTCCGCGATTGGCGATCGACAGGGCGCTGCGCGCGTTCTGCTCGACCAGCAGCACGGCCAGCCCGAGCGTGTCGGCCAGCCGGCGCACCAGGCTCATGATCTGCGCCACGAGCACGGGCGCGAGCCCCAGCGACGGCTCGTCGAGCAGCAGTGCCCGCGGCCGCCCGACCAGCGCGCGGCCGATCGAGAGCATCTGGCGCTCCCCGCCCGACAGCCTCGAGGCCGGCTGTCCGGCGCGTTCCTCCAGGCGCGGGAACAGCTCGTAGATCTCGCGCAGCGGCATCGCGTCGCGCCCGCGCCACAGGCCCCCGAGCCGGAGGTTCTCCTCCACGGTGAGCTCGGCGATCACGCCCCGGCCCTCGGGGACGTGGGCGATGCCGAACCGCACGATCTCCTCGACCGCCCACCGAGTGATCTCCTCGCCTTCCACCGTCACGCGTCCGGACGTCGCACGCTCCAGGCCGGTGATCGTCCGCAGCAGCGAGGTCTTGCCCGCGCCGTTGGCGCCCAGCACCGCGGTCACCGAGCCCTCGGGCACGTGGAGCGAGACGTGGTCGACCGCCCGGATCGGCCCGTAGTCGGTGGTCAGCTCCTCAATCGTGAGCATCCGCGCCTCCGTTGGCGGACAGCGCGCCCGCGTCGGCGGCCTCGCGCCCGAGGTAGGCCTCCAGCACGTGTGGGTTGTGCTGGATCACGGATGGCTCGCCATCGGCGATCACCCGTCCGAAGTCGAGCACCACCAGGCGGTCGCACACCGAGACCACGAAGTCCATGTGGTGATCGACCAGCATCACCGCGACCGAGCTGCCCAGCGACCCGATCAACTCGCCGAGGTCGGCCAGCTCCCGCGCGTCGAGTCCGCCGGCCGGCTCGTCCAGCAACAGGAGCTCGGGCTCGCCTACCAGCGCCCGCGCCATCGCCACGCGCTTCTGGACGGCATAAGGCAGCGTCCCGGGGAGGCGATCGGCGACGTCCTGGCAGCCGAGTCGGGCCAGCGCGGCCATGGAGCGGTCGCGCAGCCGGCGCTCGTCGCGGTCTGACCAGGGCAGCCCGAGCATCGCGCTGATCAGCGGCGTGCGGCGAAATCGCTGCGCACCCGTCATCACGTTCTCGAGCACCGTCAGCCCGGTGAACAGCCCGACGCCCTGGAGGGTGCGGGCGATCCCGAGCGACGCCAGGCGGTCGGGGTGCACGCGCCCCATCGAATCGCCGCGCCAGCGCAGCGTGCCCGAATCGGGGCTCACGAAGCCGCAGATCACGTTGAAGAGCGTGGTCTTGCCGGCGCCGTTGGGACCGATAACCCCTAGGACCTCACCGGGCGAGACGTCGACCGAAACGCTCTCCAGCGCGGTGATGCCGCCAAACGACACGGCCACGTCACGAACCGACAGGCCGGTGGGCCGCTCCATCCTCTCCACGGCGGGCAAGCTACACGAGTGCAAGCGCCGTGCCAATAGTGAGACACGGCCAGCTAAGAGTTCTTAATGACGATCCCTTCGAGGATGTACGCCACGTGCTCGGTGGAGTCGATCGCCGACTCCAGCCGCTCGAACAGGTCCTTCCAGCGGATCACCACCATCGGGTCCACGCGATTGTCGAACAGCGAGGCGACCGCCTCGCGCGTGAGCCGGTCGCCTTCGTTCTCCAGCCGGTTGACCTCGACTGTGTGCTGGGACATGTCACGAAAGCCCCGGAGGAGCGGGATCGCGTCGTTGATCTCGTGGCACGCGGCGCTCAGCACCTGGGCCAGGCTGATCGCCTGATCCATCGGCGCCTCGATCCGGTAAAGGCCGAGGTAGTCGGCGACCTCCTCGGTGTAGTCGACGATGTCGTCGAGTCCGGAGGCCAGCCCGAGGATGTCCTCGCGGTCGATCGGGGTCACGAATGTGTGATTGAGGCGATCGATGATGTCGTGGGTGATCCGATCGCCTTCGTGCTCGCAGTCGCGGATCGCGCCGGCCAGCTCGCCGCTGTCGGGGAAGTTGGTCAGCATCCGCTCGAGCAGATCCGCCGCGAGCACGGCATTCTTCCCGGCCTCCTCAAACAACTCGAAGTAAGCCCGGTCGCGCGGAGCGAACAGGTCTCCGAGGCGCGGCATCCATTGGGATGGTATTGCCGTGCGGCGCCGGCCGCCGCTCTAGGCGATGGTCTCCAGGCCGGCCTCGAACGCACGCAGCTCGTCGTCGTCGATCGAATACACGTGCTCCGGAGCGGGGAACGCGCGGCTTCGCACCTCTTCCGCGTACGCGGTCACGCCGGCGACCATCTGCTCGCGCAGGTCGCCGTAACGCTTGGCGAACCGGGGGGCGTGGCCGTCGTAGATGCCGAGCAGGTCGTGGAACACGAGCACCTGGCCGTCCGTCGCGGGGCCGGCGCCGATCCCGATCACCGGAATCTCGAGCCGCGTCATCAGCGCTTGCGCGACCGCCGCGGGGATGGCCTCGAACACGAGCGAGAAGCAACCCGCCTCCTGCAACGCGATCGCGTCGCGCGCCACGCCGAGCGCGCGGTCCGCGTTGCGGCCCTGGGCGCGGTAGCCGCCGAGTGCGGTGGCGGTCTGGGGAGTCAGGCCGACGTGGCCCATGACCGGGATGCCCGCCGCTACGATCGCCCGGGCGCGCTGCACGCTCGTCCCACCGCGCTCGAGCTTGACTGCGTCGCAGCCGGCTTCCTTGACGAAGCGCTGCGCGGTGGCGATCGCGATCTCGTCCGAGGCCTCGTAGGAGCCGAACGGCAGATCGCCGATCAGCAGCGGCGCCTGCAAGCCGCGCCGGACCGCGGCGGCCAGCATCAGCATCTCGTCGGTCGACACCGGCACCGTGCTCGGGTAGCCGAGCACGGTCATCGCGCCAGAGTCTCCGACCAGCACGAGGTCGACCCCGGCCGCCTCGGCCACCTGGGCGGACGGATAGTCGTAGGCCGTGACCATCACGATCGGCTCGCCGAGGCGCTTCTTTTCGGCCATGCGCGGAAGCGTCATCGGCAGCGGCGAGTCGAGGTTCTGCGGGATCGGGATGCGGGGTGTTGCGGACATGTCGGTTCGCTCCTTCACGCGGTGGTTGGCGCCCGCGTTGGGGTCGCCACCTCGCGGTGGTGGTTGACTGACAGGTGGATTAGCTGGTTGTCGATAAGGCGTGTACGCCCGACGCTCGCAGCGAGAACGGCTAGGACGTCGCCGTCTATCCGAGTTACGGGGGCGAGGGTGGCGGTCGAGACGAGCTCGACGTAATCCGGTTCGATCTCGGCGGCACCGAGTTCGGCGAGCGCGTGGGCGCGGACCGCGGCGGGATCGCGCTCGCCGGCGTCGACCGCTCGTTGCATCGCGGCGAGCGCCCGGGGAAGCGCGCTGGCGCGGGCGCGCTCAGCCGGCGACAGATGGGCGTTCCGGCTGGACAGGGCGAGCCCGTCCGCCTCGCGGACGGTGGGGCAGACCTCGATCCGGACCGGCAGGTCGAGGTCGCGCACCAGGCGCTTGATCACCGTCGCCTGCTGCGCGTCCTTCTGGCCGAAGTACGCCACGTCGGGGCCGACGATGTTGAACAGCTTGGTGACCACGGTGGCCACGCCGTCGAAGTGGCCGCGTCCGCGGTGAGCGCCCTCGAGCGTCTCGGTCACATCGCGGACCGACACGGTGGTGGCGAAACCCGGCGGATAGACCTCCTCGGCTGCGGGCGCGAACAGATAGTCGACCTCGAGCTCCGCCGCGAGCGCGGCGTCTCGCCCGGCGTCACGCGGGTACGCGGTCAGGTCGGCCGGGTCGTTGAACTGGGCCGGGTTGACGAACAGCGAGACGACTACGACGTCGCACTCCTCACGCGCTCGCCGCATCAGCGACAGATGGCCCTCGTGGAAGGCGCCCATGGTCGGGACGAGACCGAGGGTGCTGCCGTCACGACGCGGCTGCGCCAACGCGGCCCGGACTTCGGGGATCGTTGCCAGCACCCTCATGCCGGTTGGGCCTCCCGGGCCGCGGGAGATTCGGTGCTGCCGATCGAGGCTGACGCCTCGATCGGGTAGGGCGCGCGTGGCCTGCACGAGGGTGTCGAACAGGGGGAGCAGGTCGGCGGCCACCTCCTGGACGGCGGCGCGCTGGCGCGTCACCGTGGCCTCGTCTCCCCGGGCGACCGGCCCGGTCAGCGCCCGCTCCGGACCGAGGTTGGCCCAGTTCTCGACGGCGGCGCGGACGAGTGGCACGAGCAGCTCGCGCTCCAGCCCTACGGCGGCGCCGACGCGCTCGGCGGCGGCCTCCAGAGTGACGAGGAAGTTCGAAGCGATCGAGGCGGCGGCGTGGTAGGTGGGACGATCCCGCTCGGCGATCTCGACCGGCTGCATGCCGAGCGCGTGGGCCAGTTCGCCCGCGAGCGCCAGTCCGCGCGGGGTGTCGCCCGCGATGGCGGCGCCCGCGCCGGCGAAAACCGCGCCCTGGCCGGTGACGGTCATCAGCGGATGCAACGAAAAGGCCTCGTGCGGCGCGAGGACGGCCAGACCGGTGGCGCCCGAGCAGTGGCCTACAAGCGGACCGGGGTCGATCTGTGCGGCGGCCAGCGCGATCTCGGCGTCGGGCACGCACAGGAGGACGATGTCGGCACCCTCCCCGCGAGCCCCGCGCCCGTGCGGTCCGGAGACGGCGTATCCCGTCTGCTCAAATGCGCTGGCCAACGCACGTCCAAGGCGGCCCCGGCCGATCACGGCCAACCGCTTACAAGCAGGCTTGTTTGAGGTCGAATCCCGTTCCAGTTCCCGCATTTGAGATACCGGTCGGCGTGTGAAGTTCTGTGTGGTGTCGAGGTCCGTCCGCGCCGTCCGCGTGATGGCCTCGAGACCATGATACCCGTGGCCTGGCCCGCGGTTACCGGCCTAATGCCCGCTTTTTCGACCTCGCAAATACCGCAGTCCAGCCGGCGGGGCGTCCGTGGACAGGGTTACCATCGCCGCCAGTGAGGACCGCCTCGGAGCGTCGCGAGCTGTTGAAGGCCGTCTACGAGGAGGCGCGCGGATGCACGCGCTGCCCTCTGCATCAGACGCGCACGACCGTCGTGTTCGGCGCCGGCAACGCCGACGCCGACCTGATGTTCATCGGCGAGGCGCCCGGCGCCAACGAGGACCGGATGGGGCTCCCGTTCGTCGGGCAGGCCGGGAAGCTGCTCGACAAGCTGCTGGGCGAGATCGAGCTGGAGCGCGCCGACGTGTTTGTTGCGAACACGCTCAAATGCCGCCCCCCCAATAACCGCGACCCCCAGCCCAACGAGATCGAGGCCTGCAACGACTATCTCCGCCGGCAGGTCGACCTGATCGAGCCGACCGTGATCTGCACGCTGGGCAACTTCTCGACCAAGCTCCTGCGGGCCGACAGCACCGGGATCTCACGCCTGCACGGCCGCGAGGAGGTGCGGATCATCGGGCCCCGGGCGGTGCGGCTGTACCCGCTCTACCACCCGGCGGCCGCGCTTTACACCCCGTCGATGCTCGAGGCGCTGCGGGCCGACTTCCACCGGATCCCCGAGCTGCTGGCCCTCGGGCCGCCGGAGCAGCCGCAGGAGTCCGCGCCGGTCCCCGACCTGGAGGATCTGGCCGACTACGACGAGGACGAGGCGCGCGAGGTCGGCGAGCCTGAGCCGGCGCCTCAGCTCGGCCTGTTCTAGGTCTATGTTCCGGGCGCCCCGACGAGCTCGACCTCGGTCGTGACGTCGCTGCTGGGCGGCTCAGCCACCGGTGAGGGCTTGACGGGCCGCAGGGCCATCGCGAAGGCGATCACGGCACCCGCCGCCTGGACCGCGAGGACGACCACGGCAAATCCGAGCGGCTTCTCCGAGGCCTGGAGCAAGAGAATCGGCTCGATCACGGCGACCGCACCGAGTGGGAGCAGGAACCAGGTGCGTTTCAGCGCCAGCATGTACTGCACGGCCAGGTAGGTCCCCGCCAGCAGCGTGAACGCGAGTCCGAGAATGAACAGCGCGTCGACTGCGAGCAGCCGGTTGGCGCCGAATGCGGCGCGAATCAAAAGCCGCGGCACCAGGCCGTAGATGAGCAGACAGGGAATCGCCGCCACGCCGACAATCGCCAGCGACTTGCCGAGCACCGGACGGGTGTCCTCTCCCGCGGCGCGCCGGCGCGAGACCTCCGGCACCAGGTAGAAGCCGACGCCCATCGCCACCCAGATCAGAACCTTCGCCGCGACCGCGGTCGCGCTGTACGAGCTGGCCAGCGCGCTCGAGAAGCGGTGCTTCGCGGCGATGATGTCGATGTTCTGGAGCACCGCGATGATGCCCAGCGCGGCGATCGCCGTCCAGGCCCGGGCGACGTGCACCCACAGCTCCACGGTGGGTCGCTGTCCCGCCGGCGCCGAGCCGAGCCGACGGCGCAGGGGCACGGCGCAGTAGAACATCATGGCCACGAAGGACAGCGGAGTCCCGATATAGGCGCCGGTGACGCCGAGTCCGATCGCCAGCAGGCCCCCGATGGCCAGGCGCGCCGCCTGCTCGCCGACCAGGCTGATGCCCACTGCGCGGTAGTCGCCGAGGCCCTGCAGGAAGCCGCGCATCATGCACAGCAGCAGGTACAGGCAGCCGGCGGGGATCCCAAGCGCGGCCGCCCACTGCTGCTTGACTCCGACCGCCTCGGCGATCGGATGCCGGGCCAGCACCGAGAGCACCGTCATAACCACGGTGAACAGCAGCGTCACCTTGATCCAATTCCGGATCGTGGCGGCCATGGCGGGGCCTACCCCGAGATGGCCCAGCACCGCCTCCCGCGCCGTGGCCACCTGCATCGCATACCCGACCACTGCCAGGATCAGGAAGTAGCTGACCAGCGCGGCGAGCGACCCGTAGTCGCTGAGCTCGCGGGAGAACACGATCACCGAGCCGAGAGCGATCACGTTGTTGATCACCATCGCGCTGGCTAGACCGACCGCCTTGGCCATCTCGGACCCGCGCAATCGGTCCACGTGCGGCTCGAAACGACGCCTCAACGACACGCCGGTCGACCCTCGATCGCGTCGGAGGTGCGAAGGCTCATCGAGCCTGACGGTACCGAACGTACCGGCACCGTGGGGCGGTCAGGCTGCTCTACATTGGCTAGCACAAATGGCTGAGCACCACGAGACGGCCAGTGAGGCGCAGACCGAGGCGCTTGCCGCGGGACTCGCCGCCGCCCTGGTGCCCGGCGACGTGGTCCTGATCGAGGGAGAGCTGGGAGCGGGAAAGACGACCTTCGTGCGGGGAGCGTGCCGTGCGCTCGGAGTGGATGCGGTCGTGACCAGCCCCACCTTCACGATCGGGCAGCGCTACGCGGGAGCCGTACCCGTGTCCCACCTCGACCTCTATCGCGTCGCCGACCTGGGGAGCGAGGATCCCGACCTGCTTGCCGACTACATCGGCCCGGATCGCGTCGCGTTCGTTGAATGGCCCGGAGGTGCGTTCGCGACGATCGCGGGACTCGGGCGCATCGCCGCGAGGGTCGTGATCGAGCACGATGGAGGCGACCGCCGAGCCGTGCGGATCGAGGCCCCAGCGAATGCCGACCCGCTGGCCTCGCCACTGCAGTTGCCGTGAGGATCCTCGCCTTCGATACCGCCACCCGTGCCACGGCCGTCGCCCTGTGCGGCGTCGGCGAGGTCGTCTACGTCGCGCGCGACGATCCGCCTGGCGGCGGACGCCCCGGGCACGCGACGCGCCTGTTGCCGCTGTCGGTCAGCGTGCTCGAACGTGCCGGGATCGGCTGGGACGATGTGGAGCGGATCGCGGTCGGCGTCGGCCCCGGAACGTTCACCGGGCTGCGCATCGGGATCGCCACCGCGAGGGCGCTCGCGCAGGCCCGGAACGTTCCCCTCGTTGGGGTCTCAACGCTTCAGTCGCTGGCCGTGGCGGGAGCATGGGCGAGCAGGCGGTCCTCCGGCGCCGAGGCGCTGCCGTCCGGACTCGACGTCGTCCTGCCGGTGCTCGACGCGCGCCGGGGCGAAGTGTTCGCGGCCGGTTGGCGCCTCGACGAGGCCGAGGAGTTGGATGCAGCCCTGCTCGCTCCGCGCGCGATCGCTCCCGAGGGGCTGGTCGAGCTGATGACGCCGCTTGGGCCACGCGCGCTGGCGATCGGGGACGGGGCGGTAGCATTCAGAGAGGTTCTCGAGCGCGCGGGATCGTTCATCCCGGAGGATGATTCGCCGCTACACCGGGTCACGGCAGTGCATCACTGCCGACTGGCCGGGCGCCTGCCAGCGTCGGCCCCTGAGGAGGTCAGGCCGGAGTACCTCCGCGCTCCCGACGCCGAAATCGCCCGCAGCAAGAATTAGATAAATGCGCTCACAGTCCGTCACGACTCGCTCGCTCGGCTATTCGGACCTCCCGCAGGTCATTTCAATCGAGCGACGCGCCTTCCCGACCCCGTGGTCGCTGGCCATGTTCGTGCTCGAGCTCTCCAAGCCGTCCGGGGTATGCATCGCGGCGATCGAGGAGCGGCGGATAGTCGGCTACCTGATCTGCTCCCGCTACGCCGACGTCTGGCACCTGATGAACATCGCGGTCGATCCACCGGCCCGGCGCCGCGGTATCGCAACCGCGCTGCTCGAGGAGATGATCGCCCGGGCCGGACAGGACGCGTCGTACACGCTCGAGGTGCGCCCGTCCAACATTTACGCGGTCGCCCTGTACGAGCGGTTCGGCTTCCGCTCGGCCGGCACCCGGCGGCGCTACTACCAGGACACCGGGGAGGACGCCCTGATCATGTGGCGCACGGCGGACACGACGTCGAGCACGAGCGCATCCGGGTGATCCTCGCGATTGAGACGAGCTGCGACGACACGTGCGCGGCGGTGGTCACGCGGGCGGGTGAGATCCGCTCGAACGTGATCTCCTCGCAGGGCGTGCACGATCGCTACGGCGGCGTGGTTCCCGAGATCGCCTCCCGTCACCATCTGGAGCTGATCGGGGCGGTGGTCGACGACGCGCTCGCCCGCGCCGATGTCGCGTTGCCTGCCGTCGATCTCGTCGCCGTCACGTGCGGACCCGGACTGGTCGCGGCGTTGCTGGTCGGCGTGGCCACAGCAAAGGGGCTGGCTGCGGCGCACGGGCTGCCGCTGGCCCCGGTTGACCATCTGCACGGCCACGTGGCCGCGGCGTTCCTGGGCAACGAGCCGTTCGAGCCGCCGTTCGTCGCCCTGATTGCAAGCGGCGGCCACACCCTGCTCGCGCAGGTCATCGATCACGGCGCGGACTATGAGGTCCTTGGTCAGACGCTCGACGACGCCGCCGGCGAGGCTTTCGACAAGGGCGCGCGCCTGCTGGGCCTCGGGTATCCGGGCGGTCCGGCGCTCGAGCGGCTGGCGTCGGGCGGGGATCCGGGCGCGTTTCGCTTCCCGACTGCCGCGCGCCTCGCCGGGCTCGACTTCTCGTTTGCCGGGCTGAAGACGTCGCTGCTCTACCGGGTGCGCGACCTCGGCCCAGAAGAAGCCGAGCGCCGGCGGGCCGATCTGGCCGCCTCCTACCAGCGGGCGATCGTCGAGTCGCTGGCCATCCGCGTCGAGCGCGCGCTGCTCGAAACCGGGCTCGAGCGGCTGTCGGTGGGCGGCGGGGTGGCCGCCAACGGTGCCGTGCGCGAGCGCATGCGCGGCTTGGGCGTCGAGCTCCACGTTCCGGCTCGCGAGCTCTGCACCGACAATGCCGCGATGATCGCCAGCGCAGCCCGCTTCGTCGAGGCGCAGCCCTATCCCGAGTACCTCGATCTCGACGCGTACGCGACCGGCGAGCGGATGCTGGTGTCCCGATGACGACCGTCGTGCTGTATGGCCGCGAGGGCTGTTGTCTGTGCGACGACGCCCGGGAGGTGCTCGA
The DNA here is from genome assembly GCA_963757235.1 of uncultured Solirubrobacterales bacterium. Classification (GTDB taxonomy): domain Bacteria; phylum Actinomycetota; class Thermoleophilia; order Solirubrobacterales; family Solirubrobacteraceae; genus Palsa-465. Next base: position 125,053 of record CAVWRC010000003.1, on the reverse strand, counting down.
GCGAGTCCGTTCCCGGCGCCGATTCGAGCTTCTCGAGCACGACATCGACTCCGACGACACCCTGCTCCGGGCCTACCTGGAACGGATCCCCGTGGTGGCGATCGACGGGCAGGAAGTGTTCGATCTGTTTGTGGACGAGTCCGAGCTAGAGCGCCGGCTCGATATGGTGCACAGCCGATGAGCTACATGGTTGGAAGTGACGCCGACGCGGCGCCGCCCGATGTCGACAAGCCGGGCGAGAAACTTGCGCTGGGCGTAGCCGCGCGGCTCTCGCGCTACCTCCAGGTCCTGATCCAGGCTCGCAAGATCGGCAAGGAGACGATCTCCTCCCAGGAACTGGCGGACTACACCCACGTGAACTCCACCCAGATCCGGAGGGATCTATCGGGGTTTGGCAAGTTCGGCAAGCGCGGGGTCGGCTACAACGTCGAGTCGCTGGTCAACCAGATCCGGAAGATCCTGCATACCTCCGGCCAGCACAACATCGCGCTGTTCGGTGCCGGGCACCTGGGGACGGCGATCGCCACCTCGGACATCTTCGCCGACCACGGCTTCCGGGTCGTGGCCGCGTTTGACGTCGACCGCAGCAAGCTGGGGGAGCGGATCGGACCGCTGTCGGTCCGCCACAACTCCGACCTCCGGGCGGTGATCGACGAGGAGGACATCGTCGTGGCCGTGCTCGCGGTTCCCTCCGCGGCGGCCCAGAAGCTGGCCGATGAGCTGGTCGACGCGGGCGTGAAGATCATCTTCAACTATTCCGACGCATTGCTCCAGGTGCCGCCCGAGGTCACCGTCCATACCTCGAGCCCGGCCGTCGACCTGCTCTACGCGCTGTACTTCTACCTCACCTGATTCTTCTCACCTGATCTCGTATTGGGTCCCCACCCTCGTGAGCAGTAGTCTCGACCTGGAATCGGCGTTCGACGCCTTCGAGAGCTCGACCGACTTCACCGTCGGGCTCGAGGAGGAGTTTGCGCTCCTGGACCCGAGTTCGCTGGCCCTGGCGCCGCGGTTCGAGGAGCTGCGCGATGCCGCTTTGGCTGATCCGGTGCTGGCGGATTCGGTGGCCGGGGAGCTGATCTCCTCCGAGATCGAGATCCGCTCGGGTCGATGTCTGGATCTCAGCGCCGCGTTCGCCGCCCAGCGCGAACGCCGGCGGCGTCTGTTCGCGCTGGCCGCCGATCATGACGTCGCGCTCGGCGCCACCGGGACCCATCCGTGGGCGGACTACCGCGAGCAACACATCATCGACACCGAGCACTACCACCGGGTCGAGGAGGGGCTGAAGTACGTGGCCTGGCGCAACAACACGTTCTCGCTGCACGTCCACGTCGGCGTTCGGGGCGCCGACCGCGCCGTGCTGGTGTGCGACCGGTTGCGTCCGGTACTGCCGCTGCTCCTGGCCATCTCGGCGAACTCGCCCTTCCTGGACGGCCGCAACTCGGGACTGCACAGCGCCCGCACCCAAATCTTCACCAAGAGCTTCCCGCGCTGCGGCGTTCCCGACGCGTTCGGCGGCTGGCAGGCGTTCGCCGACTACATCGGCTTCCTCGTCTCGACCCGCTCGATCGTGGAGTACACGCAGGTGTGGTGGTCGATCCGTCCGCACTTCTCGTTCGGGACGGTCGAGGTGAGGATCTGCGACGCGCAGATGACCGGCTCCGAGTCCGAGTCGCTGGCCGGGCTGATCGTGGCCTGCGTCGCGCAGGCCGCGCGCGATATCGACGAGGGCGTGCCGTTCGGCGACCTCCCGCGAAGGCTGATCGAGGAGAACGTCTGGCGCGCGGTGCGCTACGGCCTCGACGGCGAGCTGCTCGATCTCGACCGGGCCGAGGCCTACCCGGCCGCTGAGGCGCTCGAACGGCTCCTGACCTGGTCGGCGCCGGTCCGGGCTGAGCTCGGGATCGAGGTCGCGCTGCCGGCGTTGAACGGGGCACAGCGCCAGCGGCGGATGGCCGACACCGGAGTCGGCCTGGCCGAGACCTACTCCGCGGTCGTGGCCGAGACGCGGGATACGTATGCTGGCAGTGCAGCGCAGGTGACCCGCTAAGGCGCCGCCGTCAGGCGCCGCCGACTAAGCCCAATGACTAGCGACGCAAGAGAGCCGAGCGAGGAAGAGCTTCAGGCCGCGTACGAGGCCGAGCTCAAGCGACTCAGGGTCGAGCACGTGCTGCTCGACAACGTCGCGGCGCTGGCCAACCTGGGCATGCGCCGCACCGGTCTGGCCCCCGGCACGGAGGGCGAGCAGGATCCCGCACAGGTCCGTCTCGCGATCGAGTCGATCCGGGCGCTCCTGCCGGTGCTCGAGCAGGCCGCGCCGGCTCAAATCGGGGCGATCCGGGATGCGGTCTCGCAGCTTCAGCTCGCATTCGTGCGGATCGGCGGTCAGGCGCCGGGCGCCGAGATTCCGGAAAGCGGTGCGGCAGCTGGGTCTGGCGGGGGTGCCGGTGCGGGTCCTGGCTCAGGTTCCGGCCCCGGCCCGAGCGGCGGTCCGGCGGCTCCTCCGGAGCCCGAGCCCCCGAAGCCTGGAGAGCCGGGGCCGGCGCAGCGCAGCGGCCGGCTCTGGGTCCCTGGGCAATAGCTGTCTAGCGCCGTCGCCGCCCCGCGCGCGAATTGCCTTGGCAATAGCTGTCTAGCTCCGTCGCCGCCCCGCGCGCGAATTGCCTTGGCAATAGCTGTCTGGCTCCGTCGCCGCCTCGCGCGCGAATTGCCTTGGCAATAGCTGTCTAGCTCCGTCGCCGCCCCGCGCGCGAATTGCCTCGGCGATAGCCGCCTGGCTCCGTCCCGCCGCCTCGGGCGCTAAAATCGCGTTCTTCCGGGCCTCCGCTCGACCAGTACGGGTGGCGGCCTTTTCCAGTTTGTTGGCTGCGCTCGCGCGCGCCCTCTCTCTCTAACTCAGACCTTCCCCGGAGGATCTCCTTGTCTAGCTTTCTGACGCATCACGGTGTGCTGATCGCGCTCATCTGCGCCGGCGCCGCCGTGGCGTATGGCGTTCTCACCTCGCGCGCGCTGCTCGCCCTGTCGCCCGGCAACGAGACGATGCGCTCGATCTCCGCCGCGGTGCAGGAGGGGGCCCGTGCGTACCTGAATCGCCAGTACACGACGATCGCCGGGGTCGGGGTGATCCTGTTCATCGTCCTGATCCCGATCCAGAACATCCGGGTCGCGATCGGGTTTCTGATCGGCGGCGTGCTCTCAGCCTCCGCCGGCTACATCGGAATGAACGTCTCGGTGCGCGCGAACGCGCGCGTGGCCGAGTCCGCCCGCGGAGGCGTCTCGCGCGCGCTTTCGGTGGCCTTCCGCGGGGGCGCGGTCACGGGGCTGCTGGTCGTGGGCCTCGCGCTCTTCGGCGTCGCCGGCTACTACGGCGTCCTGACATGGATCGCGGGCGAGACCCCGCGAAGCGCGGTCAACGCGCTGATCGGTCTCGGGTTCGGCGGCTCGTTGATCTCGGTGTTCGCCCGCCTCGGCGGCGGCATCTTCACCAAGGCCGCCGACGTCGGCGCCGACCTGGTGGGGAAGATCGAGGCCGGGATCCCCGAGGACGACCCGCGGAACCCGGCGGTGATCGCCGACAACGTGGGCGACAACGTCGGCGACTGCGCCGGGATGGCGGCCGACCTGTTCGAGACCTACGCGGTCACCGCGGTCGCCGTCATGCTGCTCGGCGTCCTGCTGTTCAGACAGCAGTCGGCCGTGGCCCTGTATCCGATCGTGCTGGGCGCGGTCTCGATCGTCGCCTCCATCATCGGGACATTCGCGGTCAGGTCGAAGGCCGGAAACGTCGAGCGCGCGCTCTATCAGGGCCTCCTCGTATCCGGCGGGCTGGCCGCGCTCGCGTTCATCCCGATCACCTACTGGATGATGCACGGGCTGACCTACATATCGGGCGCCCCGGCGCCGCACTGGTGGAAGTTCTATCTGTGTTCGCTGATCGGGATCGCCGTGACCGCGTGCCTGTTCGTGATCACCGATTACTTCACCTCGACGCGTTTCGCCCCGGTCAAGAGCACCGCGCGGGCCTCGCAGACCGGCCACGCGACGAACATCATCCAGGGCCTCGCGCAGGGCCTCCAGTCCACCGCGCCGCCGGCGATCGTGATCGCGCTGGCGATCCTCGGCGGCTGGAAGCTGGCCGGCGGCGGGACCGTCGGCATCTACGGCATCGGTGTCGCGGTCATGGCGCAGCTGTCGCTGACCGGGCTGATCGTCGCGCTTGACGCGTTCGGACCGATCACCGACAACGCGGGCGGCATCGCCGAGATGGCCGACCTCCCCGAGGAGGTCCGCAACGTGACCGATCCGCTCGACGCGGTGGGTAACACGACCAAGGCGGTCACCAAGGGTTACGCGATCGGCTCCGCCGCGCTCGCGGCGCTGGTGCTGTTCAATGCGTTCCAGCGCGAGCTACCGCACGGGTACAACTTCGCGATCGGTAACCCGCCGGTGCTGATCGGATTGCTGATCGGCGGCTTGATGGTCTATCTGTTCGCGTCGCTGGCCATGGAGGCCGTCGGCCGGGCTGGCGGCGCCGTCGTCGAGGAGGTCCGCCGCCAGTTCCGCGAGCACCCGGGGATCATGGACGGCACCGAGCAGCCTGAATATGGGACCGCGGTGGGGTTGGTCACGCGCGCCGCGCAGCGCGAGATGATCTTGCCCGCGCTGATCCCGATAGTGATCCCGCTGATCGTCGGGCTGATCAGCGTCGAGGCCCTCGGTGGGTTGCTGATCGGCGTGATCGTCGTCGGTCTGTTCATGGCCATCTCGATGACCTCGGGCGGTGGCGCGTGGGACAACGCCAAGAAGCTGATCGAGGACGGCGCGTACGGCGGCAAGGGCTCCGAGGCGCACGCCGCCGCGGTCACCGGCGACACGGTCGGGGACCCCTACAAGGACACCGCCGGGCCGGCGATCAACCCGATGATCAAAGTGGCAAACATCGTGGCGCTGTTGATCATCCCGATCATCACCTGACGCGCTTCGGCGCGCGCCCGCTCCGGGGGATGACCGCTTCGGGCTCCGGGGCGGTGTCGGGGTCCGAACCGACGCGAGTCACCCCGGACGGGCACGCACCTCCGGGACAGGTGTCGCGGGCGACCCCACAGCTGGATAAAGCTGGGGGTCGGCGGGCCGGTGGGCTTGCCTGCACCAATTCGTCTAATTTCTCCACCCAGCCGTTCACCAACAGCTAGCCTGCAAGCGGGCCAAATGTCTCTAGAGTGCCGGGCATGTTCATCCTGATCGTCGGTTCGGGCCGCGTGGGGTCCGCCGTTGCCAAGCGGGCGCTTGACGCCGGGCATCAGGTGTCCGTGCTCGACAGCGATCCGCTCTCGCATGAGCGGCTCGACAAGGATCAGCTGACGACGTGGGAGGACGCCGGCGGGAGGTTCACGGTCAGCACCGCGCTCGAGATCGACGGGCTGATCGAGGCCGGCATCGAGCAAGCCGACGTATTCGTGGCGGCGACCAGCGGGGACAACACGAACCTGGTGATCGCTCAGATCGCCCAGCGGCGGTTCAAGGTCAAGCGGGTCGTGGTGCGGGTCGCGGATCCCGGCCGCGCCTCCTGGTACGCCGAGCAGGGCCTGCTCACCATCTGCCCGACCCAGGTCGCGATTGACGAGGCGTCGCGCGTGGTATTGGCGTAAACGAGGGACATGAGGGACCGCCCATGTACGTGATCATCGCCGGTGCCGGGAAGGTCGGCTGGAACCTTGCGCGCGAGTTGATCGCGAAGGAGCGCGAGGTGACGCTGATCGAATCTGACCATGCGCGCTACCGGGTCGTCGAGGAGGAACTCGAGCACGCCGTCCAGTACGGCGACGCAACCGAGCTGTGGGTCCTCGAGCGCGCCGGGATCCAGCGCGCCGACCTCGTGATCGCGGTCACCGGCGACGACGAGGACAACATCCTGATCTGCCAGATGGCCAAGGAGAAGTACGGTGTCCAGCGGATCGTTGCCCGAGTCAACAACCCCCGCAACCTCCAGCATTTCCGCCTGCTCGACGTCCAGCCAGCGGTCTCGGCGACCGACCTGATCCTTCGACTGATCGAGCACGAGGTCCCCGAGTACGGCCTGGTTCAGCTGCTGGCCCTCGAGGAGGAGCACCTCGAGATCATCGAGCTCGAGGTCGGCCAGGGCTCGGTCGCGGCCGGCCAGCGGGTGCAGGATGTGCGGCTGCCCGACGGCTCGCTGATCATCTCGGTCCTGCGCGGCGGGGCCGGATTCGTGCCGAAGTCCGACTCGGTGATCCAGCCCGGTGATCAGGTGCTGCTGATCCTCGACCCGGGGCTCGAGTCGGAGATCACGCCCCAGTTCGCGCCCAACGGCGCCAGCCCGTCGCACTGATCGTGGCTGATCGGCACGTTACCTACGCAGTGATTGGAGGCGGGCTCGCCGCCGGCAATTGCGCCCGCTGGCTGCGCGAGTCAGGCGCCGACGGATCGATTCTGCTAATCGGGCGCGAGACCGACCTGCCGTACAACCGGCCGCCGTGCTCGAAGGGCTACCTCCAGGGGCACGAAACGCGCGAGGACACCCTGTTCCGGCCCGCCGAGTGGTACGACGAACAGCAGATCGAGGCGCTGACCCGGGTCTCGGTCAAATCGCTCGACCTGACCGAGCGCAGTGTCGAGTTGACCGACGGTCAGGAGGTGAGCTTCGAGAAGGCGCTGGTCGCCACCGGCGCCGGCGTCCGCCGCGTGTCGGTCTCCGGCGCGGAGCTCGAGGGCATCCACTATCTGCGTACGCTCGGCAACACCGACACGATCCGCGCCGACGCCGCCGGCAAGAAGGTGGTAATGATCGGGGGCTCCTACATCGCCTGCGAGGTCGCCGCCTCCCTGACCGAGCTCGGCAGCTCCTGCTCGCTGGTGATGCTCGAGTCCGTCCCGCTCAGCCGCCATTTCGGCCAGCAGGCCGGGCGCTTCTTCGAAAACCGGATGGCCGAGCATGGGATCGAAGCCTTCGGCGCTGATGAGCTCGACCGGTTCGAGGGCACCGGCGGACGGGTGACTCGCGTGATCACCAAGAGCGGCCGCCAACTCGACGCGGACGCCGTCGTGATCGGAATCGGCGCCGTCCCCGACGTCAGGTTGGCCCGCACCGCTGGCCTGGAGATCGGCGATGGCGGTGGGGTGAAGGTCGACTCCCGCCTGGAGACCGCCGCGCCGGGGATCTTCGCCGCCGGCGACATCGCCGAGTACGAGAGCGTGGTTCACGGCGGCGAGCGCATCCGGGTCGAGCACTGGGACGTCGCCTTCAACCACGGCAAGACGGCGGCGCTCAACATGCTCGGTCGCGACCAACCGCACGACGTCGTCCCGTACTTCTTCTCCGACCTGTCGGATTGGGCCTCGCTCGAGTACATCGGCCCGGCCCACGACTGGGACCAGGAGGTTGTGCGCGGATCGCTCGACGAGGGCGAGTTTGCCATCTTCTACCTGCAGGGCGGTCGCGTGAAGGCGGCGCTTTCCGTCGGTCGCTCGGACGACCTCGAGCACGGCCGCCGGCTCCTGGTCTCCGGGACCGACGTGAGCGGCCGGGTCGGCGAGTTGGCCGATGTCTCGAGCGATCTCGAATCGCTCTGAGACCCACGTTGGCCGACCTACGGCGGTCGCCTCAGCCACGGACCACACGACGTAGCTGCCGGGCAAGGACTCGAACCTTGAATTCCAGGGCCAGAACCTGGCGAGTTGCCGATTACTCCACCCGGCAGTAGATTGATGTACTAACTTACGGTGCTTCAGCGTCCGCCAGCTACTGCGGGCGCCAGTATAGCCGTGCGAGGGCCTGTGACTTTTTTGCGCCATATGCGGGCTGAAAGCGGCGTTTCTTTAAGCCACTTACTGGTTCCGCTGAGGCGGCGCCTGTGGTAGGTTGCCGCCGGGACCGAACCCCGTCCACATCGGGACGCGCCCCCGGTCCACACCGGGACCCGTCCCGTCCACATCGAGCGCTTAGGGAGGCGTGGAGATGCTTGGTGCACGTGATCGCCGCTCCGTCTGTCGATCCGATCAGGGGCCGCCGCCCCGGGACGGTGGGAGGGCCGTCGTCGCTGGGGGTGTCGACGAGGGCCGCACGCCGAGCGGCCGGGCGCGCGTCAAGATGAGGCTGCTGGTCGGCGCCGCGATCGTCGTGGCAGCGCTCGCGACGGTCCCGGCCGTCGCCACGGCGGCGGGTCACGCCAGGGCGAAAGGGGCGACGCGCCTCAAGCCGCGGCAGACGGCGGGCTGTCCCTGGGTCGGCTCGACCCAGCCGATCGCTCAACGGGTCGCGGAAGTCATGAGCCACATGACCGTGGCCGACGAAGACTTTCTGGTCCAGGGGCACGGCACCGCCAACGAGCCGCCCACGACGCCAGGGAATCCGTACGTGTTCTGGATGCCGGGCCTGCCGACGTCGCTCTCGAACCCACAGGTGCCGCTGTGCATCCCGGCGCTCGGTGAGGAGGACGGGCCCGCCGGCGTGGCGGACGGCCTGCCCGATGTCACGCAGCTGCCGGCCGGGGTGGACCTGGCGGCCACGTTCGATCCGTCGCTCGCGTCTCAGTACGGCCAGGTGATCGGGTCGGAGGAGCGCGGAAAGGGCGCGGCAGTCAACCTCGGGCCGACGATCAACATCGACCGCGACCCGCGCTGGGGCCGGTCGTTCGAGGCGTTCACCGAGGACCCGTTCCTGAACGCGGCGCTCGCCACGAGCGAGATCGACGGCGTGCAGAACGCGGGGGAGATGTCGCAGGTCAAGCACTTCGCCGCCTATAACCAGGAGACGAACCGCAACACCGAGAACGATGATGTGATCGCCAGCCAGCGGACGCTGAACGAGATCTACCTCCCGGCGTTCCAGGCGGCGGTTCAGCAGGCCAAAGCGGGTTCGGTGATGTGCTCCTACGCAACCGTCAACGGCGTTTACGCCTGCCAGAGCCGCTACCTGATGACGAACAAGCTCGACCAGGAGTGGGACTTCCCGGGCTTCGTCACCTCCGACTACGGGGCCCTGCACAGCACGGCGGGCGGCGCATACGGCGGCCTGGACCAGGAGCAGCCGTTCAACACGTACTTCGGCACGCCCCTCCTGAACGCGGTCCTCGGCGGGGCGATCGCCCAGCCGGTGCTGAACACGATGGTGCAGCGGATGCTCACCGAGATGTTCCGATTCGGGCTGTTCGACAATCCGCCCACCGGGAACCCGTACTCGACGGTTACCACGCCAGCGCACCAGGCGACCGGCACCCGGGTGGCCGAGGCCGGCACGACGCTGCTGAAGAACAACTCCGGCACGTTGCCAATCCCGAAGGGAAACTCGGTCGCCGTGGTCGGCCCGGCCGGTGATGCCTCTCCGATCTACGGTGGTGGAGGTAGCGCGTACGTCATCCCGTCCCAGACCGTGACGCCGTACCAGGGCATCTCGGCGTTGGACGGCGCGGGCAACGTCACGTACACGCAGGGCCTGCCGACCGATTCATCGCTGGCGGCGATCCCATCCCCGCCGCTCAGCCCGGCCTTCCCGACGGGTGGGCTGTCGTTCGGGCAGTCCTACACGGGGACGCTGACCGCGCCCGAGACCGGGACGTACGTGCTCGCTCTCACGAATCCGTGCTTCTGCTATTCGTCGGAGTACCTGTCGCTCAACGGCCAGCAGTTGATCGACAATCCAAGCACGCCCCCGGTGCACGTGTACTCCGTGGCCGTAAACCTGACCGCGGGCCAGACCTACACGCTGTCGGTTTCCGGCGGCGGCGAGGCGAGTGCTCTCACCTGGGCCAAGCCATCGGACCTGGCCCCCGGGATCGCCGCGGCCGTGGCTGCGGCGCAGAAGGCCTCGAGCGCGGTGGTGGTTGTCTCCGACGACACCGAGTCCGAGGCCAGCGATCGCCTCAGCCTGAGCCTACCCTCGGCGCAGGACGAGCTGATCTCGGCCGTGACCGCGGCCAATCCGCACACGACGGTCGTCATCGACGCGGGTGCGCCCGTGCTGATGCCGTGGCTGAGCCAGGCCGGCGCGGTTCTCGACGCGTGGTATCCGGGCCAGTCCAACGGCACCGCGCTGGCCAACGTGCTGTTCGGGCAAGTCGACCCGAGCGGCCACCTGCCGGTGACGTTCCCGACCAGCCTGAGCCAGGTCCCGGCGGCTAATCCGGGAGCAGTTCCCCGGCCTCAACGGTCAGGTGCTGTACACCGAGGGCATCGACGTTGGCTATCGCTGGTACGACGCCCAGGGCACCACGCCGCTGTTCCCGTTCGGCTACGGGCTGTCCTACACGCAGTTCGGCTTCAGCGGTCTGAAGGTCAGTCCGAAGCGCTCGGATGGCGTCAGCGACGTGACCGTGTCGGCGACCATCACCAACACCGGAAAGACCGCCGGGGCCGACGTCGCTCAGCTCTACCTGGGCGACCCGGCGTCGGCCGGCGAGCCGCCGCGTCAGCTGGTCGGCTTCAAGCGTGTCGACCTCCCCTCGGGCGGGTCTGCAAGGCTGCAGTTCACGATCACACCGCGAGATACGTGGTGGTGGGATCAGGACGCCGGTGGCTGGACCCAGAGCGCCGGCCGCTATGACGTCTGGGTGGGCGATTCCTCGGCACAGGCCGACCTGCCGCTCCACGGCTCGTTCAACATCCCCCACACGGCGGGCGCGCGGCAGGTGGTGGTCCACGCCCCACGCGTGATCCACCCGGGTCAGTCCGCCACGGTCTACGTCAAGGCTGACCCACGGCGGCGACGCGACGCTCCGGAACGTGATCGTCTCGCTCCAGCTGCCGCAGGGCTGGACCCAGCAGGTGATCGGCCGGTCGGCGTTCAATCGCCTCCCGCCCGATCAGTCTGCCCTGGTCAAGTTCGCGGTGACGCCGCCGAGCTGGGAGCCGGCGACCAACGAGGTGGTGCACGCCACCGCCCAGCTCGGTGCCGACGCGCAGCGCGAGGCGGGTGTGACCGTCGGGGTTCACTGAGTCTGGTTTCGCCGCCGGCGGGTGCGCTGCGCCCGCCGGCGGCGGCCGCATGCCTAGATCAGCTCGGGTCGACGAACTGGGCCGGCTCCTTGAGCATGCCGGCTCTCACAGCCTCGAGCTGGTTGGGCGTCCCGAGCAGGCCGAGCTGGATATCGGCCTCGAGCCGCAGCGTCTCCTCGCGCGAGCCGGTCCAGGACTCGTCGAACAGCCGCTTCATCCCGCGCACCGCGTCAGGTGAGCGACCCGCGATCTCGTCGGCCAGCTCACGTGCCGCGGCCAGCGGATCGTCCACGACGTGCGTCACCAGTCCGAGCTCGAAAGCCTCCTGACCGCTCACCACGCGGCCCGTGAACGCCAGCTCCTTGGCCACGTCGATCCGCACCAGCCGGGGCAGGGTCCGCGTGATCGCCATGTCCGGAATCAGTCCCCACTTGACCTCGAGCACGGACAGGTTCGCGTCGGCCGTGGCGAAGCGCACGTCGGCGGCCATCGCGATCTGAAGGCCGCCGCCCAAGCAGTGGCCGTGGATGGCCGCGATCACTGGCACCGGGACCTCGAGCCAGCGATGGGCGGTGCGCTGGAACCAATTGGGAACGGCCTCGCGCAGGGGAGCCATCAACGCATCCGAGCTCGGCTGGCTGGCCATCACGCCGGCCACATCGAGGCCCGAGCAGAAGCTGGGCCCCTCGCCGTGCAGCACCACGACGCGCACGCCGGGCTCGACCGCGACCCGCTCGGCGGCGGCGGTGATCGCGTCGAACATCGCGACGTCAAGGGCGTTGTGCTTCTCGGGCCGGGTCAGCGTGACGATGGCGACGTGGTCGTCGACTTCGATCGCGACGCGCTCACGAGTCTGGACGCTTGAGTCCGTTTCGCTCATCGTCCGAGAACACTACCCGTCGACGGGCGCGACCTCGTCGCCGACGGTCACCAACCCCGGGCGGAGGACCCGGCCCCAGATCCCGAACGGCAACGGCTCGGTCGTCCCCAGACTGGTGCGATACGAGCCCAGGATGTCGAGCGTCGGCAGGTCTACCTTGGCGGTGTCGGGATCGCGGGTGGTGATCATGCAGCGCCCGACGTGCCCGCCGAACGCAACCGCGGCCTCCCCGATCCGAAACGCGCCGCGGTCGACCCAGCCGTCCTCGGCGTGCGCGTCGACTCCATCGATCTCGACCAGCATCCGGAAGCGACGCGGGTCGACCGATTCCACCCCGCCGGCCTCCGCCAGCCGGGCCAGCGAGGCGCGCGAGATCAGCGACACCGCCCCTTCGGTCCCGCGGTCGACAGCGGTGCCGCGACCGTCCGCCTCGACCAGCCGCAGCGAGCGTCCGGACACCTCGCTGAGCGCCCCAGACCACGGTCCGTGGACCAGCCGGCCCTGGTCCACCTGCGAGAAGAACTTCGTACTGATCGTCTCGCCCACGCTCACCTCGCCTTCGACGACCCGCCCGTCCGGGAGCGAGAGCCGAAGCGTCCTGTCCGCGTCGGAGTAATCGGCGATCACCGTCTGCAGGACGGCCAGCATCTTGCTGTTGACCATCCGGTTGCGGTCGTCGATCACGTAGAACCGGCGGTTCTCGCGTACGCCGTGGGGCGTCAGCGTCACGCGGTCGACTTGATGCAGCCGCGTGGCCTTGACCGGGGTGATCGCGAGTCCGGTGACGGTCGGCATGACTCAGAGGCTACGCGACCCCAGGACCGGCGCGATCCGAGGGATCTACGCGGTCGAGGCCTGCTCGGCCCAGTCACGGTAGAGCTGCCAGTAGCGCCCCTGCTCCTCGAGCAGCTCCTCGTGCGTGCCGTCCTCGACCACCCGTCCGTGCTCCAGCACCAGGATCCGGCTCGCGCCCCGGATCGTCGAGAGCCGGTGGGCGATCACGATCGCGGTGCGCCCGGCCACGAGCCGCCGCATCCCTTGCTCGATCAGCGATTCGGTGTGTACGTCCACGTTCGAGGTCGCCTCGTCAAGCACCAGGATGCGCGGATCCGCCACCAGCGCCCGCGCGAACGCGACCAGCTGGCGCTGACCGGCCGACAGCTGCACGCCGCGCTCGCCGATCTGCGAGTCGTAGCCGTCCGGGAGCTCGGAGATGAAGCCGTCCGCTCCCACCGCGCGCGCGGCGCCCCGGACCTCCTCGTCGCTGGCGCCGGGCCGGCCAAAGGCGATGTTCTCGCGGATCGTGCCGCTGAACAGAAAGGCCTCCTGGGGAACGATCCCCATCCGCGAGCGCAGCGAATGGGCGCTTACAGCCCGCAGGTCGTGCCCATCGACGAGCACGCTACCCGAGGTCGGGTCATAGAAGCGCGCCACGAGCTTGGCGAACGTCGACTTGCCGGCGCCGGTCGACCCGACCAGGGCCACGGTCTGACCGGGCGGGATCACCAGATCCACGTCGCGAAGCGCGTAGCCATCGTCATCGGCAGAAGCCGAGCCGTACTGGAAGGAGAGATCGTCGAAGCGCAGCTCACCCCGGATCGCCGACAGATCGATCGCGTCCGGCGCGTCGACCAGATCGGGCTGCTCGTCGAGCAGCTCGAAGATCTTGTCCAGCGCCGCCATGCCGGACTGATAGGTGGTGTAGAGCTGGGAGAGCTGCTGGATCGGGTCAAAGAAGTTGTTGAGCGCGGCGACGAACGCGAACACGACGCCGGTGGTGGCGTGCCCGTTGATCGCCTCGATCCCGCCGACGACGAGGATCTCGACCGTGACCAGCGCCGACAGGAACTCGACCGCGGGGAAGTACACCGCGTTGAGATTGATCGTGGTCATGTTCGCGGCCCGGTTCTCCTCGTTCAGCCCCCGGAAGTGCTCGATGTGCCGCTTCTCCTGACCGTACGCGCGCACGACCCGAATGCCCGACAGGGTCTCCTGCAGGTACCCGGTTATCGTCGCGATCTTCTCCCGCGTGAGACGGTAGGCGTCGGCCGAGGCGATGCGGAACATCACGCCGCCCGCAAACAGGATCGGCAGCGCGATGAAGGTCAGGAGCGCCAGATGGAAGTCGATCACCATCAGGATCACCACGACCCCGATCAGGGTCAGGCCGGATTGGAACAGCGTCGCCATCCCGTCCTCGACCAGCTGATCGAGCGCCTCGACGTCGTTGGTCATTCGCGAGATGATCACCCCGGCCCGGTTGCGCGAGTAGAAGCCGATCGAAAGCTGCTGCAGGTGGGTGAACAGGCGAATGCGCAGGTCCTGGAGCGCGCGCTGCCCGACCCAGCCCACCAGGTAGGTCTGGGCGTAGGAGGCCACCGCGTACACGACCGCTGAGGCGAGGAAGGCCGCGACCATCAGATCGAGTGCAGCGACGTCGTGCCGCCGGATCCCGCTGTCGATCGCCACCTTGGCCAGCGGAACCGGCGCCAGCGCCGCGGCGGTGGCCGCGACGAGCGACACGAACATGGCGAGCACGCGCCACTTGTACGGCGCGAGCAGTTCGATTAGCCCGCGCAGCTTGCGTGCCCGGCCGCGGCCCTGACGTAGGCGCAGCCTCACAGCCCCACCGCCCCGACCGCCCCGACCGCCTTGCGGGTCATGAACACCTGGTCGGGCATTCCCTTCTCGACGATCTCGCGATACAGGTCCGATTCCTCGAGCAGTTCGTCGTGGCTGCCGTGGGCCGCCACGCGGCCGTCCTCGAGCACGACGATCTCATCGGCCAGCGCGATCGTCGAGAGCCGGTGTGCGATCACGAACGTGGTCCGGCCCGCCATCACCTCGCGCAGCGCGGTCTTGATCTCCTGCTCGGTCGAGGCGTCGACGGACGAGGTGGCATCGTCCAGGACGAGGATGCGCGGATCCGCCAACACCGCCCGGGCGATCGCGATGCGCTGGCGCTGGCCGCCCGACAAGGTCAATCCCCGCTCGCCGACCCGCGTCTCATAGCCCTTCGGGAGCTCGGAGATGAAGTCGTCGGCCTGGGCCACCTCGGCGGCGCGGACGACCTCCTCGCGGGTCGCGTCGGGCCGGCCGTACGCGATGTTCTCGTGCACGGTGGCCGAGAACAGGAAGGGGTCGTCGGTGACCACGGCGATCGCGTGGCGAAGCGACGCCAGGTCCACGTCGCGCACGTCGGCGCCGTCGATCCGCACCGATCCCATACTCGCGTCGTAGAGCCGCGGGAGCAGCGACACGAGCGCGGTCTTGCCGGAGCCCATCGCGCCGACGAGCGCCACCGTACTGCCCGGCTCGATCTCCAGGTTGACGTCGCGCAGGGCGGGCCGCGACGCGCCCTCGAAGGTCAGGCTGACGTCCCGCAGGGAAACGCGCCCTGCTCCCTCGGGCAGCGGCGGGGCGTCGGCCGGCGCGGTGATCCGGGGAGCGCGATCGAGCACCTGGAAGATGCGGGCGCCCGAGGCGGTGGCCCGCTGGGCCGCGCTCAGCATGTAGCCGAGCGTCCGCATCGGCGCGATCAGCATCAGCAGGTACGCGTAGAAGGCGGTGAACGCGCCGATGCTCAGTGACCCGCGGATCACGTCGCGGCCGCCGATCAACAGGATCAGCGCCAACCCGATGTTGGGCAGGAAGGTGATGAGCGGCGTGTAGCGGGCCTGGATCTTGGTCGCGTACAGCTGCTGGTCGAACACGCGCTGCACCGAATGGCGGAACCGCTCGAGCTGGCGCTCCTCCTGCGCGAACGCCTTGATCACCCGCACTCCCGAGACGTTCTCCTCGGCGTCGGCGGTCAGCTCGGCGATCCGCTGCTGGGCCTCACGCAGCGCGGGCTGCGAGTGCTTGCCGTAGCGGTTGGCGATCAGCACGACGAACGGCACGGGCGCCAGCGCCAGCGCGGCGAGCCCCGGTTGGAGCACGAACATCGCCACCCCGGCCAGCGCGATCGTGAGCACCGACTGGCCGATGAAGATGAGGCCGTAGCCGAGGAAGAAGCGCACCGACTGGAGGTCGACGGTGGCGCGCGACATCAGCTGGCCCGTCTGCTGGCGGTCGAAGAAGCCGAGCTCGAGACGCTGAAACTGCTCGTAGAGCGTGTTGCGCAGGTCGTACTCGACGCCCAGGGAGACCCGGCCGGCGACCAGTCGCCGCGCGACGCTCAGCCCCAGGCGCAGGACGCCTGCGGCGCCGATCGCGATGGCCCACATGATCAGCTGGTGGCGGTTATGGCCGTGGGCGACCGAGTTGATTGCCGCCCCGGTGAGAGCCGGGATCAGAACGGTCATGACCATCGCGCCCGCGGCGAGGACGAACGACCACCAGACCGCCCGCCGATACGGGCGTAGGAAGCCTAGGAGTCGCCGGAAGATAAGCACTTCATAAAATATAGTGGGTCGGCTCGCGGACCTCCGACCCGCTTATGGCTGCGTCCGCGTCGCCGCGCCGGTCGCGCCGGAACGCCTCTCGCAGCAAACCGTCTCCGGTAAGCACGACCATCTCCGCCGCTCGCGCGTGATCGTGGCGATCCCGCCGACGCTCACCGCGCGCATCCAGTACGACCCGGTCATGCCATATGCCCGCGACCAGCTGGTTCAGCGCTACCCGCAGGGCATGCTGACCAAGGTCGCCGCCGTCTACAGCGCGCCGTTCTGGCGCGCGAGCGGACTGACCGGGCAGGTGCTCGACACGGGCGGACCGGTCAGCGCCTCGTTCGACGACTCGCCGCCGGATGCCTCGCTCGGCGTGCCGTTCGGGTTCGTGGGCGGCGACAACGCGCGCAGCTACGACGCGATGTCGCCCTCCGAGCGCCAGTCGGCCGTGCTCAATCAGTACGAGACCTGGATGGGCTCAGTGCGCTCCGGCGAGCGGGCTGCGGCGGAAGTTCTGTCCGCGCTGTAGAGGCCTTACTTCGCGGGTGTCCGGGCGCCCGGCGGAACCTGCGAGGCCTCCCGATCCTGGTCGGTCGTCTCTCGGTCCTCGACCCGCTCGACCTGGTCGCAGAGGAGCGACCAGGCCGCGCGATCGTCGAGGCGGCGGTAGCGATCGCGGTGCTGGAGGAACGCCCACATCTCGCTGCGCAGCTCGGCGGCCGCGAGCCCGCGTCGGGTGGCGCGCTGGCCAGGCTTGAGCCATTGGCTCAGGCTTTGCAGGAGGCCGACGAGCAGCCCGAGCGCGATCGCCCAGACCTTGGACGCATTCAGGGCGGCCGAGAGTGAGGCGCCGACGCCGGCGAGAATCGAGACCAGGTTCAGGACGTTGTCGAGGTAGGCGTAGCCCCGGCTCCCGCGCTCGAACCCCTTCATCGGGCCGATGAACCGGTGGGTGAGGAAGGCGCGCGCGACCTCGAGCTCGTCGAGGGCGTGGGGATGGTCTCCCCACTCGATCTGGGTCAGCCGGCGCTCGACGAGCCGCGCCAGGTCCTGCGCCTCCCCGCTCAGCTGCTCGCGCATGCCGACCGCCGCGAGCAGCGCGTCCGTTTCGGCGACCCCCTCGTGCATGAGCGTCGTGACGATGCTCTCGCTCTGACGAGGGTCACCGTTCGGCTGCCCGGCCTGCGTCGAATCGGTCATGCGGACGCTCCCTTCCTCCGTGAGGCGCCCCCCGGGGAACGGTATTCGGTTTTGCCTGTTCCGCGGTGGTATCCCGCGGACGTCCTGCTCAGAGGTTGATCGCGACGTACTTGGTCTCGAGGTATTCCTCGATGCCTTCGTAGCCGCCCTCGCGCCCGAAGCCGGACTGCTTGATGCCGCCGAACGGAGCACCGGCGTTGGAGACCATCCCCTGGTTGAGCCCGACCATGCCGGTTTCGAGTCGCTCGACCACGCGCAGCGCGCGCTTGAGATTGTTCGTGTACACGTAGGCGACGAGGCCGTACTCGGTGTCGTTGGCCGCGGCGACCGCCTCGTCCTCATCGGTGAAGCCCTTGACCGGCGCGACCGGGCCGAAGATCTCCTCTTTGAGCAGCTTGGCGTCCTCGGGCACGTCGGTCAGGACCGTGGGGTCGTAGAAGTAGCCGGCGCCGTCGCGGGTGTGGCCGCCGACGACGGCCTTGGCGCCGTGTCCGAGCGCGTCCTCGACGAGCTCGGCCACCTTGGCGCGCTGCGCGTCATCGATCAGCGGGCCGACCTGCACGCCGTCCTCGGTGCCACGCCCGACCTTGAGCGCGCCCATCTTGTCGGCCAGCTTCTCGGCGAACTCCGCGGCGATCTTGTCGGCCACGTGGAACCGGTTGGCGGCGGTGCACGCCTCGCCGGTGTTGCGCATCTTCGCGATCATCGCGCCCTGGACGGCGGCGTCGACGTCGGCGTCGTCGAACACGATGAACGGTGCGTTGCCGCCGAGCTCCATCGACAAGCGCAGGAGGTTCTGGGAGGCCTGCTCCATCAGCTTGCGCCCGACCTCGGTCGAGCCGGTGAACGACAGCTTGCGCAGGCGCTGATCGGCGATCAGCGGACCCATCGTCGCGCCAGAGGAGGACGCCGTCACGAGGTTCACCACACCGGCCGGCAGGCCGTTCTCCTCGAGGATCTTGACGAGCATGAGCATCGACAGCGGCGTCTGCTGCGCGGGCTTGACCACCATCGTGCAGCCGGCCGCGATCGCCGGTCCGATCTTGCGGGTTCCCATCGCCAGCGGGAAGTTCCAGGGGGTGATCAGCAGGCACGGCCCGACGGGCTGCTGCATGGTCAGCACGCGGCCCTGGCCGTTGGAGTTGGTCGCGTAGCGTCCGTCGATCCGGACCGCCTGCTCGGAGAACCAGCGAAAGAACTCGGCGCCGTAGGCGATCTCGGCCTTGGACTCGGCGAGCGGCTTGCCCATCTCGAGCGTCATCAGGAGCGCCAGATCGTCCGCGCGGGAAACGAGCGCCTCGAACGAGCGGCGCAGGATCTCGCCGCGTTCTCGGGGTGCATGGGCGGCCCACTCGGGACCGGCCTCGACGGCCGCGGTCAACGCGGCCTTGGCGTCATCGGTCGACGCGTCGGCGACTTCGCATAACGATTCGCCGGTCGACGGGTCCTCTACCGACAGCGTTCCTTTCGCGCCGTCGACCCACTCGCCGGCGATGTAGAGCTGCTTGGGGACCTCGTCAAGGATCTTCTGTTCCGCTGGGGCTGTAATCGTGCTCATGCATCCAACCTACCACCGCACAAACAAAAGTCCCGGCGGGCCGCACGTGGGCCCACCGGGACTTGTCGTTGCCTTGCCAGCTGGGGAAGCTGTCTACGCCGCCTGATGCACGGGCGCCGGCTCCAGCGCCACCGCCAGCACCTCATCGACGGTCATCGCGAAGTGGAAGGTCATCGCGTCGCGGACCTCCTGCGGGACGTCGTCCAGATCACCTCGGTTGCGCTCGGGGAGCACGACGTCGGTAAGCCCGGCGGCGTGCGCCGCCAGCACCTTCTGCTTGACGCCACCGATCGGGAGCACCCGACCCTGGAGCGTGACCTCGCCGGTCATGCCGACCGTGTGCCGGACCGCGCGGCCGCTCAGCAGTGAGCTCAGCGCCGTCACCATCGTCACACCCGCGCTCGGGCCGTCCTTGGGGATCGCGCCGGCCGGGACGTGCACGTGGAACGAGCGCTCCTCGAAGCTCGCCGGATCGATCTCGAGCTCGGCCGCGTGGCCGCGCACGTAGGACAGGGCGATCTGGGCCGACTCCTTCATCACGTCGCCGAGCTGACCGGTCAGTGTGAGACCGGGCTTGCCCTGCATCGCGGTGGCCTCGATGAACAACACGTCGCCGCCGGTGCCGGTCACGGCGAGGCCGGTGGCCACGCCGGGAACCGCGGTGCGAATCGCGGACTCCTGGAAGAAGCGCTGACGTCCGAGCGCGTCGCGGATCGCATCGAGGTCGATGACCACGGGGGCCGCGGCCTCACCCGACGCGATCTTTGTCGCGGTCTTGCGCAGCAGCGTCCCGAGCTCGCGCTCGAGCTGCCGGACGCCCGCCTCGCGGGTGTACTCGGAGGCGACCGTGTTCAGCAGCTCATCGGAGATCTCGACCTCCTCGGGCCGCAGGCCGTTGCGCTCGAGCTGGCGCTTCCACAGATAGCCACGGGCGATCGCGACCTTCTCCGAGGTCGTGTAGCCGTCGAACCGGATGACTTCCATACGGTCGAGCAGCGGGCCAGGGATCGTGTCCGCGACGTTCGCGGTGGCGATGAACAGCACGCCGCTCAGGTCGAGCTCCACGTCCAGGTAGTGGTCGCGGAAGCTGTGGTTCTGGGCCGGATCGAGCACCTCGAGCAACGCTGCGCTCGGGTCCCCGCGCCAGTCGGCGCCGACCTTGTCGACCTCGTCCAGCATGATCACCGGGTTCATCGTGTCGGCGTCGCGCAGGGCACGGACCAGCCGTCCCGGGAGCGCGCCGATGTACGTCCGTCGGTGACCGCGGATCTCGGCCTCGTCGCGGACGCCGCCGAGCGACATCCGGACGAACTCTCTGCCGGTTGCCCGCGCGATCGACTCGCCGATCGAGGTCTTGCCGGTGCCCGGAGGTCCGATCAGGGTGAGGATCGCGCCTGAGCGCTTGTCCTCGGTGATGCCGCGCTCCTGGCGCAACTTCTTGACCGCGATGTACTCGACGATCCGATCCTTGACGTCCTCGAGGCCGGCGTGGTCGGCGTCGAGCACCTCACGCGCGTTCTGCGGATCCAAACGCTCATCCGAGCGCTTGCTCCACGGCACGGCGATCAGCCAGTCCAGGTAGGTACGGATCACGCTTGACTCGGCCGACTGCTCGCCGAGGCGCTCGAGCCTGCCGAGCTCCTTGTCGGCCTGCTCGCGCACGGCCTCCGGCATACCGGCCTCTTCGATCTTGGTCCGGTACTCCTCGACGACCGATGCGTCGTCCTCGTCGAGCTCCTTGCGGATCGACTCCATCTGCTTGCGCAGGAAGTACTCGCGCTGCTGCTTCTCGGCGCCGGACTCGACGTCGTCGCGGATCCGCTTACGGACCTGGAGCTCGGCCAGCCGCTCACGCTGCATCGACAGCGCGAGCTCGAGCCGCTCGGTGACGTCGAGCGTCTGGAGCAGCTTGACCTTGTTCTCGTAGCTCAGGTCGGGCGAATACCCGCCGGTGTCGGCCAGCGCGCCCGGCTCGGTGATGCTTCGCAGGAACGAGGAAACACGCGAGTCGGCACCGCGGAGCTCGAGGATCTCCTCGACGACCGCGCGATACTCGCGCTCCAGGTTGCGGGTCTTGCCGTCCACAGGGACGGGATCGGTGTGCTCCTCGACCTCGACGTACAGCCGACCGTCGGGAGCGGTGTTGGCAGCGCCGGCGACTCCGCGGTGGAGTCCCTGGAGCGAGACGGCGCGAGCGCCGCCCGGCAGACGGACGCGGTCTACGACCTCGGCGACCGTGCCGACGTTGGCAAATTCGGTTTCGTGTCTGGGAACGAGTAGGACCCGTTCCTCCTCGCCGGCGTCGATCGCGAGCGTGAGCGACATGCCCGGGAAGGCCACGACGTCGTCGAGCGGGACGAGTAGAAGGCGACTAGACATCAGTTGGTACGTTCGCTTTCGATAGTTGCTTACTCAAGATAAGTGAAGGATACCACGCGGCGCGGGTCGATCTAAGTCGACTCGGCTGAGATCCTGCGACCATGATGACACGGTCATTTGACGCTGCCGTGCGGGTTCGACGGCAGTGCTCCGGATCTGGGATCATGCGCCCCGATGTCAGGCCGCGAGTCCCCGCCGCCTCCCGAGGAGGAGGCGCACGACGTGCTGGCGGCCGAGGCGTTCGCCGTCCCGACGGCCGATCCCTCGCTCCGTCACCAGCCGATCAAGCTGCCCGACGACCCGAGTGGGATCGCCGAGCCCCACGACGTGCTCGCCGCCGAGGAGTTCGCGATGCCGGCTACCCGCAAGCCGGCCGAGCCGTCGAGCCCGGCGGCCCGGATCGCGGCGAAGGCCGGCTGGCCGTTGCGGATCGCCTTCCTAGTCGGGCTGGCGCTCGGTGTGCTGCGCGCGCTCCGCCGGCGCCGCAGTCCGTAACCGCCCCGCCCGCCCCTGTGGGGTGGGGGCCGCGACGCGGATTAGCGGGCGATCAGGCCTTGGATCGCTCGCGCCGGCGCGGCGGCATGAGGTCGGTGATCGTGCCCTCGGCCATCTCGGCCGCGAACGCGATCGTCTCTGAGAGCGTGGGGTGCGGGTGGACGGTCAGCGCGATGTCCTCAGCGTCGGATCCCAACTCGAGGCCGAGCACGGTCTCGGCGATCAGCTCGCCGGCGTTCACGCCGACGATTCCGGCGCCGAGCAGGCGCCGCGAGCCTGACTCGAACAGAAGCTTGGTCATGCCCTCCGAGCGCCCGAGCGACAGGGCGCGCCCTGACGCCGCCCAGGGGAAGACGGCCTTCTCGAACTCGATGCCCTGCGCCTTCGCCTCGGTCTCGGTCAGCCCCATCCACGCGACCTCGGGGTCGGTGTAGGCCACGGACGGGATCGCGCGAGGGTCGAACTCGGCGCCTGGAACGCCGGCGATGACCTCGGCCGCCACCTTGCCTTCGTGCGTGGCCTTGTGGGCGAGCATCGGGCCACCGACGACGTCGCCGATCGCGTAGATCGACGGCACGTTCGTCCGCATCTGCCGGTCGACGGGGATGAAGCCCGCATCGTTCACGGTCACGCCTGCCGCGTCCGCGCCGACGGCTCGTCCATTTGGCCGGCGGCCGATCGCGACCAGAACCCCGTCGAACACCTTCGTGTCGCCGGACGACAGCTTCACGGACAACCCCTTGGCGGAGGCCTCGACCGACTCGACCTTGGTGCCGAGGTGGATCGCCTCGTAGCGCTCGGAGATCCGCTTATGCAAAGGCTTGACCAGATCCGGGTCACAGCCCGGGATCAGCTGGTCGAGCAGCTCGACCATCGTCACCTTGGAGCCGAGCGCGTCGTAGACCGTCGCCATCTCGAGCCCGATGATCCCGCAGCCGACCACGAGCAGGCGCTTGGGAAGCAATGGCAACTCGAGCGCGCCGGTCGAGGAGAAGATCCGGTCGTCGTCGGGGAGCCCGGGTATCGAAGCCGCCTCCGACCCGGCGGCGATGATGCAGTTATCGAACGTCACCGTCCGGTCGCCGACGGTCACGGTGTTCGGGCCGGTCAAAGAAGCGATGCCCGTGATCACCTCGACCTTGCGCTGCTTGGCGAGTCCCTTCAAGCCGCCGGTCAGCTTGTCGACGACCGATGCCTTCCAGGAGCGAAGCGCGTCGAGGTCGACCTTGGGCTTGCCGAACTTGACACCGTGCTCGGCCATCTCCTCGGCCTCGGCCACGACGCGGGCGGCGTGGAGCAACGCCTTGGACGGGATGCAACCGACGTTGAGGCACACGCCGCCGAGCGTGTCGTAGCGCTCGATCAGCACCGTCTTCAGTCCGAGGTCCGCGGCGCGGAACGCCGCCGTGTAGCCGCCCGGACCCGAACCGATCACGACCACCTGGGCGTCGTGATCGCCGCCGGCGCCGTCGTCGGAAGAGGACCCGCCCCCGGGCTCGCGCTCCACGCGTGCCTCCGATGACGCGGCTCTGGCGGCAGCCGGGGTGGCCGCGGCGGACCCACTCGGCCCGGCCCCGTCGGACTCGATCGTCAGCAGCACGCTCCCCTCGGACACGCGGTCGCCGATCTTGACCCTCAGCTGGGCGATCTTCCCGGCCTCCGGCGCCGGCACGTCCATGGTCGCCTTGTCGGACTCGAGCGTGACCAGCGGATCCTCGAGAGCGACCTCGTCTCCGGGCGAGACGTGGATCTCGATCACCGGGACGTCGGTGAAGTCGCCAATGTCGGGGACGCGGATCTCGGTCACAGCAGTGCCCGCTTCAGATCGCTCAGGACCTTGACCAGATGGACCATGAACCGCGCCGCGGCTGCGCCGTCGATGACCCGGTGATCGTAGGAGAGCGACAGCGGGACCATCAACCGCGGGACGAACTCTCCGCGACTGGCGTTCCAGATCGGCTTCATCGACGAGCGGGTGGCGCCGAGGATCGCGACCTCGGGCGCGTTGATGATCGGGGTAAACGAAGTGCCGCCGATCCCGCCCAGGGAGGAGATCGTGAACGAGGCGCCCTGCATGTCGCCGGGCATCAGCTTGCCGTCGCGTGCCTTGGCCGACAGCTCGGTCAGCTCGCGCGCGATGTCCAAGAGCCCCTTCTGGTCGGCGTTCTTGATGACCGGCACGACCAGGCCACCCGGCGTATCGGCCGCGAAGCCGATGTTGTAGTAGCGCTTCAAAATCAAATCCTCGCCGTCAAGCGACGAGTTGAACGTTGGGAACGCCTTCAGCGACGCAACCGAGGCCACGATCAGGAACGACACCATCGTGACCTTCACACCCTCCCGGGACAGCTCGTCGTTGAGCTGCTTGCGCCACGCCTCGAGGTCGGTGATGTCGGCCTCGTCGTTGTGGGTGACGTGGGGGATCATCACCCAGTTGCGGGCCAGCACCGGGCCGGAGATCCGCTGGATCCGGGAGCGCTCCACGCGTTCGATCTCGCCGAACTTGGAGAAGTCGACGGTCGGCCAGGGCGGGAGACCCAGGCCGAGGCCTGGTCCACCAGCCGCAGCCGCGGCGGCGGCCGGAGCAGCGGATGGGCCTCCCTCGGCGAACGCGTGCACGTCCTCCTTGGTGATCCGGCCCTTGCGACCGCTGCCGGTCACCTGGTGG
Source organism: uncultured Solirubrobacterales bacterium (assembly GCA_963757235.1). Taxonomy (GTDB): domain Bacteria; phylum Actinomycetota; class Thermoleophilia; order Solirubrobacterales; family Solirubrobacteraceae; genus Palsa-465. The sequence continues at coordinate 100,535 of CAVWRC010000003.1, read as the reverse complement.
AGGTCGACGCCGAGCTCGCGGGCGACCCGGCGAACGGCGGGACTCGCGTACACAGGCCCGCCACCGTTCCCCTCCGCAGGAGGCGCCGGCGCGGCCGGCTCGGACTGCGACGGGGCGGACTGCTCCTCGGCCTGGATCGCGCTCGCGACCGAACCGGCGGCCTTGGCTCCGGTGGACGGAGCGGCGCCACCGTCGCCACCATTGCGATCGCCATCGCTCGATGGCGACAACGTCAGCAGCTCGACCCCCTGAGAAACCGTATCCCCAATCTTCACCATCAGCTCGCGCACGGTTCCCGCCATCGGCGCGGGAACGTCCATCGTCGCCTTGTCGGACTCGAGCGTCAGCAGGGGATCGTCGACCGCGACCGCGTCGCCTGCCGACACGAGGATCTCGATGATCGGGACGTCCTGGAAGTCGCCGATGTCAGGGACCGCGACGGTTACGGCGTCGGAGGTGGCGCTCATACGGTCGTCGGCATCGGGGCCTCCGCGTCGATCCCGTAGCGCTCGATCGCTTCGCGTACCCGCTCAGGCTCGATCGTGCCCGCGTCGGAGAGCTCCTTGAGCGCGGCGACCGCGACGTAATGGCGGTCGACTTCGAAGAACTGGCGCAGCGCCTGACGGAAGTCACTGCGGCCGAACCCGTCGGTACCGAGCACGCGGTAGGAGCCGGGCACCCACTGGCGGATCTGGTCGGCGAACGTGCGGATGTAATCGGTGGAAGCGACAACCGGGCCGGATCGCGAGCTCAGACACGAAGTCACGTACGACTGCCGGGGCTCCTCGAGCGGGTGGAGCATGTTCCAGCGCTCGGCCGCGATGCCGTCGCGGCGCAGCTCGGTGAACGAGGTCACGCTCCACACGTCCGCGGCCACGCCGAAGTCCGACTCGAGCAGGTCCGCCGCGGCCAGCACTTCGTTGAGGATCGTTCCCGACCCCAGCAGCTGCACCCGAGGGACCTTCTTCTTCCGTCCGACCGAGCCCTCCCGCAGCAGGTACATCCCGCGCAGGATGCCCTCCTGCGAGCCCTCGGGCATGGCCGGGTGGTGGTAGTTCTCGTTCATCAGCGTGACGTAGTAGAAGACGTCTTCCTGCTCGGCCACCATCCGGCGCAGGCCGTCCTGGATGATCACCGCGACCTCGTACGCAAACGCGGGGTCATACGCGCGGCAGTTAGGCACGACCGAAAAGAGCACGTGGCTGTGGCCGTCCTCGTGCTGCAGCCCCTCGCCGTTCAACGTCGTCCGTCCGGCCGTACCGCCCAACAAAAACCCGCGAGTGCGCGAGTCCGCGGCCGCCCAAACCAGGTCGCCAACCCGCTGGTAGCCGAACATCGAGTAGTAGATGTAGAACGGGATCATCGGGACGCCGTGGGCGCTGTAGGAGGTGCCCGCCGCGATGAACGAGGAGATCGAGCCGGCCTCGGTGATCCCCTCCTCGAGGATCTGACCGTGCTTGTCCTCCTTGTAGAACATCAGCTGCTCGGAGTCCTGAGGCTGATAGAGCTGGCCGACGGGGGAGTAGATCCCGACCTGCCGGAACATGCCCTCCATGCCGAACGTGCGCGACTCGTCCGGGACGATCGGGACGACGTGGGAGCCGATCTTCTTATCGCGCAAGAGCGCCGCAAGCACGCGCACGAACGCCATCGTGGTCGAGATCTCGCGGTCGCCGGTGCCTTCGAGCTGACCCTTGAACGCATCGAGCTCGGGGACCTGGAAAGGCTCGGACTTGGGGCGCCGGATCGGGAGGCTCCCGCCCAGCTCGGCGCGACGCTCGCGCAGGAACTCCATCTCCGGCGAGCCCTCGGGCGGCTTGTAGTACTCCGGGGCGCGCACCTGTTCGTCGGTCAACGGCAGCTCGAACCGATCCCGGAACGCCAACAGCGCGTCCTCGGTCATCTTCTTGGCCTGGTGGGTGATCATCTGGCCCTCGCCGGAGACGCCCATCCCGTAGCCCTTGATCGTCTTGGCGAGGATCACGGTGGGCTGGCCGGTGTGCTGGACCGCCTCGTGATATGCGGCGTAGACCTTCTGCTGGTCCAGTCCGCCTCGATTCAAGAGCCAGATCTCCTCGTCGGTCATTTGGGAGACGCGGTCGAGCAGCACCGGGTCGCGGCCGAAGAAGTACGCGCGCACGTACGCGCCGTCGCGCGACTTGAACGTCTGGTACTCGCCGTCGACGCACTCCTCCATCACTTTGACCAGGCGGCCGTCGTGGTCCTCGGCCAGGAGCGGATCCCAGCGCGAGCCCCAGATCACCTTGATCACGTTCCAGCCCGCGCCGCGGAAATCGGCCTCGAGCTCCTGGATGATCTTGCCGTTGCCGCGGACCGGCCCGTCGAGGCGCTGCAGATTGCAATTGACGACCCAGATCAGGTTGTCGAGGTGCTCGCGTCCCGCCATGCCGATCGACCCCATCGTCTCGGGCTCATCGACCTCGCCGTCGCCGATGAACGCCCATACCTTGCGACCTTCGGTTTGGGCCATCTCGCGCGCCGCCAGGTACTTCATGAACCGCGCCTGGTAGATCGAGGTGATCGCGCCGATCCCGAGCGAGACTGTCGGAAACTGCCAGAACTCGGGCATCAGCCACGGATGGGGATAGGAGCTCAGGCCGCCCGGCTTCTTGGAGACCTCCTGGCGGAAGCCGTCGAGCTGCTCGTCGGTCAGCCGTCCCTCGAGGAAGGCGCGAGCGTAGTTGCCCGGCGACGAGTGGCCCTGGAAGAACACGAGATCGCCGCCGTGCGACTCGGACGGCGCGTGCCAGAAGTGGTTAAAGCCAACCTCGTAAAGGGTGGCGAGCGACTGGAAGCTCGCGATGTGGCCGCCCAGCTCGGAGGAGACCTTGTTGGCGCGGACAACCATCGCCATCGCGTTCCAGCGGATGATCGAGCGCAGCCGCCGCTCGAGCGCGGGATCCCCCGGTAGCTTGGCCTCGCGCGCGGCCGGGATCGTGTTCACATAGGGCGTGGTGATGCTGGCAATCGGACCGCTGCCGGCCAGCTCTGCGCGCTGTACCGCGCGCGCGAGTATCTGCCGAGCCCGGTCCGGGCCGTCGTGCTCGACGACGGCGTCGACGGCCTCGAGCCACTCGGTGGTCTCGGCGGCGTCGATGTCCGGGGATTCGACGGCGGCGCCGTTGGAGCTGAGGGTCTGGACGGAATCGGTCATGCGCCTTGGGGCCTTTGCAGAGCCCGGCCCCGGGGGTCACTATACCCCGGGGGATTTGGTGTCAGGCGGCACGCTTCGCCGCATTTCCCTACGGTTGGGGGGTGCCGCTGAGAGAAGTCGAAGGTGCCGCAGGCGCGCCCTGGGCGCGCCCGCTCGGAGGAGTGCTCGATCAGCTCGCGGTCGAGTCCGACGTTCTGGCCGAGAACCCGCTCGGGGATCCGGCTCGCCGGCCGCTTTATGTCTACCGCCCGCCGGGTGTCGAGCTCGACCATCCCAAGGGCCTGCCGACGGTCTACATCATCCAGGGGTACACCGGCCAGGTGGACATGTGGCTGTCGCGCGCGGCGTTCGAGCCGACGATGATCGAGCGCGTTGACGCGATGTTCTCGGCGCGCGCCTGCCCCGACGCGCTCCTTGTGTTCGTCGACGCGTGGACGTCCCGAGGTGGATCGCAGTTCATCAACTCCGCCTCGACCGGCCGCTACCTCGACTACCTGTGCGACGAGGTTGTGGCGTTCGTCGACGAGCGCTATCCGACGCTCGCGAGTCGCGATCATCGCGGCCTCGCCGGCAAGTCCTCGGGCGGCTACGGAGCGATGGTGGTGCCGATGCTGCGCCCCGACGTGTTCGGCGCGCTCGCCTCGCACGCCGGGGACGCGCTGTTCGAGTGCTGCTACGAGCCCGAGTTCCGCGAGGTGGCGCGGACGCTGCGTGACCACTACGAAGGCTCCTATGAGGTGCTGTTTGAGCAGCTGGCCACCGCCGACCACTTCGACTACGGGAAGTACGGCACGCCGTTCGAGACCTACGGCTATGCGTGCTGCTACTCACCCGACCTGTCCCAGCCTGGGCGCGCCCTGCTCCCGTTCGACGTCTCGACCGGCCGCCTGATCGACGAGATCTGGGCGCTGTGGCTCGAGCACGACCCGGTCCGCATGGCCCCGCGCCACGCCGATGCGCTGCGCAGCATGCATCGCATCTACCTCGACGCCGGCAGGCAGGACGAGTACTACCTCGATCTCGGCGCTCAGGCGTTCGCGCACGAGCTGTCGCGGATCGGCGCGGCCCACACGCTCGAGCTGTTTGACGGCAAGCACGGCGGCATGACCTACCGTTACCCCGGCGCGATCCGCGAGCTGGTGACGGCGCTGGTCCCGTAGATGACCGCCACCGCCGATCATGACCTCGCCTTTGCCGGCCCGGGCGAGCTCGCCCGGCTCGTGCATGAGCGTCTCCTACGGCCGCGCGAGCTGGTCGAGCTGTGCCTGCGGCGGATCGAGTCGATCGACCCGAAGCTGAACGCGTTCCGGGTCGTGCTGGCCGAGCAGGCGCTCGCCGAGGCCGACGGACTGGAAAACGTCGATGGCCCGCTCGCGGGCGTGCCGTTCGCGGTCAAGGACGAGATGGGCCTGGCCGGTCAGGTGCCGACGCAGGGGTCCCGGTCCTTCGGTGCCGTGGCCGAGCGCGACTCGGAGGTCGTGCGCCGGCTCCGGGCGGCCGGTGCGATCCCGATTGGGGTCACGAACGTCCCCGAGCTGATGATCTTTCCATGGACGGCGAGCGATGCGAACGGGGTAACCCGGAATCCTTGGAACCCGGCGCGCACGCCGGGCGGGTCCTCGGGTGGCTCGGCGGCCGCGGTGGCGGCGGGCATGGTGCCGGCGGCGACGGCCGCGGACGGCGGTGGCTCGATCCGCATCCCCGCCGCCTGCTGTGGCCTCGTCGGGATGAAACCGAGTCGCGGCCGAGTGTCCCTGTCGCCCGCCGGCCAGGGGTGGTTGGGCCTGACCTCGTTCGGCGCGCTCGCGCGCACGGTGGGGGACAGCGCGCTCCTCCTCGACCTGATTCACGGGCCCGCGGCGGGCGACGCCGACGCCGCGCCGACGTTCGGCGGTAGCTATGCCGAGGCCGCCGCTCGCCCGCCGGAGCGGTTGCGCGTCGCGATTTCACGCAAGCTGCCGCCCGGCCAGATCGCCAAGCTCTCCGATGACCAGCGCACGGCCTGGGACACGAACGCGGGTCTGCTGGCCGACCTTGGCCACCACGTCCAGGAGCGCGACCCCGCGTACGGCCTGGCCGGCGTGCTGTTCCTGCAGTTCTGGTTCCGGGGGAGCTACGAGGTGGCGCGCGAGATTCCCGACCCCTCGATGCTCGAGCGCTCGACCCGCCAGATGGCTGGCGCCGGGCATTTCCTGGTCCACGGGCGCCGCCGGCAGGAACTGCTCCGCCGCCGGGAGGACACCACCGCGCGCCTACTCGAGCTCTGGCAGGAGTTCGACGTACTGATGACGCCCGGCCTGGCGTCCACGGCGATCGCGGCCGAAGGCGGCTATGGCCGCTCGGCGGTCGCGGCGATCGACATTGCGGCGCGCTTCAGTCCGTGGACGGCAACCTGGAATATGACCGGCCAGCCCGCGGTCACCGTGCCGGCGGGATTCGGAGCCGATGGGCTGCCCCTCAGCGTCCAGCTGGTCGGCCGGCCCGGTGCCGAGGACGTGCTCTACTCGCTGGCCGGCCAGATCGAGGCCGCCCGGCCGTGGGAGCAGCACCACCCTCACGTTTGACCACGGTGCGCGTCAATCCGCGCCGTCGTCGCCGCTGAACAGCTCCTTGGAGAGCTCCAGGAACTCGGAGGCGGCCGGAGCGAGCCGGCGGCCCTCGCGGCAGGCCAGCGTGATGTCGCGCCGCAGCGACGGCTCGATCAGCGTCGCCACGGCGACTTCGGCGCCTGGCTGTTCGGCGTCAGAGCGGGGGAGGATCGCTACGCCCATCTGTCGCGCGACCAGGCGGCGGATCCGCTCGCTCTCGTTTGACTCGAGCCGGACCTCCGGCTCGAACCCCGCGGTCCGGCCGGCGAATTCGAGCAGCTCGCGCAGGCGGGCTCCCTCGCGATAGCTGATGAACTGCTCCTGGGCGAGCTCGGCCATCCGCACCGCGCGGTGGCCGGCGAGAGGGTGCTCGTGGGGGAGGATCACCACGAGCTCCTCCAGTACGAGCTGGTGCAGGCGCAGGCCGTGGCTCTCCATCCGCTCGGTCACCGACAAGAACGCCAGGTCGAGCACGTCGTCGCGCAGCATCTCGGCCATTTCCTCGCTCGACTCCTCCCGAACCGTGAGCTCGACCCCCGGATGGCGCTGATGGAAGACGGCCAGGGCCAGCGAAACGTCAACGGGGCCCATCGTGTGCATGGTGCCGACCATCACGTGCCCGCTGCGCACCCCGGTGAACGCCTGCATCTCGGCGGACGCGGCGTCGACCTCGGCCAGGATCCGCCGCGCGCGGGCCACCAGCGCCCACCCTGCCTCGGTCACCGTCACCCGCCGCGTGGTCCGCTCGACCAGGGCCAAACCGACCTCCTGCTCGAGCCGGCGGATCTGCTGGGAGAGCGCCGGCTGGGCGATGTGCGCGCGCGCCGCGGCTCGCGTGAAATGCCGCTCGTCGGCGAGGGCGACGAGGTAGCGCAGCTGACGTAGTTCCATAAGCAGAGCTTATAGATAAGTGAGAATGTCCGTCTTTGACATATCAAAGCTCCGACGCCATGATCCCGGCACACCCTCTCCTCCCCTCAGAGGCGCCCCGCAGATCCGGCCAGATTTTCCGCCAGATCCGGGGCGTCTCTCCTTTAGGGGCGGCAGGTGGGTCCGCGGGTGGTTGGCGGACGTTCTGCGGCCGAGTCGTCATGCACAGCTCGACACGCCCCGCGGAATTCGGCCGGCGTGACGGGCTATGCAGCTGGGGCGTGCGTAAGTCGTCACGGCTCGCGGGAACCGCTCCGCGTGTCGAGCTATGCCGCTCGCGGTGCCCTCGGTCGCCGGGGCTAGCCGATGAGCGATGCGAGTTCGCCGAGCCGCGCGACCTGCTCGACCTCGGGGTCGACGTACTGGTTGCACATCACCCGCGCGACGCCGGCCTCCCGGATTGGCGCGAGCTGCTCGGCCGCCTGTTCGATCGTCCCCACGATCCAGCCCGGCGGCGGCTCGCGTACGAGCGCGGCCGCGTCCTGACCGCTGGCCTCGGCGACCCGGCGGGCGCGCTCCCGCACCTCGTTCGAGTCGGCGCCGAGGACGACGCCGGCCATGACCGAGAACGGGATCGGCTCGCGGCCGGCGCGCTCGAAGGCCTGGTCGATGCTGGCCTTGCGCCGTTGGATCTGCTCGATCGACGGGAACGGGGTGTTGTACTCGGCGGCGAACCGGACGGCGAGCCCGGCGCTGCGTGGGCCGGCGTTGCCGCCCATGATGATCGGCGGATGCGGGCGCTGGACCGGCTTCGGCTGCGCGTTCAGGCCCGACAGCGTGTAGTGCTCGCCTGAGAAGGAAAACTCGTCCTCGCCCCACGTGCCCACCAGGATCTCGAGCTGTTCCTCGAGCACGTCGACGCGCTCGGTCGTCGGTAGGAACGGGAAGCCGTAGGCCTCATGCTCACGCTCGTGCCAGCCGGCGCCGAGGCCGAGGTCGATCCGGCCGCCCGAGACATGGTCGGCGGTCACGACGAGCTTGCCCAAAACCGACGGGTGGCGGAAGCTAGTCGGCGTGACCATCGTCCCTAGCCGGAGCGTCGAGGTCAGCGCCGACAGGGCGATGAGCGTGCCCCAGGCGTCGAGCGATCCCCGTTCCGGGTGCTGGCCGTCGAGGTTCTGGTAGTGGTCGGACCGGAACAGGGTCGGGATGTGGTGTTCCTCACAAGCCTCGGCGAGCGCACGCCACAGGGGCCAAGTCACGCCCTCCTGGCCTTCGATCATCAAGCAGAGTTCCAAGCGCTACTCCTCGGGATAGAACGGGTCGCGATGGTATTCGTTCGGCGGCTCGTCGTGCTGGTGGCGGCGGCCGCGCTAATCGTGCTCGCGCTGCTCACGCGGGTCGGCGGCAGGCGGTCAGGGAGCGCACACCCGACCCTCGCTCGCCCGTAGCTGGCAAGATGCCGCGGATGCCCGACGTCCTCATTTACGGCGACACGATCCGCCATGCCGAGCTTCGCCACGAGCTGCCGCTCGTCGTTCCCGACGCATTTCTCTACGCCGAGGTCGGGGGGTCTCGCCACGTCGTGGTGAGCTCACTCGAGGCCTCCCGAGTCGCCGCCCTGGGTGGCGGCCTGGACGTTCACGCCTACGAGGAGTTCGGCTTCGACGAGCTCCGGGCCAGCGGGGCCGACCACGGCGAGGCGCTGCTCGAGGTGGCCAGCCGCGGCTGCCGCTCGCTCGGGATCGAGCGGGCCGTCGTGCCCGGCGACTTCCCGCTCGAGCTGGCCGACCGGCTGCGCGCCAGCGGGATCGAATTGGAGGTGGACCGGCGCCTGTTCGACGATCGGCGCCGGGTCAAGAGCCAGGCCGAGATGGCCGGAATCCGCCGGGCGCAGGTAGCCGCCGAGGCCGGCATGCGCGCGGCCGCGGAGCTCCTCCGGCGCGCCGAGCCGGCGGACGACGGTCTGCTCGCCGACGGGGAGCCGCTCACGTGCGAGCGGATCAAGCTGACGATCCGGGATGCGGTGGCGGGGGCCGGCGCCAACGCCGGCGACGACCTGATCGTCTCCCATGGGGGACAGACCGCCGTGGGCCATGAGATGGGATCCGGGCCGATCCAGGCGGGCGAGCCGGTGATCATCGACCTCTGGCCGCGCGACTCCGCGTCGGCGTGCCACGCCGACATGACGCGCACGTTCGTGGTCGGCGAGGTTCCCGAGGAGCTGCGGCGCTACCACGAACTGACGCTCGAGTCGCTCACCCGCGCGCGGGAGGCGGTGCGCGCCGGCGCGGCCGGGCGCGAGGTTCATCGCATTTCGTGCGAGCCCTACGAGCGGGCCGGGATACCGACTCAGCTCACCAAGAAGCCCGGTCAGGTACTCGAGGAGGGCTTCTACCACTCGCTCGGGCACGGGGTCGGACTCGAGGTGCACGAGGCGCCGGCCCTCGGCCGGGCACCCGACGTGCTGATCACGGGCGACGTCGTCACGCTCGAGCCCGGTTGCTATCGACCCGGGTTCGGGGGTTGTCGGCTCGAGGACATCGTCGTGGTCACCGACGACGGGGCCGAGCTGCTGACCGACTTCCCCTACGAGTTGGAGCCCTGAGCCCCGTCGCTCTGGACCCGCGAGGGTCCCGCTGTCGGGGCGAAATCGGCCAGAGTTCACGCCGTGACGTTCCTCCCGCGATCTGGCGGGGTTTGACTTCCTGTCGGAGCCGCCCCGACTCGGCGGACACCGCGGCCACATCGACCGCACTTACACCGGATAACGGTCGGTAGGCGGCGCGTCTTGCTGGTGGAGGGATGAAACTCGGCTATTTCTAACTAAGCCGCGCTCGAGCGCGTGTACTCCTCCGCCGTCAGCGGACTCGACAGGATGAAGTCCGCACTGGCGCGGTTGCACGCCGTGGGGACATTGCAGACCACCGCGATCCGCAGCAGCGCCTTCACGTCGACGTCGTGGGGCTGCGGCTCGAGCGGATCCCAGAAGAAGATGAGGAAGTCGATGCGCCCCTCGGCGATCGCCGCGCCGACCTGCTGGTCACCGCCGAGCGGGCCGCTCAGGAAGCGGTTTACTGACAGGCCGAGCTCCCCGGCCAACAGCGCGCCGGTCGTGCCGGTCGCGTACAGCTCGTGTGCGGCGAGCGTGCCGCGATTGAACCGAGCCCACTCCAGCATCTCGGTCTTGCAGTTGTCGTGCGCGATCAGCGCGATTCGCTTGCTGCTTGGCATCAACCGGACGATGTCGCCCATTGGTCATTACCTCCGTCTGGATTCCCGGATCGACATACACGCTAGCGGGCCGCCGAACGGCCTCAGCCGCGCGTCGGCCCGCTGGGCGCCGCTGTCAGGCGCCGCCGACCAATCCAAACCCCGCGAGCGAGCGACGCCCGCCCGGCGGCTACGCCTCGTCCCAGACCTCGAGCACGGTCTGGTCCGAGATCAGCCCGCCGTCGAGCTCGATCACGGTGGCGCACAGGACATTGGTGCCATCCGCGTAGCGGCAGGCCTGGGTGTAAGCCGCGCCGGTGTCGTCGAGTACCCGGTGCTTGACCGTGTGGGTCATGTCGCGGCCGTACATATCCTCGAGCCACGCCTTGATCTCCTCGCGCGTGCCGAGCACGCGGGGAGTGCCCGGCTGGGCGATCTTGTTGTTGATCGTGACTACCGCGCTGGGTCCGTACATCGAGAGCTGGGTTGCGGCGTCGCGCTGCTCGGCCGCGCGGGCGAACCGCTCGAGGTCGAACGTGGTGGTGGTGCTCATGACTCCTCCTGTGATTTTGTGGCCCGCGCAGCCCCGCGCGGCCCGACCGATCCCATGGCGTGAAACCTATCTACTAGTAGGTAAGTCTCACCAACGAGCGAAACTTACCTTCTAGTAGGTAAACTGTCAAGACCCGACCCAAGGAAGGACTGGACCCATGGCCCCCGCCCGCGACTCAACCCAAGCCGGAACCGCCGAGCGGATCCTCGACATCGCGGAGCGTCTCGTCCAGACCAGGGGCTTCAACAGCTTCAGCTACGCGGATGTGGCGAGCGAGCTCGGTGTGACCAAGGCGAGTCTGCATTACCACTTCCCGGGCAAGGCCGAGCTCGGCCAGGCGCTGATGACGCGTTACGGCCAGCGCTTCTCGGAGGCCCTGGCGCGGATCGACGAGGACCTGCCGAGCGCCCGGGCGCGGCTCGAGGCTTACGCCGAGCTGTACGCCGACGTGCTGCGCGGCAAGCGGATGTGCATGTGCGGGGTGCTGGCGGCCGAATACGAGACGCTCCCCGCGCCGATGCGCGACGAAGTGGTCCGCTTCTTCGACGAGAACCAGCGATGGCTTACCGACCTGCTCGCCGCCGGCAAGCTCGACCGCACGCTCAGCTTCACCGGCCAGGTCGAGGACGCGGCGCAGAACATCCTGTCAACGCTCGAAGGCGCGATGCTCGTGGCGCGCCCTTACGGCGACCTGGTCAGGTTCGACGCGGCCAGGCGTCAGCTTTTGGCCGGCCTGGAGCCGACGCCGCGTCCCCGCAGCCGGCGGCGGACCGCAGCCTAGGCAGTCAGCCGGTCACGCGAAACTGACCGTGGGCGACGATCTGGGCGCGACCGCCCACCTGGATCGACTCCACGCGCTCGGCGCTGCCGGTGACCTTGGCATAGAGCAGCGACGGCCGGTTGATCTCCTCGCCCTGGTGGATCTCGAGCTCCTGGCCGAACGCAATCTCGCCGTGGCGTGCCAGGTGGAGCGCGAGCGGTCCCGCCGCCGACCCGGTCGCGGCGTCCTCCGGCACGCCGGCAGCCGGATAAAAGAGTCGCGTCTTCCAGCGGGTGCCGTGCCCGGCGAAGCAGTTGGCCCCGGCGCCGAGCTCGCTCAGACGCGCCATGTCGGGCTTTAGCGCCGCCACCTCACGTTCGTCGGTCAGCTTGACGTACACGAACACCGGGCCGTTGCGGTAGACCTCGATCGGCAGTCCCGAGGACTCGACGCCGAGCGCGGACAGCAGCTCGCCCTCCCGGTCGAACGGTTCCCAGGTCGGGATCGGCTGCTCCATGCGGCCGAACACGACGCGCCCGTCGGCGCGCTCGAGCTCAACCGGCACCGGCCCCGCGCCCGTCTCGATCACCACCGCGTCGCTGCCCGACGCGGTCCCGATCACGAACGCGGCGCCGAGCACGGGATGGCCGGCGAACGGCAACTCGACGCCCGGGGTGAAGATGCGCACCCGGGCGTCGCCCCCGGACTCCGGCGCGAGCACGAAAATCGTCTCGGCGAAGTTCATCTCGCGGGCGAGCCGCTGCATGTCCTCGCTGCTGAACGACTGCCCGTCGAGGAACACGCCGAGCTGATTGCCCTCCAGGGGTCGAGCGGTGAACACGTCCACCACCAGGTAGGAATGGAGCGCCGAGCCGCCGAGCCAGTCGACCCGGTCTGTGTTGGGAAGCGCAGTCACGATGTGTGAGACGAGTCTCTTGCAACGGCGCGCCTGGATGCAAGCGACATCGGCCTGCGGCGACTCTACGATCCTGGCCGTGTCCGAGCCGGAACCGCTCCTCGCGATCAGCGTCGCCGCTCCGCTCGGTCGGACCGACTCTGTCGCTCGGTCACGCGGGGACTGGACGCCGGTCATCTGGTACGCGCTCGTGTCCGCCGCGGTTCAGATGCTGTGGCTGACGTTCGCGGCGATCACAACCGACAGCGCTCATCACTACGACGTGTCGGTCACAGCGGTTGGGTGGCTGTCGGAGATCTTCCCGCTGCTGTACGTGATCCTGGCGATCCCGGCAGGCGCGCTCCTCGACGACCGCTTCCGTCCGGCGCTCGGGTGCGCCGCCGCCTTGATGGCGGCGGGCGCGTTCATCCGCGCGGGCGGTGACTCGTTTGTCTGGGCTCTGACCGGACAGGTCGCGATCGCCGTGGCCCAGCCCGTGATCCTCAGCGCGGTCGGCAAGATCGCGGGCGAGTACCTGCCTGAACGCGACCGCCCGAACGGGATCGCGGTCGGGTCGGCCGGAAACTTCGTGGGGATGCTGGTCGCGCTCGGGCTCGGCCCGGTACTGGCCGCCCACGGCCACATCGAGCGCCTGCTGCTGGTCGAGGCGGGGCTGTCGCTGATTCCCGCGGTCGGGTTGGGGGTGGCGCTGCGACGGCCCGGCCAGCCGTCGGATGAGCACGCCGCGATCGCCGGCAGCGCGGCCCGGTCTCTGTGGAGCATCCCCGAGATGCGCACGCTGTGCGGCCTGGTGTTCTTGGGCTTCGGCATCTTCGTCGCCCTCGCCACGTGGTTGCAGACTCTGCTGCATCCCGACGGGGTGTCGGACACCACGGCGGGCATCCTGCTGGTCGGCATGGTGGTGGCGGGCATCGTGGGGTGCGCCGTGCTCGCGCCAGGCGTGTCCCAGCGCCGGATCGAGCGGCGCTACATGCTGATCGCCACCTGCGTCACGGCGGCCGGGTGCCTGGTCTGCGGCGCGAGCGACTCACTCGCGGTGCGGGCGGTCGCGCTCACGGTGATCGGGTTTGTGCTCCTGCCCGCGTTGCCGATCGTGATGACCGCGGCCGAGCGGATCGCCGGTCCGCTGGCGGGGACCGCCGGCGCGATCGTCTGGCTCGCCGGCAACCTCGGTGGGCTCGTCGTTGCCCTCATCGTCCAGGCGCTGGTCCATCACCCGTTCCCGGCCTTCGCTGCCATGACCGTCGTCGCGCTCTTCGGGTTCCCACTCGTACTGCGGCTGCAGGGCGCACGGCGGCGCGAGCCGTAGCCACTCGAGCGCGAGAGAAACCGCGAGAAACCGCGGCGTAGCCGCCGTGAAACCGCTGCCACCTACGGTTCCCGGTGCATCCCCACCGACTGGCTAAGGAACCATCACATGACACCTACAACCGCCGTTTACGCCACTGGCCTGGTCAAGTCCTTCGGCGGCTTCCGCGCCGTCGACGGGATCGACCTGACGGTGGATCAGGGCGAGATCTACGGCGTCCTCGGGCCCAACGGGGCCGGCAAGACGACGATGCTCAAGATGCTCGCCACGTTGCTGCCGATCGACGCCGGGCAGGCCCGGATATTCGGGGTCGACGTCGCCCGCGAGCCGCATCGCATTCGCCAGCTGCTCGGCGTGACCGGCCAGTACGCGTCGGTCGACGACGATCTCACCGCGAGCGAGAACCTGTGGCTGTTCGGTCGCCTCCAGGGTCTGCGCTCCGCCGACGCCCGCGACACCGCCAAGCGGCTGCTCGCACAGTTCGATCTCGAAGAGGCCGCGAACAAGCCGATTGCGCAGTTCTCCGGCGGGATGCGGCGACGGCTGGATCTCGCCGCCAGCCTGATCACGCGGCCGCCGCTGATCTTCTTGGACGAGCCGACCACCGGGCTTGACCCGCGCACGCGCGGGCAGATGTGGGACACGATCCGCGGCCTGGTCGCCGACGGCTGCACCGTGCTGCTCACGACCCAGTATCTCGACGAGGCCGACCAGCTGGCCGACCGTATCTCGGTCATCGACCGCGGCCGCAAGGTGGCCGAGGGCACGCCGGACGAGCTCAAGAGCTCGGTCGGCGACTCGACGCTGCAGCTGCAGCTTGCCGCGGGCGCCGATCAGGAGCTCGCCGCGCAGGTGGTCGGGCGGGTCGTCGGCCAGGAGCCGGTGCTGACGCCCGAGTCGGCACGCATGAACGTACCCCTCGACGTCGCCGACGACGCCGCCGACGTGCTGATCGCGCTTCGTCAGGCCGACATCCCGATCGCCTCGGTGAGCGTCGCCAAGCCGACGCTCGACGAAGTGTTCCTCGCCCTCACCGGCCACGACACCGGCGAGGACGAACAACTCGACGCAGAAACCCACGACCAGCCCGCCCTGGAGATCCGATGAGCACCCTCACGTTCGATCCGCCGCCCACCGCCCGGGCCGCGGCGCCCGCGGTTGATCCCGCCGCCGCGGTCGCTCGGGCACGCTCCCGTATCGGCCTCCTCGAGACCGCCGGCCAGACGCTTTCGATGGCCTGGAGGGCGCTGAAGAAGATGCGGCGCAAGCCGGAGCAGTTCTTCGACGTCACGATCCAGCCACTGCTGTTCACCGCGATGTTCGCCTACATCTTCGGCGGCGCCATCTCCGGCAACGTCAAGAGCTACCTGCCGCTGCTGATCCCCGGCATCGTCGCCCAGACCGTCCTCACCACCTGCATGTCCACCGGCGTGCAGTTGCGCGAGGACATGGAGAAGGGGGTGTTCGACCGCTTCAAGGTATTGCCGATCGCCCGGATCGCGCCGCTCGCCGGTCCGATGGTTGCCGACCTGGTGCGCTACCTGACCGCCGCCGGCCTGACGTTCGTGATGGGGCTGATCATCGGCTACCGACCGGGTGGCGGTGTGCTCGGCGTGCTCGGCGCGATCCTGCTCGCGATCTTCACCGGCTGGGCGCTCGCCTGGATCTTCACCTGGATCGGCACGATCGCCCGCAGCGCCCAGGCGGTGCAGGGGATCTCGATGTTGATCCTGTTCCCGCTGACGTTCCTTTCCAACGCGTTCGTGCCGGTCAATACGCTGCCAAGCGCACTCCAGACGTTTGTCAACATCAACCCGGTCTCGCACCTGGTCTCGGCCACCCGCGACCTCGCCAACCACGGTGTGATCAGCGGCCAGGTGGGGTGGACGCTCCTGGCCGGCCTGGTCGTGATCGCGATCTTTGCGCCGCTCTCGGTGCGCAGCTACAAGCGACACCTGTAGCGGGTAGCAGGAGTCGCGGGATCAGCCCGGGAGCTGCTCGAGGCGCGTGCGCGCCTCGTCCAGCAGCTCCCGGGGCTCGCGGCCCTCGTAGTCGGCCCGCAGTTCGGCGAGCCGCCCCGGCGCCGATTCCTCGACCCGGGGGGCCACCCGTTCCCATGCCAGCGTCGGGACGGTCCGGTTGTAGGCGAATCGGCTTGCCAGTGCGAGCAGCGCGAGTACATCGTCACCCGATGTCGCCCGGCGCAGCAGTTCCCAACTGCCGAGCGCGAGCAGCACCTGCCCAGTGACGGGATAGTCGAGATGGACGTTCGCCGGGTCGAGCGCAGCGACCGCATCGGCCCGGCATTGGTCGAACAGCTCGGCGCCACGCGCCACGTCGGGGCCGGTCGCGTAGTGGGCGTGGGCGGTCAGGGCCGCCGAGACGCCGAACAGGGTCCACGGCTCCGCGCCGGTGCGGGGTATGCCGGGAAGTTCGAACTCGCGCATGTGGATCGCGCATTGGCGGTAGACCCGGAGGCCGGTGGGATGGTCGCCTCGGGCGAGGGCCAGCTCGGCGTGGCAAACGTGCCGGAAGAGCGCTCCGGCGAAGAGGGCCTGGGTCTCGTCGGTCTCGTCGATCAGCTCGAGCTCGGCCTCGGCGTCGTCGAGCCGTCCCTCGGCGATCGCGCAGAGCACCAACAATGCCTGGAGCTGAACCTCATCGTCCCGCGCCCCGAGCCGCCGCATCACCCTCAGTGCGGAGCCGGCGTGCTCGATCGCGGCGCCGGTGTCACCCAGCTGCATGGCCAGCTGCGCCAGATGGTTTCGGAGCATGGCGGCATGCCACGGTCCGTCGTCGTCGCGCAGTAGCCGGAGCGCACGCTCGGCCGCGTCGATCGAGCCGGCCGGATCGCCGGTGTTCTCGCGTACCTGGCTCAGCCAGTGCAGCGCCGTGGCGGCGGTGGCGCGATCGGGATCCTCGGCGAGCGCCTCGAGCCGATCTGCGAAGCCGTCGGGATCAGCCGGGTCGTAGGCGAGGATCACCTTGGCATTGGCGGTCAGTCGCGAATCATGCCCGGCACCTGGGCCAAGCCCGCGCAGCAGGGCCCAGATCGACGCGGTTCGCTCGTGGCCGGCCACGAGCGCGTTGGTCAGCAAGATCGCCATCGCAGCCCGGGTGGTGTCCTCGAGCTCTCCGGGCGGCCGCCAGCCGCTGACCACGTCCGCCACCGCGTCTGTCAGGGCGATCAGACGAGCGTGCTCGCCGCGCATCGCCCAGAAGACCCCCAGGGCGGCGAGGAGTTCGACAAGGGTGCCGGGGTCGCGCTCGGAGATCGCGCCCCGCATCTCGTCGGCCAGGTTGGTCTCCTCGGCAACGAGTGCGTCGATCGCGGCAAACTGCTCCGCCCCGGCCAGACGCCGGACGTGCTCGCGCCCGTACGCGACGGCCCATCGCCGCTGGGTGGTGCGTGCCTCTTCATCCTCGCCCGCGTCGACCAGCTGCATGCGGCCGAATTCGCGCACGGTCTCGAGCATCCGGTACCGCAGCCCCGCTGCCGTCTCCCGAATGCTGAGGAGCGATTGGTTGACCAGGCCCTGGACCGCGTCCACGGCGCTGTCTCCGAGCACCGTGCCTGCTGCCTCGAGGGTGAAGCCGTCATGGAAGAGTGACAGCCGACGGAGCGCCCGTCGCTCGTCAGAATCGAGCAGGTTCCACGACCAGTCGATCACGGCGAGCAAGGTCTGGTGCCGATCGGGTGCGCCGCGATCGCCGCCGCGGAGCAACGCGAACCGATTCTCGAGGCGGCGTTGGATCTCCTCCACCGACATCGCGCGCACCTTCGCCGCAGCGAGCTCAATCGCCAGGGGCAGACCGTCCAGTCGCGTGACGATCCCCCTCACCACCTCGTCGCCGAGCTGGACCCCGGGCCGTGCGGCCACGGCCCGCTCGCGGAAGAGCTCCGCGGCGTCGGTGACCCCGAGCTCGCCGAGCAGGTACACCCGCTCGGCGGCGATCGCCAGCGGCGCGCGGCTGGTGGTCAGCACCCGTAGCTCGGCCGTCGTCGAGACGAGGAACGCCACGAGTTCTGCGACGGTGCCGATCAGGTGCTCGCAGTTGTCGAGCACCAGCAGGCTGGGCGATTGCCCGAGTTGCTGCGCGATCCGAGTGCGCACGTCGGCCCGCTGCTCGGGCGCCAGGACGCGGCGGCCGCTGACCGAATCGCGCACGCCGAGCACAGACCCGATCTCGCCGATCACGTCCTCGGGCGAACTCACGCCGACCAACTCGACGACGTGGACGATCGGCGTGTCAACGTCACGCGCCAGCACGTGCGCGAGTCGCGTCTTTCCCAAGCCTCCAGGACCGACGATCGAGACCACTCGACTACTCCTCATCAGGGCGCGGAGCTGTTCGAGATCGCGCTCGCGGCCGAGCAGGCGGGTCGCGTCGTACCGCACGCCGCTGCGAACCGGCTGGTCAAGTGCCAGTAGGTCCCGATGGGCGAGCTGCAGCGGCTCGCCCGGGTTGGTGCCCAGGCGATCGCGCAGCTCGCGCCGGTAGCGCTCGAAGCGCTCGAGCGCGGCGCCGGGTCCGCGGACCACGGCCTCGCTGTGGAGGAGGTCGGCCAGCAGCGATTCGTCCTCTGGGTGCTGCGCGTACGCCGCCTCGAGTGCGGGCAGCGCCTCGGGATGCGCCCCGATCCGGCTGCACGCCCGCGCCAGGATCGCGTGGGCGCCGGCGAGGTCGGCCGCCGCTGCGCGGCGAACCTCCGGCAACGGGCCCTCGCCGCCGTCGGCCGTCGCCGGTATGCCGCCGGTGAGCGCGAGCGCGCTTCGGGCAAGCTCGGCGGCCGCCGCGGCGTCTCGCTCCAGCGCGACCCGGGCGTCGCGAACTAGCGCGGAGAGCCGCATGCTGTCGACCTCGCCCGGCTCGACCCCCAGGCGATAGCCCACGCCGTCGCGCACGATCACGTCGGGTCCGCAGGCGCTCCGCGTGCGCGACACGAGCACCTGCAAGCTCTTGGTCGCGTTCGCGGGTGCCTCCTCCCCCCAGACGAGCTCGACGAGCTCCTCCCCTCGCACCGTCCGCCCGCCGCTGGCCGCCAACGCCGCGAGCAGCGCCCGAGGACGATCGCCCACGACGACCGTCCCCCGCCAGCGCACATCGTCGAGCAGCGTCAGCGCTACGGTCACATGGTCAGTCTAAGAAGCGGCCGGAGCATTGCTCCGGGCCAGAGTGTCGCCGGTCTCGAGCAGCGTCTTGAGGTTGGAGAGGATGTGCGGCCACCCTTGGCTGACGGTCGCCAAGACGTCGCTTCCGGGCTCGAAGCCGTCGTGGATGACCGTGAGCTTGACGAACTCCCCGAGGTCGTCGATGTCGAAGGAGACCTTGGAGCGCGGCTCGGCGGCGACGCGCTCGAGGAACTCCTTGGGGAAGCCGACCCGCTCGGCCGCTTGCGCTTGCCATTCCGGTGTGAACGTGTGCCAGGTGTACGCGAGCCGCCGATACGGGTCGGCTTCGAGTACCAGCTGGCCCGGATCGGCGATCTCCAGATCCCACTGATGCAGGGTCATGCTCGACCCGGGACTCCAGTCTGAGTCATGGGGTGATCCTCCAGGGCTCGTTTGAGGTCCGCCAGGGCGCGGACCCGGTCGCGGTCGTACTGGTCGATCCACCGCTCCGAGATCGCGTTGATGGGCGCCGGGTTGAGGTAATGGAGCTTCTCGCGTCCCCGCCACACCGTGGTGACGAGCTAGGCGGCCTCGAGCACGGCGAGGTGCTTGGAGACCGACTGGCGGGCCATGTCCATGTGCGCGCAAAGCTCGCTCAGCGTCTGACCGCATACCAGCTAGGGGGAAGACGCGAATAGGCCCTGGTGGTGCAGACGAGACGGTTCCGGCCAGTCACCATTTCTCGCATGCCTGCGCGGGCCGACCTCGACGCCGAATCTCGACAGTGGGTTGCCCAACTTAGGGTGGGGCACCCGCGCTACGACGAGACCCTCGGGACTCTCCATGACGTGCTCAGGCGGGTCGCCGCGTTCGAGCTCTCGCGACGCCGCAACCAGCTACGGGGCGTTGGTGGTCCCGAGTTCGACGACCTCGCGCAGCAGGCCGCCGACGACGCGCTGATCAATGTCCTGGACAAGCTCGACGACTTCCGCGGGCTCAGCCGCTTCACGACCTGGGCGTACAAGTTCGTGATGTTCGAGGTGTCGGCCAAGGTTGCGCGGCACGCGTGGCGGCGACAATCGCCGAGCAGCGAGGAGCTCGAGTGGGACCAGCTACCCGACGTCCTCGGACTGCGACCCGACGACTGGCTCGAGCAGCGGGCGCGACTCGACGCGCTGTCGCAGGCAATCGGCGAGCTGACCGACCGCCAGCGCGAAGTGCTCGTCTCAGTTGCTCTAAATGACGTCCCGATCGACGTGCTCGCTGTGAAGCTCGGGACCAACCGCAACGCCGTGTACAAGAACCTATTCGACGCCAGGCGCCGGCTCCGGGCAATAATGGCCACCGCCGGGCACCCGGTGCGCGAAGGGGCCGTGCGGTGACGCTGCGATGCGTGATCGTGGATGACAGCCGAGCCGTCCTCCGCGCCGCCAGCGAGTTGCTCGAGCGTCAGGGAGTGGCCGTGGTGGGCGTCGCCTCGAACTGCGAGGAGGCCATCTGCCTGATGGAGCGCGTCGAGCCCGACGTGGTGCTCATCGATATCGACCTGGGCCAGGAGAGCGGCTTCGACCTTGCCCGCCGCCTCGCGGGGACGTCGGAAAGGCGAGGATCTCCCAGCATCCTGACCTCGACGCACGACGGAGGCGACTTCGCGACGCTGATTGCGGCGAGTCCCGCGATCGGCTTCCTGCCCAAATCCGAGTTATCCGCCGAGGCGATCCAGCGGCTGTTGACCAAAGCTCATGACGAGGGGCGGTATTGAGCCTGGAGGAACGTAATCACGGCGAGCACGCGGCGGTGATCGTCCTCGGTCTCGGAGAGCCGCAGCTTGCCCAAGATGCTGCGGACATGCTTATGGACGGTGCCCTCGGTGACCCAAAGCTGGCGAGCGATCCCTGCGTTGGAGCGGCCTTCGGCCATCAGCTCGAGGACCTCTCGCTCGCGCGGCGTCAGGTCGCTGAGGGGATCGTGAATCCGGCGCGCGGCGACGAGCTCCTTGACCAACGCGGGGTCGATGACCGCGCCGCCGCCGGCGATCCGCTCGAGCGTCTCGAGAAAGTCGCTCACCTGCGTGACCCGGCTCTTCAAGAGGTAGCCGACCCTTTGCCCTTCTGAGAGCAGATCCACGGCGCGGTGGACCTCGACGTGCGCCGAGAGCACGAGGATGCCGATCTGGGGGAACTCCGACCGGATTGCCTGCGCGGCATCGAGACCTTCGGTCGTGTGTGAGGGGGGCATGCGGATGTCGAGCACGACGAGGTCGGGGAGCTGCTCGCGCACCAGCTGCATCAGCTCGCCCACGTCGCCCGCCTGGCCCACGACCTCGAAGGGCGAGCGTTCGAGCAGGCTGGCGATGCCCTCACGCAAGAGGACGTCGTCGTCTGCGATAACCACACGGAGGTCTCCCACGGCCGGCAGCGGTCATTTTGCCATCGGAACGGCCGGCGGCTCGGACCTGGCCCGGGCCTGCTGCGCGCTAGCCTGCCTGCACCAGGAGAGGCATGGCTGCAACCACTGACCACGTCCGAAGCGCCGTGCAAAGACTCGCCGGTGCACTGCTTGAGGACGTAGAGCGAATCGCCGGTCGCAGCGTCGCGCGCATGCAGGAGCTGTTGCCCTCATACGCCAAGGTGCCCGCGGATGCCCTCCTTCCGGTCACCTTGACCAACACGCGCAACCTCCTGGAGGCGATCCGTGATCCCGACGCCGATCCCACTCCGGCGGACCGGCACTTCAGCCAGTCAGGAGAGACCCGACTCACTCAGGGGATAACCGCCGACGAAATGCTGCAGGCGTGGCGCATTGGTCTGGAGACCGTGCGCGAGGAGGCACACCCGGTCGCGAAGGGGCTCGAGGTGACTGACGCCGCTCTGCTCGAGTTTGTCGAGGCCACGTTGCGGTGGGGCGATCTCGGGATGCGCTCCTCGGCCGCCGCGCACCGCGAGGGAGAGCTGCGCCAGATCGAGTGGCTTGCCGCTGAGCAGTCGGCCCTGCGACGCGTGGCCGAACTCGTCGCTCGGCAAGCACCGCCGGAGCGGGTATTCGCGCTCGTCAATGAGGAGCTGAGCCACGTCCTCGGAGCTGACCTGATGGCGCGGACCGTCAGGTTCGAGTCGGACGGGACCGCGACGATCCTGGCCGCGCGCGGGGGCCCCGAGGACCTGTTACCCCCGGGGACCAACACGCCTCGCCCGGAGGGAGGCATTCTCGACCAGGTGCTCGCGACCGGCCGGCCGGGCCGCGTCGACGACTACGCGCTCCTGAGCGGCCCGCTCGCCGTGGCCCTCCACGGCGCGGGGATCCGTTCCGCTGCCGCCGGGCCGATCGTCGTCGACGGTCGAACCTGGGGCGCGATGGCGGTGGGGTCTGGAGAGCTCTTGCCCCCCGGAACGGAATACCGTGTCACTCAGTTTTCAGAACTCGTGTCCACGGCGATCTCGAACATCGAATCGCGAGCGCGGGTGGAGCAATTGGCAGCCGAGCAGGCGGCGCTGCGTCGCGTGGCCGAGCTCGTCGCTCGCCAAGCAGCGCCTGAACAGGTGTTCGGCCTCGTGACGGAGGAGCTCAATCGCCTGCTGGACGCTGGCACGGTCGGTACGGGCCGGTTCGAGTCGGACGGGACCGTCACGATCATGGCGGTGCGCGGCACTGCGCAGGACGCGTTCCCCCCGGGCGCAAACGTCGCGCTGGAAGGAGGAAGCGCGATCGAGCAGGTCCTTCGCACCGGTCGCCCCGCCCACATCGAGAACTACGACAGCGTCGGCGGTCAGCTTGGCACCGTCATGCGCAAGTTGGGTGCAGGGTGGGCCGCGGCAGGTCTCATCGTGGTTGACGGGCGGCTGTGGGGTGCCATGACGGTCAACTCCGGTTCGTCGGGCGCATATCCTGCGGGGGCTGAACAGCGTGTCGCGCAGTTCGCAGAGCTTGTCTCGACGGCGATCTCGAACATCGAGTCGCGAGCGAGGGTGGAGCAACTGGCGGCGGAGCAGGCGGCGCTCCGTCGGGTCGCCGAGTTAGTCGCTCAGCAGGCACCGCCCGATCAGGTCTTCGCCCTCGTCACACAGGAGCTCAGCCTCCTCCTGGGCGCCAGGCTCATCCGGACGGTCCGGTCGGAGTCGGACGGAACAACCACGGTCGTCGCTTCACTCGGCAAGGACGTAGATCGGCTGCCGCCCGGCACGAGCGTTACTTGGCCGCGGGGGAGCGTGACCGACGAGGTGCTCCGCACTAGTCGTCCTGCGCGCCTCGACGACTATGCGCGCCTTCGCGGTCCGATCGCCGCCATCTTGCACGAGGAGGGAGTGCGCTGCGCCGCCGGAGGCCCGATCATCGTCGACGGGCGATTATGGGGCGCGATGGTAGTTGCGTCGGACTCGGTTGAGAACTTGCCGCCCGGGAGTGAGGATCGAGTCGCGCAGTTTGCCGAGCTTGTTTCCACAGCGATCTCGAACATCGAGTCGCGAGCGAAAGTGGAGCGGCTCGCCGCGGAACAGTCGGCGTTGAGACGTGTGGCGACGTTGGTCGCGCGCGAGCACTCTCCCGAGGATCTCTTCGCGACCCTCGTCGAGGAGCTTGGGGTCCTGTTGCAAGTTGATGCCACCGCGATCCTTCGCTACGAGGCAGACGCGAGCGCGACGGTGGTCGCCGGCTGGAGCGACGGGACGATCACTCTCCCGGTCGGCGAGCGGCTACCGCTCGAAGGGGAGAACCTGGCTCGCGAGGTGCACCGCACGGGATCGCCGCGGCGCAAGGAGGACTACAGCGGCGCGCCGGGGGTGATCGCGGCCACCGTGCGCGAACTCGGCATCCGTTCCGCGGTGGCCAGCCCGATCGTGGTCGAGGGAGTGACCTGGGGAGTGATCGCCGTGCTTTCGCGCCGGCCAGAGGCGCTCCCGTCCGATACCGAGGCGCGGATTGCGGAGTTCACGCAGCAGGCCGGCCTGGCCGTGGCAAATGCCAAGAGCCGCGCGGATCTCGCGCAGTCGCGGGCTCGGCTCGTCCGGGCGGCGGACGAGGCCCGCCGGCGCTTCGAACGCGACCTGCACGACGGTGCCCAGCAGCGGCTCGTGTCCCTAGGGCTAGAGCTGCGCCCTGGCCGAGGCGACAGTGCCTCCCGAGCTGGGCGATCTCCGCGATCGGCTGTCGCGTCTCGCGACCGGAGTGAACGATGTGCTCGACGACCTACGAGAGCTCTCACGCGGCATTCACCCGTCGGTGCTTTCGGAGGACGGACTCAGCCCGGCGCTCGCTTCGCTGGCGCTACGGTCGGGAGTTCCCGTCGAACTCCATGTTGATCTTGGCACCGAGCGCTTCGAGGAGCCTGTCGAGGTCACTGTCTACTACGTGGCGTCAGAGGCGCTGACGAACGCCGCTAAGCACGCGCAAGCATCGCGCGCCGAAGTGAGAGCGACGCGCCGCGACGGCTGGCTTGAGCTGACTGTCAGCGACGATGGACAGGGCGGAGCCGACGCTTCGGGCGGCTCTGGGCTCACCGGACTCGTCGACCGCGTTGAGGCCATCGGCGGCACGATTCACATCGACAGCCGCCAGGATCTCGGGACCGCGATCCACGTCAAGCTGCCGATCAGGTCGATCCGCGGCTGACTATTCCGTCGGTCGGGGCTGACGGTGGGGCGGTAAGACGACCGCTGGCGCTGCGCACTATGCAGTGCATAAACGGCCTGCTCCGGGGCTGGGCGAACAGATGGCGATACCGACGAGAGGAATAAATGAACGACACGATGAAAGCCATCAGCCAGGACGAGCTCGGCGGTCCCGAAGTCCTCAAGCTCGTCACCCTCCCGACCCCCGCACCGGGGCTCAGCGAGATTCTAATTCGCGTACACGCAGCCGGCGTTAACCCGATTGACGCCGTCAACCGGCAAACCGGGGCGCTGATAGGCACCCCGCCCTTCGTCCTGGGCTGGGACATATCCGGCACGGTCGAAGCGGTAGGTCCGGGAGTGACTCTGTACAAGCCGGGAGACGACGTGTTCGGAATGCTCCCGTTCCCACAGGGCCACGGTGCTTACGCCGAGTACGCCAACGGCCCCACGCGTGCCTTCGTCCGTAAGCCCGATCGTCTCGACCATGTGGAAGCGGCCGCCGTTCCAATGGTTGGCCTGACCGCCTGGCAGGCGCTGGTCGACACCGCCGAAGTCGGGGAGGGCAGTCGGGTTCTAATCAACGGCGCGGCCGGCGGGATCGGGCACCTGGCGGTGCAGATCGCGAAGGCGCCCGGCGCCCACGTCACCGCGCTGGCGTGCCGACGATGTGGGTATGTCCGCGTTGGCGAATCTTGCCGCCAGCGGCAAGCTCACTCCGACCGTCTCCGCGACCTTCCCGCTCGAGAAGGCCGGCGCGGCTGAGGCGTACAAGAACGGTCCGGGCAAGGTGGTCCTCACGGTGATGTGAGCGCCGCGCAGCCAATCACCCGTGAGACAGCCACCATTAGGAGAGACCGTGAGAAAGATCAGACGCATCCTCGCACTGACCAGTGTCTTCGTCGGTTTGTCTGTGTTGCCAGCCGGAGCGTGGGCGGATGCTCCCAGCTGGTTCAGCAATCTGACGAATGCTGTGTTTGTCCAAACCAACAATGCCGATGGCAACGCGGTCGTCGCGTACAAGCGCGGCGCGGACGGAGCGCTCACCCAGGCCGGGACTTATCCGACCGGCGGCCTCGGAGGCCAACTCGCCGGGTCGGTCGCGGATCACCTCGCCTCGCAGGGGTCACTGACCTATGACGGGGCGCGCGGTCTGCTCTACGCGGTCAACGCCGGCAGCGACACAGTGACCGTGTTCTCGGTTCGTGGGGACGGGCTCAGACGGATCCAGACGGTCCCCTCCGGCGGCAGCTTCCCGGTGAGTGTTGCGATCCACGGGGATTGGATCTACGTGCTCAACGCGCTCGACGGTGGCGGGATCCAAGGCTATATCCAGACACGGTGGGGCCTGCTCCCGGTGCCGAGCTGGAACCGCAGCCTCCGGCTTGACCCAACCCTCACTCCGCAGTTCGTCAACGCTCCCGGCGAGGTCGGTTTCAGCCCGGACGGCCGGGATCTCATCGTGACCACCAAGGCCAACGGCGACGACATCGATGTCTTCAGGTTGCACCGATTCGGCGGACCGTCCGGCACCCCGGTGGTGAACGCAGAACCGGGGACAGTTCCGTTCGGCTTCATGTTCGGGGCGGCGAGCCAGGTGCTCGTCGCGGAGCCGGGACCGGATGCCGTGCAGAGCTTCTCGATCGACCCCGATGGCTCGCTCACGGCCGTGCAGCAGGTCCTGACCGGTCAGGGGGCCACGTGCTGGATCGTCCGAGACGGGCGCTACCTGTACACATCGAACGCCGGCAGCGCGAGCGTTTCCGGGCTCGAGATTGGTCCTGTAGGTCGGCGGCCGGACGGTGCAAACCCATGCCCTGGGCGGCTTGGCCTCGCCGGCCGCTCAGGGCATCGGCTCCAGCGAGTCGGTAAGAACGGTCTCGGTGGTTTCACTCATCACGCGACAGCGGCGAACCGTGCCCCAAATCTGAAAGGCGGAAGCGCATGAGTCCACACGCCAAGACGATCGACGACCGATGGTCGCAGCTGAGCCGGAGCGAGCTCATCGCGCTGGGGAGGACAATCGTTCGCGACCGCCTCGAGAGCTTGGGGTGCACGGTGGACGCGCCGACCAGCCTGGTCGGCGGCAGCCTTGAGGTGAGCACTCCCTCCGGCCGGTCCCTTGACGTGTTCGTGTCGACGCAGCGTGTGGGGGGTTACGTCTTTTGGACCAAGCGCCGGTTTCAGCCTGCCGCGGACCGATTCGCGGCGATCGTGCTGCTGACCGAGGCCGAAGATCCTGCTGTGTACCTCGTGCCGAGCACCGAGTGGCGCAACGCCTCGCCGCCGCTCAAGGATCGTCCGAACATCGGCAAACGGAGTGAGCCCGAGTACGGCATCTCGGTGGCTCGCTCGTCTCTGCCGGCCTTGGGGCGGTATGCCTGGGACGAAGGACTGCACTACCTGCGTTAGGGTCCGCGACGTAGTCGTGGGCCCTTAGTTCTGCTCGCGGCGCTAGTCGGCCTCGGACGGCTCGGGCTGCCACACCGTTGCCGCGCCGCCTCTCGGGGTGAAGGCTTCGAGCAGCAACTGCCCGAGCACGGCCGCGGTAAGGAGCACGACGAAGATGACCGGCGAGAGTCGCCCACCGACTGCTGCGAGCGCAATCGCGACCGTCGCGAGGCCAATCCGGCCCAGGAAGGTCCGGTCTCGAAGGGACGTCCATTCGGCTCCCAAGTGGACCGCCGCCAGCGACAGGGCAAACGCCCCGATCCCGCCGGCGAGCGCCCAGCGAGCCCCGGCGCTCAGGGACACGTGCGCCGCCTTGGTGACCGCGAGTCTTGTGCCTTCGCCGAACGCGGCCACTCCGGCCAGCAGCGGAAAGTGGGCGTACACGTAGACAAGCCCGAGCGCTCCTCGCCCGACAACGGAGGTGTCGGCGAGGTCGAAATAGATCCACCACAGGGCGAGCGTGATCACGAAGCAGAGGCTCGCGACGATCCAGGATTCGACGGTGAACTCGAAGCCGGAGACGCCTGCGACCACCGCCACCACCGATTCGCCAAGCACGATGATGAAGAAGGTCCCGAACCGCTCGGTGAGGTGCGAGATCACGACCGACCGCGCCTTCAGCGCGGCCCAAGCGCGAGTGGGTACCGCGAGGTCGATCACCGTGGCCAGGCCCCAGAGCACGTAGCGAAATGGGCTCGGCACAAAGATCGAGACGAGCCAGAGCAGGGTCGTGGCCGAGTAGCCGAGGATGTATATGTCGGTCAGCCTTCGGCCCTCTCCGACAACGTGGCGACGCGCCCGGATATACAGGCAAATCAGCAACGAGCGAAGGACTACATATCCGGCTGCGAACCCCACCGTTCCACCCTGGCCATTCATCACCAGGTGGAGGTTCACCGCGATCGCTGCTATCGCCAGCATGGCGCCGGATTTCGCCAACCGGAAGATCAGGTCATCGGTGTCGAACCGGTTGGCGTAGAGGGTGTAGAGAACCCACGCCCAGACGACCACGACGAAGAGGGCCGCGAACCGCGCGAACACGGCGGCGGACGGCTCGCGCACCAGCGGCGCGCCGAGCTGGGCCACCGCTGCCGCGAACACGAGATCGAAGAACAGCTCGAACCATGTCGCGTGCCGCTGCTCGTCTGTCTCGCTGGTCGTGCGCAGCCGGGGCGGCTCGAACCGAAATGTCCCGCCGGCGCCGAGATACCGGGCGTCGTGCGGAGCGGTCTCCGCGGCGCCCGTCGGACCGGCGTCAGGCGGGAGCAGCGTCTCGGTCGGAACGCTTGTAGAACTGGGTCTCGCCGTTCCCGAACGACCAGTTTTCCGCCGCGGTCTCCACCACGGAGATCAGTATGTCCGCGGGCCGGACGCCCGGGTCCTCTGTCAGGCGTTCGACGATCCTCCGGTACATCGCGAGCTTGGCGTCAACGGTCTTGCCCGGTGCCCAGAACACCTGAATCTGCACCAGGTCATCGCTTCGGTCGATCCCAAGAAACGGTCCGTAGGCGAACTCGTGCTCGCCGTGCTCGGTGATCGCCATGAAGCGGTCGCCTTCCTTGATGGCGACCGTCTCGAGCATCGCCTCGTAGATCTCGTCCATCAATGCTTGCTTGTACTCGGGCGACTTGCCTTCGCGGATTGCGATACGGGTGACTGGCATGTCCTGGCCTCCTCTAAGGGTCTTGGCACGAAGCGTCCGGTTAGAGACGAGCGGCGGAGGGCTTCTTACGCGCGACCCACCGCGGAGAACTCGATGTTCAACGCATCGCCGAGCCGACGACCGTCGACGCGGCTGGGTAGCGCGCGATCAGCTGGTCGGCGATCGCGTCCAGGTCGTCGCCGAGGTAGTTCGGCTGCGGACCCACGTCGAGCGGGGCGTTGTCCTTTCGGAGAATGAGCCCGGCCTGCCAACCGGCCGCGAGGGCGCCCAGGGTGTCCCAGACATGGCAGGCGATAAGGCAGATGTCGCCAGGATCAACCTCGAGCTCGCTCGCCACCGAGTGATAAGCCTCCTGCGCCGGCTTGTGGCGGCGCACTGTCTCATCAACGCTGAATCGACGCTCGAACAGGTCGATGACGCCTCCCTGCTCGAGCTGACGTCCCGAGATCTCGAGCGTGTTGTCGGTCAGGGTGAAGAGACGGAAGCCGTGGTCGCGCAGGCGGCGCAGAGCTGCGGGAACCTCGGGATGGGGCGGCATCGAGGCAAATCGGTCGGTGAGCTCGGCGGCGTCGGCGTCGGTGATCGTGATGCCGCGGGTCGCCGCATGCATCGCCAGCACGGCAGCACCGATATCCGTGAACGGCGCATACGCGCCGGCCAGCGTTAGCGCCTCCGAGTACGTGATCAGGTGGGCGAACCACAGCCGCATCGCCGCGGGATCATCAAAGATCCGGTCGAACGTGGGACGCATGGTTTCAAGGTCGAGCAGGGTCTCGTTGACATCGAACACGATGATCGGTCGTTGGCTCATTGGGGGGACTTCCTTTCCGGAGGCCTGGACACTCGGTGGGTATCTGGGCCGACGGGCTTCTTACCGCACGGGCAGAAGATGTCACCGTTCGAGGAGGTAAGAACCGGCGTCGCCATCGCGCTCATCGAGTCACATGGGCCCTGCACGACCCGGGCTGGCGAAGAGGGAGGGGATGTGACGGCATATCGGACGATCGAAGCGAATGGCAGCGAGGTCTTCTATCGCGAAGGTGGAGATCGGTCTGCGCCGACGCTGCTCTTGTTGCACGGGTATCCCAGCTCCTCAGCCCAATACGACCAGCTGATGGGACGCCTGGCCGGTGGCTGTCACGTGATCGCGCCCGACTACCCGGGGTTCGGGCAAAGCGCTCCGCTGAGCGGGACAACCACCTTCGATCGACTCGCGGACGCGATCGACGCGTTCATCGACGCCGCAGGCTTGGACCGCTTCAGCCTGTACATGTTTGACTTCGGATCGCCGGTCGGCTTCCGGATCGCGACCCGTCACCCAGAGCGCGTCGAGGGACTCGTGCTCCAGAACGCCAACGCCTACGAGGTTGGTCTCGGCCCGGGCATGCAGGCACTGATGCCCTACTGGAAGGACCGGGCGGCGAGCGAAGCCGCCGTCCGTGGCTTCCTCACGCTGCAAGCCACGCGTTCGCAGTACGTCGACGGCGTGGCGGACACCACGGCGGTCAACCCGGACCTCTGGGAGCTAGACCAACGCTACCTGGACCTGCCCGGTCGCGACCAGGTGATGCTCGACCTGCTCTACGACTACCAGAACAATGTCACCTTGTATCCCATGTGGCAGCAGTACATGCGGACATACACGCCACCCGCGCTCCTTCCGTGGGGCCGCAACGACGCGTTCTTCCCGCCTGAGGGCGCCCACGCCTATCTGGCGGATCTCCCCGAAGCCGAGTTGCACCTACTCGACACCGGCCACTTCGCCACT
Source organism: uncultured Solirubrobacterales bacterium (assembly GCA_963757235.1). Lineage (GTDB taxonomy): Bacteria > Actinomycetota > Thermoleophilia > Solirubrobacterales > Solirubrobacteraceae > Palsa-465. Next base: position 70,552 of record CAVWRC010000003.1, on the reverse strand, counting down.
GCGACGCACAACGCCGAGATCGCCGAGCTAATCAACGCGTTCCTCGAGAGCCATGTGGTCGCGCGTACGGCCGCCTAGAACTCTCGTCGGAAACAAACCGCGCGCGAGCTCGAGCGACTGCCGGGAGGCTTGAACCCGGACAGCAGCCGCTCGAGGAAAATGGAGCTCGATGACCGATCCTCGTCACCTGGACAAGCTTCTCCGCGCCACGGACGGAGACGCCGGCTGCACGGCGGGTGAGGGCATCCTCGAGGCCTACGTCGAGTTGGAGCTCGCGGGCGAAGACCCCGCGACCGTCTATCCCGGGACGGCGATTCACCTTCAGAGCTGCGACGGCTGCCGCGCCGATCACGACGGGCTGCTCGAAGCCGCACGCCAATTTGGCGACACCAAGCCAGAGTAGACGGGGCGGTCCGTCCGCGGTCGTCACCGGCGCCGTTGACGTTCGTCTCCGTGGCCCGAGCGCACCCCTCCCAAGCCCCCACCCCCCGCGAGGTGAGGCGTGCTACCCCCATCCCTCAGAGGCTTGAGTGGGCTGGCGCCTGGCTGCGTTAGTCAGCCAGCTGCTACGCGGCGGCTTCGGTTGGCCTGCGGGTGGTTGGGGCGCAACCCCCCCGGGTGAGCTCGCGGCGCATGGCTACGCGCGCGCGGTGATGCAGCCCGTGGATCGAGGCTTCGGTGCGGCCCATGCGGTCGGCGATCTCTGCCGGGGATAGGCCGACCAGGTTGCGCAGCACGACTACGTCGCGCTGATCCTCGGGTAGCGTCTCGAGCGCCTGCTCGAGTCCCCGCCGAGCCTCGTGGCTTGAGTCGTCTGCCGCGCGCGAGATCTCGATGACCTCCTCGCAGGGCACCGGGCGGCGCTGGCGTAGCGAATCGATCGCGACGTTGTGCGCCACTCGGAGGATCCACGCCGTGAACGTAACCTGGCGAGGCTCGTATCTGTGGATCGCCGAGATCAGCTTCATGAACACCGTCTGGGTGACGTCCTCAGCCTCGTGGGCATCGCGCACGATGCTCAGCACGTATCCGTAGATGTTGTCCTTGTAGCGGAGGTACAGGAAGTGGACGGCGTCCATGTCGCCCGACTTGGCTCGCGCCACTGCCCGTGCGATCGCGGGATCCCGGTCGTTCTTCACCCCGGCCGGGCTGGCGCGAAAGCCATGCGACGCCGCGATCTCGCTGTAGTGAGAACGTTCACGCCCTCGTGCAGCGATACGTTGGGCAGTTGGCTCAGTCATTCGATCATTCCTCTGCTGGCACAATCCGTTGGGCCGCCCCGCCCGGTGGATCTGGTTCTGAAAATTCGCCTCGAAAGGCGTTTGGGTTGAAACCCCGAGTGAGTCGATACGCCGGTAGTTGCCGTCGTGCGTGGCGGTTGGATCTCGCGGGCGCGCTGCCCGCGGAGGTCCGCCAGACGGTCTGCCGTCTCGGGTGCTGATCGCCTCCGAGCGGTCTGAAGACCGTCCCGAACACCTGTCCACGTATCGGCAGCTTTGCTCTGCGGGCAAAGAAGAGTTGTCGAAGAACTCCGCGATCCCTCGCCGCCCGTTGGGAACCCGCGGGGCCGTTGGCGCCTAGATCGACGTCGGTACGGCGGCGCCGCGGAGCGATAGCGCGTCGCGGCTCGGTGGCACCCCGAACATGCGGCGGTACTCGCGGCTGAACTGAGACGGGCTGTCGTACCCGACGGCGAATCCGACGCCGGTGACATCACCAGGCTCGGCGAGGAGTCGTGCCCGCGCTTCGTGCAGCCGGATCTCTTTCTGGAACTGAATCGGCGTCATTGAGGTGACCGCGCGGAAGTGGCGATGGAAAGAGGAGACGCTCATTGTCGCCAGGGACGCGAGTTCCTCGACGCGCAGCGTCTCGTTGTAGTGGCCGCGTATCCAGCGGATCGCGCGGGCCAGATGCGCGAGTCGGCTGTCGGCCAGTCCGATCTGCCGTACGGTCGCGCCCTGCGGTCCGGTGATTAGCCGCCACAGGATTTCGCGCTCGACGCCGGACGGCAGGGCGGCGGCGTCGTGAGGCGCGTCGAGCAGCGCGAGCAGCCGGGCGATCGCGTCCAGCAATGCCGGTGATGCGTGGCTGACCGCGATGCCTGCAGGCACACCGTCGACGGCCTCCGGTTCGCCGATCGCGGGCGGCCCTGCCTCGAGCAGCAGTGCGGCGATCATCGAGGGGCGTAGCTCGAGCGCGCAGGCGAGGAACGGCTGCTCAGCGCTGGCCTGTGTGACGTGCCCCGTCACAGGCAGGTCGACCGACACGACCAGGAACTGGCCGGCCCCGTAGGTAAAGGTTCGCCCGTTCAGCGTCGTCGCCTTGGCGCCCTGCGCAACGACTGCGAGGGTCGGCTCGGCGATCCCACAGAGCGGCTCGCTCGTCGTCGGCGAGCACACAACCGAGACTCCCGGCAGCGCGGTGGGCGTTAGGCCCTCGCCGCCGTGGTTCTTGACGCTCCGCGACGGCCCGGTCGTAGACGGCACGGCGTTTTACGACAGCATCTCGTTCAACGAGCTGTAGGCGACGGTGTCACCGGCGACGCAACGATCGCGTCAAAATGGTGTTGTGACGAACCTGCTGGCGCCCGATCCTGTCCGGGCTTTGTTGCGCACCCGGAGGACGCTCCTCGCCGACGTCGACCTTGGCGAGGATGCGCCGGAGCGCGTTCTGGTGCGCAGCGATGCCAGCGGGACGATGCAGCTCTGCGAACTTGTGTCGGGCGATCTGGTCCGACTGACCTCGCTGTCTGAGCCGGTCGCGAGCGCGCACTACGTGCCCGGTGCCCGTCGGGCGGTGCTGGCGATCGACCAGGGTGGAGACGAGCGGCACCAGCTCTACGTGATCGACCTTGATGATGCCGCGGCGGCAACCGTGGAGGGGTTTGACCGTCTGCGGGCGCTCACGAGCGAGCCGCGGTTCGGGCACGAGTTCGCGGGCATCTCGCGGGACGGTTGCACGCTCGCGTACGTCTCGGATCGCGCCAACGGTGTCGACTTCGACCTGTGGGTGTGCGACCTGGAGCGCGCCGAGCACCGTCTGCTGCACGCCGGCGGCGCCTGGTATCAGCCCGCCTCGGGCTTCTCTCCGGACGGACGGTTCGTTTCGGCGCTGCGGCCGGGCCCGCGACCGTTGGACTTCGATCTGGTGCTCATCGACGTGGCCTCCGGCGAGGCGCGGATCCCGCTTTCGCATCCGAGCGAGGCGGCGCTGGTCGGGCCGCCAGCGTGGGCGAGCGATTCGGTCTTCTACGCCTCCTCGAACATTGGTAGGGAGTTCGCCGCAATTGTTCGCCACGATCTGGACGCGGGTGAGACCACGACCGTGCGCGGGACCGGCGAGCGGTTCGACGGCGAGGTCGTGTCGGCCGGCAGCGCGATCGTCGTGATTGAGAATCGCGACGGTGCGAGCACGATGTGGTCCTACGACCCGCGGACCGGTGCGCGCGGCGGCGATATCCCACTTCCCGAGCCGGGCGTCACCCAAGCCTGGTTCCTGGAGCCGCCAATCGCAAGCGCCGATGGGTCGCGGATCTACTACACACTGAGCACGCCGCGCCTGGCCGGCGACATCTATAGCCACGATCTAAGCGGTGGCGGGACGCGTCGGCTCACAAACAGCCGAACCGAACTGGCGCCCGAAGCGCTCGTGGCGCCGGAGCTCGGTGAGGTCGAGAGCTTCGACGGCGAGCGAATCCCTCTGTTCATATTTCGCCCCCGCTCGGCGGAGTCGCGGCCCCCGGTCGTGGTCGACGTGCACGGTGGACCCGAAGCTCAAGCGATGCGGCTGTTCGATCCTGGGATCCAGGCTTTGGCGGCAGTTGGCTATGCGGTGGTGGTGCCCAACGTGCGCGGCTCAACCGGGTACGGGAAGCGGTACGCGTCGCTCGACGACACGACCAAGCGGCTTGACTCTGTGCGCGACCTGCAGTCAGTTCACGCGGCTCTTGAATCGCTCGGGTTCGACCCGGGGCGCGCGGTGCTCTGGGGCGGCTCGTACGGGGGCTATATGACCCTCGCGGGACTCGCATTTCAACCCAAGCTCTGGGCCGCGGGCGTTGACATCGTGGGCGTCTCGAACCTGGTCACGTTTCTCGAGAACACCTCCGAGTACCGCCGTGCGCATCGGGAACGGGAGTACGGGTCGCTCACGGACGACCGCGACTTTTTGCGCGAAGCGTCACCCCTGACCCACGTCGACGCGATCCGCGCGCCGCTATTCGTGATCCACGGTCGTAACGACCCGCGCGTCCCGCTCGGCGAGGCGGAGCAGCTCGTGGCCAGCCTCGAGCGACGAGGTGTTCAGCACGAACTGCGGATCTACGACGACGAAGGACACGGCCTCGCGCGGCTCGCCAACCAACTCGACGCCTATCCACGCGCGATCCAATTCCTCGAGGAAGTGCTCGGTCGCTGATCGGAGTTCGGCGGAAGATTATGGTTGGAGCACGACGGCGCCGCGGGCGCGCAGGCTCCCCCCCGCCGGCGGCGTTGACCGCCGCTGCCACCCCGACGCCGTGAGTTAGGGCGAGGACCGCGCCCGGCCAGTCACGATCGTGGTAGTCGAACACGGTCTCCACCCCAAGTCGCTGAGCCGCTTGGCGCTTGTCGGGCCGGCAGTGGCGATGACCCGGGTCCCGCGCAGGAGAGCTAGCGCAGCGATCATCCCGCCCCGATCAACTGCTCGCTCCACGAACCTTGATCTCGAACTGGGACAGCATGGGTCATGACCTCGTCACCAGGCGTCCATCGACTGACTGCTTCGCCGATCGCGGTGATCACGCCGGCTGCTTCGACGCCGAGCACCATTGGCGGCTCCCTGCCGATGTCCCAGTCGCCGACTCTCACAAAAGCGCCGAACTTATCGATACCCGCTGCCTTCATGCCTCACCCCGTCGGTCCGTTCAAGCTGCGGTTGCCTCACAGCTTCGCACAGGCCCTAGCCCGGAGCCACGTGGTGACCTATGGTTGCGCTCTGGCCGCGACGTCGACGACTACAGGAGAGAGGCATGGCTCAGACGAAGCTGATCGCAAACGGAACCGTCGTCACGGCCGAGGGTGAATTCGACGGGGACGTCCTAATCGACGGCGAGAAGATCGCCGCCGTTGGCCACGTGACCACGCCCGACGGGACGGAGGTCATCGATGCGGCAGGCTGCTTCGTGCTCCCAGGTCTGATCGACAACCACACGCATCTGTCGATGCCGTTCATGGGCACGATGTCCTCCGACGACTACAACACGGGCACCCAGGCCGCGGCGGCCGGCGGAGTCACGTGCCTGGTCGACTTCGCGATCCAGAATCAGCCCGACAACCTGCAATCGACGCTCGAGGAGTGGCAGGGGCGTGCCGACGGGGCGGCCCACGTCGACTACGGCTTCCACATGGCGATCACCAACGCCTCGGAGCCGGTGCTCGACGACATGACGGCAATGTCGGAGGCCGGCGTCTGCTCGTTCAAGCTTTTCATGGCGTACAAGGGCGCGCTCATGGTTCGCGACGACGAGCTCGCCGCATGCATGGAGCGCGCGCGGGACCTCACGGCGCTGACGATGGTGCACGCCGAGAACGGCGACATCATCGATCTGCTCGTCCACCGCGCGCTCGCGCGCGGCGACACGTCGGCGATCAACCACGCGCTGACCCGACCGGAGTTCGTCGAGGCCGAGGCCACGGGGCGTGCTGCCCGGATCGCCGAGCATGTCGGGGCGCCGCTCTTCGTCGTCCACGTCACGTGCGCTGGCGCCGCGGCCGAGATCGAAGCCGCGCAGCAACGCGGCGCGCCGGTCAGCGGCGAGACGTGCGTCCAGTACCTGATCAACAGCATCGATGATCTGCGCCGCCCGGGCGTGGAGGGCTGCCGCTACATCTGCTCCCCGCCGCTCCGCGACAAGGCCAACCACGAGCTGCTGTGGGGCTACGTGGGCCGCGGCGTCCTCGAGAGCATCTCGACCGACCACTGCCCGTTCAACGACGAGCAGAAGTCGAGAGGCCTTGACAACTTCAGCCTCGTCCCGAACGGGCTCGCCCAGATCCAGCACCGTCTAGCCAAGCTGTGGGACGAGGGGGTCGTGACGGGCCGCATCAGCCGCTCGCAGCTCGTCGATCGTACGAGCACGACGATCGCCCGGCGGTTCGGCCTGCACGACAAGGGGGCGCTGTCGCCCGGGAAGGACGCCGACGTCGTCGTGCTCGACCCCGCGGCGCCGCATCCGTACGGCAAGACGACGTCGTTCATGAACGTCGACTACGACCTGTACGAGGGCGAGACCGCGAGTGCGAGCGTTCGCCACACGTTTTCGAGAGGCACCCTCGTCTACGACCGGGGTGAGATCAAGACCGAACCAGGGCACGGCCGCTTCGTTCCGCGGACACTCGGACGCGTTCGCCAGGCCGTCGCGTGAGCGGCTTACAGCTGGACCCGCAAGCGATCATCGCCGACCTCGACGAGCTGGCGGCCCAGAGTGGCGGTCGGTTCGCCGGCGCCAAGCGGCTGGCGTGGACGCCGGAATGGACGCAGGCGCGCGAATGGCTGATCGCGAAGCTCGCCGAATGCGGGCTCGGGCCCGAGCGAGACGAGGCCGGGAACCTGTGGGCACCGATCGCCGGCGCCCGCGACGAGTTCCTGATCGTCGGGTCGCATATCGATGCCGTCCCCGACGGGGGCTGGCTCGACGGCGCCCTCGGGCTGATGACCGCGCTCGAGACCGTGCGCCAGCTGAGCCGCTCCGGCGTCACGCCGCCGATCGGCGTCCGCTTCGTCGATTGGGCCGATGAGGAGGGCGCGCGGTTCGGGCGAAGCCTGGTCGGGTCCTCGGCCTGCGCCCGCAACCTCGACCCCGACGACGTTCGCGGGCTCCAGGACCCCAATGGTGTCACGCTGGGCGACGCCCTCGCCGCGTGCGGCATCGACCTTGACGGCGCCAGCCCCGCGGCGCGGCGGTTGGACGGGGCGGTCGCATATCTCGAGCTGCACATCGAGCAGGGCCCCGTGCTCCTCGACGGCGCCCGCCTGGCGTCGGCGGTGAGCGGTACCGTCGGCGTCGAGCGCCACCTGATCACGTTCGTCGGCCAGGCTGCGCACGCCGGTTCGACGCCGATGCGGCTGCGCCAGGATTCGCTGGCCGCCGCCGCGCGGGCGTCGCTGGCGATCCGGGAGAGCGCGATCGCGCACAACGGGGTCGGCACCGTTGGCCGCATGCACTCGACGCCCGGGGTGATCACCGCCGTCGCTGGTCGCACCGAGATGCAGCTCGATCAGCGGCACCTCGACCCGGTGGAGCTCGCGGCGATGCTCTCCGAGGCGCTGGAGGCGTCCCAGAGGAGTGCCGAGGAGTTCAACTGCACGGTTGAGGTGCGTCACGTCTTCAGCACTGCCCCGACTCCGTTCGACGCCCGACTCGTCGAGATGGCGCAGCTGGGCGTGGAGCAGGCTGGTGGTGGCGCGCACGAGCCGATTCCGAGTGGTCCTCTGCACGACGCGACCGAGATCGGCCGGGTCGTCCCGACGGCGATGATCTTCGCTCAATCGGACCCTCCGATCTCGCACGCGTCCATCGAGGATTCCTCCGGGGAGGCGCTCAGCGTCGCGATCGACGCCTACGGGCGGACCGTGAATCACGTACTGGCGAACGCCGACGAAATCACGTCACGGGGAGTGGGGTAGACCATGAACCTCGGAGTCGTCCAGCAGAGCGATCCCCCGCGACTCGTGACTGGACGGTCACCGTCTCGCTGTTCGCCACCTTGAACGAGATGTATGGCAACCGCACGATCTGCGGCATCGGGCGTGGTGACTCGAAAAGCGTTTCCGCTCAGTGTCGCCCACTGGCAAGGACGCCTCGCGCACCGCGGGCTTACTCCTCACCTGTCCGCTAAACAGCGAGGACGTCGCGCTGCTGCCCGCGTGATCGGTCAGGGACCTTGGATCGGGTCGTCTGGCAACATGCCAGTCGTGACCGTCACCGACTCGCACCGCGAGGCGCTCGAGAGCCAATTCGGCCTCGCCGATCGGGTCGTCGACGCCGACTCGCTGACTCGCAGCGTGGAGCGCTTCCGTGAGCGCGGCATCACGCTGCCGACCTTTGCCGCACTCGCCGCCCCCTCGAACTTCGACCACGCCGAGCGCGTTGGCGACGCCGACCCGCAGGGACCAGACGTTCGCAACCTCTGGCGGGTGCACTGGTACAACGACCTCGCGGGCAGCCGCGTTGACGTGCCCGACCACGTGGTGCTCGGGCCCGAGCTGACGGGCGTCGAGAGCCCCATCATCGTGGCCTTCGGCGACCGGTTCCCGATGATCACTGCCCATAAGGTGCTCGCCGCCTACGCCTGCCTGGCGCCGCGCATCGTCACCGGACAATTCGATCCCACGCGTCACCGGGCGATCTGGCCGTCGACGGGCAACTACGCGCGGGGCGGGATCGGGATCAGCCGGATCATGGCGAGCCGCGGCGTGGCGATCCTGCCCGAGGGGATGAGCCAGGAGCGCTTCGACTGGCTCGAGCGATGGTGCGAGAACCCGACCGAGGACGTGATCCGCACCTACGGCACCGAGTCGAACGTGAAGGAGATCTACGACGCCTGCAACGCACTCGCTGAGGATCCCGACAACTTCATCCTCAACCAGTTCAGCGAATTCGGAAACCACCTCGGCCACTACGCGGTCACGGGCCGCGCCCTCGGGCACGTGTTCGAGCACGTGCGGGCCGCGAGTGGTCGCGACCTCCGGCTGGCGGCGTTCACCTCCGCCACCGGATCGGCCGGCACGATCGCTGCCGGCGACCGGCTCAAGGACGAGTACGCCACCAGGATCGTCGCCGTCGAGGCGCTCGAGTGTCCGACGATGCTTGAGAACGGGTTCGGCGAGCACAACATCCAAGGGATCGGCGACAAGCACATCCCGTTAATCCACAACGTGACGAACACCGACGTCGTGTGTGCGATCAGCGACGTCGCCACCGACGAGCTCGACGTGCTGTGGAACACCGACCAGGGGCGTGAGTACCTCAGCCGCTGCAAGGGCGTCGACGAAGCCACGCTCGACGCCCTCGGCCACTTCGGCTTCTCGTCCACGTGCAACTTGCTGGCGGCGATCAAGACGGCGAAGCTGCTCGACCTCGGCACCGACGACGCGGTGATCACGGTCGCTACTGACGGCGGTGCGATGTACCCCAGCGAGCGGGCCAAGACGATCGCTCGGCGATACGGCGGCGAGTACAGCCACACCGACGCCGCCGAAGCGTTCGGCCAGCATCTCGCTCACGTATCGACGGAGAACATGATCGACATGACCGAGGCGGACCGCCGGCGCGTCTTCAACCTCGGCTACTTCACTTGGGTCGAGCAGCAGGGCACGCCGATCGAGCTGTTCGAGCAGCGCCGGAGCCAGGACTTCTGGCGCGGGCTGCGCCGGTACGTCGGGGTGTGGGACGAACTGATCGACGACTTCAACGCCCAGGTGGCCGCTGGCTCAGGATCCTTGTGATCGTCGCCTATCGCTGCGTCGTGTGCGATGCGGTGCTCGATGTGCGCACGCCCTTCCCCTGGCGTTGTCCGAACGCGACGCTCGCCGATCCGCACCATGTGTTGCACTTCGTCGAAGCCGGCGAGCGTGCGGACGAGATCGACGACCCCAACCCGTTCGTCCGTTTCGGTCCACGGATGGCATGGTGGGCGTTCGCGCGTGCCAACGGGATGTCGGAGGACGACTGCATCGAGCTCACGCAGCGTGTCGCGAGCCACTTCGAGGTCACGCCGTTGCGTCGTTCACCAGAGCTGTCCGAACTGATTCCCGGCGAGGTGTGGGTCAAGGATGAGACGGGCAACGTGGCCGGCTCGCACAAGGCGCGCCACCTCATCGGCGTCCTGGCACACCTGCTCGCCGCCGAGCATCTCGGCCTGCTCGTCGAGCGCCCCCCGCTCGCGATCGCCTCCTGCGGCAACGCCGCAGTTGCCGCCGCCACGCTGTCGCAGCTGGTCGACTGGCCGCTCGACGTGTTCGTCCCCATGTGGATGAGCGACGAGGTTGGGGCGTTGCTTCACTCGTTGGACGCCCGGATCCACCGGTGCAAGCGGAGGAGTGACGACGCGCCCGGCGACCCGGCGATGCTCCGCTTCCGTGAGGCCGTCGGCGATGGTGCCGTGCCGTTCACCGTGCAGGGTCCAGAGAACGCGATCTGCCTCGACAGTGGGCGCACGATCGGATGGGAGCTCGACGCGCAGCTCGTCGACGCCGCCGCAACGGGCGACTGGCGAGTGATCGTGCAGGTCGGCGGGGGAGCACTGGCCGCTTGTGTCGGCGCCGGGCTGGGCAGCCACGTGCGGCTCGATACGGTCCAGGCCGAGGGCTGCGCACCGCTCGCCGAGGCCTGGAGCCGAATCCCCGACCTCGATCATCCCGAGCGCCACTGGTCGCACGTGATGCGCCCGTGGCCGAACCCGCACTCGTTGGCGGACGGGATCCTCGACGACGAGACCTACGACTGGATCGCCGACGTGTCGGTGATGGTCGAGAGCGGCGGCTCTCCGATCGTCGCCGGCGAGGCCGAGATCCGGCGCGCCCACGAGCTCGCCACGGCGGCCGGCTACCACGTCAGCCCCACGGGATCGGCTGGACTCGCCGGTCTGTTGACGATCGGCGGCCAGCTGCGTCGCGAGCACCGCGTGATTGTGATCATGTCGGGCGTGGCGCGCTGACGAGAGTCTTGGCCGATCGCGTCCGCGTCGCCGGGTCTCGACGGCCGGGCCACCGTTCGGAAAGGTTAGGCAGCGACCCCCGGGCGGCAGACTTTACGGGCCGAGAACGTGGTCTGACGCCCAGGGTTGCGGCGCTCGATGGCCGGTCATCGCAACGGGTGCGGCCGCCCGACCCGGAACCAGACCCGGGTGCTGCCCTCGAGAACCCCCCAGTCATCCGCGAGCTGCTCGACGATCAGCAGCCCCCAACCGCCGTGAGCGCTAGGCCCCGGACTAGGCGCAAACACTCGGTTCCCGTCGTCGGCTACCTCGATTAGCACCGTGTCCCCGTCGGCGTCGATCCGGAGCGAGATCGCTCCTACACCATGCACAACGGCGTTGGTGACCAGCTCCGAGACCATGAGAACGGCGTCACGTCGCTGCTGAGAGTCAAGCGAAGGGGTGTGGCCGTTCACGAGCCGGCGAGCGGCGCCGACCGAATCAGGCGAGCGCGGCAGCTTTGTGCTGAGCGTGTTCATCTCATGTCGATGAATTCGACCTCGTCGAGTTCGAGCAGAACCGGATCGCCGCGCTCGCGGAGCCTCCGAAGGCTTTCGCTCGCCGTTGGTGCGTCAGCCAAATCGAGCTCTCGACGGAGACGCGCGCGGACCCTCCCGGCATCGCGCACCTCGATGACCTCCAACCAAGGGTTGTTCATTCCAGTCGACTCGCATACTCGTTCAGTTAGGGCTCACGCGGTCGAACGAGGCTGCGACCCGCGGAACTTCTGTCGCGGTATCAACGAGCCGAGGCGGCGAGCGAAGGCGCTCCAGGTTCCCACCGTACTCCTCCAGCCACCAAACACAACCCCCGCCTCAGATGAACCAATCCGGCCCGCGAGACGGGCCGGGTGACCTCGCTCTCCCATATGCACAGAGGACTCATCTCGCTCGGCGACACGACCCGATCGCTGCTGGCCGCACGCGGACAGCCAGACGCTTCTTTCATCATCCGAATCCGGAAGGCCGTGACGACGCGCGATGCCGCTCAACGGTGCTCGGGCGGCGCAGTTGTCGGGCGAGCGCGCAGTCCAGGATGACGAACGTCGGCCGGTTCACTCCGCTGGGTCAGTCTGCGCCGGGGCGGAACACAAGTAACAGTACGCGGAGCGCAAGAATCCCGGCGAACACGAGGAGGCAGTAGCCGATGAACGCGTATAGCGTGACTCGGTGGGTTACGATCGGGCCGCCGTGGAGACCGAGCATCAGCACGGCCATCACGCCGAGGGTGGCGGCCAGGAACGTGAGGATGAACTCGTGTGCGAGCGCGGTTACGGAGCGCCGGTCGCCCGCGTCGGCCCAGCAGGCGGACGTTGACGCCGAGTCGACCGTGCTCCAGGGAGCCGCCAATGCGGTCCAGGCGACGCGGCAGGCGGCGCAGCAGCGGCACCAGTCCGCTCAGCTCGTCGGTGAACTCGACCGGGAGCAAGTCTCGCCGCGTCGCGAGTATCTGTCCGAGCTTGATGAACGTAACGCCGCGAGTAGTGGCGGACCCGCCGCACCCGCTTGCGCCACGCCCGGATCAGGTACAGCGGCCCCGGCATCGCGCCGCTCGGCACCAGCGCCTCGAAGATCACCAGCACGAGCATCCCGATCAGCAGCGCGATCGCCACCCCGAGGATCACGAACCACACCGCGGGCAGCAACGACCAGCTGCCGTTGTGCTTGGCAATCGAGCTACCGATCGCCGTGATGATTGGCGAGGCGCACGCCAACGCGATCAGCCCACCGATCCACGCACGCAACGGCGAGAGACGCAGACCCAGCAAACGCCGGACCGCGAACGCATACACGGGCACCGTCAAGACCACAGCGAGGACGACGAACAGGACCGTCAGGCCGCTCACCCCCGCTTCGCCGAGCTGGTCCTTTGTGCGGTCGCGCCTCGATTTTGTCGGCGCGACGTGCCGTCCTGGCCTGGTCGCCCCGGGGACTCCGTTGCGCTCGTGTCTACGAGCACCCCCAGCAGTTCGCCTACGGTCGGCTCTCGACCGACGGGCCCCGGCAGCGGCAGGTGGTTCTGGATCCGGTACCGGTTGCGACGGCCGTCTTTTTCCTTGACCACGTAGCCGGCTTCGGTCAGGTCGTTGACGATCCCGAACGCCCGGCGCTCGGTCACGCCGAGCACATCCGCAATCTCGCGCAGGCGGACACCCGGATCACGCGCGATGCAGACCAGCACGCGGGCGTGGTTGGTCAAAAAGCTCCACTCGCCCATCGGACAAAATATAGATGACAATTTTCTAGAAATGGCTTGCTAGTTTCGTCCAACGGCAGTAGTGTCGGGGCTCAGGTGTCTCGGGACCGAGGTGCGGAGAAAGGTCACGTTTTCTCCGGCCTGAGACCGACAGAGAGGGGCAGCCATGACCGCGACGTCCGACATGACCGGCATGGGCGCGACAGGAGTGGCGGACCGCAACGAGGCGACGTCTCGGGGGGCGAGGGATTGGCAGCGCTACGCGTGGGTGGCGGGCATCGTTTACGTCATCGCGCTCGTCGCGGAATCCGTGGTCGCGATCGGAGTCGGCCTGACCCAGAACGACTCAGCCGGGAAGATGGCGACTGCGCTCTACGAGCACCGCGCGCGGTTAGTGGTGATCGCATGCCTGTCGGTCGTCTACGCCTTCAGTTTTCTGATCTACCTCTGGAGCCTTTACAACCAGCTGCGCGGCACGCCCGACCGGCCCCGGATCCTCGCCCCCTTGGTGCTGGCCGGCGGAGCGCTCTTTGTGGCCCTCCACGCCGTCAGTGACATCGGCATCACCGGCCTGGTCGGCGCCAAGCTAGCGGCCTACGGCGCACACCACGACCAGAGCGTGTCCTACTCGCTGTACCTCACGACCTATGCATTTGACAGCGTCGCCGATGTGTTCGGCAGCCTCTTTGCTCTGGCAACAGGGTTGATCGTGTTGAAGAGCGGCGTCCTGCCACGCTGGCTCGGATGGGTGTCGATCGGCGCCGGACTCATGTTCTTCCTTCAAGCCTTCGGCCTCGGCGGCGTCATCGCCTCGTTCGGGCTGGTCCTCGACATCATCGGCTTCGTGCTGTTCCTGATCTTCGTTCTCGCGAGCAGCATCATCTTCCTGAGGCAGCAAACCGGGGTCTCCAACACCGCGGCGGTTGCGATCGGCTAGCTCCTGAGTAGAGGACCCAAACTGGTAGGCCAGGCACTCTGTACTCCCGCGCAACTGGTGCCACAGACCTCGCCGAGAGGTGCGTCGCCGGCGACTGTCGTCGACGGTCTCAGTCGTGGGAACCCTCAGCGACACCGCCTGCCAGGCGCTTGACCGGAGGCCTGCGGCGCGCTGCGCTAACGGCCGCGGTCGCGTCGGCGTAGCCAGCGCGCATCGACGCCGGTTCATGACTCCCACCACGCGTCAGTGTGTTCGCGGATCACCCGCATGGGGTGATGCGCCGCAGGCGCGCTAGAAGCATTCTCGACGGCCTTGATGCCATTACCCAGACCCGATCATGATGCCGATCAGACGGAGTACCCAGACGCGCGAGTAGATATTCTCGATCGGCGAGGACTTCTGGATCGAGAGCCAGGCGGGCGAACGAGCGTTCAAGGTCGACGGCAATGCGCTCCGCCTCCGGGGCACGCTGATCCTGCGGGACCCGCCCGGCAAAGAGTTCTTCAAGGTCGAGAAGAAGGCCCTGAACGTCCGGGACACGATGGAGATCGAGCGCGACGGTGACCACGTCGCTGAGGTCTCCAAGCGTTGGTCCGCGTTCGGGACACCTACAGGGTCGAGATTTGCTCCCGGCCAGGACGACGCGTTGATACTCGCTGTTGTGGTCTGCATCGACCAGTTGTCCCACGACTAACCCTTCGCCCGTCACCAGGCCTCGGGCCACGAACCACGATTACTAAGCAGGTCTGATACGTCATGGGTCGCGTCTTTCTCCTCTCGCTGGCGGCGGCGCTGAACCCGGTTCTCGTCGGCGCCTCGACGGTGATGTTGCTGCTCCCAAACCCGAAACGGCTGATGCTGGGCTACCTGCTCGGGGCGCTGATGACGAGCATCACGCTCGGGCTCGTGATCGTGTTCGCGCTGAAGGGTTCAAGCTCCGTCAGCACCACGCAGAACACGGTCAGCCCGGCCGTCGATCTGGCCCTCGGAGCGATCCTGCTCGTCGCGGCCGTGGTGCTCGGCACAGGACGTGATAAGCAGATCGCCGAACGCCGGCAAGCGCGCAAAGGCCCGAAGGAGGAGAAGGGCCCGCCGCGGTGGCAGCAGGCTCTGAGCAAAGGCTCGGCGCGGACCACATTCGTCGTCGGAGCGGTACTGACCCTCCCTGGCGGCTCGTATCTGGCGGGACTCAGTCACATCGAGAAGCAGAACCTGAGCACGCCGGCCACCGTTCTAACCGTGATCGGATTCAACCTGGTCATGCTGATATTGCTCGAGATTCCGCTGGTCGGCTACACGTTCGCTCCGGACTGGACCCCCGGAGCGGTGGAGCGAGCGAAAGCGTGGGCTGGCCGCAACGGCCACAAGGCGGCGGTGATTACGCTCGCGGTGCTCGGCGGCGCGCTCATCGTGAAGGGCATAGCTGAACTGGTGAGCTAAACCCGGAAACGATGTTCAGGCGGAGTCGTCGGTGCCGGTCGTTGACCGAAGGTGAGTGAGTTCCGTCCTGACAGCCTGGAGCTCTGCGGCGATCTCCTCGAGCTTTTGCATGACGGGGTCCTCACCGGCGGCTTGCCGTTGGGCGTCCGCCCGGGACACGAAGCCGCTGGTGATCGCGGCCGTTACCACCGCGATCAGGGACAGACCCCCGACCATCAGGAACGCCGCAATGATCTTGCCGGCCGTTTGGTCAGGGACGATGTCGCCGTAGCCGACCGTCGTCACCGTTTCGACCGCCCACCACATCCCTAGCCAGATGCTGTGAAACGTTTTCGGGTCCACGAGACGTTCGACCACCCCGAACGCCAGCACAGCTATCGTCCAGAAGACCGCGATCAGGTACGCGGCGTCGCGGGGACGCAGGCCCTTGCGCTCGATGCGCTTCTCGAGCCACCGCTCGGATCGACGAGTAGGCGGTTGCGTTCCCACCCTCGAGTAGTTCGGTGCCCCTGAAGACCTCCCTGCGTTGGCGAGCTTCACCTACTAGATGTGGAGCTTCGCTCGGTCTTCTCTGAGGCGCTGACGCGGTGGTTAGGTTGTGGCGGCCAGGTCTTCCCCGAAGACGATCAGGCCGTGCAGGACGTACACGCAGAGGGCGAAGATCGCCAGCGACCACCATGGGTGGGTCCCGCCGATTGACAGCAGCGACTCGAGCGCGCCGATGCTCGCGGCGAAGATGCCGATGAACCGGCCGTAGCCTCCGCCTCCGAACAGAGAGGCGCTGGCGGTGAGCTGGATGATGCCGACGATGATGGTGATCCATCCCCACGTGTGCAGGCTCGAGAACGCGTACTGGGTGTTGGCGAAGAAATGGGCGTTACTGACCGCCGCGATGCCGCAGATGACGTTGAGGATGCCCGCGATCACTAACAGAACTGCGACGAACACCACCCGCCCGGTGCCTCTCACATGCGCCTCCTCGTTCCCCGGCTGGCCGTGTCGGTCCTATCCCGGTTTGGTCTCGCTCGATCCTGTCGGCGATCGCGTTTGACGCATCACCCGATCAGGATGAGCACGGCCGCGACGACGGCGATCTCGTTGGTCGTCGAGCGCGGGTCGTCGAGTCGTGCTGCGCCCAGCTCACCAGTTGATGAGTCCGCGGGCGATCAGGAGAACGCCGGCTGTTGTGGCGGCGATCAGGGCGACCCGTCCGCCTCGGCGGGTGAGCCAGTCGCTGAAGCGTTGCACGGCGGCAGCGGTCCATTGCGGCCGGGTCGCATATCCGAGCAGCGGCAGCTCCAACAGGCTGAGCATGATCAGGTTAAACGCGAGGACGGCGATCACCGTGCCTGCGGTCCCGAGCTGTTGTTTGTGCAGCAGATCCATCCCGGCGATGTAGGACGCCCCCGGGAAGCTGAGTAGCACCCCGACGACAAACGTGTCGCGGGCCGAGCCCTTGCTCAGCTGGCTCCGCCACCGCGGCGGTGCCTTGGTCTTGGCTCGCTCGCGTTTGCGCTCGCTCCACGCCCGGCGTCGGCTGTCACGACCGGTTGCGACGACGAAGACGATCACGAGAATGAGCGCCCCGAGCGCAATGTTGAGGGTTGGGTCGACACCGTGTTTGGCGGTGCTCGACGTGCTCGAATTCGGTAGCGCGAACACGAGCACTAGACCGCAGGTGATGCTGGTGACCAGCGCCCCGAGCAGGTAGCCCGTTAGCAGCCGCCTCGGTCTGTCTAGCGTCAGCATGACCGTCACGGCGGTCAGCAGCGAAGGGTTCAGCGCGGCCGTCAGTGAGAAGACGAAGACTTGACCCACGCGCCGCTCTCCGACCATCGAACACCGCCGACGCCAACAGACACCCTCGGCGTGCGAACCCTACTCTGCGTCGGGTTCGGATTCGCCACGCGACGACGCTTCGCCAGACACGCTCCGCAGCCATCATCCAAGTCGCATGATCTTTCCGACTCCCGCTGCTGCCGGACTCCTACGCAGACCACGATCCACCGTCACCCTACAGGTAGCCTTCGGGTCGGCGACCGGCTTCGGGAAGCTGCGCTGGCGTGCCGACCCTCCGACCACTTCGCGCAGGTTCGGAACCGTTGCGATCGAAGTGTTCTGTCCAACCGCTCCCCCGTCTCATGGTTGACGTCACTCGTGCGAACTGGGAGCGTTTTGCTGTGGTCATGGCAAGGAGTGGGAAGAATCGCGCCGTGATGGTCCTCGGGAACGCGATGATCTGTTCCGCCGACGGGGGTGCCGCCGGTCGGTCGGTTCGCGGCGGGATCGTGATTCCGGCCTGCTGGGCGTGCTCCATCATTCCGCCGCCCCCGTCCCGCTGGCTACACCGTCCGCGCCGCCCGAACCTAAACACCTTCGTCAGCCCGTCATTCCCCCAATTCGGGCGATCCTGCCCACCCCGCCGGAAGATGGCACTAGATATGCCGCTCGGCCGCTGGTAACGCGGCCGAGCATGCACGCTTCTAGCGTCGGCGGGCGACGCGCCGAGACGTACGGCGCGCAACTCTGCGACATGCAAACATCTCACACCTCCTAGGTTGGGGCTCGGCTAGCCGACTCTTCCGGCGGTCTCGCTGGCATGCAGCGCCTGCGCCTCCTCAGCCGACATGAGCCCGATTCCGACCAGGTCAAGCGGGCTAATGAAGCCGTCACCGATTCGGAAGCCGCCGGCGCGCGCAATCGCGTCGCGCAACGGGACCGCCCAGTGATGCTCGAGCAGAACCAGTGCCGCTGCCGAGTCGTTCGGAATCTCCTCGAGGACATCCCACGCCTCCTCGTCAGAGAACACCTCGACCCCATCGGCTGCAGCCTCGGCGCCGAGCACCGCGCCTTCCTCGGCTCCCTTCTCGCCCTCGATCCCGAGGCCGATGAGAGCGCCGATTTTGCTCCCGACCTCGATCGCCTCTTCCTTGCTGAGGGTGCTGAGGTGCTGCACCTCGATCTCTCCGTCGGCGTCCTTGTGAACGGCAAGCGCGTCGATCACGCGTACCGTTTCCTCGTCGTGCAGACGCTCGAGCTCCGCGATGATCTCGCCGTGAAATTCGGGGTGATTGAAGCCCACGACGATGAGCTGCACAGGGCCAATGGCCATTCAAACGCCTCGCTAACCGGAGTCTTTGCAGGATTACCCGAAAACGTCGAGACTCGTCTGAAACGGCGTTCCAAGTACCGTTCGAGTCTCCTCCACTGGCGCCCCGGAGCACAAGCATGGACGCACCACTCTTAGGCCCCTGCGCACGGCCAGAACACATGCGCCAGCGCCGACTCGACCGTTTCCCGGTCTCGTCAGACTCCGCTCGGTGGGGCCCGACAGCGGCAGTCATGGCATCCACGTCGAATGCGCGACGCCTCCAAACATCGGGGCACTCGCTGAGGGATGCCGGGACGCGTGTGCGCTCACGCCGTTTACACATGCACGTACACTCGACCGGTGGGCCCGGCGCCGCCAGCATGGTGCAGTGGCACCCTCGGGTTCTGTCACCTCGACGGTCCGGGTCTTGGTTGTCGATGACCAGCTCGCGTTCCACGACGCTGCACATGCGGTGATCGACGCAACGGCTGGGTTTGAGTGGATCGGCAGGGCGAGTTGTGGCGAAGAGGGCGTCGAGCAGGCCGAGTCGCTTCGGCCCGACTTGGTGTTGATGGACATTCGCCTGCCAGGTATCGGGGGGATTGAGGCGGCACGGCAGATCGCATCGCGCGGGCTTCGACCGATCGTGGTGCTCGTCACCGCCGGTCCTCTCCCAAGCGATGGTAGACCTGGCTGCGCTGCGGAGATCGTTCCCAAGGAGAGACTCTGCGGAGCCCTGCTCAGGCGTCTCTGGGAAGACTATGGCTAGTGCCCTGAGTCAAAAATTCGGTGGCAGCCTCGCGCGCGACGCTGCTCACGAATTTCCGCCTCAGGGCACTATTCGCCGGCGTGCAGAAAGCTTGTCCAGCCGAAGGTGTCAGCGCTCCCGGCACGCGCGCTCGAGGCTGCGGTAAGCGGTATCGCGCCGGTGATGGACGTCCCGCGGCCGCGCGCCGCGTCGATCATCAGGGATCCACCGACCGAGGCGACTCGGTCGTGCATGTTGCGCAGTCCGGCGCCGCGCGCGACCGTGCCAACCTCAAATCCGACGCCGTTATCGGTGACCTCGAAGATGAGCTCACGGCCTCGCGCGGCAACCGTGATGTGCGCGGCAGTCGCGGTCTCGGAGTGCTTATAGGTGTTCTGCAGGGCCTCAAGGCAGCAGAAGTAAATCGTCCTTTCGACGTCGGGTCGGTAGCGGCCCACGTCCACCCCGCTCACCGTCGTCGGGACCGGGGCGGCCAGGACGACTTGCCTCAGCGCGGTGACCGGCCCGAAGTCGCCGAGCACGGCCGGGAACACACCTTGGGCAAAGGCCCGGAGCTCATCGATCGCGAGCTGGACCTCGGTCCCCAGGAGGTTGAGCTCCTCGGTGGTGTCAGGCGCAGCATCGGCGCATCGCTCGGCCGCTATGTGAAGCTTGATCCTCAGCGCGATCAGCCGTTGCTGTGCTCCATCGTGCAGGTCTCGCTCCATCTGCTCCCGGGTATCGTCGGCGCTGGCGGTTGCACGCGCTTGCGTGTCGCGCATTTCCTGGACCAGGTGTGCAACCTCGGCCGCGAGCCGATGGTTCTCCAAACTCAGACTCGCGTAGGACCCGATCACGTTGATGAACGCCGCCTCGGCCTCCAGCGCCTGGTCATGGATCAGCACGGCTACCACGCTGCCGGCGGCATCACGAAGATCGGTCAAGCTGCGGCCTGCAGCCACCACGGGAGCGTCTACCGGGTGCCCGTCGGCCCCGGCCCAGCGATCCTCAGCGACCGGGTAAACGATCGCGAGGGTCGGATCCTCAAACGCGGCGGCGAACGCATCGCGCACCCCGCCGGGCCCCGTCAACGAACCGATCGACGCTGCGAACCGACGCAAAGACGCGGCGACATACACCCGCCACCTCACCAGCCCCACGAGAAAGGCGAGCGCCATCGCCGGGAGCGCGAACGCGGCCAGCCATCGCGTGATGGTCAGCACCGGAGAGCCCGGGGCGAGGTGACGCACGACCAGGCCGAAGGCGGTTACCAAGATCCCGGCAACCGCGACCGCGAGCACCGGGGTCAGCGTCGTGCGACGAATCCTGCTCGCGGAGACGATGCGCTGAACGAGCCGTGCCACCACCGCGAGGAACAGCAGTACAACCAACAGCTCGCGCAGCGGCACCACCACGCTTCCCACCACCCCCGGTTCGTGACCCACGATCATGAACGCGTTGTGAGGGCAGTTCGCCGAACACGTCACCCACTCCGAAGGAGTCGGGTAGCGAGTGACCAGCAACGCCGTCGGGAGCCACAACACCGCGACCACGAACCCGAATGACGCGGCGAGCCAGCGGTCTAGCCGGTCGATGAGGCGCCCTTCGGGGAAAGCCAGGACCAGATACACAAGCGCGGCCCAGCCGACCCAGCCGGCGACGCGGCCGATGCTATACGCGAGCGCTGTGTCCGCGAGCGCGAACGTGACCACCAACCAGACAACGCCGCTGAGAACCAACAGGATGCCGAGGCGCCCGAACGGTACCCCGCGCCACGCATACAGGCCAACGGCGACCGGAAGCCCGGTGACCAGCACGCGGCCCGCAGATTCAATCCGCATCGCACCAACCGAACCGCCGATCGGGGCCAGCACGAACGTGACCGCGACCGCGACCACGACACCGACACCGACCAGCACATCCCGTCCAAGCGACACCGAGGCCCGAGGCAACGCTGGTGCGGCGGCTACAGCCATGAAATCGACCGAATCGCCCAACCGACCGACTCCGGAGCGGCTGTGGTCATGCTCTCAGATGAGGTCGCCGACACCCTCAGCTCCACGACCGACAGCCGGCAACCGGGGACTCGGCACGCATTGTCAGCCAGCCTTGCATCGAGAGCCGCCGCAACAGAGCCAGAGGAATCATCAGATGGAAGCCTGGCTCGCACCATTCGCCTATACCGCCTGAATCGGTGGCGTCGATCGCCGGCGGCCCGTCGACCGTGGGCACGACCCCACAGAGGCGAGGGAGCCGAAGGTCTGGACCCGTCCACGATCGCGAGCGATTCGGCCAAACGTGACCGACATCCACAAGCACGCACTGAATCGTCCCGATCCCGCCGCGGCCGCCTCGATGGGCAAGCATGCCATGCGCCGATCGGCGCACAGGGCAAGCGCTATAAAACAGCTGGCTTCGATCGGCGCGCACCGCGTACACCGCCTTCTCTGCGCGGGGGCTGCGTTGGCTCTGCTGCGCCCCACTTAGCCGCCGACAGGCCGCTTCGGGCGCGCCATTCGCTTGATGTCCTGAACCCCGAGTGCGCTCGACCACGGTCAACAGCAATCAGCGTCCAGCCCCAACGACTCTACTCCGCTGGGTCGCAGCGCAGCCACGGACGAGGCGCGGTACGCCAGAACCGTTGCCGAACGGTCTTCGGACGCCCTCTGGCAGTCGCACGTGCGGGTCGCTCGCGCCGCGCGACTGGATAGGTGGCGTCATGCAGACCGCTACGCGTGCGCACTCGACTCTCGGTGAGACGATCGCACGGCTGAGGTCGACCAGCGCGGCAACCTCGCCCAGCCGTTGATCTGCCGCCTAGCGCGTCAGTGCGCTGGCACGCGGTGAGGCCGGCGCTCAGGCCGATCCGAGAACCCAGCAATGGGAGGGAGGCCCGCGACCTGGGGAAACAAAACCGATGGGCAGAACAAGAACGACGACTGCCCTCCGTCGGTGGCTAATGAGATCGGACGGCTCGGTCTCCTCCGGGCGGCCGTTAGTCGTCGCCGGGGGCGGGGTTGGTCGGTTGTGGGTCGACGAGCTCAAGCGCACCGAATCCGGCCAGCGGCCCGTCCATCAGGAAGATCTCGATCGTGAGGTCGGGTTCGACGTGTGCTTGGCTGAGGAACGCGAGCACTTTGCGACCGGTGAGCGCTTCGATCATTTCCGTGTAGCGCTCCTTCATCATCCGCTGGAAGTCGCGGCGCATCTCGAGTACGCGGTCGGGTTCGCCGCCTTCCATCATCGTGCGTTCGATCGCGGTGAAGCCGTCCGAGAGCACGCAGACGATCAGGTTGTCGAGCACGTAGGTCTTGGCTTTGATCGGTCCGCGGCCGTAGTGCTCGCGCATGAACGCGACGATCCGGTTGGTGATCTCGGCCAGCAGCCTGCCGCCGACGAGCGGCCGAAGGGCGGAATCCCGTGGCCCGGCGTCTGTCACCGCCGACCTCGTCCTGCTCTGCTGTCTGTGCTGCTCACCGGTGCGAGTTCTCCGTCGTTTGAACCTGCGCGCCGGAAGCGGACGCGCGGCTCGACGCCAACGCATTCGCAGCCTACCCGAACGCGGTCTCTTTGACCCCTTGTATTCGGTTGGGATCGGAGTAGTGTCGCGCCGGTTGAGGTTTGGCTGCGCCGCCCGCGGGCGGGGCAGCCAGGCATCAGCGCGGAGCGAAAAGCGCGCTCGCGGCGGCCGACGGCGGCATGCGGGGGTGGTTACAGCAGCAACATCCACCCCGTGTAGGAGCTGGTATGCCGCGCCCGGCAGCGCCGGATTCAACGAAGCCCTTTGCAGTACATATGGGCAGTGGCGTCTCGCTTCGGGCGGCGATCGGTGAGCACGGCTGGCGACGGCGACCGTGGCGATGGGCCGTGATCTGCCGGTCCGCCGGTCAGCGCCCAGATGGACGGGCTACCACAGCCGGGATGCACCGCCTTAGTGGCGCAACGGCCGCGATCGGTCCAGGTTGGTCGTGCTCGCCGCTGAACGCTGTCGGCGGCTGGAAGCACGGCCTACAGATCACAGACCTTGCTCGCTTCATCAACTCCGAGATCGCGCTGCTGTGCGGGTGGCAAGGGTCAGCCACCTACGGGGATCTCCTGGTCGGGTCTGGGGGCACCTACGAGGAGATCGCGCGACCACTCGAAGGAGGGGTCGTCGGCCGCGCGCTGCACCTCCCGCTGCGCGCGGCCCTCGAACCGCTCGACCTCTCCTCGGGCGATCGCCGTGTGGGGGCTAGGGCCCCTGTACGAGCAGGTCCCGCGATCACACGAAGGAGGGGTCGTCGGCCACGCGCTTGGGGCGAAGCGCGTGGCCCTCGGGCCGCCCAGTCGCGGCCGCCACGGTCTCGCACGCGGGGCGCCGCGTGACGGCGTCGGCGTTCCAGCCCCCGGGTTCGCAACGATCGATCTCCATGCGGATTCCTGGCGGTGACGATGCACCCACCCGGGCCCGCAGGTCGGTGCGTTCACTGCTCGAGGGCCAAATTCCTGCGACCTCAGCGTCGGATGCTGCGCTGCTTGTGAGTGAGCTCGTCACCAACAGCGTGGTCCACGCGAACGTCGGCGCTGGCCGAGCGCTGACCGTGGAGGTGACGACGCTCGATGATCGAGTTCGAATCGCGGTCACCGACCCGGGCTCACGCCTGAGACCTCGCATGCTCCCTCCTGACCACGAGACCCCAGGCGGCCTCGGGCTGTTCGTCGTCGACGAGCTTTGCGAGACATGGGGAGCCTGGCAGGACCTCGGCTCTACCCGTGTCTGGTGCGAGCTCCTGCTCGACCAATCCCAGCCCTCCGGGGCGACCACGCCGTTGGCAAACGCACCATCGCTTGGCGCTGTTCAAGCGCGAGGCGCTCGCCCTGCGTGACCGCGGGCCGAGTCGTTCATCCTCGAGCCGCTGGGCGGGAACCCGAGGGATGGCTCGGCGATCGCGGTGGCCGATCCGGTGGCCGGATGAGAGTCTCAGGGAAGGAGACCGCGCCGCCCGCAGTGGCGCTCGCCGGGCAACCGCGCTCGAACCCCGTTCGGTGATCAATTCCGCTACGACCCGATCCTTATTGAGCATCCTTGAACCATCCGGGCTGGCGGGTGCTTGACTCCGCGCATCTTTATTCCCCGGGAGACCCCAGCAGTTCGGTGACGCCGGTCAGCTTGATTAGGCGCTCGACCTGGGGTGAGGGGTCGCGGAACTCGAGGTGCCACGCGTGCTCGCGTGCCGTCGCCGAGACAGACACGAGCAGCGCGATGCCGGTGCTGTCGATGAACGAGACACGGGAGAGGTCGAGCAGGGTGTCGCCTGCGAGCAGCGCCTGGTTCAGCCGCTGCTCCAAGAGCGGGACGGTGGTGAGATCGAGCTCGCCCTCGGGGGTTATGACCTGGCCGCCCTTCTGCGCCACGGTCGAGATTTCGAACGGACTCGCGCCCTGGCTCTCGCCTGCCATCAACTGTGCACGTTGCGGTCGACGTTCCCAGCAGCGGCCCATTCCTGGGAGATTGGATCGCAGCCCGGCAGAGAGAAGCGCAGCGTCACGACCGCGTGCCGGACGATGTTCGTCAGGGCTTCGCTGACTGCCAGCGTGATCGCGTCACAGGTCCGGTCGCTCGCCCCGAGGATTCTTGCGTAAGCGACCAGTTCCCGCCGCAGCGTCGGTACGACGGCTGGCGGGTCGGCCAGAACATGCCGCTCCCACGGCGCGGCGGAAAGGACCGGGTCAGGACCACACAATCGCAGGCTCCGCAGGTTGTTGCTGGTCGACGACGCCGCCAACCGGCACACGCACGATCAGCATCGCGACATCGTCGCGGGGCTGTCGGCGTGGGCTGCCGAGCGCGGCGTCCTCGAGCTCGGATAGAAGATCCTCAGCGCTATAGGTGGCGAGAGATCCGAGCAGGCGCGCAAGGGCGTGCTCGTCATCGATGCGCGGGTTGTGCTCGATGAGGCCGTCGGTGTACAGCAGGAGGGTGTCATTCGGGCCCATCTCAACCTCGATTAGTGGAAAGCGCGGAGTGGGCAGAACGCCGAGCACGGGACCGTGGTCCTCCAGCATGTCGGTGGTTCCATCGGCACGCCGGATCAACGGAGGTGGGTGCCCGCCCACCGCGAGCCCGAGGCGCCAGCCATGAGCGGCTCGCTCGACACGGCCATACACGGCCGTGCAATATCGGTTGTATCCGGAGCCGAGCAGGATCTCGCTCACCTGACGGAGAACCTCGCGGGGATCCGACTCCCGTCCGGCAATCGCGCGTGTCGTGTGGCGGGTGAGTGCGGTGACGGCAGCGGCCTGCGCGCCGTGACCGCACACGTCTCCGATCACCAGACCCCAGGCTCGATCAGACAACGGGAAGATGTCATAGAAGTCACCGCCCACGTCGAGCGTGCGGTCACCGGGATGGAACGTCGCGCTCACCTCGACCCCTTGGATCTCGGGAATCTGCGGGGGGAGAAGGCTGGTCTGTAGCTCGCTGAGCTGACGCTCGCGCGTTCGGACGTCGCGGTCACGCTCGATCGCTACAGCCGCCGTGCGCGACAGTAACTCCACGACTTCCCGCTCCTCGACCGATGGCTCGGCTGGCTCACCGTGGTAGATCGCCATTGTCCCCACCAGGGCGCCGTCGGTGGCGAAGACGGGCGTCGACCAGCACGACCGCAATCGGTGCTCGGCCGCGAGCTCGCGGAAGTCGGCCCATAGCTGGTCGCGCTGGGTGTCGCTCACCACCACGGCTTGGCGGCGGTAGGCAGCGGTTCCACACGAGCCCGCGCTCGGGCCGATCTCGAGCCCATTGACCGCCTCGTTGTACAGCGCCGGCAGGCTCGGTGCCGCTCCGTGCCTCAGCCGCCTACCGTCGGCGCTCGTGAGCAGGATCGAGGCTCGTCCGCCTCGATCCGACAGGCGCTCGTAGGCAGTGACGATCTCGGCGAGGGTGTCGGCGAGCGGCTCACCCCGGGCGATCATGGCCATGACGTCGCGCTGGGAGGCCAGGAGCCGTTCACCGCGCACGCGCTCGCTGATGTCCTGGAAGACGACCACGCCGGCCACGGTCCGGCCGGACCCGTCGCTGATCGGCGCGGCACTGACCCGGAGGGTGATCCACCGTCCCTCTCCGGTCTGGTAGAGCACCTCCTCGTCGTGGACGATCTCGCCGTTCCGGATCGCGCGGACGAGCGCCCGGCGCTCGGCCGAGACGGGCTCCCTGTCGACGGCGAACGTGCGGTACGCGGAGTACTCCTCGATGACCTGCGGCTCGATCAGATCGTGCCCGAGGATCTCGGGCACTTGCTGGTTGGCTAGCACGATCCGTCCCGACGGCGCCTCGGCCACGATCACCCCGGCCGGCAGCTGCGTGAGCGTCTGCTCAAGCAGGAGGCGTTCGGCGCGGATGCCCTCCGACGCTTGGCGGCGCACCAGCGACAGCTCTAGGTGCGCGCGCACGCGGGCCAGCAGCTCGCGCCCTGAGAACGGCTTGGGCAGGTAATCGTCGGCGCCGGCCGCGAGACCCTCGATCGACGCTTCCTCGCCGGCGCGAGCGGACAGCATGATTACCGGCAGCTCTCGCGTCTCGGGCGCATCCCGTAGCTCGGCCAGCAGCTCGAAGCCGTCGAGCTCGGGCATCATGACGTCGGTGACCAGCAGGTCGGGCGGTAGCTCGCGCGCTAGCCGGAGGGCGTCGGCACCGTTACCGACGGCGTCAACGTGCCAGTAGGGCGAGAGCAGCCTTGTCAGATACCTTCGAAGATCCGGGTTGTCGTCGGCAATCAGCACGCGAGAGCTGGAGGTGTCGAGACGGCCACGCCCCAACCTTGGCTGGCTCGTCGCTGCCATCTCGTCGCCGTCGGACCCATCATCGTCGTCCGCCGGCAGCCAGCTCATCGCCTCCTCGGCGAACAGGTCGGCGATTCCGGGCGCGACGGCGACCGGCTCGTTGATGATCTGGTCAGACGGAAGGTGCTCCCGTCCGAGCGGCACGGTGACCGTGAACGTCGAGCCCTCGGCGACGACGCTCTGCAGGGTGATCTCGCCGCCGTGCATCTCGACGAGCTCCTTGACCAGGGACAGTCCGATGCCCGCGCCCTCGTGGCTGCGCGCGTGCGCGGTCTGGACCCGGTAGAAGCGCTCGAAGACCCGCGCCTGCTCCTGCGGCGCGATGCCCGGACCGGTGTCGCCCACCGACAGCGTGAACCCGCCCGGGATCGCGCGGAGCCCCACGTTGATCTCGCCGCTGAGCGTGACCTTGAACGCATTCGACACGAGGTTGAGGACGATTCGCTCCCACAGGTCGGGGTCGAGATACGCCTGCCCCGGCAGCTCCTCGCAGTGCACGGTCAGCTCGAGACCGGCACGCTGGCATGCATCCGAGAAGGTCCCCACCAGCTCGGACGTGATTCGCCCGACGTCGACCGGACGGTACGTGGCGCGCAGCCGGCCGGCCTCGAGCCGCGAGAAGTCGAGCAGCGCGTTGACGAGCTTCAACAGACGCAATCCGTTGCGGTGCACCAGCTCAACATGCTCGCGATCGAGCGCCTCCTCGTCCTCGAGCGCGTCGTGAAGCGGCGCCAGCATCAGCGTCAGCGGCGTCCGAAACTCGTGACTGACGTTCGAGAAGAACGCGGTCTTGGTCCGGTCCAGCTCGGCCAGCTGCTCGGCCCGGCGACGCTCCGCCGCGTAGGCGCGAGCACTCGCCAGGCCCGAGGCCAGGCGCTGGGCGATCAGTCCGATGAACGCCCGGTAGTCGTCGTCCAGCGGCCGAAAGCGGTTGGCTCCCACGACGATGAATCCGAACGGCCGCCCGCCGGAGGGATCGGAGAGGCCTACCGTGAGCGCCTGCTTGGGCGGCAGCGTCCATTCGCCGGAGGGCAGCCCCTCGAAGCGCTCGTCGATGCCGTCGATGACGATCCCGTCCTGATCACCGTCCAGTATCTCCGCCGCCGGCCATACAGCCGCGGGGTCCTCCCCCTCGATCAGCTCAGGCGCGGCCGCATGACCTGCCCGTAGGCCGGTGGTGACACTCAGGCGCGCGTCGCCTTGCCCATCGAACAGATAGACCGCGGTGAATGGCATCGAGCGCTGGTTGGCGGCCAGATGCCGGGCAGACGCGTCGAGAAAGGCCTGCTCCTCGCGGATCGCGGTGGGGACGCTACCCAGGTCGCGCAGCGTGGCCATCCGACGCTCGCCGATTACGCGGTCAGTGTCCTCGGTGACCACGCACAGCATGCCTGCGATCGCTCCCCGTTCGTCAGGAAGGGGACTGTAGGAGAACGTGTGATAGGTCTCCTCCATGTAGCCGCTGCGCTCGAGGAACAGCAGCAGGCACTCGTCCCAGGTCGCCGTCCCCGTTTGAAGCACCATGTCAATCCGCGGTCCGATGTCGGGCCAGATCTCCGCCCACACCTCGCGCGCTGGCCGGCCGAGCGCCCACGGATATTTCTTGCCGAGCGTGTCGCGGCGGTAAGCCGCGTTACAGAAGAACGTCAGCTCAGGGCCCCACGCCATCCACATGGAAAAGCGCGAGGCCAGCATGACGCGCACCACCGTTCGGAGGCTGTTCGACCACGCCTCGGGCGGGCCGACGGGCGTGCGCTCCCACTCGACCGCCAGCAGATCACGCCCTACCTCGCCCTCCGCCTCCAAGGCCGCGCGCAAGGCGTGACCGACCGTCGCCTGAGACGCCGCTACGTCCAATCCGCCCTCACGAAGCCAAGGGTCTCAGATTCGGAGCTTCGACGCCGCAACTGGTGTCCTCGCGGCGCGTTGCATATTTCTAAGCACCGCCTCGGTTGGCTGCTGCAGTCCGCGATTGCAGAAATAGCGCGGCGATCAAAGAGCAGGGCTCTCACCGCCAGCGCACACCGTGCGGCGGGCGGCTGCCGTCATCAGTGTCGAGTTGGACGGGACTCAGCAGCAGCTCGGTGGGCCACGACGCCTGCTGCACCACCGGAACGGAGAAGCGCTCGTCCCGCTCCGCTCGTACGAAGCTACTTCGGTCCGCTCCGACCGAGGACACCGTTTTGCGCGGGGGTCACGCAACAGCTCGACTCGACGTTGGACGGTTCGTCGGGCACGCGGCGGATCCGCCGGTGCTGCTGGGATCCGCGGCAGCCTGCGCCTGAGCAGCGCCTCGCTCGCGCCGGCGCCGTCGGCCCAAAGCGGACCGCTCCTCGCTTCACAAACTGAAGCCGCTTCTGCGAAGGCCACGCGGTGGATTGCTGCGCGCTGCCCGTACGGCTCAACGGGTCAGTCAACATCTCTGCGACTGGATCGGCACCATCTCCACGCCAGAGGACGGGCTGATCGACTCGCTGAGCGCGAGAGCAGCCATCGGACGCGCCTCGAACGGCGCGAGGTCAGCTTGTGGGCAGCAGAGCAGTGGCGCTGCCCGGTCGAGCTCGTCGCCGCCGCCGCCCATTGCCATACGCCACCGGCGCTCCGGGCGCTTGCGAGCGCTCGCTACACCGGCGGAGCATCGCTCCGGAGACCATGCAATCAGTGTGCCGACTACCCGCACCCCCGCGCACAGTTGCACCCATTCGCAGGGGCGCCCGGCGGCGTAACCTGGATGTAGGCGCCTCCTCACTCGTCCGCAACGCTGGGCTGCGGCCCCCGGGGGCCGCAATCAGAAAGACCCGGTGGCCTCATGCGGAGGCTTCCCCTCGTCACCGCAGTTGTGCTTCTGGTGCTCTCGCCCGCCGTCGCCTTGGCCGCTGCCAAGCCGGCGTCCGCCGTCATTGGCGGCACGCCGGGCACCATCCCCTCGCTCGTCGAGATCGGCTTCGCCAACAGCGCGGGCGAAGACCTTATGTGCTCCGGCACGATCGTCTCCCCCAATATGGTCCTGACCGCCGGCCACTGCGCCGACGGCGCCGCCTCGTCCTATCTGGTCTACCTCGCGCAGGCTCAAGGCACGAACGGCACCGGCACGTCGAGCGATCTCGGCGTCGCCGTCTCCGCCGTCATCCCGGCGCCGGGCTACGACGCCGCTGCCAACTACGTCCACGACGCCGCGCTACTCGTACTCTCAACGCCGACCACCCTGCCTTCGATCGCGCTCGCCAGTCGCGAGCCCGCCAGCGGGACGTCCGCTGAGATCTACGGCTGGGGCGACACCACCCCCACCAGTGGCGCGGGCATCGTCTCGACGGCCGGCACGACCACGATCCAGAGCAGCGCCAACTGCGCCGCCTTCTGGGGCACCTGGTGGGCGCCGTCGGACATGTGCGCAGACTCTAACTCTGTTGCGCTCGGCGGAGGCGACTCCGGCGGCCCGCTCGTCGTCAACCGAGTCGAGGTCGGCATCAACGACCGCGCCGCCGGCACACCCGCTCCGTCGATCTTCACGCGCATCGACCAGCTCGACGGCTGGATTCAGTCTGAAATCGCGGCCAACGGTCCGAAGGCCCCGAGCGTATCTGCGGTCCACGTCGAGCGCGATGTCGTGCGCCACAAGGTCATCGAGAAGCACCACAAGCGGCATCGCCGCCGTGCTGCCAAGAAGCATTCGTAGCTAGGGCAGCATGTAGTGGCCGCGCTCCTGCACGTACACCTGCGCGCGCGTCTGCTCGTTGAGCAGGTTGGTCATCAGGCCGGGCGATGCGTTCTGGCCGGCGATGCCCATGATCGCGAGGATCGGCAGCCCGTTCTTCGGGTCCGGGCGCGGCACCAGCCCGCACGAGCAGGTCACGGACGGCGTCCTGGTGTTCCGCTGGCCGGACGATCCGTTCGACGTCGCGGACCCGGCGAACCCCACGAACTGGCGCATCCTCCCACGCTAGCTCGCGCCGGCGGCGCGCTGGCGATAGCGATCAATGGAGTGGCAGGTTTCGGCCGGGCACTCTCTTGCCGCGTCCCGTTACAGCTGCCAGAGCAACGCGCATTGCGCTCCAGAGCGGCCCCAACATGGCCGATACCTACGTGGGCCTGCGCGGACGGCTGCGAACACGGTCAATGAAGACCAGAAGCAGCCCTACAACCGCGCGGGCCCGCATCGCCGGGCCTCCCACCGCACGCCGATGGGACGAATCGCAATCCGGCAAGCGAGCCCCACCGTGCTGGCGAGTGCTGCTTCTCGATCATTGCGGCACCCTCGCCGACGCATCGGGCAGGCCGCTCAGCAGGCGTCTTTTCAGAGCGGGGACCTAGTCCTTGGCGCTGGTTGGCTGGTCGAGAGCGTCGCGCACCCAGTCGTGCTGGCTGCCTGGGTCGAGCGCGGCGAGGAAGTCTGGCATCGAGCCGTCCCAGCTATAGCTCGCGTGGTCGGCCGCTCCCGCTGCGACCGTCTTCCCGGTCTCTCGGTCCTTGAGTGAACTAGGGCGATGGCCGCATCCGGTCCAGCTTGAGCGAGGATCGCGTGGGCGTGCTGTTCATCGGACCCGACCTGCGACTGATGTTTGTGGGCCGCGTGCGCGGTGGCCTTGGCGCCTTTGAACATCGCGACCACGCCGATCAGCCCGACCATGACAAAGACGGCGATGCGGGCGATGGTGGAAGCAAGGCCGCCGGCTTCCAGCACTCGGGATTTCGTGAGCTTCAGCGAACCGTCGGCGTTGCCGGTGATCACGAAAGCCTCCGCATGCCCCTTGTT
Source organism: uncultured Solirubrobacterales bacterium (assembly GCA_963757235.1). Taxonomy (GTDB): domain Bacteria; phylum Actinomycetota; class Thermoleophilia; order Solirubrobacterales; family Solirubrobacteraceae; genus Palsa-465. Next base: position 38,833 of record CAVWRC010000003.1, on the reverse strand, counting down.
GGCGTTGCGACGGAACCCAGGGCCAAGTGAGGCCAGCATTGTGCTCGGCGCTGTGGCGGTTCGGAAAGCTGGCGATGACTACCCACTCTTGAGCCGACTTCGCAGCCGGATCGCCTTCAGGCGCCACGCTCCCATCATCGCGAAGCCAGCTACCGCGCGCAAGAAGCGCTGTCGCGATGACTGCGCTCCTGATTCGGACTGTCGCAAGGGGCTAATCGGGGCAGTGCGGGGTCTGCGCGCTGACCGTGAGGACGACGCCCTGCCGCCTCCGACAGCGCCAACACCCTCGGTGGCGCCAACGGTGGCCCCAGGAGGACTCTAAGGCTGCCCCTGCCTGGGAGATCCTGCCCGATTAGCAGGGACTTTCTCCATGCCGGAGGAGGGACTCGAACCCCCGACACGCGGATTATGATTCCGGCCGCCTTTCCAGCGTTTACGGGCGATTCGGGCATTGTTGGACGGCAGGTTGGACTGTTTCGTCAGCGAGCGTGCACGCGTCGGCCCGAATCTGACCTAGTACGGACGGATCCGGTCCGCCTCCACGGCCGCGTCGGTCGTCCCGGCGGGACGTGGTTCAGCCGACGCGATGATCTCGTCGACGATCGCGAGCCGTTCGGCATGCGTCTTCGGGCTCGTTGCGACGACGCGCACGAGGAATTCGTCGCGTACAAGATCCTCGGGTTCGACGTCGACGCGGAGCACCTCGCCGCTGTCAAGCGTCAGCGTGGCCAATTCGCGCATCTGGTCGCCAGTCTGTCAGTTCAACGACTGCGCGGAATCAGGACCGTCAGGCGATATCGATCTGCCGCGTCGAGGATGACCGGACGCAGCGCCGCATCACCGAGCCGTCCGCGGGGCGCGATGGCGAGCGCCGACCGGCAGCGGTCGAGGAACAGGCAGAAGTTGGGGAACTGACCTCCTGCGTGGCGCGACGCGTAACGAATGCCGTCGGCGTCCGGGAACCAGCGGTGCAGCGCGCGGCTCCACAGCATTGTCGTCGCGTATTGCTTCGACATCGCGATGCGTCCGTCGAGGCGCACGGTCTTCTGGACCGTTGGATCATCGAGCGCGATGAGCCTGAGCGGCCGGTTTGCGATGAGCGTGCTGAATCGGCGGTCCGTTTCCCGTTCGCTGATTAGCTGCGTGTCGCCGTAGACCTCCGCGAACGCCCCGTGATCGGCGAGGTTGGCGTACGTGACCGGATATTCAGCGCCGTCCCGAGGAGCATCGAAGCGATACTTCCCGTGTGGGTGGCGCTTCGGCCGCAGAGGGTTCGCATCCCAATGCAGGCGGAAGCCGACGAGGTCCTCGACGACGTCAAGCGCGAACCCCGGTGCGGGAAGATTGCGGGGTGGTCCAGGAAGGCGATCGAAGTCGGACGGATCGACTGTCAAGACCCGTGCGCGTTTGAGGCCGCCACGAGCTGAACGACGTAGTCCCGCTTTCCGGAGGCAAGCCAGTCCGCCGGCGCGGTTCCGTCCTCCGCGGCGGAGGAGACCATGAGCAGATGCAGGCCGAGCGGCGACAGCCTCGCCTCCTCTGCCGCCTGCGCAACCTCCGAGATACCTTCGAGGGGCTCTCCGGTCGCGGAGAACTGCCATGCCGGGTACACGAACTCACGACGGAGCGGGAGACGGAGGGCGACCAGCCTGCCCGCGTCGCGTAGGTGCTTGAGCTGCTGGCGGCTGACGCCTAGATCCTCGGCAGTCAATGACTCTTCGGCAGCCCGACGCCACAGCGCGAACACACGCCGCAGGTTTCGCGCCTCCTGCTCGGCCTGCGACGGGGACTCGGCGTCGTCCCCTTCTGACCGCACAAGTCGCGCGGCGTCCATCAACGCCGATGTGTCGCGCATCAGCACGGTTCCGACTGCTGTGATCGCCTCTTCCGCGTCCTGGCGGTCCGACTCGGGAAGCCGCGCGACCTCATGTTCCAAGGTCTTGAATGACATACAGACATTCTAGGCCTGCCGTCAAGAACGTCAAAACCGTCAAGCTCGTCCGCGCTAAACCGTCGCTTCCTTCATGTTGGCGAGCGCCTTGCGATCGAAGCCGTCGGGGTCCATGAGCCGCTGCCACGGCGCGTCGAGCCGCTTGGTCCGCTCCTCAGGCGACATCTCGGCGATTTCGCCGGGGCGCTGCTGCGCGCTGGCCCCGTCCTCGATCCGCTCGGTCATTTCACGGCCCTCCTTCGGAGGTATGAGTTGAGGCGCTCTGCTGGATCGGTCTCGTCGAGCGGCGGGAGCAGCTTCACGTAACGCTCGGTTGCCTGCAGCGAGCTGTGGCCCATGTACTCCATCAGCTCTCTCAGCGTGTACCCGGCGGCCATCAGGAAGCTCGCATACGTGTGCCGGCACTCGTGCAGGGTGATCGGCTCGAGCCCCACAGCGGCCCACGGCCTCCGGGCGCGCTCGGCGATCTTGCCCGACGTCACGGAGACAGCGCTGACGGCTCCGTTCTCTCGCCGCCCCTGTCGCATGAACTCGCCGAGGAGAATCGGGCGCAGCGGCTCGGCGATCGGCGGCCGACGGCCGGTGCCGGCTCGACTCTTGGCCTTCCTCACGACGAGTCGGTAGCCGTCGAGCTCGACGTCCGGCCAGTCGAGTCGCTTGATCTCGGCTCGCCTGAGCCCGGCGTAGAACGCGAGCGCGTAAGGCACGGCGTCGGCCGGATCCAAGGCAGCGATGAGCGCAGCGGCCTCGTCCGCGTCGGCGACTCGCGTGCGAGGCTTCTCGTCGTTCGGCGGCAGCTCGATGCCGGCGAGCGGGTTGCGCTCCACGAGGCGCCGTGTCGGCCGGCTCGCCCAACCGTAAATGGCACGAGCCACCGCGAGATGGTTGGCGATGCGCGAGCGTGAGAGGCCCTCACGGCTCAAGCGGTCGACCCAGGTTTGCCACTCGCGGTCGTCGATCTCGCTCGCATGGTGGGCGCCGAACTCGGGCGTCAGGACGTAGCGCAGCGAACGCTCGTATCCCTCGAGCGTCGTCGACGAATAGCCGGTGCCCTTCCTGCCGCGGCGGCGTCCAACTGCACCAGAGTGGACGCCGTCGAGCCATTCGCTTGCGAGCTCGCCGAAGGTGGGGCCAGCCGCCTCGGCCTCCGCGACCGCCTCCTGGCCCTTGATCGTCGAGGCGAGCCAGCTGAGGACCTCAGCGCGGTCCCCGAATGTCGCGGACCACACCATCCCCTGTTTGCTCGAATCCCAGCGTCGCCCTCGATAGGTCGGCCGGCAGCGGCACCGAGCGTCTGACGAACCCGCGGGACATCGTGCTTGATGGCGGACATAGACGCCGGCCGTCTTGGTCTTGCGGTACTCGGGCACGATGCTCTCCTGATCCGGTTCCGACCAGCGTACGCCCGGCTCAGGCGCCATCAAGCGCTCTTGTTGAAGAACGAGCGCGAGTTGTCGCGGGCCCACCGCCGGAGCTCCTCCGGCGGGACCTGGACCAGCGCCCCGCATGGCACGACGCGGATGAAGGGTTGAACTCGGCGCTCGAACGTGTCGACGCTCATCCCGAGGGCAGTCGCGGCTTCCTCGCGCGTGTACAGGATGCGCTCGACCGCAGCCACTGGTCGCTCACGCCGCTTCGCAGCCATCGCTTCGGGATGGTAGCCTAATTGCGCTAATCACGCTACTGTTGATCGGAGCGAATTGACGGATCAAGAGCCAGATGCACCGGAAGATCCGTGGCTGACCCTGACGGAGATCGCCAAGGAGCTACGAATGAGCCCGGCGACGATCCGCTCGTGGATTTCGAAGGGGACGCTCCGAGCGATGCGTGCCGGTCAACGGAAGTGGCTCGTCCGCCGCTCCGAGCTAGACCGCATGCTCGCCGGCGCGGACATCGCGGGGCCTGACGACGCGGCGGACGCGTCTGACTGGCGTACTTTCGACACGATCGCGCCGCCCCATCGCTCGCCGCACTGGACGAGGCCCGAGGCGCTCGAGCACGTCTCGCCAGGGGGTTGGCTCGGCGTCGCGGAATCGGCATGGCGAGACGCGCTCCGCGCGAGCGCCTCGGCGCCACCGGACCCGGCGTTCGTCGTGCGCATCAAAGACATCGCCGAGGCGGCCGCGCGCAAGGCGGCAGCCCTGGCCGACCTCGGCGAGCAGGAGCCGGGTCCGTGGTGGCAGCGCCAGTCCGGGCTCCCCGGCGGGGTGCTGTCCTACGAGCTCCGGCCCGGCGGCAATCGACCAGGACCAGCCGAGCTCTGGGTGCGGTTCGATCGAGCCGTCGACGAGCTCGGTCGCGCGATGGCTGAGCACTCCGTGCCAGCCGAGCGACAGGCGCTCGAGAGTGTCTCGCTGGTCCTCCACGACATCGTCGACGCGCTGCTCGAGCAGGAAGGCCGGCAATGGCCGCCTGCGCGTGATCAGCCGGACGCAAGCGACACGGACACCGCTGAGGAGCCGGATGACGAGTGACCTGAACCGGACCGCAAGCGGGTCCGCGACTCCGCGCGTCGGACGGACCCGCTTGCGGACCAGCTCAAGTGGCTGTCCGCCCCGCCCGCGCAGGCTTTTCCTCATACCCGCGCGCTCTTTGTGGCAGCTGACTACCCGCCCTCCACGTATTCGTTCGGGTAGTCAGCTGCCAGTCGAGACCGAGGTGTCAATCTTCGTGCGGGCGGGGCGGACGGAGAGCGGTAGGCAGGATCTCCAGGTGACAGGGTTGTGATGGGCAGGAAGGCGGGTTCAGGTCCTGGGAGTCTGCGGGTGGGGCGTTTCATCGGAAGGCTGGGAGTCGTGTCGCTGCCGGCGGTGGAGGCTGGGCTTGATCTCGATCAGCGGGTCGTGCGGCGGCATGTCGCGAGGCTCGAGGCGGCCGGCTGGCTGGAGCGGGCGGCGTGGGTGTGGGGCGAGGGGTCGGTCGCCTGGTTGACGGGCCTCGGCGTGGAGAGCTCGGGGCTCGGCGGCTTGCGAGCGGTGAAGGCGCCGCCGGCTCCGACCACGATCGCGCACGGCGTCCTCGTCGGGTGGTCGGCCGCGCGGGCAGAGAAACGCGGCCGCGTGTGGAAATCGGCGCGCGAGCTCGCGCTCGAGCCCGACCGGTGGGACGTGACGATGCGCTGCGAGCGCGGCTACACCAAGCAGTTGCCCGACCTCGCGGTGTGGCTGAAGCGCTCCGGCCCACCGATCGCGCTTATCTCCGAGAGCGGCGGGCGACGCGAGGATCGCCAGAAGAAGATCCTCGAGGGCTGGCGCGACGCGGTCTACGCCGGCCAGTACTCCGCGGTGCTCTACGACTGCGCGAATGATTCAGTCGCGCACTGGATCAGCCGGCTGGCCGCGAAAGTCCGGCTCACGCGATCGGAGTTCGGCGTGGTCATCCAGGCACGCGCGGAGGAGATCCGCACCCTTGCCCCCGCCGCCGACGACCCCGACGAGTCGCTGAGGAGCAGTTCCGACACCAACATGCCGTCCTCCTCCAAGATCGAGATCGAACCCACTCGAACACCCGCCCCTCCTGTGCGGATCCCGGCAGCGCAAGCTGCGGAGCCGCCGAAGCCGGACCTTGAGACGCCTGAGGAGGCTGCGGAGCGGGAGCGTCGCTACCGCGAGATCTTCGGAATTCCTGAGCCTCGATCGCGCCGACGATGGCGCCGGGCTCGCTAGTCCCTGTGCTGGGTGGTGAGCTCGCCGTTGCCGCCGTTGCCGGTTTCCAATTGGCCTGTCGTGAGTGGCATGGCCGGCATCGCGGCTTCACTTCGTTGTTGTCACCCGTCCGCGCTGGCTTAACATACGTCCGGCTAAAGCGCGGACGCCGTCAGCACGTACGCGCGACGTCCGGATAGCCGGGGTGATTGCGAATCTTTCGCGGACTGGTCTACTGCGACGCACGCTCTGGGATCCAGCGCCAGAGACGGTCGGGCGCGGATGCGTTCGGTGGTGGATCCGCAATTGCGATGAGGATCGGGCTCCGCCAAACGCGCTTTCCGCGGGTTGCTCGGCGGTCGGCATCACGCCCGAGATGCCCGTCGCGGCATCGGAGCGGGGCTTTCGCCCGATCCGCACACGTGTTCGGGAGCGACGGTCGGCACTGCCGGATCACGCCTGTTTGCGCAGCGCGACCGTGGTCGGCCTTGACACGCGCGATCGCTTCAGCGGCACAGGGGGTGTGGAGCCTGTGCCGGTTCCCTTGGACGGTTGGTGGGCGCTTGCCGGTGATCGACCAGCATCGCGCCGGGGCTGAGTCGACCAACGGATTGCCCGAACTTTCTTTGAAGCGGGGGTGTTATTCCTAGGGGGTTGCTGGACTCCTTATTTGGTGATGGACGCGCGGCGGGATTTCGGGAAGGTGTATGCGGTCTGTGAGCCAGCTGTTCGCGCGTTTGTGTTGCGACGCATCGGACCGGACGGTGTCGATGACGTGGTCTCAGAGGTCTTCCTTGCTGCCTGGCGGCGGCACGGGGATGTTCCTGAGGATCCGCTGCCTTGGCTTCTCAATATCGCGCGTGGCGTGGTGGCGAACCGCCGTCGATCCCATGGCCGGGGCGCCGCGTTGCTTGAGCGGCTGACGCGGGAAGAGCTCGCATCGGTTGCCGCACGCTCTGCCGAGGTTGATCTCGGGGTGGCGGAAGCGCTGGCGCAGATGAGCGCCGGAGATCAGGAGTTGTTGTTGCTGGTCGCTTGGGAAGGGCTCACTGGCGCCCAGCTGGCCGCCGCGGTGGGGGCGTCTCGCGCCAGCGTGGCGATGCGGCTGTCTCGCGCGCGTCGCCGCTTCGCGCGAGCCCTTCAGACCGCCGGCGGGTCGGGCGTGCGGCGTGACTCATCGAACGTGGAGGTATTGAAATGACTCACGACGCGATGCGGCGCCTGCGCGCGAGCAACCCGATTCCCGAGCTGCCGCCGCTAACACCGATCGCCGTGGTTATGCCGGGCTGGGAAGGAATGGATGGTCGCGACGACGCCGTGCTGGTCGGAGAACTGCCTGTGCGGCGCTCGTCGAAGCGATGGACGCGAGCCGGCAGCGTGCTGATCCCCGCCGTGAGCTTCACGGTCGCCGTGCTCATCGTCGTCCTCGCGCTTACCGCGATCCATCCGGCGCAACGTTCGGCGCCGTCGGTGGCGAGCGGCCACGGTGGCACGTATTCCAATCCGGAAGGGTGGTCGGTCTCCCATCCCGCGGGCTTCACGCTCAGACTCTCGCGGTCCGGCACGCAGGTGACCCTTTCGAGCTTCACGCCGGTTCGAACGCTGCCGGGTCGACCTCAGAAGGGGGCATCGGTGTCGCCTACCACGACGCCGTACACGATGCTGCTGGACCGGACCGGGCGTTTCCCGTCGGACGGTGTCGCGCTCATCCTTCAAGCGTTTGGGGGGTTCGTGCTTGGCCCGGACTCAAGTTTCCCGATTGACCTCACCCAGTTTGGTCCGGCACACACCCCGCCGTTCTTCACGACGGCCACGGTGTTACGCGACGGAATTCCGCCGGCCAGGAGCGACGAGATCGTCGCCTACGGCGAGGAGGTGAGCGCGGCCGCGATCATCGGACCCAAAGCGTCGCCGGCCCTGCGCAGCGAGCTGGCGGCTGTCATCAAATCACTCGCGTTCCGACGGCTCGCGCCGGGAACGCCGGTGGCGGACGGTTACATCGTCGGGCCAGCCAGCCGCTTCCCGGTTGGGTCGTTCACACGCATCCAGGCCCGCTTCCTCGGCCACACAGCGACACCGGTCTACCTCGTCCACGCTCCAGGACGGTTCACCGTCCTACATCAATGCCCCAAGGCCGGATCTTGCAGCCCGACCGGCGCGTTCTACGCGATGGGCGAGACCTACAACACCCGACTCGGCCATGCCCCAAACTGCCAAATTCAGTTCGACCCCAAGGACGAGCAGTTCTACTGCACCAACCTCGGGGTGCGGTGGGACCGCGTCGGGCGAGTCCTCAAGCAACCCGCCGGCGAGAAGTACATCGGCGCGATCGGCGGGGATTACGCCAAAATCACCTGGGACGGACAGATCATGATCACGCCAGGCTGGGGGCCGCCACTAAGTCGAGCAGCGGTCCACCTTCTCTGGCCAAGCTGGCACCAACCCAATCATCCGAACACTCTCTAGAGGCTCGGCCAAATCAATTTTCGCGCTCTAGAGCTCGAGCGGGCCGTCCGCTAAGGGTTTGGTCTGCGGAGGCCGGCGGATCGGGTAGCTGGTGCGCGATCTTAAGGAGATGGTCCGACTGGAGCTCCCGACTCTCACGACACGTTATTGCAAGCTGCGTCCGTGGACGCTCGGGGTGCCTCCGCGTTGCGCGAGGCATGTGGAGACGCGGACATCTGCCCGTTTACGACCGTCCCGGTGGTCTACAGCGAGGATGCCGCCGTGCAGTGGATCGAGCGTCAGCGGGCGCGTGCGGCCGCCGGCACCGGGATCGTCCTGGCCATCATCCCAACCGGTAAACAAGAGCCCGTCGGGATGATCGGCCTCTTCGGGATTGACCGGCCCGAACCGATCGCTCGCTTCGGGTACTGGCTGATCGCGCGGGCGCGTGGCCGGGGTCTGGCCATTGACGCCGCTCGAGCATTGGGCAGGTGGGCCTTCGCATGTCTGGGGGTCGAGGCTCTCCTCATCGATTGCGAACCAACCAACCAGGCCTCGGCGCGGGTTGCCGCGAATCTTGGGGCGACGCTCACCGGCTCGCGATGGATGCGAGTCGGCGACGATGAGGTCGAGCTGAACCGGTATCGGCTAGACCGGATCCCCGGTGACTCAGGTGTCCGCTAGTCCTTCCACCGTGAGACGCATGGTCGGGATGCCGTATGCCGCCCACATCAGGTTCCAGGTCCTCGGCGGGCCGGGATGTCCGTGACGTGTCTAACCTCGCTGGTGTGGGGAACAGCGAGCTATACCCAGAAGTTGTGGATGCGTGTGAAGCGGAAGGCGGCGTACCTTCCCGGTTGATGAAGACCGACCGCCGCAAGGCGGGAAAGGAAGGCACGCCATGGTGGATGTTCGCAGGCTCCCCGTCGGGGAGGACAACGAGGGTCTCGTCACGCTCGATGATCTCGCTCGCGAGGGCGCGCGTCGGATGATCGCGGCGGCGCTCGAGGCCGAGGTCGACGAGTATGTCGGCGCGTTCGTGGACGAGGTCGATGAGGACGGCAAGCGGCTCGTCGTGCGCAACGGCCGCGCGCGGGAGCGCAAGCTGACGGTCGGGTCGGGCACGGTCCCGGTCCGTGCGCCGCGCGTGAACGACAAGCGCGTGGAGGAGGAAACGGGGAAGCGCAAGCGGTTCAGCTCGCGGATCCTGCCGGCGTACGCGCGGCGGTCGCCGAAGGTCACCGAGGTGCTGCCGATCCTGTACCTGCACGGCCTCTCGACCGGCGACTTCGGTCCGGCGCTGCGGGATCTGCTGGGCGAGGACGCGTCGGGACTGTCGGCGAGCTCGATCCAGCGGCTCACCGAGCAGTGGCAGGCCGAGCACGCCGCGTTCCGCGCTCGGGAGCTGCGGTTCCACCGCTACGCGTATCTGTTCGTCGACGGCGTCAACGTCAGCGTTCGGCTCGGCGAGGATCCGAAGCTGTGCCTGCTGGTGGTGATCGGCGTCCGTGAGGATGGCGAGAAGGAGCTGCTCGCGGTCGAGGACGGCTACCGCGAGAGCGAGGACTCGTGGGCGGCGGTGTTCCGCGATCTGCGCGACCGTGGGCTGAACGAGCCGAAACTCGTGACCGGCGACGGCGCGCTGGGCGCGTGGGCCGCGCTGCGGAACGTGTTCCCCGGAGCGAGAGAGCAACGCTGCTGGGTGCACAAGACAGCGAACGTCCTCGACGCGCTCCCCAAGCGGCTGCAGTCGCGGGCGAAGACGCTGCTGCACGAGATGGCCGAGGCGCCCTCGCGCGCGGACGCTCGCAAGGCGCTGGAGCGCTTCCGGGACGAGTTCGACGCCAAGTACCCGAAGGCCGTCGCGAAGCTCGACAAGGACTGGGACGCGCTCACCGCGTTCTACGACTTCCCCGCCGAGCACTGGCGGCACCTGCGCACGACGAACCCGATCGAGAGCAGCTTCGCGACCGTCAAGCTCCGCACCAAGGTCACCAAGGGCGCCGGCTCCAAGAAAGCCGCGCTCGCGATGGCCTACAAGCTCCTCGACGCCGCCCAGGAGCGCTGGCGCCGGTTCAACGGCCACGAGCTCGTCACCGACGTGCTCGCCGGCGTGAAGTTCAACGACGGAATCAAGGTCACCGACGACGACACCACGACGACGGACGAGAAGGTCGCCGCCTGATGCTTCACCTTCTCATCCACAACTCTTGACAATTGCTCGGGAACAGCTCCATGTCGCGCCTGTCGGCGTTGGCGCCGGAAGCACTAAGTTCGTTGGCACGCTCGCTCGGTGGCGATGGTGAGATTGTCGGTCTGGCTCGACTCTCTGGAGGTCTGGAGTGCGAGACGTACACCTTTAGTGTCGCGGGTCGGTGGCTGGTGATGAAGCGCTTTCCCACCGACGACTCCGCTGCGGCAGCGGAGTTCGAGAACCTGTCGGTCGCGTCAGCGATCACGGTGCCCACCCCGGAGCCGATGCTCCTGGACGAGGCTGGCTCGTGGTTCGGTACGCCCACGCTGGTGATGTCGGCATTGGCTGGCAGCCCCGCCTTCGCCGCGTCCGATCAGGCTTGCTCGGCGTGTGGCGCGGCGATCGCTTTAGCGGCCATCCACGATCTCGATCCGAGACCGGCCCGCTCGGTCGTGACTCCGAGGTGGCGTCGCTGGCGACCCGAAAGCGCAGGACTGGGCAAGCAGGCAACCCGCGCGAACCGCGCCCTCGATCGACTCCAGGAAATCGCCGCGAGCGACACCACCGTCTTCAGCCATGACGACTACAACCCCGGCAACGTGCTCTGCCACAACGGCCGCGTAACCGGAGTCGTCGACTGGGCGCAGGTCACGATCGAGCCGCGCCAAGCAGCCGTCGCGCTGTATCGCCACATGCTCGCGATCCATCCAGGCGGCGACGTCCCTGAGCGATTCCTCGCCGCCTACGAGACCGCTACCGGTGCGACCTTAGAGCACATGCCCGTCTGGGACCTCTTCTACGGCCTGCGAGGACTGCGCCCGATCGATCACTGGGTGCGCGCCCTGCACGGCCACGGTGTGATGCTCACAGCCGAGCAAATCAGCAGCCGAAGCATCGCCTGGATCGAGCAAGCGCTGATGGCCGACGAGGACCGTACGCACACCTAATCCCGCGGGCCAGCATGGCCCGAAACGCGCGGATCCTGGCGTGCGCTGAGGGTTCGCCGATTGAGACGCCGGCAGCGGATGCGGCCAGCGTGGAGGAATAGTCAAGACCTTCTGGGAGTTGGCGAGGAAGTTCCACGACAACGCCGTGAGGTCCCTCCCTGAGGAGCTCGCAGCCGGAACGCTCGCCCTTCCTGACCTCAGAGCGTCGAGGATCTGACCGCGCTGCTGACCTCGGAGGGGGAGCGCTGAGGTCGAGACAGGTACCGCTTCCGGACTGCGTAGGTCAGGTGGGTCACCCGCTGCGTCGGCTCGGCGCGGACGGGCTCCAGGGCCACGCGGCCCGCGTCCAGGCCGTCGAACAGGCGGATTCCGGAGTCGAACAGCACGGGTGAGAGCGCGATCGTGAACTCGTCGATCAGGCCGGCGTTCACGTGCTCCAGGATCGTTGCGCCGCCGCCTGCGATGCGGACGTCCCGGTCGCCGGCGGCCTCGCGGGCCTGGTCGAGCGTGGGCTCGATGCCGGCATTGACGAAGTAGAAGGTGGTCCCGCCCGGCCGCTCCCAGGGGTCACGCTTCTCGTGGGTCACGACGAACACCGGCGTGTGGAACGGTGCCTCCTGCGGCCATGCCTGCTCACCGGCTGCGAACATGCGCTTGCCCGTGACACTCGCGCCGGTGCGCTCGAACGTCTCCCGGACGATGTCGTTCTCGCGCCCTTCCTCGCCGCCCTCGCCGAGCTTGAGGTTCTCCCGGAAGAACCGCTGCGGGAAGATCCACTGCTGCAGTTCCATCCACTGCGGCCCCATCAAGTCCTCCATGGACTCGGGCGCGATGAACCCGTCCAGCGACATCGTCACGCTGAAGAAGACCTTCCCGGCCATCAGTCCTCAACTCCTTCCGAATCTCGGTCCCGGTCTGACGCGCGGGCGGCGATCGATGTGACAGATGGGCGGGAACTCGGCAAGTAGTGAGTATGAGCACGGCAATGGAGGTCCGGATGCGGGCTCGCCGGAATGGTTCGGCGCTGGCCGAGTTCGAGGACGTCTATCGCGGCAATGTCTTCTCGGTGACGGCGTACTTCGCGCGGCGTTGCGTCGATCCGCAGACGGTCGCCGATCTGACGTCTGAGACGATCGTGCGGGCGGCGGCCGGGTTTGGCGGTTTTGATCCCGGCCGGGGTTCCGCGCGGGCTTGGTTGTTCGGGATCGCCCGCAACGTGTACGCCGGGTATTGCGAGCAGCTGTCGAATCGCGACGCGGCCGCTCGAGGCTTGGCGGGGCTGGCGGATCTACCGGCGGACGAGGTCGACGAGCTGGTCGACAGGATCGACGCGCAGCGCGCCGGTCGGGAGCTGCTGGAGCGCTGCGCGCAGCTGCCGGCGCTGGAGCGGGCGGCGGTCGAGCTGGTCGATGTTGACGGCCTGACCCCGAAGGAGGCGGCGGCGGCGCTTGGCGTCCCCCGAGGGGTGCTGCGGATGCGCTTGTCAAGGGCGCGGGCACGACTGAGAAAGGAGCATCAGGTTGATGAGTAAGTTCGAGGATCACCTCTGGACGGAGTTCGTGCGCGAGCACGGGGACGCCATGGCGCGCGTGGGCAGACCCGCCGTCAGGCACGCCCGTCGCGGGCCGCGGCTGGTTGTCGGCACGGGGGTCGCCTTGGCTGGCCTCGGCGTTGCGCTCGTGCTGGTGCTCGGGGCGACGAGCACCACGCCCGCGTTCGCGGTGACCCGCAACCATGACGGCACGGTCACGATCTCGATCAAACGGTCCAGTGGCATCGCTGGTGCGAACGCGAGGCTGCACCAGCTCGGGATCAGGGCTACCGTGACGCAGCGGCCGCCTGGCGGCTGCCAGCCAACGGTCTCGATTCCCATGGGCGGGCAGGGAGCCCCGGAGTCGGCGGCGAACGTGGCGAGCGCCCACTGGAGGATCGATCCGAGCAAGGTCCCCGCGGGCCATCAGCTGGTACTCACGCCGCCGCCCACGCCGCCCCCCGCCGGCAACAGCGGCAACAGTGGGAACGGCGGCAACAACGGCTCGGAGGGCCCGGTCTACAGCTCCGGCTCGGAGGGCCCAGGGCCTGGAGGCCCGCCGCCTGCGGGCGACAGGCTCAACAGTGGCAACAGCGGCAACGGCGGCTCGGAGGGCCAGGTCTGGAGCTGCGGCTCGGAGGGCGCAGGGTCTGCAGGCCCGCCGCCTGCGGGCGACAGGCTCAACGGACACAGCGGCGACAGCTGATTCTCGACTGTCTGGGCGGCACATGGGTTCGCGTGTTGGCCCCCGCTGGAATGCGGGGGCGGGCGCGCGCCGATCGCTGAGTTCCGGCGCCGAGGTTCGCGGGCTCGCCAGCCCAGCCGCGGATTTCACGGGTAACCGCTGCTGTTCGCGGGCGCTGCGCTCCTGCTCGCGCCGGTCGCGTGGCCGCGACGAAGCCGGAGCCGCCGCGCCACCAAACCAACTAAGGAGCGCTCGACATGCAACTCCACAAAGGCCGGACCCGGCCACGAACAGCCCTCGCCTTCGCGAGCTGTGCGGTCGTGCTCGCCGGCTGCGGCGGCTCGGGCTCAAACCCGAGCGCGTCCACCGGTCGCTATGGGCCGGCGAACTCGCCGGCCTCGCTGTCGCGATGCATGCGCGCAAATCGAGTGTCCGGGTTCCCCGATCCGATCGCCGTGCCTGGCGGCGGCGAGGGGCTACCGCTGATGGTCACCTCGGACGACTCGCTGATCGCCGAAGGTCACACCTTCGCGGGTCCGGCCGTGCGGTCGGCCGAACGGGTGTGCGCGGCATATCTGCCGCCCGCCGGCGGCCCGCCACCGAAGGTCCGCGCTCAACAATTACGGCAAGAGCTCGCGTTCGCACGGTGCATGCGCGCGCACGGGGTGCCGAACTTCCCCGACCCGTCATCCTCCGGCGCCCAGGCCGGCCCACCTGCCGGTATCGACCCGCAGTCGCCCGCCTTCCAGACCGCTGCACGCGTGTGCGGCGCCGGCGGCAGCTTCCTGATCGGTGGCTGAGCACACACGGCCGCGACCGGATAAGCCGCCGCGAAAAGCTTCGGCCCTAGCGGAAGACCCGAAAACGGAGACGTCACGTTTCCGATCTACCCGGCATTGACCGGACTTCGCCGCAGATCCGGACCGACGCCGGCGAACGCCCGCAGCTGCCCGCCGGCTAAGGGCTGCCGCACGTGGAATGGGGCGGTGCGACGCTGATGACGTCCGCCGCCAGGGACGTCTCCGAATCGGAACGGTGCTTCGCCGCGTACGCCGCCCACGAGCTGCGCGGCGAGATCACCCTCCAGCTCGCGCTGGCGGAGGCCACGCTCGCCGACCCCAACGCAGACACGGCCGCCCTGAGGGAGATGGGCAAGGGCGTCGTCGCCGCCTGCGAGCGGCAAGAACGGTTACTCGAGGCGCTGCTCACCCTCGCCCGAAGCGAGTACGGACATCTGCGACGGGAGACCGTCGACCTCGCCGCCACTGCCACCGAAGTCCTGCGAACCTATACACAACACGAACTCAGGCGCCCCGCGACGCTCGAGGCCGCCCGAACAACCGGCGACCCGCAGTTAATCGAGCGCCTCGTCGCGAACCTGGTGGCCAACGCCATCCGTCACAACATTCCGCGCGGCCGGGTCGACGTCGCCACGTACACCGCCGCAGGACGCGCCATCTTCACGATCGCGAACACCGGACCCGTGATCCCCACCGGCGAGCTCACCCGTCTCTTCCAACCGTTCCAGCGACTCAGCTCCCGCGCAGGCCCCTCTGCCGACGGGGTCGGACTCGGCCTCGCCATCGTGCAAGCGATCGCCAACGCCCACGACGCAACCGTCAACGCAGAAGCCCGAACCGGCGGCGGCCTGAGAATCGAGATCGGCTTCCCAGCCGACGCGTGG
Organism: uncultured Solirubrobacterales bacterium; assembly: GCA_963757235.1. Taxonomy (GTDB): domain Bacteria; phylum Actinomycetota; class Thermoleophilia; order Solirubrobacterales; family Solirubrobacteraceae; genus Palsa-465. The sequence goes on along the minus strand of CAVWRC010000003.1, from coordinate 23,752 downwards.
CCGAAACCGCTCGTCGCGTAGAACTGACGCAGCGACGCTCGTCGTGGCCGCGATGCCCAGGCGACAACGAATGCCTGTCTCGATCGGAGGGCGTGGCGGTCTCGCAACTCGCGAGAAGGGAGTGTTGACCCAACGAGCCCCGCCGTTCGGTGACCGTTGCTTATCCGGACGGACAGGACCTACACGGGTGACACGTTGCGGTCGCTGCGGCAGATGTATCCAGCTGGCGGCGGCCGCCGACCCGCCTTGCGCGCAGAACAACCGGGAGGTCCTCGATGTTGGACGGTTCGTTGGACTGTTTTGTCAGCCAACCAACGGTTCGGGGCGGTTTGTAGCGGTCGCTTGCCCCACAACCGAATCCGCGAAATCCCCAGCAAGCAAAGGGAATCCCCGCAAAACAACGTGATGCCGGAGGAGGGACTCGAACCCCCGACACGCGGATTATGATTCCGCTGCTCTAACCGACTGAGCTACTCCGGCGGGGCTGTCTTCTGCCTGCAAAAACGCGATATTTCCCGGATCTAACTGGCCACCCGCCAACTGGCTGTGTCCCGATGGAACGCGACCAGTTTGCAAGAACAAGCCACAGTTTGCTAGAAGATCAACCGGTTTGTTAGAGACGTTTGTTAGAGGCTTCCGACAGAGTTCGCAGGGTACCAACCGCCCGGCGCCCTACGACGAGGCAGCCGAGGTTGGAGCGGCCTGCCTGCCGCAGGCGCAACGAAAACAGGAGGCAGGGTGGGAGCGGTAGCCGAGCGGCCACGTCGTCCCAGGGGATCGGGCTCGATCCAGTGGAGACACGGCCGACCGTACGCCGTCTTCCGAGATCTGATCACCGGCAAGCCGAAGTGGGAGGGCTTCGACAGCGAGGAGGAAGCAGACGCCTTCCTGGCGCAGTGGGCCGCCGACAAGAAGGCAGCCAAGCTCGCCGCCGCGGCCGCCCGCAGAGGGCACGAGGCACGAGCGCCGCAACGGCGTCCACCAAGCTCATCGCGCTCTTGGACGTTCGAAGAGGTCCTCACCGACTGGGAGGACCGGCATCGCGACGGCGTTCAGGAATCGACGATGCGCGACTACGGTCCGGCCCTCAACGATCTTCGCGCGGCGCTGGGTGGCGTGCTGGCAAGATCGCTGACCGACGAGCACTTCGAGGCCTACAAGCGCGCCAAGCTTGACGGCATCGACGTCCGCGGTGGCGAGGCGGCGGTCCGCAAGCTGGCGCCGTCGACACTCAACAAGCGCCTCGACCTCGCGCGACGAGTCATTGACGATGCGATCCGGCGCGGGAGCATGGCTGGCCCCAACCCGGTTCGTGAGGTCGTGCGCCCACGCGTCCCCAACCGCGAGCAGATGGTTCTTTCCGAGTCCGAGATGCGCAAGCTAATCGAGGCCGCCGGCACGCTCGAGCTGCGAGCGCTCGTCCGTTGCTTCTGCGAGCTTGCTCTGCGCTTCAGCGAGGCGACCGGCCTTCCGATTGCAGCTTACGACCCGTCACAACGGACGGTCCGCATTCGCCAGCAAGCGGCCGAGCGACGCGAACCCAAGCCGCTGCGCATGATCATCAAGGACTACGCAAAATCGCCATGGGGCATCCGCACACTCCGCGTGTCCGAGGCGCTTGCCGGCGAGTTCGATGCGATCATCGCCACCGAGGGGAACAAGCCGAACGAGCACGGGCTGTTGTTCACCGACACCCGTGGGGGGATCCTCAGAGAGCCGAACTTCCTGCGCGATCAATGGCGACCGATGCTTCGACGCGCCGGCTTCGTCGAGAAGGACGCCAACCGGAAAGCGCGGGCGCGCAACGGGCTCACCCCACATGTGCTCCGCCACAGTCGCGCTTCACTTATTGCCTCACGGCACTCGGAGCTCTTCGCGCCCAAGCTCCAGCGCTTCCTCGGGCATCACTCGGTGACGTTCACGCTCGAGAAGTACGGGTCTCATTTCTCCAAGGGGATGCTCGAGCCGGAGGAGTACCTGACCGAGTCGGATGTCGCAGAGCTCGGCGATCCGTCAGCGCCTCAGCCACGCTGACGACGCTCTTCATGCAGAGGGGCGCGGCGAGACCCGATCCATCCAGGCCGGCCTGTCGGCGCGACGCCGGTCAAGCGAACGCGAGGTCGCGTTTGACGCTGGGGCCGGGTCGTACTGCGCTTCGCCGCCGTTCCGCATCCACTCCACCAAGTCGGGGACGAACACCATCACCCGGGTCCCAGCTCGATGACCTGGAAAGCGACCGGCGCGACGAAGCTCGCGCACCTTGTCTTCGGAGAATCCCGCGATCGACGCAGCCACATCAAGGCCAACCGAGACCCCGTATCGATCGACGAGCGTTGTTGCAACCGGATCCACCCGGGACCTCTACCGTCGATTTGCAGTCATCGAATCCCCTGCGGTCCTCGGAGGTCCTGAAGGCGCCCGTGGCCACCTCGGGTCTGCGGCAGGGTGTCGTAAAGGTCCTTCACGTAGACGGCTGCGGCGTGGCCGACGGAGGCCGAGATCGCGGGGCTTCGCACCATCGCGCGCGATGGTCGTCATCGAGCAACCACCAGTGGGCGATCGCGTCGCTGAGGTACATGGCTCCGGCCGCGATCGCGCCATGCTGGAGGTGGTGCTCCTCGCCGTGGATGCGCTGTGCTGCCGTGGCTGTCCGCGGCCGTGGTGCACGCGCACGAGTACCTCGACATGCTCGGGGAGTTGCACGAAGCGGCCGTTGAGGTAGCGGGTGATCCGTTGCCGGCGGCCGTCGGCGACACCGTCCGGGGGATGGGTGGTGTCGTGGCGCTCGTGCTGGCCGAGGAGCACGACCTGGGTGCCGTGGTCCTGTCCGCGCAATAGCCACGGCTTCTCCTGCTCGCCGAGCGGGCGCCAGAAGTCGCTACGGCCGTCGGGCCAGCGTTGGGGCTCGAGCCCCCAGCGGCCGTCGGGGTGGCGCTTGAAGCAAACCAGCGCGCCCTGGCCCCGATGCCACGAGCGGTACTCCAGCCCGTGCGGGTTGCGCGAGCCGGCGGCGATCTTCGCGCCGACACCGAAGTTAGCGGCGGCGGATTGCTCGCGGCCGCTCGAGGCCAGTTGGTTGATGTAGCGGCCCAGCTGCTCATGCGTCATGCCAGTGCCGGTGTCGATCACCGACAGCTTGCGCAGGCGGCCGCCCGAGGCGTCGAACCGCAGCCAGTCCATGTCCCATACGACCCGGCCGCCGGCGCGGTCGCCGAGCGCGCCGATCGCGTCGAGCCCGTTGACGGTCAGCTCGCGCAGGCTTTGAAGGTCCGTGCACTCGCTGCCGAGGCGCTCGAGCATTATCTGGGGCGTCTGGTCGTGTTCTCGGTGTGGGTCGAGGGTTTGTTGTTGGCGACATGTCGTTGACGTCGGCGGTGAGCGGGTTGATCGAGCGCGCCAACGAGGCACGAGAGAAACGAGGAAATTGCCAGTCGGGATCGGGCAGGCTCGGGTGGGTGATGCCGGGGCCGGGGGTGCCAGGGGGAGTGGGGGAGGAGGGTCGGATCGCGGACGGGATTCTCCTTTCGCTTTGATAGGTACCGGCTGAGGACGGAAACGGCCCCCCGGCCGGGGCGAGTTGCTTCGAAGCTGACGAGTGCCACTCACGTCGAGGTCACCTCGGAGTGGGGTGGCCCGATGGATACTGTCCGAGGGGTTATCTACGGTGCGTGTCGATGTCAGCTTCGCAGGGGAGCTGTCGGGTTCAGCGGGTCGTGGAGCGCGGCCGTGGGTCGTGGACGGTGATCGGAACCGATCGGCGGCCGGTGCAAGCAGCCGATCGGTATCTGGCGTGGTTGACGAGCATCGAGAAGTCGCCGAACACGGTGCGGGCTTACGCGTGCGACTTGAAGCTGTTCTTCGTGTTCTTGGGTGCCCGCGCGCTGGCGTGGGATCGAGTGAGGCTTGAGACGCTGGGTGAGTTCACGGCGTGGCTTCGCAGTCCGGCTGAGAACGTGATCGTGCTTGAGCATGGGACACCAGCGCGGACGGCGAGCTCGGTGAACCGGACGTTGAGCGCGGTGTTCGGGTTCTATGAGTTTCACGCGCGCGACGGGGTCCTGGTCGCTCGTGAGCTGGTCGCGCGGGGCCGGTCGGGGTCGGGGAGGTATAAGCCATTTCTGCACGGGATCGCGTCGTCGCGTCCGCGTGGCAGGGTCGGGCGACTTGGCGAGGTGCAGCGGCTGCCGCGGTCGCTGACGGTCGAGCAGGTGCAGGCGATCTTGGAGGCGCAGCGGAGGTTGCGGGACCGGTTCTTGTTCGCGTTGCTGTTCGAGACGGGGATGCGGGTGGGGCAGGCGTTGGGGTTGCGTCACGAGGATGTCGTGAGCTGGGAGCGGCGGATCGAGATTCGACCGCGCGCGGACAACGCCAACGGCGCGCGCGGCAAGGGCGGGCGCGGGAGCGTGCCGGTGTCGGGGGAGCTGATCCGTCTGCACCTGGATTACATGCACGAGGAGTACGGCGATCTGGACTGCGACTACGTGTTCGCGAATCTGTGGGGCGGCCGGCGCGGCGCGCCGATGCGCTACGACAGCGTCTATGAGCTTGCGAAGCGCACCAGCGGGAGGGTCGGGTTCGAGTTCACGCCGCACACGTTGCGTCACACGCACGCGACGCTCGCGCGACGCGGCGGGATGTCGCTGGACGCGTTGCAGCGGATGTTGACGCACCGCTCGCAGTCCTCGACCGCGATCTACACGCACGCCGATGTCGAGGACTTGCGCGAGGAGCTTGAGCGGGCGGGAATGCTGGGGATTGGGAGGCGAGCGTGATCGAGGCGGCGGCGGCGGACCAGCTCGCGCGGCCGTCGTTGGAGCGTCTGTTGTTGGCGGCGGTGCGGCTTGAGTTCCGCGGCGAGGTGTTCGTCGCGCCGAGAGGCTCATCGCTGCTGGGGTCGGGTTGCGAGGTCGCTGGCTGTACCGGTTATGAGCACTACCGGCCGTGGGGGCGTGCGTCGGGTCGGGCGCTGTGTGAGCTGCACGGCCAGCGCTGGATCAAGGAGGGGCGCCCGGAGATCGAGGTGTGGCTGGTGCGGGCGGGGCCGCTACGGGCGCTGTGCGCAGCTCCGCGGTGCGAGATCGCGGGATGCGCGCGATCGGTTTACGTCATGCACCGGTGCGGAGGCCACCTACGCCACGCGGACGCCGTGTCCAGGGCGGACGAGGACGAGTGCCTGGTGAGCGGGTGCGCGTTCCCGACGGTGCCGGGCAAGGCGCTGTGTGACGCGCACCTGCGCCGCTTCCGCCAGCGCGCGCGAAACCGGCCGTTGACGGTCGTCGAGTTCGTGGCGGAGGTAGACGCTGAGCGCGAGCGTGCCCAGGGAGCGTACGTGCTGCGCCCGGTGAGCGGCGTGCTGCGGCTTGAGCTGCAGTATCTACTGCAGCACGAGCACGACGCGGGCAGAGCGGTGCGGCTGCGGCTGTTCAACGACGCGGTCGCGGTGCTCGCGCGCGAGAATCCTCGATCGGTGCTTGACCGGGACGTGACGGCGTGGCGCAAGCTCGCCGACTCGCTTGGCAGCAGGCGGTTGCGTTTGACCGGGGCGATGATTGCGCTGGCGCACCGGCGTTTGTGCGAGCTTCGCGACCACGCTGGTGATCCGTGGGCGCCTGATCGCTGGACGATCGCGCGTCTGCCGCTCAGCGACGCACATGCTCGCCATCGAACGAAATCGCTTGACTTCGCCACGATCGGCCGCCCGTGGCTGCGAGAGCTGCTCAAGCGCTGGGCGCGCTACCGGCTGCAGACCGGCACGCTGAAGCCGCAGGGGATCTGGCGGGCGGTGTGGTCGTTTCGCGAGTTCGAGCGGTTCCTCGCCCTATCGGGGATCGAGCTGACGCGCGCGGAAGACCTCTCGCGGGGAATGCTGGTGGATTTCCTGGATCACGTCGCGCAGTTGCCGCTGGCGACCAACACCAGGCGCGGGCTGTTGCGCGGGATCAACATCGTGCTCGAGGATGTCGACCGTCACGGCTGGGCGCGGTTGCAGCGCGACGCCCGCTACTACCCCGGCGAGCTGTCCGCCCAGAGCGAAACGGTGCCGCGGTTCATCGACGAGACGGTGATGCGCCAGCTCGAAACCGATCAGGCCCTTGCGCGGCTCAGGGACGAGACGACGATCACGGCGGTGATCGTGCTGATCGAGACCGGCCTTCGCTCTAACGACGCGCTGCAGCTGCCGGCTGACCCGGTCGTGATGCTTCCCGATGGCTCGCCGGTGCTGCGGTTCATCAACCACAAGCGAAACCGCGAGGCGGCGATCCCGATCAGCGACCGGCTGCTGGAGCGGATCCGCTATCAGCAGGCTCACAACGCGCGTGCGTTCCCGAACGGCAGCCCATGGCTGCTGCCCGCGATCGGACCGTGCAACGGACAGGGACAGACGCCCTACAGCCCCGCGACGCTGCGCGACCGGCTCAGGGCCTGGCTGGCCGAGCTCGAGCTGGTCGACGCGCACGGTCGGCCGGTGGCCGTGACCGCACATCAGTTCCGCCACACGGGTAAGGACTCGCCTGCAGCAGCGGATGTCGTCCAAAACCGCTATGAGGTGCCAGCCGGGGTGGCGTCCCTTGCCGCTGTAAATTCGCGGCGGCTCAGGCTCCCGGGCTGAGTTTAGGCGGCGGTCACCTCCTCGGGGGTCGCTTGTTCGGGTTGGTGGTATCTGATGCGGTTGAGGCGTTGGCGGTCGAGCTCGGTGAAGCGGATGCCGTTGGTCTGGTGGGTGATGTAGAGGTCGAGCACGGCCCTCGCGAGGGTGAGGCAGCTGGCCTCCCGGGGGAACCGGCCCTCCTAAGGGGTCGGACAGGCGCTCCCGCCGACGAAGCCTCCACCAGTGTTGTTCGTTGTGGCGCTGACACTCGGTGTGCCGCCGTTGTTGCCCGCGATGAAGCTCTGCACCGTGCTGGTGTCGAAGGCGCTGCCCGTGTAACCCGGCAGCCTCGCGGTGGTGCTGGCGGTCTGGTCGATTTCGACGTCGAACCCGCCCTGCGCGGCGATGCCCGAGCCGGTGAGCGAGTTGGAGGAGATATCGGAGCAGACCTGGTTGGTGTCGCCGGTCTGTCCGCCGACCTCGTCGTAGATCCCCCAGTCGCCGCCGCCGCTGATCCCGCCGCCGGGGCAGGTGACGTTCGGCTGCACGGGATCAGCGATCGTGTTCCCAGTGATCGTCTGGTTCTGCGTCGCCGAGCCCTCGTCGGCGATGGTCTCGATTCCAGCCACGTTGGTGTACTGGTAGAGGTTGTTGTTGGTGATCGACAGGGTCTGAGTCCCGCTTCCCCGTGCGGTCGCTCCGATGTCGGAGCCGCCCGAGGAACCCGAGCACGCCGTGCCGGGACTCCCGATCGTGTTCCCGTCGATCGTTGCCGCCACGGTCCCGGCGGTCTTGTCCTGCTCTAGCCAGATGGCGTTGTACGCAGCGCCTTGGATGTTGTTGTCGTCGACCGTCGCGGTGATGTTGTCGGCACCGTTCGAGAAGATCGACGCGCCGCCGCCCACGAGGGAGCCGGGATTGCTCAGGGCGTTGTTGCTGAACGTGAGCGTGTTGGATCCGCTGCTTCCGCTCGCCGTCTGGAACAGGAACTGATTGCCCACGTTGTTCGTGAACGTCGAACCGGTGACGCTCACGGTGGCGTTCGTCGTCCCGTTCGGGAACACGTCCAGCCCGTCGCCCGCGGTGGCACTGGCCGACGTGTTCTTGAACGTCGAGCCGGTCACCGTCAGGTTGAGGCTGCCCGACGTGTCGGTGATGGAAGCGTCGTCGTTGGCCGAACCGGTGATCGTCGAGTTCGTGATCGATGCAGTGCCAGTCAGGCCGGTGAAGTCAATCCCGTCGTCCGTGTTCGCGCTCCCGTTGTCCGAGACCGTCGAGCCGGCGAGCGTGAACCCGTCGATGTTGGAGCCGATGATGCCGTTGCCGGAGGAGTTGGCGACGTCGATCCCCTCGATCGTGTCCCCGGACGCGACCGTCACGCCGTCTCCGCTGGAGTTGGTGATGGTCGGGTTCGAGCCGCTGGCCGCAACGAGCGTGCTGCCGTTGACCGTAAGGCCGTGCGGCTGACCGAACAGGTCCTCGCCGGGATGCATCGTGAGGCCGCCCGTGTAGTCGCCGCTGCCCGAGTAGAGAAAGACGATGCTACCCGCGCCCGCGGCGGCGTTGGCGGCGCCCAGGGTGTTGAACGGGCTGGTCGAGGTCCCGTTGCCCGCCGGCTTTGTGTTATCGACGTACCAGACCACCGGTCCGACCGTGATCGTCACCGTCCCGGTAGCGCTCTTCGGGTTGCTCGGATCGTCGGTGTCGGTGATCGTGTAGGTGAAGCTGTCGGTGCCGCTGAACCCGGCGGCAGGCGTGTAGGTGAACGTGCCATCCGGGTTCACCGAGACCGAGCCGTGCGCCGGAGTCGTGGTGCCGGTGAGGGTCACCGGGTCGCCCGAGTCGGGGTCGCTGTCGCCGTTCAGCACGTTGCCGCTCTGCGTCACCGAGGGACTCGAGGGGTTGGTGCCGACGCCGAGCGGAGTGTTCCCCACGGCGTTGTAGCTCTGGTTGATCGCCACCGGGGCCTGGTTGGCCTCCGCGACGTCGATGGTGCGCGACGCCGGCGAGCTGGTCGCCCCGACCGAGTCGGTGACCGTGAAGGAGACCGTCCGCGCCGCGGGACTGGCCGAGCTGTCGGTGGTCGAGAACTCGACCGACCGCAACGCGGTCTGGTAGTCGGGCAGGGTCGCGTTGCCGCTCAGCGTCAGCACGCCGGTGCTCGCGTCGTAGCTCCCGGTGATCCCGTTCTGGTTGGTGAAGGACAGCGTGTCGGCGCCGGAGTCGAAACCGGAGGTGACCGACACTGTCGCGCTGCTGATCGTGGCGTCGTCGTCGTCGGACACCGTCAACGCGTTCGTGACCGCGACGGCCGGATCCTGCGCCCGGTAGCTCAGCGGCGTGGTCTCGATGTTGGAGAGCGCCGGCTGGTCGTTGACGCCGTTGATCGTGACCGTCACGGTGGCGCTGTTCGAATCGTGGTATCCGTCAGTGACTGTGTAGGTGAACGTATCCGTGGCCGTCTGGCCCTGCCCGAGGTAGTTGAACTGGCCGTTGGGGTTGTAGTGAATCGTCCCGTTCGGATTGATGCTGACCGAGCCCAGCGTCCCGGCGGTGTCGACCGAGGCAACGCTCAGCGTGTCGCCGTCGGGATCGCTGTCGCTGGCCAGCACGTTGATATCGATCGCGGTATGCTTGTCGGTCGAGGCGTTGACGTTGCCCGCGACGGGCGGCGAGTTCGGGTTGACCTGCACGGTACGACTGACCACGTTGCTCAGATTGTTCGAGGAGGCGCCGTCGTTGACCTGGAAGCTGACCGTCCGCGGACCCGTCGTCGGGTTGGTCCCGTTCGGGTCGCTGTAGGTGACCGAGCGAAGCGCGGCCTGGTAGTCGGCTGCCGACGCGGTCCCGGTCAGGCTGAGCACTCCGGTGCTGGCGTTGTAGGAGCCGACGATCCCGTTCTGGTTCGGGAAGGACAGCTCGTCCTCGCTGGGCGTGTACCCGCTGGTGATCGTCACCGTCGCCCCCACGAGCGTGGTGCCGTGCGGGTTGGCGACGGTGAGCGTGTTCGTGACCGGCAATGTCGGCGTGCCTGCGTCGTACTGGAGCGTCGAGGACTCGATGTTCGACAGCACTGGTGGGTCGTTGACCCCGGTGAGCGTGACCGTGACCGTGGCGCTGTTCGAGTCGTGGTAGCCGTCGCTGGCCTGGTAGGTGAACGTGTCCGTCGCCGTCTGACCCTGCTGGAGGCTCGCGAACTGGCCGTTGGGGTCGTAGTGGACCGTCCCGTTGGGGTTGATGCTGACGAGGCCCTTGGTCCCGGTGGTGTTGATCGACGCGACATGGATCGCGTCGCCGTCCGGATCGCTGTCGTTGGCCAGCACGTTGATGTCGATCGCCGTGTTCTTGTCGGTGGTGGCGCTGTCGTCGACTGCGACCGGCGGCGGGTTCGGGTTGACCTGCACGTCGCGCGAGACCGTGTTGCTCAGGTGGTTCGACGAGGCGCCGTCGTCGACCTGGAAGCTGATGGTCCGCGGGCCCGTCGTCGGGTTGGTGCCGTTGGAGTCGGTGTAGGTGACCGACCGAAGCGCGGCCTGGTAGTCGGCCACCGACGAGGCCCCGGTCAGCGTCAGCACGCCGGTGCCGGGGGTATAGGAGCCGGTGATTCCGTTCCCGGCGTTGAGGGAGAGGGCATCCTCGCTCGACACCAGCCCCGAGGAGATCTTCACGGTGGCGCCCGTCAGGCTGGTGTCGTCGGGTGCGCTGATGGCCAGGCTCGAGGTGACCGCCGCGCCGGGTGTGCCGGCGTCGTACTGAAGCGCGCTCGACTCCATGCCCGACAGCGCCGGTGCCCGATGCGCCTTTCCCGCCACCGTGATCGTCACCGTCGCCGTCGCAGTGCCGCCGTGCCCGTCGTTGACCCGGTACGTGAAGGTGTCGGTGGTGGACTGGCCGTTCGGAAGCGCCTGCAGCGTCGCCGAGGTCGTCGGGTCATACGTGAACGAGCCATCCGCGTTCATCGTGATCGCGGCGCCCTCGGCGCTCATGCCGAGCAGGGGCGGCGTCCCACCGACGCCGTTCAGCTGATCGACGCTCAGCGGATCGTTCGCGCTGTCGGCGTCGTTGGCCAGCACTCCATTCGCCGCGGAAACGTTGAGGACTGCGTTGGCGCTCGCGCTGTAGGAATCGGGATTGGCGGTGACCGTCGGCATCGCCGGGGGAAGTGGCGGACCGCTCGGTGGGAACGGGAAGCCCTGGGTCTGCACCGCCGGCGGGGAGCCGGCGCCGGAGTTCGCGGCGAAGTCCACGGCTGCGCCAAGACCGAAGGCCCGCGCGACCAGGTACGCCAGAGCCGAGGGGAGATTGCCAGCCCGCGCCAGCGACTGCATCTGCGCGACCTCGAGTGGGTTGTCGATCACCTGGTCGATCCCGAAGGCCAGCCGGTCGGTGAGCTGGAGCAGGTGCAACGGGTTAGTGTCGTTGGCAACCATCGTGCCGTTCAGGCTCGCGCCCGACAGGTACGTGAAGCTTCCGCCGCGCGGCGCGACCGGCGTCGCCGCCAGCAAGACGTTCGGCAGTCGCGACAGGGAGTGAAACCCCGCGGTGTGGGGCGCATCCAGGACCAACTCGAAGCGGACCCCACGGTGCGAGCTGACCAGGCTTCGGAGCTGCCCGAGCGTCACGTCCTGATGCAGGATCTCCCCCGCGGCGACGCCCATCCCGATGTTCACCGCCGTCTGTGTCGCATAGCCGCCGCCAGCGAGGTAGAGCAGGACGTCCCGGCAGCCGCGCCGCGTGATCAGCCTCGACACGAACTGCGCCGGCGACAGACCAGAGCTCGGCGAATAGATCCACGAGCGGAAACCGGGGGCGAACCCGCCCAACTGCGCGAACCGGTACTCGAGCGCCGCCCGCGACTGCGCCACCTGGGCAAACGCGTAATAGCCGCCAGGAACGGTGTCGCTGAAGCGAACCGTGCAGGCATGCTGCGCCGCGAGGAGACTAGCCACGGTCCCGCCCAAGCCAGGATCGAGCGCGGCGCTCACGTCGCGCTTGGCGGCCCGCGCCGCCGCCGCCCACCGGTCCGCCGCCGAGCTCCCGGCCACCGTAGAAACGTAGGGGTGATACAGCACCCGGTACCGGACCCCGTCGTAAGCGGACTCGCTGCTCAAGAACGCCGGCAGTGCCCCATTGACCAACGGCGGCCAGCTCAGTCTGCCAGTCACCATGACCCTGCCGGTGTCAACGTCGACCAGAGCCACGCGGCCCGCGTGGGTGTACTGCTGGAACGGACCCAGATCCTGGTAGAAGAACCACGCCGGCGCACCTAGCACCGCGACAACCCGGCCCGGCGAACGCGCGATCCGCGCGCTCGACGAAGCCCGCTCCGGCCCACCGACCGAAATCACCGCACCGGCCGGCAGCGGCCTAATAGTACTTTGTTAGTCTGGTAGAGGTGTTGTTCGCTGCGCCGCGAATCGTTCCTGCGTCAGTGTTACTCGATGCGGGACGGTGGTTATGGCTGTCGTGGTGATGGAGCAGGAGACTCGGGCGGGGTCATTGGCGCCGGCGGTGAAGGCGCGGATGGAGGCGTTCGTGGCGCAGGTCGCTGGCAGGGCGATGAATCATCCGGTGCAACGCTCCAACGCGGAGGTGTACGTCCGCGGGTTGTTGGCGGCGGGTGCTCGCAAATCGTTGGAGCCGTTGGTCGGGCGACTTGACGGCGATGGGGATTATCAGAGTCTGCAGCAGTTCTTGGCCGATAGTCCGTGGGGTTCGGGGCGGTTGATGCAGGCGGTGGCCGAGTGCGTCGCGCCGGTCGTTGGCGCGGAGGCGTGGGTGCTTGATGACACCGGGTTCCCGAAGGACGGCAAGCACTCGCCGGGGGTCAAGCGCCAGTATTCCGGGACGTTGGGGAAGATCGGTAACTGCCAGATCGGGGTGTCGCTGCACGCGGTGAGTGAGCGTGCGACGCTGCCGTTGGGATGGGCGCTGTATCTGCCGGAGGACTGGTGCGCCGACCCGGGGCGCCGCCGGAAGGCGAAGATCCCCGAGCAGGTCACGTTCCAGACCAAGCCGCAGCTCGGCGTTGGGTTGGTCTGGCAGGCTGCGGACTGGGCGATAGACCGCGCGCCGGTGCTCGGTGACGCCGCGTACGGGGAGTGTCCGAGGATCTGTGTAGGGAGCGCCGGGATAAACCGGTCCGGAGAAAGGAATGAGAGAGTCCAACATCGAAGGCGTAGCGAGCCACGGTGGCCCCGAGCCGTGCGTTGTCGTCCGTAAGGGCGGCGGCGAAGCGTCGGTAGGGGTACGTGCAGGCCGGGCTATTGAGCCTCGTAATCTCCTTGTCTGGGGTGCCGACGCCGTCCTACAAGGCGGAAGGCAACATCGTCGACGGCGTTTTCGCGAGTCGTCGCCGGACCCCGCGGGGTCGAAGAACCTGTGCATGTACGGAATCTCTGGACGCGAGAACCGGGAGGTCCCATGATCACCCGCCCGTCTTGATGGTGGGGCGGGTCGCGCGGGAAAGGCCAAGGCCGTAATCTAGTGATGCACGATCGTCGGAAGTCCGACGAACTCGTAGTACCTACGAAGCCGCCGAACAACACCCCGGTCGGGGTCGCGGAGGTGGTGGAGGGAAGGGGATCGCCTGAGGGAAACGTGGCCAGCTCGACGCGTTCCGGACTCGGTGCCGGGCAGAGCGCGCCAAGTGGGCTGGACCGCGTGCGCCGAGTGGCGCAGCAGGACAAGGATGTGCGGTTCACCGCGCTCCTGCATCACGTTGACGTCGATCGTCTGCGGGCGGCGTATTGGGCGATCCGCCCGAAGGCCGCTCCTGGGGTCGACGGGGTGACGTGGCTTGAATACGGGCAGGATCTCGAAGCGAACCTTCGGGATCTGCACGCTCGGGTTCATCGCGGGGGCTACCGGGCGAAGCCGTCGTTGAGGGCGTACATACCGAAGCCCGATGGGCGGCTGCGGCCGCTCGGGGTCGCGGCGTTGGAGGACAAGGTCCTTCAGCGGGCGGTGGTCGAGGTGTTGAACGCGATCTACGGTAAGCGCCGGACAACCGGCATGAAGAAGGGAATGAAGGAGTCCTACATCGAAGATCTAGCGAATCACGATGGCCCCGACCATGCGTTGGCGTTCCGTGAGGGCGCAGCGAAGCGTTGGATACGGGGTGCACGCAGGCCGGCTATTGAGCCTCGAAATGCGTTCGACCGGGGTGCCGACGCGATCGTAGACGACGGAAGGCAACACCGCTGGCGGCGTTTTCGCGAGCCGTCAACGGACCCCGCGGGGTCTGAGAACCCGTTGCATGCGTGTGATCTCTTCATGTCGAGAACCGGGAGATCCCACGGTCACCCGCGTTCGTTGATGATGCCCCGCCCTATATGGCTCGCGGGGTGGCATATCGGCGGGTGGCGGGTCGTGCGGGGAAGGCCAAAGGCCGTAATACCGTGATGCACGATCGTGGGAAGTCGGACGGTCCGGTAGTACCTGTGAAGCTGCCGAACAACGCCCAGGGCGGGGCGGCGGAGGTGGTGGAGGGAAGCGGACCGGCCAAGGGGAACACGGCCGGCGAAACGCGCCCCGGACCCAGTGCCGGGCCAAACGCGCTCAGTGGGCTTGGTCGTGTGCGCCGAGTGGCAGCAGCGGACAAGGAAGCGCGGTTCACTGCGCTCCTGCACCACGTCGACGTCGATCGCCTGCGGGCGGGGTATTGGGCGTTGAAGCCCAAGGCCGCGCCGGGGGTTGACGGCGTTACGTGGGAGGACTACGGGCAGGACCTGGAGGACAACCTTCAGGATCTCCATGCCCGGGTTCATCGCGGGGGCTACCGGGCGAAGCCGTCGCGGAGGGTGTACATACCGAAGCCCGACGGGCGGCAGCGGCCGCTCGGGGTCGCCGCGCTGGAGGACAAGCTCCTTCAGCGGGCGGTGGTCGAGGTACTCAGCACCATCTATGAGGCGGACTTCCTCGGCTTTTCGTATGGATTCCGGCCGGGTCGCAGCCCGCATGACGCGTTGGATGCACTCGCGTTCGGAATACAGCGAAAGCGTGTGAATTGGGTGCTCGACGCGGACTTCCGCGACTACTTCTCGAGCCTCGATCACTCGTGGCTGGTCAAGTTTCTCGAGCACCGGATCGCGGACAAGAGGGTCCTGCGGCTAATCCAGAAATGGTTGGCCGCAGGGGTCATCGAGGACGGGTCATGGACGGCGTTCGACGAGGGCGTTCCGCAAGGGGCATCGGTTTCACCGTTGCTCGGGAACGTCTACGCGCACTACGTCTTTGACCTCTGGGCCCACCAGTGGAGAACTCGGCACGCGCGCGGTGACATGGTCATCGTGCGCTTCGCTGATGACTTCGTGGCGGGATTCGAGCACCGGGATGACGCCGAGCGGTTCTGGGCAGACCTGCGCGAAAGACTCGCGGAGTTCAGCCTGGAGCTGAACGCCGAGAAGACGCGCCTGATCGAGTTCGGACGGTACGCCGCCGAACGACGCAAGGCGCGGGGTATCGGCAAGCCTGAGACGTTTCGCTTCCTCGGTTTCACGCACGCGTGCGGGAAGACCAGGACGGGGCGGTTCAAGCTCAAGCGGGTCACCGACTCGAAGCGGATGCAGGCCAAGCTCAACGCCCTCAAAGGCAAGATCGAGCAACGCCAGCATCAACCCATTCCAGAGCAAGGGCGCTGGCTCGCCAGCGTCCTGCGCGGGCACTACAACTACTACGCAGTGCCCGACAACGGTGAGGCGCTACGCGCCTTCCGCCGCCAGGCGGTGTGGCACTGGCTCAGGGCGCTTCGGCGTCGCAGCCAGCGCACCACGGTGACCTGGGAGCGGATGTCGCGCCTCGCCGATCGATGGCTTTCCCAGCCGCGCATCTCGCATCCCTGGCCTGAGCAGCGATTCGCCGCCATTACCCAAGGCAGGAGCCCAGTGCGGTAGTCCTGCACGCTGGGATCTGTGCGGGGGGCGACCCGAGCCCAACGGCGAAGGGTCGTCCCTACCGCGACAGCAGGACTTCCTCGGTTTCTCGTACGGGTTCCGACCTGGGCGTTCGCAGCATGACGCGTTGGATGCGCTCGCGGTCGCGATCACGCGCAAGAGGGTGAACTTCGTGCTCGACGCGGATATCCGCGACTTCTTTACCGGCCTCGACCAGTCGTGGTTGGTGAAGTTCCTCGAGCACCGGATCGCGGACGAGAGGGTCCTGCGGCTGATCCAGAAATGGCTGGCCGCGGGGGTCATTGAGGACGGGGAATGGTCAAGCACGCGGGCGGGGACGGCGCAGGGGGCTTCGGTTTCGCCGTTGCTCTCGAACGTCTTCCTGCACTACGTGTTCGACCTGTGGGCCGACCAGTGGCGGCGGCGGCACGCGCGCGGAGCAGTGGTTCTCGTGCGGTTCGCCGACGACTACGTGGCGGGCTTTGAGCATCGTGAGGACGCCGAGCGGTTCCTCGCCGATCTGCGTGACAGGTTCGCGCAGTTCGGGCTGGAGCTGCATCCGGACAAGACGCGGCTGATCGAGTTCGGACGGTACGCCGCCGAACGACGCCAGGCGCGTGGCGACCGGAAGCCTGAGACGTTCGAGTTTCTGGGCTTCACGCACATCTGCGCGAAGGACAGACACGGGCGGTTCAAGCTCAAGCGGGTCACGAGCAAGAAGAAGATGCGCGCCAAGCTCAGAGCGGTCAAGACCGAAATGCGCAGGCGGATGCATCACCCGATCCCCGAGCAGGGACGCTGGCTCGCCAGTGTCCTGCGCGGGCATTACCGCTATTACGCGGTGCCCGATAACAGCGAAGCGCTGCGTTGCTTTCAAAGACAGGTGCTCCGGCACTGGCAAAGAGCGCTCTCGCGCCGCAGCCAGAAAGGCCGCATCACCTGGGAGCGAGCGTATCGCCTCGCCGCCCGATGGCTACCTCAACCCCGCATCCTTCACCCCTGGCCCGACCGACGCTTCGACGCCAGAACCCAAGGGAGGAGCCCAGTGCGTTGACGCGCACGCTGGGATCTGTGCGGGGGGCCGCCGGCAACGACGGTCCCTACCGCGATCGTCCACACACAGGGCACGTTTCTCGACCAGCCTTCCCCGAATCGTGCCCACTGTCGCCATCCCGCGGCGGGTGGTTGTGTGCAGCTCACAACCACCCAGATTTATGCAACACCCTCCGCGGAATACGAGGGCGCCCGACTGCCTCGCCGCCGAGCTTCACGGCAAGACGCGAGTTTGGCGAGGGCCGGGGCGGACCCGGCCTGCCGGATCGAGCCCTGCCTTGGAAGTGGTGTAACGAGCGTCGGGTAGGCCGACCGCTGCGAGGGTCGGCCACCGCGGCGCCGAACTCGTCGGGTTGTTCGAGCAATCCGACGTGAAGGAGAGGACCACGATGGCCGAAGGTCAGAGGATGACGGTTGCCGATGTCGTCGCTGAGGCGATGGATGGTCGGCTTGAGGATTTCGTTCGCGAGGCGGTCGCGTTGGTCGCCCGCGAGTTGATGGAGGCCGAGATCAGCGCTGAGGTTGGTGCTGAGTTGGGGGAGGTCGCGCCCGAGGTGCGGTTGACGCATCGCAACGGGTACCGCGCCAGGGCGTGGGAGACGAGGGTCGGGGAGCTCGAGTTGCTGATCCCGAAGAAGCGTCAGGGGAGTTACTTCCCGGGTTTTCTTGAGCCGCGGCGGCGCTGTGAGCAGGCGATCGTGGCGGTCGTGCTGGAGGCGTACGTCAATGGGGTGTCGACGCGGAAGGTCGATCGGCTGGTGGAGCAGCTGGGGATCGACGGGATGACCAAGGACCGCGTGTCAGCGCTGTGCCGGGCGCTGGATGAGCAGGTCGAGCTGTTCCGGCAGCGGCCGCTGAGGGTGCGTACCCCTACCTGTGGCTCGACGCCAAGCAGGTCAAGGTCCGCGACCACGGCCGGGTCGTTTCCAAGGCGGTGGTGGTCGCCTACGCGGTACACGAGTCCGGGGTGCGGGAGGTGATCGGCCTCGATGTCGGCGAGGTCGAGTCCGGCGCGTTCTGGACCGAGTTCCTGCGCGCCTTGAAAAAGCGCGGCCTGGACGGCGTGCGCCTCGCGATCTCCGACCAGCACGAAGGACTCAAAGGCGCGATCGCCCGTGTGCTGGGCTGCCCGTGGCAGCGCTGCACCGTCCACTTCACCCGGGACATGGTCATGCACTGCCGCCGCGACCAGCGCGGGCTCGTCGCCGCCGCGCTCGAGAGATCTTCAACGCCGAGGGCTACCAGCAGGCCAAGGAGCGCGTCGGTCACGTGCTCGAGCGGCTCGTCACCGTCGCGCCGAAGGTGTGTGAGCTGCTCGAGTCCGCCCGTTCGCGCGGCATCGTCGCTGCCGACCCGCTCGTGGCTGCCTGTGTCCGGGAGCGGCAGCGCGCGGTCGTCTTCAACCCGTTCCCGTCGTGGCCGCTTCCGCGATTGCAGCCACCTTGGCAGCCGGTTGCGTGCCGCCACGACTGCCCAGCCGTCGAGCGGAGCGGCCGGAAGACCTGGGTGTTAGCAAGACACCTTCGTGCGGCAAGCGCCAGATGCACGGAGCGACAAGCGGACTCAGTCTTCGCGGTGAGTTGTACCTAATTTGGTTGCGGATAGGTGTCTGCGTGGGCTCCTCAGGCGTCCTGACCGTGTATCGGTGGCGAGCCATCCGTTAAATGACGCCGGCACCGAGCGACGACTCCATAGTTGTGGAGCCGCACTCGGATGCCGGCTGTTCGGGGTCGATGAGCGCTAGGCGGCGATGGACTTTGCCGCGTCGTGACGGCGCAGCCAGCCGGCGGCGCTGTCAACGACATCGCGGAACAGGTCATACTCCGTGTGCACCAGTCGGTCAGCCATCTCGAGGCCCGACTCGGTGATCTTTTTCGCGACCTCCGACGTGCTGGTGACTTCGTGAGGCACCGTTTCCTCGATGGTGATCACGAACCTCCCGATCGCCTCAATCGCGGCCCGCTCGCTCGTCTCGAACGACTTCAACAGCTCATCCGAGAGCTTCGCGGTCCTGTCAACGACGCCTGCAAGGCGAGCCGTCGGGATGCTGACCACGTGGATCTCGGATGTTTTCGCGGTCGCCGTAGGCTCAGTGGCAATGGCGGTCATTTTGATGCTCCTTTCCGAACGTATGTTCGTATATCTTTAATACACCGGCCGCCCACCTCGCGTTACACCCAGTCGGCACAATCGTCGGCTTCTGCGGGGGCCTGCGGCGCCGTGCTTCGACACCGACGATGAACTCCGCGCCGGCGACTCCTCACAGTCGACAGTGGCAAAGAGAGTCAGCCCGCCGCCGCCCGAGAACCCAACCTCACCGGCCGGACGCCACCGATTGGGCTAACCGTCCACTGAGCGGCAAAGGACTCGCCCTAGTCGACGCATGCGTCGCAGGAAACTCCCGAGGCGCGACGACGACGTGAAACAAGTCGGGGCCGCGCTCGCGACAGCTACGCCCATACGGATTTGCAGAAGTGCCGCCGCAGACGCATCGGGGGCTGCGGCATAGGGGTCCAGTACCTGCAGTATTGCCGATCTCCCGAGGGTTTGATTGCTGTTGGTTACCCGCGTGCTCCGAATCCTGCGAGGCGACAGCAATAGGAGTTCGGCGCCGGGCACCGACCCGCGGCGGCGGGCCGAGCGCGCCACTGGCTGTCGCGAATCGTCTTGTTCGCCGCGGCCAGGTCGGCCTCGAGCTTGCGCCGGCACCCTCGCCGCCGGCGGCACCGCCCTGGTCACGCTCAACGCCAATGTCGCGCCCTCGGCCGCCGGCACCACCGTGCAGAACACGGCAACGGCATCGGCGAACGACCCGATCGCGCAACCGGAACTGCTGAGCTCCAAGGCGATCGTCAACCCCGTCGCAGTCCCGGCGAGCGAGGCCGACCTCGACATGACGAAGACCGTCGACCATACCCACGCGCCCTTCGGCACCAAGCTGAAATACACGATCACGATCACCAACCACGGCCCCGCGACCGCACTGACCCCGACCATCACCGACGTCTTCTCCGCGCCGGCCGAGGTCCTCGCCGTGGACAGCGCCAGCGGCGCCTGTTCCAAACGCAAGCCGATCAAGTGCAAGCTCGAATCGATCGCGCCAGGCAGCCGCGCCACGATCACCCTGATTGCGCGCGCCGAGTCGGTCGGCAAGCTCGTCAACTCCGCAGACGTTGCGACGCCGACCCCGCTCACGCCCACGTCGCGCACCCTCGCGACCGCCACGACCAAAATCACACCCGGCCCGCACAGCCGGATCCTGCTCCGAGACAGCGCCCCGTCGACAATCCCGGCTGGCGGAACGGCCACGTTCACGCCGAACGTCTCCAACCCCAACCCGTGGCCACTGCACAACGTCAGCGTCTGCGACCGGCTGCCGGCCGGCACGAAGTTCGTGGCGGCGAGCCTAGGAGCGAAACGCACCGGCCCGCTCGTCTGCTGGAAGATCGCGACGCTCCCAGCTCACGCGTCCAAATCCGTCTCGCTACGCGTCGAACCGCTGCTAGGCGTCACCGGAACCATCCGAGACGCAGCCACCGCGGAAGCGACCCCCGGCGGACGCAGACTGACCGCCCGCGCGAGCGCGCAGGTGCTCGTAACGCCCAGTGGCCTGTGCGGCTCGGCGAGGGACCTATCGCACCAGCGGTTGGTCGGCGCCCCGCTGGCCGTCGCCGCATGCTGAGCCGATCAGCCCCCTTCTCAAACGCCAAGCACAAACAGCCTCACTGGAAAGCGGACAGGTTTGCCGCCTGCTCTAACCGAGCCGGGCCAGAGCGGGCATTGCATATCAATCGCCGCTGCCGAGTCGGCTACCGCCGCGTACCCGTCCGGTTGCGGAAGCGCCACAATCAGCCCTCCTCATCGTCCGCAGCGGTAGCCAAACCCCGGGCGCGGCGTGTTTGTGCAATGCCTGCGCAAGCAGCAGCCGAGCGCCTGAACGCCACGATCGTGGAGATGGCCTCACAAGGTGATGCCGACCCCCGACCAGGCGTCCAGTTGGCGAAGCGGATCTCGTGCCGGCTGACGGAACGTTCAGCGAACAGGGGTCGTCCGGCCGGTTTCGCAATTCGCCGCCGCTCGGTTGGGCTTATCTCGCGAGGGCCGGGTCTGGCGTTAGGGTCCCGTGCCGATGTGTTTTTCGCCGGAGGCTGACTTTGTTGTTGGCACGGTGGTCGCCGGGGTCGGGGTGGAGTGGTTTGCGTCTGACTTCGCGTCAGAGGTCGGGCTGTTTTTCATGCCAATCCTGAGAGGCTGTTGGGGCTACGGATCAGGAGGTCGAGATGATGGAGAACGGCAAGCCGCGCAAGCGGCGGCAGCTGTCGCCGGAGGAGAAGTGGGAGATCTTTCTGGAGGTCACCTCGCAGGAGCTCTCGCAGTCAGACGCGGCCAGGAAGTGGAGCGTCGATGTGAGCACGGTGGTCAGGCTCAGGGCGCTGGCGAGGGACGCGGCGTTGGCTGCGTTCGCGGTGTCGAAGCCCGGCGGCCGGTTGCCCTCGCCGGAGCAGGTGGAGCTCGAGGAGGCGCTGGCGGAGAACGACAGGCTCTCGGAAGCGTTGAAGGAGATGGCGGTCGAGTTGACCTTGTTCCGGGGAAAGCAGCGCTCGGGCTTTTCGGCCCGGTCCCCGCGCGTGTGAGCGCGCAGACCAAGCTCGAGCTGTTGGGGCTGATCGATGGTGCGGTCGCCGACGGCTGGCCGCACGCCGGGGCGTGCCGGGTGCTGGAGCTTGTCGATGAGCGCGCGCATCGCTGGCGGGCACGGTTGCGGGAGACCGGCACGCTGGAGGATCGCGGTCCTGGTGGCGGCGCGGTGCATGGGCTGCTGGGGTGGGAGGAGCAGGCGATCCTCGATCTGATCGAGACCTGGGGCTGGGTTGACCGGTCGCATCGCAAGCTCGCGCACCGCGGTAGCTATACCGGTACGGTGTTCGTGAGCCCCTCCACGGTGCTGCGCGTCGCCTTGAAGAACCGGGTGCAGCTGCCGGGCGAGCCGTTCCGCACACGGCCGCTAAAGCCGCCATTTCCCGAGATTTCCTGGGAGCGGAACCGCATCTGGATCTGGGACGCGTCCCATTTCACGCGGTGCAAGCGGGTCGCGTACGCGATCGTCGACGTCGTCACCCGCTACTGGATCGGCTACCTGCTCACCACAGAGCAGACCCACACCCAGGTGCAGCTGCTGTTCGCCCGAGCGCTCGAGGACCAGGGGCTGCTCGGACCCGACGGGCTGGCGCTCCGCGACGACGATGACGACAGTCCGATCCTGGTCGCGTGGTCTGACAACGGCGCCGAGATGACCGCGATCGACACCCGCCAGTTCATGGCGCTGATGGCGATCACCCAACATCACGGCCGACCCGGAACGCCGACCGATCAGGCGCACATCGAGTCGTTTTTCAGTCACCTGAAGGGCGACTGGCCGCACCTGACCGGCATCACCGACCCGGCCGCGCTCGACACAGAGCTCGCCCGGATCCGAACCGAGTACAACACGGTTCGCCTCCACGCCTCGATCGGCTACGTCACCCCCGACGACGAGCATCACGGCCGCGGACCTGGCATCCGCCGCGCCCGCGCCGCCGGACTGCGCCGAGCGCGAGCGGAGCGGATCAAGCAGAATCGAGCCAGCAAGTCATGAGTACCACCGCCGCGACCGCCCACGTGCGCCTCCTCCCCGCTTCAGGGGTTGGAGGCGGCCTGCGTGAGGTCGTCGCCCGCCGGCACGGACGCCGGCGGAACCCGGCACGGACGTCGCCTCGGAGCTCGCTCCGAACAACAACCAACCCGCCCCCCGGCCCAGCTCAGCGTTGGCTTAGAAAAGTCGGCCGCTCTGACGCAAACTCAGAAACACCGCAGGAGACCTTGCGGCGGGTGCGGGTTGGGCGCGAACTGATCGTCGGGGCTTTACCGTTGCTGTTCGGGCTCCATCAGCTCGTCGAGGGGTTCGTCTGGTTGGGGCTTAGGGGCCAGGTGTCTAGCGGCTTGGGCGATGCGGCAAAGGAGGTCTACATCGTCTACGCGCACGCGGTCCTGCCGGCGATCGTCCCGTTGGGGTTCATGCTGCTTGAGCCCGACCGCTCTCGGTCGCGGTTGATGTGGCCACTGGTTTGTCTCGGTCTGCTGTTGGGTGTCTACCTGCTGTGGCAAGTCACCGCTTATCCCGTGGGGGCAGAGCCGCAAGCCAGATGCATCGACTACACGACGCACACGCCCAACGACGTCCTCATCGGTGTGCTCTACGTCGCCGTGACGTGCGGCCCGGCCTTGATGTCCAGCCGTCGCTACCTCCGCTGGTTCGGGCTGATCAGCCTCGTGGGGGTGATCGCGGTCGCGGTCGTGCGAGCCGATGAATTGACATCGCTCTGGTGTCTGTATGTCGCCCTGGTCAGCGCGCTCATCCTCGAGCACTTCCGCCGCCAGCGCTCCTGGGAGGTCCACCGCGCCCCGGCCTCCAGTCCGGTCTTGCTCCCTTAGCGTCATGGCAGCCTGGGGCCAGCCCTGAGCGTGTCGGCCGGGGAACCCTCAACTAACACGGCGGTGGAGCTGCGATATGCCCGCTGCTGCGTTTAGGCTAAACGCAGCAGACTGCCTCTCGCCGGGCCACGCCGTTCGCTGAGCCATCCCCGGGTCGCAACAGGGGATCGCTCCCGGGTCAGGCGTTGAGGGTTCGCTGAGCGGTTTGCCCGGGCGCGATCGGAGCCGAAGGCGCGTAGCGCCGAGGCGGGTGTGCTGGGCACGGGTGTTGAGATCGGAGGTGTGAGTCCTGTCCTGGAGCCCTGATAGGGGGAATCCAACATCGAAGAGGCAAGGGCGCGGCCCGGAATTGACCGGGCGGTCCCAGTGCGGCTTGGTTATGCGCTGCGGGGGCTTCCGTGAGGGCGGGTCTGGAAGAGGCCATAGGTGTGTTGTGGTGGCGAACGAGAGTGAAGCGCCGTAAGGCGTTCCTCGGTGGGCGAGCCGGCCCGCGGCGGCGATGCCCGATTCCTGTCGATGCCGAGGGCGTAGTGGCGACGTCATCACGACGAAATCTCAGCATGTCACCCCAGGAGGTCTGCTGGGTACCGGCGAGGTTGGCCGGTCGGCCGGAAAACGAAAGGACGATGGTCGATGGCCCAGCAGAAGTCCGAGGACCGAGTCGTACCCAAAGGCGGGTAATGCCGCTGAGCGCGCCGGTCGAGCCCGGTGGGCAGGGGAAGGGGGTCCCGGTCGAGAACGGCGG
>CAVWRC010000002.1:0-269238 GCA_963757235.1 uncultured Solirubrobacterales bacterium | reverse complement strand
AGTCTTGGGCCTCTGCCGACCGGCGCCCTCCTTCGCGCGGAAAGTGCGCATGGCGAGCACAAGGTCTCCACCGCGGAGCTCGAAGCGTCACGCGCTAGCCACGCCTCCGAACGCTGCAAGCACGAGAGCAGTCGCCACGCCATGGGCAGCCGCGCTGCCGGTATCAGAGCTCGGCGGCCACGAGAGTGCCTCTCCGGCGTGCGGCTTTGGTCGCCGACCGCGATCGCCCGGCGCGCGTGGGCGTGAGGAGAAGAGCAATCGTCGGGGCTTGAGCGCCGGCGTGGCGGTCGAGTTGCCCGAACCGACCGGCGATATGTGGTGATTCTTTAGGTGCGGGCTGCTGCTACGGCGGTCGGTACTCGGCGCCCAGTTGGTCGAAGATGAACGTGTAGGTGTCCGTCAGCTGGTCGACGGTCTCGTCGAGCGAACTGCCGATCCCGTGTCCGCCAGATTCCACCCGAAGCAGGATGGGTTGGTCGCCAGCGGTGGCTGCTTGCAGCCGCGCCGCCATCTTCTTCGGGTGGTAGGCATCGACGGGTCGAGCTCCCCGCCGGTGAGCAGTGTCGCGGGATAGGCGATCCCGTCCCGTACGTTGTGGTAGGGCGAGTACGCCAGCAGTGCCTCGAACTGCTCGTGGTCCTGCACGGTGCCGTACTCCGACGCGACGAAGGCGCCGTTTGGATGCAACTCGTCTTCTGCAGCATGTCCATGACAGGCACTAGCGCTACGACGACCCGGGCGAGTTCGGGATGCTGGGTGAGGGTCGCGCCCAGGACAGCTGACCGTTCGACCCGCCGATGATGGCGAGCCGCTCGGTGCTGGTGACCCCCGAGTCAACCAGATGCTGCGCGCACGCTGCAAAATCGTCGAACACGTGCTGCTTGGCGGTCAGTCGCCCGCCGTGGTGCCACTCCTCGCCAATACTCGCCGCCGCCGCGCAGGTTTGCCACCGCGAGCACACCACCCTGCTCCAGCCATAGCACCGAGGTCGGGTCGAACCGAGGTTTGAGCGAGATGCCGAAGCCGCCGTACCCGGTCAGCAGAGTCGCGGCCGAGCCGTCGCGGCGGGTGTCGGGCGCAGACACCAGGTTCATCGGCACCTGGGTGCCGTCCGCGGAGGTCGCGACTCGCCTCACCTGGTAGCTGGAGAGGTCGAATGGCGTCTCGTCGGCGAGCGCCGTCGGCCGCGGCGAGATCGTCGCCCGCCCGCCACCAAACCCGCGGGCGGGGTGGAACGACTCGATCGCGTAAACCACCATGTGCGTCGAGCGTGCCAAGGCTCCCGATCGCGCACATAGGCGGGACATCATGCGGGCGAGATCGGCACCGTCGGGGTCGCAGACCCGCAACCCCGACGGGCCACCGTCGATGTCGAGCAGCCACAGCCGCGCTACCGTCGCGGCGAGACCCTCGATTGTGACGTCACTCGCCGGGACGCTGTACTCCGCCTGTGCCACCGTGACGCCATCGGCGAGGGCGAGCCGGAGCACCCGGCCGCGCGGAGACTTTGCGCGCGAGAGCAGATAGAGCGCGTCGCCGCCGAACACGGCGCCGACGCATTTGTCGGATATGTCGGCTACCTGCCACCAGCCGCCGCGGTGCTGCGGCCTAACGAAGATCTGCCACTCGCCGCTGTCCCCATTCTGAGCGCGGTCCATCACCCAGCGCCCGTCTCGGGACGCGTCGAGACGGTGCTCGGCGAGCCTCGGGTCGGCGAGCGGGCCGGGCTGATCGAGCAAGTCCCGTTCCACCGGCTCACCAACGACGTGACGCCAAACCTGTTGGAAGAACGCGAGGTCCTCCGGCGGGCGCTCGCCCGGCGCTGGCCCGCGGGTGTACCAGAACCCCGACGAGTCGGCCGCCCACGCCAGCGATCCTCCGGCGGTGCCCCCGTTCACTCGGGGGATGCTGACGTCGACCGGCTCCGCGGACGCGATGTCGAACAGGTGCAGGGTGCCCTCCTCGGTACCCTGCGACGAAAGGGAGACGGCGACCAGCTGACCGTCGGCCGAGGGCGCGAACCAGTCGATCGTCATCGCGCCTGTCTCGTCGAGGGTGTTCGGATCGACCACGGTCCGCGCGCCGGACACCTCATCGAGATCGGCCAGCGCCACGAGGACCGGCTGCTGCTTCGGCGGCTCACGCTTGAACATGACGTAGGCCGAGCCGGCCCGTCGCGGCCCCTCGAACCCCACCCCATAGCTCCCCCGGCCCCATCCCACCGACTCGGCCTTGGCGATCTCCTCGGCGCGCCGCCGCACCGCCTCATACGACGGCCGGCTGTCGAGAAAAGCACGCGTCTGCGCGTTCTGCGCGGCCGTCCACGCCCCCGTCTCCTCCGACGTAGCATCCTCCAGCCAGCGGTAATCCTCGGTGACCATCACCCCGTGATAGGTCGTGCTGACGGGGATCCGCCGCGTACCGATCTTGTCCGACGACGTCATGCCCGCCCCCCGCCCCGTAACCCGCGTCGGCTCAGCGGTCATCTGCACCCGACCATCGGACCGCTTCAAGCTCCGCCTCGCGCAGCGCACACTCCCGTCGCCCCTGTTGAGACTGCTGACTCGCAACCTCGCAGGCCGACGCCCCTACCGGAGTACCGCCCGACCAGCATGGGTTCTCCATCTCCGTCCACACGATCCTGCAAGTCTGCCAGCCAAACGACTCCCGCTCGCGGTGGCAACTAAACCACTAGCCTCGCCGCCAGCGCCAGGCTGCTGCATCCGCCCATCCCGGAGATGTGCTGGAGCTCGGCACGGCTGCTTTTCTCCTCACGCCAGCGCACGCCGAGCTATCGAAACGGCGACGGAGTAGCTACGCCAGACCGTCGCGAGCTCGTGACCCCTACTGTCCGAAACCAACGGCGCGACCGTGAGCGGGGTGACTGCGGGTCCGGGGCTGCACATTTGGGTGCCGGCCAGCGGCGCCGCGCGCTCGGCTGTGAAATGCACGTGCAGCCGGCCGCCGGCCGCCGGCCCGACCAGCAACGGCTTGTCGGGATTGCGGCGGCGCGACTCTCCACGCCGGCGTAGCTGAAGCTGCTCCGATGCGGCGGCGTCACCGCGACTGCTGGAGGTCGATTTAAGCGCGAGCCTAATTCCTGAGAAGCGGTTTGGCGGACCTTGACCGAGAGCCGGCATCTGCATGCGCGAGTGGTTGGCGTAGTTGGGCCGGGCCGGCGGAGTAGCGCACTGGGCTGTCGCGGCCACCCGAAAGGCCTGCTGCGCGCGCGACAGTGTGGGTCGGTTCGGTTGATCGGTCGCGATTCTTGGCTTGGCCGGCCCTCGCCCACCGGTGTGCCGCCCGGAGTGTCCCCATCGGCCGTCCGGAGGCGCGTGCGGCGATGTTGGGCGCCTGTGGCGAGCTATCGCGAGTGCTCTCTGCACACGGCGCCGTCGATCAGCTCGCGGCCGCCGATGGGCTGCGGGGAGCGCGACCCGGACTGGGGTCTCCGGGTTCGGTGAGCGCATCACGAAGCCCTCGATCGGCGAACGAACGTGGTCAGGATCAGCTCGTGCTCATCTTCGTAGAGGTCTGGGTCAAGCACGCGTCCGTCGGCGCGTTTGCCGCCCGCGTACGTCTGCTCGGTCACCAGTATTCGCAGGACCGTGTCATCTGGCCGCGGCTCGTAGGTGGGGTCCAGTCGCCAGGAGGAGGCGCGGATCCCATCGCGGGTCACGCGCAGCGGCCGTCCCGCCGTCTTATCCAGGCGTGACCAGGTGCCGCGGCGGGCTCCTTCCGCACCGTGACCATCATCAGCTCCGGCGGCGTCCGGAGTCCGAACAGAGCTTCCTCCGCGGTTCGCGCGATCAGCCGCCACCCTTCCAGAGCGGATGACGACGGGGGCGGCTCGAACGGCTGCTGGTTCTTGCGCAGCGGACTCGACTCGGCGCGGCCTTCTAGCCATGCGGACAGCATTTCCACGGCAGGGTCTCTCGGGTCCAGCGGCTCCAATGGCGCGTCCAGAACGTCTGGAGGGAACGCCAATCCACCCGCGTCGCTGATCAGTTCGGGAACTCGTGGCGCGTAACGCGGCTCGAGCACCGCGGACCGCTCCCAGTGGCGCTTTGTCGGCGTCCCGCGCGCACGGGCCACGAGGCGAGAACGCAGTCCATCCCCCGATTCGCTCATCTCGTGCCAGACTAGCCGCAATTGCCTAGCAAGCGTTGGCGCGGCACGGGTCCCAAGCTCACAGAACCGGCCGACTCCTCGCCCGCCGTTGCCCTCATGTGGGCCGGCTGGCCCCGCGCCGTCGCGTCACTGAGTTGCAGAGCGCTACTCCGGACCGGGCTCGGCCAGCGCGAAATGTCGCCGAAGCGAAAGCGGGATTTTCAAGGGGAGGAACACGAATGCGGCCGCGGGGTGCTGGAGCGTCGGCGTTCCCGGCTGGTTGGGGCCTCTGGCGGGGCAACTGAGGGCGTCCGCCCAGCTCCCGGCCGCTAGACCGGTATCGTCGGTCGTTATAGGGTCAAGCCCGAACGCAATGCGCGAGCCGCTGGCCCGATTCGCGGGCTCGCCAAGATATATGGGAGAAGCACAGTGATCGGTGTGAGCGTCACCTTCCAATACGGCGAGGACTTCGATCACGCCCGCGTGGTCGCCATTGCGGACAACGCCCGCGGGACATTTGAGGGCATGCCCGGGCTGAGGTCCAAGGCCTTCACGGTCGACGACGCGGGACAGCGCGCCATGAACTTCTATGTCTGGGAATCGGCGGACGCTGCCAAGAGCTTCTTCTCGGATGAGATGCGCGAGCGAGTGACCGGTCTGTACGGCGTCGAACCCACGATCGACTTCGTGGAGATCGCTCAGCTCGTCGACAACTCCGCTGCGCCGCGCTAGGAATGACCCCGGGGGCGCGCGTCCCCCTCGATCGTAATCCGCACGGGCGGCGCTTCGTGTGACGAGTTTCTTCTCGGCCAAGCGGCCGGTGTGCGTCGAAGTCGTCCGGAATCCCGGGCCGCGGCGCGATCGCCCGACTGGAGCAGCAATGTGCTCAAACCCGGTGAATCCTTCCGTGACCTCGGATGTTCGGAGGGCCCGGCGTTCCGTTGAAGCGGGCTGTGTGTACGCGCCTGCGCGATCGGCGTCGGGACGCATGCATGGCCACCACCGCGAAAGCGATCGCGGCTTGTGGCGGCGAGCAAGGCTTTCATGCGACCCGTGGGCGCGGCCGGCGGGCGGTCCGTAGGCTTTGGGTCGGTCTGTGGTGGCTCGCGTGCGTGATCCTGAGAGCTTGCCGCGTCCCGGCCGGGCGGCTGGGACGGTCGATGACGCGATGCCGTTTGATCACGTCGTGGTGGTCATGATGGAGAACCATTCGTTTGACAATCTCCTCGGTGGGTTGGCGCGCTCGGGACAGTCGGCGGCGGATGGATTGACGTTCGACGGCGCTGGCCGGGCGATCAACACCAATCCGGGCGCGGGCGGCACTGCGGCGGTGGTGGCGGCGTTTGCGTTCTCGAGCACCGCCCAGGGCGCTCATGTCTCGCAAACCTGGAACGCGACCCACGAGCAGATCGACGGCGGCAGGATGGACGGGTTTGTCCGGTCGGTCGGTGCCACCCAGCCGATGGGCTACTACCCGCGTGAGGTTCTGCCGTTCGCCTACGACCTCGCGGCCACGTTTACGCTGGCCAACCGCTGGTTCTGCTCGGCGCCGTGCATGACGTTCCCTAACCGGCGTTTTTTGCTGGCCGGGACCGCCTACGGCGAGATCGCCACCGACGTGAAGAGCCTGACCGATCCACCGCCTCCCAACGGCACCATCTTCGACCGCCTTCACGCGCACGGGATCAGCTGGCGCGATTACTTCACCGACCTGCCGTATACGGCGATCATCCCGTCGATCGTCGAGAAGTACCCCGGCAACCTGGCCACGCTGGACGACTTCTTCGACGATTGCGCCAGGGGAACGCTCCCGTCGGTCAGTTTTGTCGATCCGGAGGTCGGCGCGGTCTCGGTGATCGGCAGAGCGCTCGCCTCGCTCCCGGTCCTCGGCCCGATCGTCGGCACGCTGGGCACGGTCGGCGGTGACCAGGAGGCGCCGCAAGACATGTTCTACGGCGAGGTATGGGCCCACCGCGTGCTCGAGGCCGTCCTGCGCTCACCGGCCTGGCCGCGCACGCTGCTCATCTACACCTATGACGAGCACGGCGGCTACTACGACCACGTGCCGCCCCCGGCGGCGATCGCGCCCGACTCGATCCCGCCGCAGCTCACCGCCGGCGACGCGCCCGGCGGCTATGACATCTACGGGCCGCGGGTGCCCGCCGTCGTCGCCTCGCCGTACGCCAGACCGCACGCGGTCACCGACGTCGTGCATGACCACACATCGGTCCTGGCCACGATCGAGGCTAAGTGGAACCTGCCCGCGCTCACCTACCGCGACGCCAACGCCGCGACCGTCATGGACTTCCTCGACACCAACCAGGCGGCATTCATAACGCCGCCAGCCATCCAGGGTCCCTCCTTAACCGGCCCATCCGGCCCCGCGGCCTGACCGCACCCGAGAGCGACCCACAGCACCAGCCCAACCCGCCAGCAACACGATGGATCCCGCCGGCCGGACGTCGGGCAGGAGCCCGCCCCCTCCCGGCAGCGCTCTCGACGCAACGACCGCTCGCCTACCACCCACCTGCCGACGCTCCGGCAGGTGGTCGGCCTCTCGTCACAAGCAGAGTGCAGCTACGCATGGAACCAGAAGCCGCACCCGCCCGCGCTCGATAGCGTCTGCTCGGTCGCCCGCGGCTAGCGACGGCTGGTCGCAAGGTTGCTCTTCGTCGCCTATGAGCAATCGCTCGCCGTGCAGGCCGCCGAGAAGCTCGAGGTGACGTGACCTCGGCTCGGGCACGCGGACGACAGCGCCGTCCAGGGCTAACTCGGCTCAACGGGGTGGGCCGAAATTCCGCTAGCCCAGTTGCGGGTTATCGACCCACCCCTGTCCACGGGACCCCGCGCTGAACGTCAGCTGCGGTAGTCGATGGTGATCTCCGGCGGCGGGAAGCCCTTGGTGAGGTCGATCCCCTGGAGTTCCATCACGTTGCCTCGGAACCAGCTGTCAAAGGGATCCGTGGATGTTGCCAAACCCTCAAACGCCTTCGCCACGTCGTCGGACTCGATGTAGACGACGCCGAGATCTCCCGCGGGGGTGTGCTGGATGAAGGCGGCCTCTCGCGTGATTCCGTGTCGCCGGCGCGAGGCCTCGTAGGCGGCCTTGCGCTCGTTCTTGAACGATTCCTGGTTGGCGTAAGCGAGCTCCAGCTTGCCTGGAAGGATGGGTGCTGCGAAAGCGATGCTCTGCATCTCGACTCTCCTGTTAGTGAAGTTGAACAAGGACAAGTCGCAGTCTCCGCGCCCGGTGCGCGCGGGACATCACTTATACGCGTGATTTCCGTCGGACGGCTGAGTGGCTTTGTCCGGCGACACACGCCGCGCCATCACCGCGAGCGCCGACCGGGTGTTCACGTCGAGCTTCTGGAAGCAGTGGCGCAGGTGGGTGTTGACCGTGTGCGGCGAGATGAACAGGCGCTTGCCGATCTCCCGGTTCGTCAGCCCCTCCGCGACGAGTTCGGCGACACCGAGTTCGCTCCTAGTGAGGCTCCCCCAGCCCGTCAGATCGCGCGCCCGGTTCCCCCGAACCCCACGCCGGCCGCCGAACGCCCGGAGCGCCGCGTTCGCGCGCGCCGCGTGCCAACCGGCGCCGAGCGCCTCATAGCGGTCGATCGCCTCCGAGGCCAGCACCTGGGCATCGGCGGTTCGATCGCAGGACGCAAGCACCGCAGCCGCGTCCTCGCACGTTCCGGCGAGGTCGAGCATCCGCCGGCTGCGGTGCGCGAGCTCCACCGCCTGCTGCATCCGCGCCGGGTCACGCTCGATCAGACCGCGGCATCGTGCGGCCGCGCTCTGCACACTTGGCACGGTGCGAGCGAGCGCCGCGGCCTGGTCCATCGCGTCAGCCACCTCGCGCGCGAGACCGTCCTCGGAGAGCTCGAGACAGAGGCGCACGAGCGGCGGTGACACGGCACGCGCCGAGTAACGGCCTCCACGTGCGCGGTCAAGCTTCCAGGCATCTCCGAGCAATTCCAGCGCCCGGCCGGGCTGTCCGACGGCCTCCGCGAGCATGGCCTCCGCGTACACGACGAGGCCGGCGTCGAATCCCGGGCGCGCGTGCGCGAACCGCACCTCCGCGGTCGCAAGAGCGCGCTCGGCGTCTGCGAGCTCGCCCCGCGCGACGGCGATCAGCGCCAGGTAGCTACGGGCACGCGCGAGCATGACCATGTTTCCGCGTTCCCTCGCGAATGCAATCGCTCCCTCGAGCTCGGGGACCACCTCGCTCCACTCGCCGGCAACGAAACGCAGCTGCGCCGCCGCGAGGTGCACATCGGGCAACGTTGTCGCCGAGTTTGGGGTCGTTTCGCACTCGGCCGCCGCCTCGCGCAACAGTTGGCCCGCCTCGTCAAACAGATCGGCATCGGTGAAGAACATCCCGGCGATGAAGCGGGGGTTCCCCATCCGATCCATCCCGCCAGGCGCCTCGCGCGCGCGGCGGAGCGTGTCGCGAAGGACCGCCAGCTGCTCGTCGACCCGGCCCTGGGCCATCAACGCAGTCGACAGCGCGCACATCGTCCAGACCGGCGTTGCGTCGTCGGCGCCGCGCTCGGCGATCTCGAGCGCGTGGCGGGCGACCCGCTCGGCGCCGCTGAAGTCCCCAGAGAACGTACGGCCGAAGCTGCTGTGGCCGAGGAGCCGAGCCTGCTGTGCTTGCGCCATATCCGGCGACTCCCGGAGTACCGCCTCGACCTCCAGATCCAGCCGCTCGTCGCCGCCCCGGAGCGAGAGGACGACGATCAACACGAAGCGGAGCCTTTCGCCGAGCGTAGGGTCGTGAGGGCGGGCGAGCAGCTCCGACGCCAGCGTGCCGGCCTGGACATTCTCTCCCGCACCCAACAGGGCTTCGACGAGCTCTGTTTGCATCGCATCGCGCTCGGGATCGTCGTCGGGGAGAAGGCTGACCGCCCGACGCAACAGCTCGGCAGCTATCACCGGAGAGCGCGGAGCCGCGTCGCCGGCAGCGCGGCGCAGCGACGCCGCGGCCCCGACATCGCCTGCAACGGCTCCCAGAATGAGCTGGCTTGCGACCTGCGTGAGCGGCGCGCCCGCAGCCTCAAGCGCAGCCGCCGCCTCACGGTGAAGCGCGACACGAGCCGCCTCCGGGACGTCCTCGTAGATCGCGTCACGGACCAACTGGTGACGGAACACGAACACGCCGGCGCTTTCTGCAACGAGCCCGGCGTCGATCGCCTCCCTCAGATCCTCGAGCAGCTCGGCGGCACGCCGCCCCGTAGTCGCCGCGAGATCCGCCAGCGAGAAGCTGTCGCCGAGCAGCGACGCGCTCCGCAAGGTCCGGGCGGTCGCCTGCGACAGGTATCCAAGCCGGCGCATGACGAGATGGCGAAGCGAGTCCGGCAGTTCGACGCTCGCCGCCTCCGCGGTCGGCCCGCTCAGGTCCAGCAAGCCGCGAGATGCCATCGTCCGGACCGTTTCGACAACCCACAACGGGTTGCCAGCGGCCCGCCCGACCGCCGCCGTAAGGCCCGCACCGGGGGGCATACCGAGTTCCGCGCGCACGAGCGCGGCGACCTCGTCGACATCCAGGGGATCGAGCTCGATCAGCTCCGCGCCGGCGGAGAGACAGTCATCGACGAGTACGGCAAGCTCGGGTCCGCGGGGTGTCGGCCGCAACGCCGCGACGAGCATCACGGGGACCTCGGTGAGCTCGCGCACCATCCAGCGAAACGCCAGCAAAGTCGAGCTGTCAGCCCAATGAAGATCGTCGAGGGCGACGAGCACCGGCCCACGATCCGAGGCCACCTCAATCATGTCGATGATCTCCTCGATCGCCCGGAACTGAAGCTGGTTGACGGCGAGCTGGCCCGCCTCGGAAGACACCTCACCAGTGAGAAGGCGGCCGAGCGCAGCCCGCCGCGGATCCGGTGACGCGCGGCGCAGACTGAGCGCATCGATCAGGACGCCGAACGGACGGGTCCGTTCGAGCGGATGTCCCTCGCCGCGGAAGACGGTCGTCCCGCCCGCACGGGCTGACGCGACCAGACCCTCCAGTAACCGCGTCTTGCCGATCCCGGCCTCGCCTTCGATCAACACCGTCGCGGTCGAGCCGGTCGCAGTCGCGTGGAGGATGCGTCGGAGACGCTCGAGCTCTCTCTCGCGGCCGATGAGCTGCCCTGACTCCGTGGGGCCCATACGCCAAGACTGACGCGAGGTGGGCACAGGCGCAAGAAGCGCTCCAGACAATCGCGTTCATCGGACGGCGCGAGCCGCGCTTTCGCAAACGCGACCAGGCGTGTTCGCCGCTGGCTATCGGGGGCGTGCGAGCATCTTTGCGGCCGGCGCACGTTGGGTGCTGCGTGCGGGCGCGATGATCGTTGCGCACGCGCCCTGCCGGTCGGGCTCGCTGCAGTCTCCCAGTACCTGACAGCGCACGAGACCGTGCCGCACCCACACCGCACCCGTCCACGCGGCGAGAGCCGCATCGATTAAATCCTCGCGATGTTTGTAGTCGCGGTCGATAAGCGGGGAATGCTCGTTGAGCAGCTTCGCGGCGACTGGGTGTGAAGACATATCCAGCGGCGGGTCGGTGGAGCGGAGATTCTCGAGCCGACGAATTAGGTCATCGCAGTTCGCGGCCCGCGTCGGGCGCCACTGGGCGACGCGCATCTTGGGCGGCTTGCGCTTATACAGCGGTCGCTCGTCGTCGTAGCCAAGTTCGACGGCGCCAACAAGCGCGGTGTATGGATAACACTCGCTGAACACGCGACCGACGGTCGGCGATCCGGCCCATCCGTCGTGGTATTGCCACCCGACCGCGATCAGCGCCGCTGCGAGCTGGATTCCAGCCAAGCGTGGACTCGCAATGTTCGTTGAGTTGGCAGAGACCTTCCATCGGCCATAGCACTGACCGACTTGGCGCTCACACGGGCGCTGCCCGCGGTCGTTGCGCACTACGAGTGGTGCATCGATGAACGCCAGGGTGTCCGCGTTGGCCCACCTGTTCATCCACGCGGCGGTGTCTTCAACGCCTGTTGTCCAGCCAGCGTCCGCGATCGTGCCGTCGGGATCGAGCGCGACAACGCCCGTCTCGTTGACGGTGCCCCACGCAAGATCGATGCCGAGAACGCGCACCGTGAGCAGTGTTGCCGATCGCAGGCAGCCGCGACCGATTTCGTCGTCGAGCGGCCGGCGCGGCGCGCGATCGCTGTGGCGACCAGGGAGCGGTCGACGCTCCGGCGGCGCCTTCGAGTTCTCCCGCCGATCATGTGCCGTGGCTCGGGATTAGCGTGCGGCGGCGTGAGCGGACAGGGGACGACGCCCGCCAGACCTGCGAAGCTGCAGCCATGACCGGCTCAACTATCGACGTGCCGACCCCGGACGGGGTCGCTGACTGCTACCTCACCAAGCCGGCTGGGGATGGGGCGGATCGAGGCGTCCTGTTCATGATCGATGCGATCGGGCTGCGGCCGCGGATCGAGGAGATGGCGGATCGGATTGCCGCCCAGGGGTATGTGGTGCTCGCTCCGAACGTGTTTTACCGCGGCGGGCCGGCTCCGCTGTGGCAGACGCCGGACCTCCACGATCCTGACTCTCGCGGCAGGTTCTTTCAGTCGCTTGGTCCGCTGATGGGCGCGCTCACACCCGCCGTCGTCGCGGCCGACGGCGGCGCTTACCTGGACAAGCTCGGCGAGCACACCGACGGCCCTGTCGCGATCACCGGCTACTGCTTCGGCGGCCGGCTCGGCTGGATGATCGCCGCCGCGCACGCTGATCGTGTCGCCGCGCTCGGCGGCTTTCACACCGGTCGCATGGTCACCGACGACGAGGACAGCCCTCACCTGCTCGCGCCCCGTGTCCGCGGGGAGGTCTACTGGGGTCACGCCGATCAGGACCAGAGCATGACTCCGGAGAACATCGCGACGCTCGACCAGGCGATGGACGACGCTGGCGTGCGCCACACGACGGAGCTCTATCAGGGTGCGCAGCACGGCTACACGATGTCCGACATGGGCGCCTACAACGAAGCGGCCGCGGAGCGGCACTTCAAGGCGCTATTCGCGCTTCTTCAACGCGCAATCCCACGATGAGAACATCGCCGACGTAACGCGCGTCCGCGTCGGGTGACGCTTTTGACCCTTCGGCCCGCCTCGTGCGGGCGATCGCAACGGCGACGAAGCGCAACTTGGCGACGAGGCGGTGCTAGCCCGCGACGCGCAAGCGGACGCCCTGGGGCGCGGTCGTCATCAATTCGGGCTTTCCCGCCGAGCAGACGCGGTATCACCGACCTGGTCAGTTGATTCCGCCGTTGACCCGGATTGTCTGGCCGTTGATCCAGTGCCCGGCGGGGCTCGCGAGGAACGCGACGACGGGGGCGATGTCAGCCGGTGTGCCGAGTCGTTCGAGCGGAACGGAGTCGGCCAGGCAGTCGAGCGTCTTCTCGTCCTTGCCGCCGAGGAACATGTCGGTGGCGGTCGGGCCGGGGGCGACTGCATTGACCGTGACATCGCGCCCGCGCAGCTCGTGCGCGAGGATGAAGGTCATCGCTTCCACGGCGCCCTTGCTCGCGGCGTAGGCGATGTAGTGGGGTAGGACGCGGCCCGAGCACTGAAGACGAGAGTTGACGATCGCACCACCGGGGCGCACCCGGCGGGTGCAGCTGTCCGACGGTGTGCTCGAGTCACTGGTGGCGAGAACGGAGTGGTGGGCGGCCGGTCTGCGGCTCGCGGTCCTGTCGCTGGCCAGGGATCCGGATCCCGAGCGCTTGGCGGCGAGCTTTTCCGGCCGTGAGCGCGCGGTGGCCGACTACCTGCTGGCCGAAGTGCTCGAGCGTCCTGTCGAGTGATGGCAGCGTCCGCTTCGACACCCTGAGTGTCAGCAACGCGACCCCGACCGCGACGGCCACGAACGCGAGCAGGATCAGTGCATTGTGAACCGTGCCCTGGGCCGACAGGAAGAGGTCAGCAGCAGCACAGGTCCAAGCTCACCCACCGAGCCCGCGGCCAGGAGATAGGTGCCCAACCGTGTGCGCAGCTCGTTCGCGTCCGACAAGATCGGCAGCAGCGTGCCAATCGCGGTGGTCACAAGCGCCGAACCCGCGTACAGCAGCGAGAGGACGATTCCGGTGGCCGCCAGGATCGCGCCGACGCCGTAGGCGATCACGAGCGACATCGCCCATCCAGCGAGGCCGAGGCGGAGCGGCGCGCCCACGGTCCGGCGCAGGTCGAGCTCATAGCCGGCGAAGAAGAACAGAAGACCCAGACCGAGGTCCGCGACGAAGCTGATCGGCGGGGTGACCTCGAGGCCGAGGGCTTGGGGTCCGATCAGGACCCCGAACACCAGCTCGAGCACGACCGCGGGGATCGCGGCGGAACCGAACCTGACCACCGCGGCAATCGTGCCCGCGAGCGCGGAGGCGGCCATGATCGCCAGAAACGGGTCAGGCGAGACCGTGATCGCACCGGCGATCATGAAACGAATCGCTCCCGGAATTCACGATGGGGGTTTGTGCTCCTACGAGCCCGGCGGGCACTCCGTTCATCGTGTGAGTTGGCGCTGGCAACGATCCGCCAGTGCCCCCGACTTCCCGCTCGCTACTGGGGTGTCAACTGGCAATCAACGATCCGTACACCGTGCAGACGTTCTGTTTCGACAGGGTCGTGCTGTTGTCAAACGCGTAATTGACGGTCACGACCTTCCCAGTCGACGTCTCGAACAGCACGGTCCCCGTGCCGTCGAAATCGCCGCTGTTGGTCGATAGCTGCACACCCTTGCTCGTCTTAGTAAACGCGCTGTTCTTCACGATGTGCAACCGGCCGAGCCCGTCGAAGATCCGGCCGAACAGATCTGCGCTGCTCGCAGACGTGAACGCGAAGATCACCGGCTTTCCGGTGGCGTCGCACCGGGCATTGATCAGCAGCGAGTCCACGTTGACCAACGTGGTCGTGCTCGAGTTCGGCTTCCCGATGAAAGAGAACGTCTTGCTCACGGCACTGGCCGTGACCTTTGCGCTTGCGGTACCGGTCGCCAACGCAAAGACCGCCGCAATCGAAACTATCAGCGCGGTGCACCCGCTCGCGCTCGTCTTACGGTTCATCTGTCCATCCTCTCTCGTGGCTCCGCCACGACTCTGCTCGGCGCCCCTAACAAGCCGATACTAACCTCCCACCGCATGACCTCGCCGGCAGATCGATATGCCGAAAAACGATGTGATGAGGTCCGGCAATGCACCTTCCCGCGCTCTCACACCTTCGCTGTGCGGTGCGGATGAAACCGACCACGGCGATGATGAGATATAGGACGTGGAAACGGCAGGAAGGCGACGACAGCACGAGCGCCAGGTTGAATTTCATCAGCCGTCGATCGAGGCCGGGTGAGCGAGACGATCACGTGTGGCCCATCCACACCAGACCGATGATCGAGAAGCTGGTGAGGTAGGCCAGATAGGACGGCCAAAGGTCGATCAGGGCGCGGAGCAGATGCTTGCCGCCCGCGGCGCTGATCGCGAGATCGAGCACGAGCAGGGTGATCGCGATCGCGAACACGCCGGCGCTGAACGTCTCCAGCCGCACGCTCGAGAGGACAGGGCCGCCCGCCGCTTGCCCGGCGGACACGCCAAGGGAGCCCTCTGGGCGGTTCGTGATGCCTGATCCGCTCCGGGGTTTCTCCTGGAGCATCGATCGCCCACCTCAATAGCTACCGATCGAGACATAGTGCCTGTACCCGTGTCGTTGATCGAGATCGTGATGCTGTGCGGACCATGGCGCGCGACGAGCGTGGCGCTTGCCTCACTGACTAGGTGTGAAGTCGTGATCCAGCGCGCGCGCTCGAGCTCAGCGGCGTAGAAGTCGTAGATGTCGCGCAGCGAATCGGGCGGGCTCAGAACAGTGCGGTAGGACGACCGGCCGACCACATTCGTGGGCTCGTGGATCGCGGGCCACCGCCTCGGCAGCGCGGGCATCGGGAGTGCATGACCGAACACGGGAGCGAGCGTTAGCCTGACCGTCGGCTATTCGCTTCGGTAGAACTACCGGTCCCTTACGAACCGTCGCCGCCGAGCACCGGTCTAGCGGCGTCTGGGCGAGCTCGAGCCGCGAGCTAACACCGAGTTTGACGAACACCTTGGCGAGGTGGTACTCAACCGTCCGGCGGCTCAGGAACGGCTGCTCGGCGACGCTCTTGTTGCTCGCGCCGGCGACGAACCGACCGAGGGCGAGTCGCGGCCGCTCGGATTCGCCGAGTCGGAGCGCCGCGTCGATGAATTCCGGCGTCGCGAGCACCGCGGTCGGCGGAAACGGCCCGGGGTCCATCTGCTCGAGGTGCTCGATCGCCGCGCCGGCGTTGCCCAGTCGGAGTTCCAACAGACCGAGCGCCAGGTGCGCCTCTCCTGTCGCCCACCCGACTCCGGTGGCAAGGCCTCGCCGCATCGCGGATTCCGCGCGGTCGCGGCACTCCTGCTCTTTGCGCGTCAACGACGCGGTCCAGGCCTGCAGCGCGAGATAGGAGATCTCGTCCTGGTCGTAGCCGAGCTGGCGAAGGAGTTCGCCGCCCAGCCGCCGGTGGCGGCTGCCCGGATCATCAGCGCGACCATCTCCAGCGCTCGTTCCGGTTCGCGTTGTCCCAATGCCGCCGCGGCGCTGCGCGCCAGCGTGAATGTTGGTCTGGCGAGCCATCCCGCATCGACACAAGGGCGGCTGGCAAATCAGGTCCTCGGCGAGTTCCGCGTACAGCCCGAGCTTCACGGCCCACCGGACCAACCAGGGCGTGTCGATCTCGGTGTACCCGCGCGGGTCCGGCTCGGGAATCTCCATCAACACGCATCCGGAGTAGTGAGCGCCGATGTTCGCCAGAACGATTCCGCCCTCACGGCGGTCCTACTCGCCCTCGTCATGGGCGTCGAGGCCGCCGCCGGGGCGCGCCGCCTGCGCAGCCGCGAACGCGTGCGTCCGCCGACCTGAGCTTTGACTTCGTTATCGGCAATCGCCAGCCGGCGTTGCGAATGGTTTGCCCAAATAAGCTGCCGGGCATCAACGGGTCAAAGCGGCGCGGCGGCGGCACGCGCTTTGCGGGTCGGGTTCCACAACCCGCGCGAACATAATTTCGAACACGGAGGTCGGCGGATGTCCCGACGGTCAATCAAATGTCTTCTGACACTTCTCGCGCTCACCCCCACCACCGTGCTCGCCGCTACCTCACCGGCAGATGCCGATGCTGTGAGCACGGCGGCGCGGATCATGCCGGGAAGCGCTGAGCTGACCCTGGTCTCCAGTAAGCGGCTTCCCGGCGGCGATTACGAGACCCGCTGGAGCGGCGCCGAGTCCAGCGCCGAGATCGTGGCGCCCGCCGGGACATGGGTGTACGAGGTCCCAGCGTGGTGGCAAGCCAGCGCCGGACCCGCACTGGCGACCCCGCGGGTGCGGAGCTATCTGACACGGTTCATCGCCAGCGCGACCGCCGCAGAGCGGGATGCCGCTGCGAGCACCGGCCTGCCGTACGTCGGCACCCTCATGATTGTCCCTCCCGGAGCCATGAGCGATGCAATGGCAGGCGGAACGGCACACGCTGCCAGCCGGCGCCCCAACCCGCCGGATCACAGCTGGTTCAATTCACAGTCTTCCACCTTCTGCTACGGCCTCGCCTGCACGAAGGCCAGCGGACGGCAGTACACGATCCAGGAGCAACCTGGCCAGTGGTTCATCGGGAGCTACGTCTCCGCGTCGGGATATGGAGGCGGTCCGGACGGCCCGATCAAGAACGCGAAGACCTCCTACGCGTCGGCGTTTAGCAAATGGCCAGGCGAGCACGGAGACGTCATCGTGTCCAACTCGCCGACCGGCACGACCTACACGTCGAATAGCTCGCGGACCGTTGGGGTGTCGCTGGGCGACGGAGGCTTCGGCTTCAACGAGACGTGGACCTTGGGCTCGCATGCTTCCTACGGGCCCAACTGGCCTCACGGCACTGAAAATCCGGCGTTCGGCGCTCAATGGCATGGGTGCAGCACGGGGAGCACGGCGGATTACGAGGACGTGTCAAGTGCTGACGTGAACCATCTGGGCCGCGGCCAGAGCCCGTATGACTCCCTCATCGAGCAGGCCAACTACAACAACTGCTAGCTGCTCGCCAGCCTCACACACCCAGCGAGCCTGCGGACCGGACCTCCGAGGCGCGCGGGCGCGAGCTGTTGCGGCTAGGCGGCGATGAACCGGAACGCCCCCCGGGACGTGGCGAACAGGGCGGGAACATCACGAGAGCCACCGCTGACACAAATCTGCCCGATTTTGTTGGCGTTTCTCGTCTCGGCGGCGCAGGACCCTTCGGGCAGACACCCCCGCCGCCAGGCTCACGAGCGCGTGGTCGCGTCTGTCCAGCGGCGCTCGGGCTGGGTGCCTATAGCGCGGGTCAAAAGGGGAAGCCTCGAGTGGAAGGACTGCCCCCCTAAACACCCGCGCCATCGGCCGGTCGGTCCAATTCGCGGCGCAACTTCTCGACGAGACCCTCGAACAGCGGGTACGCCCCCGGGCCGTGCGCGTGGTAGATCGCCGGCCTCCACATTTCCCAGCGCTCGACCAGGGTACGCCCGAGCAGGAGCTTGATCAGCTCAAGGTCGAACGCACCCCAGCGCTCGAGCGCGGCCAGCTGCTCGAAATAGTCGAGCTCGCGGAAGAGCACCCACGCTTCGGGAGCATCCGCGGCAACGTACGCAACGTAGGCGTCCCGCAGCTCGTCGGCGGACTTGAACTGCGCGACCAACCGCCGCGTCTCGACGAGCGCGTCTTCGTTCCAGCGCCGAAAGAACTCCGCCGCCATCTGCGCCTCGCGGCTTCTGCGCGTCTCGCGCGCCTGCTGCGCTGCAAACACCGCCGCGGCGAAACCTCCGAGGAGTCCGATGGCCAGGATGGACGTGGCGATCGCCGTTACCGCCGCCCAGTTCACGGCCGCGAGCACCAACGCTCACCTCCCGTCTGTCGCCCGCGACCAGGCTCCTCCATAGGGCGAGCACGATACGAGGTCGGGCTGTCCACGGCGAGCCAGGCCCGATGGCTCCGAACCCCCTTGCTCGAGAGGTGGCGCCGCGCCACTCCGACCGAATCCCGCTGCACCTCCGCGAGCGCAGCAAGCGCGCAGCGTCGGATGGCGCCGCTTCTCCCTCACCTGACGGCAGTACTATCGCGGCTCTGATTTCCGTGTGGAGAGTGAGGGGCGGGATTCGCCGGCTGAGAGGAGTAGCGCGGTGACCGAGCCCCTACCAGCGACCGTCGCGCGAGCGATCGACGCGGTAAACGCCGGCGATACCGACGCGTTTCTTTTCGAGTTCGCCAGTGACGGCTGGATCGATGACAACGGCCGGCGCTTTGTCGGGCGTGACGAGATGCGGGGCTGGAGCGATCGCGAGTTACGATCACGGCGTAGCCGGGAGGCGGCAGGCCCTGGGTGGCGAGAGCCTCGCCGCGTCGCCACGGAGGCGTGGAGCAGCACGCGAGCACGCTCGAGCTGTTCTACGACCTCGTCTTCGTGTTTGTGATCACGCAGGTGTCGCACCTTCTACTGCACCGCCTGACTTGGGAGGGGGCGGGCCAGTTGGCGCTCGTGCTGCTCGTCGTCTGGTGGTCGTGGAACTACACGACGTGGGTCACGTACGAGCTCGATCCGGAGTCGATCGTCGTCCGTCTGCTGCTGATCGCGTTGATGCTGGCCAGCCTCCTGGTGGCGATCGCGACCCCCGAAGCGTTCGGCGGCAGGGCGCTGCTGTTCGTCGCTCCGTACGTCGCGATCCGGGTCAGGCGCCGCTCGTTCCTGACGTTCGCCGCCGCGGATCGCGGCACGATCGAGCGCCAGCGGGCTGGGCGCATCCTGAGCTAGCTCGTTGCCGCGGGCGTGCTTTGGATCGCCGGCGCGCTCACGAACGGTTTGGCTCGGACCTTGCTTTGGTTCGCGGCGTTGGGCGAGCGTGTCAACGTCGGCTAGGCGGACGGAACCGTGTGGGCAATGCAGGGGCCCGTCATGGCAGCGACCCCGCCACGCTCGCGATCACGTTCAATCAGGCAACGCAGCCCGCTGTCTTCCGTGGACGGCGGTACGCGGACCGCGAGGGGCTGCCAGCCAAGCAAGCCCATCGGCTCGTGGCTGCCGTGCGGCGAGATGCGTCTATCGTGAGCCGGCGTGTCGACGCTCGTGATTTCGGACCTACATCTGGGGTCGCGTCTACGGCACGACGTGCTGACGCAGCCGGAGCCGCTGCACCGGCTGCTCGGGGCGCTCGAGGGTATCGAGCGGCTTGTGCTGCTCGGTGATGTCGTCGAGCTGCTGGAGAAGCGGGCCGAGCGCGCGATGGACATCGCCGAGCCGATCCTGCGACTGATCGGGCGGACGCTTGGGGTCGACGGGGAGGTGATCTTTGTGCCGGGCAACCACGATCGGCCCTTGGTCGCCGGCTGGATCGAGCGAGTCGGCACTGGCCTTGCTCCTGACAGCCGAGTTCCGCTCGAAGCGACCCCGGAGTTGGCCCGCGTCGCCGCGTGTCTTGCGCCGGCGTGCGTCCGGGTGCACTACCCGGGCGTGTGGCTCGGCCCTGGGGTCTGGGCGACGCACGGGCATTACCTCGATCGCCACCTGCTGCCTGAGGCCGCGTTCGGCGTTACGCGCGGTCTCCTCGGGCGCGTGCCGCGCCCGGGCGCGGCACCGATTGACTACGAGCGGGCTGGAGGGCCGTCGCTCACACGCCTCGAAGCGCGCGTGATCAAGGCGCTCCCGCGCCCGCTTGCTGCGTTGGCAGAGGATGTCGCTGAGCTGATTCGGGCGTCGACCATGCCGCTGGCCCCCCGCCGGCTGCTGCGCCCGGGGATGGCGCGCCTGACCGCACGTGTCCTGGGGACGCAGATGCGCCTGGCGAGCCTCCCCGCAATCTCGCACGTGGTTGGGCGCCTCGGCGTGGGCGCGGAGTGGGTGCTGTTCGGCCATGTGCATCGGCTTGGCCCCCTCCCGGGCGACCTCGAGACACGTTGGCGGGGGTCGCAGGGTGGGCCGTGCCTCATGAACACTGGCTCCTGGGTCTACGAGCCGCTGCTCGTCCACAACGCTACCGCGCCGCACCCGTACTGGCCTGGCGGGGCCGTGATCTTGGAGAACGACCGGGCGCCCCGCGCCGTCGGACTCCTCGACGGCGTTCCCGCCACCGCGATGCACTGATCGTGGCATCAGCGACCCCGCGGTCATCCCGATCCTGGTAACCCTCGATCATGCGACCGCTGGGGGCCACGATCCCAGCGCGACCGCGCGAACTCGCGCGCTCGTATCGGCACCCAGCCGGAGCCGCGTCGCCAAACCAGTCGCCCGCCGACGGCCACTCGCGGGGCGACCGCGATCGTCGTCGACGTGCGCGGTTGCCGCAGGTCGGACACGATTGCCGTCGGAGACCGAGGTGGGTGCGCGGCGACGCAGCAGAGCTCGGCCGGGAGTCGTTGCCGCCTTCAGACGCAAACCAAAGACTTGCGGAGCCTCGCAGCCGCGGTCCGAAGTAGCAGTATCGCTGTGGCTGGTCGGACCACGCGCTGCGGCCGAATCATGAATCCCCTGCGCACGGAGGTGATTGGCCGCCGCAGCCACCCCGCCCGAGCCGTCCGAAATTGGGGCCGTGGCGCCAGGCCGGTAGCATGTGAACGAGGCGGTGGGCACCGGGCATTTTGGGGCATTCCGCGGTGGAGGTTTCGGCGTTGGCCTGGCGGTGGTGAGGGCTGAAGTGGGATCGGGTTCGTGTATGACGACGCGTTGATTCGGCCTTGGTTCGAATCCGCCGTCGAGTGCGTGCCGGGGTTGTCGTTGTTCGACGCCCATGCGCACATCGGGTTCAATGATCCGGACGGGCTTCGACTGTCGGCGCGCGAGCTGATCGAGACGATGGAAGCGGTCGATGCCCGGTCGGTCGTCACTCCGTTGCAGGAGCCCGATGGCTACTCCGCCGCGAACGACCGCGTCCTGGAGGA
The DNA here is from genome assembly GCA_963757235.1 of uncultured Solirubrobacterales bacterium. Classification (GTDB taxonomy): domain Bacteria; phylum Actinomycetota; class Thermoleophilia; order Solirubrobacterales; family Solirubrobacteraceae; genus Palsa-465. The sequence goes on along the minus strand of CAVWRC010000002.1, from coordinate 248,188 downwards.
GTGCGAACGATCGCATGGGCGGCTGGTGCCGTTCTGCAGGGTGGACCCGCACAGCAATGCGATCGGCGAGGCCCGTCGCTGCGTGGCAGCTGGCGCGCGTGGGATCAAGCTGCATCCTCGCGCCGAGAGGTTCGAGCTGAGCGATCCGGAGCTTGAGGGAGTCTTTGCGCTCGCCCACGAACGTCGGCTTCCCGTTTTGATCCATGCCGGTCGCGGGATCCCGACCATCGGGCGGGATGCGCTCACGCTCGCCGAGCGGTTCCCGTCGGCGGCGTTGATCCTGGCACACGGAGCGATCTGCGATCTCAACTGGATCTGGCGCGAGGCGCAAGATCGGCCCAATCTGTTCTTCGATACGGCCTGGTGGCACTCGACCGACCTCGCCGCGCTGTTCGCGCTGATCCCGCCGGGTCAGATTCTGTACGGCAGCGACCCTCCGTACTTCACTCCCATGCTCATCGCCACCTGCGTGATCCGGACGGCACTCCAGGCTCGCGTCGACGTCGACCGGCTGCGCGCTATCGCTGGCGGGCAGTTCGAGCGCCTGCTCGACGGGAGGGATCCGCTCGATCTCGGGCCGCCGGTCGCCGGCAGTAGACAAGCGCCGTCCATCCTGCTCGAGCGGGTGAACGCAATGTTGTTATTGGGTGTCAGCCGGATGCTGCTTGGGGACACGGGATACGAGCCACTGGCGCTTGCACGCCTCGCCTGCGACGTCGGCGTTGACGATGCGCCTGAGACGCAAGTGTGCCGGAGCGTGCTCTCGTTGCTGAAGTTGCAAGAATCCAGCGCCCGCCAAGGCGAGGGGTTTGCCGCCCCGGGTGCTGGCTTGGTGATGCTCGCCGCGAATGTGACACGGACGCCCGACGTGCCGCTGCCAGCGATCCCCGAGCTCGCGACCGAAGCCGACATTCGCAATGCGTCGCTCGCCGGTCACCGGCTACTGGACGCCAGTGAGGTAAACCCGCGTGCCGCGGAGATACGGCGGCTCTCGACACTCTTCCCGACCGTCAAGATGAACACCGCGTCGTTGAGGAGTAACGACGGTGAGCGGTCCGACGCCCCCGGGTCGTCCCTTGCCGACCACATGCTCGTAGACCAGCTCGGTCCGCGTCCGCGAGCAGCTGAGGCCGAGCCCCGCCGTGAGTGATTTCGCGATCCCGTCGCATCCCGAGTATCGAGCTCAGCAGCGTGGGAGGTACAGCAAGCTCTCGGTGGAGGGAGTCGACGAAGCCGAAGCGACGTTCCTCCGCAAGCATCCCGGCTACGCGGATACTGCGGTTCTGGACGACCTGCGCGCCACTGACTTCGCGCGGCTTGATCGCGACGGTCACGTGTATCTCGACTACACGGGAGGCGGCATGTTTGCCAGCTCTCAGGTCGCACAGCACGTGGAGCTGCTCGAGTCAGGGGTGTTCGGCAACCCTCATTCGATCAACCCGACATCGGCCGCCAGCAGCGAACTAGTCCAGCGCGCGCGGACCTACGTGCTTGACTTCTTCCGCGCCTCGCCACAGGAGTACGTGGCGATCTTCACACCAAACGCGACCGGGGCGCTACGGTTGGTCGGCGAGGCATATCCGTTCCGCTCGGGCGACCGATTCTTGCTCACGGTCGACAATCACAACTCGGTCAACGGCATCCGCGAGTTCGCGCGCGCACGCGGGGCCGAAACCACGTACATACCTAGCGTCGCGCCCGATTTGCGCGTCGACGAAAGCTTGCTCCCGCGGTACCTCACGGACACCATCGGCGATCACCACAACCTGTTCGCGTACCCAGCGCAGTCGAACTTTTCAGGCGTGCAGCATCCGCTCGAGTGGATTGAGCAGGCGCACGCACACGGCTGGGACGTGCTGCTGGACGCGGCCGCGTACGTGCCGACCAACACGCTGGACTTAAGCGTCTGCCATCCGGATTTCGTGGCGATCTCGTTCTACAAGATGTTCGGCTGGCCGACCGGGGTCGGTTGTTTGTTGGCGTGCCGGGACGCGCTCACGAAGCTCGAGCGGCCGTGGTTTTCGGGAGGGACGATCGTCGCGGCCTTCGTGCAGCGCGAGTACTATCACTCCGCTCCCGGCGCCGCACAGTTTGAGGACGGCACCGTTAACTACTTGAACATGCCGGCCGTGGAGATCGGGCTGCGCTATCTCGATCGCGTCGGGATCGAGACGATCCATCACCGCGTTGCCGCACTCAGCGAGTGGTTGATCGACCAACTCGGGGCGATGCGGCACGAGAACGGTGCTCCGGCCACGACGATTTACGGACCGCGATCGTCACAGCGGCGCGGCGCCACGATCGCGTTCAACTTTCTTCATCCCGACGGAAGGATCGTCGACGAGCGATACGTTGACCGAATCGCTTCGCAGCACAACGTGTCCCTTCGCACTGGTTGCTTCTGCAACCCCGGCGCGGGCGAGGTCGCGTTCACGATCTCGCGCGAAACGCTCCTCGGGGGCGAGTTCGGCGAAGGCATGAGCCTCGACGACTACGTAGACGCGATCGGTCTGCCTTCCGGCGGCGCGATCCGGGCATCGCTCGGTCTCGTGTCAAACTTCCACGACGTCCAGCGTTTCATGGCTTTTGCGTCGCGATTCACCGATCTTGCCGAGGTCCCGGCCGATATGCCACCCCGCGTAGGTTGCTGAAACCGACCGCACACACAAGCAGTCGCGATCGCTCTCTAACGGCAGCGCAAATGCCGGTGTCCGCCCCGGACTGCCTGGGGACCCGAGGGATAGCAAAAGCCAGGTGTCGACCGCCATTCGCAAGCAGTCGCGCTTATCGCGCCAATGTCGAGACTCGGCGTCGAGCCCGCTTGCTCAGGAACCGGCAACTTCGAGCGACGGCTAGTAGCTCGGCCGCCGCTTGGACCGCCGATAGTTGAGTTCTGCCCCGTCGCGAACGCCGGATTGTCCTGGTGGTTGTGGGTGCCGGATGGTCGATGGGGAGCGGTGCGCGGGGGTCGGCAGTGCGGGCCGGTGACGGCGGCCGATAGAGGCGAGGTCAACCGCAGCCTCGACGGTTGCGTGGATGCTCTTCGGTCGGTTAGCTCCGAACCGCTGGTTGCGGAGTAGGGAAAACGTACTGACCATGGCCACGCGAGCCGTGTCCTGCTTGCACTCGGTGTGCCGGGGTTAATAGAGTCCGCCTGGGCGGTGTTATGGGGCTTTTTCCGGTGTTTGTGGTTGCGTGCACGTTGCTGGTTGCGGCGGGGCTGGGGAAGCTGCGCTCGCCAGCGGGGGTGCAGGACGCACTCAGCGGCGCTCGAGTTCGGGTGCCACCCGCGGCGGTGCGTGCGCTTGGCGTAGCGGAGGTGGCGCTCGGAGCCGGTGCCTCTGTCCGCCCGAGTCCGCTGATGGCCGGACTGGTCGCGCTGTCGTATGGGGCGTTCTGCGCGTTCGTGGTGTTGGGTCGGCCGGCCCGGTGCGGCTGTTTCGGTGCGGCCGCGGCCGGTGGCGAGCTCGTGCACGCTCTGTTGAACGCGGTCGCGTGTGTGGTGGCGGTCGTCGCGGCGATCGTTCCGCCGCCGGGAGTTGGGTGGATTGTTGGGCAGGAGCCGCTGATCGCTGCGCCGCTGGTGCTCGGCATAGCCGCTGCGACGCTGGCTGGGTATCTGATGTTTACCGTCTTCCCGGTCGCTTGGCGAGCCTACGGGGTTGGACGGCAATGAGCGGACGGCTGATCGACGCGGCGGGATCGCTGCTCGAGCGGCGCACATCGCGGCGAGGGCTCCTCGCGCGCGCGGCGTTGGCGGGCTCGGCGATGGCCGTCGCGCCGCTGCGCTACCTGCTGCGCCCGGTAAGCGCTTGGGCGGTGATCGACCCGGGGTCGTGTTCGGGCGGACTCTGTTCAGATGGGTACACGGCGTTCTGCTGCGAGATCAACGACGGCAAGAACGTGTGCCCTCCGGGCACGTTCGTCGGCGGGTGGTGGATGTGCACGGCGTACACGGGTCAGGGGCTGTGCGCCACGGAGGGAGTCCGCTACTACGTCGACTGCAACCACCTCCCGGCCACAGCGTCGAACTGCCGTTGCGCGAACGACACTTGTGGGGAGCGCCGCACGGACTGCAACGTGTTTCGCTATGGCCAGTGCAACACTCAGATCGGCGCGATCACGCCAATCGCGTGTCGGGTTGTCCTGTGCCAGAACCCGTCGACGATCGACGGCTTTAACTGCGGCGCGAGCCTCGCTGTCGACGACAACACCTGCACGCAGGACTGGAACTGCCTGACGGCCGGGCTCGTGGAGCAACTGCCCGGTGACGGCGGAGCGTGAGCCGATGGTCGCGCTGGTCGCCTGCGAGACGCTGCTGCTGGTGCTGTTGACGCTGCTGGTCGTCGCGCTACTGCGCAGCCATGCCGAGATCCTGAGGCGGCTAGGCTCACCCGAGGCCGGAGGCGGCGGGTTGCCCGAGCCGGGCGTTCGCACCGGGGGGCGCGAGGGCCGCGATATCGCCGGCGTGACGCTCGCTGGAGATGCGCTCGTGATCGGGCTCGGGGACGGCTCGCCGCCGACGCTCCTGGCGTTTTTGTCGAGCGGGTGCACGGCTTGCGAGCACCTGTGGCAGGAGCTGCGCGCGGACCGTCCGGCGGGGCTTCTGGCAGCGGTCCGGCTCTTCGTTGTGGTTAAGGACCCAAGCGCCGAGAGCCCTGTCCGCTTGCGAGCGCTCGCGCCGTCGGGTGCGCCTGTCGTGATGTCAACCGCAGCCTGGCGCGACTACGCGGTCTCGGCATTCCCGTACTTTGTGTATTTGGAGGGCGGTCGAGTCCAGGGCGAGGGGTCGGCGAGCGGCTTCAGGGAGATCCTGTCTCTGCTGGGCGACGCGACCGCTGAGGGGTGGCAGACGACCGGACGCGCCGACGGGGTCGACCAGGCGCTTGCGGGCGCCGGGATCGGACCCGGTCACCCGAGCCTGTATCCCGCCGGCCGTCCCGAAGACGGCGACCGCTCGTGAGCGCGCTGTTTGTTCTGGGCTCGGCGGCCGGCTTGGTCGCCGCGATTCGCTCGGCGTGGTCTCCCTGAGGGCAGTCGATGCTGGCGAGCATCACCCCGCTCGGAGAGCGGGGACGACGATCGAATTGGGGGATCACGTGCTGCGGCCACATGCTCGGATCGCTGTTAGGTGGAGCGTCGGTCGGCACGCTGGCGGGCCTCGCTGGTTGGCTGGCAGTCGACGGCGTGCCGGCCCGTGTGCGCGTCGCCGCGCTCGCCGCGGCGCTGGCAATCGGCCTCGCGTCCGAGCTGGCGCGCGGTGGGGTTCCGGGGCCGCGCCGACAGGTCGATAAACGCTGGCTGGATCGATACCGCGGGTGGGTGTACGGCCTCGGCTACGGCGCGCAACTGGGGGCGGGTATCACGACCGTCGTGGTCAGCTCCGCCGCCTATGCCGTGCCGCTGGCCGCATTCCTGTCAGCGCGTCCGGCCACCGGCTGCGCGATCGGGGCGATCGCGGGCGCATTGCGTGGTGCGACCGTGTTCGCCACCGCGGGTGTCGCGACCCCAGGGCGCTTGGTCGCGTTCCACGACCGCATGCGCATCACCGAGCGACCGGTGCGTGCCGCGGCGCTGCTCGGGCAGCTGGCGCTCGCCGGACTGGCACTGCTTGCGATCGCAGGCTGAGATGAGAGTCGCCGCCCACGGCATCGCGCTCGACCTGCCGCGTCGTTGGGAGGCGCACCTCTACAGGCTTCCGGGGGGCGATCCCCTGCTGCACGCGGCCAGCTTCCCGCTGCCAGCCACGGACGGTGACTTCGGCAGCGGCGCAACTGCGCAGATGCCCGCGCACGGAGCTTTCCTGGCGCTCAAGGAATACCGGCCCGGGCCGCGCCTAGTCCCCGGGGTCGGACTGTTCGCGTCGCGCTCGATTCCGCTGCCGCTCCCGGAGCGGGATTTTCATCCGCGTGCGCTCCAGGTCGGTCGGGCGGGACAGGCCGGGCTCCAGTACTTCTTTACCGCGGCTGGACGCCCGTTCTGCCTCTATGTGGTGATCGCGACCGGCCGCACCGCAGTCGCTCGCGCGGCGGACGCGCCGGACCGGGTGACCGAGCTCTCGCAGATCCTGTCCACGCTCGAGATCGAGCAGCGGCTGTGAGGCCGACGGCCGGTATCGCGCTCGCGCTCGCGCTCGCTGCCAGCGGCGCGGCACCGGCCCAAGGGCAGCCGACGCCACCGCGCCTGCAGGGGACGTTCGCGCTGCGCGGCAGGCTGACGACAGCCGATAACGTATACGGTGAGCACCAGGGTCAGCGGGTGCACCGAACCTGGACATTCGTGCCGCAGTGCGCCGCCGGCGGCTGCCGGCGCGTAATCCTGAAACGCAGGCGGTCCGGCCGGCACATCCTCAACGTGGTGGTGCTCACGCGCCGCGGGCCCAAGCTGTATGTGGGCTGGGATCGTTTCTGGGTCGCGCTTCGGTGCAGCGGGCGGGTCGTCAGGCACGGTGGCCTCGCCACCGCGACAATCAGCGTCCGGATAACACGCAGCGCAATCGTCGGGACGACACGTTTCGCGACCGCGGTCAGAGCGACCTACAACAATCCCCGCCGTGCCAACCTTACCCGCTGCCCGGGAGGGGTCGGCCATGATGCCGCGAGCTATCGCGGTCGCCTGTCCAGCCCGCTGCCAGGACCTCCCAGGGTCGGCTTCACCGCCACGCCCAACCTCGCGACCACTAGCGCGACCTTCACCGACGAGTCGACGCCGAGTGGTGACGGGGCGCCGATCGTCGCCTGGTCATGGAACTTCGGCGACCCCAGTTCCCCTGCCGACACCTCAACCATGCCCGACGCGACACACCAGTTCTCGGCACCAGGCAACTACACGGTTACCCTCACCGTCACCGACAGCTACGGGCAAACGTCGACCACCACCGGACAGGTGACAGTCTGAAGGTGGCGGAGTCCGCGCTCGCTCCCCACGACGACCGCGAGGAGTTTCCTCACATCGGCGACCCAGAGGCCTCGCCGGCAGCGTGGCGACTCGCGCTTCGTGCTGAAGGGGAGTTCCCGACCCAACTCGACGACTCGACCCACCCGGGCCGGACGAGAAGGAGCGCCCTGGCCAGACTGCTGCATCCTCGTGAAGGGGAAGACAGCGAGCCGACTCAGGCGCCGCCCGCAGCGCGGCGGATGAGTCTGTGCGCGAGCAACATGCGCTTGCCGTCCTTGAGATCAACCCAGCCTCGCTGGTCCGCGGGACGTACACCATGCGGGGCGGCTTGGAGCGCAGAAGCGCGGCGGCGATTGGTTCCCGAGTGCGACTCGACCGACCCCCGAAAAGGGCCCCCTGCGAGGCGGCGACGTGATCGCGGACGAGAAGTACAAGGACGAGGCGCCGCGCAGCGGTCTGCTGATCGCCAGCGAGGAACGGCGACGGGCTTCTCCGAGGCTGGGCGGACCGGGGACGTCGCTCGAACCACGGATCTCCTTTCTCGGGAGGTTGCCCCGCAGGCTGCCGAAGATCGACGGCTGCGCCCGAGGATCAACGACCGACGCGGCGGTTGGCCTGTGCTCGTCTGCGAGACTCCTGGGGTCGGAGCGACCGACTCGAGGTTCGCCGGCTGTCCGGACGCGTCGTCGACTTGGGCGAATAGCCCGGAGGCGATACCCCACGGGACCGAGCGATGGCGGACATCCTGTCCACACGCATACGTTGGTTCGGGTCACTGAGCCGGCGACACCGGCGGCTTGGACGCCTCGTCGACGATGAGCCGGAACACGTCAGGTCGTGCGTAGTGGCCGGTGACATCGAAGTCGAACTTGCCCCGCGTGATCTCATCCAGATCGACGTCGGCGAACAGGATCTCCTCGCCGTCGCGGGCGGGGCCGGCGAGAACCTCACCGAGCGGGCTGATGATGCAACTGCCACCCGTGCCGAGGACATCATCGGGTGCTTGGGCAAGCGCGTTGGGGATGTCGTCGGGGAGGTCGGTGCGGCGCGTGAACTGGTTGGAGGAGAGCACGAAGCAGCGTCCCTCGAGCGCGACGTGCCGCATCGTCGACAGCCACGTCTCGCGGTTGTCGGCCGTCGGCGCGCAGTAGATCTGGATGCCCTTGGCGTACATGGCCGTCCGTAGCAGCGGCATGTAGTTCTCCCAGCAGATCACCGCTCCCAGACGACCGAGGGGCGTCTCGAATACCGGCATGGTCGACCCGTCACCGAACACCCAGACGATCCGCTCCGCCGCTGTCGGCATCAGCTTGCGATGCTTGCCCAGATAGAGGGCGGGCGAGAAGAACAAGACCGTGCAGTAGAGGGTCCCACCGTCGCGCTCCACCACCCCGATCACCAAGTGCATCGCTGTCTCGGCCGCGATCGCGGCGAGCCGGTCCACCGCCGGTCCGGGGACATCCACCGAGGCGTCGAAGTAGCGGCGGAAGTGCTCCCGCCCCCCGCGCGTGCGATCGCCGAGGACAGTCCCGAACGTGATCCCACGCGGATAACCGGGCAGAAACGCCTCTGGGAACACCGCAAGCACCGCACCGCCCGCGCTCGCTTCCTCCGCAAGGTTCCCGACCTTGTCTAACCCGCGCCCGAGGTCGAGGCCCACCGCGGCCGCCTGCACGACCGCGACCCTAAAGGAAGCCATGGCGCCGCATCAAACCTGCCCAGTACCTTTAGCGTCAAGGGCATAGACAACCGCGCGGAGGTGTGTGGCGAGGTTATGCACCCAGCACCCGAACCCCAGCCGGGACCTCGAGGAATTCAACGTCGAACACGTCCACAAGTGCATCGAGCCAGCGGTCGATTTGATGGACCTGCCGATCGCCGCCGCTGATCTCAAGGCGGATCTGGTCTCCCGAATACGTGAGCGCGAGGATCTCGACGTTTCGGCGGCGGCACACGGTCACGACTCGATGCAGCGCGTCTGTTCCGGCTTGAACGTAGAGGCTGAGGTTCGCGTTCGGCATCTGGTCTCCTAGCGGATGCCGTGCCCGCAACAGATTGCCAAGCCCGGCATGCCGGGTGAGCCTGGCGATTGAGCGCCAGGTGCTAGTTGGCAATGAGCCACAGGTGCGCCAGCGATTGACCGAATTGAGTCGTCGCGGGCACCATGGTCGGGAAAGGGTAACGCTCATGCACCGCTCCTGTCCACCCGTTACCACGAGGTGTAGCCGCTATGCGCCGTACCGGGCAGGTGAGAGCGGCTCGAGAGGGAGGACAGACGTGCCGTCGACGAGGAGGTCGGCGATGGCCCGTGCCGTGACTGGAGCGAGCGTGATCCCGAGCATTGAGTGCCCCGCTGCGAGCAGCAGATTGGGCGCGCGTGTGCTTATGCCGACGATCGGGAGGTTGTCGGGGGTGAACGGCCGCAGCCCGCACCAGGTGGCGGTCTGCGCCGGAGCGTCAAGACCGGCGAGGTAGGCCCGTGCGTCCTTCAGCAGCCGCAAGGCCCTTTGCTGGGCGAGTTGCTGATTCATCCCGACGAACTCGATCGTCCCGGCCAAACGCAGACCTATGTCGAGCGGGGTTGCCGCAAACACCGACTCCTGGAAGATGAGAGGGGACCGCAGCGTCGGCCCACCGTTTCTGAGCTGTACGTGATAACCCTTGGCCGCCTCGATCGGGACGCGAATGCCGGCGAGCCGCGCCACCCACGGCGTCCACGCGCCAGTAGCAAGCACGACGGTCCGCGGCCGATACGTCTCCTCGTTCGTTTGCACGGCCGCTATCCGGCCGTCGGCGTCTCGGTCGAACCCGGTTACCCGAATTCCCACCCGCATCCGCGCGCCTAGCTGCTCGGCGGCTCGCGCCGACTCCGCGACGTACCGACCCGGATCGCAGTGCGCATCCTCGGACCAGAACACGGCGCCGGCAACGTTCGGGTGCAGGCATGGCTCACGTCGGCACGCGTCCTCCGGCCCGAGCACCTGCGGCTCGAACCCCTCACTGCGCAGCAGCTCCGCGTCCGCGCGCAGCTCTTCGAACGCAGCTGCCGTGGTGCAAACGTTCATGAGACCGTCGCGGCGATATCCGAGATCCATGCCATCGCGGGTGAGGTCCTCGAACAGGTCCCGACTCGCACGTGTGAGGTCGCGCAAAGCGCGCAACCCCGCCAGCATCCGACTCTTACTGGAGCTTCGTGTCAGCTCCAGTCCGAAGCGCAAGAAGTCAACCGATGGACGGGGCTGTACGTACACCGCCCCGCCAGGGCGCAGCCACCCGGGCACACGGCGCAGAAGCCCGGGTCGGGCGAGCGGAATGCAGTGGCTCGGTGAGACTAGTCCCGCGTTCCCGTAAGAACACTCCACCCCAACCGTCTCGCGCGCCTCCACCAGCACAACTTCACGGCCCCGCCGCGCCAGCTCGAACGCGGTCGCGACGCCGATCGCGCCGCCACCCACGATGAGGACGTCCGGAGCCCTCGTCATCCGACTAGAAGAAGAACTGTGACCAAGCGGTCCACCAGTCCTCTCCTGAGCTCAGCAGCGTGAGAGGGTCGATTTCGGTTACACCCCGCCGGTTTCGGTACTCGACAGCGCGATCAACACGATGGAATTCGACCTCAATTTCGCAGGGCCGCCCCGGATCGAAGGGCTGTAGAGCTTCGCGATTATCCAGCGCAGCCCGTGCCCCGGCTTCGATGAGCTCGCGTGCGCGCACCGGGGCGACATTTCGTGCGCTGTAGGTGCCGAGACCCTTCTTCACAGTCACCGTGGTGAGCTGTTCACCAAGGAGCTGATGCGCTTCGCGGCAGACTGCATGATCGCCTGTAACCAGTGCCACGGGACAGCCCCACTGTCCGCACAAGGCGGCGTTTATGCCCGTCTCCCCGACCGAGACGCCGTTGAAGCGAACGTCGCGCCACGCTTGTCCGCTCACGGTGTGGCACAGCACCCCGTCCCGCGTTCCTGCCTTGGCGTGCATGCCGATGAAAAGCGCTGCGTCGCAGCCTTCTCGTAGGAAGTCTGTGTACTCAGTCCACATCTCCTGGACGACATAATCGCACCGTCGATCAAGAAGCTCTGGCAACAGCGAGTTGAACGACCAGCCGGCACCGGCACCGTGACAGTCCATCACCACGACCTCCGTCGCGCCCGCAGCGTACGCTCCCCTGACGCCGGCGTTCATCTCTTCGGTATAGAGCCGACGCCCCTCCTCGTGAAGTTTCTCACCGCCGATAACTTGCTCTCGCTTCACGATGCCCGAGACGCCTTCCATGTCTCCGATCACTAACACTTTCATCTGTAAGCCTCGCCTAACGTATTGAGTGTGGTCGACCGACGCGTGCGCCGTGGGCCGCGCATCGACCCCGCGGCGGCGCCGGCCAAGCGCTCGCAGCCACCCTCAGGCACAACGTAGAATCGTGTTGGGCGCGCACCCGGTAAGAATGGCCTACCGCGCGGTCCCGCTGAAGCGACAGCTGTAGACCCTTCGCCCCCGCTGACTAGACGATCCGCACATGGCGCGCTCGGCGGCGATCTCTGCGAAGGAGCCGAGCTCGGGCCTCGCCGATCCGTAGTGCGCTCCTCTTGGGGCCTAGTCCAAATGAGGGAGCGAGTCATCGTCTGTCGGGAAGGCTGGTGCCACAACACGGCGATTGTCGATGGCAGCCGAGGCCCGGACTTCTTATGCTCCGCCTCTTGCCGAACGACCAATCTGTCGCGCTCGAGCCTCTCGTCGGCGTGTTGACGACGAGAACCGTTGACTTGGGGTGATCGAGAGGTGGGGGGCCGCATCGGATCGCTGAGGCGCGAGCGCACCCTCTCGTGCCCACTTCGCTGAGGAAGCTGCGACGTGACTTCCCGCCGACTCATTCTCTTTATCGTCCGGCGGTTGCTCGTCTTCTTGCTGCTCTTGGTCGGCCTCTCGTTCGTCATCTTCTCGCTGCTCTACATAGCACCGGGCAGTGCGGTGGATGCTCTCCTGGGCCTGAAGCCTCGGACACCAGCGACCGTGGCCGCCATCAAGGAGGAGTATCACCTCAACGACCCATTCCTCACTCAGTACTGGATCTGGCTCAAGGGGGCGCTCCATTTCGATTTCGGGAATTCCATCCAGACGTCCCTTCCGGTGAGCGACTCGATCAAATCACGCCTGCCGACGTCGCTCTTCCTCGGCTTCTACGCCTTCCTCTTGACGATGGTGGTTGGTCTGGCCCTGGGAATCGTGTCGACGCTCAGGCGGCGGACGGCGGTCGATCGCACGATCGTCGCGGGGACCATCTTTGGTCTGAGCATGCCGACCTTCGTCAGCTGCGTCCTCCTTCTGTACTTCGGCGCGATCCTCCTCAAGTGGTTTCCCGCCTATGGGAAAGGGTCGGGGTTTATCAATGAGCTGTGGCATCTCACATTGCCAGCGGTCGCGCTTACGCTGGTCAGCGCCGCATTCCTGGTGAAGAACACGCGCGCAGCCATGGTCGCAGTGATCGACCAAGACTATGTGACCTTCGCGCGCGCGCGTGGACTGTCGGGGAGGCGGGTTCTCTTCGGATACGTGCTGCGGAACGCGATGATTCCAATCGTCACGATCGGCGCCCTGATCCTGAGTTTTGTGATCACCGGCGCGGTCGTCGTTGAGGTGGCGTTCAACTTGCCGGGGATCGGCAACTTGCTGGTGCAATCGGCGAACACCAAGGATCTGCCCGCGCTTCAGGGGGTGGCGCTGGTGATCGCCGTGGTGATCATGGGGGCGAACCTCCTCGCGGACCTTCTCTACTTCGTTGCCGATCCGCGGATTCGATACGGGGTCGCATCCCGGTGACCGACACGCTGGTAACCGCGACCACCGTCCCTCGTCTGACCCGCCGTAGGCGGCGAGCGATTCCGCCAATTCTCGTCTTGGCAGCCTTTCTCGTTGCCGCGATCGTCGTCGTGATGGGCATCTTCGGGCACCTGATCGCGCCTCAGAATCCGAACACGCAGAACCTCGCCGAGCCTTTGGCCGGCCCATCATCGGCGCACCTGCTCGGAACCGACGCGCTTGGACGCGATGTTCTCTCGCGCCTCATCGTGGGCACGCGGACGGCACTTGTCGGCCCCCTTGTGATCGCTGCCGGATCCGTAATCTTCGGCAATCTCCTGGGACTGTTGGCGGGCTACCGCGGGAACCTGACGGACTCAGTGATCATGCGGTGGGTCGACTTCATGTGGGCCCTGCCGGCCCTGCTCGTGATCATCGTCGTCGCCGGAGCGCTGAACAGTGGCTACTGGGTCGCGGTCGGGCTCTTGCTGCTGCTGTCGATTCCCTACGACGCACGCATCACACGCGCCGCCACGCTCGAGCAGGTACAACGTCCGTACGTCGAGGCGGCGCGAACGCTTGGACTGTCCGACAGGCGCGTGATGTTCTTCCACGTCTGGCCGAACGTATCCACGATCACGATCCCGAACGCGTTCCTCGATTTCGCGGGGGCGCTTGTCGCGCTCTCGACCCTTTCCTTTCTCGGTCTCGGCTCTCCACCGGGGACGCCGGATTGGGGACTGATGGTCGCCGAAGGACAGGATCTGCTGTTCACGAATCCGATCGGCGTCCTCGCTCCGTGCGTGCTGATTGTGTTAGCCGCGATGTCAATGAATCTCATCGGCGATTGGCTGCACGAGCGCCTTGCGAGCCGCGGAGCGACGAGGTGAGCGAATCAGGGAGGTAACCGAAGCCTAACCTGGACATTGGTGAGCGGGTGCGGCCAGGCAACACAATTACCGCATCGCCATAAGTGCGCACAATTGGCCTTTTGGCGATAGAGGGCAATCAAGTCTTAGACGCCTGGCCATGAAGGAGCGAGAAGTCAGTCAATACGTTGTGACATGACACGTACACGGAGCAGTACGAGAGGTCGACCGACCCGAGGTACTAGAGAGTGAAATCTGGAGGAGAGGACTTATGCCGTACTTGACGTCAAGACTACGAGTGCTTGCCGCGATCGGACTAGCCGCCACGGCCGTGGTAGTTGCCGGCTGCGGTGGAAGCAGTTCATCATCAACACAGACCTCGGACGTTTCCACGGGTAACGCGACCATCCCCGCGTTGCGGGTTGGCCTTGAGTACAACCTTTCCACCCTCGACCTGACTCAGAGTACCTCGGCTAACAACGGGATCCTCAACCTGTGGCTCGACCAGCTCGTCGAGTTCGGAGCGGGTGGAACCCCGCAACCTTGGCTCGCCCAATCGATCTCGCAGCCCAATCCCAGCACCTACGTCTACCACCTGAGGCCAGGCGTGAAGTTCTGGGACGGCAACGTGATGACGGCTAACGATGTGGCGACCTCGCTCAACTATTGGCGATCGAAGGGATCGCAGACTGCTTACCTCTTCGGCACGGTCAAGAGCATCACGGCTCAAGGCGCCTCGACGGTCGTCGTCACGCTGTTGCACCCGGATTCGAGTTGGGAGTACCACCTCGCCGCCGCGCCGGGAATCTTCGAGGCGTCATTCCAGGCGGCGCACAAGTCCTCGTTCGGGAAGCCGGGAACGCTCATCATGGGCACTGGTCCGTGGCGTCCGGTAAGTCTGGATCCGACCACGGGCCTGCAACTCGTCGCCAACCCGGACTACTGGCACGGGCCGGTCAACGTCAAGCGCATCTCGATCATCTTCTTCCAGACCGAGACGAGCATGGCCATTGCCTATCGAACCGGCGCCATCGATCTGGCCTTCCCCTATGACGGTCGCGCCTTCAAATCGGCGTCGCAGGCGAAGATGACCTACGCGCCATCGCCCATCCCGCTCATGGTTGCCATGGACACGGTCGAGGCTCCGTGGAACGACATCCACGTTCGGCTAGCGGTGGCATATGCACTCAACCGGACGGCCATCACGGCGGCTCTTGCTCAGCCGGCGCAGCCGCTGTCGACGATCATTCCGCCAAGCGAGCTGTACGCCATCGCGCCTGCGGCGGACGTCAACGCGCTTCTCGCGAAACTCCCGAAGTACGGCTACAACCCGGCGCTCGCCAAGCAGGAAATGGCCGAGTCGTCGCACCCCAACGGGTTCACATTCACGCTGACGTCCCTCCAGGGATTCGGGTTCTACGACATCGCCCAGGTGGTCGCCGCGGATCTGAAGCCGCTTGGGATCACGGTGAACATCAAAATCGTGCCGCTCGATACATGGCTCGCCCTGCTCACGGGCGCGAACCGGCACGAGGCCGGACTCCAATTGACGACTCCCTCGAGCGGATCGTTCGACGTCAGTGACGAGCCATCGTTCATCCTCGGCTCGGTCAACACGGCCTCGGGCGGGTTCAACATTGCCAACTGGGCGCCGCCCGATGTCGACACGCTGATCGATGAGGGCGTAAGGACGCCGAACGGGCCGGCACGTCTCGCGATCTACGGCCAGATCCTGCAGCGCGTGGCGCAAGACGTGCCGTACGTCCCGATCCTGCTTACCTCGCAGGCCATCGCTCTCCAGAGCAAGTTCGCCTGGCCGACGTTCCACTACTACTACATCAACCAGCCGTGGGCGCTGCAAATCAGGCCCAATTGAACGCCCCGAGACGGCCTCCTGCCGAGTCAGCTGTGGCAGGAGGCCAGCGTCGCCACATGTGTGTCGCCGCGTCAACGGCCACCTGACGATGGGACGCACTTCGCTCAGGTTGGATCAGATCGACGAGCTCGCGAGGCGTGCCTTCTCGTCGAACGGTTGCGACCAGGCGAACACGGAAGCGCTCGTGCGTACGGTCGTCATCGCGGAGCGCGATGGCTCGCTCTCGCACGGGCTCTTCCGCGTCCCGGGGTACGTCACGTCGCTCCGGAGCGGCAAGGTCAACGGCCACGCCGACCCATCGGTCGCGCATGCCTCGCCCGTTGTCGTCAAGGTCGACGGCGACAACGGGTACGCGCCCTTGGCGATCGAACGCGGCGTCCCTGTGCTGGCCCAGGCGGCCAAGCAATTCGGGGTCGCCGTCATGCCGGTCACGCGCACTCACCACTTCGCCGCGCTGTGGCCTGAGACGGAGGCGATTGCCGCCGAAGGGCTGATCGGGCTCGCTTGCGTCTGTTACAGACCGTTCGTGGCCCCGGCGGGTGGCAAGGAGCCGTTGTTCGGAACGAATCCGATCTCGTTTGCCTGGCCGCGGCCCGGCGAGGATCCTGTCGTCATCGATATGGCGACCGCCGCGATGGCGCACGGCGAGATACAGATCGCCGCGCGCGAAGGACACTCGGTCCCACCCGGGGTTGGACTCGGCCCAGACGGAGAACCGACGACCGACCCGAACGAGATCATCAAGGGCACCCTGCTCCCGTTTGGCGGCTACAAGGGGTCGGCGATCGCGCTCATGGTTGAGCTGCTCGCGGCGGCGGCGACCGGCGAGCGCTTTAGCTTCGAAGCCGCCGAGGCCGACAACAACGACGGTGGGCCGCCGAGAGGCGGGGAGTTCATGCTGGCGATCTCGCCAGAACTAGTGGCCGGACCGGATTGGGCCGAACACTCCCGGGAATTCTTCCGGCGGTTCGATGCGATCAAAGGCGCACGGCTTCCTGGATCACGCCGCCACACCAACCGGACCTCCACCGAGCCGCGCGAGATCGACGCGGACCTGGTCGAGCGGATCCGCGCACTCTGTTAGACAGCCGGCTCCGACTCGGTATCTGCAGGGGCGCTCAGATCGTCGCCGTCGGCGTCACCCGCCAGCCACTCTTTCTCCGACCGCGGGACGGACTCGAGCAGCTTGATCGTGTAGGCGTCCCGGGGATTGTCGAGCGTTGCGTCGGTCGGGCCTTGCTCGACGATCTTGCCCCGGTACATGACATACACCCGCTCGGTGATCTGGCGGACGATCGAAAGATCGTGGGTGATGAACAGGTAGCCGAGGTTTCGCTCACCCCTGAGCGTGTTGAAGAGATTGAGAACCTGCGCCTGAACCGACATGTCAAGCGCCGAGACGGGTTCGTCGCAGATCAGGATCCGCGGGTTGACCGCGAGGGCGCGGGCGATGGCCACCCGCTGGCGCTCGCCGCCCGAAAGCGCGACCGGCTTGCGCGACGCGTAAGCGGCTGGGAGGCCGACCGAGCTCAGGAGATCGGCGACTTGTCCGGAGACGTTCTTGGCGCCCGGATTGTGCACCGTGATTGCCTCGCTCAGCGTGCCTCCGACGGTGCGCATCGGGTTCAGCGAGGAGTAAGGATCCTGGAAGACGATCTGCACAGCGCCGCGGAGCCGGCGGCGGTCGCTCGTGCTCAGCTTCGTCCAGTCACTCGCGTCGATTCCGTCGATTACGACCTGCCCGCTCGTCGCCGTTTCAAGGCCAAGCAAGATCCGCGAGAGCGTCGTCTTGCCCGATCCCGACTCACCGACGAGGCCGACGCTCTCGTCCGCACCGACTTCGAGCGACACTCCGTCGAGCGCAGCGACCTCGCGGTTGCCGCTCCCGAAGATCTTCTGGACATCGCGGACACTGATGAACGTGGAATCCGAAGGTTGCGGCACTTCGTCGACGCGCTGCGTAGCGCGCGCGTGCAGCGCGGCCATCTCCGCGCGAATCTCAGGCAGGCGCGTGCAGGCGGAGAAGCGGCCCGTCTGGACCTCCACGAGTGGCGGCGCGCCCTCACGGCATACCTCCTTCGCCCAGCGGCAGCGTGTGGCAAAGGTGCAGCAGTTTGCAACCTCGTCCGGCTCCGGTACCGAGCCAGGAATCGCAAACAGCTCGGGGACGCGGTGGTCCGCCGGCGGTTCTGAGAGCAACAGGCCGTGGGTGTACGGGTGCAATGGCTCGTCGTCGAGCTCGGCGGAGGTGCCGATCTCGGCCATCGCCCCTGCGTAGAGGACGAGGATGCGGTCGCACATCCCGAACGCGACGCGGAGGTCGTGGGTGATCATGATGAGACTCATCCCACGGTCATCCTGAATGCGCCTCAGAAGGGCGAGGATCTCGCGCTGGGTGGTCACGTCGAGTGCGGTCGACGGCTCGTCAGCGATCAGGACGTTCGGGTTGCGGGCGAGCGCGGCCGCGATGGCAACGCGCTGGCGCATCCCGCCGGACAGCTGGAACGGGTAGCGGTCAATGACGCTTTCGTCGGTGATCCCGACCTCGGCCAGCCGGCGGATCGCCTCTGCGCGCTTCTCGTTGCGCCGGAGCTTGACTCCGTCCCGAGAGAGCAGCGACTCTTCGATGATCCGGCCGCATCGGAACACGGGGTTCAGCATCGTGAAGGGATCCTGGAGGATCAGCCCGATCTCCTGCCCGCGAATCGAGCGCCACTCTCGCTCTTTCAACGGCAGCAGGTTGCAGCCCCGATAAAGGACCTCGCCGCTCGCTGCGAGCGTCGGTGGTAGCAGCCCTGTGATCGCTCGCGCGGTCATCGACTTTCCGCTGCCTGACTCACCGACGATCCCGACGGTCTCACCGAGCGCGACGCTGAGGTCGATCGCCGAAACGATGGTGTCCGTCCGATCCTCGCGGATGCGCTGGACGCGGAGGTTCTTGACTTCAAGTACGGCGTCTGGCGTCGCGTCCGTGACGGGCGCGGCAGCGGTCACCGCTCCACTCTCCCGACGAGGAGCCATCGCTGCAGCGGAGCTATGCACGGCCTATCGTGCTCCTCGAGAACCACGGACTCCATTCTGACTCATTCTCGGTCATCCTCCTCGAGCGAGAGCGCGCCAGAAGGACAGTGGCCCACGGCCTCGCGCGCCGCCTCGAGTTGCTCGCCCTCGACGTATTCGCTCCGTAGGACGACCAGGCCCTCGTCGACGTCCTGATCGAACAGCTCGGGGGTCGTCATCGCGCACATGCCGGCTCCGACACACACATCCCGATCCGCGATGATTCTCACGACTTCTCGTTTGCGACTACCAGGCGACCGGAAGCTCGGTGACGATGCCGTGTAGCCATCCCGTCCGGATCAGGCCGACCTCGGCGGGCTTGACGGCGACGCGAAGCGTCGGCAAACGGCCGAGGAGGCGCTCCAGCGCCACCTGCACCTCGAGCCTGGCAAGGTGCTGGCCGAGGCACATGTGCCGGCCAAAACCGAAGAAAAGGTGACCGCGAGAGTCGCGCTCTGGGTCGAAGAGCTCTGGGTCTGGATAGCGGCCCGGGTCGTGATGCGCGACGCCTTGGTAGACGGTCACATGCTCGCCCGCCCGGATGGGGTATCCGTCGAGGTCGATGTCCTCGAGGGCCGTACGCTGTGTCAGTCCGGCCCGGAAGGCGGGCACATAGCGAAACAGCTCTTCGACCAGGCCTTCGATCGGGGCGCCGCTATCGCGTGTCGCCCTCCATCGACCTGGCTCGTGAAGCAGGTAGAAGGTCGAGATGGCAAGTGTCTGAGCTGTCGTCTCAAAGCCCGCCGAGAACAGGAACCAGACGACTCCAGCCAGCTCGTCGTTCGTCAACTCGCCACGCTCGAGAAGCTTGGTGATGAGGTCATCACCGGGCTCGGCGCGCTTGTGCGCGAGAACCGCCCGTACGTAGGCGTAGAACTCGTCCAGCGCGACCTTCTTCTCCTCGAGGCTCGTGGTGTCTCCGCCCATTAGGACGGTCGACGGCTCTATGAAACGTGGGGCGTCGCCGAAGGGCACCCCGAGCATGCTGCAGATCGTCATCGACGGGACCTGCCGGGAGAACTCCTGCACGAAGTCGACAGGCGGGCCGGCCGCCTGCATCGCGTCGATCCGCGAGTCGACGATCCGTTCCACCGACGCCCGTAACTCCGCGATCGCGCGGACCGTGAAGAACGCGGTTAGGGCCTTGCGCACGCGCGTGTGCTCGGGTGGGTCGAGGCGAAGCAGGTCACCGGGGTTCTTCAGTTCCTCTGCTGCCTCTCCGAACCCGCCGTCGCCGACGGCGAAGCCTGCTGGAAGTACGCTAAACCGCGGGTCGTTCAGGACCGTATGGACCCGCGGCAGATCGAAGACGAGCCAGCCGACGGTGTCGTTCTTGTGGCGCAGCGGCCAGACCGGCTTCTCCTGGCTCAGCTCGAGCATGGCCGCGGGCGGACCGGAGAAGAGCTCCTCCTCCTTCAGGACACACGGAAAGTCGATCGGAGCGTCGTGTGCAACCGCCATCATGGCGGCCCGAGCATACGAGCTTTCCCGCACGCGGACTACCGACATTCGCCGCGTGGTGAGCGCCAGGCGGACTACATCCGACCTGCCTGCCGCGCAGGACATGTCGCGCCCTCAGCGATCACTGCTCCTGATTAGCCTCGTCGACCTGCTGCTGCAGAGTTGGAATGAAGATGTCCCGCCACTTACGCTGCGATTCGTCTGCCATCTCGCGGTAATAGATGAGTGTCTCGGCCTCTGCGGCGGGATCGGCAAGTAGCGTCGCATGCTGCATGACGATCGAGACCGTGGACCTTCCCTCGTGTTCGTTGAGCATGATCGTGTGCGAGTCGGGGCTTTGGCCGGCCGCTGCCGTGTGAGGTTGGAGCACAAAGATCACATGCTGGGGAATGACCCGCATGACCTCGTACTGGTGCTCTCCGATGAGGTCATCTGGTCCTTCACCGATCCGAAACGTCTGGCCTTCGAGGTCGCCGATTACGCCCGAGTAATAGTGACCGTACTGATTTTGCCACGGGTTGAAGTCCTTCAGGTGTGGCCACACATCCTTCGCCGGTCGGTCGATCGAGAAGAGGATGCTCAACGTTTTCCCGACGACCACCCCAGCTGGGGTGGCCTCGGAATAGAACCGTTGGTGGATCTTGACGTCGCCGTCGACGTCGCTTGGCCCCTCGGTCCAATTCACGACCGGTTCCATTCCTTGCGGTATACCCATCGGACTATCTCCCTTCGCCTCGGTCAACCTATACGTTCACATCCATAAAGCTTGGTTCCTTGGACCGCAGCCAGACCGACATGACGTCGGGCTCCCGGTTATTCCAGACGCCATAAGGGATGAACGTGACAGGGACGGGATCCGGGAGGGGCGTGTCCGGAGTACTGATGAGGATGTCGCGGCACTGGGGGAGGTCCGCACGCAGGACCGTGATCCCGCCGAGCAACCCAGGCTGGTGTTCGGCTCGGACTTCGGTGTCCTCCGGCAGGTAGAGCAATCTCACTGGCGCGCCGGCATCCTGCTCCTCGAGGCAGTAGACGAGCGGGCCGCGTTCGAGAGCGGCTAGGTTCTCGTACTCCCTGAACCTCGGAGGCATGGTCACGCGCCGTGGTGTCATCGGCATCTTCAGCTCGACGCTGTCCCCGGCAGACCACCTGCGGCGAACCGCGATCCAACCGTCGCGCACGTCGGCCTCGATCGTTTCGCCGTTCACCGACAGGTCGTGCGACGTTGCCCACGACGGAATTCGGAGTAGGAGCACGAAGTCGCTCGGAGTCGTCGGGTCGACCTCTATGTGAACGTCGCCCTCCCATGGGTAAGCAGTCCGCTGGGTCAGCCTCACGCCGTCGCGGAAAGGGGCCTCCGCCTCGGAGCTGCCGTAATGCTTGATGAAGATGCCGTCAGGAAACGTCGAATAGAAGGCTCCACCAACGGTGGCGAACAGCTTCACGATGTTCGGCGGACAGCATGGACACCAATGCCACTTCAGACGCGTGATGGGGGCATCGGTGGATGTGCCCGCTTGGATCACGTTGCGGTAGAAGAAGCGGTCGCCGTGCAGCGACAGCGAGGCGTAGAAGCCGTTGTAGAGCATTCGCTCGGCGACATCGAGGTACGCAGACTCTCCCGTCAGATGGAAGAGGCTGTGCGCCCAACGAAAGTTCGCCACGATGCTGCAGCTCTCGCAGTAGGCGTCGTGAGGCGGGATGAAGTCCGGCTGCGTCGGGTAACCCTCGTGCCCCGTACTGACGTTGCCGCCCGCTCCGTGAATGAACATCTTGTGCGTGACGAAATCCTCCCACAGCGCCTCAACGACCTCCCGCAACTCCGCGTCGCCGATTGCCCCAACGTATTCGGTAACCGCGTTGAACAAGAAGGCGGCCGTGACGGCGTGTCCCTCGATCGTGCGCTGCTCGCGCACCGGCTTGTGATCTTGGCAATGCGTTCCGTAGCTCGCCCGGCCTTCATGACGGCCGCGCTGTTCGATCAGCCAGCTGCACAGCTCGAGGCGTGCAGATTCTCCGGTGATCGCATAAAGCCGGGTCAGCGCCTGCTCGACTTCAGGGTGTCCGGGCGCGTAGGCACGGCAGCTGTCGAGAAGCGCCTCCTCCATATTGTCGGCGGCCCGGACCGCACTCTCGAACAGCTCGCGCCTGCCGGTGCTCTGGAGATACGCGATCGATGCCTCGAGGTAGTGCCCAAGCGCATACGTCTCGTGCGACCACCACAGAGGTTGCCAGCGTTTGGCGGGGTCTGCCCCCGCCGGCCAGCCGGGTGTGAAGTATCCATCGGCAGCCTGGCCGCCAATCAGTGCCTTTCCCCACGCGTCGATCAGCCCTTCGATCGATCGATCGCGCTCGAGCCCGACCACCGACGCCATCGCCTCGAGGAACTTGATCGCCTCGAGCATGTGCGGCGTCAGGTCAGCCTCATATGTCGAGGGTGCCGCCCGAAACGCCTTCAAGCCGCCGTTGCGGTCGAGGTGCCGTGTCGCCCAGGGGATTGACACGGTCGCTAGGCGTCTCTGGCGCGGCGCCCAGAATCCGTCCTGCATCGTCACGCCGAGATACGACACGGGTGTCGACTGGAAATACGGAAAGAGTTCAGGCAGGACGGCTGCCGAATCTATGGTCGCGTCGTCGGGGCGTCTACCGACATTTGTTGTGCGTCCGCTGGAGCGCGCGCTACGCCGTGTCACGCAGGGATGGCGTATAACCAACGAGCATGAGCGCTGATTCGACCCGACTACTCCACCCCGCTGGCGGCGACGTACGCAACTTCCAGATCCATCAAGGCCCTGAACGCATCGAGGGCGACGTCAAGCTGAACCGGCAGTTCTTCACCTACGAGATCGACGCGGGCTTGGTCGCGGGGTCGCTACTGACCGTCATGTTCACGATTGAGCGCCCCGCAAAGGACGTCTGGCCGTACTTCAAGGACTTCAATCTCTGGCAGAACGTCTACTCCTACTTCTACTCCGGAGTGATCGGGGACCTTGAGGGTCAAGAGTTCTTTCTCACCCCCGATCCGAACGAACGCGGCTATCGCTACGAGGTGATCCGGGTCATCCCCGAGCACGTCATGGTGTTTTCGGAGCCCGTTCCCGGCCCCGACGAGGACGTCTCTGTGCCCGGGCTCGGCGTCGTCCGGCCCGGCTTCCACGCCTTCATGCTCAACGAGCATGCTGGAGAGACCGTTGTGACCGGGTTGATGCAGCACGCCTCGCTCATGGCCGACGCCTCGGGCGCAAACGGGATGTCTGCCGAAGAAGCGCTTGCTCCGTGGGCCGAGATGGGCGTCGAAGGAGTCCAGAAGTGGGCTGAAGTGTTCATCCCCACGCTGAAGCGACTGGTCGAGGAGGGCGCGGACGCCTCGTAGTCGGTCGTCGTGGAGCGCCCGGGGACGACCCAACAAATGTCGATAGACCGTCTGGTAGTCAAGCAATAGCGTCTGGGGCAGACGGCCTGGCACGGTCGTGACAGGCTGAAAGGAGACCAGATGAGCACGACGGCCGCGGAGACCTGGGGCGAGGGAACGGCTTCCTCGCCGAAATATCGCGTTGCGTTCGACGAGCAGGTCGACGACCTCAAGCTGAGTGGGCGCTACTACACGTTCAACACGGACGAGGGCATGGTCGTCGGCGCCACCGTCGACATCACCTGCACGTTCGACAAGCCGGCGCGGGACGTCTGGCCCTACTTCAAGGACCACACGCTGTGGCAGGACGCCTACCTCCACTATTACTCGGGTGTCCTCGGCGACCTTGAAGGCAAGACGTTCATGATCAACACCGAGCCGCGCAACTTCGCCAAGCA
Source organism: uncultured Solirubrobacterales bacterium (assembly GCA_963757235.1). GTDB lineage: Bacteria > Actinomycetota > Thermoleophilia > Solirubrobacterales > Solirubrobacteraceae > Palsa-465. The sequence goes on along the minus strand of CAVWRC010000002.1, from coordinate 224,422 downwards.
CCGCTACGAGGTCCTGAGGGTCATACCGGAGCACCTGATCATCGTCCAGCAGCCGATCCCCGGCGAGAACGAGCGCTACAGCGTCGCCCCCGGCCACCCGCAGGGCGGAGTCAACCCCGGCGTGATGGCCTTCATGCTCAGCGAGTACGGCGGCCAGACGGTGATGAACATCTTCATGGAGCACCGCTTCCGCACGAAGACGCTGACCGAGGACGAGGCGCTCGCGACGTTCTGGTGGATGCCCGACGCGCTGCTGAAGTGGCGAGAGGTCTTCATCCCGGCGCTCAAGATGTTGGTCTACGACGGCTCGATTCCAGAGGACTGGAAGGACCGCTGGCGCGCCGAGGCCGAGAAGGAAGCGGAGAACTACGCGGCCGAGCTAGCCCCCGAGGACGAATAGTCGTGCCGAGCACCGGCGAGGTCGCGGCGAGCGCGCACTTCGACTGGCTGCCGCATATCCATTTCGTCTTAGACCACCCCGGTAAGGTGGTCTGGCCGCGACTCGTGCACTGGGAGGAGTGGATCTCCGGTTACAGGTGCGAGCATGTGTCAGGCCCGGTCGACGCGCCTGGCGAGACGAAACGGGTCACCTATTGGGACGAGGAAACCGGGAGCAGCATCGCGCACTTCTTCGTCGAGGTCGCGCGACTTGAACCCGGGCGGCGGCTCGTGTACCGCCTGCTCCCGCTCCCCGACGGCGACGTGCAGCCCGGCGGCATCGGATTTCAGCGGGGGCACGAGGTCTTCAACCTCTACGAGCTCTCCGACAGCCAGACGCTCGTCACGTATGAAACCGTCGCGGAGCTTGAGTCCTCGACGGTAGAACAGAGCGAATTCTCAGCCACGCACGTCGCCGAGGAAGCCGCAGCGGCATCGAGCTGGCTAGGCGACTACGTACCCGAGCTCGAGCGACTCCTCGCGGCAGGTGGCTGATCGCAGATGCAGGCCGCCCCAACGAAAGCCCACGTCGACTGGCTTCCGCACACCGATTTCGTACTCGAGCATCCGGTCGAGAAGGTATGGCCGCACATCGTCGCCTGGGACGGGTGGATGCCGGACAAGCTGTGTGAGCACGTCTCGGGACCGAAGGACGCCGTCGGGGAGATCAAGTCCATCCTCACCTACGAGGATGGGAAGGTGGTCGAGTCGATCCAGGCTGTGATCGTGCGGTTCGAGCCGGAGCGGCGACTCGCCTATCGCCTCCTGCCGCTGGGCGAGGCGTCTGGCCTCGATGACGTCAGCTCGGCACGCGGGCACATGATCTTCAACATCTACACGCTGCCAGATGACCGGACTCTCCTCGCCTACGAGAGCTTGATCGAGATGGAGTCACTTAGCCTGGGGCAGGACGAGTTCACCTCCCAGTTCGCCGAGGCAGAAGTGGCGGGCACCCCGCACTGGCTCGAGACCTACGCACCCGAGCTCGAGCGCCTGCTAACGGACGAAGGTTGAAGCAGGGCGGTTCTAGTGGCGGTCACGGTGGCGGCTGAAGAGTTTGGGATTTATGACTTCGGCCTCAGCAGCGAGGATGAAGCGCGAGCGCAGCGATTGCACCGGGAGAGCGTCGTCATCGACATGCTCTTCCAGGGGCCCTGCGGCTACCGCACCTACGCCTCGCTCGAGGGGAAGGCTCCGACGGGTGAGTTGTGGGGGGACTATCTCGCTTCCAACCAGCTACCGGTGCGCCGGGCGCTGATCGGTGGGTGTGACGACTTCTACGACTGCTGGGAAAGTTCTGGGATCACCGCCGGCAATCGGCAAGTGGTGATGGATGATCCCGGCATGTTTGCGATCGCACAGGCGCAGTTCGACGCCTTCCCGTGGCTCGTCAAGGCGCTGAAGGCCGACGACATCCGCCGGGCGAAGCGCGAAGGAAGCATCGCCGGCTATGTCAGCATGCAGGACACGGAGGGAGTCGACCGTAAGCTGAACAGGCTCCAGGCCGCCTACGACTTCGGCGCGCGGATGATCGGGCTGACGTACAACATGCAGAACACGGTTGGTAGCGGCTGCACCGAAGAGACCGATTCCGGGGTGAGCAATTTCGGTGCCACCGTGATCGCGAGGATGGACGAGCTCGGGATCATTGTCGACACGGCGCACTCCGGACGGAAGACGACGCTCGATGCGTGCGAGCTGTCGGAGCGGCCGGTGGTCGCCTCGCACACGTCGGCCGCAGATCTGTACGAGGTCGACCGTGGCAAGAGCGACGAGGAGCTGAGAGCGCTCGCCGAGACGGGCGGCGTGATCGGGATCGTCGCCGTTCCGGCGTTCCTCGGGCCAGGCCCATCCGTTACGGTCGAGGCGATGCTTGACCAGATCGACTACGTCAGCGGACTCGTCGGCTGGCGCCACGTTGGGATCGGGACCGACTGGCCTCTGCAGGCGGCCCGCGAGACACTCGAGGCCGTCTACATGCCGCTGATGATGGAGATGGGGTTTCGGCCGGAACACAACCTGAGCATCGCCAACCTCGTCGGCTTCGACGACTACCGGGACTACCCGAACATCACGCGTGGCCTGGTCAGTCGTGGTTACGACGACGAGCAGATCCGCGGCGTCCTCGGCGAGAACTTCCTCCGTGTCTTTGAGGAGGTGTGCGGTTGACCGACGGGGCTCTCAGGGCAGGGCCGGAGGACGCGTTGGTGGTAGACGCCCACAACGATCTGCTCGCTCTTGTCGTCCGTCGCCCGCGGACCGAGCAGGCCGCGTACTTCCGGTCGCGCTGGCTCCCACAGCTGCGTGACGGCGGCGTGGCCTTGCAGGTCTTGCCGGTCTACACGGTCCGAGAAGATCTACACGAGGTCTTCTGCATGATCGAGTCGGCGCACCGCGTCGCCGAGGCAAACGCCGACGCTGTGTCGATCTGTCTGACAAGAAACGACATCGACGTCGCACTCGACCAGGGCAAGATCGCGCTTGTCATTTCCATCGAGGGGTGCGGGGCGTTCGGGAGCGAGCTCGCGCTGCTCGAGCTGGCGTTCCGTCTGGGTGTTCGGATGGTCTCGTTCACGCACATGGGGCGGACCGCCCTAGCCGATGGCAGCGGGGAGGACGCGACCGGCAGCCGCCTCACCCGGGCAGGGATCGAGGCGCTTGCTCTGCTCGAGGATCTCGGGGCGTTGATGGACGTCTCGCACCTGTCGGCCTCAGGGGTCGACGACGTGCTCGAGCGGGCAAGACGGCCGGTTATCGCCAGCCATTCGTCCGCCTACGCCCTGAAACAACATCACCGCAACCTGACGGACGAGCGACTGCGCGCAATTGCGGCGGCCGGTGGGGTCATCGGTGTCAACTTCATGGCCGGCTTCATCGACCCGCAGCAGCCGACCGTCGACAGATTGGTCGACCATATTCTGCACATCGTCTCCGTCGCGGGCATCGAGCATGTCGGCCTCGGTCCGGACTTCATCCAGGAGTACGCGATCGAGACCTACGTCGACGATCTGGTCCTCGAGGGGGTGAGCCTCAAGGACGCGATCCCCGGCCTCGGCGGCCCCGCCGGGCTCCCGCTCGTCGGACGTGCGCTCGATGAGCGCGGCGTCGAGCAGGAAGACATCCGCGCGATCCTCGGCGGTAACTGGCTCCGCGTACTGCGAGCCGAGATGGGCGTGCCGTTGAGCGAGCGAGGCTAGGAAAGCCGAGCCCCTTCACCAGGCGACCGGTAGGCGCTCTACCTCCGAAGGAATGGGTCGCCCGGGTATCTCGATCACCCCGAGCACCTCTATCGGCAGCATCGGCACGTCCTCTGCGGGCACGGCGAGCCGCAGGTTCGGGAACCTCCGCATCAGGCCCTCGAGTGCGATCTGCATCTCGAGCCGGGCGAGATGCTGGCCGAGACACATGTGCCGTCCCCATGCGAACGCGAGATGCTCAGCGGAAGCGCGAGACGGATCGAAGGTATCGAGATCCCCGATCTTGTCCTCGTCGCCGCTCGGCGCGATGCCGAATACGGTGACTGCCTCACCGGCTTCAATTACGCTCTCGTCGTCCAATTCCACGTCCTCGATCGCCGTGCGGGTCATGGTGGGGACTGGGCTAAGTAGGCGGAGCAACTCCTCGACGGTCCGGTCGATGGCCGAAAGATCTGCGCGCGCAGCGTTCCAACGCTCTCGGTCAGAAAGCAGGAAGAGCACGCTCAGCGCGAGGTTGATCGAGACCGTCTTGTGACCGGCCACGAACAGGAAGAGCGTGGTGCCGGAAAGTTCGTTGTCGTTCAGCTCAGCGCTGGCGACGAGTTTGCTGAGGAGGTCACCACCGGGCTGCGTCCGCTTCTCGGCGAGGACCTGACGGACGTAGTCGTAGAACCCCGTAATCGAGCTCAGCTTTTCGGCCGGGGTCGTCCGCGTGCCGGCAATCAGGACCTCCGTCAGCTCCTCAAACCTCACCCGATCCTCGCGCGGTACTCCTAACATGTCGCACAACACCAGCGCTGGAACCAACGCGGCGAACGTTTCGACGAGATCGACGGGCGCGCCGTGCGACTCCATCTCGTCGAGGCACAGGCTCACGACGTCCTCAATCATCTGGCGCTGCTCGCCGACGCGCTTGACTGTGAAATACCCGGTCTGCGCCTTGCGAACGCGGGTGTGGTGCGGTGGATCGAGCCTCGCCAAATCACCGGCGCATTCCGGCCCGGACATCGCCTCCTGGAAGCCGCCATCGTCGGTCAACGAACGCAGGGGGTGACCACTGAATCGCGGGTCGGCGAGAAGCTTCTTGCTCAGCTTGTAGTCGAGCACGAACCAGCCGAGATGACCGTCCGGATACGTGTGTCGAACGTACAGAGGGGTGTCCGCATGCGTAAGGCTCATCACGCCTCGACCTCCGTGAGCGCGCGTTGGACGAGGGTCGCGAGAACTCCTCGTTTCCACGCTGATTGTGGGTTTCCCGGCAGTCCGGCGAGAGGGTCATCCGGGTCCAGCTCGATGGGTATGTTCGCCACCCCCGTAGCGACGACGCGCACGCCACCGTCGCTGCGTGCGGCGGCGACACCGACGAGTGGAAACGAGAATGCTTGCCGCTCGCCGGCGCGCTGATAGACGGACAAAAGCGGTGGAGGCGGCAGCCGTATCTCGGTAACAAGTTCATTTGGCGCGAGCGTGAGCAGCGAGCGGCTTTCGGGGGTCGGCCGGCGATACAGGGCGAGCAGGGCGAGCTCACGTTGGCCGGCGGGCGATCGCACAACCACGGTCGCTCCGCTCGCCGCGAGCGCCGGTGCGAGGTCGGAGGGGTGGGCCGAGATGCAGTCGCCCGGTAAGAGATTGTGCTTGCGGTGATCGCCGATCTGTGCGTAACACGTCTCACCGCCACCGAGCCAGCAGTGCCACTCTTCGCCGCGGTAGTACCAACAGCGCGTGTGCTGGCAGAGGTTGCCGCCGACAGTGCCGACGTTACGAATGAGCGGCGAGGCCGCGAGCGAGGCGGCGGCTGCCACGGCCGCATACGGGGCTACGAGGTGCGATCGCGCGATTTCCGCCAGCGTCGTAGTCGCCCCGACGACAATCCCGTCGCCGTCGGCGCTGATCTCGCCAAGCCCTGCCGCCTGTAAGTCGACGAGGAGCCTCGGCGCGCGGATGCTGCGATCGACCTGGCCGGCGAGATCGGTGCCTCCGCCCATCGCGACCGCGCCGTCCTCCACCAGCAGCGACAATGCGTCGTCTACAGAAGTTGGTCGGGCGTATGCGGTCACGCGAGCAACTCCAGCACGCGGGCCCGGGTCAGCGGGAGCGCCGGCGAGCGTCTCCCCGTCGCGTGCGCGAAGGCGTTTGCGATCGCCGCCGCGGTCGGGATGATTGGCGGCTCACCGAGGCCGCGCGACCCGGTGTTCGGGATATGCGTGTCAGAAATGTCGATGAAGTCGACCACGATCTCCGGCGCGTCGGCGATGGTCAGCAGCTTGTAGTCGTCGAGGTGTGCGTTGACCGGCACTCCTGTCGTCGGGTCAATCACCAACTCCTCGGACAGCGCGTAGCCCATGCCCTGGAGCACTCCTCCCTCGACCTGACTTGTCGCGGTGAGCGGGTTGACAATCCGGCCGACGTCGTGCACCGCGACGATCCGCTCGACCCGGACCTCGCCGAGGCCAGGATCGACCGCGACCTGTGCGATCTGGCAGCCGAATGTCTGAACGACCGCGGCGGCGCTGTTTGGTCCCCGGGCTCCCGAGGCCGCGATACTCGCGTTCCCGAGCTTCTCGGTGACCTCGGGGACGGGCACCTCGAGCGTCTTGTCGGATGAACGGAAGCGACCCTCGCGGATCTCGAGATCGTCCGGCGACATCTCGAGTACGTCTCCGGCCAACTCTAGGAGTAGCCGCCTTGCTTTCGACGAGGCCGCCCTCACCGCCGGCATGACCGACGGCGTGGTCATCGAACCGCCGGCAACCGGAGCGAACAGGTTGGGGGCCGTGTCACCTCCGACGACCCGCACTTGGCCAACGGGAAACCCCAGCTCCTCGGCGGCCACGATTCGCGCGGTGGTCAGCGTCCCGGTCCCGATGTCTTGGATCCCGGTCGAAACGAGCGCGTGGCCGCGGGCGTCGATGCGCACGTTGACGTTCGCCGGGGGCCCGCCGCCGCCCCACCAGATCTGGGAGGCGCATCCCATCCCACGCAGCCGCCCGTCGGGCTGGGGGTTGCTGAGGCCGTCTCGATCCGCCCACCCCGCGAGCTCGGCCGCTCGGTCGTAACAGGCAAGCAGGTGCTTGCCGGAGTAGGGATCGTCGCTCATCGGGTCGACGACGGCGTGGTTGCGGCGGCGGAGCTCAAGCGGGTCGACTGCGAGCTTCGTCGCGAGCTCGTCGACTGCCTGTTCAAGTCCCGTGATCGCCTCTGTCATCCCGGGTGCGCGGAACGCGTTCTGCCCTCGGCGATTGGTCTTGACCATGGCGCCCATCGAGTGGACGTTCTTGCAGGCGTACAAGGTGAGCGCCGGCATGAGCACGATCTGAAGGAGATAGAGCATCCCGCCTTCGCCCTGGTCGACCACGGTTTCCTGCTCGATCGCAGTGAGTATTCCGTCACGGCTGGCGCCGAGGCGGATCTTCTGAAGAGTCCGGGATCTCCTGCCGCCGTCGAGCTGTTCGGCGTGACGGTCGTTAACCAGGCGCACCGGCCGCTGCGTCTGCCGGGCAAGCGCGGCCGCCGCGGTGCCTTCGAAGCCGCCGCCCTGCTTGGCGCCGAAGCCACCCCCGATGAACTCAGAGATGACCCGGACCTGTTGCTCGGGAATCGCGAATGCGTCGGCGAGCTCGCGGCGGGCGTCGAACATTCCTTGGGTCGAGAGCCAGACGGTCAGCTCGTCCCCGTTCCACGTGGCGACGGCGGCGTGTGGCTCGAGTGCGGTCTGGAGATGGTCGGGCGTCTCGACTTCGAGCTCCACCGTGACCTCGGCGCCGTTCATTGCCGCCTCGACGTCGCCTCGGGCAAGTTCCATCGGCTCGCTTGCGAACTTCAGGTCGCTCAGCGCCTGCCGGGTGTCGACGACGTGCGGGAGCACCTCGAGTTCGAGCGCCATCGCATTCAATCCCGCCCTGGCCTGCTCCGGCGTATCGGCCGCGACCAGGGCTATCGGCGCACCCGCGTAGGCCGGCCGGGATGTCGTGATCGGGTGCGGCGGGCAAAGATCCGGCGTAAACGCGACATCGGAATCGGGGCCGATGACGCCGCGAACGCCGTGCGCGCTCCTGGCTGCGTCGATGTCGAGCGATCGCACCTTGGCGTTGGCAACGGGGGATCGGAGCACGGCCGCGTACAGCATCCCTGCAAGGCGGATGTCGACTGTGTAGTTAGCGCGGCCGGCGGCGCGCTGGAGACCGTCCTGGCGCGGCGTCGGCCTGCCGACGACGAGCAGCGCATCCCCGTTGTCCGGCCACTGCTCAAGCCCGTCCTCGTCGTCGACAAGCGTCCAAACTTCGGTCACCCGTCCTTCCATCTCAGACGTGGTCTTCACGAATCTCCGGCTCATCCTCGGCTCCCCGCGGCGCGCAGAATCGCGCGCTCGATCTTCGGGTAAGTCCCGCAGCGGCACAGGTTGCCCGCCATCGCCGTGCGGATTTGCTCGCTCGTCGGCTCAGGCGTCGCGGATAGCAGTGCGGTCGCCGCGATGATCTGGCCGGGTGTGCAGAATCCGCACTGCAGGGCGTCTTCGGCGACGAAGGCTTCTTGCAAGGGTGTTCCACCGTTTCGGGAGAGGCCCTCGATCGTGACCACCTCGTGGCCCTCGGCTGCGGCGACCGGATACAGGCAGGAAGCGACGGCGCGGCCGTCGAGCAGAACAGCGCACGCACCGCAGGCGCCTTCGCCGCAGGCAACCTTCGTTCCGGTCATCTCGAGGTCGTGGCGCAAGACGTCTACAAGGCGCCGGTCGGGCGCGACATCGAGCTCGTGGCGCTCGCCATTGACGTTGAGGACTATGGGCACGAGTCGATATCGATCCGCGCTTGCGTGATTGTGTGATCGCGGGTGTCACGCTCGAGCGTCACCCAGCGGCGGCAGCCGGCGAAGTGGAACCAGCGCTCCACCTGGGGCCCCGCGGCGTTGACGCGCAGCCAGGTGTTTCGGTGATCCTCTTCGACATTCATGGTCGGGTCGTGCGGGCGTAGCTCGCCGCCGAACGAAAATTCGTGGTAGGAGCGGCTGCCGCAGTTCGGGCAATCGATCATGAAGCCCACTAGTGTGTACCCGCGGAGCTCCGGTCGGGCACGACGCGGTCGTGGCGGAAACGATCGATTCTGAAAGGCGCGATTGTCGGCGGCGCTACATCGGTGGCGATCAGCTCGGCCATTCCGATGCCACCGGCGGGTATCGCCTTGAAGCCCCATGTGCCCCACCCTGCGCTCACGTAGAAGTTTTCGACCTCGGTCGGCCCCAAGAGCGGAGAGTAGTCCGGACTCATGTCGCAGATCCCCGTCCACTGGCGCAGGATCGTCAACCCCGCAGTGAATGGCAACAGCGCAATCGTCCGAGCGGCGCACTCCGCGAGAAATGAGAACGTCGACCGTGTTGAGTAGGAGCTGTAGCGCTCGATTTCCGCGCCCACCAGAATCTCGCCGCGCGAGGTCTGCGACACGTACACCAGCATGTCCGACGAAGCGACCATGAGATCAAGCACGGGCTTGTAGCGCTCCGTGACAAACGCCTGCAGCGGATGCGACACGAGCGGAAGCCGAACACCCGCCATCCCTGCCACGACGCTCGAGTAGCCCGCGGTGGCGGAGACAATCTTGCCGGCCGCAACCCGCCCGTTTGGCGTCTGGACCCCAACCGCCCGGCCATTCTGGCGGACGATCCCTGTTACCTCGTTGCCTTCGTGTACATCGACGCCAAGACGCTGGGCGGCTGCCGCGTATCCCCACACGACCGCGTCATGCCTGGCGAGCGAACCTGGCGGGTGGAACGAGGCTCCGACGATCGGGTGCCCCTTGCCACCGGCCGTCAGGTCGATCTGTGGGCAGAGCTTCTTGACCTCGGCGGGAGTGATGAAGACCGTATCGACATCAAAGGCCTGGTTCAGAAGCGCACGCTCGCGCTGCAGCCGCAGCGCGTTCTCGGAATGTGCGAGCCAAAAGAGGCCGCGCCTCGACATCAGGATGTTGTAGTCGAGCTCGGCCGACAGCCCCTTGTAAAGGTCGTAGCTCTGCTTGTAAAAGGCAACGGACTCGGGCATCTTGTAATTGGCTCGCAGGACGGTTGTGTTGCGGCCACTCGCACCGGAGCCGATGTAACTGCGTTCGAAAACCCCCACGTTCTTGATCCCATGGCGCGAGGCGAGGTAGTACGCGGTGGCTAGGCCGTGCCCACCGCCGCCGATGACAACGACGTCGTAGCTCTTCTTCGGCTCACTCGCACGTAAGTACGTCCGCCGGCGCAGAAGACCACTCACGCGAGCGCTCGCTCCGGTACCTGCGCCGCCTCGACTTCCTGCGGCGCGAGATCGGAGCAGGCGGCAACGATACGCTCGCGCAGATGGTGTGACAGCGCGGACGAGACGAGCACGAGTAGTTCGCTCTCGAGCACGACTACCTTGGCCGGGACGTGCACGACGAGCCCCTGGAGAACGCCGGGTGCGGCAGGAAGCTCGAGCTGAGACAGGCGCCTGAACGCTTCGAAGCGCCCGTCTCCACGCAGCGCCCAAATCGCGAACGAGCTTGAGGCGTCGACGACGAGGCAGCCCGCGTCGGTCGCGCTCAGAGCACCCTCGATATCGGCCAACCGCGAACGGTCGGTCAGCAGAAGCAGCTCGTTCGGCGCGACGCGCACCGCGACCCCGCCGTTCCCGTTCAGGCCGTCCAGTGCCGCCGGTTCTGCATAGCAGGCCATGACGCCTGATGAAAGCGGGCAGAGTTCAAGCACGGAGACGCTCTCCCTTCGGGTCGTAGAACGCATGGTCGACGACCGTCCCCACGGTCCCATCCGCTTCGAGATCGGTTGGAAACGAGCCGTTTGTCCGGGTGACCCAGCCGAGCGAGATACCGCAATTGAGCACTGGTGACCAGGCCGACGACGAGATGTAGCCGACATCGCGTCCCCGCGATCGCAGTGGGGCACCCTCGGGAGGTGCGTGACCGGGGAATGAGACGGCAACAAGCCGCCGCAGCGACTCGTGGGCGTTGGCTCGCTGCACGCCAAGCTTGCCGACAAACCACGGCTTCTCGAGCTTGACCGCCCAGTTCATGTTCAGCCTCCCGGGCGTGGCGTCAAAATCGGTGTCCTGGCCGACGATGATGTGACCCTTCTCGAGACGTAGCAGGCGGAGTGCGTCGAGGCCATGCGGACGTATGTCAAGATCGCCGCCCGCGTCCAGCAGAGCGTCCCAGAGCTCGACGCTCCGGTCACTCGGGTGGTGAAGCTCATACGAGAGCTCCCCCACGAAGCCGACGCGGACCGCCCGGCACCCGACGCCCGCGACCGTGATCTCGCGATGGTGCAGATACGGGAAGGTGTCGTTGTCGAGTTCGTCGGCGCTCAGCCTCTGGAGGAGTTCACGCGAGTGGGGTCCCGCAACATTGATGGCTCCCCAGCCGGCGGTCAGGTCGACGATGTGCACGTCGTGGCGCCATGCGTCCGCCCAGTCCTTCAGCGTCGCCTCCACGGTGGTCGCGCCGGCAGACGTGAACGTGACGTACCAACGGCCGCCATCAAGCGAGCAGATGATGCCGTCGTCGATGACGAACCCATGCTCGCCGAGCAGTAGTGCATACCTGATGCGGCCGGGCGCGATATCGGCGACGTTGCACGGATAGAGCTTCTCGAGGAAAGCCGTTGCGTCTCGGCCGCCGACAAGGAACTTTCCGAGCGTCCCGACGTCCATCACGCTCACGCCATGCCGCACGGCCCAGTATTCGGCCGCAGGATCGCCGTAGTGCCGCGGACGCCGCCAGGGGGCGGTGGGCTCCATGGTCACGCCGAGCTCAAGATGGCGTCCGTCAAGCGCCGTCCGCTGGTGAAGTTGAATGTCGTCGCAAACACCGGCTGCCGCCTCCTCTAGCGTGAGCCCCCGTGTCGGTGGTCTGGCCGTCGTCGGCCCGGACGCCGGACCGGTCGCCCCTGATCGGGCAGCGACGAACGAGCGGAGATGGCAATGACAGAGCATGCCTTGACACGGGCCCATCGTCGCGGTCGTGTAGCGCTTGAGGATCTCGGTCGAGCGGAAGCCCTCATCCCACGCCCGCTCCAAGTCCTCCAGATCAACGTCTTCGCACAGACAGACGATGCCGGGCCCGGGCGGCGGCGGGAGCGTAGGTTCGGGCACCGAATCGATACGCCCGCGGGTGCCTGCCTGCCTCCCGTCGGCTTCTGCCTCCATCAGCCCGATTCCGGGCGAGGCCGCGTCACCCACTGATGAGACCGGCAACCCCCGCGCCTGGAGCGCAAGCCCAGCGCGTGCCACCAAGCCCAACGAAATCACAAGTGCGTCGCAGGGGAGCTCGACTCGCGCGCCACCCTGATCAACGACGACGCTGCTCACATGTTTGGTGCCCTTAGCCGCGACGATCTCACCGTCAACGACGGTCACGTCGGCTCCGGTTGCACGGAGCGTCTCGACGTGCGCCGCGGATTCGTGCGTCTTCGCGACATAGACGACCCGTTTTCCCGGGGAGATGCCGTGGACACCGGCGAGCCGAGCGGCGCCACGCCCAAGCCAGACGCCGGGGAGGTCGTTGCCCTCGAAGACACCGTGCATCTCCACGGCGCCCGTCGCAACAATCACCTCCTCTGGATGTAAAAGGTGCAGAAATCGATGCTCGTTCAGGACGACAAGCGGCCCCTCGTAGATCCCGACGGCGGGGGTTTGCTCGAGCAGCGTGATGTTCGGCGACGAGGCGGCGCGACCCAACAACTCGTGCACGCGGTCGCGCGTTCGTCCCGGTGCGAGCTTCTCGCCGACGCGACCCTCGTCGCAAATGACAACCGAGCGTCCCGCGTCGCCCGCGGCCAAGGCCGCAGACAGGCCGGCGACGCCGGCGCCGACCACGGCAACGTCCGGATGAAGGTGGCGAACCTCGCGGGCGACCGGCGGCCGCGACTCGTCGACGCTCCCGCGGCCAGCCGCGTGCCTCACCCAGGGCTCGACCTTCTGCCAAGCCCACTCTGGTCTGATCAGCGACTTGTAGTAGAAGCCGACCGGAACGAGTCGATGCACGCGGTCGACCACCGCCAAGGCGTCGTGGTCGACTGAAGGCCAGCTCCCCTCCCGCGAGACGCGCTGTCCCGGCCGCGCTTCGGTAATACACGAACGCGTTGACCCCTCACCGTCGACCGTCACCATGCAATTTGGACAGTCACCCGTCAGGCAATACAGACCACGCCGACGGTGGTATTTGAACGAACGCGAGAAGACACGAACGCCGCCACGGTAAAGCGCTGAAGCGACCGTATCTCCCTCAGAAATCGGAATCGCGCGCCCCTCGAAATGAAGAGTCAGGCCCGCGAGGGACCCGACTGACTGGCGTCGGTTCACCCGCAGATAGTACGTTCGAACGCGATCGGGCTGCTATCGACAATCGTTGCAGGCTTCTTGACGACCCGAATACAATCCGAGCATCTCCGACAATGACCTTCAGACCCTCGCGGACGGGCTTGCCGCAGAGCTTGGTGCGGCTGTATCGCTCGTCGACTTAGAGGAGCGGCTGCTGGCCCACACTCAGCACGACGACGTCGCGGTTGATGAAGTACGGCGGTGGGGCATCCTCCACCGGCGGCTCACGCCCGAGATGCGCGCGTGGTTCGACCGGTGGGGATACCGCGAATCCCCCGGGCCGATCCGAACGCCCGCGGACAAGAAGGCGGGGATTCTTGAGCGCTGGTGCATCCCGGTCCGGTTCAAGAGCGCTCAGCTCGGCTTCATCTGGCTGATCTTCGGGTCCCGGAAGGTGACGGAGCAGGACCTGGAGCCGGCTGTCGAGGCGGCCAATCACATCGGTGCGCTCCTCTATCGGCGACAGCTCCTCACACAGGTCGACAGCGACCTACTGAGGCTCCTGCTCATCCCAAATCCGGAGAACGAGCGCGCCGCGGCTGAGGCCCGCGCCTTCCACACTTACAGCCACGAAGGACCAATCGCCGTGGTCGTCGCCGGCTCGCCCAACGGCGAAGAGCTCTCGCCGGCAGAGCTGAACGATCTGATCGTCGCGATACAACGGGCAAGCCGGCAGGGATCGCTCGATCCGGCGTTGAACGGAGTGATTGTGGGACACGGCGTAGCGCTCGCGACGCTCCGCAAGCGAGATGACCTGAGGCCCGCAATCCGCCTCGCCGAGCGCATCCATCACCTAGCGGCCCACCTCGGCGACCTCGACGTGCTGGTGGCGATCGGCGGAGCAACGGAGCTTGAGCATGCGAGTCGTTCCTACGGCGAAGCGCGGCGTGCACTCCGGGTGGCACGGGCCATGCCGGACTTTCGCCCGCTTGTCACATGGAACGACCTCGGCGTCTTCCGTACCCTTTCCCTCGTGCCCCAGGAAGAGGCCGTGGACGGCGCAGTCGACGCTCGCGTTCGAGCGCTGCTTTCCGACGAAAGCTTGGCGACCACCGCAGAGGTGTTCCTTAACCTCGCCGGCGACGTCCAGGCCACAGCGGCAGAGCTTTTCGTCCATCGGACGACTCTCTACCAACGGCTGGACCGGATCACAGCTCTGTACAAGCTTGATTTGCGGCGAAACGGTGACCATCGGCTGATTACCCACCTTGGGCTCAAGCTCGCTCGCCTCGCCGGTGCATAATTCCCGCTGTGCAGGCTTCCGCCGATTTCGACGGTGTGGCCGTCGACTATACGTCTACCGGCCGTGGAGAACGGGCGGTCGCGTTCGTGCATGGATGGGGATGCAGTAAGGAGTTCTGGCGACACTCGCTGGGCGCCTTCCCGGAGTACCGCGCGTTGGCAATCGATCTGCCTGGCCACGGCTCGAGTGACAAACCGCGCGTCCAGTACTCGCTGCAGTACTTCGCGGACAGTGTCGCGGCCGTGATGCTCGATGCGCATATCGAGGAGGTGGTGCTAGTAGGCCACAGCATGGGCGCAAGCGTGGCGCGCGAGTTCTACCGGCGACACACGGAGCGGGCGCTTGCCCTCGTGCTGGTCGACGGCTCATTGCTGCCCTCCATGCAGAAGGACGTCGAGGAAGAAGCGGAGGCGCTCCGTCGGGACTTCCATGGCGTGAATGGCGCAGCAATAGACGGGCTGGTCGCCGGCATCGCAGACGAGACGCTCCGGCACGAGGTCAGGGTGACGATGGCGACGATGCCCGACTACGTGGGCATCCCGATCGCCGAGACATGGGCGCAGCCGGAAGTGTGGGCGACTGACCAAATCCACGCGCCGGTGCTGGCGATCCTGGCCTCTTCGTCGTCCTGGTGGCCTGCGAACGTGGAGGCCATCTACCGGTCGATCGCACCTCGCCTCGACTTCCAGATGTGGGACGGCGTCAGCCACTTTCTGATGATGGAAGAGCCCGAGCGGTTCAACGCTGCACTCCGCACGTTCATCGAGGGCGATCGCCTGCTTGGCTAATCCTCGGGGCCGCGGGTTCCCCGTAGTGCACGCTGGATGTAGGTGTGGCGGGTCGCCAGTGCTGCCCTGGAGACGTCCGCATTCGGCGCGTGAAGGTCAAAGCCATGCATGCCGCCGGCCCACACATGCAGTTCGAGGGGTACGCCGGCGGCAGCCAGACGAGCGCCGTAGTCGATTACCTCGTCCCTGAAGGTGTCGGCGGAGCCAGCCTCCAGGTAGCACGGCGGCAGCCCGCTGAGCTCAGCGGCCCGGGCCGGCGCCGCGTACGGGCTGACGTCCAGGCCACCCGATCGGTCGCCCAGGATGGCTCGCCAACCGAACTCGTTCGAGGCACGCGGATGCGTGACGTTCTCGAAGCGGCTGGACGGGGTGATGCTGCGGTCGTCGAGCATCGGGGTGATCAGGACCTGGTGCGTCAGCGCCGGCCCGCGGCGGTCTCGTGCCATCAGCGCGGTTGCCGCCGCGATACCGCCCCCCGCGCTGACCCCCACGATCAGGATGCGATTCGCGTCCACACCCAGGCTCTCACTGTGACTAGCGAGCCAGACCAGCCCCGAGTAGGCATCCTCGACCTGTGCCGGATACGGGTCTTCGGGTCCGACGCGCGGAGCGACGACCAGGCCGACGGCCTCCAGGTCCGCCAGCCAGCCGAGGATGCCGAACGCATCCAGCGCGTAACGGGTGCTGGAATAGATCATGCCGCCGATCGAGACGTAGTACAGGCACGGGAATGGCCCCATCCCTCCGCTGGGCTTCAGCAGCAGCGCCGGCACGTCCGGGGCACCGAAAGCGCTCGGGATCTCCAACTCCTCAAAGTCGAGGCTTCCGCCATGGCGAAGCGCGTCGTCGTCGAGCCGCTCCGCGTCGGCGGCGGCGCGGACCGCGACCAGGTTCTCGATGCTGAGTCCACGCGTCCCAGGCCGGTCGACCTCGGGGTCGACCCACGGTTCCTCGCGCGGGGTCATCCGGGCCAGGCTAAGCGCGGTGTCTGGCGTCCGCAATCTATGGCCGTAGGGAATTCGCGGACAACACGAATACAACTGTCTGTTGTTTACGCCTCGGAGGCGCCCATACGATAAGCGCCCATGCCACCCCAGACCGGTGCCGAGCTTGCCTACGGCGCATTCGACTTCGGACTGAGCCCCGAGCAAGAGGATCGGGCCGCCCGCCTGCACCGCGAGTGCCTGATAATCGACTGCCTCTTCCAGGGTCCGCTTGGATATCAGTCGCTGTCGGGCGCCGTCGAGGAACGGTACGAGGCGCTGTGGGCTGACGCCGGCCCGGCGACAGCCCGCTACGCGGCGTTCCTCCTGGGCTACGAATTGGCGCTGGAGCTTCCCGAGCAGGCGGTGCGGTGGCGCGAGATCTGGCTCGGCTCCGGCATCACCGGCGGCAACCGTCAGTTCGTGATGGGAGCCGACTTCGTCGAGTTCATGTCGTACAACCAGGCCGTGTTCGATCGTTTCGACTGGCTGACCAAGGCCCTTCGGGCCGCGGACTTCAAGGACGCGAAGCAGCGCGGGATGGCGGCCGGCTACCTCAGCACCCAGGACACGACGGGAATCGATAAGGACGTCGCGATCGTCGATGTTGCCCACCGGTTCGGGACGCGCATGATCGGCCTCACATACAACTCACAGAACTACGTCGGGTCGGGCTGCACCGACCGGGCCGACGGCGGTGTCAGCTCATTCGGCGCGAAGTTCATCAAGCGCATGAATGAGGTGGGCGTCATCGTCGATACCGCCCACTCCGGCCCGCGCACCACGCTGGACGCCGCTGCCCTCTCCACACAGCCGGTGGTCGCATCGCACACAGCCGCGGCGGCGTTGCTGGCCCATCAGCGGGCAAAATCCGACGATGAGCTAAAGGCGATCGCCCAGACAGGCGGAGTGATCGGAATCATGGCCGTCCCGTTCGTCCTCGCGGCCGGGGAAGGCGTGACGGTGCAGGCATGGCTGGACCACCTCGACTATGTGGCCGATCTGGTCGGTTGGCAGCACGTAGCCGTCGGTACCGACTGGCCCTTGCACAGGCCTAGGGCCATCCTTGAACGCCTGGGCGAGCTGGACGCGCGCATCGGTTTCGGACCGGAGGACAGGATTGACTGGCCGACGAACCTGATCGGCTTCGACGACTACCGTGACATGCCGAACCTGACTCGGGGTCTCGTCAGTCGCGGCTACACGGACGACCAGATCGCCGGCATTCTCGGACTCAACTTCCTGCGCGTCTTCGAGGCGGTCTGCGGATGAGTTCGACCGCCTCGGGGGTCGCCATCGAGGCATTGGCGCGAGCGCGAGCACGCCGGTGCGAGGATCTCGAGGATCTGGTCGCGGAACTGCGCATGCCTTCGATCAGCACGCTGCCCGAGCACCGTGCGGCCTGCCTCGGTAACGCCCACTGGCTGCGCGAGCGCTGCGAGGCCATGGGCGCGCACGCCAGGGTCCTCGACGTTCTCGACGGCGGCTTGCCGGTGGTCATCGCCGACTGGGTTCTCGCACCGGACAGGCCACATCTGACTATCTACGGTCACTATGACGTGCAGCCGGTTGATCCGGTCGATGAGTGGATAACGCCACCATTCGAGCCCACTCAGCGGGATGGAGCGCTCTACGCGCGGGGTGCCGCCGACAACAAGGGTAATCACCTCGCGGCGCTGAAGGCGCTCGAGCATCTCGCGGCGAGCGACGGGATACCGCTGAATGTGCGTGTCATCATCGAAGGTGAGGAGGAGGTGAACGGCGAGTCGCTCCCACACCACCTCCGCAGCCACGGAGAGGAGCTGCGCACCGACGCGGTACTCCTCTGGGATAGTGTCATGCAGTCGGACGGGAGTCCAAACCTTGCCACCACTGTCCGCGGGATTCTCTACACCGAGCTTCGGGCGAGCGCCGCGGCGGTCGATCTGCATTCCGGTCTCTACGGTGGGGTTGCTCCGAATCCGATAAACACCCTCGCGAGGATCATCGGCGAGCTCAAGGACCGGGAAGGGCACGTGACGATTCCCGGTTTCTACGATGCCGTGCGCGAGCCCTCGTCCAGCGAACTCGCCTTGTGGCGAAGGACGAACGCCGGGTACGCTGCCGCCCTCATCGAGATGTCCGGTGCGCGGGCGCTCGAGGGCGAGCCGGACTACACGGTGTGGGAGCGCGTCGGCAGCCGGCCGGCGCTAGACGCCAACGGCATCATCGGCGGCTTCACGGGAGAGGGGAAGAAGACCGTCATTCCCGCGGCGGCGCGGGCGAAGGTGAGCATGCGCCTGGTCCCGGACCAGGACTGGCAGACGATCCTCGTGGCTCTCGAGGAGCGAGTCGATGAGCTGAGCACCCCCGGAGTGGAGGTGAAGGTCGATGTCCTCGGCGCCGGCGCGCCGGTCACCTGCGATGTCGACGGCCCGTACGGAGAGGCCCTGCGGAGTGCGTTCCGCGACACGATGGGTAAGGAGACGGCCCTCATACGTCTGGGTGGCTCGATACCGGTGGCGGCCGACTTCCAGACGGCTATCGGCGCACCACTCCTGGTGAGTGGCATCGCCCAGGCGGACTGTGCGCTGCATTCACCGAATGAGCACCTTCTGGTCGACAACTACTACGCCGGTATCGACTCGCTGATCCGATTCATCTGCGCCGCCAGCGACATCCCGGGAGGGTCATGAGCGCGGTCTCTTCAGCGGTTCTCCGCGACGACACGATTGTCCGGCTTGGCGGCGACGGCGGGAGCGGCTTCCTTACCTGGACGAGCGACGACCGCCAACTGGCGACCCTCCTGGACGGCTCGTCTTGGCCCCGCGACCGTGGTCCGTTCTGGCACAGCCGACTGTTCGCGCTGCGCGGACGGCCGGAGGCAATCGAGGCGGAAGAGATCGAGACGTATCCCGAGATGCCGATCTATCCGGATCTCTACAGCAACATCACTCCGCCCTATTACGGATTCACTCAGCTCGCGCTGGGGGACAGCATCTTCCAGTTCCTGAGCACGAGCACCATCAAGCCCTTCGACGCCAATGTGACGGTCGTGCCGGGCATGCACCTGAATGCGGCCAAGCTGATCTATTCGCCGGACAACGGCAGGACGTGGTGCAACCAGGACGGCTCCCATCCGGTCGTCCGCGAGGTCGTCGGCCAGCAGACGCGTCACCGGATGGTGTTTCTTAAGGAGACGAACAGCGCGTTCTCGCTGCTGAGCTTTCTCCAGATGGGTCGCGCGTACCGAGAGAACCGGGACGGATTCGCATACGTGTACTCGCCGAACGGTTACGTGGACGGCCGCATGAACGAGCTCGTCCTGTTTCGCGTTCCCACCTCGCGGATTCTCGACCGCGACTCTTACGAGTTCTTCGCCGGTCGGGTGAACTCGGGAGAGCCAGCCTGGACGCGGGACATCGAGGGTAGGGCGCCTGTCCATGTCTTTCCCGGCGGGCGCATGCCCGACGCGTTCAACATCTCATGGCTGCCCACCGTCGCATACCTGCCGGCGCTCGGATGCTATGTGATGATCGCGGGGTCGGCCCCCGGAGACGTCGGGATCAAGCCCAAAGACATCGGGCCGGGCTATCTCGGCATGTGGGTCTCAGAGAATCCATGGGGGCCGTGGACTCAGTTCTTCGAAGACGAGGCCTGGACCCCGGGGGCGGACCCTGGCGCCCGGGCTTCCGCCCCTGCGATCGCACCGGCCTGGATCGCACAGGACGGATCATCGCTCTGGTTCATATGGATGGACGGACAGGTAGTGGGTGGGGGACCAGGCGAGGATGAGCTGATCGCCGGGATGCGAACGACCGACATGAGCGTGGCAGTGCCCGGCCGGAGGGAATGGGGCCGCCGCCACCCTGGCTACTGCGTCAACGCCCAGCGGATCGACCTCACTTTGTCCTGACGCGCGTCGATCCGACGGGTTCTCGATCCCTACATTTGCAAGTTGCCTCTCTGTCGCGCGGTTCCTAGGATCGCCACATGACCCAGGCCATTGAGCGCTCGCCGGAGGCTTGGAAGGACTCGGCCGATCGCGTCCCCCTCCACATCCGTCCGTTCATCGACGGCGAATATCGCACCTCAACCACGGATGAGCGCTTCGAGGACATCAACCCGGCAAACGAGCAGCCCCTGGCCGAGGTCCCGGTCGGCAGCGCGGCCGACATCGATGCGGCAGTTCGTGCGGCCCGGCGGCGTTTCAAAGACGGGTCCTGGTCCGACGCGTCACCCGTCCATCGTGCCGAGGTGCTGTTCAGGCTCGCCGATCTGATCGTCGAGCACCGCGAGGAGATCGCGCTGCTTGACAGCCTCGAGATGGGCAAGCCGATTCGAGCAGCGCTGTGGGATGCAGAGAATTTCGCGGCCAGCGCGCTGCGCACGTGGGCCGGGTTCGCAGACAAGGTGTTCGGTGAAACGGCCCAGATGATGCCGGGGCGCTTTGTATTCAACGTTTACGAACCACGAGGCGTTGTCGGCGCGATTACGCCTTGGAACTTCCCCGTCGTCAACGCAATCATCAAGATCGGCGCTGCTCTTGCGGCCGGCAACACCGTCGTGCTCAAGCCGTCCGAGCTCTCTCCGAGCTCGGCTTTGAAGGTGGCCGAGCTGGCGGTGGAGGCGGGCGTGCCGGAAGGCGTCCTCAATGTCGTCCCTGGGCTCGGCTCAACGGCGGGCGCAGCGCTGGCGCTGCACGAAGACGTCGACTTCCTCTCGTTCACAGGCTCCACGGCGACGGGCCGGAAGATCATGGAGGCGTGCGGCCGTTCGAACGGAAAGCCCCTGATATTGGAGTGCGGAGGCAAGTCGCCGCAGGTTGTGTTCGACGACGTCGAGCACCTAGACGCAGTTGCGGCAGCCACCGTCGAGAACGTGCTCTGGAACACCGGGCAGGTCTGCAGTGCTCACTCGCGTCTGGTCGTCCAGAAAGACGTCAAGGAGGCGCTGCTCGAGCAGGTGGTCGCGCTGGCCAGCGCCCACCAGCCGGGCGACCCTCTTGACGAACAGACCACGCTCGGACCCCTTGCCAGCCCGACCCAGCGAGACCGGGTCAGGGGTTACCTCGAGCAGGGCCTTAGGCAGGCGCGGTTCCGGTCCTTAAGGGACGGATCCAAGAGTCCGGCGGCTGCTACATCGCGCCCACCGTGTTCGACCACGTCGATCCCGACATGGCGATCGTGCGCGAGGAGATCTTCGGCCCGGTGCTGGTCGTGCAGGAGTTCGAGACCGAGGAAGAGGCGTTGACCCTGGCGAACGGCACGCCGTACGGCCTGGACTCAACGGTCTGGACACGCGGCAGCGGGCGGGCCCGGCGCATGGCCCACGGAATCAGAGCCGCCAGCGTTTCGGTCAGGTCGGGTGGCGAAGAAGGCCCGGAGCTGGGGATCGAGCTGAGCTACGAGCCGCAAAAGGCGTCCGGTTTTGGTTCGGAGGCGGGCCTCCGAGGTCTGCAGTCCTACTCGACGCTGAAGTTCGTACAGATCATGGGTACGTAAGCGCAGACGAGCTCGCGTCAAGCTGACGGGACATGTGGGCGGCCCCCGTCGGGCATCCAGAATCTTGATCGGACTCCGGCGGAAGCTTTTCGATCAGTCTGTGATCAGCCGGTCGAGGAAATCGGGCGCGGCCGCGAGCGTCGTCGCCGCGGCACGCCGGCCCCGCTCGCGGGCGGCGTCGAGCATGTGGAACTCGACCGTTCCGATGTCGGAGCAGTCCGGCCGAATCAGAAGGTCCGCGAACGAGCGCCGGCGGTCGCTGTCCGATTCGCTGAGCAACATGGCCTTGAACAGGGTCTCGGCGAGCGTTGGAACCTCGGGGTCGACGCCATCGGGCAGGTGGCGAACGGATGGGTCGGTGCAGTCGACGGCGATGATCGGCCCGTCGCCCTCGGAGGCCATCACCTCGGTGGGGAGGTTGTCCATGAGCCCGCCGTCGACCAGCAGTCGGCCTTCAGACTGAAGGGGCGGCGCGAATCCCGGAAGAATCATGCTCGCGCCGACCGCCTCGGCCAGCCTACCGTGGCGGTGGTACACGGGCTTGGCGGCGATCAGGTCAACGGTGACGCAGAAATACCCGAGCTTCAGGTCCTCGATAAACCCCGGAAAGACGCGCTCGAGCATCGTACGAGCACGCGCCCCGCGGATGAGCGAGCTCCTGGGAAAGTGGTAATCGTTGACCGGGTTGCGGCGCACCCACTCCTCGTAACAGCGGGCGTCGATTTCCTCAGGGTCGAGGCCCTGCGCGACGAGGGCGCCGATGAACGCCCCCATGCTCGTGCCGCTGACCCGGTCGACGGCGATCCCGGAGCTGACGAGCTCTTCGAGAACCCCGATCTGAGCGAAGGACCGAGCGCCGCCGCCGGACAGCGAGAGGCCGACCGAGCGTCCCGCCAGCCGCCGTGACAGGCGAGCGACGTCGTCGACGCGGGTGGCGGAGCGAACGCGATGGGTGGCTCGAGGTTCGAGCGCGCGCAGGAGTCGAGCCGTGACGGCGTCGCTGGCGCCTCCGAGGAGGACCACGTCACACTCGGACGGAATCTCCCAGCCGCGCAGGCGATCGGTCTCGGGCGGCTCCGCCACCAGCAGGACGACGCGGTCGGCCTGTCGCATGCACGCCTGCGACCAGTCACCCGAGGGGTCCGACGTCTCAGCGGTGAGTAGCACGTGGTCATGGAAGTGCTCGACGCGATCCAGCGCCTCGGCCAGCGCATGGCCAAGCTCCATCCCTGGGCGCGTCACTGCTGATTGCGAAAGCGTGATGATTCTCGCCAGCTGTCGGAGCTGCCGTTCGAGGAGTGGCTCGATTCCTTGGGCTCCCGCAGCCGGGTCCAGGCTGACGATTGCGATCGTCACCGGCGGCCTGGGACCCGCCGGCCGCGACTTCGAGTTGTTCGTAAGCCGGTCGGCCAACGTTCCGAGCAGTGCGCGGGAAACGCTCGGGCTGGAGCCGAGCATCTGCTCGAACTGTGCATGGCCGATTCTGAGCAGAGCGGCATCGCGTCGCACTCTCACTCCGGCGGTCCGGCGGGACTGTCGGATAAGCGCGAGCTCGCCCAACACTGCTCCGGGTCGGAGCTCCCGAACGATCTCTTGGGTGCCGTCCGGTCGCTCGTCGACGACGTGCAGACGGCCGGATCGCACGATGTACATTGCATCGGCGATGTCGCCCTGGTGAAACACCCATGCGCCGGCGGGAACCGTCACAGTCGTTGCCTGCCCAGCGAGCGCAGCGATTTCGTCCTCGGGCAGCCCCGCGAACAGCGGTACTGCCTTGATGAAGTCCTCCGTAGATTGGCTTGCTGCGGGCGATGTGACTCGCAGTGACAGGACGACCGATTGCGAGTGCCGGTTGTGTCTTGGCGCAGCGGCGCGCGACGGCGGTGTGGCGACGATTTCGCGGACGCCCTCGATGAAGGACGCGGTCTTCGGCGTGGCGTCAACGCGGCGCAGCGCGAGCGCGCCGATGCTGACGAGGCCGAAGCACACCGACGCGAACAGCCACCCGCGCTCGAACGCGGCGTGGACGCCCGACGGATGCGGGTGCCCAACGACCACCACGATCACCGCCACGCCGAGCGCGGCCCCCACCTGACGCAGAGACGAATTCATGGCGGTCGCGCCCGCGTATCGCCCTCGGGGAGCCAGCGAGGTCGCGATGTTGCTCACCAGCGGAAATGCCACACCGATACCGAGGGCGAGTACCAGCGCCGCCGGGAGGTAGTCGAGCACGTAATGCGGGCTGGTCGAGAAGCGCGAAACCAAGATCAGCGGCCCGAGCGTCCAGATCGCCGCGCCAAGGGCGATCAGCGGTCTGGCGTCACGCTTCGTGCCCCACCATCCCGCCCCGGCGGCGGCGCCTGCGGCGAGGAACGGCGCCGGTGTGCCGGCCAGTCCGGCCGTGAGCGGCGAGTAGCGCCATACATCGATCAGGTAGAAGATGTTCAAGAGGGCCAATCCGTAAAAGCCGGCCGCTCCGATGACCGTAAGTGCACTCGTTACCGTGAACCCGGGCGTGCCGATCAGCTCGAGGTCGAGAACGGGCGTCGGATGGCGCAGCGACCTCCGCAGCAGCCACGCGCCCGCGGCCACCGCGCCGAGCAGCGCCGCGACCGTGCGGATGTTCGTCCAACCCCAGCTCTGCCCCTGAACGATCGCCAGTACGAGCAAGCTCACCGAGAGCGCGATCAGCAGCGCGCCCCTCAGATCAGGTAGGGCGCGCCGCCCAGGCGCTCGGCTCTCCACCAGGTGACGACGCGCCAGCAACCACGCGAGCAGGCCGAGGGGAAGGTTGATCAGGAACACCAGGCGCCAATCGGACAGGACCACCAGCAGCCCGCCGATCGACGGTCCGATGCCCGCGGCGAGCGCGCCGGTGGCGCTCCACATGGCGACCGCTTGCGTGCGCCGGTTCTCCGGATACGCGTGCAGGACCAGTCCCAGCGAACTCGGGACGATGATTGCCGCGCCGCTGCCCTGGAGGGCTCGCGCCGCGACCAGCACTGCAACCGACTGCGCGGCCGCGCATATCGCCGACGCGACCGTGAACACCATGATGCCGGCGATGAACATTCGGCGGCGGCCGACCGCGTCGGCGAGCATGCCAGCCGGCACGAGGAGCGCAGCGAGCGCGATGTTGTAGATGTTGAACACCCATGAGAGCG
This sequence comes from uncultured Solirubrobacterales bacterium, assembly GCA_963757235.1. GTDB lineage: Bacteria > Actinomycetota > Thermoleophilia > Solirubrobacterales > Solirubrobacteraceae > Palsa-465. Next base: position 199,780 of record CAVWRC010000002.1, on the reverse strand, counting down.
AGCTGAGCGACGAGTCGGGGAACGACTGCTGGAGGTTGGGGAACGCGATCGTGACGATCGTGTTGTCCAGGAAGGCCATGGACACTCCGAGCATCGCGATCAGGAGCACCGTGCGAGGGGCGACGGCACGGCGGCGGGAAAGCGGAATAGCGGCGGGTGATCTCACTAGATCGCGGCTCACCCTATCGGTAGCGTACGCACCCGAGATGCCAGGAATCGGCAATCGACGGGGAGCACAGACCTCGGCTGCGCGTCCACGGACGTCGCTTCACCCAACCCTCGCGGATTGGATGACGATCGCGCACGGGTTGTGCGGGTACGTCGCGGTCGCCCTGCTCGCGGGCCGCTGGCAGAGTCACCCTCGGAGTAGCGGAGTGACGATCGCCGACCTCCGCGTCGTCGCCGCGCTGGTCGCGGTCGGCTCGGTCCTCGATCTCGCGGACGGCCCCGTCGCACGCCGGTTCGGGTCCAGTGGCATGGGCGAGGGACTCGACGCAATTTGCGACACCGTTACTTTCGGGCTCGCGCCGGCGGCGGTGGTCGCAGCTTCCGGCAGCGTCGAGGGCGGCCTTCGCTACGCGGGGCTGATCGCGGCGGGCGGCGCCTATCTCGTGGCGATGATCCTCCGGCTGGTCCGGTCGTGGCTGACTTCGAGCGACGCCCTCGCCGCGGGGTTCCAAGGCATGCCGTCGGCACCCGCTAGCAGCGCGGTCATCGCGGCGGTTGGCCTGGGCGCGTCGGCGATCGTCACCGGCCTGCTCGTCCTGTTGATCGCCCTGCTGCTCGTCGGGAGCTTCCACTATCCCCGTCAGCGCCTCAGCCTCATGCCGCTCATGGCGGGCGGACCAGCGATCGGACTTCTCGGGCTTTGGGGAGTCCTGCCATTGAAGCCCGCAATGGTCGTCGCGATCCTCCTGGCGATCGCGCCCGCTCTGGTCGTCGCCGCCTCCGCTTGGCGTCACCGCGACGCTCCCCCGATCCGGACGAACGCAACCGAGGTGACCCCCGGTCCGATCGGCTTGGACCGTGGCACAGTCTGAGCTTCAGCGCCCGCCATGGCAGACCGCCGTGGCCCCCTACGCGCTGCCCGATACTCGGCGCGCCTTCCTCGACCTGATCACGTCGGTTCTGCCGTACCTGGCGCTGACGGTCGCCATGCTGATGCTCGTCGACGTGTCATACCTGGCTGCGCTCGCGCTTGCCGTGCCGACCGCCGGGTTCCTCACCCGTACCTTCCTCGTGATGCACGACTGCGCTCACGGATCCTTCCTGCCGACGCGCCGAGCGAACCAGTGGGTCGGGGTGTTCACCGGACTGATCACGCTGCAAACGTTCCATTGCTGGCGACACGACCACATCCGCCACCATGCGGCCGGCGGTGACCTCGCCGCCGACGGAACCGGCGACGTCGAGATTCTCACCGTCGGGGACTTTCGAGCCCTCCCGCGGCGCAGGCGCCTCGTCTACCGCTTGCGCCGCGACCCATTCGTGGTGTTCGGATTCGGTGCAGTCTGGGCCAACGTACTCAAGCCCCGCATCGTGCTCCGGTCGGATCCCACTCCCCTCCGGTGGGCAAAACTTGCCACCAATCTCGCACTCGTTGCCATGTTGGGCGGCATCGGCTGGCTGGTCGGTTGGCGCGAGCTCTTGATCGTCGCGCTCCCTGTCTTCTGGCTGGCATCGGGCTTCGGAGTCTGGCTGATCTGGGTCCAGCACCGGTTCGAGGGCGCGCTTTGGCAAAGCTACCCCGACTGGGATTGGGAGACCGCCGCATTGGCCGGAAGCTCGCATTTCAGGCTTCCGCGGGTTCTCAAGTTCTTCAGCCTCAACATCGGCCTGCACCACGTGCATCACCTGAACCCGCGCATCCCCAATTACAACCTGTCGCGGGCCAACGACGAAAACGAGTTCCTCCGCGCCGTTCCCACGGTGTCGCTGCTCGACGGGATCAAGGCGGTCCGGCTCTGCCTCTACGACATCGAGCGGGGGCGTCTAGTCACCTTCGCCGAAGCCCGCGGGATTTAGACCCGGACGAACGGTATCGGCGCGGCTCGGTCGTTGTGAAAGAGCACCTGATACAGGGCCCCGTCCGACGCGCGGGCGGCCGCCACACCGGCTGCCAGCCAGTATTCCCACATCCGGCAGAAGGTCTCGTCGTAGCGGCCGGGGTCGAGCGAGTGACGGTTCGCGCGGAAACGCTCGAGCCACCGGAGAGCCGTGACAGCATAGTGGCGGATCATGTTCTCGACGTCGAGGACGGCGAACCCGGTTTTCTCCATGGCGGTGAGAAGCGCCGGAAGTCGAACCTGGTGAGAGTTCGGGAACACGTACTTCTGGATGAACGCATCGTGACGACTTCCGGGCTGGCTGGTGCCGATCGCATGCACGAGTCCGAGGCTGGACGGCTCCAGCGAGGCCGCGACCTTCTCGAAGAATCTGCCGTACTCCGGCGGTGAGAGGTGTTCGAGCAACCCAACCGACACGACCTTGTCGTAGGTTCCGCTCGCCGCTCGGTAGTCCATCAGGAGAACCTCGACGCGATCGCCGAGGCTTCGTCGCTGGATCTCCGCGCTGGCCCACTCGTGCTGTGCGCGACTCAGCGTGACCCCGACCCCGCTGGTGCCGTAGCGCTCCGCCGCGAACATGAGCAGTCCGCCGAACCCGCATCCCAGGTCGAGAAGTCGCTCACCCTCCTGGAGCCGTAGTTTCTGGCAGATGCGTTCGAGCTTGTTGAGCTGGAGCGTGTCGACGCCGTCGTCGGATGAGCAGGCGTAGCCGCACGTGTAGGTCATGGTCGGGTCGAGAAAGGCCTCGAACAGATCCGTCCCGACGTCGTAGTGGTGCTGGACCGCCTCGCGGCGGCCGCGCAAGGCGTTCTGCAGCCTGATTGCCAGCGCTCTGACGGCCAGTCGCGATGTCCGGCCGACCTTCTCGTCCAACCGACTGCGCAGCAGCAGCGTGAGGAAGTCCTCGAGGCTGCCCGAGGCCATCACGAAATCGCCTCGCATGTACGCCTCGCCCATCCCCAGGTTTCCGAAGCACACAACGTCCGTGAAGAAGTCGGCCGTCAGCACGTCGAGCACGTACGCGCACTCGCCGCCGGCGGTGGCTCGGCCCACCACGAACTCACCGTCCGGGGTGCGGAACCGAACGGGCTCGAGCAGCGCGCGGTTGAGCGCCTCCATCAGCACCGCGCGGGCGGCCGGGGCGGTGCGTGACCGTCGGAGCGCGCCGACCTGCGCGCGGCCGGCGCGGATGCTCGTCATGCCGCGATCCGGACCACCGGCATGCCGTGTTCGTATCCGCGTCGCTCGTTCAGCCCCCCTCACCCGCGGGCAGCGTACTCCAAGCCGACGTCATGGAGCACCTGGGCCGGCGGATGAACGCTGTCGGCATCCGCCACGGCTAGGGGGCGCGATCAGGCGAGCGCGGGGGCGGCCGGCTGGACGACGCCGATCATCGAGTCACGTGTGACCAGCGCGGCAAGCTGCTCCTCGTCTAGCTCATCGGACCGCGGCGGACGGCGCGGGATCACCAGATAACGGATATCGGCGGTCGAGTCGACCACGCGCAGTTCGACGTCATCGCCGATCTCCAGACCAAACTCCGCGAGCACGCCGCGCGGGTCCGACACCGCGCGGGAGCGGTACGGGAGACTTTTGTACCACGCAGGCGGTGGACCGAGCAGCGCACGCGGATAGCAGGAGCACAGCGTGCAGACGACCATGTGGTGCACAGTCTCGGTGTTCTCGAGCGCAACGACGACCGGGGACGGGCCGGGGTCGAGGCCGAGCTCGAGCGCCGCCGCACGTGCGTCGGCTAGCAACCGCTGCCTGAACTCCGGGTCAACCCAGGCACGCGCGACGAGCCGGGCGCCGTCCGCGGGCGTGCGCGAGACGAGCCGGTCGATGCCGGCGCGGATCTCCTCCGCGCGCAGCACGCCCTTCTCGACCAGGAGCTCCGCGAGCGCACGGGCGCGCGCGGCGGCCTCGGGCTCGTCGCCATTGGTGATTGGCGCGTGGTCGTGGTCGTGCTCGCTCATCTCGCCTCCTCCAGCCAGTGCTCGAAGACGTCGACGTAGACGCGGTAGCTCCCGCCGGCGCCGGCGTCCGGCCACAGTTCCGACCGAGCGAAGCTCACGAGGTACAACGGCATCTCGGGGAGCCCGTCGTGGCCGTAGGCACGCGTCTCCGGGTTCCGGAACGCGGCGTGCACACGCTCAATCCGTCCCGTCTTACCCTTGATGTAGAACGGAGTGCGATGGTGCCCGCTGTGAGCTCTCGCGGCCACCGTGACCGGGTCGCCGACCCGAACGGTCATCCCGAGCCCCTGCGATCGAGCTCACCGGCGGCGAGCACGCCCTTCTCGGTGAGGATCGTCTCCATCGAGGACAGCCAGCGTTCGTAGTAAGACGCCCGCTCGTACTCCCCGGGCGGGATGCTCTCGATCCCGCGCCGCAGCTCATCGACGTTCATCAGTCCCCGCCAGGCGAGCGCGCCCACGAGCGCGTCCGTCAGAAGCTCCCAATCCTCGAGCGCGTGCTCGCTGCGATCGATCCGCTCATCGGTCGGCAAACCGCCACGATCGTGGACACCGCGCTTCATGACGTCGATCCTACCGTCACGGTGCGATCCGCCGAATACCGCGCCCTACGGCGGGGTTCATCCTCGCCGTAGGCCCGCCCGCCGGACGTAGCCCGCTGGGGGTTGCTACCAGCCGCGAGTGCCGGGCGGCCCTTTGAAAGGCCCGATCAAATCGCCGGTGATCCATCCTCCGTAGAAGTCGCCGGGCTGGGCTTGAGCGCGTTCATCATCAAGCCACGCGGCATCGACGCGTCCGGGATAAAACGCGACATGGTCGCGCAGCGCGTCATATCCCGAGGTTGGGGCCGCGTAGCTCCAGGCGACCGCGCGGGCCTGTCGCCCGTCGACGATCGCGTCTAGATAGTGCGCGGCACCCTTGAACTCGCACCACGTCGGACCGGCGTCGCTCTCTGTCAGCAGACTGAGCCGTATGTCGCCGGGCGGGATGTAGATCGTCGGCGGGTGGCTGGTCTCGAGCACGCGCAGCGCGTGGATCGAATCGGCCAGTACCTCGCCTGCGAACTCCACTCTGACCCTACGGTCACACGGACGGATGGCGGGCGGACGCGGGTAGTCCCAGACTCGTTCCACGCCACCACCTTACTGGCGCGACTGACGTGGAACGACCGCCCGGCGGCCAGGCCCGAGCTCGACCGGATGTTCGCCGTCCACGGTGGCGCCGCGAAGGGAGTGATTGACTGCCGGGGATGTCGAGCGTCCCGGCGGCAATCGAGACGGCTAGCCGGCGCGCCGAGCGCGGCCAGGTTGCGGTGGCGCTGGCGGCTGTTGTGTGGTCTACGGCGGGAGTGATTCAGCGCCAGCTAACAGTCGGAGTGGCCACACAGGTCGCAGGAAGAGCGCTATTCGCCGCGGTGGCGGTCGGGGCCTATGTGGCGGTCACCGAGCGCGGTCGAGTGGTCGCGGCTTGCAGGTCGGTGGGTGGTGCCGGCGTCGGGTTTGCGGTCGCGGTCGCGGTCGCCTCGGGTTCGTTCATGGTGGCCCTGAACCATGCTTCGGTTGCGCAGGTGCTGTTCATCCAGGCGATCTCGCCGGTCCTGGCGGCGTTGCTGGGCCGCTGGTTCTTGGGCGAGCGGCTGAGCACGCGAACCATGCTGGCAATGGGCGTCGCGCTGGTCGGCGTCGGCGTTATGGTCGGCTCGCCGGGCGGCGGCAGCGCGCTGGGCGATGGATTGTCAGTGCTGATGGCGTTCAGCTTCGCGGTCGCGATCGTGATTGCCCGCCACCGGCGCGACGTCTCAATGGCGCCGGCGATCGTGCTGGCCCAGCTGATGCTGGTCCTGGTAGCCGCACCGGTTGCGCTCGCCGGCGGGCAGGGCGTCGGCGTCCACGACGTGCTGTGGCTGGCGCTGTTCGGCGTGGGGCAGATCGGGCTTGGGCTCATCCTGCTGACCATCGGCGCGCGGCTGATCCCGGCCGCCCAGGTCGCGCTGATCAGCTTGCTGGAGGTCGTGCTCGGGCCGTTGTGGGTGTGGCTGGCAGTGGGCGAGCGGCCAAGCGCGGCTACTCTGACCGGCGGCGCGATCGTGGTCGGGGCGGTCATCCTGCAGGCCCGCGACCCAGCGGCGCCGTCGCGTGCGCGTCTGGCCGAGGTGGGGGCCGCCGAGGCCGAGCATCCGCCGCGCTAAGCGACGCGGCACACTGCCGGCGAAGCTGCCTGACCGCCATGGCTCCGTGTCGGCTCGGCTGTGGCGCGCAGGTCGAGCACGGGCGTGGCGGTGGATCAGGCGCGGCGCGCCGCTTTCAAACACGTGAGGCGCCTCGCCCCGAGCTCGAGCAATCACGTCGCCCCAGACCGGCGCCCTCGCGGCCGAGGCCGCGAGTGCGAAACGCTGCAGCAGCGGCTGCGGAAAGGTCCAGCATCGTGCGAGATGTCATTCCCAGAACCTCCGTGTCTGGTTGCGGCACAGCCCCGGCCCGCCGAAAGTCCGCCCGGCGGCACTTAGCGTTATTCCACACTCGTCCGCCGGCGAACCCCACCTCGACAAGTGTTCTATGTCTCACTTGCTTGAGTGGCCTGCCGTAAGGGTCGCGCTTTTAGCGAATTACTACAGGGAGTCGACGAACGCCTCGACCACCCGATTGAATTTCTCGCTCTCCTCGAGAAACGGGCAGTGGCCGCTGTGCTCGAATAGCTCGAGCCGCGAGCCACGGATGTGCTCGTGCATGTACGGCGCACCCGAGACGGGCAGGAGCGTGTCGTGCTCGCCCCAGCAGATCAGCGTCGGAACGTCGATCGTCGCCAGAACGTCCCGGTAGTCCTGGACGGTTTGATCGAACAGGATTGCGCTGAGCGGCCCGATCGGCAGCTTTGACGACTCGCTGACCATCCACTCGAGGTCCTCCGGGGCCTGCGGCTGGCTGAACATGTCCGGCACGAAGTCTCGAATGAACGCGTCCTTGTCGTCCTGGACGGCCGTCATCAATGAGTGGAGCGTGGGCAGATCGAGAAAGCCGTGCTCCCATCCATCCCACTTGAAGTCCGACGCGGCCTCGTCGACGTTGACCAGGCCCCCGAGGGTGTCAGTTCCGAACTGACGGATGTAGTCGAGTGCCACAAACACGCCCATCGACCATCCGAGCAACACCGGTCGGTCGAGTCCCAGCTCCTCTATCAGCAGCCTCACGTCCCTGGCGTACTGCGGGACCGTGTGGCCGGACTCGACCTTCTCGGAGTCGCCGTGGCCCCTGAGGTCCACGGCGATGACGCGATGCCGCGCGCTGAGCGGCTCGAGTTGTCTGTGGAAGTACCGCCGGCTCATCGAGATCCCATGGATCAGCACGATCGACTGCCCGTCGCCGCCGCCCTGGTCGTCATAAGCAAGCGTGATCCCGTTCGAGAGAGCGATCTCGGTCATGTCGCGCGACCCTACACCAACTCCAAGTGTTCCTGCGGGCTCGGAGCAGCGACAACCCAGGCGCCAGTTCATGCGCGCGTCGCGAGGTCACGCAGCCCGTCGACGCCCCGCCGCCTGGGAGCGCCTGAGAGTGCCGCTCCGCATATGCACGTGCCGCTCCTCGACCGAACGAGGGCGGTCGATCACACGACTCGAAGCAGCAGGGCCAACGCGGCCGCGAGGTACACGGCCACTAGCGTGACCAGGACCGTGACCACGACCGCCACGGTCGCGAGCAGAACGATCCTGGCCCTTCGAGTCCAACGTCCCAGCCGCGTCTGGGCAACGGCCAGGCCGGCAGACAAGCGGATAGCGGCGGGCACACCGCGCTGAGCGATGAGCGCCGCCCGTATCGGTTGCTCCCAGCGAACAGTCATCCGCGCCGGCTCGCGCCGCGCCCTCAACCGATACCACGGCGGGTGCCGACTGCGCTGCCACTAGTACCCAAGCGACTGAACTGCATCCTCCAGATCCGCAGGCGTCAGCAGTCGACTCACGAGCCGCTCGCCATCTGATCGCGAGCCTGTTCGCTTGCGGTTCATTCTCGCAGACCGCATCGGTGTCGGGTCTGGCCTTCCCCTGTGACTCAGGCAAGTCCAGCGACCGAGCGGCTCGGGTTCCGCAAGTAGTCCTGAACCTCGTCGGCCGGCAACGGTGGACACAGGAGAAACCCCTGGATCAGGTCGTAGCCGAGCCGAGTCAGTTCGTCCCGGACCTCGACGTCCTCGATGCATTCGGCCACGATCTGGAGCCCAAGCGAGTGCGCGAGTTGAACCATCGCCTTCAGAACACGGTTCGCGTCGCCCGCGGAGGGCAGGCCAAGCAGACTCAGATCCACCTTCAACGTGTCGAACGGCAGCCGGCCCAGGCGGGTAATCGACGAGTAGCCCTCGCCGAAATCGTCGAGCACGATCCTCATCCCTAGCTGCTTGAGCGCCTCCAGCGCGTGCGCCGCCCGGTCCGGGAGTCCAACCAGGGCGGTCTCGGTGACCTCGACCGCGAGTCGTGACGGCGGGAACCGATGCTGCTCGAGGATAGGCGAGAACGCCGCCGCCAGATCCCGCCGGGCTAGGCTGACCGACGAGAGGTTGACAAAGATGATGACATCGCTGGCCACTGCTCCCCAGGCCGCAACGTCACCCAGAGAACGGTCGACCGCGAGCAGTGTCAGCTCCCAAATCGTCCGGTCGTCACGCTCGGCGAGCGCGATGAACATCTCCGGCTCGATTCGACCGCGATCGGGGTGCTCCCACCTGGCAAGCGCTTCGAGCCCGACCACCCGACCAGTCCGCGCGTCAGTGAGCGGCTGGTAGTGGAAGACCACCTCACCCAGCTTCATCGCCCTGCGAAACTCGGCGCGCTGCAAGGCGTGGCGCGGGTCGCAATCCCCGAGCGCGCCGTCAGCGTAGATCCCGGACAGCAGACCGAGCATGAAGAAGACCGCCGGCTCGTCGATCTCCTCCACAGCACCAGCGTGGCCCTGCGTGAACCCCCACACAAGCAGCACGCCGGAGGCCACGCTCGCCCCCAACAGCCCGCCCCGAACTCCGTACATCACCCCGAGAAGCGCGATCGGAACGACGGCCAACAGCATGATCCCCGGCTCGGTCACCGCGAAGCGCAAGACCGAGACGCCGACGAGCATGCCAACCACGGCCGCATTAAGCAGCACAGACCGCGACACAAGAACTCTAAAAATCATCTGACCAGACGGTCGCCTGTGCGTCAACGCCAGCCTAACCGCCTGGACGAGTGCCAGCGCACTCCCCCACGACCAACCCACAGCTCAACCGGCCAAGCGCCACCCAAGCACGACGCGCCACGAGCGGGCGAATCCCGGCCAACGAGACCCCGCAGGGACGGCACCCGTCTGCGTGCCGGGCCGCCGAGCAGGGATGCTGCTCGGGTGACGGAGCCTGATGCTTCGCCTTCGGCAGCGCGAACCGCAGCCGGCAGGAGGCCCGCCGGCGGCTGAATCGGCCCGACCCGCGTAACACACAACATCCTCACCGTCACCGTCGTCCCAACAGAAGCTCACATATGACTCAGAAATACGCGGGAGCAATGGATAGACCCACAACTTCTCAGAAGAAGCACCACTTACGACGTCTGTCTCCCGAAGCGCGCCGTGCTCCTATGGCCAGCGGTCTCCTTCGGGTTCGGGGTTGACGGTATCTGCCTCAATTGTGATGTCCTGTTGGAGCGCTCGCCTCGAACACCTCGAGTCGATTGTTACTGGTCAAAACACTCACGCACTCACGCGAGCCGCCGAGATACGTACTCTTTAGATCGACGTCAGTCGCGACGCACCACGAGCGATCAGCGGTCCACCACAGGCTCGGGCTGCGATACCAATTCGCCGGATTGGTCGAATGGCTGTACCACAGGTCGAGGAAAGAGGTTCTCACCAACGCTGTGATCGGGCCAAAGAGCAGGACCATATTGCGCCCCGGCATCCGGAGTCGCGGCACATCAAGTTCGTCAAGATCGGGAAGGGCATCCCAGCCTTCCCAAATCGCCAACCAGCACAGGTCGGGGGTGCGTGTGTGCTCGGCAAGGGCGGTCGCCAGACGCTTGGTCTGTCGCAGAGCCAACGTGCCGTTCTCGGGGGCCACAAGCCAGTTGCTCGGCTGGGAATAGCCGCGGAGAAAGCGATATGACCCGGTGATCGATGCCCACTCCATCAGCGGGTGAGCGACCTTGCTGTTGGCGCGAGCGACCTCCGTCCATCCTACTTCTTGATGCCACACGGTTCGAGCAAGGGACGTGCCGGGCGCAAGGGTTGAGTGCGTCGGGGCACATTCGCGCGCCTGCTCGAGCTGATCTACGTATCGGTATGCAGGATGGAGGACTCGGGCGTACGCCGGAAAGACCTCCGGGAACCAGGCTCCGCACGACCCCCAGTCGTGGACGTTCGCCGCCACCCACGCGCCTGCTGTCGCATCTCGGGCGACCTTCATATCGCCAAGCGCACGCTCGTCGTTCGGCGCGCTCCCACTCATGGACACGAAAGGTTAGGCGCACAAACCCCAAGCCGCAGTTGCGTTGCTAGCAGGGGGTGCCGAGATTTGGTCTGGGTACGAGTGCCAAGGTTTCGGGCGGGCGGGTTTCCGCGTCCGAGGTCGGACTGGAAGGGTGACGCAGAGCATCCTAACGCTCGCCGTCAGCCCGGATCTCTACGCCCGCTACCCACACGGGCCGCTCCGCGACTGAACCCTCTGATCCGATGTTCAGAGCACGTGGGTCGGCCGGTATGCAGCGTTTGCGGAGCCCGCAGGCGGGGGTGCCTGCCGTTGGCGGCTGTCAGGCGCACGGCGCAGCTCCCCCTTGCCCGTGCGCCGACTCTGGATCTTGACCTTCCATGAGCCGGCGGGAGGGCTGCCGCTTGCTGTCTCGCACAGCAGCTCGTTGCCAACCAGCAACAGGTCTCTCCCGCGGCATTCCACCACCTTGCGGTTCGCTTGCACGCGCACGCGAGGCGTGTACTCGGTCGGGCTGGCCGGCGTAGGCAGGCCCTCGGACGTGCCGACCCGCAGGATCAGTCGGCACGAGGCGTCCTGCTGGGCCGAGTCGCGGTCGCCGGGGAAGCCGTAGGCCGGCGAGTCGACCATCCACGCGTCGTAGGGCATCTGCGGTCCATACAGCGCGCACAGCCTGTAAGACTCCGCGAACCACTCTCCGGCGCTCCCATCGCCGCTCGCGAACGGCGTCCACCACGCACTCGCCCCGCCGGGCAGCCCCCAGATGGCCATGAAATCCGCGCGGGAGGGGTCCTGCATCTCGGTGCCGTCGAACACGTGCCCGAGTTCGTGCATGAGGTACCCGTGCGTCCAGTATGGACCGCTAGCGGTGTCAATCTCGACCTGGGGCAGGGGCCAGTCCGACCAGGTCGTGCAGCCTACGGCCCCGTCGACGGTGCCGCACGTGAAGGCCGCGGGCGAGAATGCGAGCTGCACCGCTCCGGGGTATGTGGGCGCGTAGCTATCGTCCGCCCAGTGCTGGTAGGGGTAGAGGCTCGGCGATCCAAAGCTACTGCTGCCGACGAGGTCGAGCTGCGCCGCACCCGCGGGCGCTGATATGACCAGGAGCGCTGTCAGCGTCAGTCCGACCATCAGAGCAGCGAGGTGAAAATGGCGGGTCATCGTGAGTCTTCGCCGCGGAAGCTGGGGCGGCGAACCCGAGCATCGTCAGCTCCGCCACCTGCACCCAGTGTTGGCGCGTCCTCTGGACAGATTCATTACCTGTGGCCGGCAGCGCCAACCGAACAGCCATGGCGCGCGGCGAGGCGGTCGCGCCCGCCGCGCTTGTCCCACAGGCGACGAGGCTTCTACTCAGCTGATCTGGACGGGTGTGCCGGGAAGTCGGCTTGGGCCGATCATCTGTACGAGCTGGTCGATCGTGTCGTTGGACAGGCGGATGCATCCGTGACTGTTGGCGGTGCCAAGCGGGTCTTGGAGGCTCGCTCCGCCGCGGCCGTGAATCGCGACCGTTCCGTCACCTCCGTCGAACTGTTGCAGCGCATCGCTGTGCGCGGTTAGGTCGAGGACCCAGCTACCCAGGAAATCGTCGGGATGCCACGGTATCGCCCACCAGACGGCGAACAGGCCGTCCGGCGTGGGTGTGCTCGGCTTTCCAACGACTACCGAAAGGGTGCGAACGACCGTCCCGGCGCGGAATAGGGTCAAGGTTCGCCGGGAGGTGGAGACCACGATGCGCCACGGGGTCTGCTCCAGGGCGATCTTGTCGGCGTTGATCCAGCCGGCAGACCCGTTGGGACGCCACGGAAGACGCACTTGTACCCAACACCGGCCGTCGGCGGCTCGGTCGCGGCCGATGACGAGTAGCCATGAAGCGTCCGCAGATGTCAGCCAGCGCGTGATGTGCATGCTCTTCCCAGACAGCGAAAAGACTGCGGTCGAAGCTTCAATTCCTACGCGCCACGCGATCGCGTGCGTAGGTCCGCTGATCGCAGCGGTCCCCGCCACAGCGGAGCACGCACTCCCCGTCGCCGCCGCGACGCGGGCAGGGAGGACGGAGGCGGAGACGAGCACAAGACTCATCGAGAGCAAGATCCGCCAAGCCCGCATCCGCGGGACGTTACTTGGAAGGGGAGTGTGCGCCACCCTAAGAGGGGTGCTCACGCCCTTACCCGTCCCGGTGCCCCGGATATAGGGTGGTGCCTTAGCGAGGTAGGACAGCCGAGAGGTGGGTAGCCGTGTTGCGACGTGCTCTGGGCAGCGCCGGCTGCTCGACGATTAATCTTCGATGGTTGGGAAGTGCTCGGGCATTGCTAGGGCTGCGCTGGCGAATGCGTGCCGTGCTCGCGATGGCCGTGGGTTTGCTCCTGCTCCAAGTCGCTCCTGCCGGCGCGGTCGTCCAACACGGGCGGCCGCCGACGCGAGCCAAGGTGCGGGGCAATACCGAGATGAGGGTTACGGACTGGTACCCGGGACAGAGTGTGAACGGATTCATCGCCGATCCCAGCAATCCTTTCGACCCGGTCGCCGACGGCTATCCCGCGGACAACCCGACCACTGACTGGTCTGCGAAGAACGAGGGCTTCGCCGGCGTCATCCACGGCACGCCGCCCGGCGGCGGGGCGCCTCTGAACCTCTATTGCATCGACATCAACACCGACACGTGGGGCGGCATCGGCTACGCCCTCGGTACGTGGGACGCCTCCAATGTCAGGAACGTCGGTTACGTGGCGCGGATCCTCAACGAGTATTACCCGAACACCACCCTTCCCGCCCTCGGCAACGAGAACGAAACGGCGGCCGCCGTGCAGGCAGCCATCTGGTTCTTCAGCGATCGGTACGTGCTGAACAAGGACCCGGCGGACCCGGTGTACGCCGCTACGGTGGCGATCGTCGACAAGGTCAGAGCCGAAGGGCCCCTGGTAGAGCCGCCACCGCCGAGCCTCACCATCGCTCCCAAGAGCCTGAGCGGCCCACACACGACGCTCGGGCCGTACACGGTGACGACCGATGCCCCGGGGGGAGCCACCGTCAACGCAACCGGCGCAAATATGTACGCAAACCGGGCGGGTACTACCCCGATCGCGCCCGGAGCGTTAGTGCCGTCCGGCACCAAGATCTGGCTGCGGTCCACGGGTACCGCCGACGCCGTCCTCCAGGCCACCTCCCAAGCCACCGTCCCCAGTGGCAACGTCTACCTATACGACGGGAACACCTCCGGGGTCAACGACGCCCAAAGACTCATCCTGGCGCAAAACGCCACTTTGAGGACCACGGTCCAATCCACCGCGGAGTTCCTGCCCAGGGGCGAGCTGGTCGTGCAGAAGACGATCGCGGGTCCCGGTGCGGGGTCGCAAGGGCAGGTCGTCATCCACGTGGACTGTGACGACGGCGTGTCGAGGCGCGACTTCATCATCCCCGCCGGCACGCCTGCGGGCACCACGTCGGATACGTACCGTCACATCGCCGCCGGAACGACGTGCGCCGTCACGGAGACGTCCAACGGCAGCGTCGTCGGTACGGACGTGGTGGTGACCGGGGATGGGCAGGAGGTCACGATCCCCGCCGGCGGACAGAAGACGGTCGACGTCACCGACACTTACACCCCCATCCCCACCCCGAGCCCGAGTTCGCTGCTCGTCACGAAGACGATCGCGGGTCCGGCCGCGGGCGAGCAGGGACCGATCAGCATCCAGGTGGTGTGCAACGGCACGGCCTTCCCGGACTTCACAATCGCTGGCGGCACGGCAGCGGGCAGTTATTCGCAGAGCTTCGGCCCCGTTCCTGCGGGCTCGGCCTGCACGGTCACCGAAATCACGGACGGAGGCACCGCCACCGTCACAGCGCTCGTGTCCGGCAATGGCCAGACCGTGACCATCCCGGCGGGCGAGGTGGTACCGGTGAACGTGATGGACGTTTACGAAAACGGGCCCAGCCCGGCGCCAGACGTGGCCACTGGCAACCTGAAAGTGATCAAGACCATCGGCGGGCCGGCAGCCGGCCAGCAAGGTCGCATCGCCATCCTCGTGGACTGTCACGACGCGGCCCACACCTACGCTGTCAACATACCGGCCGATGCCGGCGCTGGTTCTGAGCCACGCTGGTTCCCCGACATCCCGGCCGGGTCTCGCTGCACCATCACCGAGACTGTGAACGGCCGCACCAGCACAGTGGAGGCGACTACGGCCGGTCGGCGTAAGACGGTGACCATACAGGCCGGTCGCACAGCGACCGTTCATGTCACCGACACTTTCTTCGGCGTGAGCGCGGTGGCGGTCACCGGGTAACGAGACCTGATCGAAGTTCGCCCGAGACGCTGGCTGCCGCTGGGGCCTCGTGGTCATCCGAGTCGGCGTCTCCTCCTACGACACCAACAAGCTCTCCGTCAACCAAGACGGATCAATTGACGTCTGCATCGGCCCTGAGGCCCCTGACGGGCTCCACGAGAACTGGATCCCGACCGCGGACAAGGACTTCTGGCCGATGTTCCGCTTTTACGGACCCCGAGAACCGCTGTTTGACAAAACCTAGGGTCCTCCACGACCCGATCAAGGTGAGCTGACCCGTCGCCGACGGCACCAGCCGGGCGCCGAGATCCTGATTTGTCCGATGGACAGCCTGACGGCGACCGGACTGCCGGGATCGTCGCCGCTGGGCCAGTCTCGACAAGGCGGCTGCTCTCTGCCAAAGGCGGGCCATGACGAAGCCGACGTCTCAGACGGGATCGGCGAGCGAACGCGTTAGGCAGGCCAAGCGGCCAGCGCGCGTGCCGTCGAGTCCGTCTTAATCGGCGAACGATCAGCGAACGCGTCGAGGAGCGCCCTCACGTTCGTGGTTCTGACGCGGGCGTTGTTGGTTTGTGTGTTTACGCGTCCTGAGCTAACTTCGCTTCGCGGAAGCTCCACCTGCCATTGAGAATCTCGGGCCGGGGTTGGTAGAGGCTGTTCATGTACTTCCAGCCGGGAAAGATGGGCAGACAGTTGGCCTGTTGACCGTCGCAGCCGCCGAACTGGACGGTCACCGATCCGTCGGGATCTCGTTGCGCGGTGACGTTGTTGAGCGCGTACGCGTGGAGGTCGTTTTGCACGAAATGGCCCTCCGCGTCGTAGACGCTGATCGACCAGAAGCCGTCGACGGCCGCCGAGAGTGCAATCGGAAGGGGTGGATCGCGCCTGAGGCGGGCAATTTGCGGAGCTCTAGGTCTTGCAGGCGAAGGCGCACGCTGGCGGCTGGTTCCCTGTGTCTGGACCGATCCGGCTCACGACCGGCCGCTCCGGCGAGCTGACGGAGTGCGAGTTTGTGCTTGAATTCCAGCGTCGATGCGCATCAGAGGGTTAATTTCTGCCGCTGCGATTGCGGGGCTGGCTATCTCGGGGCTTGCCCTCCCATCGGCGGCGGCTGCGTCGCCGGCGGCTGCGATCCGGGCCAAATATCAGGCAGTACTGACCGCCGAGTACTTCGGACCCGCGAGTGTGGTGTGCGGGAACCTGACCGCGGCCGGGGTGCGGTCGTTCACGGCGGCTGCGCCTGCGGAGAGCTGCACGGCGGCGTACGACCAACTCCACCACATCCTGCACCACAAGCAGCCTGATAACGACAACTCGGGGTACACCGCCAAGGCTTACCGAAGCGTGGTCGCGGAGTTCATGGCGAATCTCAACATCAGCGTCCACGGAAAGCGCGCGTCTGTGCACGGACCGTCGGGGCTTGGCCCCTCGAAGCTCGTCGAGGTGCATGGTCGCTGGCGGTTCAGCGCCTACCCGCCGACCGTCGAATCCTGAGGTCGGCCGCCGCGCGCCGACGGCGGCGGGTGGAGCCTGACCGCGCAGGTCTGCGGACAACGGTGCGTGCGGAGACGGGCCCTTGGCGCCGACGAGAGACAAGCGAAACGGACGCCGGTTGGCAGGATGCTCACAAGCAGCCTCGATCCCTCGCTCGAACCGCATGCCAAGCATGGACCGATGCCCAAAGTGCCGCGAGAAGATTCATCCGTTCGCTGCCACGTGCCCCTCATGCGGCGCTGATCTTGATGCTCTCCGCCGCCGGGTCGCCGGCCGGCAACACTGGCGGCAGATCAAGGTCCCCCGGCTCACCAACAACGTCACCGACCTGGTCGTGGTCACGGTGATTTTGCTGCTGCTCGCCCTCTTCGCGCCGCTGTTCGGTGCGCTTCTTGCCCTCTTCATCATCTGGCAAGCGCGCAACACCGACTGGTCGCTCGACGCAACATCGCGATCGTTTGCGCTGCGATCGCCCTATTCAACCTCGCGGCTCCGGATGCCCTGCTCCCTCACCTGGTCTAAGCGACGCTCGCGAAGGTGCCCTAGGCCAGCGACTGGCGAGCGCTATGCCTTAGAACCCGAGGACCCGTGATGATCCGGAAGCGGCCCCGGAAGCCAAAGCCGGACACGATCAAGGAGTGGGTCGTCAGTTTCGTAGGGGCGGTTATTGAAGGAATCGCGTCCTTCTTCGGGTGAGTGGAGAACACGCATCCTCGGCGGGATTTGCCCCTCCTGGACATCCCGGGGAGCGGCTGAGCCCGGGTAGGGGCGAGGGATGAACCGGGGGCTGCGGAGCGAGGGCTCTGACGGCGCGCCAGGTGAGCGCTTCAGCCGAACGTCTGGCCCGGCCCAGGGAC
This sequence comes from uncultured Solirubrobacterales bacterium, assembly GCA_963757235.1. GTDB lineage: Bacteria > Actinomycetota > Thermoleophilia > Solirubrobacterales > Solirubrobacteraceae > Palsa-465. The sequence goes on along the minus strand of CAVWRC010000002.1, from coordinate 182,667 downwards.
GCCGGTCCGGGTACACGGGCAGCCGCCCGCGTCTGCAAAGGGCAGAATGGTCGTCATGGACGCGACCGGAGTACCGCCGGGCCACACCGCTGAAGGGGGTGTGCTCGTAGGCAGCGAGGGCGCTCGACGCCGCATGGTGGTCTTTGAGGATCTGCAGTGTCCCTACTGCCGAGCGTTTGAGGAGGAGTCTGGAGACCTGCTGCGTCGCGAGATTGCGGCCGGCGCGGTCGCCGTGGAGTATCGGATCCGGTCCTTTCTCGGAGACGAATCGGTACGGGCGGCAAACGCTCTGGCCCTCGCCGCCGGGCCGGGCAGATTCGATGAGCTGCGCCGCGAGATGTTCGCCAACCAGCCGCCCGAACACAGCGGCGGTTTCACGACTGAGGACCTGTTGGACCTCGGGGGTCGGGTGGGGCTCACGAGCGACGACTACGTCTCCGGCGTTCAGGACGGCCGTTATGAGAACTGGGTCCGCGAGATCGATGAGGTCTTCCAAGAGCAAGACCCCAGAGGCACGCCGTTCGCGCTTCTGGATGGGCGGCCAATCGACTCGCAGAGCCTGTACGACCCCGGCGATCTCGGGGCCTTGATCCGCGCCTGACCCGCACACGGCCCGCTCGCCCCATAGAAAGGCCTCCATGCTGGCTCGTAGCCCATGCCTTCCTTCATCGTTCGGTCTGCGTGTTGGTGGTGAGGAGTGCGCGCAGCCGAGCTGCAAACGACCGCGGGTGCAACACGAAGGCAGAGTGTCCGCCGGGGAACTCGGCCAGAGGACGCTGAAGCGCGGTCGCCAGCGCCTGCTCGCAATCCCGGGGAAGGTGGTCGAGCTCTGCCCCGCGGTGCGTCGTGGGTGAGAAAGAACTCCAGGTTCGCGATTCGCTCGGGCTTTGGTTGCGGGATCTCGACCTCCGGTTCGCGGTCGGCGAAGTCGACACCCGCGACGGCCCCGAACTGTCGCATCGCGGCCGCGATCCCCTCGCTGCGGTGGACCTCCTCAACCTCGATCTGGGCTTTGACGGCTTGGTCTCGTTCGGCCGCCGGCAAAAGCTCGGTCGCGGGTGGCTCGTGGGCAACGAGCAATCGCGCAGCGCTCGGGTGTCGGCTGACCAGCACGAGCCCGAGCAGCGCGCCAAGGCTTGACCCGAACACACGCATCCACGTACTCGCAGAGCTGGACACCGGGCCCAGGGGCCGGACCGTCCGCTCGTCTGGTGCCGGCGGTTTAGCCGCGGTCGGGTGTACTACGCGCTGGGCCATTTCTCCGCCACGTGGCACAACCAGTACCAGCGCTCCCTCGTGTCTGGCGGGATCCTGTGGGCGGTTGGCCTGTGTGGGCGGTTGGCCTGGCCAGCGCGCCGAATTGCTCGATGCCGAGCGCGCCGTATCGCCACCTCCGCGCTCGCCAGTGACACGCTCACCAGCTCGCGTTTCCGTGACGTTGACAGCGGGCGGCGCCCGCGCCGGATGGCGTGCGGCTAGTAGATCGGCTCGGGCGCAGTTCGCGTTATCTTGGGGCGGACGCCAGGGTCACGATGTGCATGTTGCCGGTCGCCCATTGGATCGTGAAAGTCAGCCCGGCGATCTTCCATCCGTCCGCGGTCCGTTGGAGCTGGTAGTCGTGGCGGCCGCCGACTGTCCATATGGGGCCGCCGGAGCTGTTGGCGAGGACGTGCGTGCCCTGCACGTTGGCCGCGCACGTTGCGTCATCGCCGTCGAGGTTGATCACCTGACAGGTGATGAGGTGGTGGAGCGCGTCGAGATTGCCAAGCGCCTGGCGGTATCCCTCGACGAGGTCGGCGCGCGCAAGTGTCATTGGCTCGCCGCCGAAGAGCGATGTGCGGTCGTAATAGACCGTGTCGGTAAACAGCCCTTCGAGCGCGCTCCAGTCGCGCGCGTCGAGTAGCAGCGCGAGGTTTCCGGTCAGCTCGAGGATCGCGAGGCGGTCCTCGGTCTCGGTTGCGCTGGACTCCGGGGTGGTGGTGGCCATGCTTGCTCCCTTTCGAATGGAGATGGCTAGTCGTCTGGGACGTGTCGAGCATGCCGAACGATCCGGTGACCAGCCATCGCCTGATTCGAGTGATTCGCACAGGCGGCCATTGGACGCGCGTCGATCCACGGGCGGTCCTTGACACCTTTCAAGCCGATGCATAGAATTACGAGGTATGCAGGGCTTCCAGGGACAGCTCGACGGCCTCTTGCTGGCGATTCTTCAGCAGGGCCCCATGCACGGCTACGCCATCGCGTCTGAGCTGCGGGCTCGCTCGGGTGGCGCGCTTGCGGTTCCCGAGGGAACGTTGTATCCCGTCCTGCATAAGCTCGAGAAGGAAGGTTTGGTACGCAGCCATTGGGAGAAGGTCGGCGGCAGGCGCAGACGCGTGTATGCGGCGTCGCCGAAGAGCCAGAACGCGCTTCGCGAGCGGGTTGAGAGCTGGCAGCGCCTGAGCAGCGCGATCGATTCTGTGCTTGGACCCGCGCCTGAGGGAGCGGCAGATTAGCGGCGACCCCAGACCCGAGTTCTTGGCTCAGGTGGCGGGCTCGCTGGGCGGCGGGTGGCTGGAGCGTCGCCGCTTCGTAAGGGAGCTCGAGCACCACCTGGAGGACTCGGTGGCCGAGCTCAGGGAAGCCGGAGTGCCCGTGGACGCGGCGGTTCGCGACGCCATGTCGCGCCTCGGCGGGGTGGACGCGATTGTCGACGCTGCGCGGGCCACGCGTTCGACTCGTTCAATGTCCTGGCGTAGGGCGGGACGCGTTCCCATCGCCTGGATCGCTGTCGGCGCGATGTCGATCGTCACCTTTGCAGCGGCCGAGCTTCCTCAGGCATCCGGCGCGAAGGTCCCGAGTCCCCAGCTCGCCCCAGCGACCCATGTCGTTCAAGGACGGGCGAGTACCGCGCGCCATGAGAACACCTGGACCCGCCACCAGGCCAAGAGCCAAACTCGGCAGAAGCAGAACCGCACATGCCCGCGCTCTCGAGTCGTCGCGCACGGTCGGTCGCGGAGCTGATTGCGACCGTACTGGTCGCGTTCGGTCTTGCCGTCGCGATCCAGGCCTGGGTCGTCAAGCCCTACAAGATTCCCAGCGGCTCGATGGAACCGACGCTCGTACCTCATCAGCGAGTACTGGTTGATCGGATCTTCAAGTCGCTGAGCATCGGCCAGATCGTCGTGTTCCACCCACCGGAGGGTGCCGACAGCGAGCAATGCGGGCGAGCGCATCCGGCGACGGCGGCCTGCGACTGGCCGAATCCGGAATCGAACGAAACCTTCGTCAAACGGATCGTCGCCGGACCCGGTGACGTCATCACCATTCAGGACGGGCACGTGATCAGGAACGGGCGCCGAGAAGCCGACACCTACACCAGCCCGTGTTCTCCCGGGGAGGAGGACTGCACGTTTGCGACCCCGATCCGGGTGCCCCGTGGTATGTGGTTCGTGATGGGCGACAACCGAGGCGACTCAGACGACAGCCGCTTCTGGGGTCCCGTCCCCGCGGGCTGGATCATCGGGGACGCTTTCTTCACCTACTGGCCGCCCGACCGCGTCGGCACCCTCTAATCGAGAACGGTCGCGCTGGTCGATCGCCAGATCTCGTCTGTGGCGTCGATCTCCTTAGAAGTCCGCCCCAGGATCAGCCGCAAAGAGAGAGGAAACAGCGGGAGACGGCATCCTGGCCACGTGTGGCCGGCTCCTCGCGAGATGAACAAGCTCACAGCGGCTGCCTGGTTCGGATCGCCGAAGTCGACTCGCGTCAGGTGACTCGCGAGCTCGCGACGGGCGGGCTGACTCGGCAGCCCAAGCGCTCGGGCCCAGGCCTCGGCCGCGTCGGACACGCTCTGGTTCCACCGCTCGGTACCGCTGCCATCGAACGGATTGATGCGGTCGGCCGTGCCGTGGAAGGCGAGCACGCGTACCGGATGCTCGAGCCGGACCTGAGCCGGCGTCCGTAACCCGGCGACGGCCCCGAGGACCTGCACGGCCTCGGGATGGAGCGAGGCGAAACGGCTGGCCATCCGGGCCCCACCAGACATCCCGGCGATGCAGACCCGCCGATCCGCCTCCGGGTAGCGGACGAGTAGCCAGCTGATCAGCTCTCGGAGGTACTCGACGTCCGCCTCCAGGTCCCACTGAAACCCGAAACCGAGCGGCGACGCGCCCTGGGGGAAGGCTACGACCGCCCCGGACGAGCAAAACCTCTCCATCGAGCTCAGTCGCGCCTGTCTCTCGGGTGACGAACGGCTCCCGTGGAGGCTGAGCACGATGACCGACGCAGCGCCCGAGGGCTCCGCCCACAGGAACCGTCGTGCGACACCCGCGACCGTGAGGACTTCTGCTCGCAGTGTCACTCCTGTTTGATTACTCCACGACGATCGGCTCGCGCGGCACTTGAGTGATGATCTCGGGCGCGAGGATCACCCGACCAGGCTGGACCAATTCGTGCGCAGAATCCTGACCCGGAATCCCACGAGTCAGCTGCGCGAGTGGATCCGCGCTCCGGGGCGGGCGGTGGCGACGGGCAATGATGCCGACTCTGGTCTGACCAGCCAGACCGCAAACGGGGACCCCGCCGTCGCGGCTGTGGTGTGGCGCTGCGGGATGCGGATTTCGATCGCACCGCGGCGCCGCAGGCAAGCGGTCGACGGTTGGTTGGGAGCCAGCAGTTCGTCGAGGTAGGTCAGCCGGTCGGCGGGGGAGCAAAAAAGCGCCTCGAGCTGGTCCGTGCTTCTCCTCGCGGCCGTCCACCGCCCGAGGTAGTAGGAAATGTCGCCTCCATCGAAGTTCGTGAGGACCGGGGTAAGGGACGCGGTGCGAACGACGGCGGCGACGAGCTTGTCGTTCTCGTAGGGGGCGGCCTGCATGGCCCGGAGCATGTCGTCTGTCCGCACGAGCATGAACGCAGCGAACGCGATGCCGACGGTGCCCGCGATCCCGGCAACCCGGGAGGCAACCAGCGCCGCCCCGCGCGCGGAGACGACGCGGCGCGCGATAGTCACGAGCCCCACCGCAGACAACGCCAGGAGCGGCAGCAGAAGAAAGCTGGCGAACCGGTTGACCGCGTGGATTCGTCCCACATCAAGGATCGCGTAGGTGAACAGTGCCGGGACCAGGCACGCGAGCGCGAGGAATCGCCTGCGGCGGACGCGGACGGTTACGGCAAAGGCACCCAGGACCAGCGCCGCAGCGATCCAGGTCGGCCAGCCCGATGTGCCCGGAATCGGGGCGCTGGCACCGGGAGCCAGTGTCAGTGTGCTCGTCGGGTCGATCCCGTGCACCGCCACGAGGAGCTCGGGGGCGAGCAGATCTCGGAACGGCCCGGACGCGAACCCATACCAGGGGAGCGGCTGGCCGAAGCTCTGCCGGGATGCCCCCAGAACCGCCGTCAGGACCGGGGAGTACAAGATGACGGAGGCCGCGCTCACCAGCCCGGCGGTCAGGAGGACCGCCCGTCGCTCGCCGGGCTTCTCGAACCAGATCAACGCAAACATGGCCGCGACCGGGAGCGCGAACACCGGAAGGGTCCAAATTCCGCCCACGGCAGCAACTAGAACCAGTCCGAGCGCACCCCGAGAGCCGGTGCGGACGTACGTATCGGCGCCGATCAGCAGGCACGAGGCGGCCAGGAACCCCAGACCGTAGCCACGCGCGTCGACGCACAGCGTGTAGTAGATCGGTGATGCCGTCGCGATCAGCGCGAACACCGCGGCAACCCAGGGATCGACCCGCCGCCACAGCCACCCGGTCAGGATCACCCCCGCACCGATGCCGGGCACGACGCCCCAGAACCGGTATGCGGCTGCACTGTGGGCGCCGGTCAGCGCGGTGCTCGCCCACGTCAGTAACTCGAACAGGATGTGGTCGTTCGCCACGTAATGGCCATAGATGGCCGCGGGCCCGGGGCGGATGTAGGCCGTGATCGACTTGATCTCATCCGCCCACAGGCTTTGTCCGAGCGGCTCGAGGCGCGACACGAAAAATGCAAAGGCGGCCACGCCAATGATCGCGACCGGAGCGACAGGCCTGGCCCGAGGCGTCATCGTCAGGCTCGTCGACGCCGGGACGTGAGGGTGCTAAGCAGGTGCGCTGACCCGAATGCGGCGAGGACCATGAATACGTCCACGGTCCGACTCATGCTCCGCGGAATCAGGAGCGAGAGGTCGATGGGCGTGGTTCCGTACAGCCACAGCATCGCGACGGCGGTCGTCACGAAGCTGATCAGGTAGAACGCGGTGAGCCTGCGGGACGTGCGGGTCGCCAAGCTGACCGCACAAAGACTCACGAAAATCGCCGCCGCCCACCCCCACTCGTTGACGGTGTGACTCACCAGCGCGATCCCCACCCGTCGAAGCTCAGGGGCGTGAGCGAGCAGGAATCTGGGCGTCACGGCGCGCGGCAAGGGAGGGGTCACGCTGTCCCTCAAGTGGTGCGTCGCGGTCCAGATTCGCCACGGAAGGATCAGCAGCGCACAGACGCCGACCCCGACAAGCCATAAGCGGAGCCGCGTGCGGTGGCTGCGACCCCCGAGCACCACACCCGCGGCGAGCAGCACGAGGATGGCACCGATCATGTCCTCATCCTTGGTGTTGGCAGCCGCCCCGAGGAGGATCGCTGCCAGCCAGAGATGTCCGTCGGCGGCACCGTCGATCCAGATACCCAGCGCCACGGCCCCGGCTGCCAGGAGGACCGCGCCGGTCGCGTCCGCGTGCCCGGTCCAGATGTTTGACGCCATTGCCGGAGTGAGCGCCACGAGTGCGAGGAGCACAACGCCGGCCTGCTCTCTTACCGGACGCTCGCGACGCCACCAGATCAGATACGCCGCGGTCCAGATCGAGGCGATCAGGATCAACCACAGCTCGGCGTGGAACAGGCGCAGCTCGGGTTGGCCCATCGCCCGGCCGAGCGCCGCCTCGAGCACCGGTTGCAGCAGCGGATAGACGTGATGCGACACCACCGTCGCCGGATTTAGAAAGATCTCCGGCCGCAGGCTGTCGTAATAGGTAAGGGCCAGGCCCTTCAGCGACCAGATCCGCGCGTCGTCGGTCTGGATCGGTGCCCGGGCGACCGCGTACGCCCCGAAGCCGACATACGCCGCAGCCGTCGAGATCGCGATTCGTCCTAACCAGAGCCGGCTCGGCGGTACCGCCTCCGAGTCGACGACCCGCTCGGAAGGCACGCCACGGTGCCATGCGACGGCGAACGCGACGCCGGCGGCGGTGGCGCCGAGCACCGCCACAGTTGTAAGCGTGAACGGCACGCCTAACACCAGCAGCACCACCAGTCCGAGCCCGACCAGCACGGTCCCGACGAGCCACGCGGGCCCCAACCCGAGTGCGGCGGGACGCGCCCCGGCCCCGAGCAGGCCGAAGGCGCGAAGCGAACCGATCCCGGCTAGCGCCACCAGGCACTGCAGCAGCGCAAAGCCGGCGAGGTCTCTCATCGCCGCCCGTTGAACTGCAATGCGAACCCGGGCGCAAAAACCTCGACCGCCGGGTCGTGCCGGGCGATCAGCGCACGCATCCCCGCCGGCACCGAGCCAAACGCGATCGTCCATTCGGCTCGCTCTCCCGGCCCGGCGGGCAGAGCCGGAAGCAGCCCCAAGGTAAGACAGCCCGTGTCAGGCGGAGGTGTGTAGTCCAGCGCGTACACGGCATGCGCACCCATCCGAGACTTGAGCCACCGCACGAACGGAAGGCGCGCCATGCCGGCGCCGTTCGGGTTATCGGGCCACGACTCGCCAAAGCAGTAATCGACCCCCGCAGTCGCCGACACCGGCTCGCGAGCGGCCTGAGACAGGAGCGTCAGCGTGGCGCGAATTCCGCCCCCCGCCAAGGCGAGAACCACCGCGCCGATGAGAACCCATGGCGCCAACCGCAGCGCGACACGTGCGCTCTGCGGAGCATCCACCTCACGCGACCGTTTGATCGTGTCGCCCTCCAGTCGATGGATCGTGGAGCGGCACCGTATCCCTCGCGGGATAACAGGGCAATAACGACGTTATACCGGCGTTACGCCCTCGGCGTCGCGTGTTAGCTCGGGCGCAAGCCGTCGCTGGCGGACGTACAGGTGCCACATCTTGTAATAGATGTCTTGGGCATCGCTGAACGGCGCGAGCTCCCGCTCGTCGCCCCAGCCGTAGCTGTCGAGCATCCGCCGGACAACATGTGCGTCGGCGCAGCGGTCTCGAAGGTCCGACGCAAGGCTGGCCAAGTCCCAGTGCACCGGCCCCCGGAACGTGTCTTCGAAGTCATTCCAGATGAGGCCTCGCGGAGTGCGCGGGAGATTTGTGATTGACGCATCGCCGTGCAGCGCCTGCGTCGGCAGGGACGCCCGGAACACGACATCGTCAAGACCGCCGAGCCGCTCGCCCAGCGACTGGATCTCGTGAGCGCTCACCTCGGCCGTCGGCCGCAACAGCCGATGCAGACGCCAAATGTCCTCGCGGACATCGCCGAGGCCGCCCAGCTCCGCTGAAAAATCAACCAGCTCGTCGTGGAGACGTCTGAGGCATCGACCGAGCTCCACGCCATCGCCACGTCTCTCCGCATCGTCGGCAACCGCGAGCCATTCCGAGAACGTCATCCACAAGCCGTCCTGCTGATAGGGCCCGGGCGCGATCAAGCGGCTCGGAGCCACCGCCACACCCGAGGGTGCGAGGAAGGTCAAGACGGATACTTCGCGCTCCAGCCAGCGCCTGGGGTCGCCGTGGAGCACGACTGTCCCGGTCTTCACGTGCGCCACCACGGGCGCCGGGCGGAGGTGAACCACCACGTTACTCCCGGAATGGATCACCGCGGCTTGCTCACACGGCAGATCGCGCTCCGCCGCGACCGTGCGCGCCGCCGTCAGCGCACGGCGCTCAACACTGCTATCCGTCACGGGCGGTGGCCGTGACGAAGGCGGGTGACCATGTCGGAAAGGAATATCACGGCACGGTCCGATGACTAGAAATCCCAACCCGCGGGTATTCGGTGTGCTGCGTCATGCGGGTGATGCGGCGACTTCGTGGCCTGTTCGGCAGGGACGGGCGGACTCTCGCGACGGCCTTAGCCGTCGGGATCGGTCTGGTGTGCTGCGGGTCAGCCGGCGCTCCAGCACGAGCAAGAGCGGTCGAGCCGTCGCCACCACCCGGCGCTCCGGCGGTCGAGTCGGCGCCCTCGAGCCTCGTCGGACTCGATCCGGAGCTGCCGCCGAGCGTTATCGCGTCGAGCGCCGTGCCCGGCAGCCATTGGGCGCAGGAGAAGGCGGTGTACGGGACCGCGTCGACGAACGACATCGCGATCAAGGGCGCCGGCGGCACGACGATCCGGGTCGACGAGATCTACCCGACCACTGCATCCGGGGCGGCGGCCAAGGGACCATTCCCGGTGCTGCTGACGATGACCCCGTACCGGAAGGGCCAGGGCGGCTCGAGCAGCCCCGGGTCGGCGGCCTCGCCCGGCGGCGCCAGCGCCACCGGCGGCCCGGACAACTACCTGACCCAGCGGGGATACATCGAGGTGGTCGAGGACGTCCGTGGCACCGGCGACTCGAACGGGAGCTGGGGTCTGTTCGATCCCGCCCAGCAGCAGGACGCGATCAAGGTCCTGAACTGGGCGGCCCGCCTGCCGCACTCCGACGGGCGGGTGGGCACGTACGGGCCGTCCTACCTGGGTATCGATCAGCTGCTGCTCGCCGGAGCGGTCGGTCCGCACTCGCCCCTGAAGGCGATCTTCCCGATGGTAAGCGCCAACGACATCTACCGGGACACGTCGTTCATGGGCGGCCTGCTCGACTTCGAATTCAGCGAGACCTACCTGGGCCTGACCGGCGGGCTCAACACGGCCAACCCGATCACCGACACCGCCAGCGACCCCACGATGCTCACCGATCTCGCCAGCATCGAGGCCGATCACGCCACCGGCCTCGCCACCTACCACGCGGCAACCACCGAGAACATCCTCAGCGGCGGCGACGAGGCGTACGACGGCTCATACTGGCAGGCCCGCAACCCGCAGAACATCCTCGCGCGTGTGGTGGCCAACCACATCCCCGCCTACCTCATCGGCGGGGAGTTCGACATCTTCCAGAACGGCGAGCCGCTCAACTACGCCGAGCTGCAGAACGCCTGGGACGGGCGCGGCGTGACCGCGCCGATGCAGCCCGGACAACACACGACCGGGCGCTACCAGCTGATCGTCGGCCCCTGGGAGCACCTCAACGGCTCCTCGGTCGACGTCGACCCGCTCGAGCTCGAGTGGTTCGACACGTGGCTCAAGCACGAGCACACCGGCATGGCCGGGACAAGCACGCCGCTGCACTACTACGACCTCGGCAGCGGGCAGTTCGACGAGGCCTCGACGTACCCGTTCACGGGCGCCACCCCGACTCGTCTCTACTTCGGCGCGAGTGGGACCCTGACCAGTTCGCGGCCGTCCGCCAGCGGAAGCACGAGCGGCACCAGCCGCACGACCGGGACAGCCAAAAGCGAGGGGCCCCCAACGCTCAGCGGCGTCCTCGGCACGGTTCTCGGTTCGGCTCCGGTCAGCGCCGCCGGAACGCTCCTTGGAGGCTCGGCGCCGGGGTCAAGTGTCCCCTCGGGTGGGCGGGTTTCCCTATCAATCGGCGACACGCTGCTCTGGAGCCCCACCGGCGCCCCGTGCGGACGGTCGATCGATCAGTGGTCGATGGGAGGCATCTCCGTGTCCGCGGGAGACGCCGGGCTGTTGGCGCCCTGCGCCGACAACGACCAGCTCACGCAAACCGGCCCGTGGGCCATCACCTACACCACCGCTCCGCTGACTCACGCCGAGACGGTCGCCGGCCCGATCGACGCCACCGTCTACGCGAGCGCGACGACGGCGCAGACCGAGCTCGTCGCCGAGCTCGAGGACGTCACCCCGGACGGCTCGTCGTATCCCCTCACCGAAGGTGCCTTGCTCGGGTCATTGAGAGCCATCAACCAGAGCCGCTCCTGGACCGCCGGCGGCGTGACCATCCTCCCCTACCACCCCTACACCGAGGGGTCGGCGAAACCCGTCACGCCGGGAGCGGTGACCGAGTATCAGATCCAGCTGTTCCCGACGTTGGCGACGATCGCGGCAGGAGACAGTCTGCGCCTCACCTTGTCGACGACCGACACTCCGCACCTGACGCCACTCCCCGGAGACCTCGCGAAGCTGGCCGGCGGCGTCTACACGATCGCTCGCACGCCGTCCGCGCCCTCGTCGCTCAACCTAGAGCTCCTCAAATAGGGGGTCAGCGGCACTCGCCGCGCCGAGGGAGCGGGCGGGAGCTCACCGACCGGTTGGAGGTCAGCAGGCGGATGAACGCCGCGTACGCGCCGCAGGCCGACTCCTCACGGTCGAGCGCCGCCATGTAAGCGGCGTAGGCCGCCGACCGGTCGGAGGGTTCGGCGCGGGACAGCCGCTCATAGGCCGCCTGCACCTCCTTGCACTCGGTCCGCCACTCGCAATACATGTCCATCATCGTGTCGATCAGATCCGGACGGATCTCGTTGTCCACTGCTCTCATGGTCCTCACCGTAGGCCCACCCTGGACCTCCTACAAGGGCCAATCGCAGCTGTGATTCGAGGACCAATACGGACCGCGAGCCCGGTTGGCCCGCCACGCCGCCGGGGTAGCATCGAGGTCCGCGAGGGCCAATGGACATCCTCCTCACCCTGGATAGAAACGAGCCGCTGCGCGCGCAGCTCGAGCGTGAGCTGCGCGACGCGATTCGCGCCGGTCGGCTGCGCGCCGGGTCCAGGCTACCCCCGAGCCGGCTTCTGGCTGAGGAACTCGAGATCTCGCGCGGCGTCGTGGTCGAGGCGTACTCGCAGCTGGTCGCGGAGGGCTATCTGGTGGCGCGTGCGGGGGACGGAACCCGGATCGCCGACGGCCTCGCTCAGCAGCCGCCTGCAGCGCCCGCGTCGTCCGCCGCCGCGCGAAGGATTCGCTACGACCTGCGCAGCGGCATCCCGGATCTGGCCTTCTTCCCGCGGCGCGAATGGCAGTCGGCCCTGTCGAGCGCGCTGCGAGAGCTGCCCGACACCGCCCTCTCTTACGGGTCGCGACGAGGGCTGCGCCAGCTGCGAGTCGGGCTGAGCAGCTATCTCGGACGGGTCCGGGCCGCCGTCGCCGAGCCCGACCGCGTGTTCATCACCGCCGGCGCCACGCACGCGATGGGCCTCCTGTGGCAGACGCTCGAGGAGCGCGGGACCAAACGAGTCGCCGTCGAAGATCCGGCGTGGGCTCCGATCCCGCAGACGGTGGCGCAGGCCGGTCTCGAACCGGTGCCCATCCGCGTCGATCGCCACGGCCTCGACGTCGACGAACTCGAGCGCGCCGATGTCGACGCGGTCGTCCTCTCCCCGGCGCACCAGTATCCGACCGGCACCGTCCTCGCGCCCGAGCGCCGCGCCCGGCTGATCGCCTGGGCCCGGCGGCGAGGAGCGCTCGTTGTGGAGGACGACTACGACTCGGAATACCGCTACGACCGCGAGCCGATCGCGTCACTCCAGGGTCTCGCCCCGGACTGCGTCGCGTATGTGGGAACCGTCAGCAAGACGCTGGCGCCGGCTCTGAGGTTGGGATGGGTGGTGGTGCCGAGCCACCTAGTCGGCGAGATGGCGGCCCAGCACGGAGTGGCTCGCGCCGTCCCCAGCGTCCTCGTCCAGGCCGCGTACGCGGTGCTGCTCGAGCGGGGCGAGATCGATCGGCATCTGCGACGCACGCGCCGCCGCTACCAGGCCCGGCGGAATCTCCTGATCGAGGCGCTGGCGAGATGGCTGCCACATGCATCGGTCGGCGGCACGGCCGCCGGGCTTCACCTGATCGCATGGTTGCCGGTCGGGACGGAGGAAGGCGCCATCGCCGATGCGGCCGCAGGACGCGGCGTCGCGATTCATACGCTGCATCAGGACTGTGCCGTCGCCGGGGCGTTTCCGCCCGCGCTGCTGTTGGGCTACGGATTGATCGTCGAGTCCGCGATCCCGCGCGGGGTCGAGGAGTTGGGGCGCGCCGCCGCCGAGGAGTGACCGCTCTTCGGCGCAGCGGATTGGCCCACGGATTGGGCGGGCGATTGGTCCTCGCCAATCACGCAGGCGCCCCTTAGCATCGCTGCTCTCCTCAGAACCCCGGTGGCGGCCCGCGCGAGGCCCCCACGCGATGGGCCGCCTCCGGGTTCAGACCGCGACCCGTGCGTGGCGAGAGCTCAACCCCGAGGGACGCGCAGGACGGACGCCAGCAGCTTCATGGACGGGGGATCGACCAAGCGAGCATTGATCATCGGGGCTCGCGGCGTGCTCGGGGAGCTCACGGTGCGGGCCTTCGCCGACGCCGGCTGGGAGGTGCACTCCGGGGTTCGCGGGGCCGGCGCCGGGCAGGTCGAGCTCGACCTGGATCGACCCGCGTCGGTACTGAGCGCACTCCAAAAGCACGAACTCATCGTCAACACGGTCCCGCACCGTGACCTGATCGCCGAACGCCTCGTGCTGGAGCACGGCGGCACGCTCATCAACATCTCGACGCTCCCAGCGGCCGCGACGCGGGAGCTGAGGGCGCAGGCCGCTGGCGCCGATGGAACGGTCCTGATGAACGCGGGCCTGGCGCCCGGGGTGAGCACACTTGCCGCCGCCGACCTCCTGCGCCGTCACCCCGAGGCCGAGGAGCTCGAGATGGTCTTCACCCTCTCGGCCCGGGCGCCGCGGGGACCAGCCAGCGTCGACGCCGTGCACCGCGGTCTCACCACCGTCGCCCGTCATCGGACGGTGCTCGCCCCGCTGCCTGAGCCGTTCGGCGAGCGGCTCTGCGTGGGCTTCGGCGAGGATGACGCCGGTTGGCTGGGCGGGATCGCCGAGGGACGGCTCGTGCGCCCCTACATCTGCCTGCTCGAGCCGGCGCTGCACGAGTGGCTGCTGACGCTGAACGACGTCGGTGCCCTGAGCCGGCTGTCCAAATCCGTGGTCCACGCGCGTCTCCCGGACGGCAACGAGACAGCGAACCCCGAGCCGGTCGCCCACTGGATCGCGGCGATTCGCGGCGAGCGCCGCCTCGGCGTCTCGATCGTGCGCTGCCGGGGCGAGCTGGTGCAGACGGCGCGGAGCGCGGTGGTCTTCGCGCAGTCGCTGCTTGACGATCCACCGGGTGGAGGCTGCTTCGATCCGGAGGAGGTTTGCACGCTCGAGGACCTGGCGCCAATGCTGCATGCGACCGGCATCAGCATCATTCCGGGGGAAGTGCCCCTTCGATCGAGGACCGGTTCGTTTCAGGAGTGATGCGCGATGCCAGACGCTGAACGTGTTCGTACCGTTGTCATCACCGGCGCCGGGAGCGGCATCGGTCGCGCCGCCGCCATCCGGATTGGATCAGCGGGCGGCCGGATTCTCGCGCTCGACCGGGCCGCGGAATCGGCGCAAGAAACGGCGAAGGCGGTAAACACAGCCGGCGGTCACGCCGTCGCGGTCGCCGCTGACGTCACCGACAGGAGTGCGGTCGAGGCGGCGATCGGAAGAGTCGACCGCATCGACGTGCTCGTCAACAGCGCCGGGATCTTCGGCGAGAAGCGCCTTGAGGAGATCACGGCCGACGATCTGCGCAGCATGTACGAGGTCAACGCGATCGGGCTGTTCAACGCCACCACGGTCGCGCTTCAACGCATGCCCGACGGGGGCCGAATCATCAACCTCGCCTCCCGCGCCTATCTCGGATCGCGCGACCATGCGCACTACGTCGCGTCCAAGGCCGCCGTGGTCGGCCTCACGCGGACGCTGGCGATCGACCTCGCGCCCCGCCAGATCATGGTCAACGCAATCGCCCCCGGCCCGGTCCGAACGCCGATGCTGTCGACGCTCAGTGACGAGCGCCTCGAACAGCTCGCCGCGGGCTATCCGGGAGGTCGGCTGATCGAGGCCGAGGATGTGGCCCACGCGATCGCGTTCTTCGCGGATCCAGCCACCCGCTCGATCACCGGCCAGGTCCTGATCATCGACGGTGGTCGCTCGCTCGGACTGAGCGGCGCGTAGCGATCGTGGCATGATGCCCCGATGCCGATGCAGCCGCACCCGACCAGCCTGTTCGATGTCGCCAAACGAGCGGTAGAGGTCGCCGACCCGGACGCGTCCGACGAGCGGCTGTCCGACCTGCTGGTCCAGTTCGAGGACGCCGACGAGCCGGTGACGGCGATCGACAACCTCGAGGAGCGAGTCGCGATCGCCGTCGAGGGAGTCGACGTCGAGATCGGCGATCCCGCGGTGTCGATGGCGGCCGCGATGATCCTGTACCTGGCCCATCGCCGCGACGAGCTGCACGACCACCCCGACAAGATCCTGCGTCTGACCGCGCGTGCGGAGTGGAAGGGCGATCCGCCCGAGAACGTCCGCGACTGGCTCGCCGACCGCGGCGTCGAGCTCTAGAGCAACCCGCCGGCGCGCCATGACGGCGGTCATTATCGACTGCGACCCCGGCCACGATGACGCGATCGCGCTGCTGCTCGCGCTCGGCAGTCCGGAGATCGAGCTGCTCGGCGTCACGACCGTCTCGGGCAACCAGTCGCTCGAGAAGACGACCGCCAACGCGATCCGCGTGCTCGACCATGTCGGTCGCCAGGACGTTTCGGTCGCCGCCGGCGCGCCCCGTCCGCTGGTCCGCGGGCGCCACGCCGCCGCCGACGTGCACGGCGAGACTGGACTCGACGGGCCGGACCTCCCGCCTCCGTCCCGCCCGCCCGGGCCCGCCCACGCGATTGACTGGATGGCCGACACCCTCGAGCGGAGCCCCGAGCCGGTCACGCTGATTCCAGTGGGGCCGCTGACCAACATCGCGTTGCTCCTAGCCCGCTACCCGGGCATCGAGGAGAGAATCGAGCGCATCGTGCTCATGGGCGGCGCGATCGGCGAGGGGAACGTCACGCCGGCCGCCGAGTTCAACATCTGGGCCGACCCCGAGGCGGCGCACCGGGTTTTCCAAGCCGGTCTCGACCTGACCATGGTCGGGCTCGACGTCACCCATCAAGCGTTGATCACCCCCGCCCACATCGAGCGCCTGGCCGCCGCGGGAACCGCCGGGAAGCTGGTTGCCGATCTGTATGCCTTCTACGCCGGCTTCCACCGCCGCAACTACGGCTGGGACGGCGCGCCGGTGCACGACGCCGTGGCGGTGGCGCACGTGATCGACGGGACGCTGCTCAGCACCCGTTACTGCGGCGTCGTGGTCGACACCGGCCCGGAGCTGTCCCGCGGCCGGACCAACGTCGATCTGCGCGACTTGGGGTGGACCCCCAACTGCCACGCTGCCGTGGGCATCGACGCCCCCCGCTTCCTCGAGCTCCTGATCGAGCGGATCGGCGCCCTCGCTAAGGCGCCGCCGCCAGGCGCCGCCGACCATCCTCCAACATAGTCGCGGTCCGCCGTTATCTTCAGCGGCGGTGACCGATTCGACCGTAACCGCCCCCGCCGTCCCCTTCCAGGGGCGTACCGCCTGGATCCGGAGCCTCGCGCCGCCGGTACGGGAGTTCCTGCGCACCGAGACGGGCGGGGCGGCGGTGCTCGTCGGTGCCACCGTGCTCGCGCTGCTGTGGGCCAACATCGACTCCTCCTCCTACGAGAAGGTGTGGACGACCACTCTCAGCATTCGCTTGGGCGGCGGCGGCATTTCGATGGACCTCCGCCAGTGGGTCAACTCGGGGCTGATGGCCTTCTTCTTCCTCGTGGTCGGGCTGGAGGCCCGGCGCGAGTTCGACCTCGGCGAGCTGCGGGACCGGCGTCGGCTGGCCCTCCCGGTGGCGGCCGCGGTCGGCGGCATGGTGATACCGATCGCCATCTACCTGGCGATCAACGCCGGGCACAGCTCCGTCAGCGGCTGGGGCGCGGCAATGTCGACCGACACCGCGTTCGCGCTCGGCATGCTGGCGCTGGTCGGTCGGCGCTTCCCGGCCACCGTGCGCACCTTCATCTTGACCGTGGCGGTGGCCGACGACCTGGTCGCGTTTGCCGTCATCGTGGTCGCGTACACGACCAACCTAAGGGTCATCCCCCTGATCATCGGGCTCATCGCGATCGCGCTGATGGTGATCGCCCGTATGCGAAGCGTCCGCAACGGCTTCGTGTACTTCGCCTTCGCCGCCGCCGCCTGGGTGGCGTTTCTGAAGTCGGGCGTGGACCCGGTGATCGTGGGCGTGATCGCTGGCCTGATGTCGATCGCCTATCCGGCCAACCGCTCCGACCTCGAGCGGGCCACCGACCTCTTCCGTCTGTTCCGCGAGCAGCCAACGGTCGAGTACGCCCAGACCGTGCGCGAGGGCGTGCGCACCGCGATCTCGCCCAACGAGCGGCTCCAGCAGATCTACCACCCGATCTCGAGCTACTTGGTGGTGCCGGTGTTCGGGCTGGCCAACGCGGGCATCGTGATCAGCGGCCATTTCCTATCGATCGCCTACGCATCGCCGATCACTCTCGGGATCGTGTTCGCCTACGTGGTCGGCAAACCCGTGGGCGTGACCGGCGGCACCTGGCTGGTGACGCGCCTCAGCCACGGCCGGATCAGGCCGCCCGTCGGCTGGGCCTCGGTGCTCGGCGGCGGCACGATCGCCGGGATCGGCTTCACGGTCTCGATCCTGATCGCCACACTCGCCTTCCACGGCGTCGAGCTCGAAGAGGCCAAGCTCGGCGTCCTGACCGCGGCGCTGTGCGCATCCTGCCTTACCTGGATCGTGCTGAACGCGACCAAGCTGTTGCCCAAGCCGCTGCGGCTGAGGGCGATTCTCGGGACCGCCCAGACGCTCGTCGATTTGGCCACCCCGGTCGACCCCGAGCGCGATCACATCCGGGGGCCCGAGGACGCGCCGGTCACGCTGGTCGAGTACGGCGACTTCGAGTGTCCCTACTGCGGTCAGGCGGAGCCGATCATC
Organism: uncultured Solirubrobacterales bacterium; assembly: GCA_963757235.1. GTDB lineage: Bacteria > Actinomycetota > Thermoleophilia > Solirubrobacterales > Solirubrobacteraceae > Palsa-465. The sequence goes on along the minus strand of CAVWRC010000002.1, from coordinate 164,790 downwards.
CGCGAGCTGCTGGCCGAGATCGGCGACCTGCGCTACGTGTGGCGTCACCTCCCGCTGAGCGACGTCCATCCACATGCGCAGGTGGCGGCCGAGGCCTCCGAGGCCGCCGCCTCGCACGGCAAGTTCTGGGAGATGTCCGAGGTGCTTCTCTCCCACCAGGATGCGCTAACGGTCAGGGACCTGATCGGCTACGCCGCCGAGCTGGGGCTCGACCAGGAGCGATTCAAGGAGGCGCTGCGCAAGCAGAAGTACGCACCCCGGATCGCCGAGGACCTCGAGTCGGCCGACATGAGCGGCGTGTCGGGAACGCCGACGTTCTTCATCAACGGCCGTCGCCACTACGGCGCCTACGACATCTCGACCCTGTCAGCCGAGGTCAAAGCGGCGCGCGCCCGCGCCGCGGTCATCTCGTAATAAGGGCCTCGCCGGGAATCCGGCGCGACCCCCGTGAATGGACGAGTCGTGGTGGGGCCGGCTTTCCCTAGCTCGGCGTCCGTGGGGCCATCCAGGCCCGTCCGATCGGTGATCGAGCTGCCCGTAGCCCGTTCGCGGTAGGCCCGCAACACGCGCCGGTGCGTCAGCCAGCCGACCATCCGGTCGTCCGGGTCGACCACCGGAATGCCCTCATCGTCGCCGGCGGCCAGCACCGCAACGGCGTCCTCGAGTGTCTCGTCGGCGCGGACCTTGGGCGCCTCACGCATGAGGTCGCCGGCCAGCCGGATCTGGGTCGAGTCGCGGGTCACGGCCCGCTCGAGGTCGACGGCGGCCACCACCCCGAGCAGAGCGCCGCCCGAGTCGGTGACCGGGAGCGAATCGCATCGGTCGGTGGCGAACCGGGCGATGATCTCCGACGCCGGCTGCTCCACCCGGAGCGGGCACGGCGGCTCGCCCATCGCCTCGGCGACCCGCGTCTGGGCCATCAGCCGGCGGCCCGGGGGCGCCTCGATGTCGATCCCGCGCCGGCGCAGCTTCAGCGTGTAGATCGTGTCGCGGCTCGCGTGCTGGCTGAGCGCCGTCGCGACCACGACCGCGAACATCAGCGGCAGGATGATGTTGTAGTCGCCGGTCAGCTCGAACACGACGATCACGGCGGTGATCGGCGCCCGGGCACAGGCCGCGAACACCGCGCCCATCCCCACCAGCGCGTAGGCGCCTGGGTTCGCGGCCAAACCAGGCAGGAGATGGTGGAACACCGTCCCGTAGGCGCCACCGAGCATCGCCCCCATGAACAGCGACGGGGCGAACACGCCGCCCGATCCGCCGATCCACATGGTCAGGCTGGTGGCCAGCAGCTTGGCCGCGAGCAGGCCCAGCAGCGCCAGCAGCACGTAGTGCCCGCCGACGGCTCGCTCGAGCACCGGGTAGCCGACGCCGTACATCTGGGGCACCGCGAGCAGCAGCAGCCCGAGCAGGATGCCGCCCACCCCAGGGCGCAGCCACTCGGGCCCACGCCATACGCGGTCGGCCAGATCCTCACCTCCGTACAGGACGCGGACAAAACCGACGCCGACCACGGTGGCGAGCACCCCCAGCCCCGCGTAGAGCACGAGCTCGAGCGGCGAGCTGAAGGTGAAGGCCGGCAAGTGACAGGAACGCGTGGTCGCCGAACACGGCCCGTCCGATCGCGTCGGCCACCACCGAGCTCACCACGACCAGGCCGAACGACTGCGTCTCGAAGTTGCGCAGGATCAGCTCGAGCGCGAAGAACACGCCGGCGATCGGCGCGTTGAAGGTGGCCGAGATCCCGCCGGCGGCGCCGCAGGCCACGAGCAGTCGCAGCTGGGACTCGGATACTCGGCCGGCCTGCCCGATCACCGAGCCCAGCGCCGAGCCGATCTGCACGATCGGCCCCTCGCGCCCGACCGAGCCACCCGAGCCGATGCAAAGCGCCGACGCGAGCGATTTGACCACCGGCACCTGCGGCCGGATCCGGCCTCCGGCCCGGTTGACCGCGAGCATCACCTCGGGTACGCCGTGACCGCGCGCCTCCGGGGCGAAACGCGCGACGAGGGGACCGTAGATCAGGCCGCCGACCACGGGCGCGAGGACCACGAACCAGATTCCGAGCCCGGGAACGAGCGGGTTCGGCGCGTGCCCGACGGCGCTGTAGTCGCGGTGGCCGGTGAACAGGTAGGTAAAACCGAGGATCAGATAGCGAAACGCCACCGCTCCGGCGCCCGCGCCGACGCCGGTCAGCAACGCCAGCGCAGTCAACGCAGTCGCCTCCCCGCGCCAGCGAGCGCCGGAGCTGCTCTCGCCAGCGCTGCGGCAGCCCGGCTGACAGGAATGCGGATCCGTGGTCCACGGTTCGAGCGTAGGAATCGCACGCGCCCGCGGACCCTCCCGCGCGGACTCCAGGCCCAAACCGGTAAGGCGTCTGACAGAAATCCCCTTGACGCCACGGGTGCACCGGTTTCGCGGTGAGTCCTGAGCGGTACAAAACCAGTACGACCCCCAATGCCTCCTCGTTGAAATCCGCGTCAGCGCGCGCGGCACGGTCTTCGGCGGCCCGTTCTCTGCGGCCGCGTTTGTGCCATGTCCTGGAAGAGGATTCCGAGCTGGCCGAGGCAATCGCTCCCGACGAGCGTCCGGCCGCCATCGAGCACTGCGTCGCCCGGGTGAGCGTCCTACCGCGCGGGAGCTGGAGCGGAGAGCAGGCGGGTATGGCCCCGGGCGGGATCGGGTTGCTCGTGCTGAGTGGGCTGCTGATCCGCCGCGTCGGTATCGCGGGCGGATTCGGAGCGGAGCTGCTCGGCCAGGGCGACCTGTTGCGTCCGTGGCAGGGGGAGGGGACCGAGAGCTCGCTGTCGCGGACCACAGGCTGGCGGGTGCTCGAGCCGGCGCGCCTCGCCGTCCTCGACCGGGCCGCTGCTGCGCGGTTCGCCCGCTACCCAGAGCTGACCGGGCGCCTGGTGGCGCGCACGCTCGAACGGGCGCGGAACCTGGCCACGACCACGGCCATCGTCCACCACACACGCGTCGAGGTGCGCCTCCAGATGCTGTTCTGGCACCTGGCCGACCGTTGGGGGCGGGTTCGGCCCGACGGCGTGATCGTCCCGCTGCGCCTCACGCATTCAATGCTCGCCGACCTCGTTGCCGCACGACGGCCGAGTGTCAGCACCGGCCTCGCGGAGCTGGCCCGGCGGGGGCTAGTACGGCGGGAGGGACCGGCGTGGCTCCTGTCGGGCGAGCCGCCGGGTGAACTCCTCCAGCTCCAGCCCGTCGACGTCCCGCCTCTCGCCCGTGAGAAGTCCCCTACGACCTGACGCTCTGGCTCACTCCGCCAACGGGCGCAGGACGTCCGCCCGCATCGGTTGCCGGAAGCACCGCTCGCCGGGCCGCTCGCCCGCCTCGCCGAGTCGCGCGAACGCATCGGCGATCTCGGCCTCACGCGCGTCGAACCACGCCGCCCGGGCGGGATCGACGCTGACGAGCCGCGCGCGCAGCGCGGCCAGATCGGCCAGGCACAGCCGCACGTCGTACTCGAAAGTGGCAGCGCGCTCGAGACCCGCGACCGACGCCCCCGCGAGCGCGTCCTGCGCCGCCGTCCGGACGTCGAGCTCATCCTCGACCAGGCGTGTGAGCTCGAAGTAGTCACCCTCGGTGAGCGGTTCGGCCACGTACACGAGCCCGTCCGCTCGCAGCACACGATGGGCCTCGCGCAGCGCGTCGAGGAGCTCGTCGGGGGGCACGTGGTGCAGCGTGCGCATGAACACCGCGGCGTCCACCGACCCGTCGTCTAGCGGCAGTCGCTGGGCCTGGCCGATCAGGTACCGCGCGCCGCTTCCGTCGTCGCCCGACAGCGCCGGCGCGAGCTGCTCCTCGGATATCTCGACGCCGGTCACCAGCGCCCCGCGTGCCGTGAGGGCGCGGACCAGCGCGCCGCCCCCGCAGCCGATGTCGACCACGTCCTTACCGGCCGGATTCACCAGGCGGTCCAGCACCTCCATGTCGGCTAGGACGTCGCGGCTCAAGTCCGGCTCATCGTAGAGGGCGCCTTGTAGGCTCGGGTGGATGCTGTCTAAGTACCGTCCCGTACTGGCTCAGCCCGGTGCGGCGCGACTGTTCGCGAGCGCGTTGCTGGCGCGCTTCCCGCAGGGCATGGCCCCGCTCGCGGTGCTGTTGCTCGTGCGCGGCGCGACGCACTCCTACGCCGTGGCCGGCCTGGCTGTCGGCGCCGAGGCGTTGGCCACCGCCGCTTGTGCGCCGGTCCTCGGGCGGATCGTCGACCAGGTCGGGCGCCGGCGGGTGCTTGCCCCGCTGGCCGGCGGACAGGCCGTCGTTTACGTACTCCTCGTCGTCGCGGCCGACGCGCATGCGGGTGTGCCGGCGTTGGTGGTGCTTGCTGGGCTGGGGGGCGCCCTGCTTCCGCCGGTAGCACCGGTCGTCCGGGTCCTGCTGCGCGAGGTGTTCGAGGATCCTGCGGTGCGCGAGACCGCCTACTCGTTCGAGGCGGTCGTGCAAGAGCTCGTCTTCGTCTCCGGGCCGCTGATCGTCGCGCTGCTGATCGCGTTCACCTCGGCCGGGCTCGCGGTGGCGATGCTCGGCGCCGTCTGCGTGACCGGCACCGCGCTGTTCCTGAGCTCGCCGATCGTGCGCGCCGCGGACGCCGCGGGCGCACACCACGACGCGGCCGCAAAACGGACCTCGGCGCTCGCCAACCCTGAGCTGCGCGCCCTCCTTGGACCGGTGGCCCTGACCGGAACCGCCCTCGGGGCGGTCGAGGTGGGGCTGCCGGCGCTCGCCATCCATGCCGGCTCGCGTCCCGCGTCAGGCCTGTTGCTCGCGCTATGGAGCCTCGGCAGCATGGTCGGCGGGCTTTGGTACGGCTCGCGCGCGTGGCGCTCGCCGCTGCGTCGCCGCTATCAGATGCTGCTCGTGTTGACCGTCCTGTTCGTGGCGCCGCTGATCGCTGCGCGCTCGATCGCCGCCGCGGGGATCTGCAGTCTGATCGCCGGCCTGACCACCGCGCCAACCTTCTCTTGTCAGTACGCGCTCGTCGGCCGGTCGGTGAGCCCCGGGAGCGAAACCGAGGCGTTCACATGGGTATCCGCCGCGCTGATCGGCGGCCTCGCCGCCGGCTCGGCGATCGGCGGCGCGGTAATCGATCCCGCGGGGGTCAGCGCCCCGTTCGTTGTCGCGGTCATGGCCACCATCCTGGCGGCACTCGTCACAGGACTGTCACGGCTCGCGCCCGTGCCGGAGGTGTCAGGCGCTCAAGCCGCGCCGGATGTCTGCCGCTGATCGACGAGGTCAGGAACACCTCGTCGGCCTCCGCCAGCCGCTCCAGTTCCATCGCCTCCTCGCGCACGGCGAGATCCCCGGCCACACTAAGCATGCTGGCGCGCGCCGTCCCGGGGAGGATCCGACCGTCGGCCGGTGGCGTGATCAGCTCGTCGTCCTCGACGATCCACACGTTCGCATAGGCGGCCTCGAGCACGCACCCGTCGGTGTCAACGAGCAGCGGCGTGGCGCCACGAGCCAACCCGGCCAGCGCCTCGAGCAGCCGACGGTCGCGCCACTTGTGCGCGCCCAGCCCGCCGGGCAGCGTGAATGGCTCGAGCCGCGCGGGATACCGAAGCGCGTCCGGCGGGCCCGCGGGCGACACGGTGATCCGCACGGCCCCGGCCGGATCGGCGAGCACGCGCAGGCGTGAGCGCTCGCGCGTCTGTGCGGCGGCCGCCGTCGCGCCCGCGATCACCGTCGGTGGGAGCGCGGCACCGTAGAGCTGTTCAACTGACGCGGCCAGCCGCTCGAGATGCTGCTCGAGGGCGACCGGGAACCCGTCCAGGACGAGCACGGTCTCGAATACGCCGAGCGCCGGATCGGGTCGGTTTCCGTGAAGCAGCGCGCGCCGGGGGAGCCTTGTAGACGGGCTCGCGGGCACATCGAAGGCTCGTAACAGCTCCCCGCCGATCGCCGCGATCGGACCCGCCGCCTTGTCGAACGCCTCGGCCAGCTCCTGCTCGGGCTCGGAGTCGGCCACGATCGCGCCGCCCGCGCCCAGCCAGATCGCATCGCCGCTCACCTCGAAGGTCCGGATGACGACGCTCAAGTCGAGCCCTGCGAGCGGGCTGGCGATCCCAATCGCGCCCGTGTAGAGCTCCCGCCGCGTCGCCTCGAGCTCGGCGATCACCTTCATCGCCTGAACCTTCGGCGCGCCGGTCACCGACCCGGGCGGGAAGCTCGCGCGCAGCAACTCGCCGTCGCCCACGCCGTCGCGCAGCCGCCCGCGCACCGTCGAGACCAGGTGCCAGACCCCGGCGTGGGGCTCGACACGCGGCGCCTCGGCGCGCACGGTTCCGTACGCGCACACCCGGCCCAGGTCGTTGCGCATCAAGTCGACGATCATCACGTGCTCGGCCGCGTCCTTCTCGGAGCCAGACAGCTCGCGGCGCGCGGCTTCGCGCGATGCCGTCAAGCCGACTCGCGGGCGCGTCCCCTTGATCGGCTCCGTCCACACCTCGCGTCCTTGCCGCCGCAGGAAGCGCTCGGGCGACAGGCTGACCGCCCCGTCGAGGAACGCGCCGAAGCGCGGCCGCGCGGTGGGGAGCGCCCGCGCGAACAGGTCGAGCGGATCGCCGTCGAGCCGCGCCTCGAGCCGGACGCACAGGTTAGCCTCGTACAGCTCCCCGGCCACGATCCGCCGCTGGCAGTCCGCGACGGCCTCGAGGTGTCCGGCGGCGCCGTTGCCGGCCAGTTGGAACGGACTGGTCATCGCCCGCGGCCCGGCGGTTTCCGGAACCATCCGCAGCCGCGATCGCCACAGCTCGAGCCGCTCGCGCAGGAACGCGTCGCGCTCCGGGGTCCACAGCCCCTCGAACCACCAGCGCCCCTCGTGCAACAGCACGACGTGATCGTAGAAGGCGAGCGAGAAGTCCGGGCGCGGATGTGGCGCGGGCGGGCCCGGCGGCAGCGCCTCGACCGACGCACCCAGCCCATAGCCGAGCCACCCGACCCAGCCGCCGCCGACGAGCACACCCTCGTCGCCGGAAACCTGATCGTGCGAAGCCGAGTCCAGCAACGCGAACGGGTCATCGTCCACCAGCGCTACCCGTGCGGGCGCCGACCCGAGCAGCGCCGCGTCGCCGAGCAGCCACTCGCCGACCAGCGCGAACGGTCGCTCGTCCTCGCGCAGCCATCCGATCGCCTCCGCCGGATCGAGCTCAGAATCGAGTGCCACACGGTACGCCCGCATCACGAGAACCTATCCCTCCGCGAAGCGCTGCTCGAGCTCGCGGATCTCGTCGATTCCGACGAGGTCCAGGAACTCGTCGAATCCCACGAGTGAGGGGAGCAGCTCGATCGGGGTGCCATCGGATTTCAGCCGCGCCAGGGCCGCCCGCATCGCCCCGGTCGCCGAAAGCAGCAGGGTCAACGGGAAGATCACGAGCGAGAAGCCGAGCCCGCGCAGGAATTCGTAATCGACCGCGGGCGTCTTGCCGCCCTCGGCGTAGTTGAACAGGAGAGGCACGTCCGGGAACGCCTGTGCCACCGCCTCGATCTCCGCGATCGACTGGGGCGCCTCCACGAACAGCGCGTCGGCGCCCGCCTCGCGGTAGCGCCGCGCCCTCGCCAGGGCGCCGTCCAGCCCCTCCACCGCGCGCGCGTCCGTGCGAGCGATGATCAGCAAGTCCGGCGAGCGCCGGGCGGCGACCGCCGCGGCAATCTTCGCGGCCATCTCTTCAGCCCCCACGACCTGCTTGCCTTCCATGTGGCCGCACTTCTTGGGCATGACCTGGTCCTCGAGGTGGATCGCGGCCACGCCGGCGGACTCGTACTCGCGGACGGTGCGAATCACGTTGATCGAGTTCCCGTAGCCCGTGTCGGCATCCGCCACCACCGGAACGTCTACGGCCGCGACGATCCGCCGGGCGTTGTCGACCATCTCGGTCATCGACATCAGGCCGACGTCGGGGCGTCCTAAGCGCGACGCGGCGCTGCCGAAGCCGGTCATGTAGGCGGCCGAAAACCCCGCCTCCTCGATCAGCCGGGCGCCGAGTGCGTCATAGCAGCCCGGCGCGAGCACCATCTCGCCGGCGTCGAACAAGGTACGTAACGAACGACCGCGACCGCCCACGGAGCCCAGCAGCCCAGCCATCTCACCGCGCAAGCGCGCCGAGCATCGAATAAAGCTCGTCGAGGTCGCCGGCATCCGGCCGCCAGCGCCCCGCTGCCGCGTTCGTCCGCACCTGCTCGGGCTTGGTCGCCCCGGCGATCACCGTCGAGACCGCCGGCCGGGCGAGCAGTGCGCCGATCGCCACGTCGGTCATCGACACACCGCGGTCGCCGGCGAACCGGGCGACCGCTTCAACGACGGCGAACTGCTCGTCGGTGGCCACCTGTTCGCGTCCGGCGAGCCGGGTTCCGGCCGGGGCCGGCTCCCCGCGGTGGTACTTACCGGTCAGCAGTCCCGAGGCCAGCGGGAAGAACGGGACGAAGCCGATCCCAAGCCGCTCGCACGTCGGCAGCACCTCGCGCTCGGCCTCGCGGTGCACCAGGCTGTAGTTGTTCTGGATCGCGGTGAACCGGGCGAAGCCCCGGTCGCGCGCCACCGCATCCGCCTCCTCGATCTGCTCGGCGCTGAAGTTGGACGCGCCGATGTACCGCACCTTGCCCGCCTGCACGAGGCCGGTGAGCGCCTCGAGGGTCTCGGCGATCGGGGTGACGCCGTCCGGCTGGTGATACCAGTAGTAGTCGATCACGTCCGTGCGCAGCCGCCGAAGCGATGCCTCGATCGCCTGGAGGATGTATTCGCGCGACCCGCGGGGGCCGAGACCGTCGCCCATGTCCATCCCGAACTTGGTCGCGAGCACCACCTGATCGCGCCGGCCTTCGAGCGCCTCGCCGAGGAACTCCTCGCTGCGCCCATGGGGGTCTCCGTACGTGTTGGACGTGTCAAAGAAGGTCACCCCCTCCTCGAGTGCCGCGTCAGCCACGGCGCGCGTGCCCTCGAGATCCACCCTTCGGCCGAAGTTGTTGCAGCCGAGGCCGATCACCGGCACCTCGGGGCCGAGCACGCCGAGCGAGCGAGTTTCGAGTCGGTCCGCCATGCAACCTCGTCTATAGCAGACGGCTGCGTAACGCCTTTCGATCAAGCTTGCCGACGGCGGTCAACGGGATCGTGTCGAGCACGTGCACCTCGCGTGGGTACTTGTAGCCGCCGATCCGGTTTCGCGCCCACGCAACCAGCTCTTCCTCGCTGACCGCCCCGGGCTCGGTCAGCGACACGAACGCGACCACCTCCTCGCCGCGGCGCTCATCGGGACGGCCGACGACCCCCGCCGCGGCGACGAAGGGGTGCTCGAGCAGCGCGTCCTCGACGTCGCGCGGGTACACGTTGAAGCCGCCGCGGATGATCAGGTCCTTCTTGCGGTCGACGATGAACAGGTAGCCCTCGTCGTCGAGGTAGCCGATGTCGCCGGTGTGCAGCCAGCCGTCGCGGATCGCCTCCGCCGTCGCCTCCGGCGCGCGCCAGTAGCCCTGCATGACCGCGGGCGAGCGGACGCACACCTCGCCGGGCTCGCCGGTTGGGACGGGGCGGTCATCAATGTCGAGGATCCGCACCTCGGCGCCTGGGATCGGCAGCCCGACCGAGCCCGGCTTTTCGCGCCCGGCCGGGTTGGTCGAGACCAGCGCCGCCGTTTCGCTCAGCCCGTAGCCCTCGCGGATCGACACCCAGGGCACGCGGCGCCGGAGCTCCTCCACCAGCTCCCGTGCGAGCGGTGCCGCACCGGATCCGAGGTAACGCAGCGACGTCAGGTCGAGCTCCTCGAGCGGCTGCGCCAGCAGCAGCTGGATCATCGACGGCACCAGCGGGGCGCTCTGTACCCCGTGCTCCTGGACCATCGACAGGAACGTGGCCGGGTCAAACCAGCGCAGCAGGACGGTGACCGGGCGCTCGGGCGTGTGTAGACCCGAGGTCGTGATCAGGATCCCGTAGGCGTGCGCGAGCGGGAGCGTCATCAAATGGCGAGTCACCCCGTCCACGTGGGCCGCCTTCTGCACGGCGTGGCCGGTGAAGTTGAGGCTGGCGTGCGAGATCATCACGCCCTTCGCCCGGCCGGTCGTGCCGCCCGTGTACAGGAGCACCGCCAGGTCGTCGTCAACGCGAGGGACGATCGACACCGGATCGGACTCCTCGAGGTCGCCCAGCGCGAGCGTGTCATCCGTTGCGCGGTCTCCGGACCCGGTCGAGATCACGTGCCGAACGTGTTCGAGCGGCGCGACCGCGTCCCGCACCTTGTCGAGGAACTCCGGTGTGGTGATGACCGCCGATGCCTCGGAGTGAGCGATAACGTGGCGCAGGTCCTCCGTCGAGAGCAGGAACATGGCGGGCGTCACCACGGCGCCAGCCCGCCAAAGCGCGTGGTAGGAGACGCTCACCTCGGGGCAGTTGGCCATGCACACCACCACCCGTTCGCCGGGCTCGATCCCGAGTTCGAGCAACCCGCCGGCCAGGCGGCGCGAGCGCTCGAACAGCTCGCCCGAGCGGTGCCAACGCCCCTCGAAGAACATCGACGGGTAGTCGCCGTGCCGCTCGAAGGCGTCCTCGTTCAGTCTTGCCAGGTTCCGTGGCATGGCTATCGAGTGAGAGCCGCGCGTGCGGCGTCGAGCGCCGCCCGCGCGATCGCGTCGCCGGCGCCGCCTACCGGCAGGAAGCTCGGCACAAAGGATGCCGCCGCGTCGAACTCCAGCTCGAGCCGCGTCGTCCCGGCGCCCCGCACGCGCCAGCTGAGCTCGAGGCGGTCCGGATCGTGCGGTCCGTCGGGCACGCGGGTCAGGGTCACCGCCACCGGCGCCTCGGTCCGCACAGCCAGGAACAGCTCGAAGTGCGTCCCGAACGGGCTCTGGGGGACGTACACCGTCGCCCGCGCCATCCCGGGCGTGCCGCTCTGCTCGATCTCGAGGATCTCGACCTCCTGCACCACGTCGAACCAGGTCGGATAGAGCTCGAACGCGGCGAGTACCTCGAAGCATTCCTCGGGCGCGATCTCGAGCTCGGCACTGGCCCGGCCGTGCAGCTCCTTCATGGGATCAGCAGGAGCTTCCCGGTCGTCTTTCTCGCCTCGAGCTCCTCGTGGGCCTGACGGGCCTCCTCGAGTGGGTAGCGGGCGCCGATCCGCACCTTCAGGTCTCCCCGCTCGATGTGGGCGAACAGGTCCGTCCCCCGGTCACGCAGCTGCTCGGGCGTGCGTGTGTAGGTCCCGAGGGTCGGACGCTGGACGTACCACGAGCCGGCGACCAGCATCCCGGGATCGATCGGGTCCGGCCGCCCGCTGGCCGCCCCGTAGAGAATCATGCGGCCGGACGGGCCGAGCGCCCTGAAGCCGTCCAGGAACGTCGCCTTGCCGACGCCGTCATAAATCGCCGCGACGCCCTCGCCGCCCGTGATCTCCTTGACCCGCTCGGCGAAGCCGTCGTAGCCGATCGCCTCGTCGGCTCCCGCCTCGCGCGCCAGCTTGCCCTTCTCGTCGGTCGACGTGGTGGCGATCACGCGTCCGCCGCGCGCCTTGGCGATCTGGGTGAGCAGCAGCCCAACGCCGCCGGCCGCGGCGTGCACGAGCACCCAATCGCCTGGCGCGATCGGGTAGGAGTCGAAGGCCAGATAGTGGGCGGTCATGCCCTGGAGCAGCGCGGCCGCCGCCACGTCGGTGGGCACGTCGTCGGGGACCGACACGAGCATCTCCCGTGGCGCGGAGACCTGCTCGGCGTAGCTGCCGGCGACGTGGGCCCACGCCACCCGCTCGCCCGTGTCGTGGATGCGGCCGGCGCCTTCGACGCCGATGATCGCCGGGGGTGGAGAGCCGTAGCCGCCGCCCTCGCGCTCGTACACGTCGCGATAGTTGATGCCGATCGCCTCGACATCGACCAGCACCTCGCCTTCGCGCGGCGTCGGCGCGGGTCGATCCGTCAGCCCCAGGACCTCGGGACCGCCGTTTCGCTCGAAATAGATTGCGCGCATGTGAAGGCGGCCAACGCTATCGGACGGGGGTCTTTGTGGGGCCGACTACGGCGGCGTCCATGGGGCGGTGGGGGTGGTGGGCGGGATCCAAATGTCCGTCCTGTCCCGGATCGCGCCCCGGGTGATCGCCGCCACCGCGAGCAGCATGGCCAGCCCCACCGCGGCCGCCTCGGGGATGTACCACGGCCACGGGCTCATCACACTGAGCAGCGAGGCGTGCGCAGGTTTGTAGTGCAGGTACATGTAGTTGCCGCCGGTGATCACGTCTCCGGCACCGGCGACCGCCGCCCACAAGAGCGTGATCCCGAACACGCGCCAAGCCGCGCCGGGGCGCGGGTACTGCCGGCAGCCGACCACCAGGTACGCCGCGGCCACGATCGCCCCGACGTGGTAGATGAAATAGGTGAAGTAGTAGACGCTCGGGAACGCCTGGCCGAGATCTGGGGTGATCACCGCCTGCAGCGAAGCCGTGAACGTCCAGAAGAAGGTCAGCTCGACCAGCAGCTGGCGACGGGTCAGCAGAGCGAAGATGGAGACGACCGAGACGGCATCGGTCAGCTGGAGCGGGAGCGTGTACTGGACGCTCCAGTTGCCCAAGATGAGGTCGGCCACGTACTCGCCCGCCCACGCGGCGAAGATCCATCCCGCGAGCCCGATCTCGAACGGTCTCATCCACCGTCCCGGGTGCCTTCGCGCTCCCCACACACTGCCTACGACTCCGAGCACCAGCACCGCGAGCGCGACGTCGTGCTGAAACGAGAACTGCCTCACCTGGGTCGCCGCCTTCCTGCGCGGCCGATTCTAATTCATTGCTTACGGCTGCTCGCCGAGCAGCGCGGGTGGCTCGGCGTCCTCGTCGACGCCGGCCGCGCCCGAGCTGGTCGTCTGCACGTACGGCCCGCTGGCGGGTGATCCCGCGAGCGCGCTGTCCCAGGTCGGGTCGCCGGTCGAAGGCTGCGGCCACAGCCACCAGCCGGGCCATGTGCGCGTCGGGTTAGGCGCCACGTACACGTCTTCGACGTTCCAAGTGAGGATCGCGCCGCTCGCGTCATTCGACGGCGAGCCGGTGACGTCGCCGAGCCACAGCGCGTAGGCGCCCTCCGAGTCGTCGATGTCGATGTGGCGCAGGTCGATCACGGTCGGCGGTGGACCGGCGTAGAACTGATTGGGGAGCAGGAACAGGCCCTGATAGGTGGTCGAGCCGGTCAGCCCGTCGATCAGCAGTCGGGCCGGACCGGCCCAGGTCTGGATCAGCTCGGCGTGATTGGTCGACTGACTCCCATAGACGGTGTCGAACAGGACATCGTGGAGCACCACAGTGGCTCCCGGTTCCTGGAACTGGATGCCCCCGGTCAGCTGCGAGCCGCCGAAGTGCACCCCCTCGATCCACAACGTGCCGCTCTGGTCGCTGAACTTGGCGGCCCAATCGGGGTTCGTCAGTTCGATATCGCAGTTCTCAAGAACCACGTTATGCCCGCCCGCGATGTTGACCGCGTTCGGCACCATCAGCCCGCCCGATGGGCACTGAAGGATGTAGTCCTGGCTCTGGCTGAGCGACATGACGAAGTTGGTGGGGCTGAGCTGGATCGTGATCGGATCGTTCAGCGCCGGCTCGTCCCAGGCCGAGGGGGTCGTGACGGGCAGCGGCGGCGGGTTCGAGCCGCTCGGTCCGATGACGGTCGGCGCCGGCGGTGCGACGGCAGCGGTGACCGGTGGCGCGGCGCTGGACGTGGTCGACCCGTTCGACGTCGCCCCGTCGCTCCCGGCGGCGGCCGGTCCGCCCGTGGTCGACTCGGTGGCGTGCGTCTTGGTCGGCCTGCGGCAGGTCGTCGCCTTGCGCTTGCTGTGCCGCCGCTTGGGCGCGGCGCGGCACGGTGCCGCGTGGCGATGGGTACTACGGACGAGTTGAGTAATCGGAGCCGCCACCATCGCGCCTGCCGGGCAGGCCGCTACGAGCACGGTCGCGACCGCCATACCGAGCCCGAGGAGCGAAGCGAGCAGCGAGCGGTTCACGGTCGAGGTCTCCGGCGCTGAGATACCACTCATTCGGCGCGCCCAAGCGCGCGTTGGAGTGCACGTTCGATGCGGGAGAGGTTCCGACCCTAAAGCTGCAGACGGCCTTCAGTGACCGCCAATGAGTCGGCGCTGCACGTCAGCTGCGGCCGTTGCGCGCGGCCTGGATCGCGCGCCACACGTTCTCGCCGTTGACCGGCATGTCGATGTGGCGCACACCGTAGGGCGAGAGTGCGTCGATCACCGCGTTGTGTACCGCAGGCGTGGCGCCGATCGTGCCGGACTCCCCGATCCCCTTGACCCCGAGTGGGTTGACCGGAGTCGGGGTCTCCATCCCCACCACCTCGATCGCCGGCAGCTCGCTGGCCGCCGGGATGTGGTACGTGACGAGGTTCGCGTTCAGGGGGTTGCCCTCGCTGTCGTAGGTGTGCTCCTCGTACAGGGCCTGGGCGATGCCCGCCACGACGCCACCATGCACCTGCCCCTCGGCGACCAGCGGGTTGATGATCCGCCCGGCGTCGTCGATCGCGACCATGCGCTTGAGCGCCACCGCGCCGGTCTCGGTGTCGACGTCGACGACCGCGACGTGAGCCCCAAACGGGAACGTCGGCTGCGCCGCCTTGAAGTCGACCTCGGCGCTCAGCTCGGCCAGCCGGTCTTGAGCCTCCAGGCGCGAGGCAAGGTCCGCCCAGCCGATCGCCGGCTCCGGCGCGCCCGTGACGTGGAACTGCCCTCGCTGGGCGTCGAGGACCATGTCGTCCGGATTTGCCTCGAGCTCCGCTGCCGCCAGCTGCTTGCCCTTCTCGACGACCGCCTCGGAGGCCTGCCCGGCCGCGACGCCGCCGATCTGGGTCGACTTCGACCCGTACGTGCCGGTGCCGCGGGGAACCACGTCGGTGTCGCCCTTGAGCACTGTGATCTTCTCGACCGGGATGCCGAGCCGATCGGAGACGATCTGGGCGAACGTGGTCTCGTGACCCTGGCCCTGCGAGAACGAGCCGGTGCGGACGATCGCCTCGCCACCGCCGGTGATCTCGACCGCGCCGAACTCCTCCTCGGAGATGCCGTTGGTCACCTCCACGTACGCGCTCAGGCCGATTCCGAGCTCGTGCGTGGCGCCGTTCTCACGGCGGCTGGCTTGCTCCCGGCGCAGCTCGTCGTAGCCGGCGCTCTCGAGCGCCAGCTCGAGCGCCCCACCGTAGTCGCCGATGTCGTACTGGGTGCCCGCAGCGGTGGTGTACGGGAAGGAGTCGTTGGGGATGAAGTTGCGCCGGCGCACCTCCGCCGGATCCAGCGACAGCTCGGCGGCGAGCATGTCGATCGCCCGCTCGAGCGTCTGAGTGGCCTCGGGCCTGCCGGCGCCGCGCACCGGACCGGTCGGCGTGGTGTTCGTCACCACCGAGGAGATCTCAATCTCGATCTTCGGGATCCGGTAGACGCCGCTCGACATCATCGCGGTCAGGTTGGGCAGGAACGCCCCGAGGGTCGGATACGCACCAGAGTCGGCCACGATGTCGAGTCTGAGCGCCTGGACCACGCCGTCGCGCGTGGCGCCCAGCTCGAACCCGAGCACCATCGCCCGGCCATGGTGCATGGCCACCATGTTCTCGCTGCGCGTCTCGGTCCAGCGAACCGGCTTGCCCGTCTGGCGCGCCGTCCAGCCGACCAGCACGTCCTCGACGTCGAGGCCCTTGGCCCCGAACCCGCCGCCCACGTCGGGCGCCACCACGCGCACGTGCTCGGCGTCCAACCCGAGCAGCATCCCGAGCACCATCTTGTCCTGGTGCGGCGTCTGGGACGAGATCCACAGGGTCAGCCGCCCGTCCTCGCCGAACTGGGCGCTTGACGACCGGGGCTCGATCGGCAGGCCGTTCAGGCGCTGGCTGATCAACTGGCCGGTGACGACGACGTCGCTCGAGGCGAACAGCTCGGGGTCGGGCTCGAGCGGCCGCCGGAAGCAGATGTTGGTGCCCACATCGGGATAGAGCAGGACCTCGTCCTTCGCCGCCTCCACCGGGTCGGTCACCGCCGGGAGCGGGTCGTATTCGATGTCCACCAGCTCGGCGGCGTCGACGCTCGCCTCCCTCGTCTCGGCGAGGACGACGGCGACGATGTCGCCCACGAAGCGGACCGTGTCGCTCGCGATCAGGGGCCGGAACATGCTGGGACTCACCTGGAGCATCGGCGGCGCCGGGTTCACCATCATGCCGGTGTCGGCAGCGACGAACACCTGGGCGCCGGCCGCCTCGGCCGCCGACTTGTCGATCCCCGTTATGCGTGCGTGCGCCATGTAGGAGCGCACGAAGGTCAGGTGAAGCGCCCCCGGCAGCTGCAGGTCATCGACGTAATGCCCCTCGCCCCTGATGAAGCGCGGATCCTCCCGGCGGCGTATGCGCTGTCCGATGACGTTGGCCAAAGCGGGCAGAAGCTTTGCACACCCGCGCTCCGGGGGTCCACCGCGACGCGTGGATCCAAACTACCCGCGCCCGCGCCACTAGATAGAACGTTCTATTAGCTAAGACTGGCGATGGTCAGCGAGCCGACGTCGTCGAGCTCGTCCGGCGGGTCGCCCGGGAGCAGCCAGTCGCTCCCGGTCCAGACCACAGCCGAGCGCTGCGCCAGCTCTCCGAGCGCCTTGGTGACGGTGGGGCGCCGCGCCGCAACGAGGTCGGACAAGGTGGCGTGGGTCAGGTGCAGTGGCACATGCACGCCGTCCTGGCGCACGATCCCCCACCGGTCGGCCAGCTCCCAGAACAGCATGTGCAGCCGCAGGTCGATCCGGGGCTGCTGGACGATCGCCATGTTCGTCGCGATATGCCGGGAGCGCCGCAGCGCCCGCGCCACCAGCGACGAGACCACCTCGGGGTAGCGGCTGGCCCGTAGCACGAACTCGGAGTCGAGAATCGCCATGTGAGAATCGCGCAGGGCGCGCCACTTGCCGGTCCGAGGCAAGGAGGTCCCCATGTCGTGCGGATGGAATGGATTCAGCAGATCGCCGTCCCCGAGCAGCTCGGCGCCGAAGCGCCCCGCCACACCGACCCGGCGGACGATCAACCCGTCGAGGATCAGCAGGCCCAAGCCGAAGCGCATGTCGCCCATTTGATTCGGCGGGATCCAGGGTCCCGCCGCAAAGTGGACCGTCCCCGCCACGCAATCCCTGGTGGCGTCGTCCAGGCGCGGACCGGTCAGCCCGTCGCTGAGGTCGGGGTCGTGCGCGAGGATCCGCATGACGTTGTCCGTCGCCGGTTGTGTGCTGGCGCGTTGTCTCATGGCGAACTGGTCCCGGTGCCGTTGTCGGGCCGCGGTCGCCGAAGCCCGTTCAGGCGGCCGCATCGAGCGTGCGCGTGCGCGCCGCGATGACCCGGGCTGACACTCGGTCGTCGCGCACACCGAGCGCGAGCAGCTCGTCAATCAGCGCGAGCACCGAGGCGTGCGTGCGGTCGGTGTGCTTAGGGATCGAGTGGACTGCGTAGCTGCCGACGGCGTCGATGGAAGGCTTGCGCAGGCGGCCGACGGCGCGCAGCGGCGAGCGCAGGAACCATGTGCGCCGGCTGCGCTGCATCTCCTCCGCCCACGCGGCCAGCCGGTCGGCTCGCTCCTGCTGCGCCCGGCGCGAGCCGCGACTGCCCACCACGCGTGAGGCGTATTCGTAGAGCGCCTGGCGCCGCCGCTCATCGATTGTGTCGTTGTATGAACGAAGGAAGGATCCGATCACCGGGCACACGGACGCGGGATGGTCGGTGAACGGCTCACCGGCGAGCATGGAGGCGAGCTCCATAACGCACGCGCCCTCCTCGGGGGTCGAGTGCTTGCCTTTGCCGAGCTTGATCGTCTGGTAGCTGACCGGGGACATCTGCCTTCCTTCGTCGTGCCGCGTTTGCGCTCGTGGGCCTGCGTGC
This sequence comes from uncultured Solirubrobacterales bacterium, assembly GCA_963757235.1. Lineage (GTDB taxonomy): Bacteria > Actinomycetota > Thermoleophilia > Solirubrobacterales > Solirubrobacteraceae > Palsa-465. The sequence continues at coordinate 146,913 of CAVWRC010000002.1, read as the reverse complement.
TTGGTTTACCCCCGGCGGGCCGGGTTCACGCACCCGTATTTGCGCCGCCGCGGGCGCTCGGTCAGCCTTGCCCCAGCTTGGCGAACCCGGCGTTCAGGAGCGTCTCCGCCTGAGCCTCTGTGTTTGCTGAATGCAGCAGCACCACGCCCAGCCAGGTCCGCCCGCGCCGCGCGGTCGCGACCAGGCACACCCCGGCCGCGTCCGTGAATCCGGTCTTGACCCCGTCGGTGCCCGGATAGCCGACGACCAGCAGCGGGTTGTTGTTGTAAAGGAACAACTTCCCGCCCTTGATGGGGAACGGCACGATCGCGCTCCGCGAGGCCACGATCGTGGCCAGCAGCGGCTGCTCGAGCATCAGGTGCGCGATCACCGCGAGGTCCTCGGCGCAGGAGTGGTTGCCCTGGTCGACGATCCCGGACACGGTCGTGTAGTGGGTGCACTTCAGCCCCAGGGCGTGGGCCTTGGCGTTCATGAGCGAGATGAATTGCGGCTGAGTGCCGGCCACGTGGTCGGCGAGCGCGATCGCCGCGTCGTTGCCCGACGGGAGCAGGAGCCCGTAGAGGAGCGCGACCAGGGGCACCCGCTTGCCCAGCGGGAGCATTCCGACGCCGGAGCCGGTGTAGTTGAGCGCGTCGTGGGTGATCAGAACCTGGGCGTTTGGCCTTGTGTGCGTCGCCACGAGGAGCGCGGTCATCATCTTGGTCAGGCTGGCGATCGGCACGACGTCGGTCGGGTTCTTGGACCACAGGACCTGGCCGGTGTTGACGTCGAACAGCAGCCCGCTCTTCACCGGGAGCTTGAGCTTCACGCTCACCTGCTCCGCCGCCGGCGCAGCGGCGATCCCGTAGTCGCTGCGGATCGGCGCCTTGTGCACGGCGACGTGCCGAACGATCGGCTGCTTCAGCGCGATCGTGGCCGGACCATCGGCCTGCGAAGACATCACCGCGAGCAGTCCAATCACGGCCAGGAACGCGATCGCGGCGGCTTGCTCCACGCGGCGACGTGTTTCCTGCGCCCGCCTGGATCTCCGGCCCCTGATGGGCCCCCGCCGGCCGCGGCGACGGCGCGCACGTCCCTCTTGGAGAACGCTCATTGCCGGGGAGGATGAAGCAGAGCCCCGACGATGCCGGTCGTGAACAGGACCAGCACGATGATCGCGAGCACACCGACCGGCGTCGCCCCGTGCGCCTGGAAGTCGCGGACCGTCAGCACGCCCAGCGCGACGATGAACAGCAGCACGACTATCAAGATGACGAAGCGCATGCCGTCAGTAGACCGGACGGGCCGGCGGGATCTGCGTTCGCCGCGTCGCCAGCAGCTTGACCGTCGTCAGCCCGAAGGCAAAGCCTCCGATGTGGGCGAAGTAGGCCACGCCGCCGCTCGTGCCCGGGGTGGTGAGACCCACCGCGGCGAACACGGCCTGCTCGATGAACCACAGCCCGAGCACGATGATCGCCGGCAGCTCGATCACCGTGAACAGGAAGATGATGAATACCAGCGTGAGTACGCGCGCACGTGGATACAGCAGGATGTAGCCGCCGAGGACCGCGGCGATCGCGCCGGATGCGCCCAACGTGGGCGCGGTCGAGTTAGGTGCCACCGCCACCTGGAGGGCGAGGGCCGCGACCCCGCCGAGGATGTAGAAGAAGAGGTACTTGACCGGGCCCATGGCGGCCTCGACGTTGTTGCCGAAGATCCACAGGAACAGCATGTTGCCGCCGATGTGGATGAGCGAGGCGTGCATGAACATCGCCGTGAAGACGGTCTGCCAGGTCGGGATCGTGTTCGGCGGAATCCCGTGCACGTGGGGCTGTCCCTGGCAGGCAACGGCGCCGCTCTGAATGAACCCGCAATGATCGCCGGGGTGCGTCAACGCGTAGGGGATCGCGCCGTATTTGAGCTCGACCGTCGGGCTCGGCCCGCCGATGAGCGAGCCCCCGTGGCGGATGGCGAGGATGTAGACAACGAAGTTCGCGACGACCAGCGTGAACGTGACGTACGCGAAGCGGCCCGTCGGGATGTTGTCCTTCAGCGGAATCACGCCGGGGCGAGATTACGCCCCGCCGCTGCCGTTTAAGCCTGCGGGACCGGCCTGCCCACCGCGGTGAGGAGCCACGGCTGCCGCGCGTCGCCGTCGAGCGCGAACGTCCAGTGCTCGGTGAAGGTGGTGGCGTGTGACTGGCTGCCGGCCAGGATCGCCGTGGTGTCGCGATCCTCGAGGTAGCGCCGGCCGTGCAGCTGTGCCTCGATCGTCATGGTGGGCGGCTGGGCGGCGGCGTCGAGCCCGGTGATCCGGATCTTCTCGACCTTCGGGCCTCGTACGACGAGCCGGGTGCGTCCGCTCGGGTCGCCCGGGTGCAGCAGATCACGGACCGCCTGGCCGTGGGCGATCGAGCGTAGCCGCGAATCGTCGCCGTCCACCGCCTCTGCCCAGGCGGTGGCCGCTCGGCGCGCGGTCACCTCGAGCACGTCGGGGGCGAAGCGGCCGTCGGCCAGGCTCAGATCGAGCGCCGCGGCGCGACCATCACCGGCGAAGTCGAGGTCAGCGACCTCGGCGACCTTCACGTTCTCGGGCACTGCCTCGGCGACGGCGCCCTCGATCATCGCCTCGTCGTGCATGCCCTTCTCGTCGTAGTCGGCACTGGCGATGATGTCCTCGTTCAGGACATGAGCGCCCTCGGCGCCCTGCTCGATCGAGGCCAGCATCCAGTGCCCCCTGGAGTTGCGCTTGAGTGTCCAGAACTCGCGCAGGTGCACGCTCTCGCTGAGACGGCCAGCGCGCTTGAGGTGGTTGCCGAGCCGATCGACGACGTAGTCGCGGAGCTTGGCCTCGACGCGGACGGTGACGGAGTCTGTGCTGTCCCCGCGACGGTTCAGGCCCACGTATTCGACGCTCGGCTCGCCCACCACCTCGACGTGGTTGCGCCATCCCCGGCGGTCCATGTCGTCGAGCCGGCGCTCCCACTCGACCAGCAGGTCGGGCGCTACCAAGCGGGACAGCTTCGCCCGGTCGCCGGCCGTCCAGGCGGCCTGAATCTGCTTGAACAGCGCGCTGGCGTTGGCCTTGACCGCGTCGGGCGCAAACGCGGGATCCTCGTCGGCGGCCACCGCGGCGGCCGTCTCGACGCGTTGCCGACGCTTGGCCACCTTCTTGCGCTGGGCCGTGCCCGAGCTACCCCGAGCCGACCAGGAGCGCTGGGCCTGCGGCATGACGCGCGTAAACAGCAGCCAGATCAGAAACAGGCCGATCAGCACGAGGGCTCCGAGCCCGTGGCCGAGAACGGCGATCCGGATCAGGAGCTGGATCAGGATGAAGACACCAACGCCGCCTCCACCACCGCCGCCGCCCTCTCCACCGCCGCCGCCCCCGCCGAATCCGGCCGAGCCGCTGCCGCCGGCGGCCAGCGCGGCCGGCGCGAGCACGAGGGCTGCGAGCGCCACGACGGCGAGCGCGATCAACAGGCGCTTTCGATTCATGCTGTTGCCTCCGCGAGTGGCCCCGTTCCGGGTTCGTCCTGGGCGATGTGCTGATCGGCGTGATAGCTGCTCCGGACGAGCGGTCCGGCGGCCACGTGCTCGAACCCGAGTGCGTACGCGGCCTCTTCTAGTTCCTTGAACTCGTCCGGGTGCCAGTAGCGCACGATCGGGAGGTGGTTTTCGGTGGGTCGCAGGTATTGGCCGACGGTGAGGACCTGGACGTGATTCTCGCGGAGCGTTCCGAGTGCGTCGACCATCTCGTCAAAGCTTTCGCCTAGGCCGACCATCAGGCCGGACTTCGTCGTGACCTCGTCGCCTCCGAGGTCCTTCGCATTCTTAAGAACGCGGCACGAGCGCTCGAACTTCGAACCTCTCCGGGCGACCGGGTAGAGCCGGGACACGACCTCCACGTTGTGGTTGAACACGTCGGGTCTTTCAGCGATCACTTTGGCCAGTGGCATTTCCTCGCCCCGGAAGTCGGGGGTCAGCACCTCTATTTTGCACCGTGGCGCCTGCCGCCTGATCTGCCTGATGACGCCAACGAAGGCGGAGGCCCCGTAGTCCGGCAGATCGTCGCGGTCGACGCTCGTGATCACCGCGTGCCTGAGGCCCATCTTCGCCACGGATCTTGCGACCCGGGCGGGCTCGAGCGGGTCGTTCCAGGTGGGCTTGCCGGTCTTGACGTTGCAGAAGCCGCAGCGGCGGGTGCAGGTGTCCCCGAGGATCATGAACGTGGCGGTGCCGCGCGTCCAGCACTCGCCGATGTTTGGGCACACCGCCTCCTGGCAGACCGTGTGCAGGTTCTCGGCCTTGATCAGGCGGTTCAGCTCGCGATAGGCGGGGCCCCCGGGCGCCGGCACCTTGAACCACGAAGGTTTCCGGGCCCGGAACGGCTGCACGTCCGCGCCGAGCACCTCCAGTACGTTGGATATGCCACCCGGGTTGGCCCTGGACCTCGTTACGTGCCGACGCTCAGTCACGTTTTAAGGCTAGCGCCCTGAGTCGAATTGCAACACACCGTGTCACACACGTAACGTTTTCTCGGAGAACATCTGGGTCGTGCCCGAGGCTCGTCGAGAAAACGACACATGCCGTCGTTTCTCGGCCAGCCTTCGTTGGACGCGGCCATCGCCGAGCTCGCCAACGCACAACATGCCGTATTCGGGCTCGATCAACTTCGCGAGCTCGGCCTCGGCACCCGGGCCGTCCAGCACCGCGCCAGCGCCGGTCGTCTGCACCGCATCCACCAAACGGTCTACTCGCTCGTCCCCAAGGCGCTCCTCAAGCGAGAGGGGCTGTACATGGCCGCCGTGCTCGCCTGCGGCCCCGGTGCGGTCCTCTCGCACCGGTCAGCCGCGGTCCTGCACCAGTTGCGTGACTGGGGATACACCAGCATCGAGGTAACGGTCCCGGGGCGATCAGGCCGCACCCACCCAGGTGTAGTCGTTCATCGCTCAACGACCCTGACCGCGAAAGACGTCACGGTGGTCAACAACATCCCGGTGACAAGCCTCGAGCGCACCCTGCTCGACCTGGCCGAGATCGTCGACCAGCGTCAGCTCGAGCGTGCCTTCGACCAGGCCGAGATCGTCGAGGGCCTCGACCTGAACAGGATCAACGAGCAGCTCGCCCGCAACGCCACCCGCCCCGGCGCCAAGAAAGTCCGCCACGTCCTCGAAAACCACTACATCGGAAGCACCCCGACCGAGAACGACTTCGAGGAGGCCCTCCTGACCCTCACCCGCGCCCTGAGCCTCCCCGACCCTGAGGTCCAGTTCTGGATCGACCCCGGCGACGGCGGGCCCTCGATCAGGGCCGACTTCGCGTGGCCCGACCGGCGGGTCGTGGTTGAGACCGACGGCCGGCAGACCCACGGCACGAAACAGGCGTTCGAAGCCGATCGCCGCCGCGATCAGAGACTGATCGCCGCGGGATGGACCGTCATCCGGACCACGTGGCGACAGCTCAAGCATCGTCCGCACGAGCTGCGGCCGGTGCTGCTCAAGCTACTGGGACCCGCGTCTCCAAACGGGACAGCGAAACCAGCCTCTGCCGGCGCCCGAGTCCCCGCGCTACCTCGTAGGCAGCCCGCCGGCGGAAGCACTTCATGACGCTCGGCGTGCAGGGGTGGGTGGGCCCCCGTTCCCGCAGCAAAGAAGTCATCTGCACCCCATCGAGTCCGCACGGGACGATCCACGAAAACGGCTGCAGGTCGTTCTCGACGTTGACGGCGAACCCGTGCGTGCTCACGCCTCGCGACAGGTGCACGCCGATCGAGGCGATCTTGCGGTCCTCGACCCACACGCCGGTGTACCGATGCCCCTCGGTTGGCCGCGACCGAGCGCCAACCACGCCCTCGTCGACCAAAGCCGAAACCAGCGCGTTCTCCAAAGTCCGCACATAACCGACCACGTCGTCGACGCGCACGATCGGATAGCCCACGAGCTGCCCGGGGCCGTGGTACGTGACCCGCCCGCCCCGGTCGGTCTCCACCGTCTCGATTCCCTGGGCCAGGTACCACTCCTCGCCCATCGGGAGCTCGCCCGGGACCGAGCGCCGGCCGCGCGTGTAAACGGGCGGGTGCTCCAAGGTCAGCAGCACGTCCGGGAGCTCCTCGGCCTGCCGAGCCTCCCGGATCCGCTCCTGCAGCGACAGCGCCTCGCCGTACCCCACCATCCCCAGGTGACACACCCAGATCTCCTCCATCACACGCTCTCCAGGTTCCTCTTCACGGTGGCCAGGAACTGGGCGGACAGCGCGCCATCCAAAGCCCGGTGATCCCAGCTCAGCCCGAGGATCGTCATCGGGCGGATCGCGATCGAGTCGTTGCCGTCCGCGTCGGTCACCACCACCGCCCGCTTGATCACCGCCTCGAAGTCGAGGATCCCCACCTGCGGCAGGTTGATGATCGGCGTGGCCATGATCGAGCCGTACTGCCCGGGGTTGGTGATCGTGAACGTGCCGCCCTGGACATCGTCGGGCCTCAATTCCCGCGACCGCGCACGGCGGGCGACATCGCGAATCCGCGCCGCGAGCCCCTCGACCGACAGCTCCTGTGCCCGCGGGATGACCGGCACGATCAGGCCGTCGTCGCCCAGCGACACCGCGATCCCCAGGTTGACGTCGGTGTGGCGCGTGTAGCGCTCGCCCTCGAGCCAGGCGTTCAGCGCCGGGTGCTCCCGCAACGCGTCAACGCACGCCCGCGCCACGAACGACAGGGCGGTCACGCCGACGCGCGCGCGGGCCGCCTCGACCCGGCTCATGTCGACCTCGATCCACGTCGTGCACGTCGCGGCCGTGTCGAGGGACCGCTTCATGTGCTCGCCGATCTGCCGCCGCATCCGCGACAGCTCAGCGCCGTCGCTCACCGCCGTCGCCGCAGGCGCGAGCGCGGGCGGCGCGACCGGCTCGGGCCGGTATGGGCTCTCGATGTGCAGTGGTGGCTCCTCCACCGGCGCCGACTCGACGACCGCGAGCACGTCCTGCTTGCGCACGCGGCCATCGCGCCCCGTGCCCGCGACCTGCGAGAGGTCGATCCCGTGCTCGGCGGCGATGCGCTGGACGACCGGTGAAAAGCGCCGGTGCCCGTTTCCGGACCGGGGGATTTTGGGAGATGGAGTTTCGGTGGTCGGGGCGCCGCCGGGCTCGCCATCGAGCGGGGGAGACGGCGGAGGCGCCGAAGCGCCGCCGCCACCGACGGGCGCGATCCGCGCCAGCACCGTGCCCACATCGACCGTCTCGCCGATCGGGACGAGGATCTCGGCCACCACGCCGGAGGCCGGCGACGGCACCTCGGTGTCGATCTTGTCGGTCGAGATCTCCGCGATCGTCGCGTCGGCCTCGATCCGGTCGCCGATCTCGACGCGCCAGCCGATGATGGTGCCCTCGGCGACCGACACCCCCATCTGGGGCATCGTCACGTCGACCAGAACGTCAGTACGCGAGGAGCTCACGGCACGCCTCCCTCGACTCGCTCGACACCGGGCAGGACCGCCTGCTCGAGCGGCGGCGAAAACGGGATCGGGACATCCGGGGTGGCAACCCGGACGACCGGGCCGTCCAGCGACTCGAACCCCTTCTCCGCGATCAACGCCGCCACCTGGGCTCCGGCGGCGCAGGTCGAATTCGCCTCATCGACGATCACGACCTTCGAGCAGCGCTCGACCGAGTCGAGGATCGCCTCCTCATCGAGCGGCACCAAAGAACGAAGGTCGAGCACCTCCACGGAAGCGCCGTCCACGTCCTCGGTGGCTTCCAGTGCCACCGGCACCATGGCGCCGTACGCGATCACCACCAAATCGGACCCCGGCCGCGCCACGCGGGCGGTGAACGGGGTTTCGAACACACCCGAGGGCACCTCGCCCTTGACTCGCCGGTAGAGATGCTTGTGCTCCATGTAACAGACGGGGTTCGGATCGCGGATGGCAGCGTGCAACAGACCCTTGGCGTCCTCGGCCGTCGACGGCGCCACCACCTTGATCCCCGGGGAGTGCATGAACCACGCCTCCGGGTTCTGAGAATGGAACGGCCCGCCCGAGAACCCGCCACCCGAGGGCAGGCGCACGGTGATGGGCACGGCCAGCCCCTGGCGGTAGTGCATCTTGCCGGCCACGTTGACCAGCTGGTCAAAGCCGCAGGAGATGAAGTCCGAGAACTGCATCTCGCACACCGGGCGCATCCCGACGACCGCGGCTCCGATCGCCGTGCCGATGATCCCCGACTCGGCCAGCGGCGTGTCCATCACCCGGTCGGGACCGAACTCGTCGATGAACCCGTCGGTGACCTTGAAGGCGCCGCCAAACACGCCGATGTCCTCGCCCATCAGGAGCACCCGCTCGTCAGCCCGCAGCTCGTCGCGCAGGGCGGCGGAAATCGCTTGGAGATAAGTCAGCGTCGGCATCACGCGGCCCCAAACCCGCTCCACGGCGCCTGACCATCACCGAGTGACTCGGCCTCGCCCTCGCAGAACACCCCGTCGGTCGCGGTCGACGGGTCGGGCATCGGCGCGCTCAGCGCCTCCTCAGCCGCGGCGTCGATGGTCGCCTTGACCTCCGCGCGCACGGCGTCTACGTCGACGCCGATCGAGCGGAGCCGCGCCTCCTGCCCCTCGATCGGGTCGCGCTTGCGCCACTCCTCGACCTGCTCCTTGGGCACGTACTTCATGTCGTCGTGCGCGGCGTGACCGTGCATGCGCATGGTCACGGCCTCGATCAGCGTCGGGCCCTCGCCGGCCAGCGCCCGCTCGCGCGCGGCTCGCGTGGCGTCGAACATCGCCTCCGCGTCGTTGCCGTCGACGGTCACCCCGACGAACCCGTAGGCCGCGGCGCGCTCGACCGGGTCGACCGCGTACTGCTTGTCCACCGGCGTCGAGTACGCGTACTGGTTGTTCTCGAGCACAAAGATGACCGGCAGTTTCTGCACGCCGGCCCAGTTCATCGCCTCGTGGAAGTCCCCGCGTGAGGTCGAGCCGTCCCCGAACCAGGTCATCGCGCAGCGGCGCTCGCCCCGCAGCTTGAACGCCATCGCCATGCCGGTGGCGATCAGCATCATGTCGGGCAGCATCGAGACCATCCCGACGCAACCGAGGTGTCGGTCGCCGAAATGGACGTTGCCGTCGCGCCCGCCGGTGATCCCGGTGGCACGCCCCATGTACTGGGCGAGGATCCGTGCCGGGGTGACGCCTCGGATCAGGTGGGCAGCCAGGTCGCGGTGCAGGATGCACAGCCGGTCCTCGGGGCCCATCGCGAAGGCCGCGCCGGCCGACACCGCCTCCTGCCCGTATCCGTCGTAGAAGGAGCCCGGTACCTTGCCTTGCCGGTACAGGGTCATCGCGCGCTCCTCGAGCCCCCGCATCAGCAGCATCGCGCGGAGCAGCCAGATCCGGTCCTCGGTGGTGAGGTGCTCTACCGCCGCCGCTCCGTCGGCAGCCGCCTGCACCGTGTCAGTGGCCATGTGTTGAAAGTTTCCCTTTCTCCGTGGGCCGGAGCGGGATCTCCGCGTCCGGACCCGGATATTGGATGCTGCCGATCGAGACTGACGCCTCGATCGGGTCAACCGAACCGTCCGGGATCGCCGGCCGAGCTCCGATTGGGTTGGTTCGAGTTTATTCCACGGTCCGCCTGATGACGGCCGGCCGCCCTAAGGCGCCGCTGTCAGGCGCCGCCGACCAATCTCATTAGTCTTGGACGCATGGACGGCGCTCTGTCGCGCGCGCGCACACGCCTCGTGCGGATGCGCTGGCGGCGCGCCGGCGCCTGGCTGTGGCCGTCGTTCGTCGTTCTGATCGCTGCGGACGCGTTCATCGGGCACGAGCTCCCACCTGCCGGGACGACCGAATCTCTGATGGCGGCCGGGCTGCTGGCGCTGGTGGCCAACCTGCTCGCGGTCCTGTTCCTGTCGCGGCCGATCGGGGCGCTCCTGCGCCGCTTCCGTCCCGACCTGCCGACTGTCGTCGCGCGCGACTACGCCGGCACGGTCATGGTGCTGGCGGTGACCGTCGTCATCACGATCACCGGGCTGACCCATCGCGGCGCGATCGACGCCTCTCAGCGCGCCACGCACGACGCGATCGCGCGCGCCCAGGCCTGGATCGGAGACCGGGCGCCCGACGAGTTTCGGCGCAACCTCCAGTTCGTCAGCCTGCTGACGATCCAGGCGGGCACGATCTATCGCGCCTGCGTTCCGAGCACCGATGGCACCAAGGACTTCTGCGTGATCGTCAACCGCAGCCTGCCGTTCGCGCAGAGCGTGACGTTCTCGGGCTCCGAACCGAACTCGGTGCTCGCCGCGGGCACCGGTTGATGGATCCGCGGACCGCACCGACGAGGCCTTCGGCCTCCGATAGATGATGGATCCGCGGACCGCACCGACGAGGCCTTCGGCCTCCGATAGATGATGGATCCGCGGACCGCACCGACGAGGCCTTCGGCCTCGCGGTCCGCGTTGCGCGACCAGGACATCAAGCGAACGGTGCTCATCGCGAGCATCGTCGGGTCGGGCATCGTGTTCCTCGACACGACGGTCATCAACGTCGCGCTACCGGCGATCCGCTCGAGCCTCCACGGCAGCCTGGCCGACCAGCAGTGGGTCGTCGAGGCGTATCTGCTGACGCTCTCCTCGCTGCTGCTCCTCGGTGGATCGCTGGGTGACGTGCTTGGCCGCCGCCGCGTATTCACGGTCGGACTGCTCGCGTTCGGAGCGTGCTCGCTGGCGTGCGCGCTCGCGCCCAGCGCTCCGGCTCTGATCGGTGCTCGGGCGCTGCAGGGCGTCGGCGGCGCGCTGCTCGTGCCGAGCACGTTGGCCCTGATCGTTGACCACTTCGAGCCCGGTGAGCGCGCGGCCGCGATCGGGACGTGGACGGCATGGACAGGCGTGGCGACCGTGATCGGACCCCTCGGGGGCGGGGTGCTTGTCCAGGCCGCCTCGTGGCGGTGGATCTTCGTCATCAACATCGTCCCGGTGCTCGCCACGGTGGCGCTGCTGCGCCGGCTGCCACCCGACGTGCGGTCGGCGCGGCAGGTTGACTGGATCGGCGCCGTCCTCTGCGTGCTCGGCTTCGCCGGTCCAGTCTTCGGCCTCATCGAGCAGCCGCGCTATGGCTTCGGGGATCCGCGGGTCGCGGTGCCGATCGTCGCCGGTGTGGCGATCCTGGTGGCGTTCGTGGTCTGGGAGAGCCGCGCTCCCGAACCGATGCTGCCCCTCCGGCTGTTCGCGGTGCGCAACTTCACGGTGGGTAACCTGACCACGCTCGCCATGTACGGGGGCCTTGGCGTGTCGACGTTCTTCGTCGTCGTCTTCCTCCAGCAGGTCGGCGGCTACACACCGATCGCCGCCGGGCTCTCGCTACTGCCGATCACGCTGATGATCTTCACCCTGTCGCGGCGCTTCGGTGCGTTGTCCGATCGGCTCGGGCCGCGCCTGTTCATGACCGCCGGCCCGATCGTGGCCGGGGCCGGCCTGCTCCTGTTCACGCGCGTTGGGGCTGATCCGAGCTATCCCACGGTCATCCTGCCGGCGGTGCTCGTGTTCGGTTTGGGGCTGGCGGCCACGGTGGCGCCGCTCACCGCGACCGTGCTCGGGTCGGTGCCAGCGGGCTATTCGGGGCTGGCCAGCGGCACCAACAACGCGGTGTCCCGGATCGCGAGCGTGCTCGCAATCGCGGCGGTCGGCGCGGCGGTTTCGGCGGCCTTCGTCGCGCGGCTCGAGCACGACCTCGGTCGGAAGCCCGGCGCGCACTCGGTGATCGAGGCGGCGCGCACGCGGCCGTTGGTGACGAGCGGGCCGCCCGCCGCCCACCAGGCGCTCGTCGATGCCTCGGTTCACGCCTTCCGGATCGGGATGGACGTGGCGGCCGGACTTGCCGTGCTCGGCGGCCTGATCTCGCTGGTGGGGATCGAGAACCCGCGGATTAAGCACCCGGCCGACCCGGGTAGCCTTGACGCGGCTTGGCATCCGGACAGCCATACGTAGCCGTCGTCACCGGCGCCTCGAGCGGGATCGGGGAGGCGGCCGCGCGCCGGCTCGCCCGCGAGCCTGGCGCGAAGCTCGTGCTGGTCGCCCGCCGGCAGGACAAACTGGACCAGCTGGCAAACAGCCTCGGTGGGGCCAGCGTCGTGGCGGTCGACCTGACCGACCCCGGCGCGCCGGCGACCGTGCTCGAGGCGGTCGGCCGCGCCCATGGCGAGCTCCACCTGCTCGTCAACAACGCCGGCGCGCGCTGGGCGGGCACGTTCGGCGAGAGCGGGTGGGAGAACGTCGAGCGGCACATGAGAATCGATTTCGACGCGCAGGTCAGGCTGACCGAGGCGCTGCTCCCGCTGCTCCGCGCCACGGCGCCCCGCTCGACTAGGCCCGTCGCGGTCGTCAACGTCTCGAGCACGTCGGCCCGGGTGGCCCGGCCCAACGGCGGTGGCTACTCGGCCGCGAAGTTTGCGCTCGCCGGGTGGTCCGACGCACTGGCCGCCGAAGAGCGGGCTCACGGCGTCCACGTCGGGCTGGTTCTCCCCGGGTTCGTCGCCACCGAGGGCTTTCCCGCCACCGAGCTGCTCGCGCACCCGCTCCGGCGCCTGATCGTCTCCAAGCCAGAGGTAGTGGCGGACGCGATCGCCGACTGCGCGCTGAACGGCAAGGCCGAGCGCTACGCACCGCGCTACTACTGGCTCGCGGCGGCGGCGCGCATCTTGGCTCCGAGACTGGTGGCCAAGGCGGTCGCCGGCGGCGCGTTCACGACTGCGACCAACCCAGACCTGCGGGATTAAGCTACACAGGTGTAGCTAACGAACCCGCAGGGGAGTATTCGATACATGAACGCAAGCGTCCGCCGAGCCGCGGTGCTCGGCGGCATCCGAATCCCGTTCGCGCGCCAGAACGGCCCGTACGCGCGGGCGTCCAACCAGGACATGATGACCGCGACGCTCGAGGCCCTGATCTCGAAGTTCGCGCTCGAGGACGAGACGCTCGGCGAGGTGTCCGCCGGCGGCGTGCTCAAGCACAGCCGCGACTTCAACCTGACTCGCGAGTGCGTCCTAGGCTCGCGCCTGAACCCGCACACGCCGGCGTATGACGTCCAGCAGGCATGCGGGACCGGCCTCGAGGCGGCGATCCTGGTCGCCAACAAGATCGCGCTCGGTCAGGTCGATTCCGCGATCGCCGGCGGCTTCGACACCACCTCGGACGCGCCGATCGCGATCAACGAGGACCTCCGCCAGGTGCTCCTCGGAGCCAACCGGGCCAAGAGCACCACGGGGCGGCTGACGGCGCTGACCAAGCTCCGCCCACAGCAGATCGTCCCGGTGCTGCCTCGTAACGTCGAGCCACGCACAGGGCTGTCGATGGGCGAGCACGCGGCGATCATGGCCAGCGAGTGGGGCGTCACGCGCGAAGAGCAGGACGAGCTCACTGTGGCCAGCCACCGCAACCTGGCGGCGGCGTACGACACCGGCTTCCTCGATGACCTGGTCATACCGTTCCTCGGTCTCGAGCGCGACCAGAACCTGCGCCCGGACTCGAGCGTCGAGAAGCTGGCCAAGCTGAAGCCGGTGTTCGGCGGCGAGAACGGCACGATGACGGCCGGCAACTCGACCCCGCTCTCAGACGGCGCCTCGGCTGTGCTGCTGGCCAGTGAGGAGTGGGCGGCCGCGCACGAGCTGCCGGTCCAGGCCTACATCATCGACGCCCAGACCGCGGCAGTCGACCACGTGCACGCGCGCGAGGGGCTGCTGATGGCGCCCACCTATGCCGTGCCGAAGTTGCTCGAGCGCAACAACCTCACGCTCCAGGACTTCGACTTCTACGAGATCCACGAAGCGTTCGCGGCTCAGGTGCTGTGCACGCTCAAGGCCTGGGAGGACCCCGTCTACTGTCGCGAGCGACTGGGCCTCGACGCCCCGCTCGGGTCGATCGACCGCGACAAGTTGAACACCCACGGCGGCTCCCTGGCCGCCGGCCATCCGTTCGGCGCCACGGGCGGGCGAATCGTCGCCGGCCTGGCCAAGGCGCTCGCCGAATTGGATCCCGCCATCCACCCCCACCGCTCAGGCAGCCGCGGCCTGATCTCGATCTGCGCCGCCGGCGGACTAGGAGTCACCGCGATCATGGAGGCAGCATGAGCGACCGCTATCAGCAACTGGTGAACACCCCGATCGGCAAGATCGTCTCCAAGCAGATCGGTCTGCCCACGCCGTTCAAGCTCGAGCGCTACGAGCCCGGGCAACCGGTCGTGAGCGGCCCGGTGCTGCTGGGCGCGGCTCGCGGCGGACGCCTGTCCGGGGCCGTGGCCAAGGTCCTCAAAGCGATTGAGGCCGACGTCCACACCCCGCTCGAACAGGACGTGCGCACCGCGGCGGCCGACGCCGGGATCGAAGCGCGGGTCTGGAACGCGGAAGCCGCTCGCGAGGACGAGACGTTCAAGGCGCTCGTGTTCGACGCCAGCGGAATCGCCGACTCCACGCAGCTGCACGAGGTGTGGGCGTTCCTGCATCCCGCGATCCGGCGAGTCCGGCCATCCGGACGGGTGCTCGTGCTGGGAACCCCGCCGGACGATTGCAAGAACCCCCGCCAGGCGACCGCCCAGCAGGCGCTCGAGGGGTTCGTGCGCTCGGTCGGCAAGGAGGTCCGCCGCGGCGCCGCCGCGCAGCTGATCTACGTGGACCGCAAGGCCGAGGATCAGATCGAGTCGACGCTTCGCTTCTATCTCTCGCCCAAGTCGGCCTACGTCGCGGGTCAGGTCGTCCGGATCGGGGCCAGCGCGCTCAGCGCCGACGGGATCGACTGGGAGCGTCCGCTGGCCGGTAAGTACGCGCTGGTCACCGGCGCCTCGCGCGGGATCGGCCGGGCGATCTCGCAGGTTCTCGCGCGCGACGGCGCACACGTGATCGGGCTCGACGTGCCCGCCCTGGAGCGCGAACTCGAGGAGACGATCGGCGGGCTGGGCGGATCGACGTTCGTGCTCGACATCACCGACGACGACGCCCCGACTCGCATCGCGACCTACCTGCTTGAGAACCACGGCGGGGTCGACGTCGTCGTGCACAACGCTGGCGTGACCCGCGACAAGACGCTCGGGCGGATGAGCGAGGAGCAGTGGGACAAGGTCATCGCGATCAACCTGACGGCGCAGGAGCGCATCAACGAGGAGCTGCTCGGGCGCGAGGTGTTCCACGAGAACGGCCGAATCGTGTCGGTCTCATCGATGAGCGGGATCGCCGGCAACGCCGGCCAGACCAACTACGCCGCGTCGAAGGCCGGCGTGATCGGGATGGTGCATGCAATGGCGCGCGAGGTCGGAAAGAAGCAGTTGACCATCAACGCAGTGGCACCTGGTTTCATCGAGACGCAGATGACCGCTGCCATGCCGATCGCCACGCGCGAGGCGGGCCGGCGCATGAACAGCCTCGCGCAGGGTGGCCTGCCGGTCGACGTGGCCGAGGCCATCGCCTGGTACGCCAGCCCGGCATCGGGCGGCGTCAACGGGACGGTGGTGCGCGTGTGCGGGCAGAGCCTGGTGGGCGCCTGATGGCGACCCGCGAGCTGGACAGCGCGCCGTCGATGTTGCCGCTGTTCGCCCGCGCCGGGGCGGCGATGATCCCGGGGGCCTCGCACCTGCCGTTCGTCGGCGGCGGCGGCCGCGACGTGCCGGATACCACGCTGCGGCTCACCGACGTCGGCATCGACGGCGACCGTCTCACCGCGTATGACCGAGTGTGTTCGTTCGATCTGCGGGAGGCCGTGCCGCCCACCTATCCCCACATCCTGGCCTTCCCGCTCCAGCTCTCGCTGATGACCGACCCGAGCTTTCCGTTCCCGGCCATCGGCCTCGTGCACATCCACAACCGCATCACCCAGCACCGCTCGATCCGCGCGTCGGAGAAGCTCCAGATCGACGTGCGGGCTACCCCGGTCGAGGACCACCCCCGCGGCAAGCAGTTCTCGCTGCGCTCCGAGGTCCGCGTGGGTGAGGAACTCGTGTGGGAGGAGGTGTCGACAAACCTGAAGCGGGGACGGGGCTTAGAGGGCGCCACGGCTCCCGGCGGTGATCTGCCGAGCGCCGAGGAGCTACCCGCCACCGCCACCTGGAGGCTGCCGGGGGACCTGGGTCGCCGGTACGGCTCGGTGTCGGGCGACCTGAACCCGATCCACCTGCATGCGCTCAGCGCCCGCCTGTTCGGCTTCCCGTCGGCGATCGCCCACGGCATGTGGACCACGGCGCGCTGTCTGGCCGCGCTCGAGCCGCGCCTCCCAGATGCGTTCACGGTCGAGGTGGCGTTCAAGAAGCCGATCCTGCTTCCGGGCAAGGTCGAGTTCTGCGAGGCCGACCGATCCGGCGGCGGATACAACGTCGACTTCGGTGTGCGCGACCCGCGGAAGGGCAGCTCGCACCTCGACGGGCGGGTGTCTGCCTAACCCTCGCGTGCCCCCGGTCGATAACCGGGGGCAATGGCCATTTCGCACCAGACGGTTCGCCTGGGTCCGGGTCGCCATCCTCGCCCGGGCAAGGTCGTGTGCGTCATGGAGCTCGCGTCGATGCTCGCCGGGGAGCGTTCGGGGATCGACCAACGTCGGTCTGTCCGGTGATCGGCTCGATCCTGCGCGCCTACAACGACAACGTCGATGACCGCCGCCGCCAGGACCTGTATCGCTTCGCGACCGACGCGGTCGACACGCGGCGCTCGACTGGGGGCGCTTGGTCGCCGAGCGCGCTGGTCAGACGAGCAGCACGCGGCCGTGGTCACTTTGCTGCAGGAACTGATCGAGATCGACTCTCCGCCGCAGCTAGGTGCCCCGCTCGTCGGCGACCTCCTCGAACAGATCGCGCAGCCGCTCGAGCACCGCGGCGGCCACCACGAGTTCGTTCTCGCTGAAGGGCTCCAGTGCGGCGCGGAGTCGCGGCTCGAACCGGGCGCGCCGCTCTTCGACCAGCCCGCGCCCGCTGTCGGTGAGCGAGGTGAGCACCACGCGCCGGTCGCTGTCGGAGCGCTGGCGGTCGACGAGTCCGGCCGCCGCGAGCCCGTCCAGCATCTCGGTCACGCTCGCCGGGCTCAGGTCGGCGGCGTACGCGAGGTCACGCACCGACATCTGAGCCTGATCGCGAAGGCAGAACAGCAGGCCGTACTGCGCGTCTGTGAGCTCGCCCGGTCGGTGGGTCTCGCGTCCGCGCAGCCGCCGCACGGCAGCCATCGCGCGCTTGAACGATCGCGCGACCTGCTCGCCGGCGGTGCCCAGCTCGCGGTCGCTTACCACGTCGCCAAGCGCGTGTAGCTGGCGCCCCGCGCTCATGCTGCGATCGCCTCGGCGAGCGCCTCGGGGGAGGCCTCGGCCTGCGCCCCCTTGGCTGCCCGGGCGGCGCGCTCGGCGCGCAGCAGGACGAAGGCGGGCACGATGCCGAGCGCGGCCAGGATCGCCGAGGCCCAAAAGGCGGTGCCGTAGGCGTGGGCCGCGCCGCTCAGGGTGTGGACGCCAGCGAGGGAGCGCGTCAGCACGACCGCCAGTACGGCCGTGCCGATTGAGCCGCCCACCCGTTGGAGCACGTTCAGCTGCGGCGTGGCACTCGCCAGTTCGGACCGATCGAGCGAGGCGAATGCGGCCGCCATCGTCGGCATGAAGCCGAACCCGATGCCGATCCCGCGGATGAACATCGCGCCGCTCAGCCAGACGATCGAGGTGTGGGCCCCGATCAGCCCGAAGGGGATGGTCGCCACCGCGCACAGCGTCACTCCGAACAGTGCGGGCACGCCGCCTCCGATCCGGTCGGTCAGCTTGCCGGCGAGCGGCATGGCGAGCGCCGCGCCGAGTCCCTGAGGCGCGGTCAACAGCCCGGTGTCGACCACGCTCTCCAGACGTACGTCCTGCCAGTACAGCGGCAGCAGGATCATCCCGCCGAACAGGGCGGCGGCGAGGCAGAACATGGCGATCGAGGCCGAGGAGAAGGTGGGGCGCCGGTAAAGGCGCAGGTCGAGCAGCGGCTTGGGCACCCGAAGCGCGTGGAGCACGAACAGCGCCACGAGCGCGATCCCGGTCAGGCAGGGCACGATCACCTTGGGCGAGCCGAAACTGCCGGTGATGCCAACCTCGGCCAGGCCGTAGGTGAACAAGGGCAGGCCGGTGGCCATTAGTAGCAGGCCACGGACATCGAGCGGATCGACCTTTCCCCGCTGCACCCAAGGCAGCATCCGCAGCGCGGTGATGAACGCGATGAAGCCGATTGGGACGTTGACGTAGAAGATCCAGCGCCAGCTCGCGTTCTGGATGATCAGACCGCCGAGGGTGGGGCCGAGGATCGGGGCGAGCATCGCGGGGATCGCGATGATGCTCATCACGCGGCCCATCCGCTTGGGTCCGGCCGCGTCGGCCATGATCAGCTGAGCGACCGGCAGGATCATCCCGCCGCCGGCCCCCTGGAGCACGCGGAAGATGATCAGCTCGGTGGATGAGGTCGCCAGGCCGCACAGCGCCGATCCGGCAGTGAATAGGACGAGCGAGAGCAGGTAGATCTGCTTGGCGCCGAAGCGGCGGGCGGCCCAGCCGCTGACGGGAATCACCGCGGCGAGCGACAGCAGGTACCCGGTCACAACCCACTGGATCTCCGCGATCGGGGCGCGGAGCTTGTGGGACAGGGTGGCGAGCGCCACGTTCACGATCGTGGTGTCGAGGATCGACATGATCGATCCGATCACCACGACCGCGCTGACGCGCCAGACGTGGGCGGGGATGCCGTTCTCTTCTGCGGTCACAGACATGCTTTTCCGGGCTCACCTCTCGTATCGGACAATCCGTTCGGTCCCTAAAGGTAAGGTTCCGAACGATCTTCCGTCAAGGGTTGCCGGGGCCGAGTCACGAGGCCGATACGCGCCGATCCCGCTCCGCCGTCTATCTTCGGGAGTAATGACCACGTTTGCCGATCTGGGGCTCGACCCGGATATCCTCGAAGCCGTCCACGACGTCGGCTACGAGTCGCCCAGCCCGATCCAGGAGCAGGCGATCCCGCTGTTGCTCCAAGGGCTGGATGTGATCGGTCAGGCGCAGACCGGCTCGGGCAAGACGGCGGCCTTCGGGTTGCCGATGCTCCAGTACGTCAACCCCGACGACCACGAGGTGCAGGGGCTGGTGCTCACGCCCACGCGCGAGCTGTGCATCCAGGTGACCCAGGCGCTGCGGGCCTACGGCCGGCGCAAGGGGGTGGACGTCGTCGCCGTGTTCGGCGGCGCGCCCATCCGCTCCCAGTCGGCCCAGCTGCGCGCCGGCGGCCACGTGGTGGTGGGCACGGTCGGGCGCGTCAAGGACCTGATCTCGCGCCACATGCTGCTGCTGCACGGGGCCCGCTTCGTGGTGCTCGACGAGGCCGACGAGATGCTCGACCTCGGCTTCCTAGAGGATGTCGAGAAGATCCTGGCGCTGACACCCTCGAGCCGCCAGACCGCGCTGTTCTCGGCCACGATGCCTGCCGAGATCAGGCGGCTCGCCGACCAGTACTTGTACAACCCGGTGACGGTCAAGGTGCAGGCGGCGACACTCACCGTCGAGACCGTCGAGCAGTTCTACCTCGAGGTGCGCTCGCGCGAGAAGCCCGACCGGCTCGTCGATGTGCTGCGGGCCGAGCGGCCCGACCAGGCCCTCGTGTTCGTGCGGACCAAGGTGCGCACCGAGCAGCTGTACCGCACGCTGCGCGACCGCGGGATGAACGTCAAGGCGATCCACGGCGACATGACCCAGGGCGCCCGCGACGGGGTGATGATCTCCTTCAAGGACGGCCGGCTGCCGCTACTCGTCGCCACCGACGTGGCCGCGCGTGGTCTCGACATCTCGGGCGTCTCGCACGTGATCAACTACGACATCCCGACCTCGCCTGACGTATACGTGCACCGGATCGGCCGGACCGGTCGGGTCGGCCGCAGCGGCCGGGCGATTACCTTCGTCGAACCTCAGCAGCGTCGCGAGCTGCGCGCGATCGAGAACAACGCCGGTGTGACGCTCGCTCCTTGGGTGGAGGACGCCCACGTGGCGCCTCTCCCCGTCGTGGCCAAGCCGCGCCGCCACTCCAAGCCCCACGTGTCGGGTGACGGCGACGGCCCGGCGCGCAAGTTGATCGTTTCGATGGGGCGGGCCGAGGGACTTGAGCCTTCCGACATCATCCACGCGATCACCGCCGCCACGGGACTGGACGGCGAGTCGGTGCGCAACGTCCGCGTGCTCGAGCGGTTCACGCTGCTCGATGTGCCCGAGCGGGACGCCGACCGCGTCGTGGCGGAGGTCAGCGGGACCGAAGTGTGCGGCCAGCCGGTGAGGCTCGAGCCGACCGCGGTCTGACTGGGATTTTTTCGGCGGCGCCTGCCGGCGGCGCCTTAGCGTCAGGTCTCTGTCAGCTCCGAATTCGCCGGCCGCGACTCGCGCGCGTGCCGTGTGTTCCGGTGGGTGGCACAGCAACCGGTTGTTAGGTCCACAACCAAACACTTCGGAGGTATCGATTTGCGGCTCAAATCGCTCGTCCGCCGGCGCTCGTCGGCGCCACTGATCGTGTCGTTCGCCGCCTTGTTCGTAGCGCTCGGCGGCGTCGGCTACGCGGCCACCCAGCTGCCGCCGAACAGCGTCGGATCCGCGCAGCTCCAGAACGGCAGCGTGGGCAACTTCAAGCTCAAGTTCAACTCCGTCGGCCCGCGCAAGATCATCAACGGAGCGGTCGGCGGCCAGCAGGTCAACGCGAGCCAGGTGCAGCTGAGGCTTTCGTCGAGTTGCTCCACGGGCGCGGTCAGCGCCGTCGCGCAGTCGGGGAACGTCACCTGTACCCCGACGCTGCCGAACGAGTTCGGGACCAGCTCGAGCGCGGTCACCGTCCCCGCCGGCTCGACCTCGACCACGGTGGCGGCGAAGTCGTTGAACGCCGGGTCGTCGTATCTGGTTCTGGCCTACCCGCACGCGGTGGTCAACGGGGCAGCCAACCAGCACGTCGAGGTCGACTGCACGCTGTCGGTGCGAAGTTCGAGCACGACCGGCGGGACTCCGAGCTCGAACACGATCACCAAGAGTCTGACCGTCAACGTGGGGTCGAGCTCGCAGCCCGAAGCAGGGACGATCCCACTCATCCTCCCGGTCGCATCGGCCACGAGCGCCCAGACGGCCACGGTCAGCTGCACGGACACCGCGACGCCGAGCTCGCCGGCGCCCACGGTGGCGGTCGACGGCACGCTGAACGCGATCCAGACGGCTTCCAACAGCTGAGCGTGGGAAGGCGGCCGGCCCGGGGGGCGGGGGCCGGCCGCGGGGGCGCTCGCGTCGTCTGTTGCCCGGCCCGTCGGGACCGGCCGCGGCCGTGGTCAGTAGCCTGCCCGCCATGTCAACCGCGAAAATGAACACCAGCCACGGCACGATCACGATCGAGCTGTTCGACGAGGACGCGCCGGAGACGGTCGCCAACTTCCGCAAGCTGGCCGCCGACAATTTCTACGACGGAATCATCTTCCACCGGGTCATTCCCGACTTCATGATCCAGGGCGGCGATCCGGAGGGCACGGGCATGGGCGGGCCTGGCTACACCTTCAAGGACGAGTTCAACCAGCACAAGGTGGTGCGCGGCGCGTTGGCCATGGCCAACGCCGGACCCAACACGAACGGGTCGCAGTTCTTCATCGTGACCGTCGCGAGTGCACCCTGGCTCGACGGCAAACACACCGTGTTCGGCGAGGTGACCGACGGGATGGATGCGGTCGACGCGATCGAGGGCGTCCCCACGGGTGCCGGTGATCGGCCGGTCGACCCGCCGGTGATCGAGTCGATCGAGTTCGATTAGCCCGTGTAGTTATTGAAGACGCTGACCGCGCCGACCCCGAACACGGGGAGCCCGGGCGCGCCTGCGTAGCCCAGTGTGTGCAGCCCGAACATCTTCTCGATCGAGGCCAGCAGCGAGAAGTGGTTGAAGTAGTCGAGTGCGTCGATGCTGTTGGGCTTCACATACTGGGAGATCAGGAGTAGGCCGACCTGACCGCCACCGCCCGTCGGGGTGGTCTCGCCGCCGCCGACCCCGATCGGCGTCGTGCCCGTCGTCGAGGTCGTACCGGTCGTGGTCGTGTCGGTTCCGGTTGTGGTCGTTCCGGTCGCGGTCGTGTCGGTCCCGGTCGTCGTCGTGGCGGTCGGGGTTGTACCGCCGGCTCCCATCGCCGCTGGCGGCACCGCGGGCGGCGTCGTCAGCTTGGCCAGGTTCGGGTAGGAAGACGGCCCGCAGCACGCAGTCGAGTCGGCGTCCGGGCCGGTCTGGGGCGCCTGATCGAACGTGATCGCGATCATCCCGTCGTCCTTGTAGGCGGCCGAGCGCTTGATCTCGGGCACGACTGTCTTCAGGAACTTGTTGGCGCCGGCCAGGCTGGGAGTGGCGTGCGGCTTGCACGCCGCCTCGCTGCCGTCATCGCACGGCGACGGGACGATGTAGGCGAGCGACGGCGTGGTGCTATCGCTCTTCAGATCGGTCGCGAGTTGACCGAGGCCTACCTCCTGACTGTGGCAGACACCACCCGTAGTCAGCGAGCGGAAGTAGATGAACGGATTGCGCCACGCGAGGTAGCTGGTGCTCGTGCGGGCGGTCTGCGGCTCCTTGCTGCCGGTCTTCGGGACCTTGCACGCGCTGGCTGAGCTCGTGCTGACGCCTTGGATGTAGGCCTTCCAGGTGTCCTTGGCGCTGGTCAGCTGGCCGGCCAGCGTCTTGGTGGCCGGGGGATAGATGCATCCGGTGCCGAGAATCTGACTGCGAGCACCCTTGTGACCCGACTTGATGCGGGAAAAGACCGGGCAGTCGGAGGCCGTCTGGGCGGTCGGACCCTGACCGCTGACCATCGCGATCTCGTTGGCCAACGGCGCCCCAGCCACCGCGTAGTAGTTCAGGACCAGCTCTCCCTCGCGGCGCAGGGCGCCGCCGAGATAGCCGGCGCTCGTGCCGCCGTCGAATGATTTGGTGATGCGGCGGTCCGAGAGCACGATCAGGAACACGTGCTTGAGCGGCGGAAGCCCGTCGAAGCCGGTCGCGGTTGTCGTGCCCGTGTCCGTGCCGGTGGGGCTGGCCGAGGTCGGCGAGGTGCTGGGAGATGCGGAGGCTTGTGCGACGTCCTGGGAACCCCCGCCACCGCCTCCGGAGGCGCCACCGCCACCGCCACCGCCACCCGACGCGTTCGACCCGGCGGCCTGCACGGTCACCGCGCTCGGAGTCGTGTGGGCAAGGCCGACCACGATCAGTGGTGCGCTGGCCAGGGTGGCGACGCTGGTTCCGCCCGCGAGCGAGCCGATAATCACCCCGAACCCGAGCATTCCGATCACCGCGGCCGCGGCGGCGCGGGGCCCGGGCAGCGCGAACTGCTGCCCACGAGGAATGGGCGACCCACCCACCCCACCCACCCCGTCGCGAACGGTGTCGGCGAGGGGAGTCCCCGGCGGGAGCGTCGCGGCGGGTCCTTGCTCGCGGAACGCCCCGATCAGCCCCGCGACGTGCTCGGGCAACGGCCCGCGCCGAGTCCCGCACTCCACGCAGTAGCGCTGGTCGTGAGTCAGCCGCGCGTTGCACTCCGCGCATCGATCGACGGCGGGCGACGCGGTCTCAGCTGCGGTCTCGGGGGTCACCGGCGGCCGGTTAGTATCGCTGCCGTCGGGGCCAAGGTCGCGCACGGCTTGAGTCTAGTTCTGCACAACTTGGCCCTGGTACCGGCATCGGCCAAGACACCGTTTCGTCCCGTCTTGGTCACGCCATGTTCACAATTGGCCCCCGACCGCGCCGGATACTAGGCGCGGGGAGCGCTAAAACGCGCCCTCAACGAGTACGTCACTCAAGACGGAGATAAGGCGCTGTCGATAAATCCGCAGGACCGCGAGGGCGAGGCGAGACCGGACCCGCCGACGCGGGAGCTCGCTGCTGCGCCGGCGCCGACGCGTGAACTGCCCGCTGTCCCCGCTGCCGGGTCGGGCGATAGGTGCAGCAATTGTGGCTCGCCGCTCGCTCATGATCAGCGCTACTGCGTCCAGTGCGGCGAGCGCCGCGGCCAGTCGACCTTGCCGAAGGCCGAGCCGGTTACCGAAGTGCGGTCAACGCGCGCCCGCTCGAGCGCGGGTCCCCGTACACCGCGTCTCTCATCGGGCGCAACCTTGGTGTCGTTCGTGGGTGTGCTGCTGCTGGCCATTGGGCTCGGCGTCCTGATCGGGCACAGCGGAAAGAACGCGGCCGCGCCGAAGGCTTCCGCGCCTCAGGTGATCACCGTCCAGGGAGGCGGCGGGAGTAGTGCAGCGGCGGCGACCACCGCGACGACCCCGGCGACGAGCGGCTCGAGCAGTAGCAGCAGCGGCGTTCACGTCAGCAAGAAGACGGTGACCAAGGAGAAAGCCGCCCTTGCCTCCAAGACGGTCCAGAAGAAGGCCGTCCAGGCCGCCGGCAAGGTGCTCGGCAGCGGGAATAACCTCGCGCCGCCCACCGTGACCACCGGCGGCAAATGCAGCAGCGGCCAGGCCGGGTGCCAGGGCGGGAAGTTCACCGGAAACTTCTTCGGGGGAGGCTGAGAGGGGTATGGCCATGCGGCTGCCCGGACGAGGCAAGCAACAAGAGCGTGAACCGCAGACCGGCTCGGCGGCCGCGCCGAGCGCGGCGGGCTCGACCGCGGCCCCCGGCGCGGGCGGCGCGCCGCCCGCCCCACCCACTGAGAGCCAGGTGATCGACCTCGAGCGTCGGCGGGACGTCCTCAAGGCGCGGGTGGCCGAACTCCAATGGGACCTGGGCGGGCTGGTCTACGAGATGGCAATCCGGGATCGGATCCGGGTCGACGTGCTGATCAAGCGCGCGGCGCTGCTTCAGGACGCCGACTCAGAGCTCGGCGAGGTCGAGCGGATCCTGCGCCTGGAGCACAATGCCACGGCCGGCACGTGCGCTACGTGCGGGGCGCCGCACAGCACCGGCGCGTCGTTCTGCTGGCAGTGCGGGCAGCCGATCCTCCAGCAGGTCCCGAGCGAGTCGATCTTCTAGCCGACCGGCTCAGATAGAGCCCGTCTCAGCCGAAACGGCCGGCGACGTAGTCCCGGGTGCGCAGGTCCGACGCGCCTCGGAAGATCGTCTGGGTGTCGCCGTACTCGATCAGGGTGCCCGTACGATCGGCACCGGTCGAGTCGAGGCTGAAGAAGGCGGTGCGGTCAGCCACGCGGGCGGCTTGCTGCATGTTGTGAGTGACGATCACGATCGTGAACCGGTGCTTGAGGTCGTGCATGAGGCCCTCGATCGCCGCCGTTGACACCGGGTCGAGTGCCGACGCCGGCTCGTCGAGCAGCAGCACATCCGGCTCGATCGCGATCGCACGGGCGATGCAGAGACGCTGCTGCTGGCCACCGGACAGGCTGAGTGCACTGTCGCGCAGCCGGTCCTTGACCTCCTCCCAGAGCGCCGCTTGGCGCAACGCCTCCTCGACCCGTTCGTCGAGGCGCTGCTTCATCCCGAGGTTCCGGGCCGCCCAGGCGACGTTGTCGTAGATCGACTTCGGGAACGGATTCGGCTTCTGGAACACCATCCCGATCCGGCGCCGCACCTCGACCCGGTTGGCGCCGCTGCCGTAGACGTCGTTGCCGTGATACAGGACCTGACCCTCTAGCCGGAACCCCGGGATCGAGTCGTTCATCCGGTTGAGGCTGCGGATGAAGGTCGACTTCCCGCACCCGGAAGGCCCGATCACCGCGGTGACCATGTGACGGTAGATCTTCATCGTCGTGCCGACCAGGGCACGGTTGCTCCCGTAGTACACGGCCATGTCGCGAATATCGAACACCACCGGGCGGGTCTCGGTCCCGCCGCCGTTCACCTCGGGTCGAATGACCGGAAGCACTGGCTCGGTCCGGAGGCGGACGCGGCCCGCCGGCATATCGCCGCGGATGATCATGCTGGCGGACCTGTCCTGGTCGGTCATGTGCCCATCTTTGCACGGCTGCGCGCGAGCACCAGGCGCGCGACGATGTTGGCGAGCAGGATGAAGATCATCAGCACGAGCGCGGCCCCCCAGGCCCGGGTGACGGCGGATGCCAGCGGCAGGTCATAAGACGTGTAGATCAGCATCGGGATGCTGGGGACGCCGTGGAACAGGTTGAACGACGTGCTGGTCGGGTTAAAGAGCGAGTCGCAGATCAAGAGCGGCGCGGTCTCGCCGGCGGCGCGTGCGATGGCCAGGATCGCCCCCGTGACGATTCCTCCGGTAGCCACCGGCAGGATCACCGTGACCACGGCGCGCCAACGGTTCACACCGAGCGCGTCGGCGGCCTCGCGCAGGGTGCCGGGGACCAGCAACAGCACCTCCTGGCTGGCCCGGGCGATTAACGGGAGCATCACGATCGACAGCGCGATAGCGCCGGCGAAGCCTGACTCCGTATGCATCGGGATCACGATCAGCCCGTACACGAAGAGTCCGACCACGATCGTCGGCAGGCCCTGCATCATGTCCAGCGCGAGCTTGAGAATTCGCGCAGTGCGCGACCGGGCGCCGGCGAACTCGGTCAGGTAGAGCCCGGTGAGGATCCCCAGCGGCAGGGCGATCACGGCTGCGGCCGCGACGACCTCAAGGGTCCCGAGCAGCGCGTTGGCGATCCCGCCGCTGGCCAGCCCCTGGGGGTTGGTAAAGACGAAACCCAGATTGAGAGCCGCGGCGCCGCGGACCACTACCCCATAGACGACGATCACCAACACCGCCACCGCGGCGAATGCGGCTGTCGTCGCGACGATCTGGACGAAGCGGTCGACGACTGCCCGCCGGCGGAGGTTGCCCGACGGCGTCAGCGGCGCGGTCGGGTCAAACAGCCCGGTCTCGCCCAGCGTGATAGGAGTCGACGTGCTCATGTCTTGGCCAGCATTCCGGCGCTGACGTCGAACCGGCCGGCGATCGTCCGGGCCGCGAGGCTGCAGAGCAGCGAGATCACGACGAGGACGAATCCGGCGTAGAACATCGCCGCGGTGTGGAGCGCATTGACTGGAGACTCGAACTGGTTGGCGATGTGCTCCGCGATGGTGGATCCGGGCTCGAACACCGAAGCATGGATCGAGGTCACGTCCCCGATCACGAAGGACACCGCGATCGCCTCGCCGAGCGCGCGCCCAAGCCCGAGCACGACGGCCGCGCCGACGCCCGACGACGTGCTCGGCAGCACGATCCCCCGGATCACCTCCCAACGGGTCGCGCCAAGCGCCGCGGCTCCGTCCTTGAGCTCCGTCGGGACGGTCAGGAACAGGTCGCGGCTCAGCGCCGAGATGATCGGCAAGATCATTATCGTGAGGACGATTCCAGCGCTCAGGAGACTGATTCCGATCGTCGAGGGTTGCCCGAACAGGGGGATGAACCCGAGCACGCTGTGCAGTCCCGGCTCGAGGCTGTCGATGAACGGGACAAGCACGACCAGGCCCCAGAACCCGTAGATGATGCTCGGGACCGCTGCGAGCATCTCGATCAGCGGCCCAACAATGGCTCGCACGCGCCTCGGCGCCATCATGCTCAGATACAGCCCGATCGCGACCCCGAGCGGCGTCGCCAGCACCACCGCAATCGCCGAGGTTACGACCGTCCCGTAGATCAGCGCCCCGGCGCCCTCGATGCTGAGGTTTGGCTTCCAGGCCGTGTGCCAGAGGAACCCGATGCCGAATTTGTCGATGGCCGCGCTGGAGTTGTTCACCAGCTGGTAGATCAGGTCCGCCAGCACGAGGACCACGAGGACGCCGGCGAACGCGCAAAGGCCGAACAGGACCCGGTCACCAACCTTGCCGGCCGGGCGCCTTCGAGTTCCCCTGCGGGCCGGGGAACCCCGCCGCCCGGGTAGCAACCTTGCCGACGTGGACATCGGCGCGCAAGCGTAAGGAAAACGCCTTCGACGGGACATGCGAGGCGCTTGCGTTCACAGGTTTTCTACAACACGGTCACAATCTGGCCACAGTTGACCAATTTTGCATCGGGATGCTTAGCGCCGCTCGGGCTGGGGCGGCCGGAACCACGCCGAGCTATCGGGATTCCCAATAAGGAAGGAAGTTCTGCTTTGCTCTCCAAGCGATTGGCCAGTTTGACATGCGCCGCGTTGCTCGCGGGCTGCGTCTATGGCCTTAGCGCCGTCGCCGCAAGCGCCGCCACGCCTACGCTCAACGGTGCCGGTTCGACACTGGTCGCCCCGATCGAGGCTGAATGGGCTGCGGTCTGGGACACGGCTAACAGCACCCTGGTCAACTACTCCCCCGTCGGCTCGGGCACCGGAGAGAAGGACATCGCGGCCGGCCTGGTCGACTTCGGCGCCTCCGACGCACCGCTGGATGTGTACACGGGCGTCCCGGCCAACATCGTCGAGATCCCCTGGGCGCTGGGTGCGGTCGGCGTCAGCTACCACCTCAACGGCCTGAGGCCGAAGGGATCGACGCTCAAACTGACCGGTCCGGTGCTCGCCCAGATCTATCTGGGACAGATCACCAAGTGGAACAGCCCGGCGATCAAGAAGCTGAACAAGGGCCTCAAGATCCCCGGCACGAAGATCCAGGTGTTCTGGCGCAGCGACGGATCGGGTGACACCTACGCGTTCACGCGCTACCTGTCGGACATCAGCAGCACGTTCTCCGGCAAGGTCGGCTCCTCGACGACGGTGTCCTTCCCGACCGGCGTCGGCGCGAAGGGCAACGAAGGTATGGCGCAGGCAGTCCTCGCCACGAACGGCGCAATCGCCTACATCACGGCGGCCTATCTGATCGCTAACAAGCTCCCGGCTGCGGCGGTCAAGAACAGCGCCGGCAACTACACCGTTCCGAACTTGAGCGCAATCGCAGCGGCGGCGGCCGGGGTCAGCGCGGCCCCAGACCAAGCCGTGAACGCGATCAACCCAGGGAGAAGCCATAAGAAGGCGTATCCGATCTCGACGTTCACCTACGTGTTCGCGCCGACAAACGCTCCGCAGGGAGCCCTCCTGCGGTCGTTCATCGGCTATGCGATCACACAGGGCCAGAGCTTCGGGCCTTCGCTCGACTTCTCGCCGCTACCCAGGTCGGTCGTCAACGCGGACGAGACGGAACTCAACCAGATCCAGTAAGCGTCCTCGTATAAGCACGTCTCGCGGGCCCGGATTCGTCCGGGCCTGCGGACGTTAAGCGCCTTCATCCCAAAGCGACGCCGAGCAGCCGTTCGAGTTCGGCGATCGTCTCCTCGGCACGCCGGTGGTGCACGGCGGCCATGCCGAGCGCGGTCGCCGGAACGAGGTTGAACGGCAGGTCGTCGACGAACACGCACGCCTCCGGTTCCAGCCCGATGCGCTCCGCACCGAGTGCGTAGATCTCAGGCGAAGGCTTGCGGATCCCGACCTCGGCGGAGATCACCGCTCCGTCGAACAGCTCGTCCAGCAGCGCGCGGGGGTAGCGCCGGGTTCCCCACGAGTTCGACACCAGCCCGGTCTTGATGCCGGCAGAGCGGGCCCGGCGCACGGCCTCGATCATCTCCTCCTCGGGGGCCGAGCCGGCGAACAGCCGGTCGATCAGCCCGCGCGCGGCAACGCCGAGGAACGGGGCGAACTGCACCTCGAACTCCTCCTCCGGGAGCTCACCGGTCTCGAACGCGATCAGGAGATTCCGACAGTCGACGTCATTACTGAACGCGCTTGCGATCGCATCCGGCGCGAGCCCCTCCAGCTCGCAGAAGGCGCGAAACGAATCGAACACGTCGGTCGTGAGGACGCCGCCCCAATCCACGAGCAGCCCCCGGTAGTGCCCGTCCTCAGAGGCCATGCCGCGAGACCGCCACGGCGCGGTCCGCGATCTCGACCACGCCCTCCTCGAATGTCTTCAGATACGGGTCGTCGGTGGAACCGGCGGTGGCGCGTTTGTAATTGCCCTCCATGAACACGACCGCCTTCCACAGCGCGAGCGTGACGTACCAGTCGAGCGCCTGCATCGAGCGGCCGGACCGCTCCTCGTAGCGCGTCACCAGCTCGGCGCGGGTGGGGAAGCCGGTCCGCAGGGTCACATTGTTGAGGTTGAACTTGCCCAATCGGTCGCCGGGTTCGGTCCAGTGCATCAGCAGATAGCCAACGTCGGCGAGCGGGTCGCCGACCGTCGCCATCTCCCAGTCGAAGATCGCGATCAGATGGGCGGGGGCGGTCGGCGCGAACATCGTGTTGCCGAGCCGGTAGTCCCCATGCACGATCGTCGCCCGGGGCGAGTCGGGCATGTTGGCGGCGAGCCAGGCACCGACCTCCTCGACCTGGGCGAGCTCGCGCGTGCGGTTGTGCTCCCACAGACCCGTGAACCGGCGCAGCTGGCGCTCGAGGTAGCCGGTGGGTTTCCCGAAGCCTTCCAGGTCGAGCCGGGTCCAGTCGACCGCATGCAGCTCGACCAGCGCGTCGATTAACTCCTGGGCGATCCGGGCCCGCTGCTCCGGGTTGTCGAGCGGGTCGGGAATCGAGTCCGCGATCACCTCGCCGGGGACCCGCTCCATCACGTAGAACGGCGCGCCGATGACGCCGGTGTCATCGCACGCCGCCAGCATCTTGGGCACTCGCACCGGCGTGCCCTCCAGCGCGCGCAGCAACCGGGCCTCCCGCAGCACATTGTGAGCGCTCGGCGGCAGCGGACCGCGGGGCGGGCGACGGAGCACCACGCCCGTCGAGAGCACGAACGTCACGTTCGAATGACCTTCGCCGACCGGCACGGCAGAGAGGTCCTCGGGTACGTCCAGCCCGCTGGTTGCGAGCCACTCGATCAGTGGCTCGAGCACGATCAGCGGCTCGCGTGGGTTGCCGGCGGCGTCGGCATGGGTGCGGACGATGTCGTCGGGGGCGAGCGCGGTGGGCATCGAGTCCGTGAGCCTAGCGACGCCAGCTAATCTCGAATCAAGTCATGCCCGAGCTACCTGAGGTCGAGATCACCGCGCGCCTGATCGGCGCTGCCGTCGCCGGCAGTGAGATCGAATCGGCGCTCGCGCCCGGGATCAACGCGCTCAAGACGTTCGATCCGCCGCTGACGGCGCTGGCGGGGCGGCGCGTCGACCGTATGCGGCGCCGCGGCAAGTTGTTCTTGGTCGAGCTCGACGCCGATCTCGTGATCGAGATCCACCTGATGTCGGCCGGACGCCTGCAGCTGTTCGACTCGCGCGCGTCGCTGCGTGACCGGACCTCGCGCTTCTTAGTCCGGCTGACCGACGGCCGCGAGCTCCGCTTGCGCGAGTTCGGCACGCGCCAGCGAGCCTGGGTCAAGGTGCTCCGCACCCCGGACGTAGCGGACGAGGAGACGATCGCCGAACTCGGGCCCGACGCCTGGCCCGACCCGCCACCGTTCGACGAGCTGCTTGACCAACCGCGGCCGCTCTACGCCCTCATGCGTGACCAGCACGTGATTGCCGGGATCGGCCGCTCGTGGGTCGACGAGATCCTTCACACCGCGATGATCTCGCCGTTCAAGCGAGGGTCGGATCTCGAGCCCGATGAGGCTTCGCGTCTGCGCGAGACGACCGTACGCGTGCTCGGCGGTGCGATCGCGCACTACGAGCAGACGCTGTCGCTGCCGATCCCGGACAAGCTGCCGATGCCGCTCACCGTGCACCGCCGTAACGGCGAGCCCTGCCCGCGCTGCGGCGACCAGCTCGAAGCCGTGTTCTACGAGGACTACGTCATGTGCTACTGCCCGACGTGCCAGACCGAGGGCAAGCTCCTCAAGGACCGGCGGCTCTCGCGTCTGCTCAAGTAGGGCGGGGTTCAGAGCCTTCACCCGAACCGGGTGATGGCCGCTGCCCCCCGGCTGCCTACGGTGGCTCGCGTGACCGCTCCGGACGTTCCTGTTCCTCCCGTCCCTCCGATCGGGCAGGCTGCAGCCGAGCTGGCGCGAATCCGGCCCGAGGGGTACTTCGGGGGCGTTCGCCTGCTCGCAGCCGATGCGCAGGTCGCCACCATGCTCGCCAACGAGGCTCGTCGCCGGGCGCTGCGGAGACTCTTCGGGATCCCGGTTGACACCAACTCGCGGATCGCCACCCTGATCGCGCTTGGCGCACTGGTGGAGGGGATCCGCCGCCAGAGGGAGCGCCTCCCGCCCAAACCGAGTCCGGACTACGGACTGATCGGTCTCGGCGTCCTCCGGGAGACGGCGTATGAAATCGCCGGCCCCGGGTCCCGCAGCTCGAGGTATTTCGGCACGCTGTTAGGGGTCGCGCTGATCGGGGGCGCGACTCGGATCGCGGTCAAGAAGTCGGCCCACGGCGCCCGGGTCGTCACACATCGCGCCACCGCCGAGTTCAACCACCGTTACGGGCACCTGATCCGCGCCAACCGGCGTCGAACCGACGACGCAGGTCCGTCGCCCCCGGTGGGGCCACCGGCCTGATACAGGTCAGGATGGATCGCGGGCGGACGTGCATAAGTGCGCGACTTGCCGATCTCGCCGGACGCGTGCGCGCTTTTGCATCTGGGGCGTGGAGAATCGCGCACGGCTCGAGTGGACGGGGGGCATGTGCGGTTTTGCAGGTCGGGGCAGGCCCCGGCGGGGTTCCGGCGACCTCGCCGCTCGGTTAGGATCGGCGCGCGATGGCGCTCAAGCCCGGCGATCAGGCCCCCGACTTCAGCCTCTCCGACCAGCACGGCAATCAGGTATCGCTGTCCGGTCTGCGCGGCCAGAACGTCGTTCTGTACTTCTATCCCAAGGCGGACACGCCTGGCTGCACAACCCAAGCGTGCAGCGTGCGGGACCACCGCGCCGACTACGCCGAGTCGGACACCGTCGTGCTGGGCGTCTCGCCCGATGCCGTCAAGCCGATCGCCAAGTTCGACAAGAAGTACGGGCTCGGGTTTCCGCTCCTCTCGGACGAGGACCACTCAGTGGCCGAGGCGTACGGGGTGTGGGTCGAGAAGCACCGCTACGGCCGCACGTACATGGGCAACGAGCGGACGACGTTCGTGATCGGGCCGGACGGCACGATCCGCGAGGTTTTCCGCAACGTCAAGCCGGCCGAGCACGACGAGCTCGTGCTCGGGGCGCTTGCGCAGTCTTAGTCAGCTGGGGTGGCCGGCTATTGCAGGCCCTCGCGGGCCTCGCGCACCAGGGTGACGGCCTCCGGGAAGATGTGCGCCATCACCGTGCGTAGCTGCTCTGCCTGCTGCTCGGTCGTGCCCTGGATGTTGATGCGATTCATGGCAGCCACGGTCAGGTCGACCGCGAGCTTGATCGCGTTATCCGCCCAGGCCAGACGCTGAGCGCCCTGCATCTGCTCGGCGAACTCGCCCAGCCGGCGCTGCAGCTCATCCGGGTCGCCGAACAGGCCTCCGAATCCACTTCCTTCCATGCGACCAATGGTAGCCGCCCCGCCGCCCCGCGCGAATCGGATCCCACTTAGACTGAGCACCATGCAGCCCGAGGAACGGCTTGCCTACGAGGCCCGCGTTCGCACGCGGCAGGTTGTCGTGGCCGGAGCCGCCGGCGTCCTGGTCATGTTGGCCGTGCTCGTCCAGCTGCCCGGCGCGCATGTCAAGGTCAACGAGGAAACCCTCGGGCTGATCACCGAGCACAAGCGGATCGCGCAGGACATTGCCGGCTCGGTGATCGCCGCGTTGGGCTCGCTCGCGCTGGGCTGGACACTGTGGTGGCTGTTCGAGGCGGCGCGCGCGCGCGACCCGCGCGTGCGGCCGGTCTTCATGGGTCCGGTCGCGTTTGCCGCCGGCGCGATCACTGCTGTGGCCGCGATCGGGACGGCGATCGCCAGTGCCCACGCGGCCGACGAGTTCGTCAGCCACGGCAGTCAGACCTGGCCCGAGGCCCATGCGCTGATCTCCAAGGCCTGGTTCGTGATCCCCGAGGTTGCCGGATACCTGGGCGCGTTCATGGTCGCGATCGCTCTCGTGCTGGTGTCGCTGGCGGCGATGCGAGTCGGGCTCCTTCCTCGGTTCATGGGCTATCTGGGGATCGTCGCCGGCGTCTTGACGATCCTTCCCTTCCTCCCGATCCCGATCGTCGAGGCCTACTGGCTGCTGGCGCTGGCCTACCTGATGAGCGGCCGCTGGCCGAGCGGCGTGCCCCCGGCCTGGGCCAGCGGTGTTGCTGTGCCATGGCCGCGCCAGCCCCGCGCGGAGCGCGCCCAGAGCTCCGGCCGCGCGCGCCGCGGTCGGGCGCCGAAGCCGGTGCCGCAACCGGCCGGCGGGCCTGTGGGTGCGGGGGCGCCATCCAATTCAACGCGCGCGACGACCCCCAAGCGCAAGCGCAAGCGCCGAAAGTAGGTTCGGGCGGCGCTTAGCACGCGGTCCGTCGGGCCACGGTCCCGCATCGCACATTCGTCCGGTGCGCTAACCCGGGCAACGCCGGGTGCCGATCCTGCCGTTAGCTGTCCCGGCTCCTGTCCACGCCGGGGGCCGGGGCAGGTTCGCTTCGCCAGGCGACTGGAGAGCGAAACTGACGCGGCTGCTTGACCGATCTTGGGCCACTCGCCTGGGGCGCAGATCGGACAGGCGCTGTGCGGGCTCGACTCGGCGACCGTCGGACGGCAAAACGCCGTTCGGCGGTCGCCGTTCATCGTGCTCGTACGACCGCTCGACGTAAACGACTGGCCGCTCAACGATCCGCTCTTGTGAACCGCTGCGGTCGGGTGCACCGTTACGCGCCGACTGTCAACCTCTCACAGGAGGAATAGATGGAAGCCGCAAACATCGGGGCGCGTGAGGCCGACGTGGCTCCGGCGCCTGAAAGCCGGGTGATGGGGTGGACCCCGGCAGACCCGGGCCCCTTGGGTCTTGCCGCGTTCGCGGGCACGACGTTCATGCTCAGCCTGGTCAACGCCGGTCTGGTCGGCAACAGCAAAGCCGTCGGCGGTGGCCTGCTGCCGATGGTGGCCGCGCTGGCGCTCGCCTACGGCGGCATCGCTCAGTTCACCGCTGGGATCTGGGAGTTCCGCACCGGGAACACGTTCGGGGCCGTGGCCTTCTGCTCGTACGGCGCGTTCTGGATCTCGTTCTACTTCATCGTCCAGTCCGTGGGCAAGAACCTCGGCAGCGAGGTGTTCAGCGGTCTCGGGTTGTACCTGTGGATGTGGGGCATCTTCACGGCCTACATGTTCATCGCCTCGCTGAGAACGACCGGCGCCGTTGCCTTGGTGTTCCTACTGCTGGCGATCACGTTCATCATCCTCGGCATCGGCAACTCCTCGCTGGCGGGAACTCTGTCCGTCACCAACAGCACGATCAAGCTCGGTGGCTGGGTCGGCCTGATCACGGCGCTCGTCGCCTGGTACGCGTCGTTTGCCGGAGTGATCAACTCGACATTCGGCCGGGTCGTTGCTCCGGTGGTTCCGCTCCGGCGCTGACGAGGGGCGAGAAAAGCCAACGCCTAGCTTCGCTCGTAGTAGAAATTAGGCAAGAAATGACTCTGGAGCGCCGGCGGCGACGCCGGCGCTCTGGGCTGTCCAGCAGTCCGATGCCTACCCGTCCGGTGCGTGGGCACGAGAGAGAAGGAGAGCTGAAGTGGCCGATGTGACGCAGGAACCACCCGCCGCGGAGGAGTCCGAAGAGGCGTCTGAGGCGCAGATCGCGGTGCACTGGCGCGAGGAGGAGTACTACCCGCCACCAGCCAGCTTCGCCGAGCAGGCCAACGCCAACGAGCCGGCGATCCTCCAGCGCTTCGGCGCCGAGAATTTCCCGGAGTGCTTCACCGAGTATGCAGATCTGCTCACTTGGGAGCGCAGGTGGGACACGATCGTCGACACCAGCAACCCGCCGTTCTTCAAGTGGTACGTGGGCGGCCGCCTGAACGCCTGCGTCAACTGCGTCGACCGGCATCTCGAGACGCGCGCTGACAAGAACGCGCTGATCTGGGTACCCGAGAAGGAAGAGGACGAGACCCAGGAGATCACCTACGGCGAGCTGCACCGGCGGGTCAACGAGTTCGCCGCGCTGGTGCGCGACTTCGCCGGCATGAAGAAGGGCGATCGGATCACCTTCCACCTGCCGATGGTTCCCGAGCTGCCCGTCTCGATGCTGGCTGCCGCCCGCCTGGGCGTTATCCACTCGGAGGTCTTCGGCGGCTTCAGCGGCGCGGCCTGCGGCCAGCGGATGGCCGATGCTCAGAGCACGGTGCTGGTCACGATGGACGCCTACTATCGAAACGGCAGCCTGATCGACCACAAGGTCAAGGCCGACGAGGCTATCGAGGAGGCCCGCAAGGAGGGGATCGAGGTTGAGAAGGTGCTCGTGTGGCGGCGCATCCCGGGCGAGTATCACTCGGAGAGCCCGATGGTTGAGGGTCGCGACTACTTCGTCGATGAGCTGCTCGGCCAGTACAGCGGCCAGCAGGTGGAGCCCGAGTCGATGGCCGCCGAGGACACGCTGTTCCTGATGTACACAAGCGGCACGACGGGCCGGCCGAAGGGCGCTCAGCACGCCACCGGCGGCTACATGGCCTACGTGGCCGGAACTTCGAAGTACTACCAGGACATCCACCCCGACGACACGTATTGGTGCTTCGCGGACATCGGCTGGATAACCGGTCACTCGTACATCGTCTACGGGCCGCTGGCGCTCGGCACGACGAGCGTGATGTACGAGGGGGTCCCCACCTATCCGGACCCGGGGCGGCCGTGGCGGATCGCCGAGACGCTCGGCGTGAACATCTTCCACACCGCGCCGACCACGATCCGGATGCTCCGCAAGGTAGGCCCGGACGAGCCGGCCAAGTACGACTACCACTTCAAGACGATGACCACGGTCGGCGAGCCGATCGAACCGGACGTCTGGCGGTGGTACTACGACTTCGTCGGCAAGGGCAAGGCCGCGATCACCGACACGTGGTGGATGACCGAGACCGGCGGCTTCCTCGGCTCGACGCTGCCTGGCCTGCAGCCGATGAAGCCCGGGAGCTGCGGCCCAGCTGCGCTCGGCATCCAGCTCGTGATTTACGACGAGGACGGCAACGAGATCCCGCGCGGCTCCGGAAAGGCCGGCTACATCTGCGTCCGCAACCCGTGGCCCGGTCGAATGCTCACCGTGTGGGGCCAGGACCAGCGGTTCATCGACACCTACTACGCCCGCTTCAACAAGGACAAGGACTCAAAGGACTGGCACGACTGGCCGTTTATGTGCGGTGACGGCGCTGTCGAGACGGAGGACGGCTACTTCCGGATCCTGGGCCGAATCGACGACGTGATCAACGTCGCCGGGCACCGGCTCGGAACCAAGGAGCTCGAGTCGGCCGCGATCACGGTCGACGAGGTCGCCGAGGCGGCCGCCGTCCCCGTGATCGACGAGATCCGCGGCAAGATCGTCGAGATGTACGTGTCGGTGAAACCCGGCGTCGACCCCGCCGGGGTCGACCGCAAGGTGTCCGATGCGATCGTCAGGGAGATCGGGTCGATCGCTCGCCCCAAGAACGTGTGGATCGTCGCGGACATGCCGAAGACCCGGTCGGGGAAGATCATGCGCCGCGTGATCGCCGCCGTGTCGAACTTCGCCGACGTC
The DNA here is from genome assembly GCA_963757235.1 of uncultured Solirubrobacterales bacterium. Taxonomy (GTDB): domain Bacteria; phylum Actinomycetota; class Thermoleophilia; order Solirubrobacterales; family Solirubrobacteraceae; genus Palsa-465. Next base: position 109,512 of record CAVWRC010000002.1, on the reverse strand, counting down.
GGCGACGTGTCGACGCTCGCCAACCCGGAGATCGTCGACGACATCCGCCACCACGTGCAGAGCGAGAAGGTCGCGCACGGCGAGGTCCCGCGCGAGCTGTCAGAGGCCGAAAAGCAGGAGATCGCCGCTTACGGACACGCGGAGTAGCCGCGTCCTAGACCAGCCGATTCGCGTCCGCTCGCGGGGCTGTGCGAGCGGACGCGAACGTATGTCCGCGTAGTCGCCTGCGCCACAGGGGGTAGAGACCTCCTAAAGAGTGTTCTCTTGAAGGAGAGGTGGTTGGTAATGGCCCGCACTGAAACGATCTCTGCGGAGGAGCTCGAGGGCAAGCTCGAGGAGCTGCTCGATGTCGAGACCTTCGATCCGCCCGACGAGTTCTCTGAGCAGGCGCTGCTGTCCGACCCGTCGATCTACAAGAAGGCCGACAAGGACTGGAAGGGCTGGTGGTCCGAGCAAGCCAAGGAGCTCCACTGGTTCAAGCAGCCCACCGAGGACGTAGACGATTCCAATCCGCCGTTCTACACGTGGTTCAAGGACGGCAAGATCAACGCCTCCTACAACTGCGTGGACCGCCACGTCGAGGCCGGCAACGGCGACCGGGTGGCCTTCCACTGGCGCGGCGAGGAGGGCGAGGAGCGCGACATCACCTACGCCGAGCTCCACCGGGATGTGCAGAAGCTCGCGAACGCCCTCAAGGACCTAGGCGTCAAGAAAGGCGACATCGTCGGGATCTTCCTGCCGATGATCCCCGAGGTCGTCGTCTCGATGCTGGCCTGCGCCCGGATCGGCGCACCACACAACGTGGTCTTCGGCGGGTTCTCGGCCGACTCGGTCAAGGAGCGCATGGAGTTCTCAGAGGCCAAGACACTGATCACCGTCGACGGTGCCCGGCGCAAGGGCAAGACGGCGCCGATCAAGCAGCAGGTCGACGAGTGCATGCAGAAGCTCGACGCGCTCGAGCACATCGTCGTTGTCAAGTCGACCGGCGCCGAGTGCCAGATGAAGAACGGCCGCGACGTCTGGTACCACGAGATCGTCGAGCGGGCGGATGACGAATGCCCCGCGGAGGAACTCGACGCCGAGCATCCCCTGTTCGTGCTGTACACGAGCGGCTCGACGGCCAAGCCCAAGGGCGTGCTGCACACGACCGGCGGTTACCTGACAGGCGTGTCCGCGACGCATCGTTACGTGTTCGACCTCAAGCCCGACGAGGACGTCTACTGGTGCGCGGCCGACGTGGGCTGGATCACCGGGCACTCCTACATCGTCTACGGCCCGCTCTGTAACGGAGCGACGAGCGTGATGTGGGAAGGCGCGCCCGACTATCCGCACAAGGGCATCTGGTGGGAGCTCGCCGAGCGCTACGGCGTGACGATCCTCTACACCGCGCCGACGGCGATCCGCGCCTGCATGAAGTGGGGTCTGGAGCACGTCGAGAAGCACGATCTTTCGAAGCTGCGCCTGCTTGGGACGGTGGGCGAGCCGATCAATCCGAAGGCGTGGCTCTGGTACTACACGGTGATCGGCGGGGAGCGCTGCCCGATCGTCGACACCTGGTGGCAGACCGAGACCGGCGCGATCATGATCACCCCGCTCCCGGGGATCGTGGCCACAAAGCCCGGTTCGGCCACGAAACCGTTCCCGGGCATCAAGGCTGACGTTGTCGATGAGCGTGAGGGCAAACCTGTAGATCAGGGTCAGGGTCTGCTCGTGCTCGAGCGGCCGTGGCCCTCGATGCTGCGGACCCTGTACAAGGAGGACGACCGCTTCGTCGAGACGTACTTCGGCAAGTTCGGCAAGGAGACCTACGTGGTCGGGGACGCCGCGCGCAGGGACGAGGACGGCTACTTCTGGATCATTGGTCGCATCGATGACGTGGTCAACGTGTCCGGCCACCGGTTGTCGACCGCCGAGGTCGAGTCCGCCATCGTCTCCCACCGCCGGGTCGCGGAGGCCGCGGTCATCGGTCAGTCCGACGAGGATTCAGGACAGGCGATCTGCGCGTTCGTCACGCTCGAGGGCGACGACGGCGAGGGCTCCGACGAGCTGGTCGAGGAGATCCGTTCCCAGGTCGCCGACCGGATCGGCAAGTTCGCGCGCCCCAAGCGGATCATCTGGGCCGACGACCTCCCCAAGACCCGCTCGGGGAAGATCATGCGGAGGCTGCTCAGGGATATCGCGGACGGCAACGCGCTGGGCGACGTCACCACGCTGCGCGACCCCGACGTGATGAAGCAGCTCGAGGGGAAGGTCAAGGAGGAGCAGAAGGCCGAGGAGTCCTGAAGGCTCGGGGTGTGGGGCGAGGCGCCCTACACCCCCAGCCGCCGGCTCAGGTCGGCGACGTGGCGGCGCGCCACCGGAATCACCTGGCCGTCGCCAAAGGCCAGCTCGGCGGTGCCGCCGAGCAGGGGGCGTAGCTCGACCGCGCGGGCCAGGTTGGCCACGTACTGGCGGTGCACCCGGAAGAAGCCGAACTGCTCCCAGCGGCGCTCGATCTCGTTCAGCGTGTTGCGCAGCAGGTAGCGACCGTCCTCGGTCACGATCCGGACGAAGTCTCCGTGGGACTGGACGTAAAGGATCGAGCCGCGCTTGATAAGTCTGGTAGACCCGCCGCGGGCGGCTGAGACGGCCACCATCTCGGTATCGCCGGTCGGCGCCGGGTGTGAGCGCTGCCCGTTGCCGTCGCTGTGGGCCCCGCCGGACTCGACCGCCGCCGCGACCCGCTCGAGCGCCTCCTCGAGCCGGCGCCGGCCGACTGGCTTGCGCAGGTAGTCGAGCGCGCGCAGCTCGAAGGCGTCGACCGCGGCGTGGTCGTAGGCGCTCACGAACACGAGCTGGGGCGGGGAGGCGAAGCGCCTGAGCACCCGACCCAGCTCGACGCCGTCGAGGTCGGGCATGCGGACGTCGAGGAAGATCGCGTCGTACGCCTGGCTCGAGGCCTTGAGCAGCGCGTCATGGCCACCGAACGCGCACTCGACCTCGTGCACCGCCGGGAAGCTGCGCAGCAGCCGCGCCAGATCCTCGAGCGGGGTGTGCTCGTCATCGACGGCGAGGATCGTCAAGCCGTCCGCGCTCATACCGACCCGGCGAGCTCGGGCTGCGCGACCTCGCCGCGCAGGTGGGGCACGATCATCAGGGCGGTCGTCCCATGTCCGAGATCCGATTCGATCCGCAGCGCGTAGCGTTCGCCGAAGGTCGCCCGCAGCCGTCCGTCGACATTCGAGACGCCGATGCCGCCGCCGGCGCCAGCCAGCACGGCCGCGAGCCGCTCGGGCTCGATTCCGACACCGTCGTCCGAGACTCGCAGCTCGACGTCGCCGCGCACGATCCGTGCCGAGATCGCGACCCGCCCGCTGCCGGCCTGCCGCTCGACGCCGTGGCGCACCGCGTTCTCGACCAGCGGCTGGACGGACATCGCCGGCACGACTGTTCCGCGCGTCTCCTCGGGGACATCGATCGTCACGTGCAGGATGTTGCGGAAGCGAGCCTGCTCCAGGCGCAGGTAGCGCTCGACGTGGTCGATCTCCTCGCCGAGGGTCACGTAGGAGCGCCCGTCGCGGAACAGGTAGCGGGTGAACTCGGCGAAGTCGATTAGGAGATCGCGCGCCTCCTCCGGCCGCGCGTGGATGTCGCCGGCGACCGCCGCCAGCGCGTTGTAGATGAAGTGGGGCGAGATCTGCGCCCGGAGCGCACGCAACTCGGCCTGCGCGACGCGCTCTTCCTGGGCGGCGACGAGCGACAGCTCCACCTGGGCCGAGACCAAGCTCGCCGCCTCCTGAACTACCCGCAGTTCGTGGTGGCTCGGCCGGCCCACCGATCGGTAGAAGGCGATCAGCGTCCCGATCCGCCTGTCCTGGGCGATCAGCGGCACCAGCACGGCCGAACGCAGCGGGCAGGCGGGATCGGAGGAGATCAGCCGCGGCACGATGTGCATGTGGTCGTCGGCGACGCGCTCGAGCAGGCGCGAGAGCAGGTCGCCGGGGCGGACCTGCTCGCGCCCCTCGCCGTCGATCGCCAGCACCGCCCGCGGATCGGCCAGGGCGATTGCGGCGGCGCCGGTCAGGGCCCGCAGGTGGGGAACGGCCCGTTCGGCGTTACGGCCCGTCAACCCCTTCCGCAAGTCGGGAAGCGTGGACGTCGCGGCGTGCAGGGCGGCCTGCATCGCGGCCTCGGTGGCTCCCGCGCCGCGGGGGCTGCGCATGGCGCGCCACACCGCTACAACAATCGCGGCCAGTCCGATGCCTAGTCCTACGCCCAGCGCCAGCTCCATGGTGAGCCTCACAAAGGTTACTCAAGCTTGTGGCGGTTGTTACTCGAGCTTCGCGAGCCGTGGCCGGACCCCTTCAAATCCGCGATGATGCGCGGATGGGCTCCACAACCACGTTCACCTCCTACGACCAGGCCCGCGACCAGCACCGCTGGGAGGTCCCCGAGCGCTACAACATCGCTGTCGACGTGTGCGACCGGCACCCGCGCGAGAAGCTCGCCATGGTCCACGAGGACTTCCAGGGCCGGATTCGCGAGGTCAGCTGGGGCACGCTGCAGGACGACTCCAATCGCTTCGCCAACGTGCTGCGGAGCCACGGCGTCGAACCGGGAGACCGCGTGGCGATGTTGCTGCCCCCGACGCCCGAGACCGCCGCGGCGTTCTTCGGAGTCTGGAAGGCCGGCGCGATCCTCCTCTCGATGTCGGTGCTGTACGGCGACGAGGGCATCCGCCACCGGGTCAACGACTCGCGGCCGAAGGTGCTGCTCACCAACGCCGCGAACGCCGGCCGGATCGAGCGCGACCTGGTGGAGCATCTATTGGTGCTCGACGACGGGCTCCTGGGGCACGGTTCGACCGCGTTCGAGCCGGTCGACACCGCGGCGGAGGACCCGGCCCAGCTCTACTACTCCTCGGGCACGACCGGGCTGGCCAAGGGCATCCTCCACGCCCACCGCTACATCCTGGCCCACGAGGAATTCATCTACTGCCACGACCTGCGCGAGGGCGAGGTGTTTCACGGCATGGGCGAGTGGGCGTGGGCGGCGGGGATCTGCCCGCTGATCGCTCCGTGGCGCTTGGGCGCGGTGCAGGCCGTCTATCAACGCGAGGGCGGCTTCGATCCTCACAAGCAGCTCGATTTCCTGAGTCGCCACGGCGTCACCAACGTGTTCGGGACGCCCACGGCGATCCGGTCGATGATGTCGATTTCCGACGCCGGGACCCGCTACCCGCAGAAGTTCCGCATCGTGTGCTCGGCCGGCGAGCCGCTCAACCCCGAGGCCATCCGCTGGGTCCGTGAGCAGTATGGGGTCACGGTGCTCGATTACTACAGGCTCACCGAGTCCTATCCACTGTGCGCCAATTACCCGTTCATGGAGGTCCGCGAGGGCTCGATGGGCAAGCCCATGCCGGGCTGGGAGGTGGCGATCCTGGACGAGGACGAGCGTCCGGTCGCGTCCGGCGAGCGCGGCGAGATCTGCCTGAAGGCGCGGTCCAACCCGCACTACCCGCTCGGCTATTGGAATCGTCCGGCGCAGGACACCGAGGAGGCGTTCGGTGGCGACTGGTTCCACACCAAGGACGCGGCGCGCGCCGACGAGGACGGCTACTTCTGGTACGAGGGCCGCGCCGACGACGTGATCATCTCCGCCGGCTACCGGATCGGGCCGTTCGAGGTTGAGTCGGCTTGCCTGGAGCACCCGGCGGTGGCTGAGGCGGCGGCGGTCGCCTCGCCCGATGAGCGGCGCGGCAACGTCGTCAAAGCGTTCGTGGTGCTGGCCGCGGGGCACGACCCGTCTCCCGAGCTCGCCGAGGAGATCAAGGCGTTCGTGCGCGAGCACTATTCGGCCTACTCCTATCCACGACTGATCGAGTTCGTGCCCGACCTGCCCAAGACCCTGACTGGCAAGATCAGGCGGATAGAGCTACGTCAGGCCGAGCAGGAGCGGGTGAGCGGCACCGGCTGAGTACGTGTGAAGAGTTGGTGAGCTGTCACGTCGGGTGCTTGCGGTCCGCCCCTGCGCTCGTATAGGGTGCCCACGGTTCTGGGGGGCCGGTTTCAAATCGAGAGGTGGTGCTCTTATGACGCGCGCGCGTGCGCTCGTGCCGATGGTGTTTTGCCTTGCGCTAGGCCTGTCGGCGCCAGCGGCTTTCCTCGAGTGGGCTGCGAGCGCGAGCGCAGCGACCACGGCGGGATTCCGTCCCCGCGTGCTCGGTGCGATGGGCCTGATGCCGACCGTCAACAGCCATGGCTCGTACGACACAAACCAAGACCTCGCCTCAGAAGCGCTGACTCCAGTCGTCTATCACGGCGGCCCGGTGATGACCGGGGGCGTCACCGTCCACACGATCTTTTGGGCTCCGTCCGGGTACTCGTTCCCGGGTGCCTTGGCGGACGAGCCCAACACGTGCATGGGGTTCTCCGCGACCTCGTGCACGTACGACGAGCTCGTCAGGCAGTTCTTCAACGACGTCGCCGCTGCGAGCGGTACGACCACCAACGAGTTCTCGGCACTAAACCAGTTCGGCGACGGGACAACGGTGGGTGACACAAGTCCGGGCGAATACTCGATTGCGTATACCGCACCGTTGACGGGAAGCGGTGGCGACGCGATCGACGACACCCACTCGTATCCGACTAGTGACCAATGTGCCTCGCCGAACGGCGTAGCGACGTGCCTGACCGACGCGCAGATCCAGACCGAGATCAATACGGTGGACGGTGGCGCCACCGGCTTTCACGACATCTGGATGGTGTTCCTGCCGCCGAACGTCGACGAGTGCATATCGCCGGGCGCATGCGGTACGAACGCGTTCGGCGGCTACCACTCGGTGATGGATCTGGCCGGCCATCAGACGATCTACGCGGTGATCGTCGACCCGAGCATCGAAGCTGAGGTCTCGCATGGCGCCGACCCGAACGGCGATCCCGATGCCGAGGCCGCGATTGACGCGGCAGGGCACGAGACCGTCGAGGCGATGACCGATCCCGAGGGGACCGGGTGGATGGACCCGAACGGCTTCGAGGTCGCCGACAAGTGCGAGTTCGGCCCCCAGACCGGCACGCCGATCGGCTTCCAGAACAACGCGCCTTACAACGAGGCGATAAACGGCGACAACTACCTGCTCCAGGAGATGTGGTCAAACCAGGTCACCGGCGGCAACGGCGGTGGCTGCGTTCAGAGCACGTCCGCAACGTCAGCCGGCGACGGCCTACCGCTTCCACAGATCAACCTGACCCAGTTCAGCCACACGATCACGGGCGACGTGAACAACCCGACCTCGTACGGCGACACGGTCACCGTGGACGTCTACCGAGAGGACGAGAGCGGCCTTCAGCCGGCCGACCTCGTCGCAACGGCCCAGGCCCAATCGAACGCAACCACAGGTGTGTGGACCGTGCCGCTGCCGAACGTGAGCCCGGGCGTGCCGAACGCGGTCGGGGACGACCGGGACGTGATCACGGTCGACTACAGCGACGCGCCGAATGGATCGGTGCAGGACGCGACGATCCTCACCGGTAGCGGCGGCAACCCGTTCACCGAGTCGGGCTGGACCGGCTGGACCGACCTCGACAACGGGGCGACGGTCACGAACGGCGGCGGCAGCAGTCCACAGGTCATCGTGGGACCGTGCTTCCAGACGGGCGTGCTAACGATCAGCGGGCGATCGGTCTCCGGCACAAGCGATCCGAACGACCTCTGCAACACGCAGACCGATACCGCCGACATCCCGCTGAGCGGCGGTCCACTCGGCCTCGGCTCCTCCGATGCGCTGACCTTCACCTCGAACGACAACCGCGCCTTCAGCGCACCGACGAGCGCATTCTCCGGGGCCTTCCCCGGGACGATCGGCACGCCGAACGACCCGGGCGCGCTCGTCAGCATGACCGTGCCGCTCGGCGAGCCGGACTCCGCAACTTCGTTCGCGAACCCGCTGACAGACAGCGTCCCGACTTTCGCGCCGACCGGCTTCCCGACGTGCGGCGCCATCCTCTCGTTGCAAAGCGTCGAGTGCTCAGGGCTGATCCCCGGCGACACGTACACCGTCGCCGACGGCTCGGCGCAGCAGTCCCAGGTCGCTGCCAGCGATCCCGGGTTCTCGGACGACGGGACGATCGGGATCGACACGACCCTGTCGCTGCCGGTCAACCGCGGCGATACGGTCGAGCTGACGAACAGCGCCAGCAGGATCCTCACGACGCTGAACGTTTCCAACCTGCGCGTCGACATCAATGGCAACGAGTCGTTCATTACGAGCGGCAGTTGTACGGCGGGCGAGTACTTCGATGCGCCGCTGCAATCGGCGCCGATTTCCGACAGCGCCGGCGATATCGACGGCACCAGCGCGTCGTTCACGGGTGCGGCCTGCCCCCGCGACGGCGACGCATCATTCCTGCCGTCCAACCCGATCATTCAGACGGACGGGGACAGCGGAGGGTTCACGGAGACGTTGGTGCCGGAGATCGAGGACACCTCGCCAATGGAGGGCGAGACCGTCGATGGCGGCTTCACTGCGCTCGCCGAGGCCGGCGTCACGTCGAACGACTCGGTCATCCCGACCGATTCGACCTCGAGCGTCTCGCTGTCGATCACGCCGGTCGGTAGCAACACGCCGGTGTACAGCCCCAATCCCGACAACGTCGACACACCCAATGGCGTGACGGTACCGGCGCTTCCGCCCGGGGGCTACGACGCGACCTGGGTGGTCACCGACGCCAACGGCGACACGCGCACCGTGACCACGCGGTTCATCGAGCAGTCGGCGCTAGAGGGCGCGCAGGGGCCGCAGGGGCCACAGGGACCGGCAGGCGCCCAGGGTGCCCAGGGTCCGCAGGGGCCGCAAGGGCCTCCGGGGCCCAAGCCCAAGGTCACGTGCACGCTCGAGAAGCACAACAAGATCAAGTGCACGGTGAGCTTCCCGAAGAAGGCGAAAGACACGAAGGGCACGATCGCCGCGGTCATCACCAGGGGAGGCAGGATCCTGGCGCTGGGTCACGCCCGGCTCGCGCATGGCAGCGCGACGCTCACGATGCCTGAGCTGCGGGCATGGAACCGCGGGGCCTGGCAGATCACGCTGGTTCTGAGTCGGCCGAAGAAGGTGGCCACGACTCAGACCATGACCGTCAGAGTGCGGTAACTCAGCCGGTTACTCGGCGGGCGTCGGCGCTTTCGGGCGCCGGCGCCCGCCGGCCGTCGCCGCTCATGAGGCGCGGACCGGTCGTGGCCGGTCAGGCGCCGGCGCCGGCCCGCGTATCGCTCCGCATCTCGGCCAGGATCCGCTCGAGCCGGGGCTCCGTCTCGCGATCGACTTGGGTCATCAGCGCCCCTATCGAGGGGTGCACGGAGCTGATCTGGGCGTGCATCTCGTGCGCCACCGCCCGGTAGCTCGGGTGACCCTCGCGCCCTGAGCGCAACTCGATCAGCTGCATCGCCTCCCGGGCGTTCAGGTCCAGAATGAAGCGGATCCGGTAGCCGAGGCACAGCGCGTACGGCGCGGCCGTGGGCAGTCCGGCGTCGACGAGGCGGTGATACTCGCGAGCCGAGAGCTCGAGCGCGCGGCGATAGTCGTCTCCGCATCCCGCGAGCTCGACCTGGTCGGGGACGTCCGCCCCCAGGTCCGGGGTGAGAGCCTGCCACTGGACGGTGAGCATCCGGTGGCGCTGGAGATCGCGGAAGGCGCCGTAGTCGGCGACGATCTCGAACCGGTAGCGCAACGCCTCGAGCCCGCGCCCAGGCCGGTGGCGGCGGTTGGCCCGCTCGCCGGCCAGGTCGGACAGGAGCGCGGCGCGCGCGTCGACGTCGAGTGGGCCGAGCGCCTCGCGAATCGTCTCCTCGCGGCTCGCACCGGCCTCGAACAGGAGTGCGGCCAGCACATCGTCCTCGTCGCCCTCGGCGCGCAGGAGGGTGACCGAGGGCCCTGCCGGGCCTTCGGCGGCGTCGAGTCCGAGGCGCCGGGCCCACCGCTCGCCCGCGCGTTGGCGCGCCGCGAGGTACTCGATCCATTGGCCGCCGCGGTCGGGTCGCTCGATGCGGGTCAAGAAGCTCGGGACGACCGATTGCAGCTCCTCGAGCATCATCTGGCCGTAGTCGCGCGCCTCGGGCAGCGGATGCGCGAGCAGGTGAAGGATGAGCTGCTCGTAGGTCTGCCCGGTGGCGAAGATGCCCATATGGGAGAGCGAGCTGGCCGGGAGGAGCCCGCGCAGCAGGTCGAGCGCCTTGGCCCTGATCGCGCGCGCGTGTGCGGCCGGCGCCTCGTCGCCGGTTCGAGGGAACTCCCCCTCGGCCCAGGCGCAGACGCGGGGCAGCGCCCGCGAGTAGATGGTGAACAGCTCGTCCATCGCCCGCTCGTAATCCGGCCCGAGCGTTGGGTCTCGGTAGTAGCGATATGTCGGGTGCGCCGGGTCCGGGCCGGGCATCGCCCCGTCGTATGGGATGTAGCGAGTCGATTGCTCGAGATAAGCGCCGAGCCGGGGCCGTTGCAAGATCTTCGTGAGCACGTTGGAGACCCATTCGCACGCGACGTGGGCGCCGCCGAGCTGGGCCACCGAGTCATCGCCGTAGCCGAGGAAGATGCGCTCATAGAGCTGGGCGGCCCGCTTGCCCTCGCCGGCGTCGCCCAGGTCGCCGGCGCCGGCGGCGTCTGCCTCCGGCAGGTCATCGGCGAACTCGTCCAGGAATAGCCGCCTCAGCGTTCCCGGGTACCGGGAATAGCGCGCGAACAGCGCCGCCTTGGCCGTCTCCGGCAGGTTGACCAGCGCGAACACGGGCCGGTCTAGGTTCGTGAAGCGGGGTCGCAGTCGCTCGCGCTCGGCTTCGCTGAAGGTCTCGACCGGATACTGCACGGACGTCGCAGGGTAGCGGCCGGCTCGGCCGGGACACCGTTCGGCACCTGCATAACGTGCCAAACCAGGGTCCGGGTCACCCACCTCGGCGACATAAGCATGCCCAGCATGCTCTTATGTCCCGGACGCGGCCGGACCGAAGGATGTTTCGGGCGTTGTGTACACACGGCCCGGTCGGGCATTGGCCGTGGACGGCCAGGCCCCGGCCGCGCGCGATCAGAACAGGCCGGGCAGCGCGTTCGCCGCGTGCGAGGCGAGGTGGAACAGCGGCGAGGGGAAGATGCCGAAGAAGATCGTGGCGGCGGCGAACACGACGGCCACGAATATGAGCTCGGGATAGGCGAGCCCGGCGCCGGCGGCGCCGGCTCCTTCCGCCCACTCGTCGGCCTCGAGCGAGCCGCCGGCGATCGGCGCCAGCTCGCCCGGTTTTGGGGCGCTGGGCGCAGGGACCGGAACCGCCACCGGTGGGCGCATCCAGATCGTCGCAACGACGCGCAGGTAGTAGCCGAGCGACATCATCGAGCCGATCACGAGCACGATGGCCAGCCAGGTGTAGTCACCCGACACGAGGGCGTCGATCAGCTGGAACTTACCGATGAAGCCGACCGTGCCAGGGATTCCGGCCAGGGCGAGCATGCCGATTGTCATCGGCCAGGCCAGCCACGGCCGGCGCGCGCCCAGCCCGGCCAGGCCGCTCAGGTAGTCGCCGTCGGGCCGCTCGTGCTCCTCGGCGACGATCACCGCGAACACCGACATGTTCATGAACAGGTAGAAGATCAGGTAGAGCACGGTCGCCTGGACTCCGAGGCGGGTGCCGACGATCACCCCGGCGAGCATGTATCCGGCCTGGGCGACGCCCGAGTAGCCCATGATCCGCTTCAGGGACGTCTGCCCGAGCGCGCCGGCGTTGCCGACGATGATCGTGATCGCCGCGACCGTCGCCAGTAGCGGTGCCCAGGTGTCCTGGGCACCGATCGCTGCGACGTCGAAGAAGCGCAGGAACGCCCCGAGCGCCGCCGCCTTGGTCGCGGTGGCCATGAATGCGGTGATCGGGGTGGGGGCCCCCTCGTACACGTCGGGCGTCCACTGATGGAACGGGGCCACCGAGGCCTTGAACGCGAATCCGACGATCGTCAGTCCAAGGCCCGTGTAGACCATCGGGCTGCCCAGCGCTCCGCCGGCCAGCTTGCTCTGTGACAGCGCCGTCCCGATCCCGGCGAAGTCGGTCGAGCCGGTGGCGCCGTAGACCAGCGCGAGCCCGTAGACGAGCGTGGCGGAACCCACCGACCCGACGATGAGGTACTTCAGTCCCGACTCGAGTGAGGCCTCGCGCCGGGTCTCCGACGCGCACAGGATGTAGAGCGGGATCGACAGCAGCTCGATTCCGAGGAACAGCGTGACCAGGTTCTGGGCCGAGACGAACACGCCCATGCCGAGCACGCTGAAGATGAGCAGCCCGCCGTACTCACCGTGCCCCGATTCGCGCGGAGCGTGCGCGCGCCAGGACATCAGCACGGTGGCTATCCCGGCGATCGCGAACAGCATGTTGAGCTCGAGCGCGAGGCGGTCCATGGCCAGCGGCGCCGAGGTGCACCCCGGCGCAGCGATCAGGCAGAAGCTCCCATGGCCGTGATGGGGGTGGTGGTGGAAAGCCCAGATCTCGGCGCCCAGCGCGCACAGGAAGGTGAGGATTGTGAGGGCCGGGACGACGCGCTCGCGGATCAGCGCCGGGCGGAACAGGCCGACGAGCAACACGACCAGCCCGCCCGCGGTCAGGACCACGAACGGCGACAGCGCCCGCCAGTCGATGTAGGGGCCGGCGATGTGCTGGGTGGCAGCGAGTACGTTCATCGCAGCGCCACCGTTGACGACGACGCGGACGCGGAAGACTGCGCCTGCGCCGGCGCGATGGCAGCCCGCACCGAGGGCTCTGAGCGCCGCAGCCCGAACTGCGGATAGAACGCAAGCACGAGGATGATCAGCACGAGCGGGGCGATCGCGATCGCGTCAACCAGCCCGATCTCGCGCGAGGTCACGTCGGCCCCCACTCGGTTGTGGAACGCGGTGATGAACAGCCGCAGTGCGTACACCGCGGCGCCGACGACCCCAGCGAACGCGATCACCGAGATCGCCAGTTTGGACTGGAACACGCCGAGCAGGATCATGAACTCGCCGATGAAGTTCGAGGAGCCGGGCATGGCCAGGGTGGCCAGGGTCACGATCAGCGCCAGCGCGGCCAGGATCGGCGCGCGGAAGGCGATCCCGCCCATGTCGGCCAGCAACTCCGAGCCGCCGGCGCGGGCGGCCGCGGCGGCCACGATGAAGAAAAGCGGCGCCGTGACTAGGCCGTGGTTGAGCATCTGGAGCAGCGCGCCCTGATCGCCGGTAGGACGCAGCGAGAAGATTCCCAGGGTGATGAAGCTGAGCTGGGCGACGCTCGAATAGGCCACGACCATCCGGGCGTCGGGGGTAGTGAAGGCCACGAGCGTTGCCCAGAAGATCGAGACCAGCGCGATCAGCAGCATCAGCGTCTGGAAGTGCGCCGAGGCGTACGGGAACAGCGGCAGCACGATGCGCAGGAACCCGTAGGCGGCGACCTTGGAGACGACGCCCGAGAACACCGCCACCGCCGGGATCGGCATCGCCTTGTAGCCGTCGGCGAGCCAGCCGTGGAACGGGACGAGCGGCATCTTGACCAGGAAGGCGAAGGCGAAGCAGAGGAAGATCCACTCCTGGGAGGCGTGCGGCAGCGGCAGGGCGCGCAGCGCGCTGAACGTGAAGTTGATCGGCGTGCTGTGGTCGCTTGAGGCCAGCACGCCGGTGGCCACGGCGGCGACGAGCATGAAGAACGACCCGACCAGCGTGTAGACGACGAGCTTGGTGGTGGCGCGCACCCGGTCCGGGCCCCCGCCCCACATACCGGTCAGGAAGTAGAACGGGATGAGCATCAGGTCGAAGAAGCCCACGAACAGCGCGAGGTCCTGGGCGCAGAAAGCGCCGAGCACGGCGCTCTCGGCCAGGCCGAAGTGGAAGTAGAAGCTGCGCGGGCGCTCCCACTCCTTAAAGCTCGACCAGGCCACGGCGACGCTGAACAGGATGGTCGTGAGCATCACCAGCGCGACGTTCAGGCCATCGAGCCCGAGCTTGTAGTGGATGCCGAGGGCCGAGATCCACACGTCGTCGGTGACGAACTGAAGTCCCGCGTGTCCGAGCTTGAAGCGGGCCAGGAACGAGATCGCGATGCCGAGCGTGACCAGGCTCCCGACCGCGGCCACGCGACCGACCAGGTCTCGGGGGAACACGGCCGCGACCAATGAGATCACGAGCGGCAGCCAGATCAGGATCGAGAGAGTCACTGGCTGATGCTCCGGGGCCGATGTGCGAGGACTGATGAATAGGAAGCGCATCAGCTTGCTACGAACTCGAGATCAGGAAGTAGAGGGCCACGCCGCCGAGGCAGACGATCATCAGCGCGGCGTAGTAGCGGACGAAGCCGGTCTGGGCGCGGCGTACCGCGGCCGAGCCGGCGCGGACGACGCCGGTGGCGCCGCCGGTGAACACGCCCTGGATGAGCGAGCGCTCGCCCACCGTGTCGACCAGGCGCCCGGTCCAGAGCACGGGTCGCACGATCAGGAGGTCGATCAGCTCATCGAAGTACCACTTGTGCCAAAGGAACGTGTACACGGCGCCGAACCGCTCGCGCAGCTGGGCCGACGTGCCGCGGCGGGCGATGTAGATGCGGAAGGCGATCGCGACGCCGGCGACGGCGATCAGCGCGCCGACCACCAGCCCGAGCCAGGCCGGCCCGGCGGTGACATCCACGTGGTAGTACTTGGAGTCGGCGAAGGTCGGATCGAGGAACTTGGTCACGCCGTCGTCGACGCCGGGGATCTGGATCAGTCCGCCGATCACGGCGAGCACCGCGAGCGCGCTCATCGCGATCTTCATGGGCCACTCGCGCTCGGCGATGAAGTGGTCGGGGCCGGGGAAGCCGACGTCGGTGTCCTCCACCTCGCCGGTCATCGGGTTGCGAGGGACCTCCGCGTGTGCGAGATGGCCGTGCTCGAGCTCGACCGCCTCCGGGACCGGGTCGCCGAAGAACGTACGGAAGATCATCCGGAACGTGTAGATGCCGGTCAGCAGCGCGCCGACGTATCCCGCGATCCCGAGGATCAAGAAGGCGCCGCCACGATGGTCGGCGAAGGCGATGATGTCGTCCTTGGACAACCACCCGGAGAACGGCGGCATCCCGCCCAGGGCGAGGCCTCCGACCAGGAAGCAGATGAACGTGAACGGCAGGGCGCGCCGGAAGCCGCCCATCTTGTCGAGCGACTGCTCGCCGGCCATGGCGCCGATCACCGACCCCGCCGACATGAACAGCAGCGCCTTGAAGAAGGCGTGGGTCATCAGGTGAAAGAGCCCGGCCGAGTAGGCGCCGAGCGAGACGCCCATGATCATGTAGCCGATCTGGGACATCGTCGAGTAGGCGATGACGCGCTTGATATCGGTCATCACGAGCGCCACCGTCCCTGCGATCAGCAGGGTCGCGCAGCCGACGATCGCGCCGACGTCGGCCGCGGTCGGGGCCCACTCGAACAGCACGTGCATGCGCGCGATCAGATACACGCCGGCCGTCACCATCGTCGCGGCGTGGATCAGCGCGGAAACGGGAGTCGGGCCCTCCATGGCGTCCGGGAGCCAGGTGTGGAGCGGGACCTGGGCCGACTTGGCGAACGCGCCGACGAGCAGCAGCAGGCAGGCGGCCACGATCGGCGTGCCGTTGTGGGCGAAGCTCGTATGGACGGACTTGAAGACCGGCAGGAACTGCACGGTGTGGGTGTGCTGGAAGATGATGAAGGTGGCGATCACCAGCCCCACGTCGCCGACCACGTTGATCACGAACGCCTTGATGCCGGCGCGGGTCGCGGTGGTGCGCCGGTACCAGAACGAGATCAGCAGGTAGGAGGCGGCGCCCACGAACGCCCAGCCGACGATCAGAATGATGAAGTTGCCGGCGAGGATCAGCAGCAGCATCGAGAACACGAAGTAGTTCAGGTAGCTGAAGTACCGGGTGAAGCCACGGTCGCGGGTCATGTAGGTGACCGAGTACAGGTGAATCAGCGTCGAGACCCCGGAGACGATCAGGATCATGAACACCGACAGCGGGTCGACCAGGATCTGGAGCTTGGCGTCGACACCGGCCGAGACGTCGTAGTTCCACAGCGAGGAGGTCAGCTGGCGGTGGTCGGGGCTGAAGCTCTGGAGCTTGGCGAACGCGATCACCGCGAACACGAACGACAGCCCGATCGCCAGCGTGCCGATCCAGCCCGCGGCGCGCCCGGGCCACACCCGCCACCCAAGCGCGATCACGATCGTCCCGACGAGCGGGCACAGCAATACGAGCCAGCCGGCAGTGGTGGCGCTCATCAGGCGAGCCGGTCCCTGCGAATGACGACCCGCTGACGACGTGCAAAACACGTCAAAGCAGGCGCAACCGGAGAACCGTGACGTGTTATGCGTGCCATGCATGCATTAGGCGTCACGGCCGGCGCTGGCGCCGCGACGTGTCGTCTTATGCACGTCGCCGACGAGGCGGGACCAGCGACCGGACGCGCGACAACGGTCGAGCTCTCCGGGTACGGGCGATGGGGACCACCGTCGCCCGCGGCAACCGAAAACAAGATCCTCATCCCTGTAGCTCGCTGAGCTCGTCCACGTCGATCGGCAGGCGCAGCCGGTAGATCGCCACCACCAGCCCGAGGCCGACCGTCACCTCGGCGGCCGCGACCACCATCACGATCAGCGCGAAGATCTGCCCGTCCTCGCCGCCCCACAACCGCGAGAAGGCCACCAGTGAGAGGTTGGCGCCGTTGAGCATGAGCTCCAGGCAGAGCAGGATCACCATCGGATTGCGGCGGACGAGTACACCGCCGGCGCCGGTGCAGAAGATGATCGCCGAGACAACCAGGTACCAGCCGATATTCACTTACCAACCGCCCTCGGCGTCCTCGGCGGTGCTGGATCCCACCTGCTCCGCCTCGCGCACGTATGGCTCCTCTGGGACCGGCGGCCGGACGCCGGCGGCCTCCGCCATCGTCCCCGTGTAGGCCGGGCGCCGGGTGGCGATCAGGAACCTGTCGATGCTCTCCTCCTGTGGTTCCAGCCCGCGCCGACGGCGGGCGAGCACGACGGCGCCGACGGCCGCGACGAGCAACAGGATGGAAGCGAGCTCGAACGGGAACAGGTACTGGGTCAGGAACAGCTTGCCGATGTGCTCCGGGGTGCCGAAGCCGGTGACATACGGCGCGCCCTTGGTGGAGACGCCCTTCAGACCGGCGCCCAGCAGCGCGATGCACAGCTCGATCGCCAGCGCGAGGGCGAACAGCGGCCCGAGCACGCGCAGCACCCCACCGCTGGCCATCTGCTCGCCGCCTCCGACGTAGGCGACGACAAACACGTACAGAACCATCACCGCGCCGGCGTAGACCACAACCTGGCCCGCCGCCACGAACTCGGCGCGCAACAGCAGAAACAGCGCGGCGAGTGAGACCAGGTGGATCGCCAGCGACAACACGCTGTAGAACGGGTTGCGGAGCATGACCACGCCGATCGCGCCGGTGATCGCGCCGATCGCGGCGATGAAGAAGATGATCGCGGTGAACACCACCTCTACTCACCCTCCCGGCGCAGCGGCGTGCGCTCGATCGGCTCGGCCAGCAGCATCTCCTTGGTGAAGATCAAGTCCGAGCGCGTGTAGTCAGACAGCTCGTAGTCGTGGCCCATCGTGATCGCGTCAAACGGGCACGCCACCTCGCAGTAACCGCAGAAGATGCACCGACTCAGGTTGATCTCGTACACCGCGGCGTAGCGCTCGCCGGCCGAGACGCGGTTCTCGGGCGTGTTCTCCGCCGCCACCACCCGGATGCAGTCGGCCGGACAGGCGGCCGCGCAGAGTGAGCAGCCGACGCACTTCTCAAGGCCCGAGTCCTCGAACCGGTGCAGCTTGTGGCGGCCGCGGAAGCGGGGGTAGACGGGCGTCTTCTCCTCGGGGTACTGGATCGTGGTCGGCCCCTCGACGATCCGGGCGAACGTCGTCTTGAGACCGCGGAGCGTCTCACCGAAGGCCCGGTAGGTACCCGCCACCGGTCCCGGGGCCGGAGAGCGCACCACCTCGATCACGTCGTCACCGATGTCGTATGGAGTCACGAGGCCACCACGATCGCGGTCACCAGCAGGTTCAGGGTCGCCAGCGGCAGCAGGATCTTCCAGCCGAGTGACATGAGCTGGTCGTAGCGCAGCCGGGGCAGGGTCGCGCGGACCCAGATGAAGAAGGTGAAGACGAGGACGATCTTGACCAGCACGACGATCGGATCGACCCAGCCGGGAGGATGGATTCCGAACGGCATCAGCCAGCCGCCGAAGAAGACGGTCACCGCGATCGCGGAGACGACGATCATGTTCGCGTACTCGGCGAACAGGTAGGCCACGAACGGCGTGCCGCCGTACTCGGTGAAGTAGCCGATGATCTCGGTGTCGGCCTCGACCAGGTCAAACGGCGCCCGGTTGGTCTCGGCGAAGGACGCCACCAGGTAGACCAGGAACCCGGCGAACTGCGGGATGAAGAACCACAGCCGCTCCTGGGCATGGACGATCCCGGTCAGAGACAGGGTCTGGGCGGTGATGATCACGCCGACCAGCGCCAGTGCCTGCGACACCTCGTAAGAGATCAGCTGCGCCGCTCCGCGCATGGCGCCCAGGAACGCGTACTTCGAACCCGAGGCCCATCCGCCCAGCATCACCCCGTAGAAAGAGATGCCGGCGAGTGCGAACACGTACAGCGGGCCGATCGAGACGTCGATCCCGTATAGCCCGACCTCCTGGCCGAAGACGTGCTGCACGTCGCCGAACGGGATGATCGCCATCGCAGCGATGGCGGTGACGATCGAGATCATCGGCGCGATGCGGTAGAGAAGGCCGATCGACGTCGCGGTCCGGAACGGCTCCTTCATCGCGAACTTGACGATCTCGGCCAACGGCTGGAGCAGTCCGAACGGCCCGACGCGGTTCGGTCCGTAGCGCGCCTGGAAGCGACCGAGGAGCTTGCGCTCGTAAACGATCAGGATGGGCAGGATCGCGAAGATCACCGCGAAGATGACGATCGACTTGATGATCTGAACCCACCACGGCTCGAAATAGTTGACCGCCGCGAAGCTGATCACGACTTGTGCACCTCGACCATCGGCTCGGTGAAGGCGTTGGCCGAGCCGTCGTGGATGCCGTCGGCCAGGAACACCGTGCCCGCGGGGACGCCGGTGCGGACGTGGGCCGTCCCGCGCAAGCGCGTCCCGTTCTGCGCGACCACGACTGCGTCCCCGGGGTCGATCCCGAGATGCTCGGCGTCCTCGGGAGAGAGCTCGACCTGCTGGCGCGCGATGGTGAACTTGAGGGCGGGGGAGATCTCGACCTCGGGCGCGGCCCAGATCGGGCGGTACGTGCCGAGGCGCAGCGCGCCGTTGGTGACCGTCGTGGCCGACGACTCGGACACCGCCGGACTCGCCTCCGAGCCCCCGGCCGGAATCGGGAACTCGGAGGCCGCGTCGCGTGACTGCCAGCGCACGCCGCGCCCGCCGATCTCCTCGAGCGTCAGCCCGCCGTAGAAGGGCACCGCCTCGACGAGCTGGGCGAAGGCCATCGGCGAGGTCAGCACGCCGGTGTCAAGGCCGGCGCGCTTGGCCAGCTCGGCCACCGCCCACCAGCCGGAGCGTACGTCCCCGGGGTGTGCGATCGCTCGGCGCAGGCGCTGGAGGCGGCCGTCGGGGTGCACGACCGTGCCCTCCTTCTCGGCGTAGGAGTCGGCGGGGAAGATGACGTTGGCGTGTTCGGCCAGCCCCTCGGTAAGGACGCTCGCGTGGGCGACGACCACGCCGGCCTGGCGAAGCGCGCGCTCCCACAGCGGGCGGTCGGGCTGATCGCGGATCGGGTCGGTCTGGAACAGGTACAGAGCGCCGATGTCGCCGTCCGCGGCGGCTTGCGCGATCTCCCGGGCGCAGCGGCCGGGGTCGCCGGACAGCTCGCGGTATCCGGGGCCGCTGTCCGGGAGGACGCCGGCCTCGCGCAAACCGCGCCCGTTGCCCCCGGCCGGGAGCTCGAGCAACCCCGCCCCCTCGTGGTCGGCCAGGCCAAGGCGCTGGGCGACACTGAGCAGCGCGTGGAGCGCCGCCGGGTCGAGGCGGCGCTCGCCCCAGACGATCACGATGTCCTCGCCGCCGGCGCGCAGATATTCAGCGAAAGCAGCCATGTCCGCGGTCTCCGGATCCCCCGCCGCGGCGTCGCCGGCCAGGGCGGCGTCCAACGCGGTCAGGAATCCCGCCTCGTCGCCGGGGGCGTAGCGCCTGGCCAGGCCCGCGTTCGGATCCAGGGCGCTCGGCCGATCGGTGGCGATCGCCAGCCGGACGCCGCGCCGGCGCACGCCCTTTCGGATCCGCAGGTCGAGGATCGGGGCGTCGTCGAGGGGCTCGCAGCCGACGATCAGGACCGTGTGGGCGAACTCGAGGTCAGGCACCGTGGCCTGCAGACCCGGAGCGGCCAGGGCGCGCGCGAGCTCGGCGGGCACCGGGCCGCCCGAGCGTGAGTCGAGATCGCCCGAGTGCAGAGCCTCGCGCATGAAGCGCTGGATCAGGAAACCCTCTTCGTTGGTCGCCTGTCCACCGACGAGCGCGCCGACTGCGCCCTTGTGACGGGCCAGGCCGGCGGCATCGCCGAGCGCCCGCTCCCAGGAAACGGCTCTCAAAGTGCCGCCGTCGCGCACGAGCGGCTGGGTGATGCGCTCGTCGACGTGAATGGCCTGGTAGGCGAAGCGGCCCTTGTCGCACATCCATCCGTCGTCGACGTCGTCATTGCCATTGGGGCCACCGCCGGTGGCCGCGCCGGTGGCGTCGCGGCTCCGCACCCGTTCGACCTTCTCGTCGCGGACGGTGAACTCGACGTTGCACTGCGACGGGCACAGCGTGCAGATGCCGCCGGCGCCCTCGATGTCCCACGGCCGGGCGCGGAACCGGTAGGTCCGGGCGGTGAGCGCGCCCACCGGGCACAGCTCGACGATGTTGCCGCTGAACGGGGCCACGTACGGGTGGCCGTCGTACGTTCCGACGAACGTGTGCGCAGCGCGCTCGGTGAAGATCAGCTGGTAGTCCTCGGAAATCTCCTGCGAGAAGCGCACGCAGCGGTAGCAGAGGATGCACCGCTCGCGGTCGATCGCAATCAAGGGTGACAGCGCCAGCGGCTTCTCGAAATGGCGCTTGGGCTCGATGAACCGCGAGCGCCCGAGCCCCCACCCGAAGGTGATGTCCTGGAGCGGGCACTCGCCGCCCTTGTCGCACACCGGGCAGTCGAGCGGGTGATTGACGAGCAGGAACTCGACGATCGCATTCTGCGCGTGGTGCACCCGGTCGGTCTGGGTGTGGACGACCATCCCGTCCTTCACCGCGGTGGAGCACGAGGTCTGGAGCTTGGGGATGCCCTCGATCTCGACCAGGCACATCCGGCACGCGCCGACCGGTTGCCCGAGCTTCGGCTCGTAGCAGAAGTAGGGGATCTCGATGTCGCCCTGCTTGGCGGCGTCGACCAGCATCATGCCCTCGGGCGCGCGCACCTCGCGGCCGTCGATCGTCAGCTGGATGATGTTCTCTGGGGGGCGGGGCATTCGGGGAGGCTTTCTAGTGCACCGGGAAAGGTCCCGCGTGCTCGTCCGCGACCCCGACCGGGATCACGTCCGCCACATCCGCCCCCTCGGCGCGCTCACGCGCCGCTTCGATCTCGGCCTCGAGCTCCGACCGGAACTTCTGGACCATTGCGCCGATCGGCATGGCCATCGCGTCGCCGAGGACGCAGAGGCAGTTGCCGATGATCTGCTCCTGAACCGAGGCCATGATGTCGAGGTCCATCGGGGTCGCCTCGCCGGACTCGATCCGGTCGAGCATCTTGACCGTCCAGTTGGTGCCCTCGCGGCACGGGACGCACTTGCCGCACGACTCGTGCGCGTAGAACTTGGCGACCTTCTTGGCGATGTCGAGCACCCTGTGCGTGTCATCGATGACGATGACGGCGCCGGAGCCGATCATCGATCCGGCCCTGGCCATCGAGTCGAAGTCGTAGGGGATGTCGAGGTCGTCCTTGGTCATCACCGGCGAACTCGAGCCGCCCGGGAACCACAGCTTGATCTCGCGTCCCTCCGGCGGTCCGCCGGCCAGGTCGTAGATGAGCTCGCGCGACGGGATCCCGAGTTGGATTTCGTAGTTGCCGGGCCGCTGCACGTCGCCGGAGACCGATACGACCTTCGTGCCGGTCGAGGTCTCGGTGCCGAGCTTGGCGTACTCCTTACCGCCCATACGGATGATCGCGGGCACGGTGGCCAGCGTCTCGACGTTGTTGATCAGCGTCGGTCCGTGGTACAGGCCCTCGATCGCCGGGAACGGCGGCTTCAGGCGCGGGTTGCCGCGCTTTCCCTCGAGCGAATCGAGCAGGCCGGTCTCCTCACCGCAGATGTACGCACCGGCGCCGCGGTGGAGTACGAGCGAGACGGTGTGGTCGGACCCGAGGATGTTCTCGCCGATGTAGCCGGCGTCCCGGGCCTCGGCGATGGCGGCCTCGAGGATGTCGGCCTGGTAGGCGTACTCGCCGCGGATGTAGATGAAGGTTCGCGTGGTACCCGCCGCCCACGATGCAATCAGGACGCCCTCGATCAGCATGTGCGGGTTCTTCTGCATGATCTCGCGGTCCTTGAACGTGCCCGGCTCGGACTCGTCCGCGTTGCACACCAGGTACTTGTCCATGTCGCCGTGGGGCAGGAAGGAGATCTTGCGGCCGGTGGGGAAGCCGGCGCCGCCGCGCCCGCGGATGCCCGCGTCCATGATGTCCTGCGTTACGTCCTCGGGCGACATGATCAGCGCCTTGCGCAGCGATTGGTACCCGCCGCGGCGCTCATAGACCGCCAGTGTGTTCAGGCCCGGCTCGTCGATGCGATCCAGGATGATCTTCATTCGGGATCCTCCTGTCCGGCGGGGTGCTCGCCCTCGTCGGTGGTCTTGTCAGAGTCGGGGTGCTCGGAGCGGTCGGCGTCGGTCATCTCGATCGGCGCGGTTGGGCCGGGCCGGTCGACATTGTCCCCTTCCGGCCCGAGACCGGCGGTGTCGGCCTTCTCGCTCGTCGATGGGTCGGGGGCGAAGTAGCTCGCCTCCTCCGCGAGGACGCCGGGGTCGGTCGAGCGGCGGTAGCGCAACTGCTTGTGGTCGAGCACGGTCCGTCCGGCCTCGATGTCCTCGATGATCCGGGCGGCGTCCTCCAGCTCGAGCGGCCCGACGTACTCGCCGTCGACCGAGGCCATCGGCCCGATGTCACAAGCCCCGAGGCACTCGAACGAGGCCACATTGACGTCGTAGTGGCCCTCGGCTGCATTGAGCATCTCCGCGAAGAACTCGTCCGCGCCGAGCAGGGAACACGTGATGTTCGTGCACACGAACACGTCGTGGCGGCCCTTCGGCTCGGTCTTGAACATGTCGTAGAACGTCGCCACCGAGGTCAGGTAGGCCGGCGTTAGCCGCATCACGGCAGCAACCTGGTCGATCGCCTCGGGCGAGCACCAGCCGTGTTCCTGCTGGGCGGCGTGGAGCGCCGGGATCGCGGCCGAGCGGCGGTCCGGGTACTTGGCCATGGCCTGAACGATCTGTTCCCTCAGCTGCGGCGGCACCGGCGTCGTGGCAGGGTCGGGGATTGTCGCCGGGTCCTTGGTCAGGTCGACCGCCGTGTCCCATCCGGGCACGCGCGAGCCATGGCCGAAGCGGACGACCGGCGGTCGGTCGGTCGCGCTCACCGGTCGATGCCTCCGAGGATCGGGTCGAGCATCGCCAGCGTCGCGATCAGGTCGGCGATGTAGCCGTCGCGGACCATCGGCGCGAGCGCCTGGAGGTTGACGAAGCTGGGGTCGCGCATGTGCACGCGCGCCGGCTTGGCCGAGCCGTCGGCGCGCACGAAGCAGCCGAGCTCGCCGCGCGGGCCCTCGATCGGGTAGTAGGCCTCTCCCGGAGCTACCCGGAAGCCCTCGGTGACCAGCTTGAAGTGGTGGATCAGCGCCTCCATGCTGGTGGCGAGTTCGTGGCGGGGCGGCAGCGCCACCTTCCGGTCGGTGGTGATGTGCTCGCCCTCGGGCAGGCCGTCCAGCGCCTGCTCGATGATCTTGACCGACTGATAGATCTCGGCATGCCGGACCCGGAAGCGGTCATAGTTGTCGCCGACCGTGCCAACCGGGATTTTGAAGTTGAAGTGGTCGTAGCTGGAGTACGGCGCCGCCTTGCGCAGGTCCCAGGGGTCGCCCGACGCCCGCAGCAGGGGTCCGGTCACGTTCAGGTCGAGCAGCGTCTGCCGGTCGACGATGCCCGTCCCGCGCAGGCGCTCCAGCAGGATCTGGTTCTTCTCGAACAGGTCGGCGTATTGGTTCGCGCGCGGGGGCATGATCTTGATGAAGTGGCGGAGCTTCGCCTCGAAGCCCCGGGGGATGTCTTCCATCACGCCGCCGACCTGGAAGTACCGGGTGTGCATCCGCTGCCCAGATGACATCTCGAACAGGTCGAGGATCAGCTCCCGCTCGCGGAAGCAGTACCAGAACATCGAGATCGCGCCGAGGTCGAGCGCGCTCGTGCCGAGCCAGACCAGATGCGAGGCGATCCGGTAGAGCTCGCAGGTGGATCACGCGCAGGTACTGGGCGCGCGGGCGGCACCTCGATCCCGAGCAGCGTCTCGACGGCGCCGCAGTAGGCCATCGCGTTGAAGTAGTAGCTCAGGTAGTCCATCCGCTCGACCACGGGGATCACCTTCCAGTACGCCTTGTCCTCGGCGGTCTTCTCGATCCCGGTGTGGACGTAGCCGATGATCGGCTTGACGTCCCGTACCACCTCGCCCTCGAGCGTCGCGAGCAGCCGCAACACGCCGTGGGTCGACGGGTGGTGAGGTCCGATGTTGAGCGTCAGTAGCTCGTGCGTCTCGCCCACGCCGGCGGGTGCAGCCGAGAACGTGATCGACTCCTCGCGCTTGCGGTAGTTCTCGGGCAGCGTGGTGGACCCGCTCTGCTCGCTGTCTCCGCGTCCCGTGATCGTCACATGTACTTCCCGTAGTTCTGTTCTTCGTTGTAGGTGAACAGCACCGGCTCGCCGCCGACCGGAAAGTCCCGTCGTTGAGGATGGCCCTCGTAGTCCTCGGGCATCAGGATGCGGCGCATGTCGGGGTGGCCATCGAACACGACCCCGAACATGTCGTAGACCTCGCGCTCGGGGAACTCCGCGCCCGGGAACATGTCGACCACCGAGTCGATCCGGGGCGCGTCGGTGCTCACCCTGGCCTTGACCGAGATCCGGTCGACGGTGTCACGGTCGAGCATCTCATAGAGCACGCCCAGGCGCGGCTCGTGGGGGTAGTAGTCGACTCCGTGAAGGCTGGCGAGGAATGTGTAACCCTTGGACCTCAGGTGCCCGAGGACGACCCGGATCTTCTCCGGGTTCGCGACCAGCACAGCGCGACCACGGTGAAACTCGGTGTCGAGGATCGAGGTGTTGTCAGCGTCGCGGAGCTCCTGTGCGGTCAGCTCGAGCCCCGTCGCGTCAGGCACCGGCGGTGTCTCCGGGCTTGAACACGCTGATGTCGGCGCTGTCCAGCGTGCCCGCGTCGGGCAACACCTCCTCGGTGCCCTCGGCGTCGTAACGGTCGCGCCAGCCGGCCGGGGCGTTGCCCTGGATCTGGTCGCGGAGCTTGAGGATGCCGTGCAGCAGCGCCTCGGGTCGAGGTGGACAACCGGGCACGTGCACGGCGATCGGCATGAACTTGTCCGAAGGCACGAGCGCGTAGTTGTTGAACACGCCCGTCGAGGAGCAGCACGCTCCCATCGAGATTGCCCACTTGGGCTCGAGCATCTGGTCCCAGATCCGCCGGATCACCGGCGCCATCTTGATCGAGACGCGACCGGACAGGATGATCAGGTCGGCTTGCCGGGGCGAGGCGCGGAACGCCTCAAAGCCGAAGCGGGCGATATCGACCCGGGCCGCGACGATGTGGATCTGCTCCATCGCGCAACAGGCGAGTCCGAACGTGAGCGGGTAGAGCGAGTTGCCCTGAGCCCACCCGACGGCGCGGTCGACGGTGGTCGTCATCACACGCTCCGTCACGTAGCGCTCGAGCTCCTCGTCGTCCATGTCCCCGCGCAGCAGGTCGGGGGCGATGTGCCGGCGAACGCGCAGGTCATTGGGGTCAATGCGCTGGCGCTTCACTTCCATTCGAGCGCTCCCCTCCGCCATACGTACACGAACGCGATCATGAGCAGCACGACGAACGTCACGGTCTCGAACATCGCGAACTTCCCGAACGCGCGGAGCTGGACGGCAATCGGATACAGGAAGATCACCTCGATATCGAACAGGATGAAGAGCATTGCGATGAGGTAGAAGCTGATCCCGAAGCGGAAGCCGTGCCGGACCTCGGACGGAAGACCGCATTCGTAGGGCTCCTCCTTGGAGCGGTTCGGCGCCCGCCGACCCGTGATGAGGTTAAGCGTCCCGAACAGCACCCCGATCAGCGACCCCAGAATCAGGAAGACAAGCGCGGGCAGGTAATCGCGCAGCACGGCAGACCGTTATATCACCGCTTAGGGGTACCTTGTAACACTGTGTTACTTAGTGCGTCCCGACACAAGTGTGGCGGCTCTCTTAGTGGACATTTGACGCGGGCCCGCCGTGCGAATTGGATGCGAGGCAGCCGGGCGATCGCGGCGGCCCGCCGGAGACCCGCTATCCGCACATGAAGCAGGTTCACCTCATCGCCGCCGTTCTCGTGATCGCTGTCTCCGGGGTCGCCGGCGTGTGGGGGGCGTGGTGCTGGTGGCGGGTGCGGGCGAGCCCGTGGTTCTGGCGGCTGCTCCGGACCTCCCAGGCCCTGATCGTCGTGACGATGGCGATCGGCGGCGTGCTCGTCCTGCTGGGGCACAAGCCGCCGCATCTTCACCTGATCTATGGGGTCCTGCCGATCCTCGTCTCGTTCATCGCTGAGCAGCTGCGCGTGTCGGCGACCCAGATGGTTCTCGACGCGCGGGGGTTCGAGTCCGCGCAAGCGGTGGGGGAGTTGCCGGCAGCCGATCAGCAGGCCGTCGTCGTGGCGATCGTGCGCCGCGAGATCGGCGTCATGGCGCTCGCGGCGCTCGTGAACTTCGTGCTGCTCTCGCGGGCGGCGATGACGGGCTGACGGCGCCTAAAACTGGCATGACGGACTGACCGCGCCTACAACTGCCTTTTCTGAGATAACACAAATTTGTGTTATCTCAGGAGATTGTGTATGGTGCTCGCCATGCCAACCGACGCAGAGATCACGTTTGCCGACCACGTCGGCCGGTTCTACGCCCGCCGGTACGGGATGGCCCCGATGGTGGGACGCCTGCTGGGATACCTGACGGTCTGCGACCCTCGCGATCAGAGCATCGCCGAGCTGGCTGACGCCTTGCTGGCGAGCCGAAGCGCCATCGCCGGCGCCGTTAACACGCTTGAGGCGCTCCATCTCGTCCGGCGATCCCGGGCCGCGGGCGAGCGGATGGATCGGGTACGCATCGACATGTCGTCTCCCAATGCGACGGGGTTCGACATGACCGAATACACCGAGCAGGGCGAGCTGGCCCGCGAGGGTCTTCGCGTTCTGGAGGACGCCCCGCTGCAGCGGCGAGCGATCTTGTTGGAGTGGGCCGCGTTCGCCGATTTCCTGGTCGAGCGTCTGCCCTTGTTGGAGCAGGAGTGGAAGGAGCGACGGGTGGCCCTGCAGGCCGCCGGACGGCTCCCCGAAGCGACGGGTCCTCACCGGGAGGAAGGGACACGATGACGGGGCAGAACCGCACGCCGGGGCTCGTGGCCAGGGACGTATGCAAGTCCTTCGGCAGTCACGTGGTGCTCGACAACGTCAACCTGACCGCGGACGAGGGCTCGATCTTCGCGCTGCTCGGCCCGAACGGGGCCGGCAAGACGACGATGGTCCGCATCATCTCCACCCTGATCCCGGCCGACTCCGGCTCCATCCAAATAGCGGGCCACGACGTGGTCAGCGATCCCAACGGGGTGCGGGCGCTGATCGGGGTCACCGGCCAGTTCTCGGCGGTGGACAACCTGCTCACCGGGCGCGAGAACCTGCGCTTGATGACCGACCTGCGCCACCTCGGCCGCGAGGCCGGGCAACGGCGGATAACCGAGTTGTTGGAGCAGTTCGACCTCACCGACGCGGCGGACAAGCCGCTGTCGGTCTACTCGGGCGGGATGCGGCGGCGCCTCGACCTCGCCATGACCCTCGTCGGTGAGCCCACCGTGATCTTCCTCGACGAGCCCACCACCGGCTTGGACCCGGTCAGTCGCCTCACAATGTGGCGGATCGTCCGCCAGCTCTCGCGGGACGGCGTGACCATCCTGCTGACCACGCAGTACCTCGACGAGGCCGACCAGCTGGCCGACCGGATCGCGGTGCTCGACCAGGGCCGGATCGTCGCCGACGGAACTCCGGACGAGCTCAAGAGCCGAATCCCCGGCGGGCACGTCCGGCTCCACTTCGCCGGTCCCGACTCGCTGCGCTCGGCCGCAGAGTTGCTCCCGGCGGCTGCCCCGGACCAGGACGAGTTGGTCCTGCAAGTGCCCGCAGATGGCACCGTCGATTCCCTGCGCTGGCTGCTCGACGAGCTACACCAGGCGCGTATCGACGTCGAGCGCCTGTCGATCCACACGCCGGATCTCGATGACGTGTTCTTCGCCGTAACCGGCGGTCACGTCACCGGCCGGCCGGAGGAGAACCCGACACCGGAAGGAGCCGCCGCGCGATGACCGCGCTCGCCTACACGCTCAGCGACTCGCGGGTCATGCTGCGACGCAACCTCAAGCACCAGCTCCGGTACCCGTCGATGACGCTGATGCTCGTCGGGACGCCGATCGTGTTGCTGCTGCTGTTCGTCTACGTCTTCGGGGGCCAGCTCGGCGCCGGCCTCGGCGCGCACCTGGGACGCCACGCCTATCTGGACTACGTGGTCCCCGGGCTGCTGCTGATCACCGTGGCCTCGGCGGTCCAGGGCACCTCGATCATGGTCGCGATGGACATGACGGGCGGCATCATCGACCGGTTCCGAACGATGGACATCGCCCGCGGCTCGGTCCTCACTGGGCACGTGTTCGGCAGCCTGATCCAAACCCTGGCAGCGATCGGCGTCCTCATCGGCGTCGCGTTCGGTCTCGGGTTCGACTCCGGCGCCGGGCCACTCGACTGGCTCGTCGCGATCGGGATCCTGGCCCTGTTCGCGTTCGCGCTGATCTGGCTGGCGGTGGCGCTCGGGCTTGCCGCCAAGAGCGTCGAGACCGCGAGCAACACCCCGATGATCCTGATCCTGCTGCCCTTCTTCGGCAGCGGGTTCGTGGCCACGGCGACGATGCCAGCCGGGCTACGCCAGTTCGCCGAGTATCAGCCCTTCACGCCCGTCACCGACACCGTGCGCGGACTGCTCACCGGCGCCCCTGTCGGCCACCACGCGATCGCGGCGATCGCGTGGAGCCTGGGTATCGCGGCTGTTTCCTACCTATGGGCGCTTCGCCTCTACAACCGGCGTCGAGCCGCCGAACCCCACTGAGCGATCGGGTCGCTCACCGCTCCACCCGAAGCCGGACGTCGTGGTACTGACCCGCGTACCAGAGCAGCGGGTCCCCCTCGCCGAGGCCCATGGCGACGACCTGGCCGATCGCGATCGTGTGATCGCCGCCGGCGATCAGCTCACGTAAATCACACGCCACCCACGACAGCGCGCCGTCGACGATCGGAACCCCGGCCTCGAGGCGATGGGGCATTGCGTCGAGCTTCTCCGACTCCGGCATCTTGGACGCGAACACCCGGGCGACGTCCTCCTGGTGGGCCGCCAGCACGTTGACGCCGAACCGCTCCGCATCCCGAACGATCGGGAGCGTGCGGGCCTGGTTCTCGAAGCACACCAGCGCGAGGAGCGGCTCGAGCGACAGCGAGCACACCGCGTTCGCGGTCATCCCGCCCGAGCCGGTCGCGGCCGCGGCCGTCACCACCGCGACGCCGGTGGCGAAACGCCCGAACACCTCGCGGAACAGCTCGGGGTCGGGCTCGAACGCGGGCGCCATCGCTGGGGTCGTTATAGCGTGCGGGCCCCGCCGCCGTACACCGTTGGGGTTCCGGCGCTCTCTACAGAGTGGGGCCCCGGCGCCGGCTCTCTGGTTGCCGCCGGGAGGACGATCGCGACTGGGGGTGCGCTGAAGCGAACGTCGTGCCGGCGCCGGGATCGGATCAGAGCTTCGGCGTGGCATCCGCGGCTCCTGCCGGATCTTGCCGGATTTGCTGCGGATTATGTGCACCTGATACGGCCGAGGATCCAAGTGGCCGGGTCCGGCCGACCGGGGGTGGCCGGGTCTCGCCGGGCGGTCCTTCCGTATGATCCCGCCCCGAATGAGCCGACCCGCCAAGGTCTTCCTATCGGCTGCGCTGCTC
The DNA here is from genome assembly GCA_963757235.1 of uncultured Solirubrobacterales bacterium. Classification (GTDB taxonomy): domain Bacteria; phylum Actinomycetota; class Thermoleophilia; order Solirubrobacterales; family Solirubrobacteraceae; genus Palsa-465. The sequence continues at coordinate 79,123 of CAVWRC010000002.1, read as the reverse complement.
GCGGTCGCGGCCCTGTCGACCGCGTGCGGAACCCAAACGATCAACGTTCCGAAATCGGAGCCCGCCCTGTACCAAGGGGCGACTCTTTTCAACCAGCGGTGCTCGGGCTGCCACACGCTGTCCTTCGCCGCTACTCACGGCTCGGGCGCGAATGTGCGCACCAATCAGATCAATACCGGCCCCAACTTCGACATCCGTTGTGAGCGGCCGGTGGCCCGGGTCCTGTACGCGATCGAGAACGGCGGCTTCTCCGGCGAGATCATGCCCCAGAACATCGTCGTGGGCCAGCAGGCGCGGGACGTGGCCGAGTTCGTCGCCACGTACTCGGGACGCAAGGCGCCCAAGATTCCGGGCGTGGTGCCGTGCGAGCAGGTCCCGATCGGGACGATCGAAGAGGCTCTGGCCGCGACGACCACGCCGACGCCCACCGGTCCCTCGGCCGGCACGGTGACGGGTCAAAGCACGACCAGCACGGCGCCGGTTCCGAACCACAGCCCCAAGTCCCCGACCGCGCACGGCAAGACACTGACGATCTCGTCAAGGACGGTCACCGGCCTCGGCACGATCCTCGTCGACAGCGCCGGGCACACGCTGTACGTGTTCGAGCCGGATAACGCCTCGAGGGTGACCTGTACGGGCGGATGCGCGGCCATCTGGCCACCCGTGTACCTGCCCACCAACGGGAGCGCCGTCGGCACCGGCGGGGTGCAGACGTCGCTGCTTAGCAGCCTCCCGGCTCAGAACGGAGGCAAGGTCGTCACCTACGCCGGTTGGCCGCTCTATACCTATGTCGCCGACACGGCGCCCGGCAGCGTGGCCGGGCAGGACGTCAACCTCAATGGAGGTTATTGGTGGGTGATCACGACCGCCGGGAAGGTCGTCAAGACGAAGCCGTGATCGCCACGGGGGTGCCACCGTATTTGTGACTCAGGGCACTAGGAGGGATCCGTTCTCGACATCCAGTTGATCCGCCGCGAGCCCGACGCCGTGCGCACGGCGCTGGCCCGGCGTGGGCCAGATGCCGCGGCGGCAGTCGACCGAGTGCTCGAGCTCGATCAGCGATGGCGTGAAATCCGCACCGCGCTGGAGGAACTCCAGGCCGAGCAGAACCGCGCCAGCCGTGGTCGCAAGGGTCCGCCCACGCCGGAAGAGCGCGAACAGCTCGCCGCGCTCGCCGCGCGCGGCCGCGAGCTGAGCGATTCGGAGACCGCGGTCCGCGTCGAGCGCGATACCTCCCTGGCGTCGCTGCCCAACCTGCCGGCTCCGGACGCGCCCGACGAGGACACCGAGATACGGACGGTCGGGGAGGCCGGTGCCACGGGACGCGACCATCTGGAGCTGGCCGGCCCACGGATCGACATGGAGCGGGGTGCGCGGCTGTCCGGCTCTCGCTTCGCGTACCTGCGCGGCGACCTCGTGATGCTCGAGTTCGCGCTGGTCCGATACGCGCTCGAAACGCTCCGCGCGCATGGCTTTGAGCCGGTGGTGCCACCGGTGCTCGTCCGCGAACGAGCCCTCTACGGGACCGGGTTCCTGCCCGATACCGAGCAGCAGATTTACACGCTCCCCGACGACGACCTATATCTGGTCGGTACGTCGGAGGTCGCGCTCGCCTCACTGCACGACGACGAGATCCTGGCCGGGGAGGACCTGCCGCTCCGCTACGCCGGGTTCTCGACCTGCTTCCGGCGTGAGGCGGGCGCCGCCGGCAAGGACACGCGCGGCATCTTCCGCGTGCATCAGTTCGACAAGGTCGAGATGTTCTCGTTCGTGCGACCCGATGACGGTCCCGCCGAGCACGAGCGCCTGCTCGCGATCGAGGAGTCGATCCTGTCCGAACTGGCGATTCCGTATCGAGTGGTGGCGATCGCGGTCGACGACCTCGGCGCATCGGCGGCCAAGAAGTACGACTGCGAGGCCTGGCTGCCCGGTCAGGGTCGCTATCGCGAGCTGACCTCGACCTCAAACACCACCGACTACCAGGCCCGCCGGCTGGGGATCCGCTTCCGCCCGGGCGAGGGCCGGCCCGAGCACGTCCACACGCTGAACGGCACAGCGGTGGCGGTGGGGCGGACGATCATCGCGCTGCTCGAGAACGGTCAGCGCGACGACGGCTCGGTGGCGCTCCCCGACGTACTGGTCGGCTACGGCGCGCCGGCGGTCCTGCCGTCCGCGGACAGTCTCTAGCGGGCGAGGAGAGTCTCTAGCGGACGACGCGGAGCGGGCGCGCCTGGTGGTCCTCGAGGACCACGAGCGCCGCACGGGGTGGCCCGCACGAGGCGATCTTCGCGCGGAGCCGGACGCCGAACGTGTTCCAGGGGCGGACGAACGCATTCGCCGGCTGATCGGCGCCGGCGGCCGCCTCGACCAGCGCAGCTGCAAAGCGGGCGGTCCGTCCGGCCTCGGCGTCGGCCGGGACGAGCAGCTGGACCACGGGGCGATTGACCGCGCTGTCCTCGGTCACTCCGAGCAGCGTCTCGGCCCGCCGCGACATCGCCTGCACGAGCAGCGAGCTGTCGATCACCAGGAAGGCGTCGCGCGGGTTCGGGACGATGTCCGTCCGCGCCTCGAGCATCACCCCGAGGCCGCACGAACGGCACACGCGAGCCATCGGCGACGGCGGTTGCTCGCCTCGCGACGATGCCGCGCAGTGACCGCAGAACCAGGTGAACTCGACTGGGTCGGCATCCGCCGACCGGACGAGCGTCAGTGCTGGACGAAGTTCGCTTGTTCCCCTCATTGCCCCTGATCGGATGCTAGCTCTTACCTAGGCGAAACGGAAGCTTCCGCCGAAGAATTGTGCAACTTGTAGACCCCGTCGGCCGTCCTTGGGCCGCGCGTGATTACACAGCGTAGCGCTGGACGAATAGCCGGTCCAACAGTGCCGGCGACGGCGCGCCCACGCGCAGCCAAAACTCTCCTCCCACCTCTCTGAAATTGCACAAACCGACCTAAATATGACCGCAGGGAACTGCTTTTCCGACCATTACCCACATCGGCCTGAGAGCGCTCACAAAATTTCGTCGCATCCCCCAATTGTGGGGTGGGCGTTCGCTACGTGCGGGAAAAACCGGAGCCTCGGCCCGTGCGAAATGCGGGGGCCACATCGTCCAATTGGGGGAGAGCCTTCCGTCCCGGCCGGCAGAGCCCTAAGCCCTGGACGGTGCAAAATACGGACGCCGGAACGCCGAAAAGCGGCTCCAATCGCCCGCCGCCGAAACCTGCAGCCGGTAGGAATTCGGAGCCGCAACGCGGCTACAAAGCTGCGACGAACGCAGCGGAGAGGGGGGGATTCGAACCCCCGAACGAGCGTTCTGGAGCGTTCTGCAGCGGTCCAGGCACCTTGTATTTGCGGGTGGGCGGTCCAGAGCGTCCCCCAGCGGCGCGCCGTCAAGGGTCACGCGCGGGGGTCACGCAGCGTTCTGGGCACACAGCTGGATCGCTCCGATGGTCGGCATGGAGCGATGAGCGCAATGAAGCGCGGGATCTGCTCCTCGCTCGGCGTCGGCGCGGGCCGCCGAGCCCGTCGAGGTCAGGCGCCGCGGGCCGCCCCGCCAGCCGATGCGCGTCCGGGGTCTACGCCACCCGGCATTTCCTCGAGCGCCACGGGCGCCTCGGTGGCCGCGCTGACGGACGCGGAGGCCCCCTGATGGTCGCTGAGTGCGATCGGATCTCGATCTTCCTCGCGGCCGACGGTTAGGAGCGGCGCGTCGTGGCGACGACTTCCAAGCGCCGTTACATTCGCTCGCGCCGTGGAGGGCTCGACCGTTTACAGCAACCGCAACACCGCCCGATGGCATGCCCAGGAGCCTCATCCGGCTGATGGTCGAGCTCGGTATCCCGGGCCGCGAGGAGCTGCGCGAGCGCGCTGAGCGGTCCGGCAACGGCTGGGTCTGGTGCGTCGAGTATCTCGGCCGGCACGGGGAGAGGAGTAGCGGCGATGGCTGACGAGATGCACAAGGGCCACCAGGCCGCGCGCAGGCCGGCGCTGGCGCAGAAGACCGGCGAGCCTCCGATCGGCGGCTGATCGGCGTCGATGATGACCGATACCACGCGATCAACCAGCCGGGTCGTCCCGCTGGATCGGGTGATCTGCGACGGGCGGCCTTTTCCTCGAGAGGCCGTCGACCCGGCCCGTGTCCCGCCGCGAAATCGCACGGCGGCTCGGCATCTCACACGCGACTGTCCTACGGGCGCGGTGGACTATGGCCGTCACGGGAGGTGGTTGGCGCGAACCACTCGGGGGTGTCACCGAGACCGGAGTCGACGACGTCACGCGGCCGTCCCCGGCCGCGCGGCACCTCACGCTCGAGCAGCTCGCGTGGCGCGCTGCCAACGCGCAGCGCGAGCTCCTTGATCAATCACGCGAGGAGACGCGAGGGATGCTCGGGTTCGGCAAGCCGCATGTCGCCCGCGCCGGCGTCGCCGCCTACAAGGCCCTGAAACGCTCATACGGTGAGAACGCTCCCGCAGTCGCGGGAGACCTAATCGCAGTCACCAACGTCATGCGCGACCAGGCGCGTAAGGCCGACTAGGGGACTCGCCACGAGCTCGCGGAGAATGCGTCGGATTCTCCCTGCCAGCAACGGAAAAGCACACTCGGCCGCACCAGCCGCCCACCCAAGCTGCTAACAAGCAGTCCGGCACTACTGACGGCTGGTTCTGTGTCACCCGTTTTGGGTGATGCCAGCTCCGATCGGGGCGCGATGGTGGAGTGGTAGTGATCCCGAAGCCTGCGTGCCAGGATCCGGTGCGACCGATGTGTCCCAGGCCGCGTTGGCTGGTTGAGCTTGCGGTGATGGTCGGCACGGGCACACGGCGGGCGTTCTTGGTGGTTGGGTTGGCGTGGGCGGGTCTGTTGGCCGCCGCCGCGGGCGCGCTGGCGCAGCCCGCGTTCACAGCGGTTGCGGGCTCCCCGTTTATGACCGGGACCGGCCCGGCCTCGGTGGCGTTCAGCCCGTCCGGCGGGCTGCTCGCGACCGCGAACTCCACCGACGGGACGGTGTCGGTGTTCTCGGTCGCCGCCGACGGCGCGCTTACCGCGGTGGGCCCGCCGGTTCCAACCCATGCCCAACTGCCGGTCTCGGTTGCGTTCAGCCCGTCCGGCGGGCTGCTCGCCACCGCCAACCACACCAGCCCCGGCACGGTGTCGGTGTTCTCGGTCGCCGCCGACGGCAAGCTGACCGCGGTGGGCAACCCGGTTCCAACCCCTGCCCGCTACCCGGTCTCGGTGGCCTTCAGCCCGTCCGGCGGGCTGCTCGCCACCGCCAACCAGACCAGCGTCGGCTCGGTGTCGGTGTTCTCGGTCGACACCGACGGCGCGCTGAAGCCGGTGGGCACGACTCCAATCGGCCCCGGAAGCAACCCGACATCGGTGGCGTTCAGTCCGGACGGGGGGCTGCTCGCGACCGCCAACCAGACCAGCCCCGGCACGGTGTCGGTGTTCTCGGTCGCCGCCGACGGCAAGCTGACCGCGGTGGGCAACCCGGTTCCAACCCCTGCCCGCTACCCGGTCTCGGTGGCCTTCAGCCCGTCCGGCGGGCTGCTCGCCACCGCCAACCAGACCAGCGTCGGCTCGGTGTCGGTGTTCTCGGTCGACACCGACGGCGCGCTGAAGCCGGTGGGCACGACTCCAATCGGCCCCGGAAGCGGCACGATGTCGGTGGCGTTCAGCCCGTCCGGCGGGCTGCTCGCGACCGCCAACAAGAATGTCAACAATGTGTCGGTGTTCTCGGTCGCCGACGACGGCGCGCTGACCGCGGTCGCGGGCTCCCCGTTTACGACCGGGACCGGCCCGGCCTCGGTGGCGTTCAGCCCGTCCGGCGGGCTGCTCGCGACCGCCAACTCCACCAGCAATTCGGTGTCGATGTTCGCGCCGACGGGAGGGTTTGTGATCGGGAAGGTCGCCGATCACAACGAGATCGCTCCGGGGAAGGTGTTGTCGTACACGATCACGCTGGGACTGGCGGGCACCGCCGGGGGAAGCGGCGAGGTGATCGATGATCTGAGCGGGGTGCTGGACAAGGCCAGCTTCCAGAACGACGCCCACGCATCGACCGGAACGGTGATGTTCGACGCCGCCACCAAGCAATTGGTGTGGACCGGCACGCTCGGCCCGGGGGAGCACGCGACGATCACCTACTCGGTGAAGATCGACGATTCCGCGGCCGGTCTGCTGTCCAATGAGGTCGACGGCCCGCCTGGGTCGAGCTGCGCATCGCCCTCACCGCCGGAGCTGCCGTGTATCACCGACACGCCGATCGTCAGGTCGCCGGCGCCCGGGCCGGATCTGGCCTTGACTAAGACCGCCTCGAGCGGGACCGCGCACCCCGGGGGCCAGGTGACCTTCGTGCTCGCGGTGCGGAACCAGGGTCCGGGCGAGGCGACCGGGGTGACGGTCCAGGATCCGATCCCGTCGGGACTATTCCTGCAGTCGGCCCAGCCGAGCCAGGGGACGTGCACGATCGGCGTCGAACAGCTCGTATGCCGGCTCGGATCGCTCGTCAGCGGCGGCCAGGCGCTGGTGTCGGCGACCGACACGGTCGCGGCCGACGCGCGCGGCGCGCTGGTCAACGAGGCCAGCGTGTTCGGCGACCAGCCCGACCCCGATCCCTCCAACAACATCGCCCGCAGCGCGATCACGGTGACCCCGCTCCCAGTGCCGGCTCCCGACCCGGGGCCGCAACCGATCGCCAACCTGGTGGTAACCAAGCACGTCAACCACAGCGCCGCGCTGGTAGGACAGAAGTTGACCTACACGATCACGGTCACCAACGCCGGCCCGAACGCCGCGCACGACGTCCAGGTGACCGACGCCTCAAGGCGGCCGCTGAAGGTGATCTCAATCCACCCCCAACAGGGCAGTTGCACGACGGGACGGCCGATCCGCTGCCACCTCGGAACGCTGGCCAACCACAAACACACGACAATCACGATCACAGCGATCGCCCAGGTCGCCGGCGTCCAGGTCAACGCCGCGGTCGCCACCAGCGGCGCCTGGGACCCCGCCGTGAGGAACAACCTGGCGCCGGCCAAGACCACAGTCAGTCCGGTCGTAACGCCGCCCCCTCTCACGGGCCTGGGCTAGTTTTCGACGGGCTGACACCGGTAAAGGCACGCGGCTTGACAGCGCGCCCTCGCTAGTGACGATTTGTGCGTGTGCACTGAGACCGACCGCGCCGCGCTCCCGCTGGGCCATCGCGAAGCGACAGTCGCCGGCAACGAGCTGATTTGCTCCGCGCGACCCCGAACCCGCACGCCCCCACGCCCGGCGACATCGGCGGGCGTCGTTTACTGGGCACGACGAGCAAGCACGACTCTCGAAGCGAACGTGGGACCGACGCTCGGGTCGGCCTCTCGCTCGCAACGAGGAAGGAGCGTCCTGTCCATCAGTCGGCTCGGGCTGCTCGCCGCGCGAGCACCAGGGTCCCTCTGCGCCGTTTGACTCACGTTTGCGAACGGAAGGCGTCCCCCCACCCCAATACGCTCACCACTACCGCCTGCGCTACGACCGGCTCGACACCAAAGGCAAGATGAGCATCCGCCGCGCCGGCCGGATGCACCACCTCGGCGTCGGCTGATCGAGCCCGACAAGACCTACTGGCGCAACCAAAACAAAGAGCCCGGCCGATGGCCGAGCTCCTCGAAATGAGACCCATGTCCCGAGACACCTGAGACCTATGTCCCGAGACATCACACAGCGGAGAGGGGGGGATTCGAACCCCCGAACGAGGTTAACCCCCGTTACGCGATTTCCAGTCGCGCCCGTTCAACCGCTCCGGCACCTCTCCGGTGAAGGCCGCGCAAGCGTAGCGCGCGGCCGGCGGATTGCCCACAGCGACGGGTCACTGAAGTCGTTAGATCTTCCAGACGCCGCCGCGCAGCAGCGGCACCTCTCCGCCACCAGGCTCGATCCCCGTCACCGCCACCTCGTCGGAGCCGATCATGAAGTCGATGTGGAGCTCGGAGCGGTTGATCCGTGGCCGCTCCTCGTCTCCCACCGTGAAATCGAGTCCCTCGCCGAGCGCGATGTGGCTGGCGGCGTTCTCATCGAGCAGGGTGTCGAAGAACACCGTGTCGAGGTTGCCGATCCGGCTCTCGCCATCGACCAGCGCGACCTCGCCGAGGCGCGCGGCGCCGGCATCTCGCTGAGCGAGTGCGCGCAGCGTGTCGGCCCCCTGCTCCGCCTCGATCTCGACCGCGAGCCCGCGCTCGAACCGGATGCGCAGGCCGTTCACCATCGCCCCCGAGACGAACAGTGGCTTTGTCGAGCGCACCCACCCTTCGACCCGCGCCGGATCGGGCGTGGTGAACACCTCCTCGGTCGGGAGGTTCGGCACGTGCACGATGCCGTCCACGGTGCTGAGTCGTGCGCACTGCCAGCGGCCCGACCGGAACAGGCCGACGGTCAGCTCGGTGCCGGGTCCCTCGAAGCGGAGCGCGTCCAGCCGCAGCTCGTCGAGCTTGCCGGCGACCGAAAGCAGGTCACCGATGCGTTTCTCCCAGGCCGCCACCGGGTCCGGCTCGTCGACGCGGCACACGTGGGTCACGTCGTGCCAGAGCCGCTCGAACGCCTCCTCCGGCGCCAGTTCCGGGTGCACGAGCTCGGCCCATGGATGAGTCGGGCATGGCGCCGCCGTCCAGTTCGCCGTGCGGTGGTTGACGATCTCGATCGACTCCCGCACCTGCGGGAGCAGGTCACGGGCGAGCCGCGCGGGGTCGATGCCGTCCATGATGCGGGGAGCGACCGGGCCGGTCAGAGCGATCGCGGCGCAGCGGTTCTCGCCGAGCGCCTTCATCCGCTGCCCGTACCAGGGCGGCACGAAGTCCAAGGTGTCCTCGGCGGCGTATTGCATCCGGGCGTGCTTGACGTGGACGTCGAACACCGACAGGTCGACGAACTTGGCGCCGGCCTGGTAGGCGGAAACCGCGACTGCGCGCGCGAGCGTCTCCTTGCCGGGCTCGGATCCGATCGCGACGATCTGGCCAGGCTGGACGTTGGCGCCGAAGCGGACGATCAGGTCCGCGAGCGCGCGAACGCGGGCATCGATTCCGTTGCCGGGCATAGCTCCCACTCAGAATGGCATTCGGTCGCCGTGCACGCATCGGCAACCATCCCGGCCCAAACAATCATGCCCTTGGATGCGCCCGCAGCGTAGAGTCGCGACATGGCGGCCGAGCTCAAGCACCTCGACGAGCACCGGGCCGCGGTGCTCGAAAATCTGTGCGAGGCGATTGTCCCGGGCTCGCGGCACGTCCAGCCCGTCGTCTACATCGACGCGATCATGGCGGACATGCCAACCCCGCAGAGAGACGCCGTGATCCACGCGATCGATCTCCTGCGGGGGGCAGTGGCCCTTGGCGCCGAGGGCCTGAAGCCGCTGACAAATACGCCGGACTTCCAGTTCATCCGCGCGCTTGCCATCGAGGCCTACTACAGCGACTTCCTGGCCCCGGGCGCCGAAGGCCCGAGCGCCTACGAGGAGATCGACTTCCACTCGCCGCTGGCCATGCGGATCAAAAAGGACTGGTCCTACCTGTGGAATCGCCCGGGGGGCGATTCCATTGGGAGTTCCGCTGGCGCGGAACTCCCGGGAGTTCAAACATGAACGCGGAACGGTTCGAGGTCGTCGTCGTGGGGTCGGGCGCGGGCGGCGGCGTCGTCGCCGGTGAGCTTGCCGAGCGCGGGCGAAAAGTGCTCCTTCTCGAGGCCGGTGCTCACTACGTAGCGGCCGACTTCATACGGTGGGAGAGCCGGACCGCCCACGACTACTGGTGGCCGCTGAGCTTCGCGTACCCGGCCGGCGGGGCGGGCCTGGGTCCAATCGTGATGATCACCGGCCGTTGCATCGGGGGCAGCACCACGATCAACACCAAGGTGGCGCTGCGGGCGACCCAACGCGAGCTCGACAAGTGGCACGCCGCCACCGGTCTCACCAACGCCGACGGGGCACCGATCTCGACCGCCGACCTCGACCCCTACTACGACCGCGTCGAGCGCTACCTCGGCGTGCGCGACCGCGCCACCGACTGGGACGTCAAGCGCTGCGTCCAGACCGCCAAGAAAGGCTTCGAAGCCGTCGGCGCGACGCTCGAGCCGGTCCGGGCGTACGTCGACGAGAACTGCGAACAGTGCGGCTCATGCCTGCAGGGCTGCCCGACCAACGCCGGCAAGTCGACGATGAACACCTACATCCAGCGCAACTGGCTCTCGGGAGCATTGACCGTGCGGCCGAACTCGTTCGTGGACCGGGTCCTCATATCCCCGCACGACAGTGGCCTCGCGGCAACCGGGGTGCGCTACACCGACCAAACCACCGGCGAGCAGCACGAAGTCGACGCCGACGTCGTGGTGGTCGCGGCCGGATCGCTCCGCTCGCCCCAGGTTCTGATGCGCTCGAACGTCCCCAACGCCAACATCGGCCGGCACCTCGGCTTCCACCCGGCCCATTTCGTGTTCGGCCTGTTCGACGAGCCCCAGGACGCTCACATGGTGGCCCCGATCAGCGGCCACTGCTACGACTTCGCCGCCGACGAGGACGGCGGGTTCGCGGTTGAGGCGGCGACCGTCCAGGACCCGATCGGCTTTGCGGCCGGGCTGTGCGACGAAAACGGGCCGATGTGGGGCCAGCCGCTGGTCGAGGCCGCGAAGAAGTACCGCCGATGGATTGGCCTGTTGAACATGTCCAACGACGACAACAACGGCGCCGTCACCCTCGACGAGAACGGCAACGAGCTGTTCCTGTCCGACTTCCAGCCCCAGGAGCTCGACCGGATCCATGACGCACGCGCGTTCTCGACCAAGGTGCTGAAGGCGGCCGGCGCCACCGAGATCCTCTGGTCAGGCCTCGCCACCACCCACATGCAGGGCACCTGCCGCATGGGTGCGGACCCCGCCACCTCCGTCGTCGACACCCATGGTCAGTCGCACGAGGTCAAGCGCCTGTACGTCGGCGACAGCTCACTGTTCCCGCGGACCCTCTCGGTGAACCCGTCGTTGACCATCATGGCGATGGCGACTCGTCTCGCCGACTACCTCGACTCGGGTGCGAACGGTCAGTTGAGCGCCGGCCGCAGCGAACAGCTCGTGGCGTGAACAGCCGTACGGACCTGTTCGCCGCGCCCCGCCCGGTACGCGCGCTGGCCGACCTGTTCGCCAACGTGTGGCAATTCGGCTACGTGACGAACGATCTCGACCGGTCGATCGCGTTCATGTCTGACCGGTTCGGCCTCGAGCACTGCATGAAGCTGCCCGCCGGCGGCACGTTCCTGGCCGGCAGCGAGCCCGCGGAGTTCGACGCTAAGTTCGCGATGGGATCGCGCGGCGGCAAGATCATCGAGCTGATCGAGCCGGTGGGCGGCGTCGTCGACTTCTACACGCAGATTCTCCCGGAGGACAAACAAGAGTTCGCCGTGCGTCTGCATCACATCGCCACCTTCGCGGAGCCCGGGGACGAGGAATGGGCGCGGATCACCGCTCTGCTGGCTGACGCGGGCCTGCAATTCGACTACACACTGCTGATCCCCGACCGGGTTCGGGCCGGTTACGTCGACACGACGGCCGAACTCGGCCATTGGCTCGAGGTCTGCCAGCTCCAGCGCGAGGACATCGACTTCTTCACGTCGCTCGTGGCCGACAGCTCCTGATCGCGGCCGCGCGCTTCGAGCTGGCACGAACACCCGGCTCACGTCATCCTTTAGCGGGTCGCATACCCCAAGGAGGAGAGCATGGGCGAGCCGAAGCTGTACGGGCTGATGATGGACGACTACCCGCTGTCGCTGACCGCGCTGGTCGAGCGGGCCGAGCGGCTCACCCCGGGTCGCACGGTGGTGTCCCGGCGGCCTGACGGCGCGCTGCACCGGACGACGATGGGCGACTGTGCGCGCCGGGCCCGGCGTCTCGCCGCCGCTCTCAGTCAGCTCGGCATCGAGGAGGGCGACCGCGTGGGAACGCTGATGTGGAACCAGCCCGAGCACCTAGAGGCGTACTACGCGCTGCCCGCTATGGGCGCCGTCGTCCACACCCTGAACCCCCGCCTTCACCCCGACGAGCTGGGCTTCATCGCCACCGACGCAGAGGACCGGGCGATCATCGTCGACGAGACGCTCCTGAACGTCCTCGCCTCGTTCCAGGACGCCCACGAGTTCGAGCACGTCATCGTCGTCTCGCACTCCGGTGAGAGCCCGGAGGGCACGATCGAGTACGAACGGCTGCTCGAGAGCGCGAGCGCGCCGGCCGACTGGCTCGAGCCGCACGAACGCCGGGCCGCCGCGATCTGTTACACGTCGGGCACCACCGGCAAGCCCAAGGGCGTCCTGTACTCGCACCGCGCGCTCGTCCTTCACTCGATGGCCGCGGCCCTACCGGGCGCGATGAACGTCTCCACGCGCGACAAAATGCTGCCCGTGGTGCCGATGTTCCACGCCAACGCGTGGGGTATCCCGTACACCGCGACGCTGATCGGAGCCTCGCTCGTCCTGCCCGGCCCGAAGCTCGACGCGGAGAGCGTGCTCGACCTCCTGGCCGATGAGCAAGTCACGCTCACGGCCGGCGTGCCCACGGTTTGGATGGCCATGCTCAAGGCGATCGAGGAGGAGCCCGAGCGATGGGACCTGAGTCGGTTGCACCGACTCCTGGTCGGCGGCTCGGCCGTGCCCAAGAGCATGATCGAGGGCTATGCCCGGCACGGCCTCGAGATCCTCCAGGGCTGGGGCATGACGGAGACCTCGCCGCTGGCGAGCAGCGCGATCCTCCCCGCCGACCTCGACGATGCGCCCGACGACGAGCAGTTCGACTACCGCGCTCGCCAGGGCTTCCCCCAGCCGTTCGTGGACATCCGTGCTCGCGGCGACGACGGCGAGCTGATCCCGTGGAACGACGAGGCGATGGGTGAGCTTGAGGTTCGCGGACCGTTCGTGGCGGCCGCCTACTTCCAGGGCAGCGGCGCCGAGAAGTTCACCGACGACGGCTGGTTCCAGACCGGCGACGTGGTGAAAATCGATCAACGGGGCTGCATCCGCATCACCGACCGCTCGAAGGACCTCGTCAAGTCCGGCGGCGAATGGATCTCCTCGGTGGACATGGAGAACCTGCTCATGGCCCACCCGGCGGTGGCCGAGGCGGCGGTCATTGCCGTGCCCGACGAGAAATGGGACGAGCGGCCGATGGCGGTGGTGGTACTCAAGGGTGGCAAGGAGGCGACGCCCGACGAGCTGCGCGAGCACCTGTCGGGGCACTTCGCGAAGTGGCAGCTTCCGGAGCGCGTCGAGTACATAGACGAGATCCCGCGGACGGCGACCGGGAAGTTCAAGAAAACGGCGCTACGAGAACAGTTTGTGAAAGCAGCTGTCTGAACGCGGACTTGGTCCTGCGGAAAGCTTGCAAATTGGTCCTGTACTGAGCCTGGACTGAAAACTTACGCCTGCTATACACCGGAGTCGTGCCGGCGCAGGAAACCGAAGTCTCGGCATCAGCGGGGACCTCACTGGGCGGCGTAGTCGTCCAAGCTCGCGACCTTCAGCGTCAGTACGGTGAGGGCGCTACCGCGGTCCATGCACTGCGCGGCGTTTCGCTCGACGTCGAGAAGGCGCAGCTGGTTGCGGTCATGGGCCCGTCGGGCTCGGGCAAGTCGACGCTGATGCACATCCTGGCCGGCCTCGACACGCCGACCAGCGGCACGGTCACGATCGCCGGCACCGAGATCACCCACCTCGACGACGCGCACCTCACCCGCCTGCGTCGCGACCACATCGGGTTCGTCTTCCAGTTCTTCAACCTGCTCCCGATGCTGACCGCCGAGGAGAACGTATTGCTGCCGCTGTCGATCGCGAGCGAGAAGCCGGATCGCGACTGGCTGGAGCAGCTGCTCGCCAAGACCGGGCTGACCGACCGTCGCAAGCACCGTCCCTCCGAGCTGTCGGGCGGCCAGCAGCAGCGGGTGGCGATCGCCCGGGCCCTGGTCACCAAGCCGACGATCCTGTTCGCCGACGAGCCGACCGGCAATCTCGACTCCAAGACCGGAGGCGAGATCCTTCACCTGCTCCGCGACTCGGTGCGCGACTACCAGCAGACGATCGTGATGGTCACCCACGAGGCGCGGGCGGCGGCGATCGCCGACCGGATCCTGTTCATCGCCGACGGGCTGATCGTCAAGGAGCTCACCGACACCAATCCGGCTCAGGTGCTCGAGGTGATGAGCACCCTGCAGTCGTGACCAGGGTCGCGCTGCGCGGCCTGCTCGGGCGCAAGCTCCGCGCCGTCCTCACCGCGTTCGCGATCGTCCTCGGCGTGGCGATGGTGAGCGGCACCTTCGTCCTCACGGACACGATCAAGTCGGCGTTCAACACGGTGTTCACGACCGTCTACCAGAACACCGACGCGGTGATAACGGGCAAGAGCGCGATCTCCTCGAGCAACAACAACGGGAATTCACCGACGACGCCCTCGCTGCCGGCTTCGCTGCTGACGCGGGTGCAGGCGCTGCCGTCGGTCGCGCTCGCGTCGGGGGGCATCTCCGACACCGCCCAGCTCGTAGGCCGGAACGGCAAAGTGATCTCGAGCGGCGGCGCGCCCGGCCTGGCCTTCAGCTACTCGCCCGCCGGCCAGCGTTTCAACGCGCTTACGCGCACGAGCGGCCACTTCCCCACGGCTGCGAATGAGATCGACATCGACGCGTCGACGGCGAGCAAGCACGACTACAAGGTCGGTGACGAGATCGGCGTCGTCGCGCGCGGGCCTGTCGAGCGTTACCAGATCGTCGGAACGGTTCAGATCGGCGGCGTCTCGTCGCTCGGCGGCGCCACGATTGCGATCTTCACACTGCCCGAGGCTCAGCGGATCTTCCACAAGGTCGGGCAGTACGACTCGATCAGCGTCTCGGCCAAGCACGGTTATTCGCCCCAGGATGTCGTGAACCAGATCAAGCCGCTGCTCGGGCCGAGCGCGCAGGTGAAGACCGGTCAGCAGCAGGCCGCGCAGGCGACCAAGGACACCAGCGGATTCCTCAACATCTTCCAGGACTTCCTACTCGCCTTCGGCGGGATCGCCCTGTTCGTCGGGAGCTTCGTGATCGCCAACACCCTGTCGATCACGATCGCCCAGCGCACCCGCGAGCTGGCCACACTGCGCACGCTCGGCGCGACCCGTCGCCAGGTCCTGGGCTCGGTGCATGGTCGAGGCGTTCGTGATCGGGACCCTGGCATCGATCATCGGGCTGTTCCTCGGGCTGCTCCTCGCCAAGGGACTGAACTCGCTGCTCGACTCGTTTGGGATCAACCTGCCCCAGACGTCGACCGTGTTCAAGACTCGCACGGTTATCGTCGCGCTGGCGGTCGGGATCATCATCACGATGATCGCCGCGCTGCGGCCGGCATTGCGGGCAACGCGCGTGGCGCCGATCGCCGCGGCCCGCGAGGGCGCGCTACTGCCGCCTTCGCGGTGGGCGAAGTACGGTCCGGCTGCGGCCTACACAACGGTCGTCATCGCGGTCGCACTGATGCTGATCGGGCTGCTCGTCTCCAGCCTGTCGACCGGTCTGCGGCTGCTCGCCGTCGGCGTCGGCGCCGTGGCGCTGTTCATCGGCGTGTCGATGCTCGCGCCTAAGCTCGTGCCGCCACTGGTGCGCGTGCTCGGGTGGCCGGCCAGCCGGATCGGGGGCGCCGCGGGCAAGCTCGCCCAGAGCAACTCGTCGCGCAACCCGGCGCGTACCGCCTCGACCGCGTCTGCCCTGATGATCGGACTGGCCCTGGTCACGCTCGTCGGCGTGCTCGCCGCCGGACTGCGATCCGAGTTCAAGACCAACGTCAACGAGGCGTTCATCGCCGACTACGCGATCACGGCGACCAACAACTTCTCACCGATCGGGCTCGCCTCCGAGCAGGCCGTCAGGACGGTCCCTGGCGTGACCTCGGTGGTCGGTATCCGCGCCGGCGACGGCAAGGCGTTCGGCTCCACCATCAACGTCACCGGTGTGCCCCCGAACGCGGCCCAGGCGATCAAGGTCGACTGGACGCACGGCAGCCAGCAGGTCGTGGCGCAGCTGGGCTCGACCGGCGCGTTCGTCGACAAGGATTACGCCAAGGCCCAGCACCTCCAGGTCGGCTCGCCGCTATCGGTGGAGACTCCCACCGGCCACACCCTGCACCTCACGCTGACCGGCATCAGCAATCCGCCCTCGGGGGCCTCCCCATACGGAGACGTCTCGATCTCACAGGCCCTCTTCGACAGCGCATACCAGAACCCGCAGAACCTCTACTCGTTCGTGAACATGCAGGGCGGCGTCACGCCAGCCAACACCAGCAGCCTGAACTCGGCCCTGGCCGGGTTCCCTGATGCCAAGGTCCAGACCAAGACGCAGTTCATCAACAACCAGCTCTCCGGCTTGACCACGCTGCTCAACCTGCTCTACGTGCTGCTCTCACTTTCGATCGTGGTCAGCCTGTTCGGGATCGTCAACACGCTCGTGCTGACAGTGTTCGAGCGCACCCGTGAGCTCGGCATGCTGCGCGCGGTCGGGATGAGCCGGCGCCAGGTCCGCCGCATGATCCGCCACGAGAGCGTCATCACGGCGCTCCTCGGCGCCGCCTTCGGCATCCCGCTCGGCGTGGTGCTGGCCGCGCTGATCGGCGCGGCGATCAACTTCGGCAGCTTCACGGTCCCGATCGGGACGCTGATCGCGTTCGTTTTCGCGGCGGTGATCGCCGGGCTGATCGCGGCGATCTGGCCGGCCCGCCGCGCCGGCAAGCTGAACGTGCTCCAGGCTCTGCAGTACGAGTAGGGGTCTCGCTTCGCTCGACGTCCGTGGGAAATCCGGCGCGCCGGTCCGTTCCGAAGCGCACGCGCAGATGCGCCGGATTGCCTTAGGGAATTCGGCGCGACTGCGGTGTCCTCACCCACACCCACCGGGAAATTTCCGCCATTACGGACACGCCAATCGGCTAGGGGCGGATTTCTCGTCTCCCCAACCGGAGTTTTCCGTCTCTACCGCGGACCGCCACCAGTAATGGCGGAGATTTCCGGGCGGGCGTAGTCAGGGGCGCATGACGGCCAGCGAGCTGGTGGCGTGCCCGACGAGCTTGCCGTCGGGCGTGCGGGCGTGGGCCTCGGCGAACGCGACCTGGCGTCCGACCCGCAGCGCCCGGCCCTCAGCCTCGAGCGTGCCGCTTTCCGCCCTCACCGGCGCCAGGAAGCTGACCTTGATCTCGATCGAGGAGTAGCCGACCCCGGGCGGCAGCAGCGTGTGCACGGCGCAGCCGGCCGCCGAGTCCAACAGCGTGCACAGCAGACCGCCGTGGACCAGCCCGATCGGGTTGTAGGCCGACTCATCGGGAGTGCAGTGGAACACGGCCACGCCCTCGCCGATCGAGACCAGGCGCGCACCGATCAACTCGGCGATCGGCGGCCGGGGAAGCCGTCCGTCAAGGGTCGCCTCCAGGAGCTCGCGGCCATTCATCGTGGCCATCGCCGCCGCCGAGATGGACGGATCCTCCCAGGTGACGGTCTTGGTTCGAAGCCCGTCCGACGACCGCGGCACCGCGGTCATCCGCCGGGCTGCACGTTCTGGAGCCGGACCTGGCCGCGCGCGACCAGCTTGTCGTCGTCTCCTCGTCGGATCTCCACCTGCCAGAGCTGCTGCGTCCGCCCCTGGAAGATCGGGGTGGCGACGACGCCGAGCCGTCCGCCGCGGTGGGGACGCAGGAAGTCGGTCAGGTTCGAGACCCCGACGGCCTGCATGCCCTGGTCCTTGACCGCCTCGAATGCGCCGGTCGTCGCGAACGACTCGATCGCCGTCGTGTAGAGCCCGCCGTGGACGAGCCCCCACGGCTGGTGGTGGCGCTCGTCCGCCGCGATCGATCCCGCGACGCGAGTCGGGCCGCGCTCGGAGAACTCGATCTCGAGCAGCCGCATGAACTCGCTCAGTCCGGTCAGATCAACGCTCATCGTCCGAAACGCTATCCGCTGGTGGTCACGATCGCCGGGGCCTCGACCAGCGCCCGCCGCCGGTTGGTCAGGAGCCCAAGCGCGACCACCCCGCCGGCCAGGGCAAGGGCGGCGGTCACGACCCATCCTCGCTGATACGCGGCCAGGACCTCGGCCGGAGAGGATGGCGTCCCGAGCACTGCGATCAGCACGGCGACCCCGATCGCGAGCCCCACCTGACGCAGCATGTTGACGACCGCCGAGCCGGTCGCGAACGACGTCGGCGGGAGCGACCCCGCCGCGGTCGACATCAGCGTGGGCAGGGTCAGGCCGACGCCGATCCCAGTGAGCAGCAGCCCGCCGAGCACGTCGCCGACGTAATCGGGCCGCAGTCCGGCGGCCAGCGCCATCCAGGCCATCCCGGCGGCGAAGCTCGTCGAGCCGGCCGCGATCACGAGCCCGGCGCCGAACCGGTCGATCAGGCGTCCGGCGAGCAGGAACGCGAACAGCGGCACCATGATCGGACCCGGCATGATCGAGAACCCGGTGGTGAGCGCCGACCAGTGCCAGACATCCTGCGCCCACAGCACGCGCGACAGGAGCATGGCGCCGAAGGCCATCGAGAACAGGACCGCGACCGCCGACGCGCCGGTGAACGGGCGTACCTTGAACAGTGCGCGGTCGATCAGTGGATTGCTGGCACGGGCAGTGTGGAGGGCGAACAGACCGAGCAGCACCGCGGCAAGCACGAGCACGCCGACCGTCCGCGGGTCACCCCAGCCCCAGCTCCCCCCCTCGACGAGGCCGAGCGTGAGCGCCCCAACGCCACCGGTGATGAGCAGCGCGCTCAGGGCGTCGGGCCGCCGCACCGCATGGCCGGGGATCGCGGGCAAGAGGCGCCAGCCGGCGATCAGCGCGGCCAGGCCGATCGGCACGTTCACGAGGAAGACCCAGCGCCAGCTTGCCGCCACCAGCACGCCCCCCACGGCCGGACCGATCGAGGCGGCGATCCCGCCGACCGCGGTCCAGGTGCGGACCGCCCCGCCCCGGCGCTCGGCCGGGTAGCTGGCCAGTACCAGCCCGAGCGAGGTGGGCGTGAGCAAGGCTGCACCCGCCGCCTGGAGAATCCGGAACGCGACCAGCATGGGCAGGCTGGTCGCCGCCGCACACGCGGCCGAGGCGGCGACGAACACGGCTACGCCGATCAGGAATCCACGATCGCGCCGGTAACGATCGGCGAGGCGGCCGAACAACACGAGCAGCGCGGCGTAGACAATCGCGTATGCGTTGAGGACCCACGAGAGGTCGCCGAGGCCGTGCGCGCCGAAGCTGTGGGCCATCGACGGCAGCGCGACGTTGACGATGAACAGGTCGAGGCTGGCCAGCACGACACCGGCGCAGACGATGACGAGCACGAGGTTGGGGGAGGTTGATCGGGCCGCCGTCTCGGCGCGCGACGCTCGTCGGAGCTGACTTAGGGAGTGCATAGCCAGAAAGCCTAGCACGCTGACTAAGTTCGTCAATAGTCAGCTATCATGTTCCCCATGTCTGCCACCGTTCATCTCACCGGAGAGCTCGATCCACGCAGCTCATGGACCGCCGAGCGCTGCACGATCGCCAAGGCCATGGAGGTGCTGAGCACGCGCTCGGCCCTGCTGATCATGCGCGAGGCGTTCTACGGCACGACCCGCTTCGACGACTTCGCCGAGCGCGTCGGCCTGAGCCAGCCCGCGACCTCCGCGCGGCTGCGCGAGCTGATCGACGAGGGCCTGCTCGAGCGCGAGGACTATCGCGAGCCGGGCCAGCGCACGCGCCAGCAGTACCGACTCACGCCCAAGGGCGCCGATCTGTTCCCGGTGCTCGCGGCGCTGATGCGATGGGGCGACCGTTGGCTCGACGACCGGGGCGGCCCGGTCGAGCTCTTGCACCGCGACTGCGGCGAGCCCGTCGAGGTCTCGCTGCGCTGTGCCGCGGGCCACGAGCTCGAATCGGCGAGCGAAATCGACGTCGCCCGGCGTCCAAGCCCGTCCGCCCGCTCCTAACCCGTCGCTAGCGCTCCGCTGACGATTGCGGTGGCCCGTTCGGCGGACGGCGCCTGGAGAGCGCGTTCGCGACCGCGGCCTCGTCCACGCCGAGCTCGGCCAAGAGCGGGCCAGTGTCCTCGTCTCGGGTCATCGCAAGCAGCACATCAGTCGGCTCGATCAGCGATCGGCCGTCGGCAAGGGCCCGGGAGGCCGCGAGCATCAGCAGGCGGCGGGCGTGGGACCCCGGACCGACGTGAAACCACTGCTCGGGGCTGCGTGCGACGGGGGGCGCTTCCCGGGCGACCGCGGTCGGCGCGGGCTCGCTCGGGGCGATGATCCGTAGCGTCTCGCTACGCACGGCGTCGGGCGTGACGTTCATGTCGGCCAGGATCCGCACGGACGGACCCTCGCTCACCGAGATCAGTCCGAGCAGGAGGTGCTCGGTCCCGATGTAGTTGTGCCCAAGCACGAGGGCCTCGTGCAGGGCCTGCGCGAGGACGTGCTTGGCAAGGGGGGTGAACGGGATCTGACCGGACGCGTCGTGGTCGCCGACGCCGACGACTCGCACCACCTCGCCGCGCGTGCGCTCGAGCGTCACGTCGAACGAGCCGAGCGCACGAGCGGCCACGCCCTTGTCCTCATGCACCAGCCCGAGCAGCAGGTGCTCTGTGCCTACGTGGTCATGCTTGAGCGTCCTCGCTTCCGTCTGGGCAAGGATCACGACCTGCCGGGCTCGCTCGGTGAACCGCTCGAACAAGGCCACAGGATCCCATCCGCGGTGCGGCCGGGCAACCTGGGTCTGTCGTGGAGCGGGTCAGTACAAGTGCCTGACCCGCTGCGCGGCCGCGGCTCAGTCGCCGCTCTCGTACTTGAACGAGATGCCCAGGCGCACCCTGTACTGGACGAGCCCGCCGTTCTCGATCGTGACGTCCTGACGAAGCACCTCGGCGACGCGCAGATCGCGCACCGTCTTGGCGGCCGTCTCGACGGCGTTGCGCGCAGCAGCTTCCCACGAGTCGCTGCTCACGCCGATCACCTCGGTCACGCGATAGACGCTGTCTGCCATGCTGGCCTCCCTCGTTCGATCGTGATCCACCGGGGCGGTGGGTCGAGCGGCAGCCTATACGCGCACACGTCGGCGGTGTGATTCGATCAGCGCCATGGCCAGCGAACAGCCTCTGGGGATAGCCCTCGACTGGCGCCCGGCTCGCCGGCCGGACCGAAGTCCGCTCGAGGGCCGCCACGTGCTCCTGCGGCCGCTCGACGCCGACGCCGACGCCGAGGCGCTGTACGCGGAGTCCCATCCGCCGGCGGCGGATCCGGGGTTGTGGACCTACCTTCCCGGTGGCCCCTACCGCGATGCCGGCGAAATGCGCGAGGCCCTCGAGCCGGCCGAGGCCTCGGAGGACCCCCTGTTCTTCACCCTGGTTCTCCGCCCGGAAGACCGGCCCGCCGGTGTCGCGTCATACCTCCGGATCACGCCCGAGCAGGGAGTGATCGAGATCGGCCACATCTGGTTCGGCGCGTCGCTGCGGCAGACCAGCGCCGCCACCGAGGCGATCTACCTGCTGGCCGCGCACGCGTTCGACGAGCTCGGATACCGCCGGCTCGAGTGGAAGTGCAACTCGCTCAACGAGCCCTCGCGTCTGGCCGCCGAACGATTCGGATTCCGCTTCGAGGGCGTCTTCCGCAGTCACATGGTCGTCAAGGGCCGCAACCGCGACACCGCCTGGTATGCGCTCACCGACGAGGAGTGGCCGGCAGCGCGCGCCGGCTTCCGGTCGTGGCTCGATCCGGGCAACTTCGACGCCGACGGTGCTCAGCGGCGCAGGCTGGCCGAGCTGATCGGCGAGGCCCGCGGCTCGCACCCGCGCCCTCAAGGTGACGGTGCGCCCGACGCCGAGGCCAACAAGCGACTCGTCCGGCGGTTCGTGGAAAAGGTGGTCGCCGAGCGCGACCCGGACGCGGTCGACGAGCTAACCGCGGGCGAGTTCGCTCAGGCCGCCAAGCGCTGGGTGAGCCCGTTCCAGAGCGCCTTCCCCGACTTTCGGATGGAGGTGGTCGACCTGATCGCCGAAGGCGAGACCGTGGTCGGTCACTTCAGATGCTCGGGGACGCATCGCGCCGAGTGGCTGGGCGTTCCCGCCACCGGCCGCCGGTTCGACGACGTCAACGAGATCTACATCTTCCGGGTCCGAGACGGCCGGTTGGTGTCCGCGCTCGGAGTCGAGGACAACCTCACGCGTCTGCGCCAGCTTGGGATCGAGGTGGGATCACGAACGAGACCGGACCGCAGCTGACCATCGGCCAGGTCGCCGAGCGAGCCGGCACGACCGCCTCACGGATCCGCTACTACGAGGCCCGGGGCGTATTGCCCGAGCCGGAGCGGGTGGCGGGCAAGCGCCGCTACGACGACGACGTCGTGCGCCGGCTCGCGATCGTCGACGCCGCGCAGCGCGTCGGCTTTGCCTTGGACGAGATCCGGGATCTGCTTGGCTCGCGCGACGAGCCGGCGCACGAGCGGCTGCGCCGGCTGGCGAAGCTCAAGCTGCCCGAGCTCGACGAGTTGATCGAGCGGGCGGTGTCGGTGCGCCGGCTGCTCGAGATCTGCAGCACCTGCGACTGCGAATCGATCGATCTCTGCCGGATGTTCGGCGAGGAGGCGGGTTTGACTTCAACCCGGGTTGAGGTGCAACCCTCCACGGGCGTGTTCGCCAAGCCAGCCAGGAAGGCCAGCCGATGACCTACGTGATCGCCGAGCCGTGCATCGGCACTAAGGACCTGTCGTGTGTGGAGGTCTGCCCGGTCGATTGCATCCACCCCACCCAGGATGAGGCCGGCTTCGACGACGAGGCCCAGCTGTACATCGATCCCGAGGAGTGCATCGACTGCGATGCCTGCGTCGAGGCCTGCCCGGTGGACGCGTGCTTCGCCGAGGACCAGCTTCCGGACGAGTGGCAGCAGTACATCCAGATCAACGCCCAGTACTACAAGCGCTAGCTCGCCGGCCCCTCACGCCAGCTCGTGCAGCGCCTCGAGCACGCGGTCGGCGAACCCGGTGGCGTACGGCCCGCATAGCCACTTGAAGCCGCAGCACGACAAGGCGTCGATCGGCAGGCTCGTCACGTCGATCGGTGCAGCGCCGAGTGCCTGCGATCCGTTGACGAAGAACAGCACGTCGCGCTCGTGGCACGCTCGGCCGCACGCCTCCAGGTCGATCGCGTTGCCGGAGAACGAGTACACCCAGCTCGCGCACACCGCCCGCGTGCGCGGAGTGATCTCGGCCGCGACGATGTCCGCGGTCAGCCTGTTGGCCAGCGCGATCTGCTCGGGCGGAGCGTTGGTCAGGCGGGCGGGGGCGGTTCGTAGCCGGGCGGGTACCTCCGCGAACAGCGCATCGTCGAGCCGGGCAGGAGTCCGTTTGAGCTCGATGGCCTCGAGCGCGGCGCGTTGGGCGCAGCGCGGCAGTGGGCCCTGATGCGCGCAGTTCATCCAGACCCGGCCGTGGAACGGCCCGAATTCGGCGGACAGCGCGCCGATCTCCCTCGCCTCACCCAGCGCGCTCATCTCACTCCCCGCGTTCGGTGGCCGCACGATCGACTGGGCAGCTCCCCGCCGCGGCGCAGACGCCGTGGTCGCACAGACGGCAGATGAGCCGGGCCTCCCAGCGTCCGCTCACCGCTCCGGCCAGGACCTTCTCGGCGAGTGCCAGCAGCGCTCGGCGCTCCTCGGGCTCGAGCGGGGCGAGCAGGCTTGCCAGCACGGTCTCGCGTTCTCGGCGCAGCCGCTCCGCGGCCCGCCGTCCGCGCGCCGTCAGCAGGATGGACACCGACCGGCGGTCGGGGCCCGGCCGCCGGTGCGCGAGCCCCTCCTCGGCCAGTCGATCGACCAGATGGACGGCCGCCGAGTGGCTGAGGCCGACGATCCGCCGCAGCCAATCGATTGTCAGCGCGTCGCGCTCGATCAGCGTGATCAGCGCCGCGGCGCGGCTGTCGGCGTCCAATCGGTCCGCGACCGCCACCGCCAGCGCCCCTGTCACGTTGGCCGCGGCATGGTCGACCGCCGGGTCGTGGTTCGAAGATGTATGCATGCTGCATATGTTCTCATTTACCCCCGACGGGACGTTCGCGAAACCCGGTAGAACATCCGGTAACCGCCGCCATGTCCGCAGCCCCAGCCCCCAGCCCAGCCCCCGCCCCTGCTCCCGCGCCGGCACCCCGCGGGCCGGACGAAGAGCTTCCGCATTACAACCTAGGCTCCGCGGTCTACGGCCTGATCACGATCAGCGCTCTGATCGCGGCCGAGAGCGCCGCGCAGGAGACATATGGCGAGACCGTCGCCGGGGTCGCGTTGGCGATGGTGCTCTACTGGGTTGCCCACGCCTACTCCGAGCTCGTCGCCTGGCGAGTCCGAAGGGGCGAGCAGCTCACGGCCGGGTCGATGGGGCGCATGCTGCGGTGGGAGCTACCGATCCTCGCCGGCGCCAGTCCACCGCTGATCGCGGTGCTGATCGCCTGGGCGGCCGGCGCCGCGCTGAGCACCGCGATCGACATCGCGCTGTGGACCGGGGTAGCAACGATCATCGCGGTCGAAGTGGCCGCCGGCATCCAGGCCCGCCTCTCCGGGCGAAAGCTGTTGATCCAGGCCGTAGTGGGCGCGGCCTTCGGGCTGCTCATCCTCGCGCTCCGGCTCGTGCTGCACTGAATCCCGGCCGCATAACGACAGCCGGGTGCGCCTTTGTCAGAGCTCTGCTGACGCGATCTCGGCACCTTCGGCGAGCGATTTGAGTTTGAGCCAGGCTACGTCAGGGTCGACTTGCGACCAGCGGATGAACGTGTCGAATCCGCAGTCGGTCCCTCCCATCAGCCTGTCCTTGCCCACGTACTGTCCCACCTGCACGAGCCGGTCGGCCACCAGCCGCGGATGCTCGATGTAGTTGGTCTTCACATCGATCACCCCCAGGATCACCTTCTTCTCCGCCGGGAGCTCGATGTCGCGGAACACACGCCACTCGTGCGCGTGACGCGGATTGGCGCCTTCCACGTAGATCGTGCCCGCGTTGACTGCAAGCACTTGATCGATGATCTGCTCGAGCGGAACGTCGAAATGGTGAGGAGCGGCGATGTTGCCCCAGCAGACGTGGAGGCGCACCCGTTCCTGCGGGATCCCCTCGAGCGCCCCGTTCAGCGCATCCACGGCGAGCGGAAGATGGTGGTGCCAGTCGCCCACGCTTGACCCCACCGACCGGGAGTGCGCCGCCATCGCCATGTCAGGCGAGTCAATCTGCAAGTTGAATCCGGCGTCGATGATCGCGCGGTATTCATAGGAGAGCGCGTCGGCACACGCCGCCAGGTACTTCTCGTGTGAGCCGTAGTACTGATCGGGATAGTTGAACGCGATCTGCCCCGGGCTGATCGCCCCCATGAACGCACTCAAGGGATCCGCGTCGCCGATTGCCGCTTTAAATCGCTCGATATCCCGGTGGACCGCCTGCTTGTCCGCAAGCTCCACCGGCCCCACGCAGTTCTCGAAGATCAGATGCGCCATCGACGGCGTCGCGAACAACTGCCTACCCCCGCCTCACGCCCGGTGGACAAGTGAGAGGGCACTGAGCGGATTCGACGGGGTTGTGACGGACGAGGCCGAGGAGGGAGCACACCAAATGAGGAGGACCGCCGGATTCCTCTCGCGCACGCGCAGAAGGATGGCGATCGCTGTCGGCCTAGCCGCGGTGACGCTGTCCCTGGCAGCGTGCGGATCGTCGAGCTGCTGAACCTGTTCACGCACCAGTCCTTCTCCGACCTCACGCGCACCAGCATCTTCACCGTCGACAGCTCGATCTGGCTTGCGGTCGTCGCGGTGATAGCCCTGGGGCTATTTCTCGCCCGGACGACCACCGGCCGCTACATGTACGCCGCGGGCGGGAACCCTGAGGCGGCCCGGATCGCCGGCGTCCGGGTCAACGTCGTGCGGGTGGTCGCGTTCATGCTGAGCGGTGGGGCCGCCGGGCTGGCCGGCGTGATCGACGCCTCCCGGGTCCTGAGCGCCCAGTCGCAGGACAACAGCTCGCTTACGTTCACAGTGCTGGCCGGGATCGTCGTCGGCGGGACGAGCATCCTCGGCGGCGAGGGAGCGGTGTGGCGAACTGTCGTCGGGGTGCTGTTCATTGCGTTGATCGGCAACGGCTACGACTTGCTGGGCCTCAATCCGCTCTACGAGCAGATCACGCTCGGGGTGCTGATGATCCTGGCGGTCGGCCTCGACGCCTGGTCGCGAGGACGCACCGCGTGATCGACGCTCACGCGCCGCGCGAGCCGGGGACCACGAGGCCGCTTTCATACGCGAGGACCACCGCCTGCGTGCGATCACGCAGGCCCAGCTTGCCGAGGACGCGGCTGACGTGCGTCTTCACCGTCTCCTCGGTGACGACGAGGCGTTCGGCGATCTCGAGATTTGAAAGACCCTCGGCGATCAGCTCGAGGACCTGCGTCTCGCGTGGGGTGAGCTCTTCCAGGCGCGACTCCGGCGACGGCGGCGACTTCTGATCCGCGCGTCCCGCGAACTCGCTGATCAGCCGCCGCGTGATCCCGGGGGCGAGCAGCGCGTCGCCCGCGGCGATCACCCGGACCGCGTGGAATAGCGCCTCGGCGGTCACGTCCTTGAGCAGGAAGCCACTCGCGCCGGCGCGCAGCGCCTCATACACGTACTCGTCGAGATCGAACGTGGTCAGGATGAGGATGCGGACCACGTTCGCACCGGCCGGGGCTCCATGGCCACCACCGGTCAGCTGCCGGGTGGCTTCGATCCCGTCCATCGCCGGCATGCGCACGTCCATCAGCACTACGTCCGGCTCGAGCTCGCGACCGATGCGCACCGCCTCGACGCCGTCTCGTGCCGTGCCGACGACGGTGAACTCGGGCTGGGTGTCGAGCAGGCTGGCGAACCCGGAACGGACCACGTCGTGGTCGTCGGCAACGACGATCCGCACGGTCGGTGCGTCGGTGGTCATGGGACCGAACCGGCGGGCTCGCCGGGGAGCGTCGCCTCGACGAGGAAGCCGCCACCCGGTGCCGGTCCGGTGCGCAGCCGTCCGCCGACCGACGCCGCGCGCTCGCGCATGCCGGTCAGTCCATGGCCGTCCACGGGCGCGTCGGCCGCCGGCCCGGGGCCGTTGTCGCGGACCCGCAGGTCGATGTCACGATCGCCGTAATGGAGCTCGACGTCGACCGCGGCGCCTCTCGCGTGCCGGCGCGCGTTGGTGAGCGCCTCCTGGACGATCCGGTAGGCGGCGAGCTCGACGCCCGGATCGAGCCGGCGCGGCCGGCCGCTCAGGATCAGGCGCGCGGCCGACCCAGACGCGTCACGCGCCTGGTCGAGCAGCCGGCCGAGCTGCTCGAGCCCGGGCTGGGGCGAGAGCTCGGGGCCGTCGATCTCGGCGTCCTCACGCAGCACCCCCAGCAGCCGGCGCATCTCGGTCAGAGCGGCGCGAGCGGTGTCACCGATCGCCCCGAGCGCCCGCGCCCCGGCGCGGGGCATGCCGGGAGTCGTGAGGCGCGCCGTCTCGGCCTGGACCGCGACCATCGAGATGTGATGGGCGACGACATCGTGCAACTCACGCGCGATGCGGGCTCGCTCGCCCCGGGCCACGTGGTCGAGCAGGTCTCCGGCGACTGCCTGCCGGGCGGCGTCCTGACGGACGGCCTCGCCGCGCTCGCGCCGGGCGATGCCCGCCAGCGCGGCCGCGGGCGCGAGGGCCGTCAGGAGCAGCAGGAGCACCCCCGCCTCGGATCCACTCCGAACCGGTCGAGCCAGCGCGAGCAGGAGGAATGCGAACGGCAGGCACACGGCGACGGCCTCCGCCGCCGTCCGCCGGCGGGCCGAAGCCCCCAGCCGGTAAAGGACGAACAGCTGGGCGGCGCCCCCGGCGACGGTGAGGGTGTGAAACAGCGCCAGCGACACCACGGCAGCACAGACCGCCACGAGAGCGGCCGGCTGCCTCGCCATCCATGTAGCGGGAACGGTTGTGGCCAGCGCGACCAGGCACAGCACCAGGGCGCGCTGGACGCTGACGCCCGTCACTGCGGAGCGTGCGATCGACTCGGCAAGCGCGAAGACGCCGAACCACACGCCGGCCGGGACGTGCAGCGCCCGGACTCTGTCGATCATCCGTCCCTGGCCCGTCGCCGCTGTCCGCCCGCTGTGTGCTTCGACCACGCCGATCATTGTCGCCCCTGTCCCGCGGCCGGTCATCCCCCGTGAAGGCGATCCGGGCCTAGCTCGTCCGAGGGATGCGTTGCCGCGCGCTAGCGCCGGGCAGCCACGACGAAGATGGCTCTGAAGGGCGACGACAAGTCGGCCGCCGGCGCCTAGCTTGTTGCGGCATGGAAGCGAGGATCGAAGTCAACGCCGTCCGGAAGCGGTTCGGGGACGCGATCGCGCTCGACGGGCTGTCATTCAGCGTCGAGCCCGGGAGCGTGACGGGCTTCGTCGGGCCCAACGGCGCGGGCAAGTCGACCACGCTACGGGTCATCCTCGCGCTCGACGCGGTCGACGAGGGCAGCGCCCTGATCGGCGGGCAGCCCTACGCGAGCCTGCTCCATCCCCTTCGGCACGTCGGATCGCTGCTCGACGCCGCCGCTCTGCAGCCGAGCCGCAGTGCGCGAAACCACCTGCTGTGGATGGCCCGTTCCCAGGGGCTCGGTGCCCGGCGCGTCGACGAGGTGATTGAGCAGGCTGGGCTGGACGGGGTGGCGCGGCGCAAGGCCGGCGGATTTTCGCTGGGGATGCGCCAGCGGCTCGGGTTGGCGGCGGCGATGCTGGGCGACCCGGCGGTCCTGATCCTCGACGAGCCCTTCAACGGCATGGATCCGGAGGGGATCGTGTGGATGCGCGAATTCCTGCGCTCGCTCGCGGCCGAGGGCCGGGCGGTGCTCGTCTCGAGTCACCTCATGAGCGAGCTACAGGATGCGGCCACTCATCTGGTGGTCATCGGTCGGGGGAGGCTGATCGCCGACACGAGCGTCGCCGAGCTGATCGCCGCCGCCTCGGCGGGGCGGGTCGCGCTCCGGACGGTGGCCCGAGCCAGCGCGATGACCGCGCTCGCCAGCGCCGGCGCCACCGTGGCCGCCACCGGCGAGGACGCGCTGACCGTGTCCGGCCTGGCCTCGGAGCACGTGGTCAGCGTCCTGGCCCAGAGCGGCGTCCCGTTCTCGGAGGTGAGCGTTCATCGCTCCACGCTTGAGGAGGCCTATATGGAGCTCACTCGGAACGCGGTCGAGTTCCGTGCTGCGGAGGCGCCACGGTGAGCGCGATCGCCCGCGAGGACTTCGGGCAGCTCGTCCACTCCGAGTGGACGAAGTTCTGGACGGTCCGCGGCTGGGTGATCGGCACGGCGATCGCCGGGCTCGTGATCGTGCTGTTCGCGTATCTGGCCACCTTCGCCCACCACGACGGCGGCCTGTGCGTCGGTTCGAACCCGTCGTCCGGGACGTGTCAGAGCTACGCCGTCCCGGAGCCGCCGGTGGTCGGTGGTGTGCCCGTCAACGACACCTACTACTTCGTCCATCGCGCGCTGACCGGCGACGGGAGCATCACTGTGCGGATCGCCTCGCTGACCGGCAAGGCTCAGACCGGCGGCGGCAACGGTTCGACGAGCGTGAACGACCTCGTCGGAGCGCCCGCCGCCGTCGACGAGTGGGCCAAGGCCGGGGTGATCGTTACCGCCACGACCAAGCCCGGCTCGCCGTACGCCGCGGTGATGCTCACCGGGGCGCACGGGGTGCGCATGCAATACAACTACACCGGCGATGTCGCCGGGCCGGCCCGAGCGGGGCTGGAGCCCCGCTGGCTGCGCCTTGCCCGCACCGGCGCGACCCTGACCGGCTACGAGTCGCCGGACGGCACGAGTTGGACCAAGCTCGGAACCGTTCAGCTCCCCGCGATACGCGGCACCGTCCAGGCCGGTCTGTTCGTCACCTCCCCGCCGGCTCCCGACCCGTCCTCCCCGCAGTACTTCGGCGGGGGAGGTGGCACAAACCAGACCGCGACTGGAGCCACCGCCACCTTCGCTCAGGTGGGCCTCGAGGGTGCGTGGCAGGCGGGCCCGTGGCGCGCCCAGTACGTCGGCGCCAACACCCAGCTGCCGACGCTCAGCTCGGTCGGCGACCACCCCACGAGCGGAGGGTTCGTAGTCAGCGGTTCCGGCGACATCGCCCCGTCGGTCAGCGGCGGCTACACCGACGAGCAGCCGCTGACCGGCGTGTTCATCGGCCTGATCGTGCTGGTCGTCGTGGCCGCGATGTTCATCACCGCGGAGTACCGCCGCGGCCTGATCCGCACGACGCTCGCCGCCAGCCCGCGGCGCGAACGGGTGCTCCTGGCCAAGGCGAGCGTTCTCGCCGCCGTCACGTTCGCGGTCGGTGCCGCTGCATGCGCGGTGTCGATCCCGCTGGGCAGCCACATCTTGCGCGTGAACGGGAACTACGTCTACCCGACCAGCACGCTCACGGAGCTGCGGGTGATCCTCGGCACCGGCGCGCTGCTGGCGCTCGTCGCGGTCCTCTCGCTCGCAGTCGGGACGGCGCTGCGTCGGAGCGCCGCGGCGATCACGGCGGTGATCGCGCTGATCATCGTTCCGTACATCCTCGCGACCGCGTCCGCGCTCCCGACCGGCCCGTCGGACTGGCTGCTCCGGCTCACGCCCGCCGCGGGCTTCGCGATCGAGCAGACGCTTCCCCAGTATCACCAGGTGAGTTATCTGTACGACCCGACCGGTGGCTTCTACCCGCTGGCTCCCGGTCTCGGCCTGGCCGTCCTGGCCGCGTACACGCTGCTCGCGCTCGTGATCGCGCGGCGGCTGCTCCTGACCCGGGACGCATGACTCACGCGCTCCGCGCCGAGTGGACCAAGCTCCGCACGGTCACCGCCACCGCCTGGCTGCTCGTCGGCGCGATCGTGCTGACCGTGGCCCTCGGCGCCGCCGTCGCCCACGCGGTCACCTACACGGGCGGTGCGACCCAGGACATCACGAAGGTGAGCCTCACGGGCGTGTACATCGGCCAGGCCATCGTCGCGATTCTGGCCGTGCAGGCGATCAGCGGCGAGTACAGCTGCGGGATGATTCGCGTCACCTTGACCGCGATCCCGCGCCGGCCGGTCGTCCTGGCTGCCAAGGCGGCGACCGTCGGCGGCCTGGTGCTCGCCGCGGGCACCGTCGCCATGCTCGCGAGCGTGCTCGTCGCGCGGCTGATCCTCCCCGCGAGTGGCTTCACCGCCGCGCACGGCTACGCGCTCCCGTCCCTGTGGCACGGGGCGACGCTGCGAGCGGTCGGCGGCTCCGCGCTCTACCTGGCGCTGATCGCCCTGCTCAGCCTCGGTGTCGCGGCCGCCGTGCGCGAGGCGGCGGTGGCGATCGGAGCGGTACTCGGACTCCTGTACGTGTTCCCCGTCGTCGCCGCCCTGATCGGCGACCGGCACCTCCAGCGCCACCTCGAGCAGATCGCCCCGATGACCGCCGGCCTCGCCATCCAGAGCACGGTCAACGTCGCGCGGGAGCCGATCGCGCCGTGGGCGGGGCTCGGCGTGCTCGCCGCTTGGGCCGCCGCCGCGCTCCTGGCCGGCGGTCTGTTGCTGACGCTGCGCGACGCATGACCGCGCTTGTCGCCGACCGGCTGGAGAAGCGCTACGGCTCGGTTGTGGCGCTCGCCGGGGTGGATCTGACCGTCGAGGCGGGCGAGCTCGTCGGGCTGATCGGCGCCAACGGCGCGGGCAAGTCGACGCTGATGAAGATCGCCTGTGGGCTGGTGCGACCGACGACCGGCACGGTGATGGTGTGCGGCGCGCCGTCGTGGAGTCGGGAGGCGCGCCGGAGCCTGGGCTATCTCGCCGAGCTTTTCCGTTTCCCCGGTTGGTGCACGGCCACCGAGGTGCTCGCGCTTCACCAGCAGCTGGCCGGATCGACGGGCGGGCGGACTGAACGCGACGATCTGCTCAAGCTCGTCGAACTCGCCGACGCGGCCGACCGCCGCGTCGAGGGCATGTCCAAGGGGATGCAGCAGCGGCTCGGCATCGCCCAGGCCCTGATCGGCGATCCGAAACTGTTGCTCCTCGACGAGCCGACCAGTGCGCTCGACCCAGCCGGTCGTCGCGACGTCCGAACCCTCCTGCTCGGACTGCGCGATCGGGGCACCGGCGTGCTGCTCAACTCCCATCTGCTCGGGGAGCTCGAGCTGGTTTGCGACCGGGTGATCATCCTGGCCCGCGGACGGGTGGTCGCCGCTGGGCGGCCCAATGAGCTGACGCAGAAGGGAGGCGTCGAGATCCAGACCGGGAGCGGCGTCCGGCGCTTCCCACAAGCGCGCCGGAAGGACATACCGAAGCTCGTGTCGGAGCTCGTCTGCGAAGGCGTCGACATCTACGAGGTAGCGGTCATCCGCGACACGCTCGAGGACGTGTACATACAGGCCCTGGGGCGCGAGTGATCCCGACGCTGATCATCGCCCGCCACGCGGTCCAGGAGACCGTTCGCCGTCGGGTGTTCGTCGTCGTGCTCGTGCTCACGCTCTTGTTCCTCGCGCTGTTCACGGTGGCGAGCGCCAAGGCATTCGCCGCGCAGGGCTCGTTCCAGTTCGGTAGCAACGGCGGGCCGGTCGGCCCCGCCGGGATCGCCTCGCTCACGACCGTTACCTTGCTCGGCCTGGGGGTGTTCGGATCGCTGTTCCTCGCCGCCGTCCTCGGCGTGTTCCTCACCGTCGGGGCGGTCAGCGGGGATGGCGAACGCGGACTTCTCCAACCGCTCGTCGTGCGCCCACTGGGACGCCGGCAGTTCCTCCTCGGTCGATTCGTCGGCGCCACCGGGGTGTGCGTGATCTACGTCGCGATCCTGTACGCGGCCGTCCTCGTGATCGTCCATCAGGCGGGCGGGCAATGGCCCCACCACGTCGTCGGGCCTGCCGTGGCGCTCATGGGCGCAGTCGCGATCCTGGTTGCGATGTCGCTCCTCGGTTCAGTCTTCCTGTCAACCATGGCCAACGGCATCGCCATGTTCATGCTCTACGGCGCCGGCCTGGTTTCGGGGTTGCTCGCCAGCATCGGGGCGGCGCTCAACGCTCATACCGTTCAGACCATTTCCCGCGACATGACGATCGCGCTGCCGTTCGAAGGCCTCTACGAGGCGGCGGTGCACTCCTTCGCGTCAAACGCGGCCGGCATCGCGCGCATCGCGGTCAACCTGGGACCGTTCGGCGCCGCACAGGCGGGCAGCACGCTGTTCTACCTGTGGGCCGGTGTGTATTTCGGCCTGGCCGCGGTCATTGCTGCGGTGGGGTTCGAGCGCCGCGACCTGTGAATTAGTCGGTGACCTGGCCGGCACGGTTGATGTGCAGCGGGTTGGCGTTCTGTAGCGCAGTGAGTCGGTAGGAGGAGCTCAGTGTCGCCGCAAACCGGTCGATGCCCTGTTCGATGTCGTCGTTCTCGAGTTCCTCGAACCCGACGACGTCGGTGCCGATCACCTCGATGTGGTGCCACTCCTGGCCGTCGCTGACGACGCACTCCCATACGTGATGGCCGTCGCGATATTCGGCTCGCGCGACGGCCGCGCCGATCCCGCTTGCGCTCGCGCGCGCGTTGAACTCCGCGTGCTCACGCACCTCCTCCAGGTCCGGGCGATCAGCGGGGCTCATCCTCAGCGCGCAGCCTAGAGCACGGTGGCTCGTGGGCGCCACCGCCTTTGGGCCTCGCTTCGCTCGGCGTCCGTGGGAAATCCGGGGGCCCGCCCGTTCCGGAGTGCAAACGCGGATGCCCCGGATGTCCTAAGGGAATTCGGCGCGACTGCGGTGCCCTCGCCCTACGCGTATGGCGCCGAATTCCCCGGGGCTGTGCGACCCCGTCCGGACCGGGTTAGTCACTTCTGCCGCCGGCGGCCAGGTCCCCCAGCAGTAGCCGCGAGAAGTACGCCATCGCCGTGTCCACCTCTTCGTTGTCACCGGTGGCGAGGACATCGAGCAGCAGGCCGCGGCTTACGGCGACTGACAGCCGCGCAACGATCCGCGCCGACTCCGGAGGGGCACCGTCGGCGACCAGCATCTCCGCCACCGGGCCGACCCAGTCCTCGACGATCCCGTCGAGCAGCGGTTGGGCCCACCGCCGGCCCTGGAGCGCCTGACCGTAGACCTCGAAGAACAGCCGCTCCTGTGGCGCCAGTTCCGGGCTGCGCAGATGCTCCCAGAAGCGCCGGCTCTGCTCGGCGGGATCCTCGTCCGGGTCGGACCGAAGCCCGGCGAGGGCCTCGCGCTGGCGCTCCTCGACCGCTCGGATGACCTCGACGAGCAAGCCCTCCCGCGACCCGAAGTGGTGGATCAGCATGCGGTGGCTGGTTCCGGCGAGCTCGGCGATCGACCGCAGGCTCTGGTCGGCGATGCCGCCGTACAGCGCCGCCTCGACGACCGCGTCCAGCAGCGCCGCTCTCGGGTTCGGGCCAGTTATGAACCGAATGGTACAGTTTTCCCATGGAACGTCTATTCACCACTCAGGTTGATGCGCCGGCGGATGACGTCTGGCGCCTGTTCGTAGATGTGGAGCGCTGGCCGGAGCTCACCGAGAGCATGCGTGAGGTGAGCCGGATTGACAGCGGTCCTTTGCGCGTCGGCAGCGAAGCGCTGATCAAGCAGCCCGGTCTCGCCCGAGCGCGCTGGAAGGTGACCGAGCTCGAGCCGGGCCGCTCCTTCACCTGGGAGACGGCCACGGCCGGTGTGACCAGCGTCGGGGCCCACCTCGTGGAGCCCGGCGAGGGCGGATCGACGATCACGCTCTCGCTGCGTCAGACCGGACCCATGGCGCGCCTCGTCGGCCGGTTGCTCGGCTCGCGGATCAACCGCTACCTGTCGATGGAGCTCGAGGGATTCCGCCGCGGCGCTGAATCGGCCCAAGCCTGAGGCCTCACGTCATGGGTTACCGAGTTCTCCACGCCGCCGATGCCTTCTGGCGACCCTCGAACCTACGTCCTGATCGAGGGACAGGGCCGGATCAGGGTGGGGGAGGACCTCCTCACGCTCGAACCGCTCGGCAGCGTGCTGGTCGAGCCCGGCGAGATCCGGCAGATCTTCAACGACACCGACGGCGATCAGCTGTGGCTGATCGAAGGCGCGCCGCGAGAGGCGGCCAACACCCTCGAGATGACGGCCGACACACTGGCGTGGATGTATCCGGACGGGCCTAAGGCGCTCCCACCGGAGCTCGAGTGAGCCTGATCTAGTCGCCGACCAGGTCGCGCCGGCGGAACAGCTCGAGGGCTGCGCCGCCGGCCAAGGCGCCGATCGCGATCATGATCAGCGCACCGACCGTGCGGAACGGCTCGGCGGGTACCAGGCCGATGTGCGCGAACGGGGTGACGTCGAGGAGCCACCGAGGCGCGCCGGTGAGCGCGCCGACCAGCTCCCACAGGTAGGCGACGGCCAGGAGGCCGTAGCTGAAAGGACCGCTGATCCGTGGCACGACCCCGAACGCCAGCGCGGCGATTCCGAGGAACAGCACCGTGATCGGAAGCATGTTGGCGCCGGCTTCGAGCAACCGCCCGAGGCCCAGGTGGACGCCGGCCGTGCGGGTGCCAGCCCAACCGAGCAGACCGCAGGTCACGGCGAGACCGGCCGCAGCGAGTAGCGCCAACACGAACCAGCCGGCGAGCCACCGACGCCGCCCGAGCGGAGCAGCCAGCAGCGTCTCAAGACGTTGACTCGCCTCCTCTCGTCGAGCCGCCGCGATCTGTGTGCAGACGAACACGCACAGGAACACGGCGAAGAAACTGAAGAGGAACGCGACGTAGCCGGTCGGGGTGGTGATCGAACCGGTGCCCAGCTTCGCGATCTCGCGGTTGACGTTCTTCGAGACGTCCGCTGGCGTGATGCTCTTGGCGATCGTCCCGAGGAGGTAGGAGAACGCGGCGAGCGTGCCCGCCCAGGCGATGAGCACGCCGCGCTGGCGGCGCAAGGCGAGTCCGAGCGGCGAGCCGAGCAGCGCCAGGTGCGGCGCGGAGCGGTCCCGGTCTCGCAGCAGCCCGGTGCCGATGTCGCGAGCCACGGCGATCCGCCACGAGAGCGTCAACAGCGCGGCGCTCGCGACCGCGGGCAACAGCAGCACGGCCGGCTGCGCGCCCGCGAACGGCCGCAGCAACTCGGCCCATCCGAGCGGCGTGAGCCAGCGCAGCCAGGTCAGACCGACGACGTCGGCGAGCACGCGGAGCACGAACAGCACCGCGATCGTCCCGCCCCCGAGCTGCAACGCCAGCGTGCGGTTCGGCGCGATCTGACTCGCGAGCACGCCGATCGCCGCGCACACCGGGATCACCGAAGCCGTCGCCAGCGCCAGGTAGGCCGCACCTCCGAAACTCACTCCTCCGACCGCGAGCCCGGCGAGCTCGGCGACCCACGCGACGACGGTGCCGGCCGCGATCGCGGCGAGCGTGGCCCAGCCGACGTTGGCGCGACCTACCGGGGCGGCCAGCACCAACTCGAGCCGCCCGGATTCCTCCTCGGTACGGGTCAGCCGCACGCCGACGAGCACGGCGTAGACGGCGGCGAAGATCGCGAGGACGCCGCCGACCCGCCACCCGGCATAGCCGTCGACGGTCGCCAGGTGATACGGCAGCCCGTACAACAGGCGCAGCCCCTTGCTGGTCCCGAAGCTGTGGGCGAAGGCGATGCGCTCCGCGGTCGTCTTGTAGATGGAGCTGTAGCCGGACGGCTGGACGTAGCTGTAGATCGCGAATACGTACGCGGTCGCGGCCGTCATCACCCGGACGTCCAGCAGGCGCCGCCGGACGAGCGCCCGCTCAGCGCCGCGCGTCGCGCTCGCCGCCGTCGTGGCGCTCATCCTCGTCCTGGCTCTGGCCGTAGTGGCGCAAGAAGATCTCCTCGAGCGATGGCTCCCGACTGTGAAGGGTCACCACCTCGTGCGGGGCGAGGGCCGCGAGCAGCGGCGCGATCTCGCCCTGCACCTCGAACCGCAGCGCGTTCGGTGCCGTCTGGGTGACGTGCACGCTGGGGAGCGGCGCCAGCTCCGGGGCCGGCCCGGCAAAGGTGGCCTCGACCGTCTGCGAGCTGAGATGGCGGAGCTCCGCGAGCGTCCCCTGCTCGATCAGCCGTCCCGCTCGGAGGATCCCGACCCGATCGCACAGCGCCTCGACCTCGCTCAGGATGTGCGAGGAGAGCAGCACGGTCTGCCCGCGCT
The DNA here is from genome assembly GCA_963757235.1 of uncultured Solirubrobacterales bacterium. GTDB lineage: Bacteria > Actinomycetota > Thermoleophilia > Solirubrobacterales > Solirubrobacteraceae > Palsa-465. The sequence continues at coordinate 41,962 of CAVWRC010000002.1, read as the reverse complement.
CCTTTGCTTCGGTCACGGTCTGGCGGAACGCCACCTCCATCAGCGGATCGAGGCCGCTCGTCGGCTCGTCGAGCAGGAGCAGGTCCGCGCGCGTCGCCAGGGCCGCGATCAGCTGCACCTTCTGCCGGTTGCCCTTCGACAGCGCTCGAACCTTCTTGGAGACGTCGAGCTCGAAGCGCTCAACCAACTGGTCGCGATATACCGTGTCCTCGCCGCGGTCGGAGCCGCGCAACCGCGCCAGGAACTCGAGCGTCTCGCCGGCGGTCAGGGACGGCCACAGAAACGGCTCGCCGGCGACGTACGCCAGGCGCCCGTGCGCCCGCACGGGATCTGACCAGGCGTCGATGCCGAAGAGCTCGGCGCGGCCGCTCGTAGGCCGGTGCAGGCCCAAGAGCAATCGGATCGTGGTCGTCTTGCCCGCGCCGTTAGGCCCGAGGTACCCGTACACCTCGCCCTCTTTAATCGTCAGCTCCAGCCGGTCGAGCGCGAGCGTCTCGCCGTAGCGCTTGCTCAGCTCCCATGTCTGGACGGCCGGCATCCCGCCGCAGCCTACACGAGTTTCAGAAAGTCGTGAAAACCGTAAAATGCTTGTAATGCAACCGATGACGTCCCAGCCGGAGCGAGACCCCGACGTGGTCGCGCGGTTCATCGAGCGCTTCTCCTCGGGGCTTGTCGACGCCGGTGTGCCCCACATGCCGGCGCTCGTGTTCGTCGCGCTGCTCGCCACCGATTCGGGCCGTCTCACCGCTGACGAGCTCGCCACCCAGTTGCGCGTCAGCCGCGCCGCCGTGTCGGGAGCGGTGAAATACCTGAGACAGGTCGGGTTGGTCGGCCGCGAGCGCCAACCGGGGACGCGGCGGCATCGCTATTTCCTCGAGGACCCCACCTGGTATGAGCTGGTCGCCCGGCGCGAACAGATCCTCGAACGATGGATCCTCGCCACGCGCTCCGGCGTCGACGCGCTCGGTCCCGACACGCCCGCCGGCGCCCGGCTCGTCGAGTCGCTGCGCTTCTTCGAGTTCGCCCGCGAGGATCTCGTGGCGATGCTCGAGCGCTGGAAGCGCTTGCAAGACCGCAGCTGAGTCTGTCTGGCTTGCGGTCCTCGCCCGCGCCCGAGCGGTCTGAAACGCGCAGGACTTGACAAGAAGTCTTGTGACAAGTATTCTTGTGACAAGAGTTCTTGTCAAGAGGAGAAGTCATGTACCCAAACCCTGCTGTTGTCGAAGCGCTCGCTCGAGACCGGGTTCTCGAGCTCCGTCAGGGCGCAGCCAGGCGGGCGCGGTTTCGGCGCGAGAAGCGCCGGCACCGCGTCACCGCGGCCGCCCGGCACGGAACTGGGTGGCTCCTCGTCGACGTCGGTCTGAGGTTGGCCGTGCCGCGCGGCGCGACCGACCGTCCGATGCCGCGCACGCAGCGAGCAATGCTCAGTCGTCGCGGTCGATCCGTATGACCGCCCCTCGGCGGCCTCGCCGGCCTCGCGGCAAGGATGCGCCGCCGGAGCCACCTCGCCCGGAGGATGCTCCGAAGCCGCGGACCCGCCAGGTAGTCACCGACGCGCGCGCCATGCGGGCGCTCGCACACCCATTGCGCGTGGCGCTCCTGGAGGTCATGCGCCGGGACGGAGAGATCACCGCCAGCCGCGCGGCCGAGCTGCTCGGGGAGAGCCCGGGGAACATGTCCTGGCACCTTCAGACGCTGGCCAAGTATGGCTTCGTGGAGGAGACCGGCGAAGGCCGCGGACGCAGCCGTCCGTGGCGCGCGACGAACGACGCCCGACGGTTTGACACCGCGATGCCGGACCTCGAGACGGCGGCCGCCGGCGAGGCGCTTGAGCGAGCCTTCCTCGAGCGCACCTTCAGTCAGATGGCGGAGTGGTGGTCGCGACGCATGACCTATCCGCTGAAGTGGCGGCGCGCCGCGTTCATGAGCGAGAACATCGCGTATCTGACGGCGGCAGAGCTCACCGAGATCACGGAGGAGATCGTCGCGATCTACGACCGCTACATGGACCGCGAAGCGCGCCCGGCGGGCGCCCTCCCGGTTCACCTCTACGCACACGGGCACCCGCTGCCTCCGACCGCTGCCGGCAACTGACCCTGTCTGGGGCACCTCGCGATCGCGGCTGGGATCCTGTGTCCGGGACCGAACCGGACTGGTGGTGAGCGCGTGACGCGTACCGTGTGGCCAACGAGATGAGCGAGGCGGTGGCGCTGATCGTGTTGGCGGCGAGCCTGGTGGCGGCGATTGCCCGCCCACGCTGGGCGCCGGACTGGGCGGTGGCGGCGGGCGGCGTCGTCCTGCTGCTGGCGACCGGGATCCTGAGTTTCCACGGCGCGCGGTCGGCCGTAAGCGACCTCGGTCCGACCGTCGGCTTTCTCGCTGCGCTGCTCGTCCTGGCCGATGGTTGCCGCCGGGCGGGCATGTTCGATGCGCTCGGAGCCGCGATGGCGCTCGGCTCTCGCGGCCGACCGGTTCGGCTGCTGGCGATGGTGTTCCTGGTGGCGGCGGTGACCACGGCGGTGCTTAGCCTCGACGCGACGGTCGTGTTGCTGACGCCGATCGTGTTTGTAACCGCGGCGCGCCTGCGCGCCAATCCGCGTCCCCACGTGTATGCCTGCTCGCACCTGGCCAACAGCGCGTCGCTGCTGTTGCCCGTGTCGAATCTCACCAATCTGCTGGCGTTTCAGGCCAGCGGGCTGTCGTTCACGCGGTTCGGCGAACTCATGGTCTTCCCGTGGCTGGTCGCGCTGGCGGTCGAATGGGTGGTGCTACGCCGGGCCTTCGCCGGCGAACTACGGGGCAGCGCGCCTCCGTCGGCGCGGCCGACAGACCGCCCCGAGCTGCCGTGGTTCGCCCTCGTCGTCGTCGCGCTGGCGCTGGTCGGTTTCGGGCTGAGCTCGCTGATCGGGGTCGCGCCGGCGTGGATCGCCGCCGGCGCCGCAGTCGTTCTGGCGCTGCGCGAGCGCACCCCCCTCGGCGGGATGGCGCGCGCCGCGCAGCCGACGTTCCTCATCTTCGTCCTCGCGCTCGGGATCATCGTTCACGCCGCGAGCCAGCACGGGCTCTCGAGCGCGGTCGCCGGTTTGATCCCCCACGGCACCACGCTGCCGGTGCTGCTCGCGGTGGCGGGGATCAGCGCCGTCCTGGCCAACCTGGTGAACAACCTGCCCGCGACGCTGATCATCCTCCCGGTGGCCGCGAGCACCGGCCGGGGACAGGTGCTGGCGATGCTCGTCGGCGTCAACATCGGCCCCAACCTCACCTACGTCGGGTCGCTGGCCACGCTGTTGTGGCGGCGCATCGCGCACGCTCATGACCACGAGACGGACCTGGGCGAGTTCACCCGCCTCGGGCTGCGCACGGTGCCACTCGCGCTTGCCGCGTCGACCGTGGCCTTGTGGTTGGCTTTGCAGGTTCTCTGATGCGCGCGGTCGTCTGGATATCCGAAGCCACCTGGGAGGCTTGCGTCGACCAGGCTGCGGCATTCCTGCCCGAGGACGCCGACGTGACGCTCCTCCACGTGGCCCCGAGCGACGTCGAGGAGCTCGCTGCGCGTGGCCCGGCGCGCCTGCTCGGGCGCCACCCGCCGCCCCCGCCTCCGGCGGAGCCGCCGCTGCGCGCCGTCGCCGAGGAGGAGGCCCAGGGGCTGCTCGCCGATGCGCAGGCCCGCCTCGGGCGCCCGGCGCAGACCGTCTCGCGGCGAGGGCGAGTAGAACGGGAGGTGGTGGCGGCGTGCGCGGGCGCCGACTTGCTCGTCCTAGCTCGTGACGGCGAGGCTCGACTCGGTCCCAAGAGCCTCGGCAAGCACACGCGATTCGCCCTCGACCATGTGCCCTGCCAGGTTCTGCTCGTGTGGCCCGAAGCTCCCCCCGGGATCGAGACCATCCCGCCGCCGCCACACGATCACTGAGGCGCTGCGTCCGCCAGGACCTCGATCGTCTGGAGTTCCGGATCGGCGGCGTAGGCGATCCGGACGCCGTCGCCGCGGGCCTCAGATAACGCGGCGAGCGCCTCGGCGGTGACCAGCTCCCCGGGAGCGAGCGCCGCGACGCCAGGTGGATAGGGCGCGATGAGCTCGGCGCAGACGCGACCGACCGCCTGTGACGAGGGCACCGTCTCGGCGGTCCCGAAGAACGCATCGCGGGGCGGCACCGCCAACTGCGGCTCGACGATCCACGCGGTCGCGGTGACCGGCGGCCGAGGGGTGCCACGGCGGCGCTCGATCGCGTCGCCGAGCGCGTCGGTGAACCGCTGGAGCGACGCGGTGTCATCGGACAGGGTCACGACCGCGACCAGGGTGTCGCGATCGGCCATCTCGACCGGAACCCCCGCTTCGATCAGGTCGCTCTCGACCTCGATTCCGTGGGTGCCGGTGCCTGCGAGCGCGACCGCGATCTTGGCGGGATCCATACCGGGGCCGTCGAGCACGCGCAGACCGTCGATCTGGCGCAGGCGCTCGCGCGCGCTCGCGACGTCGGCGAGCAGCCGCGTGAACAGCCGCTCCGCGTGATGCTCGAGCAGCGCCCGCGTCGCGTCGATGCTCGCGACGATGCCGCCGCCGGGGCTGGTCGTGTGGGTCGCGTCGAACGCCCGCTCGAGCCGTGCGGCGTCGAGCCGTTCGGTTCGCGCCAGCATCACCGCGCCCTGCGAGAACGCCGGGAGCGTCTTGTGCAGGCTGGTCACCATCGCGTCGGCACCGGCCCCGAGCGCATGCGCCGGAAGGTCCGGGTGAAAACCGAAGTACGCGGCCCACGCGGCGTCGACCATGAGCGGCACGCCGGCCTCGTGAGCGACTTCGGCGTGGGCGGCGATGTCGGAGTAGGTCCCGACGTAGGACGGGTCGCCGAGGAACACGCCGACGGCCTCGGGATGCTCCCGGAGCACGTCGCGGACACGCCCGGGGGCGTACCCGGACGGGAGGCCGGTGGCAGGATCGACGTCGGGCTGCACCCACGCCGGAACGAGGCCGGCGAGCACCAGCCCGAGCAGGACCGAGCGGTGCACGGTCCGCGAGACGACGATGGTGTCGCCGGGTGCTCCGACCGCGAGCGCCAGCGCCTGGTTGCCGTGGGTCGAGCCGGCCACCGAAAAGCGGCACACGTCGGCGCCGAACAGCCGGGCCGCCCGCTCTTCGGCCTGCGCCAGCCAGCGGTGCTTGAACTTGATCGTGTCGACCCATCCGGCGAGCGAGAAGTCGCCGGCGACGACGACGCCGGTCAGGTTGGTGAGGCCCTTGTGCCCGGGGGTGAAGAATGGGTGCTCGCCGGCCTCGAGGCGGTCGAGCGCGTCGAGGTACGCCGCGAGCAGGGGCGCGTCGGCGGCCAGTCCGAGCGGGTCGCGGGGATCGCTGACGCTCATCGGCTCGCCGCTGCCAGGAAGAGGACCGTCTGACCCCGGGCGACCGCGCCGACCGCGTCGTCGGGCGGCAGGAACCCGGGGTGATGGAGCGGATAGCCGGCGAAGCCCGGAGCCCCGGCGAGCCCCGCGAATGCCATCGCGCTCGGCGCAACCTGACCGAAGAACGCGAAGTCGTCAGAGCCGCACGAGCGCCACGGAGGCGCGATCGCGAACCCCGCCCGGCGCGCGAGAGCCTCGGCGCGAGAGCTGATCTGCGGGTCGTTGTCGAGCACCGGCTCGCCCTCCGTGAGCTCGATCGACCCGCGGCAGCCGTGCGCGCGCGCTGTCGACTCGACCACCTCGCGGATCGCGGCGCGGAGCGTCTCGCGGTCGGCCGGTAGGTAGGTGCGAAGCGTCAGCGACGCTCGCGCGCGCGGCGGGATCACGTTCGCGGTCGTTCCGGCGTGGAGCTCGCCGACGGTCAGCACCGCGGCGTGGAGAGGATCGATCCGGCGGCCCACGAGCGCGTGCAGCGCGGTGACGGTCGCGCTGATCGCAAGGACCGGGTCGTGACCGAGTTGTGGGTACGCGCCGTGGGCGGACTCGCCCTCGATCAGCACGTCGATGTTGTCGCAGCCCGCGTTGATCGGGCCGGGACCGACCGACAGCGTCCCCCACGGCAGGTCGGGCTGCACGTGCGCTGCGACGATCGCGCGGACGGTACCGCCGTCTAGATGCCCCTCGCGGATCAGCAGTTCAGCCCCCGACGGATAGGCCTCCTCGCTTGGTTGAAAGACGCCCATCATCGGCGCCGGGAGCCGGTCGCCGAGAGCGCGCCCGGCGCGCAACAGCGCCACCAGCGCGGCCGCGTGGACGTCGTGGCCGCAGGCATGCATGGAGCCGTTCGGCGAGGCGAACTCGACGCCGGTCCGCTCGTGGACGGGAAGCCCGTCCAGCTCGGCGCGGACGGCGACTGCGGGACCGTCGCCACCGGCCCGCGCGATCACGCCGGTCTCGGCTGCGCGCGTTATCCCAGACGCGGACCCGAGTGCCTCGATGATCGCCGCGGCGGTCGCCTGCTCTTGGAAGGCCAGTTCGGGGGCGGCGTGCAGACGCCGGCGCAGCGCCACGGCGGCGGGGAGCTCGCGCTCAAGCAGCTCGAGCAGCTCCTGGAGCCTCTCAGTAGACGGATTCATAGCGTCTGCAGATCTCGTTGTTGTCAAAGCCCTCGGCGAGCTTCAGTTCCTCGCGCTTGAGACCGACGTAGGTGTCGTACAGAAGTGGTGAGAACCAGGTCTTGGCGATCTCATCGCCGTCCAGGCAATCGAGGGCCTCCGGCAGCGAGCTCGGGAGCGTGACCGTGTCGTAGGCCACCAGCTCCTCCGCGGTCAGAGCGGCCGGATCGCGGTCGAGAATCGGCGGGCAGTCGAGCCCGGCGCGAATGCCCTCGAGCCCGGCGCGCACGACCCCGCCGAGCGCCAGGTAGGGGCAGGCCGTCGCGTCAACCGCCCGGAGCTCGAGGTTGTGCGTTGCCGCCGGGTCGCGGGACATCTCGATCACGGGTGAGATCCGCAGCAGCGTCTCGCGGTTGCGCTCGCCCAGGCACGCGGCACCGACGCTCCAGCGGTGCGGCGCGAGCCGCAGGAACGACGTGGGGTTGGGCGTGATCAGCGCCATCAGCGCCGGCGAGTGGCGGAGCACCCCGGCCGCGAACTGCCCCGCAACCCGGCTGAGCCGGCCGGGCGCGGCTGCGTCGTACGTCGCCGGGCGCCCTTCGGCGTCGACGAAGCTGAAGTGGACGTGCGCACCGTTGCCGACCTTGCCCTCGCGGCGCAGTGGCGTGAAGGTGACCTGACGGTCGAGCAGGCGCGCCACCTCGCGCACGAGCTCCTTGGTGACGATGCTGCGGTCGGCGGCGACCATCCCGTCGGCCGGGGCGCACGTGACCTCGAACTGATGCTCGCCGAATTCGGGCAGGAAGCACTCGGGCTCGAGGCGCGCCTGCTGCATCGCGTCGACGACCATCTCGCCGAACGGCTCGACGCGGCGGTGCATGACGAGTGAGAACGCCACCGGCGGCGGGCTGTCGTCGATGAACTGGAACTCGTGCTCGAACGCCGCCCGCAACCGCAATCCGGCCTCGCGTTCGAGGTCGGCGAGCGCGTTTGCGAGAAACCGGCGCGGGCACCCGTCCCACGGCTTCCCGTCGGTGCCGACCGCGTCGCACAAGAAGAACTCGAGCGGCGAGACTTCCTCCCCGAACTCGACCCGGACGTGCGTCGCGGGATCGGGGATCAGCCGCAGGTCGCCGAGCGGTCCGTACGGGTTGGGATCCGCGAGCGGGCCCCACGGCGTGATCGAGTAGTCGGCCGGCACCCAGCCGATCCCGGTGGCGAGCCGGTCGGGAACATCGGCGGTCGCCATCAGCCGGCCTCGAACCAAGCCTCCCGGGTCGCAGATCAGGAATGCGGTGAGCGGCACGCCCCTCACGCCGCGTTGCCGACCCGATACGGCGTCCCGTTGTCCCATACGTCGAGCTCCAGTCCGGCGGCGAGCAGGACGCGCTCGACTTCGGGGCCGTCCTGCGGGGAGGCGACGATGATCGCCCCCGACGGCCGGCCGGTCCCGGTCCGATCGAACGCCCGCGCCAACCGCTCGATCGGCTGGAGGTGGACTCCCTGCCAGCCGAGCACGCGGTAGGTGTCGCCGACGACGACCAGCGTCCCCTTGGGGCCGTCGATCCGGCCGAGCAGACCGACGAAGTGGCCGACGTCCCAGTCTGGTTCGTCGCCGATGCCGTCGTCGCCGGTCGCCAGGTAGGCGAACGCCGCCGCCGGTCCGGTCCGGCTCCCCCACAGGTGCCGGGTCGCGATGTTGGCGATCAGGGTGCACGGTTCCTGGCAGACCTCGGTCGCGTCGAGCAGGGCGCGGACCGCCGCCGGCGTCCACGGGCCGGCGATCGGAATGATCGCGGCGCTGTCGCCCGCAAGCTCGCGCAGCGCGTGCACCAGGCCGACCGCCGAGGTTCCCGACAGGGCGGAATCCTCGACCGTCGGGAACGCGGCGCGGTAGTCGCGACGTCCGGGGTCGCCGTACGGGAGCGGCTCAGGCTCGCCCGCCGACAGGATCGCCCCGGCCTCGAGGCCGATCGCGTCCTGGTCGACCTCGGCGCCGTGGAGGGTGATCCCGGCAAGCCTGAAGGCCAGGGTCCCCCAGAAGGCACCGCACAGCTCGTCCTTCTGGGGCAACTCGGCGGCGTGCAGTCCCACCAGCCGTTCGGCCCCCGGGATCGGGGTGAATTGCATCGCGTTGGTGTGCGTCATTTCGATCGCGTCTCCCCGGTGATATGGATGATGTGACCCCCTGGGGGTCAAGTGAAAGCGACCACTTAGTCGGACGCGCCCGACGCCTCCGCGCCACGTGCGAGGAAGTTCTGCCCGGGCGCCTCGTAGCGCCAGAGCTTTTCGTATACCGGACGCAGGAAGGACAGATGCTCGTGCATCTGCGCCGCCGCGGCGTCGGCGTCACCCGATTCGAGCATGTCGACCAGGACGCGGTGATCGTCGTTGACGCGCTGGTGAAAGCGGCGGCTCTGTGTGGAGCGCTCCAGGTTGCTCTGGAGCACCGAGAAGACCGGCTGCGCGCAGATCGAGAGGAGCGTGTTGTCGGCCGCCAGCACCAGCGTCGAGTGGAACAGCTTGTTGTAGCTGAACTGCTCGTCGCGCGGGAGCTCCGCTCGCGGTCCGGGGATCGCCGCGCGCAGCTTCTCGAGGTCCGCCTCGGTGCGCCGGGACGCGGCCAGGCGAGCCGCGGCGACCTCGAGCAGGTCGCGCGCCTCGAGGAACTCGTCGAGCGAGACGTGTTCGGAGCGGCTCAGCAGGTGGATGTTGGTGCTCAGCGATCGGGAGATGTTCTCGACCGTCGGCACGGTCACGAAGCTGCCGCCGCTCGCGCCCTTGGTCGTCCGGATCAACGACATCGCCGACAGCTCGCGCAGTGCCTCCCGGATCGTCGGTCGGCTGACGCCGAACTGAGCCGCGAGCGCGGCCTCGTTCGGCAGCCGCTGGTCGGGAGCGACCTCGCCGGAAAGGATCAGGTCGCGGAGCTGGTCCGCCACCTGTTCATACGCCTTGCGAACCCGCTTGACGGGAACGATCGTCGACACCTCGGCCACGCCGGTGAGCCTACCAGTGTTGTTGTCAGACAATAATGCGCCGCCTGTTCGTTAGCCCGACAGAAGTGGTGCGTAGAGCTCCGGGCGGCGATCACCGAACAGGCTGACCTCATAGCCGCCGTGGTTCGGCTCTTTCGTCTTGGCCCGGGCGAGTTCGAGGTCGAGATCGGCGCTGATCGTCGTCTCGGCCTCGCCGGCCTCGGCCAGCCTGCGCCCGTTGGGGTCGACGATCTGGCTCCAGCCGAAGAAGCTCGTCCCCTGCTCCTCCCCGCAGCGGTTTGCGGTCAGGAAGAAGATCGCGTTCTCGGCGGCGCGGGCGCGCGTGATGAACTCCGCCAGCTCGCGCGCGGGCGCGGGTGAGTTGGTCGGATGCACAACGACGTCGGCCCCGTGCAGCGCGAGCACACGCGTGATCTCCGGGAAGCGCCAGTCGTAGCAGATCTGCAGGCCGATCCGGCCGATCGGCGTGTCGTGCACGACGTAGGGCTCATCGCCCGGCACGGTGAACTGGTCCGCGCCAATGCAGGCGATGTGCGACTTTCGATAGCGGCCGATTAGCCCGCCCGGTCCGATCAGCACCGCCGTGTTGTGCAGGCGCGCGCCGTCGAGCTCGAGCAGGCCGAGGGCGCAGTGCAGACCGTACGTGGCGCACGCCTCCGCGAGTGCATCGGTCGACGGGCCGGGGACGGGTTCGGCGCAGCTGCGGGCCGACTCCTCGTCGCTGAACATGTAGCCGCTCAGCGCGCACTCGGGAAACACGACGAGGTCGGAGTGCTCGCCGGCCGCTTGGCCAAGGTGCACGATGCAGCCGTCGAGGTTGCCCGCGACGTCGCCGAGACGCGGGGCGGTCTGGACGACCGTGGCGCGGATCCTTAAGCGGGGCTCTGCGTCACTCACGCTGACACCCCGGCCCCGATCAGTTCTCGCGGCGCGCCCGCGAGCCGGATCACCCGCTGCAACTCGCCGTACTCCGACCCGGTTATGCGCACGTCCAGGACGCTCGGCTTGCCTTGCGCGAGCGCCTCACCGACGCACTCGCGCACCTCCTCGGCACTCCGCGCTGTGAACCCGGCGGCCCCCAGCGAACGACCGAAGCCGGCAGCGTCGACGGGGCCGAAGTCCACCGCCGCGCGGCCGTAGCGCCGCTCCTGTTGCTTGATCCGGATCAGGCTGAGGCCCGAGTCGTTGAGGACGACGACGAGCAGCCTGGCGCCGACCCGGACGGCCGTCTCGAGCTCTGAGCCGTGCAGCAGGAGTCCGCCGTCGCCGGTGAAAGCGACCACGGCTCGCTCGGGCGCCGCCAGCGCCGCCGCGACCGCCGCCGGCACCGCGAAGCCCATCGTCGCGAGCCCGTTCGAGATCAGGAAGCTACGGGGCCGACTCGACCGCCACCCCCAGGTGGCGGCGAGCATGTGCGCGCCCGCGTCGACGGTCACGGTCGCGTCGGCCGGCGCGCTGGCCTGGACCGCCTCTACGACATCGAGCGCGGTCAGCGACCCGGGGGCTTCGATCCGCACCGCATCGAGCAGACGGGCGCGCAGCTCGGCGACTTCGTCGATCGACCACGAGTCCGGGCGTGAGCGCCGCACGAGTTCTGCCTTGAGCGCAGCCACGAGCGGTTCGATCTCACCCCACAGCGTGTACGCCGGCCCGTAGCCCGCCACTGGCTCATCATGCTCACGCACCGCGATCACCCTCCCGGTTGCCGGCCACGGTGCCGACAGCAGCTCCACTGGGTCGACGCCGACGGCCACGATCGCGTCAGCCATCTGGAGGAGCGGCGCCTCCAGCGCCGCGTTGGTGACGATGCCGCACCACAAGGGGTGCTGCTCGGGCACCGCGCCCTTTGCCTTGTAGGTGGTAAGCACGGGCGCGCCAACTTGCTCGATCAGCGCCACCAGCACCTCCTGCGATGCCGCGAGCGCCTCATCGCCGACAAGCACGACGGGGCGCCTTGCGTCCGCGAGGACGGCGGCGCAGCTGCGCAACAGCCCGTGATCGATCGCCGGCTCGCTCGCCGGAGCAGGGACGCGCCAGCCGCCGGTCGGGGCGGCCTCCTCGGCGGGCGCGAGCGCGACTTCGCGCGTCAGCTCGAGGTGTACCGGGCCCCGCCGCGGCGTCGCCGCGATCGCGAACGCCCGCTCGGTCAGCTCGGTCGCGCGCGCGGGATCGAGCGTCGCCTGCCACTTCGTGACCGGCGCGAGCAACGCAACGTGATCGAGCACCTGGTGGCCGCTCCGCGAACGCTCGGCGTCGGTGAGGCGATCGCTGATCAGGACCACCGCGCTCTGGTCGAGCGACGCGTGGGCGAGTCCGTTGACTGCGTTCGCGACGCCCGGCCCGAGCCCGACCAGCACGAGCGCGGGTCTGCCGGTCAGATCCGCGGACGCGGCCGCCATCATCGCCGCGCCGCCCTCGGAATGGGTGAGCACGACCTCGACGCCGCAGGCCTCGAGCTCCTCGATCAGCTCGAGGTTGCTGCCACCGCCGGGGAACGCGAACGCCCGATGGCCGCCGCGCTGCGCGGCGACCCTCGCTACTGCTCGGGCGACCGTTTCTGGCTTCAGAGCCACTTCTCCGCGGGCTGCTGCGCGATGAACGTCTTGGCGATGTCGATCCGGCGTGCGAACCAGACATCACCCAGCGACTGCGCGTAATCGATGAACCGAGCCAGCCCGTCGGATCGCCCGGGGTTGCCGGTGATCCGCGAGTGCAGGCCGATCGACATCATCCGGTTGACGTCGTCGCCGTCGTTACGCAGCCGGTCGAGGTTCGCCTTGGCCATCTCGAAGAAGTGGTCGGGGCTGCCGAACCCGGTGCCCACGACGTAGCGCGCGTCGTTGACGACGAGCCCGTAAGGGACGATGAGGTGCGGCTTGCCGAGCACCCGCGTCCAGTAGGGCAGGTCATCGTTGTAGACGTCGGAGTCGTAGAGGAATCCGCCCTCCTCGACCACCAGCTCGCGCGTGTTGGTGCTCATCTCGCGGCAATACCACCCGAGCGGGCGGTTGCCCGTCGTTCGCTCGATCGACTCGATCGCCCGCTTGATCGCTTCGCGCTCCTCCTCGCGCGTCATCTCGAAGTGGTTGCTCCACCGGTAGCCATGACCGGCGGCCTCGTCGCCGCGGCGCGCGAGCTTCTCGGCCGCCGCCGGGTTGCGCTCGAGCGCAACCGCCGCGGCGAACCAGGTCACCGGGATCCCAGCGTTGTCGAACACGCGCAGCAGCCGCCAGATCCCAGCCCGGCTGCCGTATTCGTACATCGTCTCGACCGCGAGGTCGCGCTGCCCGTCGATCGCGAACGGCAGCTCGTACAGGATGTCGTTGACGCCGTCGCCCATCGCGAACGTCTTCTCCGACCCCTCCTCGTAGTTGATCACGATCTGAACGGCAACCTTTGCGCCGCCCTCCCACTCGACCTTGGGCGGGTGCTCGCCGTAGCCGACGATCTCCCGGGGCGGACCCTCGACGGCGAAGTCCCGGGACTGAAAGAACTGCGGATCGAACTTCATCGTGTTGGCTCCAGTGGTCGGGGGATGGGGTCGGTGTGTCTGCCTGCGCTCTCAGTCCAGGCCCGCGAGCGAGCGCGCGCCGTCGGCGACGATCAGCTGTCCGGTCACGTACTCCGACTCGGCGCTCGCCAGGAAGCAGTACAGATAGCCGATGTCCTCGGGCTGCCCGACGCGCCTCAGCGGCACCTTCGGGGCGGTCGCGGCGACGCCGTCGGGACCGAGCGAGTTGACCGGGTCGAGTGCCTGCGGCGTCTCGATCACGCCGGGCGCAACGGCGTTGGCCGTGATCCCGTCCGGACCGTAGTCCACCGCCAGGTTCTGGACGAGCCCGACGACCCCGGCCTTGGCCGCCGCGTATTGGGGATGCAGCGGCCACGCCGAGACGGTCCCGGCGACGGACGCGGTCGCGATCAGCCGCCCATAGCCGGCCTTGCGCATCGGCGGCAGCACCGATCGGAAGACGCGCCAGACGCCGGTCAGGTCGACGTCGAGCGTGGCGTACCAGGCATCGTCGTCGAGCTGCTCCAGCGGCACCGTGCGGGCAATCCCGGCGTTCGCGACGGCGATGTCGACCCGGCCCCACTCCGACAGGCATTGCTCGGTGAGCGCGTCGACCTCGTCGGGCTTGCGGACGTCGACCTGCCGGACGATGGCACGGCGCCCGGTCGCTTCGACGTCCGCGCGAACCGGCTCGATGTCGTGCGGGTCACCGGCGTAGTAGGCGAGGGCGACGTCGGCTCCGGCCTGCGCGAACAGGCGCGCCGTCGCGGCTCCGATGCCCGACGCGGCACCTGTGATAATCGCCACCCGATCAGTCAGTTCGAACATCTCGTCCTTTCTCAGCGTTTCGGGGTCTAGGCGGCGCGGCGCTCACAGCATCACGTCGCCGCCGTTGGGACCGAGCGTCTGGCCCACGTAGTACGACGAGTCGTCGGAGGCGAGGAACACCGCGGTCGGAGCAACCTCGTGGGCTTCGCCGAACCGCGCCATCGGGAGCTCCGAGAGTTTCTTGTTCGCCCACTCCTCGGTCTCCTCGGCCATCATGTCGGTCAGGATCGGGCCGGGCGCAATCGCGTTGACGTTGATGCCCTTGGCCGACACCTCGCGGGCCAGCGCCTTGGTCAGTCCGATCACGCCGGCCTTGCTGGCGCTGTAGTGCACCATCTCGGTCCCGCCGATCTGGCCGAGCTGGGAGGCGACGTTGATGATCTTTCCCCGCCCGCGCTCGAGCATCCGCGGCAGGACGGCTCGCGTACACAAGAAGCAACCGCGGAGGTTCACATTCACCACCCGATCCCAGTCCTCAGAGGTCAGCTCGTGAAAGAAGATCTGGCTGAAGATCCCCGCGTTGTTGACCAGGATGTCGACCTCGCCGAACTCGCCGTAAGCGCGCTGGACCATTGAGTTGACCTGGTCCTCCTGGCTGATGTCGGTAGGCACGAAGATCGCGCGGCGGCCGGCCTCGTGCACCGCGGCGAGCACGGGCGCGGCGACCGATTCGTCGAGCCGGTCGGCGATCACGACGTCCGCACCCTCGGCGGCGAACGCCGTCGCAATCGCGCCGCCGATGCCCCTGGCCCCTCCGGTCACTATCGCGACCCGGTCGCGCAGCTTGTCCATACTCGTGGTTCTCCTTTGTTGTGGACGGACGGCTACGGGGCCGCCGCGGTGACGCGTGACCACTCGGCGAGGATCTCGTCTTTGGTCGCGATGTCGAAGCGATGGCGCATCAGCAGCATCGAGGCGTCGTGCTGCGCGCGGTCATCGCTGGCGACGCAGTCTTCGGGGATGACGACGTAGTAGTCGTTGAACATCGCGTCGCGCGCTGTCGACTCGACGCATCCCTCCGTCGTGCAGCCGGTGACGATCACCGTCTGCACGGCGTTGCTACGCAGCAGCATGTCGAGGTTCGTTCCCCAGAAGCCGCTCGAGCGGTATTTCTTGACGATCATGTCCCCGTCCTCGACGGGCAACTCGGGGATGATCTGCTGGCCGACCGAACCGTCCGTGGTGTAGTCGAGCGGCTCGCCTCCGTTCGCCGCCAGGTGCAGCCGGCGGTTGAAGCGGATCTGCGCCGGGGACTCGATCAGCCGACCCGGCAGCGTGGTCATCATCACGTACACCACGCGAACTCCCGCGGCCCGCGCACCCTCGATCAGGCGCGCGAGCCGCGAAACCATCGCGGGGTACATCGAGATGTCGACCCCGAGCCGATCGAAGGCGCCTCCGGGTGTGCAGAAGTCTCGCTGCATGTCGACCACCACCAGCGCCGCGTGGCGCGGGTCGACGAGCTCGTCGAGCGTCTCGAACACCTGCTTGCCTTCGATCTCGAGCACTGGGAGGGGAGCCTTCTACGGGGTGTGCGTCGCCGCCGCCGTGACGGGACCGGACGCGAGCTTACCCTCGGCCAGATCCTCCACGTCCTCGGCGAGCACCCGCCCGACCGCCTTCAGCTTCTCCGGCGCGTTCTGGCGGAAGTACAGGTACACGGCGGCGCCGAGGATCACCCACGCGAGCGTGACCCAGAACACGAGGTTGAACGGGTAGGGCTGGTTCGGCTTGACGTTCACGTACAGCGGGTACCCCAGGGCCACGATCCCGAGGATCGGGCAGATCACGTGCAGGAATATGTTCCGCTCCGGGTCTCGCCAGAAGAACTTGATCAGCCCGATGCAGGCAAGCATGTAGACGATCACGATCGCCACCGTGCCGATCGTCCCGGTCCAGCCGTACACGTCGGTCAGCGAGCTGCCCAGCCACACCGCCAGCAGGATCCCCGCGACGACCGAAATCGACGTCAGCGCGTAGATCGCCGTGTACGGCGAGTGGAAGCGGCTGTGCACCCTGCCGAGCCACCCCGGCAGCACCTTGTCTCGGCCCATCGAGAAGATCACGCGCACGGTCGCGTTCTGAACCGCCAGGAAGCAGGAGAACAGGCCGAGCACGCCGGCGATGTCGATGATCTGCGTCATCCAACTGGCGTCCTTCGTCGCGATCGTGGCGAAAGGCGACGCGTCAGCGACGAACGCCTTGACGTTCGCCGCGTTGTTGAGACCGTAACCGGCCGACAGCGCGTACATCATGAACACGTAGAAGACGCCGATGATCACGGTCGCGCCCCCGACCGCGAGGGGGATGTTGCGCCTCGGGTTCCGGCTCTCCTCACCGAGCGTCGCCGCCGATTCGAACCCGATGAACGAGAGGATGCCGAACACGGCCGCCAGCCCCACGTCCTTGACTCCGCCGCTCGTCGCACTGGGGGTGAAGTAGTGAAGGGTGTTCGCGCTGCCGGCTTTCGCGATCGCGATTACCGCGAGCAGGAGGAACACGACCATCTCGAACGTGAGCAACGAGAGGTCGATCCGCACCGAGGTCTTGATCGACCGCAGCGAGAACACGAAGACCAGCCCCATCTCGACGAGGCTGAGGATCCACCAGTTGACGTTGACGCTCCACTCGGTCGCCATGTAGTTGTGCAGGAACGCGCCGTTGGCCGTGAACAGCCCGATCGCCAGCAGCACGTATGCCCCGAAGTAGAGCCAGCCCGTGTAGAACCCAGCGCCGCCGCCGAGAGCGTGGCTGACGTAGGTGTAAAAGAGTCCGCTCGACGGAAGCCGTCGGGCGAACTGGACTACGGCGACGGCGACGAAGCCGGTACCGATGAACGCGGCCAGGAACGCGAGCGGCAGGGCTCCCTCCCCATTCGCCGCCGCGGCCGGAGCGTTCAGGATCACGGCGATCACCGGCGCCATGACGGCGGCGGACAGGGCAACGCAGTTGGGCAGCGAGAGCTGCCCGGCCTTCAGTCGCTGACCCCCTGACGTTCCCGCTGCGGCTCCTGCGCCGACCGCGGAACTCTCAACTGCCATTTGGATCCTCCTTGGGACGCACCCTCGCGATGCTGGTAGAGATGGCTATCGCCCCGGCTCGGTGCGAGCCGCGGTACCACACCAGATATTGGATCTCCCTCATCGATGCTCGGATCGAGTTGCCGTGGCCTGCGGACCGGCCCGATACCCAGGGCGCAGCATACAGATGTCTGACTTATTCATCCATGGGCGAGATTGGTTCTTCACGGTGTGATCGCGCCGTACAACTCGGGCCTCCGATGGCTGTACAGGGGGTACGTGCGTGCGTCGCTGCCGTCGCGCAGCCGGCGCACCAGATCGAGGTCAATTTCGACCATCGCGAGCTCGGTCTCGTTCGCCAGGTCGACGATCATGTCGCCGAGCGGATCGATCGCGCAGCTCAGTCCCATGAACTCGAGCTCGCCGACGGTCCCGGACTGGTTGACGCAGACCACGTAGGCGATGTTCTCGACGGCGCGGCTGGTCGCGAAGCGACGCATGACAAAGCCCCGCTGCACCTCCCACGCCATCGGCGCCAGCAACAGGCTTGCGCCGCGCAGCGCGATCACACGGACCGCCTCCGGGAAGGCGAGGTCGTAGCAGCAGGCGAGGCCGATCCCGTCTCCGTCGACGACGAACTCGTCGCCGGCCGCAAACAGCGGCTGTTCGGACGCGACGAGGTGGGTCTTGAAGTAGTCGAGTCGGCGGCCGTCGGGGCGCTGATGGACGACGGCGTTGCGGAGCTGACCGTCGCCGGTGCGCATTGGCGTCCCGTAGACGATCGTCAGATTCCGGGCTGCGCTGTCGGCCGCGAGCGCTCGCTCGGCCTCCGCCGTCGCCCGCAGCAGCGCGGGCGAGTACTCCTCGGCCGTGAGCAGATAGCCGCTCACGCAGAGTTCGGGGAAACAGATGAGCTCGGCGCCGTCCTCGGCGGCCGCCCCGGCGAGCGCCCGCATGTGGCCGAGGTTCGCGTCGACGTCGCCGAGCTGGGCGCCGAACTGCGAGAGCGCCAGGCGCAGCGGGCCGGCCATCAGCTCCGCAGCGGGATCGCCACCGGACGAATTGGCGAGCCGGTGGCACCGCGCAGCTTGAGCGGCAGCGCCATCAGCGCGAACTCGTAGACCTTCTCCGCCGCGATCTCCTCCAGATCCAGCACTTCGATGATCTGGGCGCCCGCGGTTGCGAACATGTAGCAGTGCACGGGCACGAACGACTTCGGGTCCTCGTGCGGCGCCACGTCCATGCTCACCGCGTCGGTACCGATGCACATCGCGCCCACGTCCTCGCACAGAAACCGCGCGCCCGCCAGCCCCAGCCCGGGGTTATCCGGGATGTAGGTGTCGAAGTCGGGCCAGCACGTCATCCGGCCGGTCCGCAACAGCACGACGTCGTGCGGGCGCAGCTCGGTGCCCTGCTTGCGCGCCGCATTCTGGAGATCGTCGGGCGTGATCACGTGGCCCGGCGGGAGGCAGTCGACGCCGTGCAGGCCGGCGATGTCGAGTAGCACGGACCGTGCGATCAGCGGCGGGTACTTGTCTGCTCCGCCCTTCAGCCAGACGCGGCTGCCGAGGTCTCGATCGGGCGTCCAGCCGTTCCAGAACATCCCGAAGTAGCCGAGGTGATTCAGCGTGTCCAGATGGGTCCCGGTGTGGATGTACATGTGGATCGAATCGCCGCAGTAGCTGTACTTCTCGTGGACCTCTGGGCCGGCGCCCGAGAGGTTGTCGTTGATCGATCCTTGCGGCGTGTGGGTCATCCAGATCTCGTACTTGGGGTCATGCGCGGCCGCCCACGACGGCATCCCGAAGAAGTACTCGATGCCCAGATCGAAGGTCGCCCGTCCGTCGAGGTGCTCCAGCACCTCGCGGCGCGACTCTGCCGTGATCCAGTTCATCCGGCCGATCTCGTCGTCGGGCCCCCATGGGCTCTTGGAGACCTGCACCCCGTCTCGCTCGAGCAGCGGCTCGAACTTCAGTTGGTCGGTTTCGGTGCTCAGAGCGATCCCCCTTGGGTCGGTCGGCGAGGCGAGAGCAGTACGTGCGATCTTTATGTCGGACGTTGGCGAATGTCAAGCTTTTTCGACCCGATTCGGTAGCTACCGCGATTCACGAGGAGACCGTCATGACTCCAGAGACCCGAGGGCCGTTGAGCGGCGTCGTCGCCGCCACGGTCACACCGATGCTGGGCGACGGGCGCGAGCTCGACGTGGCCGCGGTCCCGCGGCTCGTCGACTTCTACGCCGACGCCGGCATGCGTGGGGTGTTCGTCGCGGGGTCGACCGGCGAGGGAGTGCTCCTGACCGTCGACGAGCGGCGGACCCTGCTCGAGGGCTTCCTCGCGGCCGCCGGCGATGGGTTCTCGGTCGTCGCTCAAGTTGGCGCGCAGACGACGGCCGACGCCGTTGCCCTCGCCGAGCATGCGCGAGATGCCGGGGCGACTGCGGTCGCCGCCGTCGGGCCGCCGTATTACCGCTACGACGACGTCGAGCTCATCGAGCACTTCGAGCTGATCGCCTCCGCCTGCGCCCCGGTTCCCTTCTACCTCTACGAGATCCGCGATCGGACCGGTTACGCGCTCTCCGAGACGGTGGTGCTCGGTGTGCAGAAGCGGGCCGGGAACCTCGTCGGGATGAAGGTCTCCGACCGCAGCCTCGACGAGCTGCGCGCCTACATCCTGCCGGGCCTCGACGTGATGGTCGGAAGCGAGCCGCTGATCCCGGAGGCGGTCGCGCTCGGCGCCGTCGGCGCCGTGTCGGCGCTGGCCGCCGCCCTGCCGCGCGCGGTCCGGCGCGTGTTCGCCGGCGATGCCCCTCCGAGCCACCCCGACCAGCTGCGCTCCGAATTGGCCCGCTACCCGTTCCAGTCGGCGCTCAAGACCGCGCTCGCGGTGCAGGGCGTACTTCGGGACCCGTCCGTCCGGCGACCGCTGCGGCCGCTCACCGCTGGCGAAAGCGAAGCGCTGACGGGGTGGCTCGAGTCGGTCGCGATCCCGAGCGAGCGGACGTGTGAGACCTACGCGGACTCGCCGGCCGCGTAGCTGGCGAATCGTTGTCGGACGCAGCCGGGGTCGACGAACGGGCTCGGGCCCGGCCATTCGGGCTCGTCGATCTTCGCCAGGACGATGCCCGGCCGCGACAGCGTCTGCACCGCATCGGCGACGGCGTCGGGAGCGGCCGCCGTTGCGGTGGCGAGGTCCGGCAGCGCGGCAGCGACCGCTCCTAGCGCCCCGGGGGCGACGACCGGCTGGCCGCCGGTGATCGAGTAGCGGCCGTCATCGAGCACGACGACCAGCAGGTTGGGCGGGCGCAGTCCGCTGAGCGACCACAGCGATCCCGCCCCCATGAGCACATCCCCGTCGCCGAGGAGCGCGACCACGGGGCGGTCCGGACGCGCCTCCGCGACGCCGAGCGCGACCGCCAGTCCGCAGCCCATCGCACCGCCCAGGTACAGGTGGGGCCCGTCGTCGCTGGCGAGCCGGAGGGCCGAGGTCGCCGTGCCGAGCGAGGAGACGAATAGCGCGTTCGGGGCCGCCCCGACCGCCGCCGCCGCCGCCTCAGATGGCTTCACGACCACCTCCGAGGATCGCGTCGAGGACGACCGCCGCGCCGGTTCCGGTGCTGAACGCGAGCGTCAGCGCCCCCTCGGTCATCACCCTGGCCTGAGCAGGATCGGACAGGGTGAACGCCTGGATGTCCAGCGCGTCGAGGATCGCTGGGGTGGCGCGGCCCATCGGCACCTGTGAGGGGTTGGCCTCGCCGAGGGTGCCGCGCATCGAGAGAATCATCGGCACGCCGATCCCGTACGGGAGGCAGAGGGACCCGATCGCGTTGAGCGCGTTGCCGAGGCCCGAGCACTGCATCATCACCATTGCCCGCGCCCCGGCGGCCTGCTGGCCGCACGCGTACGCGATGCACTCCTCCTCACGGGTGAGCGCCCGGATCGCCGGACCGTCCTGGGGCAGCGCCGCGACGATCCCGCGTAGCCGCGCGTCGGGCACGTATGCGATCGCGGCGACGTCCGCCCCCGCGATCGCCTCGGCGATCTGCCGTTGCCAGGGGAGCGGCGCGTTCACAGCTTCAGCACGAACGCGCTCACAGCTTCAGCACGAACGGATCCTGGATCTCGTCGCCCAGCTCGCACCAGACGCTCTTGGTCTGGAGGTACTCCCCGATCGCCTCGATCCCGTTGGCGCGGCCGACACCGCTCTGCTTGTAGCCCCCGAACGGCGAGTTGAAGGTCAGCGCGCGGTAGAGGTTGATCCACACGGTGCCGGCGTCGAGTCGGCGCGCCGTCCGGTGCGCGCGCTTGACGTCGCGCGTCCAGACGCCGGCAGCGAGGCCGTACGGCGTCGCGTTCGCCATCGCGATGGCGCCATCGTCGTCGTCGAACGCGGTCACGGTCAGCACCGGGCCGAACACCTCCTGCTGGCAGATGTCGTCGGCCGCGGGGACATCGGTGAGGATCGTCGGCTCGTAGAAGAGACCGTCCGGGAGCGACGGGACCGACGCGCGACGTCCACCCGTGAGTACGCTCGCGCCGCGCGCCACGGCGGCGTCGACCATCGACTCGATGCGGTTCAGTTGAGCTGCCGTGGCGATCGGGCCGAGCTGGGTGTCGGCCGACATCGGGTCGCCCAGAACGATCGAGGAGGCGCGCGCGACGACGCGGCGTGTGAGCTCGTCGTGGATTGTGCGGTCGACAAGCAGTCTCGAGCCGGCCACGCACGTCTGTCCGCCCGCGGCGAAGATGCCGGCCAGCACGCCGGCCTCGGCCGCGTCGAGGTCGGCGTCCGCGAACACGATGTTCGGGCTCTTGCCGCCGAGCTCGAGTGTGTAGCGACCTAGGCGCGCGCCGACCGTCTGGGCGATCGCCCGCGCCGCCGCGTCGCCACCGGTGAACGCAACCTTCGCGACACCGGGGTGCGCAACCAGCGCAGCCCCGGCCGCACTCGCGCCGGTGACGACGTTGATCACGCCCGACGGGATCCCCGCCTCCTCGGCGAGTCTGGCGGCCTGAAGGAGCGAGGCCGGCGTGAACTCCGACGGCTTGATCACGACCGTGTTGCCCGCGGCCAGGGCGGGCGCGATCGCCATCGTCGTCAGCAGCATCGGCGAGTTCCATGGCGTGATTACGCCAATGACGCCGAGCGGCTCGCGCGTTGTGTAGTTGAGCACGCTCTGCCGGTCGAGCGGGATCACGCGGCCCTCGACCTTGTCCGCGAGGCCGCCGAAGTAGTAGAGCCAATCCGGGATCACGCGCATCTGCCCGAGCATCTCGCGCAGCAGCTTTCCGTTCTGCCGGGTCTCGGTGGCCGCGAGCTCTTCGGCGTGGTCGGCGATCAGATCTCCGAAACGCATCAGCAGGCGGCCGCGCCGGGTCGGCGAGAGCCCGCCCCAGGAGGGCGACCGGAACGCCTCCGCGGCCGCGGCCACCGCCTTCTCGACGTCGGGTGCTCCGCCGTCGGCGAACTCGGCCCACGGCTTCCCGGTGGCCGGGTTGACCGAGACGAAGTGAGCTCCGGAGACGGCGGGGCGTGCGCTTCCGGCGATGTGCAGGCCATAGTGCTCGAGCGGCGGCATGAGCGCGATCATATATGTCAGGCATTCGATCACATAGCGCCCCGTACCTGCCCAATCGGTGCGAAGCGTCTAGACAACCAGCCAGCGGAAATGTCAGACTTCTGGGATGTACGGCGATCAGGACGCGCCAGCCGCGGAGGACGACGTGGTGCTGCAGCTGCCGCTTGGAGACCTGAGGGTCATCTCGATCGAGCAGTACGGGGCCGGGCCCTGGGCGACGATGCAGCTCGCCGACCTCGGAGCCGAGGTGATCAAGATCGAGGACCCGGCGGTCGGCGGCGACGTTGGGCGGTATGTCCCGCCGTTCCAGGACGGGGAGGACTCGCTCTTCTTCGAGACGTTCAACCGCAACAAGCGGAGCGTCTCCCTGGACCTGCGCCATCCCGAAGCGCGTGGCGTTCTGGAGGATCTGGTCCGCGGATCCGATGCCGTGGTCTCGAATCTGCGCGGCGACCAGCCGGCGAAGCTCCGGCTCCGTTACGCGGACCTCGGTGCCGTGAATCCGCTGATCGTCTGCTGCTCGCTGTCGGCGTTCGGGATGAGCGGCCCCCGAGTCGCCGAGGGGGGCTACGACTACGTGATGCAGGGGCTGGCCGGCTGGATGAGCCTGACCGGCGACCCCGACGGTCCGCCGACCAAGAGCGGGCTTTCGTTGTCCGATCTTTCCGCGGGCTACGTCGCGGCGCTCGCGATCCTGTCCGGCGTCTGGCGCGCCCGGCGCGTCGGCTGCGGATGTGACTGCGACATCTCGATGTTCGAGACCGCGCTCGCCCAGCTGAATTACGTGGGCACCTGGGCGGCGACGCGGGGCTACCTCGCGGAACGCCGCGCTGACTCAGCGCACCCCTCGATCGTCCCCTTCCAGAACTTCGCCACCACGGACGGTTGGATCGTCGTCGCGTGTCCGAAGGAGCGGTTGTGGCGGGAGTTGTGCGCCGCGATCGAGCGGCCGGAGTTGGCGTCCGATCCCCGTTACGAGGACTTTGCGGCCCGAGATCGCAACCGGGACGTGCTCGTGCCCGTGCTCGCGGCCGTGTTCGCGAGGCGGAGCACTGATCGCTGGCTGGCTCGTCTGACCCCGCTCGGGATTCCGTGCGCGCGCGTCAACGACGTGCTCGGCGCACTCGACGATCCGCAGGCACGGGCGCGTGACGCCGTGATCGAGATCCCGCACGAGCGATTCGGCACCGTGCGCACGCCCGGGTCGCCGGTGCGGGTCGGCGAGGCGCGGCCGGTGCCGGTGCGCGCGCCGCGGCGGGGTGAGCACACGGACGCATGCCTGGCCGAGATCTGTGGATACGACGCGGAGCGGATCGGGCGGCTGGCGTCCGCAGGGGTGTTCGGCGAGGCACCCTCAGTCGGCGAGGCCCGCTCGGTTGGCAAGGCACCCTCAGTCGGCGAGGCCCGCTCGGTTGGCGAGCCGCCCGCTGTCGCGGGCGCCGACGTGGCCGCGGCCACCGGCTAGGCCATTAGGCCTGGTCCATCTCGCGGACCAACCCCGCGAGGCGGGACGCCCCCGTCCGGATCTCCTCCGGCGACGGATAGCTGAACGCCAGCCGCGCCCCGTGCTCGCCGCCAGGCCCGGGGTAGCACCCGTCACCCGGCACGATCGTCACGCCCGCCGCGGCGGACCGCGCCCCCAGTTCCCGCGCCAGCACGTCGTCGGGCAGGCTGAGCCAGAGGAAGTAGCCGCCGCCGGGGCGCGTCCAAGTGACACCGGCGGGCATGTCCTTGGTTAGCGTCTCGATGAGGGCGTCGCGACGCTCGCGCAGCAGGGAAGTCACGTGCTCCAGATGGCGCTCGAGCAGCCCGGCGGTCAGGTACTCGTACACCTGCGCCTGCGCCAGCAAGGGCGGCGACGTGTAGGTCCCAAGTGCAATCTGGCGCAGCCGGCTCGCGAGCCATGGTGGCGCGACCACGTAACCGACGCGCAGCCCCGGCGCGATCGTCTTTGAGAACGACGAGACGTGCACGGCAAGTTCCTCGGCACCGCGGCGCCGCAAGAGTTCGTGGAGCTGCGGCTGCGGCTCGCCGTCGATCCGCAGTTGCCCGTAGGGGTCGTCCTCAACCAGCACGAGTCCGAGCTCGACGGCGAGGTCGGCGAGCGCCTCGCGCTCCTCGAGCGTCATCGAGAGCCCGGTCGGATTGTGGAAGGACGGCATCGTGTAGAGGAACTCCGGGGTTCCGCCGGCATCGGCGACGGCGCGGATACCGTCGAAGTCGACCCGGCCGGAGAGCCGCGAGACAGTCGAGACCTCGGCGCCGTGGCGCTCCAGGAGAGTGACCATCCGGTCGTAGCACGGCACCTCGATCGCGGCCCGCGGCGAGCGCTCGAGGAATGCCTGGACGAGGAACGACATCGCCATGATCGAGCCGGGGGTGATCAGTACCTGATCGGCCGGGACTCCGTGTCGCTCGCCGAGTAGTTCCCGCAGCGGGCGGAACCCGTCGGGCTCGCCGTAGTTGAGCGCGGTCGCGCCGTGGCGCTCGATCGCCCTCTTCGCGCTTTCCACGAGATCGGCCTCGGGGAACATAAGCGGCGTTGGGATCCCGCGCGCGAGCCCGATCGTCCCGGGTGGCGGGAGTAAGCTCGTGCCGGGATCGTTGACGGTGGGGACGCTCATCGTCGATTTCAGTAGAACGGTTCGAGGCCCTGATGTCAAGCTTTGCCACGCCCTCATCTGAGGTTTCGCGCGACACGCCAGTTCTGTAGCCATCTGTAGGATCCGGCGGGTGCCCGGGGGTCTTGTTTTAAATGTCTGACTTCAACAACAACTGTCAGCGGGCGTGAGCGGCTGTGTGATCACCGACGTCCTGGCCGCGCCGGGCGTCGGTGCGTTCTTCTTCGACGATCAGGCCGCGATCAAGGCGGGCGCGCGACACGACGGGTTCGCCATCGTAGGCGAGCCGGTGACCCCCGGCTACGAGGCGATTCGTCAGCCGGCCAGCGCCGTCTCGATCATGCTGCGCCTGAGCGACGGGCACATTGCCCACGGCGACTGCGTAGCGGTCCAGTACAGCGGCGTCGGCGGCCGCGAGCCGGTGCTCCGCGCCGACGTGCTCGCGGCGTTGATCGAGGGCGAGGTTGCCGCTGCCGTCGCCGGCCTCCCGGTCGAGTCGTTCCGCGAGCTGAGCGCGCAGATCGACACCTTGGCTTCGGAGGTCCCGGGCTTCGGCAGCGCCGCAGCGTACGGCCTCTCCCAGGCGATGCTCGCCGCCGCCGCCCACGCCACCGGGAGGACCATGGCACGCACGATCCAGGAGGAATGGGGGATTGAGCACGAGCTGCGCCGCGTCCCCATCTACGCGCAGTGCGGCGAGGAGCGCCGCACGAACGTCGACAAGATGATCCTCCGGCAGGTCGATCTGATTCCGCACGGCCTGATCAACAGCCCGCTGCTGGTCGGCGCCGACGGCGAGGCACTGGTGGAGTACGTCGGCTGGGTGAGCGAGCGCGTGCGCATGCTGCGCCGCCACGACGACTACCAGCCGATGCTCCACTTCGACGTCTATGGCGTTGTCGGGCTGATCATGGACCGGCAGATCCCGCGCATCGCCGACGTGCTGATGCGGATGGAGGAGGCGGCCGCGCCGTTCGTGCTCCGAGTCGAGCATCCGCTCGACGCGGGGAGCCGCGGCGGTCAGATCGAGCAGCTCGGGCTGCTGCGCGAGCACCTGCGCGCGGCGGGAAGCAATGTCCGGCTGGTCGCGGACGAGTGGGCGAACACGGTCGACGATGTCCGTGCGTTCAACCGAGCCGGCGCCGCCCACGTGATTCAGGTGAAGACGCCCGATCTGGGCGGCTTGCACAACTCGATTGAAGCTGTGCTCGACTGCCGAAACCACGGGGTCGGAGCGCTAATCGGTGGCTCGTGCTGCGAGACGGACCGCTCGGCTCGCGCGAGTGTCCATGTGGCGATGGCGGTCGGTGCCGACCACGTGCTCGCCAAGCCCGGGATGGGCGTCGACGAGGGGCTCTCGATCGTCGAGAACGAGATGGCCCGCACGCTCAGGCTGGAGTCGGTGTGCGCGCCGACCCGCTGACGCGCGCATGAAGCGGATCGGGCTACTCGGCGGAATGAGCTGGGAGTCGACGCTCGTCTACTACCGGCTGATCAACGAGGAGACCCGAAAGCGGCTCGGGGGACTTCATTCGGCCGACTGCCTGATCCGCTCCCTCGACTTCGCGGAGGTCGAGCGTCTCGAGCAGGAAGACCGCTGGTCCGAGCTCGCCGAGCACCTCGCCGCCGAGGCGCGCGCACTCGAGCGCGCCGGCGCCGAACTGCTGGTCATCTGCTGCAACACCGTCCACCGCGTCGCCGAAAAGGTCGCCAACGCGATCACGATCCCGCTGCTCCACATAGTTGACGCGGCCGGCGACGCCCTGCGCGCCGACGGTCGCGAGACGGTTGGCGTGCTCGGGACCAGCTACACGATGGACCAGGACTTCTACGTGGGGCGGCTACGAGACCGCTACGCGCTCCGGGTCCTGCTGCCCGATCCGGTGGACCGCGCCACGGTCAACCGCGTGATCTTCGACGAGCTCGTCAACGGGATCCTCGACGACGGCTCGCGCGCGGAGCACTCCCGGATAATTGGTGGCCTGGCCGCCGACGGCGCGGACGCGATTCTGCTCGCGTGCACCGAAATCGGTCTGCTGGTCCGCCCCGGCGACTCGCCGCTGCCGGTGTACGACACAGCCGAGTTGCACGCCCGCGCCGCCGTCGAGTTCGCGCTGGGTCAGCGTCCGTAGAACTGCAAGGAGGAAAACCGTGGCCTTGATCAACCTGTACAGCGACACCCAGACGCGGCCCTCGGCTGGGATGCGCAGGGCGATCGCGGCTGCCGAGGTCGCCGACGAGCAACGCATGCTGGATCCGACGACGAACGCCCTCCAGGAGCGAGTCGCCGAGCTGCTCGGCCATGAAGCCGGCCTGTTCCTGCCGACCGGCAGCATGTGCAACCAGATCGCCGTGCTGCTCCACATCACGCCGGGCGGCGACGAGCTCCTGATCGACCGCAGCGCCCACCCGATCAACTCGGAGGCCGGCGGCCCGGCCCGCCTCGCTGGCGCGATGGTCCGGACGCTCGAAGGCGAAGGCGGGATGTTCACGCCGGCTCAGCTCGAGGCGGCCATCCGCCCCATCTCCCGTTACCAGCCGCGCTCCCGTCTCGTGTCGGTCGAGCAGACCACCAACCACGGCGGCGGCCACGTGTGGCCGCTCGAGCAGATCCAGGGCGTCCTCGAGGTCGCGCGCGAGCACGGCCTGCGCGCCCACATGGATGGGGCCCGTCTGCTTAACGCCGTCGTCGCATCGGGGATCAGCGCGAGCGACTACGCCGGCGGCTTCGACTCGGCCTGGCTCGACTTCACCAAGGGCCTCGGAGCGCCGGTCGGCGCCGTCCTGGTCGGTTCGGAGGAGCTGATCGCCGAGGCGTGGCGCTTCAAGCAGATGTTGGGGGGCGCTTTACGCCAGTCCGGGATCGTCGCCGCCGGGTGTCTGTACGCCCTCGACCACAACATCGAGCGGCTCGCCGACGACCACGCCCTGGCCCGGAGGCTCGCCGAGGCGCTGGCGGAGGTCCCCGGCATCGCGATCGACCCCACCGAGGTCGAGACCAACATCGTGATCTTCACCGTCGACGATGCCCGCCGGATGGTCGGCGACCTCGCCGACAGCGTCGAGGTCCAGGCCCTCGATCAGCACCGGGTCCGGGCCGTCACGCACATGGATGTCGATGCGAACGACATCGAGCGGGCGATCGCCGCGATCGGCGAGGCGGTCACCAATGGCACGGTCCACGCCGGCTGGCAGCCACGGAGCACACCTCAGCTATCAGACGCGCATAGGTTGGCGCCGGAGGCCGCGACCGAGTGGCGTCGCGACGGCTTTCTCATCACCACCGATCCGGCACGGTTCGACATCGACGCGATCTTCGAGTTCCTGACCGCCAGCTACTGGTCCCCCGGGATCTCGCGTGATCTCGTCGAACGGGGGATCGCCAACTCACTCGCTTTCGGCCTGATGACAGCCGACGGCGAGCAAGCCGGATTTTCGAGGCTCGTCACCGACTACGCGACGTTCGCCTGGCTGTGCGACGTCTTCGTGCTTGAACCCCATCGGGGCCAGGGACTCGGTAAGTGGCTGGTGGAGACGGCCGTCGGCCACCCCGACGTCGCCGGCCTACGCTTCCTGCTCGCGACATATGACGCCCACGGGCTCTACGAGCAGTTCGGCTTCGAGCCGGCGTCGATGATGCAGCGGCCCCGCAGCCGGCCCTGGCCCCTGGACCCCGACGGACTTCGAAGCGCGATGGTCAGCGGTCGCCCGTCCACGTAACCCGCTCGCGCCGCGGTACCCGCCCGACGCTCCGGAAATCAGCGGAGGGGGCGGGATTCGAACCGCCGATGGACTGATAGCCGATACCGCTTTTCGAGACCGGCGCGTCCGCCCCCGAAAGCCTTTGAAATTAGGCGATTCGGTGAGGCCCGCCGCCCGAACCCAGTGTTCGCTGGCGACACGATCTGCTCGAAGTCCGATGTGTTCGCCGCGCGACCGTCGAAGTCGCGCCGGAATGTCGGAGTCGTGACCGTCCGCACCCGGGGTTCAAACTGCACGGAGATGTCGTGGTCATCTTCAAGCGGTCGTTGCTCGTCCTCCGGTGCGGACGCGCGCCCGGCCGTCCGCGCCCGCGGCCCTGCACCGGATCCTTCACCTGACTGAGCGCCGCTACCAGCTGTCCCAGCCCGGCCAGCTCCCGCCTGTGAATGGGTCGAACGGCCCGTTGTTCCCAGAGAGGGGCGGCGGGAAGAACGGGATGAATGCGGCGGCGCCCAGGCTGGGGTCGGCAGCGGCGAGGCTGGCGGCGCTGGCCTCTAGGGCAGTTGGCGTCGCCACCGAGTCCCAGTGGCCCGTATTGACCCGGTGCTGGATCGCCAGCACGCCGGCGACCAGCTCGGAGGGGTTGAAGTTGCAGTGGAGCTGGCGCTGGATGAACGCCTGGCGGAGCAGCTGGCTGCGACCCGCGAACGCGACGGTGTTGCGGTAGTAGTTCTCCTGCTGCACCGGCACGAGCTGGTCGGAGATCGTGTGCATGTCGAGCTCGGGCACCTGGATGCGCCCGGTCGGCACCGATGTCTGCTCGAGCGACCGGATCGCGGCCGGGTCGGCGGTGATGTTCGCGTTCCGAGTTAGCTGCTCGAGGTCGCGATTGAGGTTGAGCCCGGCCTGGCGGTAGAGACTGATCACCTCGGGCGCGTACGACGACTCGTACAACAGCCGCCCGAAGTTCACGCCCTTGGTCCATGAGGCGCTGCCGCCGCCGTCGGCGATGTCGATGTACGGCCGTGCGAACTCCACGAAGTCCATCGTGCTCGAGAGTGGCGGCGGGCCGGAGTTGAGGAACTCGACGTTGTACTGCCCCAGCTCCTGGGCGCCGGCGTCGAACGGGGACGGCATCGCGTCGCCGGGCGCCC
This sequence comes from uncultured Solirubrobacterales bacterium, assembly GCA_963757235.1. Lineage (GTDB taxonomy): Bacteria > Actinomycetota > Thermoleophilia > Solirubrobacterales > Solirubrobacteraceae > Palsa-465. The sequence continues at coordinate 12,037 of CAVWRC010000002.1, read as the reverse complement.
AGTCGGCCACGTTCATCAGCGACATCGCGAGCGCCAGCCGAGCGCGCTCGACGCGCCCACCCTTACCCTTTGCGGTCTGCGCTGACTGCGCGATCGTGGTCAGCTGTTGGCCAGCTTGCAGCCCGAGGCCCGGGTTGTCGTCGAAGTTGACGAGCTCGACCGGTGCGCCGGACGTGTTCGGCAGCAGTTGGGTCATCGCGTACTCGCCGTCGAGCTGGTAGTTATTGAGGTTGAGCCCGCCCGCGACGATGCCGCAGGTCGTTAGCGCGCCGTCGAGCCGTCCGTTCGAGTTCTCGTCCTCGAGCTCGCTGATCAACCCGCCCATCGACGTTCCGACCGCGATCACGTGTTGCGGGGCTGAGGGCAGGTCCCCCTCGACGTCCGCGAGCGTCTGGAACTGATCGGTGAGCGCGCTGTCAAGCGCCCACCACGACCCGCTGGTGTCATACGAGGAGCCGGCCAGCGCATACCCGCGGGCCAGAAGCGCCTGCTGAGTCACCGGATCCGGCGCATCCGCCGCCACCGGCGGACCGAAGCCGTGGCTGTAGAGCAGCAGCGTGCCGTTCCACGGTGACGGGATGTCGGCGATCCAGTTCCCGTCCGAGGTCGTCCCGGTGTAGCCGGTCGAGGTCGTGGCCTGCGCGACCGGCACCCCCGCCACGAGACCGATGAGCACTGCGGGCGCGAGCACAGCCCAAACGTGACGTTTGATTCGTCTGGTCACCGCTATTCCTCTCTCTCCACGGATCCGCCATTCCTCGGACGGAGCGGCGGGAACATACCCACGCTCAACGACTTTGTCAATGTCTTTGACATCCTGCGGCCCACGCGAGTCGCGGCGCCCCGACCGAGGGCTAATGTTCCCGGCATGGAGTCGGCTCCAGCCCGAGCACCGTCCGCCGCGCAATCGAGCCCACGCGCTCGCGTCGGCTACCTCGTCTACCGAGTGGAACGGCGGCTGCGAGATCGCCTCGACTCCGCCGCCCGAAGCCACGGGGTGACCACGACCGAGTACGTCACGTTGAGCGTGCTGCGCACGCACGACGGGATGTCATGCGCGCAATTGGCGCGGTGGGCGTTCGTCACCCCGCAGGCGATGAGCGTAGTGATAGTGGCGCTTGAGAAACGCCGGCTCGTCCGCCGGCGCCCCGACCCGCAGCATGGGCGCGTGTTGCGAACCTCCGTGACGCGCAAGGGGCTCGAGATCCTTGCCGCCTGTGACCGCTCGATGGACGCGATCGAAGCGGACATGCTCGGCCAGCTCGAGCCGGAGGACGTCGAGGTCCTCAAGAGCCTCCTGGCTGAATGCGCGCGCTCGCTCGAGGCCAGCAGACACAGGTTGCAGTTCTAAACCGCCGGCGCCGCGCGTTCCACCCTCCGCAATAGAGGTGATCTGCCCGACTGCGCTCTTGAAGGAGCGCGTCTAACGCGTTCAGGAGTTCGAGATTGACCTAGGCAAGCGAGCGGGACCTGGCGCGCATGGACGTCTCGATGCCTTCCATTGCGAAGAATACTTTGAACTCATGCCACGCTTGCGTACACGATCCCGGGGACTGCATACAGGAACCAAGCGGGTGGCTCGGAGCCGACCACGACGTCCGCCTCGACCTCGGCGCCTTCGCCGGAGCCGCCCACCCCTACGTCAACGGGAAACGGCCTAGTTCAGCGGAGAGGGGGGGATTCGAACCCCGATGGACTGATAGCCCATACCGGTTTTCGAGACCGGCTCAAAGCGGCAAAATCGCCCATGAAATAAGGGCGTTGCTCGTCGAGGGAACGGCAAAGGGAACGAAATCTCAGTGGCCCGCAGCCTCTGCCGTCTGAGCGTCGGCAAGATAGGCGGCCAGCTTCGCGCGAGCCCGCTCGATGTCCTGGGGCAACGCGTGCGTGTACCTCGCCAGTGTGATCTGGGCGGCGCCAGGCTGGCGCTCGGGAATCGCGTTGACCCATGAGCACAGAGGTGATCTTAGGCGGGACCCCGGCGGGATCGGCGAACCGGCCCGCTCGGTGTTCGATGCTCACGCGATCGGGGTCCGGTGCCGTGCACGAGCGCGTTCGGTGCACCTTGCCGTCGGCCACGGGACGCTTAATCTGCACAGCGAGACGTGTGGAGATGTCCTCGTCGATTGATCGCGTCCCCACGGCGTCGCGAGGTGTCAATGGGCGAGTCGGAGCGCCCCACTCGTCTACGTTGAGCGTGTGCGGCGGCGGGCGCGATCGGCACGGTTGCGTTCGAGCCAGGCGAGGTCTTCCTCGTTTCGGCGCTGCTGTTGCGTTTCGCGTTTGAAGAGCGCGTCGGTCTTGGTCAGCACCAGGGTGTACGGTCGCCCGACGCGTCGGGTCTGGTGACGCACCGGGAGTTCGGCGGTGTCGATCCGGCCGTGCACGTGGCGTCGGCGTTCCTTGGCGAGCGGCCACTCCAGCGTGGTCCGGGTCGGGTCTTCGAGGAATGCACGCAGCTCACCGCACAGCTCGCACGTACATCCGCTGGGAAGCTCGATCGACCAGTCGTTGCCGGCGCGCGCTGGGCGGGCGAGGCGGGCTTGCAGGACCGTGGAGCAGTGGGTCGCGACGGCGCCGAGACCCGCCGCGCTCCATTGCGAGGTGGGAGTGGCTCGGAGGGCCGCGATCGCGCAAGCAAGCAGGTCGCTGTCGCGGCACAGGATCTCGACCGCGTCGTCGCGCAGGTCGGTCGCGTCGACGAGTGAGGTGCCCTGCAGCATCGCGCCGACCGGAGGTCCCAGCTCGGACAGCGTCTGCTCGCGACGGCTTGGCGTCGGCAGCTCGAGGCCCAGGTCGATCGCGTGGCTCAGCCAACTCCAGGACTCTCGCAGCAACAACCGGGCCGCCGCCGTGCCGGCGTCTCCGCTCTCACGCAACGCGAGGCAGAGGGCTGGCAATGAAGCCATCCACGCCTCTGGGGTCGTGCCCTCCCGATGGTGAAAGCGCCGGTTGGCGGCCCACGCTGTGACGAGCTCTGCCGCCCAGGGTTCGCCGTAGGAGCCGACCAGCGCGCTCAGTGCCTTTGCGTGGCTGGTGGCGAGGAGCTCCTGCCGAAACGGCCGCAGCAACATCGCCGCCAGGACCGGCTCGTCGAGGAGGCGAGCTGTGCGCAGCGCCTTGGTGAAGAAGCCCTTCGCCTCCATCCGAGCGGCGGCCCGGTCCCAGATCGGGGCCAGGGTGGCGGCCGCCTCCCGCGCCCCGGTAAGGTCGCCCTTCCGCGCGCGGGTCGTCAGCACGTCCAGCGCCCAGGGCGGAGATGCCTCGGCCTGCACCGCGAACGCTCGGCTCCGCTCCCATATGACCACAGCCCCACGGTGGTACCAGCGGTCCAGCGTGTTACCCCAGTTGCCCATGTACCCCTCGTACTCCGAGGTGTACGGCTCCAGATCGCCCGACGGGGTGCTCGCACAGACCTCGTCGGTGCCGATCGAGAGGCCCACCTTCTCCAGCCGACCGTCTCGGGGGCTGATCCAGCGGTCGAGCTTGACGTCGGACTCGATCAGGTCCTCGAGTTCATAGTCGCCCGGCTGGTCCCCGTCGAGGGAGTCGACGTCGTCATCGTCGTCCCAGTCGTCCCACCGGCTGTAGCGCGACCGCCCGTACCAGCTGTTCCGTTCGTCTGACTCGTAGGCGGTCCACGTCTCGTGGACGTCTGCCAGCGCAAGCTCAGCCTCGCAGCCGGACCGCTTGGCAGCTGCTTCCAGCAGCGTCACGCGCGGAGCGTCGGCGCCTTTGAGGCGCGAGCGGTCCAGACCGCGTGGTGTGTACTCGTGGTCGAGCAGGTAGACCAGGCGGTCGGGGCAGCCGGAGGAGGCGAAGTGCTCATCGACGCAGCGCGCCAGGCCGCCGACGAGCTCGGGATCAGGATCGCCGACCGAGCCGGCCGTCTCGCGGCCCACGAGAAGGTTGTACGTGAGAACGACCCGGTAGCCAGACCTGACCGGCTTAACCTCGTGACGGCAGTCGCTGTAGAAAGCGACGCAGGATAGGGTCTTCTTCGACCCACGATACGTTGCGGTCTTGCCGCCATGTCGCACCTCCAGGGCCCCGCCCTTGAAGGTCGAGGGCAAGCTCACCACAAGCGATCCGACCATCGCATCGTCTTTCTCGGAGTCCTGGTGCTCGACGAAGAACTGCCCGGGCGCGTAGACCAGCATCGAGTGCAGCTCTGCCCTAAGCGTGCGGCCGGACGGAAGGCCGAGGTCGCGGCCGAGACGGCCAAGGACGGGCACAAGTGTCTCATCCCAGCAGCGCTTATCGATCTTGACCCGGCTCTTTGGGATCTCCCACGTGTCTCGAACCCTCCGGTCCATGAGAGTCTGCTCTCCTCGTCCGTACCGAGCCGGCCGGCCCAGCAGGCACAGCTGTCTTGCCTGTGCCTGGGACACGGGAAGCTTGATCGGACCCACGCCTCGCACCTCGAGCTGCAGGCCGCCTGCCGGAGCGGTCCGCGCGGCGCTGAACGCCACTGGCTCGCTCGCGCCGGCGAGGAGAACGGCAAGGCGATCGCGGGCCGAGTCGGTCATCGGCCCGCGAAGTCTAGGAAGTCGGTCGCGATCGGCACCTCGGTGAGCGTCGGCGTCACGGACCTGGCTCCGGCGAATCGGGGCACGGTCTGGGCTGGCGGCAGTCGACCGGGATGACACGTGCCCGTTCGGCCGCGAGAAAGCGATAGCGCTGGCGGCGGACGCGGGCGTGGAGCCGGCGCGCGCGTAAGGGAGCCGGTTCCGCCGGGGCTCGGGCTAGGCTGCGGCGCATGAGCGAGAAGCGGGGTAGACAGCAGGATCGACGGGCGAAGCGGCAGGCGGATCGCGGCGGCCGCGGCGGTGGCGGCCCGCTGGATCGAGAGTTGGCTCAGATGATGGACGGGCTGGTGCCGACGGTGCTCCGAAGCGTGGCGCAGCTTGAGGACGGGCTCGAGGCGGAATGCTGGGCTTCAGAGCTGGCAGCGATGTGGCGGGGAACGCAGCTGATCGAGGGCGATGCCGAGGATGTATTCCTGCCGGCGTTCCTCCGCGCGCTCGAGCGCAAGGGCTCGCCGAAAGCGCTGGCGGCGCTGGGGGCGCTGAGCGCTGTCGGCAATCCGGAGTACGCGCAGCGAGCTAGAGCCGCGGCCGACCGGCTCGTCGCCCGCGGGGTGCCCGGACCGTCGTGGTTCGGGGAGCTGGGCCGGTCCGAGCCGGTGGCTGCCGAGCTGATGTACGAGGAGGCGTTCGATGATGGGGTGACCGTGTTCATCGAGTTCGCCCTGTCCCGCGGTGAGCGGCATACGGTCGGGATTTACATCGACCACAACATGGGTGGTCTGGTAAAGGACGCATTCATTGCCGGCCCGCTCATCGAGGTCTGTAGCAAGCTGCGTCCACGGGCTCACAACGGCGTTGGGCTGGCACTCCGCGAACTCGACCTGGCCGAGGCTCGTGCCCGGGTCGAAGCTGCGCTGTACATGCTCGATCACACCTACGAGCCGGCGGTCGATGAGGACGTCCGTGCCCTCCGGGCGCTGATCGACGCAAGGACTCGGCTGTTGCCTGAGGGCTTCGAGCTGCCCGAGGACTATGAGGAGGTCTCGGTCGAGGAACGCGAGCGGCTGATCGCCGACTTTCTCGCCTCACCCGAGGGCAATCGTTGGCAGGGCGACGCGCACGCCGAGGACGTGGTCAGCACCGCGATCTGGTTCGGCGCGGATTACAACCATGGTGGCGCGCTGCGCTGGAGCGCCGTCGTGGTCGAGATCTTCATGACCAGCTGGCTGGCCCGCAAGGTCGCCCGAGAGCCGGTGTTCTTCGAGCGGGTGGCCGAGGTGCTGCCTGATTGGGTCCGCTATGCCGCCCGGATGCGAGGCGTGCCCACCGCGCCCCTCGAGGAGGCGGTCGGAGCGGTCCGAGAGTTCCGCGGCGAGATGCTTGAGACGGTCAACGACCCCGAGGCGTGGGGGCCGGCGAAAACGTTCGCGGTCGCCGCGCAGAAGGCGGGGGTCGACCTGGCGGATCCCGACGGGCTGAACGCATTCATCGAGCAATACAACGAGGGACTCGCGGCGTAGCTCGGGGGCGGTGACCACGCCGGGCCTTCGGCTGTGGTTGCCCTGTGGGTGAAGCTGACGGCGCGGACTTTCGGATTGCCCCCGGAAGCGAGCGTTTCGCGGCACGAGCGCTTCGCGCCCGCAGCATGTCCCAGCTACGCGCTATCGCCGGCCACCTCGGACTCACCCGCGAGAGGTTCGGGCAGCTTGAGGCCAAGCTTGGACATGGCGCGCCTGACGCGGCGATCGAATGAGGCGACGGCAGCCGATTGGTGTCGGGCGGTCGCGAGCGCGAAGCCGTCTGCAAGGCTGATGTTGAGCGATCGGAAACGCGCAGCGTCGCGGGCGACCGCCGCCGTCGGGCTGATCGGCCGGACGCCCAGAGCCGCGAGGGCATCGATAGCGACGCTCAGTGTCTTCTCGTTCTCGGCGGGCCGGACCAGAGCCTCGGCATAGTTGATCATCGACACCAGGAGCTCAACCTCGTCGACGATCATGTGCGTGATCGCAGTAGCTGCCTCCCGATGGTGGGCATCCCTGCGATCCAGCGCAGCGATCACGACGTCCGTGTCGAGCACGCAAGCGCTCAAGCGCGCTCGCCAGCGCGTAGTCGTTGCAGGTAGTCGGGCTGGTAGAGGCCGTCAAAGATCCCCAGTGCCCGCTCGGGGTCGCGCATTGCGCGCCTGATCACGATCCGATCGGGCCCTTCAGCCTCGATCGCGACTTCGTCACCGGCCGCCAGCCCGGCATGATCGAGCGTCTCGACCGGCAGCGTGACCTGATGCTTGGAGGAAATTCGTGGCATGCCTTTACCTTATCGTAAAGCCAGGCTGCACTGGCCTCACCTAGTTCAAGCCGATGAAGAAGGGCCGGGATACCAGATTCTGCGCCGCCATGAATCACGATGTTGGTCGTCCGCGTCTACTCGAGGTAGACGCTGTCGCGCGCTCGCCCAAGGCGAACCATGTCGATCAGGTAGATCGACGTTTGTGGCAGGCTCGATTCCACGTGCTCAACACCATGATCGAAACATGCATCGACAGAAGAAACGCATGCAAGACGCGCGGAGGGTCGACAGGCGGGCCGAAGGCAACGCGTGGAGGGAATGAAGCGCTTGGCGAGTTGGCCTGCGTTGGCTCGCGTTGACCTACGCCTGAGCCGCCGTGCCGGTCTCTCAATGTCTGACGCCAGGGTTACCGGTGGACCTCGCACGAGCCCCCGAGCGAAAGCCGGGGGAACGAGCCTCCCCGAATCGCCCAAGTCCCGCGCTGGCCTACGTTGACCCACCTGCGGCGGCGCGCCACCGCACCGTGAGGCCTGAGCCCTGGGCATTAGCAGCGATCAGCGGGGCCTAACGGAGAGGGAGGGATTCGAACCCTCGGACGAGGAAGTCCCCGTCACCGGTTTTCGAGACCGGCGCATTCAACCGCTCTGCCACCTCTCCGGTGGGGCGTAGACAAGTTAGACGAACTGGCGCCGGGACGAGGCGGGGCGCTGGCGCCGGCGCCGGCGCGCGAATCCGCCCCGCGACCGAAACCGACCGCTAGCGCCGAGGCGCGAAGAACGCGCGCAGCAGATCCGCGCACTCCTCGGCGAGCAACCCGCTCTCGACCTGCGGGCGGTGGTTGAGGCGGGGCTCGTCGAGCACGTCGAGCACGCTGCCGGCGGCGCCGGCCTTGGGGTCGACACCGCCCTGGAGATACCCCCCGAGGACGTCACGATCGGCTTCGCGCAGGGACGGCCGGTGACCATCAACGGCAAGGAGTTCACCTCCGCCGTCGACCTGGTGCTGGAGGCCAACGCCATTGGCGGCCGGCACGGCCTGGGCATGTCCGACCAGATCGAGAACCGGGTCATCGAGGCCAAGAGCCGGGGCATCTATGAGGCCCCGGGCATGGCCCTGCTGCACGCGGCGTACGAGCGGCTGGTCAACGCGATCCACAACGAGGACACCGTGGCCAGCTACCACAACGAGGGGCGGCGGCTCGGCCGGCTGCTCTACGAGGGCCGCTGGCTGGACCCGCAGGCGCTGATGCTGCGCGAGTCGCTCCAGCGCTGGGTCGGGACAGCTGTCAGCGGCGAGGTGACCCTGCGGCTGCGCCGCGGCGAGGACTACTCCATCCTGGACACCACCGGGCCGGCCTTCAGCTACCACCCGGACAAGCTGTCCATGGAACGGACCGAGGACTCGGCGTTCGGCCCGGCCGACCGCATCGGTCAGCTGACCATGCGCAACCTCGACATCGCCGACTCGCGCGCCAAGCTCGAGCAGTACGCCGGGCTCGGCATCCTCGGCAGCCCCCACCCGGCGCTGGCCGGCACCGCCCAGGCGGCCCCGGCCGCGCTGATCGGCGCGCTGCCCGAGGGTGGCGCCGAGGCGATCGCCTCCCGCGGCGAGATTCCCGGCGACGAGCTGCTCGATCACGCCGCGATGGAATCCGGCACCGACTGACCAGCCACGACGGAAGCTAGATGGAGGGGAAACGTCCGGCTGTTCCTTTTCAGCTCTTGCGCGCCACGCCGGCCCACAGGGCCGCCGGGCTGGCCGCCTCCAACTCGCTGGCAGGCCGCCATTTCGACGCCTGCACCATCCCCGGCGCTACCAGTTCCAGCCCGTCGAAGAACCTGGCCACCGCGAGCCGGTCGCGGAAGGTAACCTTCTCGGCCATCATCTGGTTAAGGCTGTCGGCCATTTTGGCCATCGAGGCGGCGTCGATGTCCTTGGCCGGGTGTGACAGTGCTAGGTAACTACCTGGCGGCAGGGCGTCCAGCAGTGTCGCCACAACGCTGTATGGGTCGTCTTCATCGCCGAGATGCTGCAAGATCGCCATCAGCATCAGCGCGACCGGGCGGCCGAAATCCAGCTGCTGTGTCGCGCTGGCCAGGATCTTCTGCGGATCGCGCAGGTCAGCGTCGATGTAGGCGGTGGCGCCTGCCGGGTCGCTGGTCAGCAGCGCGCGGGCATGGCTGAGCACCACCGGGTCATTATCCACATAGACAACCCGGGTCTCCGGTGCCACCGACTGGGCGACCTCGTGGGTATTGTTCGCGGTGGGAATGCCAGTTCCGATATCCAGGAACTGGCGGATGCCCGCGTCTCCGGCCAGGAAACGCACCGCCCGCGCCAGGAACGCCCGGTTAGCACGCGCGGACAAGACGATGTTGGGGAAAGCCTTGATTGCCTGCTCGCCCGCTGCCCGGTCGGCGGCGAAATTGTCTTTCCCGCCCACGAGTTCATAGACCCGCGCGACATGTGCCACGTTAGTGTCGAAATCGGGGCTCACCGTCGCGTGTCATAATTCCGTGGCTCCATTCGCCCCGCACGACCTGCATACCTTGGATGCCGACCCCCATTGCCCACATAGCGTACCGCCGCCTCAGGTTGCCAGCACAGTGGCCGGGCCGAGCCGGGGCGGGAATCGTTGACGTCACATCGCGATTACCGGCGCGCCCTTTGCCATGCCCCATTACGGTCAGCGGTCTGCTCGGCACTGTTACGACGCGACTGCGCAACGTACCTACCTCGTTGCGGAATGATGCAGGCGAGTACCGCGGCAGGCAAGCGTCTGCCGTGGCGGAAGCCGCCATGCGCAGCGGAGTCGCGCAGGAGCCGGTCGACCTCAACACCTACCGCGCTCAACTCGAACGCCGATTAGGCAAGGCCTACGAAGTCTCACGCACCATGATTCACAAAGCGCAGGCCAATCCGAAACAGGTGGTCTTTCCCGAGGGCGACAACGAAAAAATCCTGCGCGCCTGCCGCGTGCTGGTCGAAGAGAAAATCGGGCATCCCATCCTGCTCGGCGATCCCGCCAAAATTCAGACCCGGGCCCACGAATTCGGCGTGGATCTCGAAGGCATGAAGATTGTCGATCCGGCCACTTCGGATCATCGCGACCCCTACATACTGGAGCTGTTCCGCCTGCGGCAGCGGCGCGGCGTCACGCTCGCAGGAGGCCGAGACGCTGATCAACAACCGCAACGTGTTCGGCTCGATGATGGTCCACATGGGCGACGCCGACGCGCTGGTCTCCGGCGTGACCCAGCATTTTCCCGACACCATTCGTCCGGCGCTGCAGATTGTTCGCATGCGCGAGGGGTTGCACCGCGTCTCCGGCTGCTACGCGGTCATCACGCGAAAGGGCGAAGTTTTCTTCCTGGCCGATACCAGCGTCAATATCGAAACCACAGCCGAGGATCTGGTCGAGATCGCACTCTGCACCGCCCACATGGCGCGCCGCTTCGACCTGACCCCGCGAGTTGCCATGTTGTCCTTCTCCAGCTTTGGCAGCGTCGACCATCCCATTTGCACCAAGGTGCGCAAGGCGGTGGAACTGCTGCGCTACGCCGATCCAATGCTGATCGTGGACGGCGAAATCGCCGCCGACGACGCGGTATCACCCGAGATCATCGAGCAGCAGTATCCCTTCAGTGCGCTGAAAGGCGGGGCCAATGTGCTGATCTTCCCCGACCTGGCCTCGGCCAACCTCGCGACCAAGCTGGTGGCCGAAGATCGGGGCGGCGAGCTGATCGGTCCGATTCTGATGGGGATGAGCCGTCCGGTGCACGTGCTGCAGCGTACCGCAACCGTCGAGGTGTAGTCAACGTAGCGGCCATCGCCGTAGTGGACGCGCAGGAAAACGATACGTACGCGCACCCCACGTCCACGTGTCGGATGAACCAGAACTGGTAGGCGAAGACTAGAAGAGGAACACGGGAAACGGATAGGCGAGACAATCCGTCGGGCCGCCACTATCCGCCCGCTCAAAACCCCGGTCAATGAGACTCATGACCCGCAGTTCTAAACTCCTTAGTTCGGCCTGCGAGTGCTGTTGAAAGGATCAATCAACCAGTTCCACATCGGGCATCTTGAACGACTTGTCCCAGAATGCATCGTCGCCGCCGTAGAGGCGCATCACGGGTAACGGACGTTTGCCCTGCGTCGGAATCCAGTTCGACTCCAGACCCTTCGGTGCTTTCGGCCCGATGAACAGGTCCACGCTGTCGTGCGCATTGGCCTTCAGTCTCATGTACGCTTACGTACAAGCCTTTCTCGAACAGGTCATGGTGTCTGTAGCGTGCAATGGTGCGCACAGCCTCAAGCAGCGGCTTGCGCGTTGGCTGCTGATGATGCGTGACCCGCAGTGATGGGGACGAACTGCCGATCACCCAAAGCCTTCTCGCCGAAATGCTGGGTGTTCAGAGGCCAACCATCACGAATGGTGCCCGTGGGTTGGAACGCGCAGGGCTGATTGAGCGCGGCCGCCGGCAGGTTACGATACTTGATCGGCAGGGCCTCGCCGAAGAATTTGTGAATGTTATCAGTTGGTCAAAACGCGCGTCGCTTTTCACCTTCCCAAAACCACGTAATAGAGTTGGCTCTCCGCCGGATCGGTAATGTACATTACCGACAGCACATCCCAACTGGCGCACTATCGGTAAACCCGCGGGGCTGATGGCGGGCTCCTCTGGGGATTGCTTGGAGGCCAACCAACTTGGCCGAAAATCAGTTAACCGAGATCGAAGAAGCGCGCGCGTTTGCGCAGGCGATCATAGATACGGTTCGCGAACCGATTTTGGTGCTCGACCAAGACCTGCGCGTGATCACTGCGAGCCGCTCTTTCTATCGGGCATTCAGGGTTGGACCCGGAGATACCGAAGGCAGGCTGCTTTACGAACTGGGCGATGGTCACTGGGACATTCCGAAGCTTCGCTTGCTCCTGGAAAAGATCGTACCCGAGAACGGCGTGATGGAGGACTATGAGGTCGAATATGACTTTCCTAACGTCGGACCACGCACGATGTGCTTGAACGCCCGCAAGGTGTTCTACGAGAAAGGCTCCCACACGACTATTCTGCTCGGCATAGAGGATATCACCCGGCAGCGCGTCCTCGAGCGTGAAAAGGACGACCTACTGCGACAGAAGGACGTATTGCTTGAGGAAATTCAACACCGTGTCGCTAATAGCCTCCAAATTATTGCAAGCATAATTTTGTTAAAAGCGAAGG
>CAVWRC010000001.1:0-551117 GCA_963757235.1 uncultured Solirubrobacterales bacterium | reverse complement strand
CAGAGGAGGCCAACATACAGGCCGCCACCGGTGATCGCGGCGACCTGCGCGTTACGCGTAAGCGGCTGGCACCGCTCTGCAGTGCCGTGGATGTCCAGCACCGGACAACCGGCCGCCCCGTAGACCGGTGAGACCAGCGAAGCGGGGACCGGGCGACGAAAAGGAGCAGCAATGACAAGGCCGAGCACAGGCTTTCCCCAGTGGGCGATGGTGGACGAGGGCTGGGGCCGTAAGGCGGTGGACTTCGCGACCCTCAGCGAGCCGGGCAACTGCCGGGAGTACGTCGCTATGCACCATCGGCTCGGCGTCGATGCCGGAGACCGGCTGCTCGACGTGGCTTGCGGGTCCGGGCTCGCGATCGAGCTGGCTCGCCTCCGCGGCGCTTCCTGCTCTGGTATCGACGCCTCGGCCAGGCTGGTCGCGGTGGCCCGGGACCGGAACCCAGAATGCGACATCAGGGTCGGCGATATGCACGCCCTGCCGTGGGACCCGGCGTCGTTCAACGTCGTCAGCAGTTTCCGGGGGATCTGGGGCACCACTCCGGACGCGGTTGCCGAGATACACCGGGTCCTTCGCCCCGGCGGACGCGTCGGGATAACGGTGTGGGGTCACCTGAAGATTTCTCCTGGAGCCTGGGCGCTAGCGCCGTTCCGCCTTGCCGCGGAGGAGAAGGTCGGCAACCAGGCTGCGATGGTGTCGCTCGGCCGGCCTGGTGCGGGTGAGCAACTCCTCGAGTCATTTGGATTCCTCGATGTTGAGCGCATGGACGTTCGGTTCGCGTGGGAGTTCGCGGACCCGCAGCTGTACGCGCGCGCGCTGGCCTCGACCGGCCCGGCTTATGAGGCCATCCAGAACGTCGGCGAGGCTGAGTTCCATCGCGCAGCCGTCGAGCAGGCTCAGGGGCAGCTACGGGACGGCTTGCCGCTGCGGGCCGACATCAAGGTCGTGGGCTACCTGGCCCGCAAACCCGAAGGAGCCGAACGCGCATGACCGGCGGCCTTCTCGAAGAACCGCGGTGTCCCCCAGGTGCTGGCGCTCTACGACGAAGACCTCGCAGACGGCGGCTACGTGTGGAACGCGTCTCGGCCAGCCGCTGCGCGTGGTCCGGCCTGACCCCGACTACCGGCCGGTGAAGGAAATCCGTTTCAGCATCACGTCGCGGGGACAGGCAGTGGTTGCGCCCGAGTTCACGCCGGCCGGGTAATGGCTGGCTTGGGCAGTTGCCGCCGCTGCCGGCGATCGGGGGCCGCGAGGGCCGCCGAGAAACGTCGCCGTGCTGTACCGCGAGTTCGCCCGGGCGATCAGCTACGGTCAGCCGGCCGCGCCAGACTTCGCCACCGCCGTCCGGTACCACCAGCTGCTGGAGAACATCCAGCGGGCGTCGGACACCGGGATCCGCCAGGACGCCGTCGGCTAAGTTAGGCAGCCATGAGCGGTCCAGCCATACTGCCCATCGTCGAATGCGGCGATCCGGTCCTGCGCCGCCCGGCTGAGCCGGTCGGCCCCTCCGATCTGCACGCCAGCGAGCTGCAGCTGCTCATCGCTCAGATGCGGGCCACCATGGAAGCCGCGCCAGGCGTCGGGCTGGCTGCGCCCCAGGTCGGCGTGCCCATCCAGCTCGCGGTGCTGCACGACGGCCCGGAGCGCTGGGGTCAGCTGACCGAGGACGAGCGGACGGCCAGGGAACGGAACGGTCTGGAGTTCACCGTCCTGATCAATCCCACGCTCCGGCCAGTCGATGACGGCGATAGCGTCAGCTTCTACGAAGGGTGCCTGAGCGTCCCTGGGCTCACCGGGGTGGTGGCCCGCCACCGTGCCGTGCGCGTCGAGGCGCTCGACGAGCACGGCCAGCCCGTCGACCGGGTGTTCTCGGGGTGGGCGGCCCGTATCGTCCAGCACGAAGTCGACCACCTCGGCGGCCGCCTTTACCTGGACCGGGTCAAGACCAGATCGCTGTCTACCACCGGTAACTACGCTCACCTGTGGGCTCGCCGGTCGCCGGAAGACGCGGCCGCCTCCCTCGGATTCACGCTGCGGTAGGGATCATCCGAGCGTGACCGGGATGTCGACGCCGCCGAGCCTCGCGTCACAAGCACACCCTCCCGCCGCAGTCCACTTTGTCTAGCGAAATACTGGGCAAAGCCATTCCGTTATACCAGTTGCCCCCGATCGGAAAGGACGTGCTGATCCGTGACGAGTGCCCCGGCGGGCCGGCCGGCCCCCTTGCACCTGGCGGTTGCCCTCGACGGCGCTGGCTGGCATCCCGGCGCGTGGCGGGAGGCCGACGCGCAACCGCAGGGATTGTTCACCGCCGGCTACTGGACCGAGCTGGCTCAGCAGGCCGAGCGGGGGCTGCTGGACTTCCTCACCATCGAGGACGGCCTGGGCCTGCAGTCCGACGACCACTTCCGGGCCGACTCGCGGACCGACCGGGTCCGAGGCCGCCTGGACGCGGTGCTGATCGCGGCCCGGGTCGCGCCCGCCACGCGGCACATCGGGTTCGTGCCGACCGCGATCACCGCGCATACCGAGCCGTTTCATCTGTCCAAGGCCATCGCCACCCTGGACTACGTGAGCACCGGCCGGGCCGGGATCCGGGTCCAGGTCGGTGCCCGCGCCGATACCGCTGCCCATTTCGGCCGCCGGGAGATCCCGCCGCTGGAGCTGGACCGCCTGGCGGATCCAGACGTGCAGCGGCTGATCGCCGACCGCTTCGACGAGGCGGCCGACTACGTGGAGGTGCTGCGCCGTCTCTGGGACAGCTGGGAAGACGACGCGGAGATCCGCGACGTGGCCACCGGCCGCTTCATCGACCGGGACAAGCTGCACTACATCGACTTCGAGGGCCGCTGGTTCTCGGTGAAAGGCCCGTCGATCACCCCGCGGCCACCGCAGGGCCAGCCGGTCGTCGCCGCCCTCGGCCACGCCACCGTGCCGTACCGGCTGATCGCGCGCTCGGCCGACGTCGGGTTCGTCACCCCGCGCGACGCGGCCCACGCCGCCGAGATCGTGGCGGAGATCCGGGCCGAGCAGGCCCGCGCCGGCCGCGCCGCGCAGACCGTGCACGTCTTCGGTGACCTGGTGGTGTTCCTCGACGAGACCCAGACCGCCGCCGCCGCGCGCAAGCAGCGCCTGGACGAGCGGGCCGGGGCCGAGTACCGCAGCGACGCCCGCGTCTACGCCGGCCCGGCCGCCGGACTGGCCGATCTGCTGCAGGACTGGCAGGCCGCCGGGCTGTCCGGCTTCCGGCTGCGCCCGGCCGCATTGCCGCACGACCTGACGCACCTCACCGAACGGCTGGTCCCCGAGTTGCAGCGCCGCGGTCTGTTCCGCACCGCCTATGAGGCGGACACGCTCCGGGGGCTGCTCGGCCTGGCCCGCCCCGCCAACCGCTACGCCGCCGCCTGAATGACCCCGCCGCCGACGTGACCCGCGACTCTCCGAGGACACAGACCCATGACCAAGCAGATTCACCTGGCCGCGCACTTTCCCGGCGTGAACAACACGACCGTGTGGAGCGACCCCGCCGCCGGCAGCCATATCGAGTTCGACTCGTTCCGCCAATTCGCCCAGACCGCCGAGCGAGGCAAGTTCGACTTCCTGTTCCTCGCCGAAGGACTGCGGCTGCGCGAGCAGAACGGGCTGATCTACGACCTCGACGTGGTCGGCCGGCCCGACACCTTCACGATCCTGGCCGCCCTGGCCGCGGTGACCGAGCACGTCGGGCTGACCGGCACGATCAACTCCACGTTCAACGAGCCTTACGAGGTAGCCCGCCAGTTCGCCAGCCTCGACCACCTCTCCGGCGGGCGGGCGGCGTGGAACGTGGTCACCTCCTGGGACGCCTTCACCGGGGAGAACTTCCGGCGTGGCGGCTACCTGGCCCAAGGCGACCGCTACGAGCGGGCCAGGACGTTCCTGGCCACGGCGAACGAGCTGTGGGACTCCTGGCACGGCGACGAGATCCTGGCCGACGCCGGACACCGGCCAGTTCCTGGCCACCGCGGCACCGGGCACCTTCCGCCACCAGGACGCGTTCTTCGACATCGCCGGGCAGTTCAACGTGCCACGCTCGCCGCAGGGACGCCCGGTGATCTTCCAGGCGGGCGACTCCGACGAGGGCCGCGACTTCGCCGCCGCGTCGGCGGATGCGATCTTCTCCCGCCACTCCACCCTGAAGGCCGGGCAGGCCTTCTACGCCGACGTGAAAGGCCGGCTACCCAAGTTCGGCCGTAGCCGCGGCGAGCTGCTGATCCTGCCCGCGGCCACGTTCGTGCTCGGCGACACCGACGCCGAGGCGGCCGAGATCGCCCGCGACGTACGGCGGCTCCAGGTCTCGCCGCAGACCGCGCTGAAGTTCATCGAACAGCTGTGGAACACCGAGTTGCCCGGCTTCGACGTCGACGGGCCGCTGCCCGCTTTCGATCCGGTGGTCAGCGACAACCTGATCTCCAAGGGCCGGGCCAGTGTCCGGCAGTTCGCCAAGGACCCGGTCGCGCTGGCCGGCGAGTGGCGGGCCCGGGCCGAAGCCGGGAACCTGTCGGCCCGGGAGGTCGTCATCGAGGTGACCGGCCGGCAGTCGTTCATCGGCTCGGCGGAGACGATCGCGACGACGATCAACGAACTCGTCCAGGCCGACGCCGCCGACGGCTACATCCTGGTCCCGCACATCACCCCCGGCGGCCTGATGCCGTTCGTCGACCAGGTCGTCCCGCTGCTGCAGGAGCGCGGCGTGTTCCGCGCCGACTACACCGGCACCACGCTGCGCGACCACCTCGGCCTGGACCCCTTGGCCCCGCTGCGCCGCTCCGGTGAGACGACGACCACCCGGGCCGCCTCATGAGGTTCATCACCATCACGCTGATCGTGCACGCCCCGGACCCGCGCACGGGCGAGCAGAAATCCACCCAGGAGCGGTTCCGGGAGGTGATCGGCAACGCGCGTCTGGCCGAGGAACTCGGCTTCGACGGGTTCGGGGTCGGGGAGCGGCACGAACGGCCGTTCGTTTCCTCCTCCCCGACCGTGGTACTGAGCCACGTCGCCGCCCGGACCACGCACATCCGGCTGTTCACCGCGGTCACGACGCTGTCGCTGCTCGACCCGGTCCGCGCGTTCGAGGACTACGCCACCCTCGACCACCTCTCCGGCGGCCGGCTCGAGCTGATCATCGGCAAGGGCAACGGCGCCGCCCAGCGCGAGCTGTTCCACGTCACGCCCGAGGACCAGTGGGACCGCAACGCCGAGTCCTACGAGGTGTTCCGGCGGCTGTGGCGCGACAACAAGATCACCTACGAGACGAAGTTCCGGCCGCCGCTGACCGAGGCCGAGGTGTGGCCGCGGCCGCTGCAGCGCCCGATCCGGGTCTGGCACGGCAGCGCCACCAGCAAGGAGTCGGTCGACCTGGCCGCCCGGTACGGCGACCCGCTGTTCTCGGCCAACGTCACCAACCCGATCGAGCCCTACGCGGAACTGATCCGCTACTACCGCGAGCGGTGGGCCCACTACGGACACGATCCGGCGGCGATCGCGGTCGGCGCGGGGACGGCCGGCTACTACGCCGAACGAAACTCCCAGGACGCGATCGACGCCTACCGCCCGGTGTTCGCCGGCTACCTGGCCTTCCAGGCCAGGCTTGGCGTGCAACCGGTGTTCCCGACCCTGGAGGACTTCGTCGAGCGCTCGTCGGCCCTGATCGGCAGCCCGGCCCAGGTGATCGAGAAGGTGCACCGCTATCACGAGCAGTTCGGCCACTCGGTCCTGCACCTGCACGCCGACGCCGGCGGGCTCACCGACGCGCAGCACCGGGCCAGCCTCGAACTGTTCCAGTCCGACATCGCCCCGGTGCTGCGGCGCGAGATCCCCGACCCTCCCTGGGGCTGGGGCGGCGGCCCTATCGGCGACGACGCGGTGCCCGCCCGGGCCGTCGCCGTTACCGGTTGAGGAGGAAGCCCGCATGACCACCACCCCGCTGACCGTCCTGGACCTCGTCCCGATCTCGTCCGGGTCGAACGCGACCCAGGCGCTGCGGAACAGCATCGACCTGGCCCAGCAGACCGAACGGCTCGGCTACACCCGCTACTGGTTCGCCGAGCACCATCTCAACCCCGGCGTGGCCGGCACCTCCCCGGCCGTGGTGCTGGCGCTGACCGCCGCCGCGACGTCGACGATCCGGCTGGGCTCCGGGGCGGTGCAGATGGGGCACCGCACCGCCCTGGCCACCGTCGAGGAGTTCGGCCTGCTCGACGCGCTGCACCCGGGGCGCTTCGACCTCGGCCTGGGCCGCTCCGGCGGCCGGCCACGGGAGCCGAAGGCACCCGCGCTGGCCGGCGGCGGCGCCGCGGCCACCGTGACCGGCGGCCGGACCCCGAACGGGCTGCTCATCCCGCCGCGGTTCTCCTTCCAGCACCTGCTCGGCTCGCCCCGGTTCGCGATGCAGAAGACGCTGCTGCAGCTGCCGCACGCGGAGCCGCAGAATTACACCGAGCAGGTCGGCGACGTGCTGGCTCTGCTCGCCGGGACCTACCGTTCCCCGGAGGGGGAGGAGGCCCACGTGGTGCCCGGCGAGGGCGCGGCGCTGCAGGTCTGGATCCTCGGCAGCAGCGGCGGTGAAAGCGCCGAGGTCGGCGGCCAGAACGGCCTGCGTTTCGCCGCGAACTACCACGTCAGCCCGGCCACCGTGCTCGAGGCGGTGGACGGCTACCGGGCCGCGTTCCGGCCTTCCGCGGTCCTCGGCCAGCCCTACGTCAGCGTGTCAGCCGACGTCGTCGTGGCCGGCACCGAGGCCGCGGCCCGTGAGCTGGCCACCGGCTACGGCCTGTGGGTGCGCAGCATCCGCACCGCCGAAGGCGCCATCCAGTTCCCCACCCCCGAGCAGGCTCGCCGCCACGTCTGGAGCGACGCTGACCGCGAGCTGGTCGCCGACCGCATCGACACCCAGTTCGTCGGCACCCCGGGCCAGGTCGCGGACCAGCTGGAGCGTCTCCGCGACGCCACCGAAGCCGACGAGCTGATCATCACGACCATTACCCACGACCACGCTGACCGTGTCCGTTCCTACCAGCTGCTCGCCGAGGAGTGGGCCCGACGATGACCTCCCCGCCGCGCCGCGCTTGGCGCGCACCCGGCAAGCGTCCGGGCACGAGCGGCCTCGGGATAGCGTTAACCGCATGGCGATCATGACGCGGCCGCTTGGCCGGACGCAGACGGACGTGACCATCCTCGGGTATGGCGCCATGGAGCTGCGGGGCCTGCCGAGGGGACCTGAGATAGCGGACGAGGACGCCGGGCGCCTGCTCAACGCGGTCCTGGACGGCGGCATCAACCTGATCGACACCTCACCTGACTACGGCCGCAGCGAGGAGCTCATCGGGCGTTACGTGGCGAACAGGCGCGATGAGTTCTTCCTCGCCTCCAAGTGCGGCTGTCTAATGGAGCTGCCGACGGACGTGCCGCCGCCGTACCCGCACGACTACAGCCCGGGCAACGTCCGCGCGGTTGTCGAGCGGTCGCTGCGGCGGCTGCGTACGGACCACCTGGATCTCGTCCAGGTGCACATGTCCCCGAGCCGGGCCACGCTGGAGGAGAACCATACGGTCCAGACGCTCCAGGAGCTGCGGGACGAGGGCAAGGTCCGGTTCATCGGCATGTCAGGCATCCTTCCTGACCTGCCCGACCACCTCGCGATGAACGTCTTCGACGCCTTCCAGATCCCCTACTCGGCCATCCAGCGCGACCATGAGGACCTCATCGCCGAGGCGGCGGGCAAGGGCGCGGGAACGCTGATCCGAGGCGGCGCGGCCCGTGGCGCGGCGTCGCGAGGACAAGAACTGGCGGACCGGCCCGCTTACCCAGGAGCCGGGCCTCGGCCAGCGGAACTGGGAGACCTCGGGCATCGAGGACCTGCTCGCTGACGCGGGCATGCCCACCATGGAGTTCGTCCTCCGCTTCACCCTCAGCCACCCGGGCCTGTCGACCACCATCGTCGGCACCGCGAACCCGGCGCACCTGGTCACCAACATCGCGACAGCCGAGAAGGGGCCCCTGCCTGCCGACCTCTACGAACAGGCGAAGAAGCGCCTCCCGCAGTAATAAGCCGACCGGCGCCGATCCATCCGGTACGAGCCCGCCGACCTCGGCATCGGCACCGGCCATTCCTCGGTCGGCGACCAGGATGCGGCCCGTGAGATCCTGGGCGTGCCCGGCGATCACGATGTCACATTCCTCCTCGGCGTGGGCTACCCGGCAGGCCTGCTGCTGCGGCCCATCGCCAATCCCGACCGTCGCCCGGCCGGCGAGGTCATTCATCACGGCCGCTGGTAACCGGCGGCCCCCGTCGATGGCGTGCCGGGCATAGGCGCGGACATCGGCGTCGCCGTCGCAGGCCGCCGCGTGCAGCGCTTCCACCGCCCCCGGATATGCGCGCATCGGCGCCAGCGCGGTGACGGCCGCCTTCCGGACGTTGGCGTGCGGGTCGGACACCGCGGCCACGAGGGGCCCGACGGCTACGACGGGGCTGGCCGCCGCCAGCGCCCGAGCCGCGCCGGCGCGAACCTCCCAGGCGGCTGCCGTCCGGCGCAGCACGCGGGCGGCCAGGATGTCCAGCGGGGGCGGGCAGCCGAGCGCGCCGGCCGCCTTGAAGGCAGCCGCCTGGACCAGGACGTCGGGGTCGTGCGGGAACCTCGAACTCGCTGACCGGCACGATGTAGGAGCCGACCGGGACTCGTAGACGACATGGCACAAAATCTACTTGTCCGATCCAGAAAGGGGAATATGGTCAGCGTTACGCCACCCAGCCGATTGATAAATAGCGTTTGACCTGCTGGTTCGTCATTCAGCCAACAGGTTCCGCCAGCTGGCTGCCACTGGATCAGCTGCGGCTACGCCGGGGCGGCGGCCGGGTATCAGGTCCGTCCGGCCAAGGACCATTTCTTCGGCTAGAACCACTGCGGACCGCGGCGCACGAGATGAACTCCGGCAATCCGGTCTATACAGGTTTCACAGGTGTACTCTGCTGTGCCAGACGGCCGTGGGAGCGGAGAGCGCGATGGGCTACAGCGGGATGGCAGCGCCAACGCTCGAGTTCACCTGCCTGCCGGACGATTGGTGGGATCCGGCCTGGCAGTCGATGAAATCGCCGGGTGCCAGCGAGCCCGCGCCAGCCCTCTGGGACCCCGCCGAAGCCCCTGCACCCGCCACGGGGACCACTCAGCCCGTGACCTATCCGCCGAAGTCCCCGCCGTCGTGGGCGCAGGTCCTCGCGGCCACCCTCAGCTTGTGGACGTCGCGGCACCTGCCCTGGCTCCGCCGGTTCTCCCGGCGGCGGCTAGCGGCGGTGGCGCTCGGCGCCGGGCTAGTCGCCGTAGCCGTCGGGACCACGGGCTTGGCTGCGGCCGCATTCTCGCCCGAACACGCCACGCACCTGCCCGCGAGACCGTCGCCGATCCCGGCCCCGTCCGGCCGGACCGCGTTGCCGGCGTCGCTGGCGACGGTCCAGCAGGCTGCCCGGCCGGTCTGGCTGAGCGTTCCGGCGATCGGGGTGCGGACCTCGCTGGTTGATCTCGGCCTCCGCGAGAACGGCACGCTCCAGGTGCCATCCAGCACGGCGGTCGCGGGCTGGTACACCGGCAGCCCGCGCCCTGGCACAGTCGGCGCCACCGTCATCGCGGGCCACGTAGACTCCCGCTCCGGACCGGGGATCTTCTTCTGGCTGCGGACACTGCACCCCGGCGACCACGTGTACGTGGGACGCGCCGACGGGACGATGGCGGTCTTCACGGTCACCGCCGTCCGGCAGTTCGCAAAGAACCAGTTTCCCACCGCAGCGGTATACGGTCCCGTCCCGGACGCGGAACTGCGCCTGATCACCTGCGGCGGCGTCTTCGACCGGTCGCTCGGGAGCTATCTCAGCAACGTCGTGGTCTTCGCCCGGCTCAGCGGGTGATAACGGTGCGGACAGTAGCGCATGCGATGCAATCGAGCAATCCGGTTAATAACGGCCAGGGTGTATGTTCTGCTGTCCCAGACGGCCGGACAGGCGGGGACCGCCGTCACGGCGTTCTTCCCGGGGCATGCGCCCCCGCGATGGGGTGCGGACAGGCCCGCCAAGCGCGGTCACGTGCCAGTCTGCCCCTGGTGGAGGCGGATTGGCATGCAGTTTACCGGTTCGCCGAAGCAGCAGGCCGAGGAGACGGCGAGGTCAGCCGCCCCGGAGACGCCACCTCGGGTTCCATCCTGGGGCCCGGTCCTGGCCACGACCATCAGGCTGTGGGCGGCGCGGCGGCTGCATCGCCTCCGCCGCTCGCGGCAGGCGTTGCTCATCGCGATCTGCGTGCTCGCCATGGGCGCGGCCGCGGTGGTCGTCTTCCGGTTGACCGGCACGTCCTCGCGGGCCGCCCGGGTCCCTGCGTCGGGCAGTGCGCACCAGAGCCATGCGCACCAGAGCCAATCGCCCCGCAGCGGATCCGGCAGGTCCTCTGGAGGCGTCGGGACAGTCCGGTCGCAAGCCGCGGCCTGGATTGCCGGCCAGGTGGGCAGCGACGAGACTATCGCGTGCGATCCGTTCATGTGCACCGCGCTCGGCGCGCACGGTGTCGCATCGAGCCGCCTGCTATCGCTGCAGCCATCGGCGTCCGGCGCGCCAGGTGCCGACGTGATCGTCGCGTCTCCGTCGGCCCACGCCCGGCTCAGCGAGGACGCGCCGATGTTGCTCGCCAGCTTCGGGTCCGGCGCCAGCCTGATCGAGGTCCGTGCCATCTCCCCAGGCGGGGCCGCCGCCTACCAGGCGACGCTCCGTTCCGACCTCGCCGACCGCCGGTCCGCCGGCGCGCAACTGATGCACAGTCGGCGTATTGAGGTCAGCGCCCAGGGCGCCGGGCAACTCGAGGCGGGCGAGGTGGATTCCCGTCTGCTGGTGATGCTCGCGGTGCTGGCGTCGCAGCACTCGTGGCGGGTGATTACCTTCGGTGACGCTTCCCCGGGGGTGCCGTCTACCGAGGCGCCGTACCGGCAGGTCATCATCGCCGACGCGGATGGCCGGGGCAGGGCGGTCGGGCTGGCTGCGGCGCTTGCCGTGGTGCGCGCGCAGTACGCCCCCTACCAGCCCGCTCAGGTCACCACCGTCCGTCTGGCCGACGGCCAGACGGGACTACGCATCGGCTTCGCCGCGCCGAGCCCGCTAGGGCTGCTGACGGGCAGTGTTCCCGGGTGAAAGGACCAACGATGAGGCTAGGTAGACGTCTCGCCCTGCTCGCCGCGATCACCACTCTGCTTGGCAGTCTCTTCGCCGCTGTCGCGGCCGCATCGCCCGCGGCTTCCGCCATCACGACCGGAGCGCCGTCCGCCGCCAAGGCCGGAGCCATATCCGCGGCCGCGGAGCAGGGGAACGTGGGATGGGTGCGCTGCGCCAATCTGTCCCAGGGAACACCGGAGGACGTGTACCTATATTCGTTCGGCAATCCGGAGAATCCGACTGTACTGATGCACGAGGGCTACGGCGGCGTATCCAGTTACATGGCAGTCAGCGCCGGGGAGTACACGGTAGCGGTGCGCCCGGTCGGCGCCGCAGCCTCGAGTCCCGCGTCGATCACCACCAACTTCATGGTGAGCGCCGGGACGAACTACACCGTGGCCAGCATCGGATTCGCCACCGGACGACGGCTGGAGGTGCTGCAGGACCGGATGGCCGGGCCGAGCGGCGAAGCGCTCGTCCGGGTTATCCAGGCGTCGTCAAAGCAGCCCCGGGTTACGGTCAGCATCGGAGCTGACGCCCTGGCGCGGCAGCTGGCCTTCGGCTCAGTCACGACCTACCAGGCCGTCCGGCCGGGCACGCCCACCGTCGTATTCAGCACGCCGGACGGGCACGCCGCCATGCCTGTCACCCTGGCTGCGGGCTCGGTGCACACCATCGTCGTCCTCAACGGCACCTCCGGGCTGAAAATCGACAACCTGACCGACGCGGCGGCCAGCCAGGCCGCGGCAAAGGGCGGTGCCGCCACCGGCCTGGGCGGGACCGCGCCCGGCAGCCCTGCCCCCAGCCTGGGGCCGTGGCTAGCCACGCTAGCCGCCGGGTTGCTGCTGGCCGTCGCCGGAGGGTTCGGCCTGCGCCGGTCACGCCGCACCGACGCGGTGGCGGGCGGATAAGCAAACGCCTGGACGCCGACCTGGACGAGGTCATCGAGGTCGCGTCCCGGCACCCGGCCGCCAAGGCCGGGACGTTGCGCTGCGGCCTCCTGGAAAAGGCCGGGCTTGGCATGACGGCTGGCGGGTGCGCGACAATGGCAGTGGCCGGCACCGGATCAGCGCCGGTCCGTGATGTGAGCGCCGGCCACGATGGCAGCGCCGAGCCCTGCGGGAGGCGCCCGTGCAGCACATTCTCGCCCTGTCGCGCACGGCGGTCATCGTCCGGCACTGGTTCGAGATTGACCTGGCTGATGCCGGCCTGGAGCACGGCGTCCGGATCGAGCTGCGGGAGCTGGCGGCACATCCGCGCCGGGGTAGCGAGTCGGCCGCGCAGCTCGTGGCCGTGGACCGGCCGTTGTGGCGCGCCGACCTGTTTGATCGCCTGACCGACGCGCCGGGGACGTTCGGGGTCGCGCACTACCATCCGCGGTTCCTCGGTGATGAGCCCTGCCCGCGGGTCTGGGATGCGAAGCTGACCGCCGATCCGTGGAGCTGGCTCGGGGACCAGTTCGCTCAGCTGGGCGCGGCGGGCGGAACGGAGCCGTGGCCGGTTCACCCGGCGGATGGCCCGGAGCTCAGCCGGCTCTCGGCCGGGATCGTGTCGCTGGCCCGGCCGCTCGGACCCGATCGCTGCAGGTCCGCAGCCCGGTGTTATGAGCTGACCCGGGACGCGGCTGAATCGGTCCGGCTGATGATCGAGTACCTGCGCCGGCCAGACCTGCTCGATGAGGACCGGGTCGCCCCATGGCGAGGGACAGGCGTGCAGGATGCGGCCCCGCCTGAGCAGGAGACGGCGCCGAACTGACGGAGACCCCTCATCACCACCATCACCGTTACCGCGCCCTGGCACCCCAGGCCCCTGGCGTTACTGCCTGCTCGCTGACCGTGCCGTTTCCTGTCAACCGGGCGCCTGCGCGGCGCGTCCTACTCCTCACGCAGTGCCCGTCGCAACCCATCCCGCAAAGGACGAACCGATTCAGATGACAGCTACCGAACGGGGACTACCAGCCAGCGTCACCGAAAATCCCCCCGGGCCTGGCTGCCCGGATGGCCGCGTCCTCGCGCTCAGGTGCCTGGGCATACCTCAGGTGATCACGCGGGCGCCGGTGAGCAGGCGCCGCGGGTTCGCGCGCAAGCTGGTCGCATTCTGCGCCCGGATCCGGCCGGGTAACACAGCCGAGCTCGCGTCATTGGTCCTGTACATGGGGGAGGAAATCGACCGGCGCGAACGGATGCTCGATGCCGCACTGCGTGCCACGGCCGAAGCTGTCTGAGATCGCCATCATCACGATCGGCGCGCGGTGGCAGGCGGAGTTCGAGTGGTGGGCGCACGCGCCTATGGCGCGCCGCGTAGAATCCAGCTACGTCAACGCACATCCGCTGGTACTTGACGGCGGCGCGACCAGCTTCGGATTACCGCCCTGGCGGTGCGTCCCTGATCCTGCCGACAGCACCCCGCGCGGGTGGCTGCCGTCAACGTACCCCACGAACGGCGGGTAGATGTTGTAGCCGAGCAGTTCCTGCAGTCGTTCCGGCAGCTCACAGACGATGTCACGGGGCACCGCCAGGCAGTGGTTCTCCTGCTGCCGCAGCCAGCCGGCCGCGTACTCCAGGATCACGCCGAGTCGGGGCCGGGTGGTCTGGTTCGCGCCGCCTCCGTGCCAGAGGCTGCCCAGGTAAAACAGGGCCGATCCGGGTGACATCACGGCCGTCTCCACCGGATCCTCCGGGCCTGGCTGCCGGCCCGGCTCCCACCGGTGGCTGCCGGGGACGAACCTGGTGGCGCCATTCTCCGCGGTGAACTCATCGAGCGGCCACATGGTGTTGACCACCAGCGGCGGATGCGGCGCGGGCGGCCTGCGCTCCGGGTGGCGTCAGCATGCCGGTCACGACCACGTAGCCGTCGTCCATCAGTCGCCGGGCCACGTCCTGGCCGGCCGATGTAGCGGACATCGTTGCCATCATCAGCCTGAGATTAAGGCGGCCGGGCGCCTGCCGTCCAACGATCCTTCGGGGCCGACGACTTTGCCAGTTGAGCCGACAGGCGTCCCGTGCCTTCTTCATCAGGCCCGGATGACCGACGTCTCAGCTGCCCACGATGCCGATAACGCCGTCGACGATGAGGAAGACGCCGACCGCAGCGGACACGATGGCAAAGACCGCAGGACCGGCCCGCACCAGCCGATCCCTCAGGTCGGACAAGTGTGCTTCGGCTTCCCCGGGACGCCGGGCGAAGTACAAGAAGATCAGGCCGACGGTGGCCGTCGAGAGGAGGGCGAAGGCCACGAAGGCGAAGACGACGATGGGGAACGCCGAATGGTGACGCACCAGAACCACGGCGGCGGCGGCGGTCAGGGTCCACGGCTGCTTGAGGACCCCGACGGCGGCTGCCTCCCACGGGTTGAGCTGCTTCAGGCGGGCCGTGAACTTGCTGGTGCCCCCTGAGTTAGCTCTGGGCTGGTCCCGGCGTCTCCATTGCCGCGCGGCAAGAACGGCGAGGGCGACACCGAGCAGGATCTCGATGACCTCCACCGCGGTGCTGCCGCTGCCGTGCTGGGTGGCGCGGGCTCCCCCGACCGCATAGCTCACGGCGAACACGATGATCAGCGAGACGCCCCACCCGATCAAGAAGGCGGCCGCGTTGAGGTGTGCCCTGGCCGTGGTGAGCAACAGGATGAACACGACGATCGTGCTCGGGGACACGCTGGCCAGGAGACCAAGCAGCGCTATGGTGATCAGCAGGCCCATGACGTGCCCCGGCGTCCGGCACGGCGCCTCACTATCGCCTTCCGGCCACTGGCGGGTCCGGCGGGAGTGACCACCAGGGCATCGACGGCGTGGCGTCGGCGCGGGGACGCCGTCGCCTGGTGCCGTCTCTGCGGCGGTGGGTCCTTCGGCCCGGGCCGGCAGGACGACGTGACAGCTGGGGCCACGACGCCTGTCTTACGGGCGGACTGCTGAAGGACGAGCATCAGAGAGTGTTCCTGTACGTGGGCTGTTGCTAAGAACGCTACCGGCTGACCGGCCGAATCGCCGGGTCCGCTGGCCGTTAGTCTTGCATTAGCCACCGGGCTGGCAGGAGTCCGCCGCGATCAGGATCCGTATCGGGGCCGGTGCTCGCTAGCGCGTACCAACCGGGCTGCTCGTCGCCGCCAGGCGGGAGGACGGCAGCCCGAGCCTGTCCCTGATGGCCTGCTGGACCTGCTCCCTGGGTGGCCGGGAGTCCACCGTGATCACGTACTCCTTGCGGCGGAAGATGTCCAGCACCGGATTGGTCTTGGCGTGGTACTCGCGGAGCCGGACGGCGAGCACCTCCTCGGTGTCGTCCTCGCGCCTGAGTCAGCTCGCCGCCGCAGGCATCGCACCTGCCCTCGCTGGACGGGCTGTTGTCGATCAGGCTGTAGTCCATCCCGCAGCCCGCGCACAGCCGCCGGGCCAGCACCCGGCGCGCCACCTCGCTGTCGGGCAGGTCCAGGTGGATCACCCCGTCCAGGTCGTAGCTCTCCAGGAAGAACTCCGCCTGCCGCTCGTTGCGCGGGAAGCCGTCGATGATGAAGCCGTAGTTCCAGTCGTGCTCGCTGAGCCGTACCCCCACGACGGCCTCGACCAGGTCGTCGCCGACCAGCAACCCCGCCGACATCGTCCGCCTGACCTGCGCGCCGAGCTTCGTGTGATGCTGGACGTTCCACCGGAAGATGTCCCCGACAGCGATGTGCTCGAGGTCAAAGTCCCCGGCGAGCATCTTCGCGTGAGTTCCCTTGCCGCTGCCCTGGATGCCCATGATGACGTATTTCCGCATACCAGCCACTTTCGCACGGAAGCAGGCCGCTGGCTCCTGGCCACATGGCTATACCGCTGCCCGGGGTGACATCGTTCTCCACGACACCGGCACGGCGCCGGCTTGCCGTCAAGGTGCAGCCGCCGCCGGGGCACGTTTCGGATTTGTTTGCGGATCGGCCGGCCCAATACCAACTGGCCAGCCGATCCCGGCCACAGGGCGGAGGTCGCCAGCACCCGTCAGCCAGAGGATGGCCGAACCGGTCTCTATGGCCATAGCGGGGGTCACAGACCCAGTGGCGAGTTCTGAAGAGTTAGCTAGCTTGCTTTTACCGCATCCGTGTTCGATCCTGTCCAGGTGAATCAAGATCGCCTGGGGCCTGACCCGGACCGGATCCTCATCGCTCAGATCACCGGCACGGCGCGGCATCATGCCAGGTGGCGTGCGCTGACCGGGGACGAGGAGGCCGCCGCGGTGGCCAAGCTCCGCGAGCTCGCGGCCGGCCGGGCCGACCTGCTGGCCGAGGTCGCCGGGATCTTCGTGGGTACGTCCGAGGGAGAGCTCGACGAGCCGCTAGCCAGGCAGGCCGCGGGGCTGTGCCGCCTGGCGGGAGCCGACAAGGACCTCATCCCGGAGTGGGTAGAAGAGGGGCGGCGCCGGGCCGAGAGCGCCCGCAAAATGCCGCACAGCGGGCCGCCCCCTGGATATCGCTAGTCCGGCGAACCGCGGATGCATTGCCAGTGCCGCGAGCGGCTATCACTCCAGTGCCGGACAGCACAGAACTGGAGGACAGCGCAGAACTGGAGGACAGCGCAGAACTGGAGGACTGATGACCGGACCCGATCACTACGCCGAGGCCGAGCGCCTGCTGGCGCTCGCCGGGCGGCACAGCAAGGGCGCCACTTACGGCCAGGAATGGACGCTGACCCTGGCCGCCGCGCAGATCCACGCCACCCTTGCGGTCGCCGCCGCCACCGCGGTGGGCACGGCAGGACCGGACGGCCGCGCATGGGCCGACGTTGCCGCCACCAAGCCGGGCGCCAGCGAGCCGGAAGCCCCTGATACCAGCGTCCCGGGATCCGCTCCCCCACCGCGGCGACCCCCACCCCTCTTCCCGCCCGAGCCCGGCCAGCGCCATTAAGCGGAACGACCGCCCGGACGGAAATACCCGGGACGTTCGGCAAAAAGATGTCAGTCATCCCGGACGGGCGGCGTGCTACGGTCCGGACCACCATCGAGCCTGGGTCAGCCGACGGACGTGGTGACCTCGAGCAACTTCAGGGCCAGGTCGCCTGCCAGCCGGTTTAGGTCGAGCGTCAGGGCAGCGCACCGATCGTAGGTTCTACGAGTCCGAAGTGGGGACATTCGCCTCTACCGGGCGAAGGGCGCGGGTTTCGTCTGCGTAAGGAAAAGCAAGCCCGCGATCGGCGCGGGCGACACCCTGCTGAGGAACACCTGGTTCAACGTCCTCACCGCCAAGCCCGGGCATTCAGCAGTCGCGCTGGGGGTAGCGGCCGGGCTCGAGCTACCGCTGGCCGGCCTGTGCCTGTGGGTTGCCGTTCTGTACGCGCGGGCGGTCGAGGTCGCCTGGCCGTACGTGCGCTCACTGCGCATGGAGGCTGCCCGCAGGCAGGCCCGGGCCAGCCGGGAGTGAGATGGTAGCGTCCGGCCGCAATCGGTGGCCAAGGTCCCCGGTCCCGGGGACATTTGTCGTTGGCACCCAAGCTCAGGCGGCAGCATTGTTACGGCGTGAACGTTCCAGCCGAAACGATTATCCGGGCGGTTGCCCGAGCCGATGCTGCGCCAGGCCGGGCGGAGATGCAGAACGAGATCGTCGAGCTGCTCAGGGACGTGGTGCGGGGTTTCCGCCGCCAGCATGTACGACTGGCTGCCGGCGAGCAGTTCCCGTTTCCCGGGTACGGCCTGCCCCTGGCCGCCGTACGGGAGATCTGCGAGCACCCCGGTATCACCGTCAACGAACTGGCCCGGCTGACCGGGCTGCCGAAGAGCCGGGTGTCGGTCTTGATGACCCGTCTCGCGGCCCAGCGGATCGTCCGCAAGGACAGCGATGAGCATGACAGCCGCCTGGTCCGGCTGCATATCACCTCGGAGGGCCGCCGGTGCGTTGCTGACTGGACGATCGCGAGCCAGCGGGCCATCGGCGCCCTGCTGCAGCCGCTCGGCGACGACGAACTCGACATCATCGCCAGCGGGCTCGCCGCCTTGCAGCGTGCGTTCCAGCGGCCCCAGGAGCAGAGCACGGGGGGCCGCGCGGGAAGCCCGCCGCCATGCTGACCCGGCTGCTGCGCAGCTTCCTGCGCCCCTACATCCGCCAGGTCGCCATCGTGGTGATCCTGCTCGTGGCGCAGACCATAGGAAACCTGTACCTGCCCAACCCGAACTGGGAGTCCGCGCGTCGATATGGATCAATGCCCCGTGTGATGGACTCTTCCTTAATGATAGGCCCGTCATAGAACACAGTGGCAGTGGGCGGATGGGCGGAGGTACTTGCTGTAGCCGACACGAATCCGAGCATGTTTGGGAAGGCAGAATGCGCTCTTGAGGTGAACATCATGTCCGACACGATTTCCTTCAGACTCAATGACAAACCAGTCCGGCTGAATGTCGACCCTAACCGCGTGTTCCTCTGGATTCTGCGAACCGATTTGGGCTTGACCGGTGCCAAATTTGGCTGCGGCGAAGGGCATTGCGGCGCCTGCACTGTGCCGGTGGACAACGTCGCGGTTCGCTCCTGCCTGTTGACGGCAAGATGCTCCGCAACAAGGAAGTTGTCACCATCGAAGGCCTGGCTAAAGATGGGCAACTTCATCCGCTGCAGAAGGCGTTTGTAGAACACGACGCTGTGCAGTGCGGATTTTGCACTCCCGGCATAATTCTTTCCGCCTACAGCCTGCTGAACGCAACCCCCCATCCATCCAGAGAGCAAATCATGCAAGGCATGGATGAAATGTTGTGCCGGTGTGGCGCGCACACCCGAATTATCGATGCCGTCCAGACCGCCGCCGCTGAAATGAAGGGAGCCCGTTAAACATGAAAGGCGAAAACCACGAGGATTTCCTCGCGCAGGACTTCAAGGACAATATTGAACTTCTTCCGTCCCCCAGCAGGCGCGAATTTATCAAGCTTCTTGGTGGCGGCATCGTCATTGTGGTGCTGGGTGATTTCGGGGTCGCTCAGGACGCGAGCCGGGAGCGCGGAGCCCGTGGCAGCTTGTCTTCCGACTTCAACGCCTTTCTGAGAATCGGTGAAGACGGCCGAGTGACTTGTTTCACAGGCAAGATTGAGATGGGCCAGGGGACGATGACCTCATTGCCTCAGATGCTCGCCGAGGAGCTGGAAGTGCCTCTAGATTCCGTGGACATCGTCATGGGAGATACCGCGCTGTGTCCATGGGACGGCGGAACCTTTGGGTCATTGTCCACTCGTAGTTTTGGCCCCGCGCTTCGAGCCGCGGCTGCCGAGGCCAGAGGGGTGTTGTTGGAGCTGGCTGCTGAATCCCTCAAAGTTCCTCAGGCACAGTTGCTGGCGAAGGATGGAATGATAATTGACCGACAAAACAAGGAGCGCCGGATCGCTTACGGCACGTTGACCAAAGGGCAAGAAATTGAACGGCACCTCACAGCAAAGCCAGTCTTGAAAGAACCCTCCGAGTTCACGGTAATGGGCAAGGGGCAGGTGCATAGGGATGCGCGAGAAAAGGTTACGGGTAAGGCCCAATTCGCCGGCGATATCCGCCTGCCTGCAATGCTCTATGCCAAGGTGATGAAGCTGCCAGCCCATGGAGCGAAGTTGAAAACCGTGGACACTGAGCCGTGCAAACAAGTCGCCGGTGTCCAGGTCGTTCGGGACGGTGACTTAGTCGCAGTGTTGCATGAGTTGCCGGATATGGCGGAAGCCGCGCTGGCAAAAATCAAAGCCGATTTTGAGCCTTCGCCTTCCGACCTCAGTGACAAGAATATTTTTGACCACATGCTCAAGGTGTCTTCGGCGTTGCGGGTCGTGGCTGAAGGAGGCAATCTCGAAGACGGCAGAAAGCTGGCGGAGAAGAAATTCGAGACGACGTACCTTAACAGCTATGTCTCTCATGCACCGATCGAAACCCACACCGCACTCGCCAAAATCGAAGGCGACAAAGCCACTGTTTGGGCTTCAACCCAGACTCCTTTCGCCC
Organism: uncultured Solirubrobacterales bacterium; assembly: GCA_963757235.1. Lineage (GTDB taxonomy): Bacteria > Actinomycetota > Thermoleophilia > Solirubrobacterales > Solirubrobacteraceae > Palsa-465. Next base: position 530,970 of record CAVWRC010000001.1, on the reverse strand, counting down.
TTCAGGACCAGATTGCCCGTGCCATTGGTCTTGACACCAAGAACGTCCGTATTATTGTCCCGTTTGTCGGTGGCGGCTTCGGCGGGAAAACACGCCACCTGCAGGCGCTCGACGCCGCCCGCCTAGCCAAAGCCGTGGGCAAACCCGTGCAAGTGATGGCCAATCGTGAGGAGGAATTCTATTACGACACGTTCCGGCCAGCGGCGGTGGTCAGAATCAATTCCGGCCTTGATGCGTCGGGGAAAATAGCATTTTGGGATTATGACGTCGCCTGTGCGGGCGAGCGGGGCTCGCAACAGTTCTATGCCATTCCCAATCACCGCACGGTGTCGCGTGATGCCGCTCCAGAAGGACCAGCCGCTCATCCCTTTGCTACCGGTCCATGGCGCGCCCCGGCCAACAATACGAACACCTTTGCCCGCGAATCACAAATTGAAATGATGGCAGCAGCCGCCGGGATTGATCCCGTTGAATTCCGCCTTCAACACCTGACCGACCCCCATCTGGTTGCCGTTCTCAAAGCTGCCGCAGAACGATTCGGTTGGACACCAGCGAAGGGTCCAAGCAAGCGGGGCTACGGCGTGGCTCTCGGCATAGATGCCGGTACTTATGTCGCCACGATCGCCGAAGCCGCAGTTGACGTTGAAAGGGGCGCTGTTCGGGTGAAACGCGTGGTCAGCATTCAAGAACATGGGCGTGGTCGTCGAACCCGGAGGGCGCAAGAATACAGATGGAAGGGTGCATCACAATGGGCATGGGTTATGCGCTCAGCGAAGAGGTTCGTTTCAAAAACGGAGCAGTCTTGGATAAGAACTTCGACACATACGAAATTCCGCGCGTCCTGGGTGCCGAAAGCCGCCTCTACGACAGTGGTGTAGCCGAGCAGCGAGTAGCGGTAGCCGGTCGCGAACGTCGACGGGACGAGGCCGCCGGTGCCCGAGCGCAGCAGCTCGGTTCGATCGAGCGGGTCCTCGCGGCGCTCCTCCGGAGAGAGCCTCCGGGCGGCGTTGACCTTCGGCCCAGCGATGTGGGCGTGGATGTCGACGCCGCCCGGCAGCACCACCATGCCCCGCGCGTCGATCCGACGCGCCTGCGGACCGACGTCGGCGACCACCTTCCCGTCCTCCAGACACACGTCGCGCACCTCGCCGTCGACGTCGTTGGCCGGGTCGTGCACGCGACCGCCGGCGATCCGTATCGCGCTCACCGCTCGACCTCCTCGAGCAGCCGGGTGAGCAGCACGGCGGCCGTCGGCGCGCCGTCCGGCCGCGGCGCCTGCAGCGTGAGCGGGACGCCGTCGAGGCGATGCACCGTGCCGGCGGCGGACACCCCCGCCCGGGCGGTCCGGATCCACACCTCGCTTGCCGGGCCGACTACCAGACCGCCGGCGGGTCCGGACTCGATGTTCAGCGTCACGTCGACGTCGTCGAGCGGATCTGTGGCGATGACCAGCTCGGGATGACCACTCGCGAAATCCACCCTCCCGCTGTATCCGGCCTGCCAGGCGAGCACTTCGTCCGCGCTCCGGGTCCCCGGGGCACGCGGCAGTTCGAGCGTGACCACGTGGCGCTCGTGCGACATCGCCCGGACCAGCTCGTGGAGCGCGAGCGCCCGTCGCTGACCGCCGGCGCCGCCGGTCAAGCCGGATCCATAGACGAACGCCGCATGGGGCGCCGCAGCGAACCGTTCCTGAAGTCCGCCGACATCGCCATCGCGCAGCGTCACGAGCGTGTCGAGGTCGCGCTCCGGCGGCCAGCTCAGCCGCAGGTCGGCGCGCGCGGTGGTGGCAGTGTCCCGATTGTCGACAACCACCAGCGCGCGCTCGGCCGCGCACGACCCGAAGCCAAGGCGCTCGAGCAGCCGCGGATGGGTCGTCTCCGGATCCTCGCGCCAGATGACGACGACGCGCGAACGGTCCCGGATCTCTCCCAGCGTGGCGGTCGAGATGCCGCGCAGCGGGGCCGCCGGGGCACCGGGCCACGGGCCGTCCGATGGCCGAGTGGTGACCAGAGCGCCGAGGCGGTCCGCCAGGGCGAGCGCGGCTCGGGCATCCTCCACGGTCGCGCCGGCGAACCCTTGGAGCTGCGGGCGGCGCGCGCCTCGCAGCAGCTCGCCGGCTCGCATCAGCGCCGCCTCGATCTCAGCCGGGTGCCCGTCGATGGTTGCCGGCGGCGCGTCCGCGGGAGGCCGCCACCGCTCGGAGAACCAGCGCGCGCCGAGCTGGCACCGCGGCCGCAGCCGGACCTCGTAGCCCGACTCCTCGACGATCACGTCGTCGCACAGGAGACCGCATCCGGCGCAGGTGACCGGGCCGAGTTCAGGCACCGATCAACACCGCATCGTCGAGCGCGGACAAGAGCCGAGCACCGCGCCCGGCCAGCTCGGTTACGCCGTTACCGTCCGACACCAGCGTGCACACCGGAGCCCCTCGTTTGATCGTCTCGTCGGCGTGCGGCACGTCGCGCACCAGCCCCTCCGGCCACCAGCCAGGATCCGGCGCGCGCAGGTCACGGTCGGCGAACAGCACCAGCTTCACCTTCGCACACCGTGTCGCGAGGGGGTCGGTCGCGGTCGGAACTGCCACGTTTCGCACCCCGCGCACGTGCGCCTCGAAGCACCCGGGTCCGAACAGCTCCAGCGAACCGGGCGGTCGAGGGTTGACCTCGAGCACCCACGCGCACCGTCCATCCCAGATCGCGTCGACGCTGAACGCGCCCCGGACGCCGAAGCGCCGGGCGACCTCGTCGCAGACGGCTCGGAGCTGACCGGCGAGCTCGGCGATTTCTCCCTCGGGCAGCCTCGGGGGTGTCACGTTGCCCATCCAGCCGAAGCCCGGCCGGCGATGCAGCTGCTCGGTAAGCCCGAGCACGCCCGCCCGTCGCCCGTCGCCGATCGCCACCGCCGAGCACGACAGCCCGTCGATCCGCCGCTGGAGGATCTCGGTCGGACGCAGTGCCCCGCCGGCCCACCCGCGCACGCCGCGCCCGCCGCCGCCGAGCGCAGGCTTTCGCAACCACGCGCCACCACCGGAGCGCGGGCGAGACGCGGGAAGCTCGTCGACCGAACGCGTCTCTGGTGCCCGCGCCCCAGCCGCGCGCGCCGCCGCCCCGACCGCCCATGGGTCGCGCACGGCCGCCAGATGGTCCGCGGGCGTCCCCAGTAACTCTCGTCCGGATGCCAGCTCCGCCACCAATTCGGAGTGATTCTCGAAGCCCGCGCCGTACACGACCGCGTCGGCCTCGATCTCGGCCGCAAGCGAGACCAACCCCACGCTGGACGCCGCCGTCGCGCCGGAAGCGAACGCGCGCAGGTCGAAGTCGCCGAAGCGATCGAGCGCCACCACCTCGTGGCCATCCGTGACCGCCAGTGACGCGAGCATCCGCGCGCTCACCGCGACCACGAGCACCCTCATGGCAGCCGCATCCCTGTCAACAGCGCGGCCAGCAGCGTCGCGGCGACGAGGTCCGCAGTGGTCCCGGGGTTGAGTCGGTTGCCGTCCGTGCGGAGCGACGCGTCAAACTCAGCCAGCGAAAGTGTTCCCTCGCGCACGGCACGCGCCGCGGCGCTGACCTGTTGCGCGGCCGAGTCCCCCGCCTTGCGCGCGATCAGCGTGTCGGGATGCGCCGCCAGCAGGCCGACATGGAGCGAGACGATGGAATCGAGGGTTGCCTGCCCGGACGCCAGCGCGGCCTCGAGCAACGGCAGCCCGGTCTCGAACACGATGGCGTAGCCACTCGCGTATTCCGCGGCGACGCTGTCGCGGTGCGCGGCGGCGCTCATCGCCTCGCGCAGCGAAACCCGCGCCGCCGCGCGAACATCATGCTCGGGCGCGTCGCCGAGCCCGCCTGGAGCTGCGCGGAAAATCGCGCCAAATGCAGCGGCGGCATCGTCGACGTCGAGCCGCGCCAGAACTCGCTGCACCGCCGCGCGCAACGTCTCGTCGGCTTGCCGCGTCGCCGCCGCACGGGCCAAAGGCGCGAACAGGAGCACGATCCCAAGGTTCGTGTTGGCGGCGGCGACCCGCGCCGTCGCCTGCACCCCGTCCGCGATCAACTCACCGACGCAGCGTTGCAGAACGCGCGTGGGCGCGAACACTGGACCGAGCGCCAGCGCCGATCGCACCATGTCGACGTACGTCGTGTCGGAGAAATCGTGGGCCGGCGTGATGTTGCCCGGTTTGGCTGCTGACACCTCGAGCACACACGCGAGGACAACCTGATGCTCCAGTAGATCCCGGCTCAGTCGCGAGTGAGCTAGGGTTGCATTCACCCACGTCACCATACGATAGGAGAGAGGAGACTCACGTCATGGCCATTACCCTGGCAACTGGCGAGGCTCTGGTCGGTGAAGGTAACGAGGTCGCACACATCGACCTGCTTATCGGGTCAAAGAGCGGACCGGTCGGTGAGGCGTTCGCCCACGCCTTCGTGAACGAGTCCGAGGGACACACAAATCTGCTCGCCGTGGTCACCCCCAACCTTCCTGCGAAGCCGGACACGGTGCTCAGCAACAAGGTGACGATCAAGGGCGCCAAGCAGGCGGTGCAGCTGTTCGGCCCCGCTCAGGCCGCGGTCTCCCGCGCCGTTGTGGACTCGGTCGCGGAAGGCGTCATCCCCAAGGACCAGGTCGACGACCTGTGCATCATCGTCGGCGTGTTCATCCACTGGGAGGCCGAGGACGACAAGAAGATCTACGACTGGAACTACGAGGCCGTGAAGACCTCGATCGCCCGCGCCATCGGCGGTGAGCCGAGCACTGACAAGGTGCTGGCCGACACACCGGCCGCACGGCACCCGTTCGCCGGCGGCGCCGAGGGGTAGCGGCGGCCGGCCACGAGCCGTTGAACGCGCAGACCGGAGAGTTGCCGCTCGCCGGTCTGCGCACCGTCGTTACCGGAGCCAGCTCCGGCATCGGCCGGGCGATCGCGATCGCCTTTGCCGCAGCCGGGGCCCGCGTGGGTATCGGCTTCTGCCGCGCATTCCCGCAGGCGCGAGCATTGGCGGACGAACTGAGTCCATCCGATCCCGCCGAACACCCTCTTTTGCAGGCAGATCTCAGCACGGCGGAGGGGTGCATCGCGATCGTGCGGGACGCCTTCGCCGTGCTCGAGCACATCGACGTCTGGGTTAATAACGCCGGCGCCGACGTGCTCACAGGTGAGGGCAGATCCTGGTCGGATGAGCGCAAACTCGAGGCGCTGATCGACGTCGATCTGAAGGCGACGATTCGCTGCTCGCGGCTCGTCACCGCCCGCATGCAGCCGGGCGGCTCGATTCTCAATATCGGCTGGGATCACGCCACGATCGACGGAATGGCGGGCGAGAACCCTGAGTTGTTCGCCGCGGTCAAGGGTGGGGTGCTCGGCTTCTCCAAATCGCTCGCGCGGTCTGTGGCCCCTGACATCCGCGTCAACGTGCTGTGCCCCGGCTGGGTCGAGACTGCCTACGGCGCGGGCACGGACCGGGCGTTCTACGACAAGGTGGCGGCGTCCACCCCCCTCGGTCGCTGGGGTCAGCCCGAGGACATCGCCGGCGCAGCGGTGTGGCTCGCGTCGCCCGCCGCCGCGTTCGTCACCGGCCAGGCGATCAACGTGAACGGCGGGACGGTTGGCTGAGGATTCGCGTGAGTCCTAGCACGCTGTTCGTGACCGGGAGGCTGGCGGAGCCCGCCGTGCGCGCCGTCGTGTCCGACCTGGAGATCGACCACCAGATCGCCGTCATGAACATCAGCGTGGCGGCGCTGATGACCACGCGCTGGATCGCGCGGCGGCTGGAGGTCCCAGAGGGGGTAGACAACATCGTGATCCCAGGACTGTGCGAGGGCGACGTGGACACGCTTCAGCAGGCGACCGGACTACCGGTGAGCAAAGGCCCGGTCGACGTTCGGGCGCTCCCGGAGTGGTACGGACGGGAGGCCATCCGAGCCGAGCTCGGGCCGCGTGACGTGCGCGTGTTCGCCGAGATCAACGACGTGCAGAGGCTCTCACAAGAGCAGGTGATCGACCGGGCCGAGCGCTACCGCGCGGAGGGGGCCGACGTGATCGACCTCGGTCTGTCGCTCGACCGTTCGTGGCTAACCGACGGGCCGCCCACGATTGCCGCGCTGCGCGAACGCGGGCTGTCGCTCAGCATCGACACGCTCGATCCCGAGCACGTCCAGATGGCTGATGCCGCCGGCGTGGACTACGTGCTGAGCCTCACGCCACAGACGATCGACATGGCCGCCGGGCTACATGCGACGCCGGTGCTGATCACCGAAGATCCCGATGACCTCGGCGGCCTGGACCGGATCGCCACGCATATGGAGCAGCTGGCGCGACCGTACCTGCTCGACTCGATCCTGGCCCCGATCAACTCTGGATTCGCGGCGTCGCTGGCCCGCTACGTCGAGGTTCGCCGACGCCATCCCGAGGCCGAGATGCTCATGGGCGTCGGCAATCTGACCGAGCTCACCGAGGCGGACTCGACGGGGGTCACCGCGCTGCTGATCGGCTTCTGCCAGGAGATCGGAATCGGCGCGGTACTCACCACCGAGGTGATCGGATGGGCGCGCGGCGTGGTGCGTGAAACGGTGCTCGCTGCCCAGATCATGCACCTCGCCCAGCGCCAGGCCCGGCCCCCGAAGCACATCGACTCGGGCTTGGTCACGAGTAAGGACGAGTCGATGCGGGCGCCTGCGGAACACGAGCTGCGCGCGATGCAGTCTCAGATCTCGGACCGCAACTACCGCCTGTTCGCGGACGAGGACTGGCTTTATGCATTCAACGGCGAGCGCTTCGTACGTGAGCAGAACATGTTCGCGGTGTTCGATCAGCTCGATGTCGACGATGCCTCGCACGCGTTCTATCTCGGCAAGGAGCTGATGAAGGCCACCATCGCGCGCGGCTTGCGCAAGGCGTATCGCCAAGAGGGCCCACTCGATTGGGGCCTGCTCAGCTTTCCCGAACCTCGACGGGAGGACCTCCCATGAAGAAGATCCTGATCCAGCTCGACACCGATTTGCATCCGAGCTCGTTCGATGCGATCGCCGCCTACGACGCCGACGTGGACGTCGTGATCGGGTATGGCGGGGTGACTCCAGACAACCTCACCGACGTCGTCCAGGGTGCGATCTTCCCGCGCGGACCCAACGGCCTGGCCAATACCGCGTTCTGGGTCGGAGGATCGAAGGTTCGCGACGGCGAGTCGGTGCTCGGAGCGGTCGAGAAACTGTTCTTCGAGCCGTTCAAGCCGTCGATCATGCTCGACTCCGATGGCTCGAACACGACCGCGGCGGCTGCTGTGGCGCTCGTGCGCGGCGCGGTCGAACTGAAGGGAGCCGACGCGGCCGTTATCGGCGTCGGACCCGTTGGCGTCTGTACGGCCGAACTGCTGCGCCGGGAGGGCGCTGAGGTCACGATGCTGACGTTCCCGCCCGATGTGATGAAGGGCGGACATCGACGCGCGTCGGGGATAGCCGTGGCCCAAGAGGCTCAGTTCGAGGTGGTCGAGCCGGAATCAAGCGACGACCTCGATGCCGCCGTGGCCGGACACGCGGTCATCTTCGCGGCCGGGCCGGCGGGCACGCAGATCCTGCGGCGCAGCGGCTGGGCGCAGGACGGCGTCCGGGTCGTGGTCGATTACTCGGCGGCGGAGCCGGTCGGCGTCGAAGGCGTCGATCGTGGCGACAATCTGACCGACGAGGATGGCGTGCTCAAGCTCGGTGCCCTGGCCGTGGGCGGCCCGAAGATGAAGCTGCAAAAGGCCTGCATCCGGGCCATGTTCGAGACCAAAGGAACGGTCCTCGACCTCGAGGGCGTCTACGACGTCGCCCTCGAGGCGCTGTGACCGCGGAATCCGGCGCCGAGACCGGTGACCGCTCGAGCGCATAACGGCCGGATTCCGTCAAGGGAATTCGGCCCCTCGCCGCACACGGACGGTGGCGGCTCGAGCCGAATTCCCCGACCGCGAAATCCGGCGAGCCGAATTCCCCTACTTGGAGAACACGAACTTGCCCATCGGCCCGTCGAGGGGACCGTCGGGGTCGGGGCGCCACAGGATCGTGTCCTCGATCTTGCGCGCCATCGCGAAGTCCTTGTCCGTGATCCCGCCCGCCGAGTGCGTGGCGAGCTTGACCCAGAGCTTGCCCCAGGTCACGCTCAGATCGGCGTGATGGCCGGCCGCCTCACACAGGTAACCGACGGCGTTGACAGCCATCAGCGTGGTCGGCCACCCGTCGGTGTTGTACTTGCGCCGGATCCACTTGTCCTCGTAATACCAATCATCGAGGCCGTACTCCGACAGCTTGGCCGGGATCTCGTCCTCCCCGTAGGTACGGGGCTTGCCGCTGGTTGTGCTCATGGTCCAATCATATGCCCCGGGTAGCCGGCGTCGACCCGGGGACGGTGTCGTTTGACCTGTGTGTGCTCCAGGACGGCGAGCCCGTGCTCGAGCAGGTGTTCGCGACCGGATTGCTGAGTGACGACCCCGCGCCGCTGCTCCGAACGATCGAGGAACACGGACCCTACGACCTCGTCTACGGCCCGAGCGGGTACGGCCTCCCCCTTCTGGCGGCGGCTGACGTCGGCGAGCCCGAACTCGCCCAGATGGTCCTGGTCCGGCCCGACGAGTCGCGCGCGGAGGCTGGGGTCGGCGGGATGCGTTCGCTGCTGCGGGCGCTGACGCGCAGCGGCCTGCCGATCGTGTTCGGACCCGGCGTGATCCACCTGCCGTCAGTGCCGGGATACCGCAAGTACAACCGAATCGACCTCGGCACCGCGGACAAGGTGTGTGCGGCGGCCTGTGCCATCGCCGATCAATCCGCCCGGCGCGGGATCGCGCTGGCACAGACGTCGATGGTTCTGCTCGAGCTGGGCGGCGCGTTCACGGCGGCCCTGGCGATCGCCGGCGGGCAGATCGTCGACGGCGTGGGCGGCTCGTCGGGACCGATCGGGATGCGCGCGGCGGGGGCGCTCGACGGTGAGGTCGCCTACCTGCTCGGACAGGCGCTGCGTAAGAACACCCTGTTCACCGGCGGGGCGCTCGATCCGACCGGCCGGCTCGACACAAGTGACCTTGGCGCGCTCTGGCGAGATTCGGCCTACGCCGAAGGCTGGACGGCGCTGCTCGAGGCGGCGGCCAAGGCGGTGCGTGGCCTCCTGGTCAGTGCGCCCGCGCCGCTCGAGATCGTCGTATCTGGTCGCCTGGCCAGGCTGCCCGAACTGGTCGCCAGGCTGGCGTTCTCGCTCCGCGACATCGCCCCGGTGACCGCGCTCCTTCGCACCCGCGCCAGCACGGCCGCCTACGGCGCCGCGCTCCTCGCCGACGGGCTCGCCGGTGGCGATAACGCGGGCCTGGTCGATGCTCTCGGCCTGAAAAAGGCCGGTGGTAGCGCACTCGACCATCTTCGCGTGGCGGGCACTGACACGATCTCGCTGGGGTAAGTGGTGTAATTCATAGGTGACACTCTGACTGACCGGTCAGTATCTACACCTATCCGATCGGTCAGTCACATCCTCTCCGCTCAGTCAGTACATCTTCTCGCTGACGGTCAGGTTGCGTCACAGTCGCCCCGCTGTTACGTTCCTTGTTGCACATTTTCCGGAAGGAAGGAGAGAGTCGCTGTGGCTGCCACGGCCGATAAGACACTAGTTGAGGGCCTGATCAAGCAGAACGGAACGACGATAGGGGCGGTGTTGGGCCGAGGGTCAGTGGGGGTGGCCGAGGAAGGATCCGACGGCAAGATGCATGCCACGGTCCGGATTCCCATGGACGAGCTGATCTTCGAGCCAAGAGTCCTGGTCATGCCGCACGGAGGCGACCTCGAGCTCGAGATCATCAACGACGACAACAACTCGCACTGCGCCGTCCTGCCGAACAACGGCGACGCGAAGTTCATCTGGTTGGTGAACTTCTCGAAGGGAAGGGCGAGCCTCAACCTCGACGGACCGGGCTATTACTGGTACGGCTCCCGGACCGGCAACGATGAGGGCGGCGGCCTCACCGGCACCATCGTCGTGAGTGGCGAGGTCCCAGACGAAGCGAAGCTCGACCGTCCACCCCAGCCCCGGCCGTAGAAAGGAGCCGCTGATGGCAACCGAAACTGAGTACGTTGACGCAGGCGAGGCGGTCGACTTCCGGATTCTGAGCCCTGGCTTGGCCGGCAGCGCGCCTCCGGTGGCCAAGGGCGTCAATTACGACCGAATCCTCAAGGGCCGCGATGCCGAGCCGCAGAACTGGCTGACCTACTACGGCGCCTACGACGGCCAGCGCCACAGCCCGCTCGATCAGATCAATACCTCGAACGTGAAGGGCCTATCCCCCGCCTGGGTGTTCCAGTGCGGTTCGGTGGGCATGCACTCGGGCGCGTCGACGTACTCGCTGGAGGCATCTCCACTGGTCGTCGACGGCATCATGTACGTGACCGGCTTTGATGGCTGGATGTGGGCGTTGGACGGCAAGACCGGTCAGGAGCTGTGGCGCTACCACCGCGCGTCGCCGTATGACGTGCGCCTGTGTTGCGGCAACGTCAATCGCGGGTGCGCGGTGGCCAACGGAATGGTCTTCATGACCACCCTCAACGCTCACGTGATCGCCCTCGACGCGACGAGCGGCCAGCTCATCTGGGACCAAGCGTACGGTGACGTTCGGGCCGGCGAGAGCGCGACCGTAGCCCCGCTGATCGTCAAGGACATGGTGATCGTCGGGAGCTCCGGCGGCGAGTTCGGAGTACGCGGCCATGCCGACGCGTTCAAGCTCGAGACCGGCGAGCGCGTCTGGCGCTGCTACATGGTTCCCGCCCCCGGTGAGCCGGGGTCCGACACGTGGCCCGCCGACGGCGAGGCCTGGGCGCGGGGCGGCGCAAACTGCTGGACCACGCCAACGTTCGACCCGGACCTCGACCTCCTGTATTTCAATACAGGCAACCCGTGCCCCGACTTTGACGGGGGGGTCCGCGAAGGCGACAACCTGTTCACGAACTGCGTCGTGGCGGTCGATCCCGACAGCGGCCAGATCAAGCACCACTACCAGTACACCCCGCACGACGTGTGGGACTACGACTCGACGATGGAGAACATCCTGTTCGAGATGGACGGACGCAAGTGCTCCGGCCACTTCGACAAGAACGGGTATTTCTTCGTTCTGGACCGCACGGACTGCAGCCTGATCCGGGTCGTTCCGTTTGTCGACCGGATCACCTGGGGTGAGATCTCCGCCGACGGCAAGGTCACGCCGCGAGTGTTCCCCGACAAGGAGGGCGAGCCCGTCCACTTCTGGCCCGGCCCGGCCGGCGCCAAGGAATGGACGCACGCCGCGTACAGCCCGAAGACGGGCCTGTTCTACTGCCCCGTACAGGACGTCGGTGCGACGGCGACCCGGCGGCGGCGCGAGTTCAAGGAGAGCATCCCGTACTGGGGCGCGGGCGTCGCGGTGGACACGGAGGACGTGTCCGGCTATCTGTCCGCGATCGATCCGGCCACCGGTCAGGAGAGGTGGCGGTTCCGCAATCAGCACCCGATGACGGCGTCCGTGTTGACCACCGGCGGTGGCCTTGTGTTCGCCGGCGATCCGGCCGGAATCTACCGGGCGTTCAACGACAGCAGCGGAGACCTGCTGTGGTCGTTCAACTGCGGTAGCGGCCACCACTCGAGCCCCAGCAGCTACACCGTTGACGGACGGCAGTACATCGCCTGCCCGGTCGGCTACGGCGCCTGGACCGAGGGGTTCTTCCCCGGGGCGCTCGCCGCACCCGGTGGATCAGCGATCTACGCGTTCGCCCTGCCGGAGTAGCGGCCAGAGCGACCGAAGTCACATGCGATCTGCCACGGCGCCCGCGCCGTGGCAGATCGTGCGCCTCAACACCGACCTTCGAAAGAACCGATGTTCGCGCTCATCTCACTCGGCTTCACCCTGAGCCTGGACAACTTCCGGATGTCGATCGTGCTCGGGGGACTCAAGCCGAGCCTGCTTCGCTCGATCAAGACTTCCTTCATCTTCGGCCTGTGGGACGGCATCGCGCCGCTGGTCGGGATACTCATCGGCCACTTTCTCAGCAACAAGATCGACTCCACCGCGGACACGATCGCGGCGATCGGCCTTGGCGCATACGGCCTGTTCATCGTCGTCCGGGCACTGACGTCAGACGAGCACGCGGATCCGGATCTGCGGTTCGCGACCCGGGGGCTGCCCCTGCCGCTGAGCGTCGACAATGTGGCCGCCGGCGCGAGCCTTGGCCTCCTCGGCTACTCACCCTGGATCGCGCCCATCCTGTTCGGGACGATCACTTTCGTGATGTCCGTCGCCGGGCACCAAATCGGCCGCACGGCGGCCCACTTCGTACCCCGCATCCGCACCGACCTGCTGACCGGGATCGCGTTCGTCGCGATGGCGATCCTCCTGGGGATGGGCGTCACCCTCCCGGGCGGCAACTGACCGCGTCAGTCGCTTCCGCCCTCGATGGCGCGTAGTCCGCGCCGGCTGCCGGGCGCGGGCTCGTCGAGCTCCGCAGACAGCGCCTCGCTTTCGAACCGAGCCAGTGCCTCCTCGCAGGAAGCGACCGCCGCGGCGGCCTGGAGAGCGCCGGGCGCATCGAAGTAGTCGCGCGCGCGGATGGCGGCTAGCCACTTCTGATGGCGCGCGAGATCGGCGTCGGACTCCTCGAGTTCGGTGTAGGTGGTCCGGCCGCGGCGGCGCTCGAGCTGAAGCTCCTCGTGGAAGTGTCCCGTGCTCTCGACCACCTCGTGGTACTCGTCGGTCCGCTCGCGCTGGATCGCGTCGATCACCGCGGCCTCCTGCTTTGAGTCCGTCAGGTGGATGCGAAGCATCTCGCCGTGCCCGCCCTCGGTGCGCAGCCGGGTCACAAGCCGGGCGGCGGCGCGGGTGGTCTTCGGCGTCGCCGGCAGCAGGCACACGGACTGCTGCAGATAGTGAGCCCCCAGGCTGCGCAGGTTGCGCCAGGCGTACACGCGGAGGGTCGAGGTCCCGCCGGGCGGGGTGGAGACGGTGATCAGCAGCCAGTCGCGGGTCACGGGATCACCATGATCCCAGACTCGCCCCACGCTGTTCCGATTGATATGTATCATCCGTTTCATGCCGAGCGCAACGCGCGCGTCGCCCCGCAGCGACCCGGCGGCGGCGCTCCCGGTCCACGCCGAATCGCCCGCGGTTGTGTGGCGGCGCACCGGCAGTCGCCCGGCGGGGCTAACGCTCGATGAGGTCGGGCAGCGTCGCACCGCATCGGTCCGGACCCAGGAAGGCAACACCTCGGCCGTGGTGGGCGAGATCGTCGAGTCGCTGGCCGAGCCGCTTCAGCTGCTGCTGCTCCTGGTTGCCGTCCTATCGGCGATCTTCGGCGAGATTCGCGACGCGATCGCAATCTTTACGGTCATCGTGCTCGTCAGCGCCGTCGAGGCGACCTCCGAGGTCCGTGCGAAGCGCGCGCTGAAGGCTCTCCGCGACCTCAGCGCCCCCAATGCGCTCGTCCGGCGCTCCGGCCTGGCGGTGGCGGTCCCGGCGGGCTCGCTCGTCGTCGGCGACGTGTTGCTGGTCGAGGCCGGCAGCGTCGTCGCGGCCGATGCCCGCGTCGTGGACGCGGACGGGCTGGCCACCGACGAGTCCAGGCTGACGGGCGAGCCGATGGCCGCCGCCAAGGGCACCGAGCGGGTGGACACCGACACGCCGCTCGCCGAGCGCACCTCCGTGCTGCACGCGGGCACCGCCGTGGTGGCCGGCGCAGGCGAGGGCGTCGTCGTCGCGCTGGGCGACGAGACTGAGATCGGGCGCCTCGGCCGACTCGTAGCGCAGGCCAAGGAGCCGCCCACCCCGCTTCAGCGCGCGATGGCCGAGCTGGCGCGCGCAGCGCTGATCGTAGCGGTGGCGGCGTGCGTGCTCGTACCCCTCCTCGGCGTCCTTCGGGGCCAGCACCCACGTCAGATGCTGCTCGACGGACTGACGCTCGCGTTCGCCACGATCCCCGAGGAGCTGCCGATCCTCGTGACGGTCCTCGTCGCGCTCGGCGGGCTGCGCCTGGCGCAGCAGGGAATCCTGCTCCGCCGGTTGCGTGCCGCCGAGGCCGTCGGCGCGATGACCGTTCTCCTGGCGGACAAGACGGGGACGCTCACCGAGAATCGGTTGCTGATCGAACGCATCGACGGCGACCGCGAACACGTGCTCGCTACGGCCGCGGCCGCACACGGTGCCGCGGCCGCTCAGGACCCGGTCGATCGCGCGCTGGGCGAGGCCGCCGCCCAGCCCGCGCCGAGCGAGCGACTCGCCCGCTACCCGTTCGATCCGGTGCGCCGGCGCGAGAGCGCAGTGTGGCGAGACGCGGTCGGCGTCTGGGTGGCCGTGAAGGGAGCTCCCGAGGCCGTACTCGACCAGAGCGCGATGTCCGAGAGCGAGCGCGCGTCGGTGCTCGCGCGGGTCGCGCGGCTTGCCGACGACGGGCTGCGCATCATCGCGGTCGCGGAGCGCCGTGCGCCCTCTGTCCCCCGCAACGCCGCCGACGCCGAGACCGAGCTCGATTTCGTCGGGCTGGCTGCCTTCCGCGATCCACTGCGAGCCGGCGTCGGCGATGCCGTAGCCGAGCTCGCCCGCGCCGGCGTGCGGACAATCGTCGTCAGCGGCGACCACCCGGACACGGTCGCCGCGGCCGCGCGCGAGGCCGGGGTCCACACTCCCGAGGTCCTGCACGGCGGCGCGCCGCTCGATGCCCTCGAGGACGACGACCTCGCCCGGCGGCTGCGCGGCGAGGCGGTCATTGCACGCGCCACGCCCGAGGACAAGCTCCGCCTCGTCCGGCTTCTCCAGGATCGGGGCGAGGCGGTCGCCGTCACCGGCGACGGCGTCAACGACGCGCCGGCACTCGCCGCGGCGAACGTAGGGATCGCGATGGGCGCGCGCGGAACCGACCTCGCGCGCGAGGCATCCGACCTGGTGCTCGTCGATGACGCGTACCCGACGATCGTGAGCGCGGTCGAGGGCGGTCGCGCGCTGGCCTCCCAGCTGCGCCGCGCCGTCGCCTTTTACCTAGGCGCGAAGATCGCTCTGGTCGTGGTCATCGCCGTGCCACTGGCGCTCGGGCTGCCCGCTCCGTTCAAGCCGGTGCACATCGTCATCCTCGAGCTGTTCATGGACGTCGGCGCGTCGGTGGCCTTCGTCTCCGAGCCCACCGCGCCGGGCACGATGGATCGCCCGCCGCGCGATCCCGCCAGCCGTTTTCTCGACAGCGCGCAGGTGTCAGCAATCGCACTGACGGCGGCGGCACTCATCGTTGCGGTGCTCCCGACGTTTCTCATCGTCCACGCCCGGTCGGGGACCAACATGGCGATCGCGGCCGCCGTGGCCGGATGGCTCATCGCGAACGCGGCGATCGCGTGGTGCCTGCGCGCCCGACCGGGTCTGCCGTTGCGACGCAACGTCGCGTTTCCGCTTTGGGCGCTCGTATCGCTCCTCGCCGGGCTCGTGCTTTCGCTCACCCGGGTCGGGGCAACCCTCGGCGTCAAGCCGCTTACCGCGAGCGCCCTGGGCATCACCGCCGCCATCGCCGCGGCCGGCGTGGCGCTCGCGGCCGCCGGACGGGTCGCGCTGTCGCTCTCCCGGCGACTCTGACCGCGCCGCCGCAGACCGGCCGGCCGGGCCCGGCCGGGTCACCTGAGCCCGAGCGGTGCTGCGTACGCCGCGTTGGCCTGCGCCGCGCTCAGGTAGTGGTTGACCACGAGCTGGTCGAGCACATGGCGCTGGCGCAGCTTGGCCAGGTGCAGATGCTCCAGCGGGTCATAGGCCGAGGGCGCCTCAGGGAGGCCCGCGAGCAGCGCCGCCTGCGCCCAGTTGAGGTTGTCGGGGTGGGTTCCCAAGTACCCGCGCGCCGCCGCGACCTCGCCCCAGTAGCCGTGGCCGTAGTAGACGGCGTTCAGGTACATGGCGAGGATCTGCGCCTTCGGGTAGTCGAGCGCCAGCTTGACCCCCAGCCCGATCTCCTTCAGCGTCGCGAACAGGCCGGTTCCATCGCCGTATAGCTGCTTGGCGAGCTGCTGCTCGATCGTGCTGCCACCCGGGTCGTGGTCGGTGTGCAGCGTGGCGATCGCGGCGCGACCGGCGCCGTCGATGACGTTGATCGCGAAGTTCGAGTAGAAGTGCTCGTCCTCGACCGCGACGACGGCGTCGCCGAGCTTGGCCGGCGGGAGCGGACCGCCGGACGTGCCGTGATGCACCGCCAGGATGTGGTTGACCCGCGCCGGCGCGTCGCCGACGTTCGGCAGGATCGCCAGGTACGCAATGCCGGCGGCGAACAGGACCGCCACCAGCGCGACGACAGCCACCGCCGCCCGTATCGCTACGGGTCGCCAGCGCACGCCGCCGCCACGATCGCGGGCAGCCACGCGACCCGAGGACTCCTCGCCTCGCTGACGACTGCTGATGGGTGCCGCGGATCTACTCAACGCCGGCCCGGGGTCGGTCTTTGCCTGACCTGAGTGTGGCGCTCCGACGAGCGCGGATGGATACCGCGGGACCGGCTTAACCGAGTCTTAGGCAGATCCGCCCGGACCGGCTCCTGACCGCAACCCAACCTCGAAAATTCCGCCATTCCGGACGGCGCCGACCGCTAGCGACCGGATTTCTCCGGTTGGAGAGGAGAAATCCGTCCTCAGCCGATCGGTGCGTCCGGAATGGCGGAAATTTCCGCGTGGCGAGGGTACGGCGTCCGCGGTGAAGACGGACCGACAGACGCCCAGAACAGGCAGACGAAGATGGGTCAGGCGACCTCGACGAGCTCGTTCGTCTCAACCGGGTCGGGCGCGTCCTGGTAGTAGTACTTGCCCCCGCGCATCCACGAGGCAACCGCCGCCACCAGGCAGCAGCCCGCGGCGAAGTAGAACACGGTGTGGATCCCGCTCGCGAACGGGTGGGAGACGAGCGAAGGAAAGAACTTGTGCCCGGTCAGGTACGTGGCCGTTGCCGGGTGCAGGTGCGGGAGTGTCGTAGCGAGCAGCGTGCCTACCGGGTTGTACCCGAGGAACGACGCGAACAGGCTCCCTACGGGCGGCAGCTTCGAGACCTGCAAGGCGGCGCCGTGCGGAACGCCGTGCGACGCCAGGCCGTGGTACAGCACAGCGGGCAGCGTCGATGACAGGCCGACGATGATCAGGCTGAAGAACACCCCGATCGACAGCACCGACGCGGAGTTCTGGAACGTCGCAGCCATGCCGGCGCCCGACCCCCGCTGGTTGGGCGGCAGGCTGTTCATGATCCCGGTCAGGTTCGGCGCGGCGAACATGCCCATCGCCGCGCCGATCAGCAGGATCACGACCGCGAACTCCCAGTAGCTGAAGTTGATCGGGATCGCGACGAGGAGCAGGAAGCCGATCGCCGACCCGATCATCCCGCCGGTGGCGAACGGCCGCGCGCCAAAGCGGTCGGCCAGGCGCCCGGAGATCGGCCCGGCGATCAGGAACCCCACCGACAACGGCAGCATGTAGATACCGGCCCACAGCGGGGTGTCCTTGAAGCTGTAGCCGTGGAGCGGGAGCCAGATCCCTTGGAGCCACAGGATCAGCATGAACATCAGGCCGCCGCGGGCGAGCGCCGCGAGGAACGTGGCGACGCTCCCACCGCTGAACGCGCGGATCTTGAAGAGGTCAAGCCGGAACATCGGCGCGGCCACGCGGCGCTCGATCACCACGAACAGACACAGGACGAGGATGCCTCCGACCAGAGCGCCGATCACGCCGGGCGCCGTCCAGCCCATGTTGTGCCCGCCGTAGGGCAGGATCCCGTACGTGATTCCGACGAGCACCGCGATCAGCCCGACCGCAAACGTGATGTTGCCCCACCAGTCGATTTTCGCGGGGCTCCGGATCCCGCGCTCCTCGAGCTTCAGGTAGGCCCACACGGTGCCGAACAGCCCGAACGGCACCGATACCAGGAACACCAACCGCCACGCTACGGGTGCGAGCACGCCCCCAAGCACAAGTCCGATGAACGACCCCGCGATCGCCGCGACCATGTTGATCCCGAGCGCGAGCCCACGTTCCTCGGCCGGGAACGCGTCGGTAAGGATCGCCGACGAGTTCGCCATCAGGAAGGCCGCACCGATGCCCTGCACGACGCGCATCACGATCATCCACATCGCTCCCGCACTGCCCTGCAACCAGGTCACCGACAGCAGGATCGATCCGAGCGTGAAGACCGCGAACCCTAGGTTGTACATCCGCACCCGGCCGAATATGTCCCCAACTCGACCAAGGCTCACGACCAGCACCGCCATCACGACCATGAAGCTGAGCAGCATCCACAGCAGGTAGCTCGTGTTCGACGGGATTAGCGGGTTCAGGTGGATCCCGCGGAAGATGGCCGGCAGCGCGATGATCACGATCGACTGGTTGATCACCGCCATCAAGACTCCGAGCGTCGTGTTCGACAGCGCGATCCACTTGTAGCGCTCGGGGTGCGTCGCCGGCGGTCCGCCGTCGGTGTGCGGCGAGCGCCCGTTCGCTCCGGCCGGTCCTCCGTTCGTTCCGGACGCCCCGGCCGCGGCGCTCACCGGGCCAGCCGATCGATCAGCTTGTCGAGGACCGCGACCGCGGCGGCCAGCGTCTCGACCTCGGAGTCGTCGAGCGAGGCCATCTCCTCGTGCAACAGCGCCCTGTACTCGGCGCGCAGTTGCTCGAACACCTCGTCGCCGGCCGGCGTCAGACTTACCAGCACGGCGCGGCCGTCGGTCGGATCGGGAACCCGCTGCACCCAGCCGCGCTCGGCGAGTCGGTTCACCAGCAGCGTGATCGCGGGCTGCGTCACACGCTCGTGGGCGGCGAGTTCGGTGATCCGCCGCGGCCCGCCGCGCAGGTTGCGCAGCACCCCGACCTCAGTGCGCGACACGCACACGCTGGTGCGCGTGAGGAACAGCCGCGACAGCTCGGAACTCCGTTGGGGCAGAGCCTCCGCGATCTCGTCCAGCTGACTGCTCCGCCGGTCGACGCCCACCTTCTCCATCAGCGGTTTATATTAGCGACTAATGTGACCAGCCGTCGCCTCGTCCCCACCGGCTGATCCCACCGATCGCCGCCGCGCGCTCGAGCTCGAGGACTGGTTCGATGAGCTCGCCAGCCGCCACTTCCGAAACCGCTCCGGCGCTACCGGGGGTTCGCCGGCGCTTACGAGCGGCGATGTTCTCCCTGGTTGTGCTCCCGCCGGAGGGCCCACTCGACATCGATCCGCCCCCGGCCGTCGTCGACCTACGGCAATCGCTGGCCGATCGGCCCGGTTACCGCTGGGTACTCGAGATGTTCGCCCGTCATCGCCGCTCCCCGAGATAGCTCGCCGTGAGCAGCGCGTTGTCCGCGCGCAGCCGGTCGGCGCTGTCTGACGCGACCAGCTCCCCGTGCGAGAGCACGTAGCCGCGGTCAGCGATCTCGAGTGCCAGGTTGACGTGCTGCTCGACCAGCAGTACAGCTGTCCCGTGGGTCGAGGCGAACTCCCTCACGACCGGAAGCAGCCGCTCGACGATGACCGGCGCCAGACCCAGGCTCAGCTCGTCCAGCAATAGCACTCGAGGTTGCCGGCACAGCGCCCGAGCGATCGCCAGCATCTGCTGCTCGCCGCCGGACAGCAGCCCGGCGCGACGGTCGACGAGATCGCGCAACGCCGGGAAGTGCTCGAACGCCACCTCCTGGGCGGCGCGGTCGCGCATCCCGTCGAGCCGCAGGTGCTCGCGCACGGTGAGGCCGAAGAAGATCCCCCGGCCCTGGGGAACGTGCACGATCCCCCGGCGCACCCGGTCGGTCGGCGACACGCCGGCGAGATCCGCCCCCTCGAGCCGCACAAAACCGCCCATCGGCTTGACCAGCCCCGAGATCGTCCGCAGCGTGGTCGTCTTGCCGGCGCCGTTGGCACCGATCAGAGCCACGACCTCGCCGGGATCGACCGCAAGGCTGAGGTCTCGCAGCACCGCCGCGCGGTCGTAGCCGGCGGTCAGCGCATCGAGCTCGAGCGCTGGGATCACCCCTCGAGCCCCCACGGCTCGCCGCCGTCGAGCGGCCACGAGGCGGGCGGGCGGGCCCACGTCCGCTCGAGCATCCCGTCCGCATCGACCGCCGGGGCCGCGCTGGCCCGGAACTGGCGCGGTGAGCAGCCGTACGCCTTGCGGAACAGGCGGCTGAAATGGGGCGCGCTGGACAGACCCCAGCGGCCCGCGATCGACGAGATCGGCTGATCGGCGAAGGCCGGGTCGATCAGGTCGCGCCGGCAGCGCTCGAGCCGCGCGGACCGGATGAAGTCGCACACGCTGAGCCCCTCGGTCTCGAACACCCGATGCAGATACCGCGTCGAGATGAAGCAGGCGCGCGCCAGCTCCTCGGGGTTCAGGTTCGGATCGCTCAGCTTGGCCTCGATGTAGGCCTGGGCGTGGATCAGCAGCTCGGCGGTGGACCGGGGCCGCGGCGGGCGCGATACGTCCAGATCGACGTACAGGCGGCGAACCAGGTCGATCACGTGCTCGGCCAGCCCGGTGTCTTCTCGGCCGATGCTGCCGTCGGCCAGGCCGGCGGCGGCATCGGAGCAGAAGCGGGCCGCCAACCGCGGCAGTCCGGCCTCACCGGGGATCCTGACCGCGGTTAGGCGTGAGACCTTGTCGGCGTGCTTGCCGAGCGTCGCCTTGGGCACCCGGATCACCAGCAAGTCGAACGGGGCGTCGGCGCGGAAGATGGCCGGGTATGAGGTGTCGTAGCTCGTGATGTCCCCCGGCCCGAGCACACTCGCCCGGTGCTGCTGGGCGCCGTGGAGCCGGCCGCGCAGCACGATCTGCACGTGCAGGCACTCGGGGTCGCCGTCGGAGATGTCCCGCGGCGTGCGCCGCATCGTGTTCGGCCCGGCCGCGATCCGGTACACGCCGATCGGCCCGAGCCGGTCAGCCCACATCCGCGCCCAGAAGCGGTCTGTCGCGTCGGTCCCGATGTGCAGCGGGTGGTACGCGTCGCACGAGGACTTGGCCCAGAACTCGACTCGGTGCGGGGCCGCCACCGCGTTGGTATCGATCAGCAACGTCATCGTCTCTGACGTGTCCTGATTAGGAACGCAGACTCTCTCTCCCTCTGGCCCGTCGCCAGCGACGGCCACTCTACCGACGGCTCCGGCGACTGTCGAGAAAGCTTGACGTAGCGCTAACGGAGACGATTTGTCGCACAGCGCACAGCCTTCACAAAGCCATTGCCCACCCGCGCACTGATCGCCGCGGGCGCCCTCGGCACCTGCCGGGTCCGCCATAGCATCGGCTCACTTCACAGCATTACAACGAGCCCACATGACCTTTGTCGGCGGCGCCTGACGGCGACGCCTTAGGTTTGACGGCGGCGCCTGACGGCGGCGCCTTAGCAGGGAGGAGCGGACATGGACCGAATCCTTGCGACGCACACCGGGAGCCTTATCCGGCCGCCCGAGCTGCTGGCGTTTCTCGCTGCCAAGGAGCGGGGTCAGGAGATCGACGAGAACGCCTACCAGCGCGCACTGCGCGACGCGGTCGCCGACGTCGTCCGCCACCAGGTTGAGGTCGGGATCGACGTCCCCGACGACGGCGAGATGGGCAAGGCCAGTTGGATCACGTACCTGTACGAGCGCGTGAGTGGGCTGGAGGTCCGGCCGATCCAGCTCGAGGGCGGGACCATGTATCCCCCGAGCCGGGACCGTCAGGCCTTCCCCGGCGCCTATGCCGCGATGGACGCACTCGAGAACGAGAGCGTCAACGAGTCGAATGCCGCCGCCTCAAGCGAGATGCCCGATGCGGAGGCGGCCGCGACAGGCGCTGGCGTCGCCTGGGTCTGCACCGGTCCGCTGACGTACGACCGCACCGCGCTCGATCGCGACATCGCCAACTTCAAGGCCGCGCTCGAGGGACAGGACGTGGTCGATGCGTTTCTGCCGGTCGTCGCGCCGGCGAGCGCGTACTGGCTCCTGAACGAGTACTACGCCGGCGAGGAGGAGTTCATGTTCGCGCTCGCCGACGCGCTGCGCGAGGAATACCGGGCGATCGTCGACGCCGGGCTACTGGTGCAAGTCGACGACGCGGTGATGATGCACGAGGCCGACACGATGATGTCGCGCGGGCGGTCGTGGGACGACTACCGGCGCTGGGCCGACCTGCGCGTGCGCGCGCTCAACCATGCGCTCGAGGGCTTGCCCGAGGAGCGTGTCCGCTACCACGTGTGCTGGGGCAGCTGGCACGGCCCGCATGTCTTCGACCCGGAGCTCAAGGACGTGGTCGACCTGATCCTGGCCGTGAACGCCGGCACCTATGTCATGGAGCAGGCCAACGCACGGCACGAGCACGAGTGGCGGGTGTGGGAGGACGTGCCGCTCCCGGAGGGCAAGAAGTTGATCCCGGGCGTCGTCACCCACCACACCAACGTCGTCGAGCATCCCGAGCTGGTCGCGCAGCGGCTGGTCCGACTGGCCAATGTCGTCGGCAGGGAGAACGTGCTCGCCGGAACCGACTGCGGCTTCGCCCAAGGCGCGTTCATCGAGCGCGTGCACCCGGAGATTCAGTGGGCCAAGCTCGCCGCGCTGGCCGAGGGAGCCCGGATCGCCACAAGAGAGTTATGGAAGCCCACCCACCCTGCCAAAGCCGCCGCGTAACCGAGGCGCATCACATTTCACAGAGGAGGAGAAGTGAAGAAGCACGCGCGTACAGGGTGGCTCGCCGCAGTGGCGCTGCTCGCCACCGCGATCATCGCCGCCGGCTGCGGCAGTAGCAGTAGCAGCACCAGCTCGGCGGCCGCGAGTACCAGCTCCAGCACCGCTGCGGCCACGACACCGGCGGCCACGCCGGGCAGCGGCGGCGCCGGCTCGGCGTCGGTGACCAACTATCTGACGTACGTCGACGGCAAGGCCGGCAAGGCGAACTCGTCGCTCCCGCCCGTGACCGTTGGCTGGGTCAACCAGCAGGGCGGCCAGCAGGTGATCGGGGCGCTCGCCACCAACGGCGCGCAACTCGCGGTCAAGTACATCAACGACCAGCTCGGCGGGATCGACGGACATCCGCTCGTGCTGAGCACGTGCTTCATCACCTCGGCCGAGGAGGAGGGCACGACCTGCGGACAGAAGTTCCTCGCCAACAAGAGCATCTCGGTGATCGACGTCGGCGCGGTGGCGATCGGAATCCAGTCGCTGTACTCGACGCTCGGCGCCGCCAAGCCGGTCATCACCGGTGTGTCGGTGACCCCGGTCGACTCGACCAAGTCGAATGCCGTGATCCTGTTCGGCGACGTCACCCACGTCCTCGGCCCGTTCGGCACGTACGCGAGCCAGGTCCTGCATGCCAAGACGGCAGCGCTCGTCTACCCGGACATCGCGGGCATTACCGACGGAGCCGCGGCGATCTCGGCATCACTGAAGGCCGCCGGAGTCAAAGTGAAGAGCGTCGCCTACGACCCAAACGAGACCGACCTGATCGGCCCACTCACCAGCGCCGGCGCGTCGAGCGCCGACCTGGTGATCCCATACACCGAGGCCGGCGGCTGCGTGAACCTGGCCAAGGGTCTCGAGCAGCTCGGCATCACCGACGCCAAGAAGATCCTGTCGGCGCCGCTGTGCCTGAACAGCCAGGTGGCGGCCGGTCTCGGCGGCGACTTCCCGATCTGGACATACGCGATCGCGAGCTCGCTGTACGGCGACCCCACCGACCCCGGCATGCCGGCGTACATGAAGGTGACCGCGCAGTACGGACAGACCGCCGAGGCCCCCGATCCGTGGAACATCGTGTCGTTCGGGCAGATGCTCACGACCGCCCGGTTCCTCAACCAGCTCGGATACAGCGGCATCACGCCGTCGGCGGTGCTGGCGAAGGCCAAGGCGTTTACCGGTCCGGTCGCCCTCGGGGCACCGTCGTTGGACTGCGGCAAGTATCCGAGCGCGCCGGCGGTGTGTAACGACAGAACGCAGTTCTTCCTGTACAAGGGGAAGCACGTGTTCGTCAAGTCGGCGGGTTGGTTGCAGCCGCCCGCATGAGCCGCCGAAGCAACTGACCGGGCCCGCGGCGTAGCGTGCAACAGGTACTGCTGTACGCACTCCTCGGGCTCGGCTCGGGTGCCCTGATCGCCGGGATCGCGCTCGGTGTGGTGCTCACCTACCGTGGCTCGGGCATCATCAACCTCGCCACGGGCGGGTTCGCGATGCTCGCCGGCTACGCCTTCTGGGCGATCCGGGTCGATCTGCTGCACTGGTCGACCGGACCTGCGCTGGCCGCCAGCCTCGTCGTCGTGCTGGCCGCCGGCGCGGCCACGGAACTGGTCGCGTTTCGGCCGCTGCGGACCGCCTCCCCCCTGGCCAAGCTCGTCTCGTCGCTCGGAGTCCTGCTCGTTCTGCAGGCGTCGATGCTGCTCGCGTTCGGCAGCTCCGAGCAGCCTGAGCCCAACGTGCTCCCGCAGAACATCGTGCATCTGCTCGGCGCGGTGATCCCAATCGATCGCTTCATCCTCACCGGGATCGTCATCGCGCTCACCGCGGCGCTGGCTGCGCTCTACCGCTTCACGCGGTTCGGGCTGGCCACGCGGGCAGCGTCCGAGAACGAGGTAGTGGCGATGCTGGGCGGGCTTTCCCCCAACGCGCTATCGATGGTGAACACGCTCTTGGCTTCGGCGATCGCCGGTGGGATCGGCATCCTGGCCGCGTCGATCACCCAGCTCGACACCGAGACGCTCCCGCTCCAGATCGTGCCCGCACTCGCCGCGGCGCTGCTGGCCCGCTTCACCTCGTTCGGGATCGCCTGCGCGGCTGGGATCGGGCTCGGGATCATCGAGTCGGAGATCCAGTACGTCTCGAACCTCTCCTGGTTTCCGACGTCGGGCGGGACCGCGATTCCGGGCGTCGCGGAGCTCGTGATCTTCATTCTGATCGTGCTGTTCATGTACCTGCGCGGGGCGAAGCTGCCCGGGCGCGGCGAGCTCGTAGAAAAGCGTCTGCCTGAGGCCCCACGGCCACAGCACCTCGTCCGCACCAGCGTGCTCGGGGTCGCGGTGTGCGCGATCGCGCTCGTCGTACTGCCGTTCGACTTCCGTGAAGCGCTGATCAACACACTCATCGGGACGGTCATGGCACTGTCGCTGGTGGTCATCACCGGGTTCGTCGGTCAGATCTCGGTGGTGCAGCTGACGCTGGCCGGCGTCAGCGGGTTCACGATCTCGCACCTGGCCGTGAACGCCGGGATCGGCTTTCCCCTGGCGCCGCTCGCCGGAACCCTGGCCGCCGTGATCCTGGGCCTGATCACCGCCGCGTCGGCATTACGTGTCCGGGGGGTGAGCCTGGCCGTGGTGACGCTGGCCGCGGTGGTCGCGATCACGAACTTCGGGTTCCTCAACACCACCTGGGGCGGCGGTCAGACCGGCTCGCCGGTGCCGGAGCTCAAGCTGCTTGGACTCGACCTCGGGCCGCGGGCCGGGTTTCGCGGCCTCGACGGCAACCTCCCCAGCCCCGTCTTCGGGTGGGTCACGCTCGCCGTCACCGTGGGCGCGTGTCTGACCGTGGCCGCGATCAGACGCGGCGACCTCGGCCGGCGGATGCTCGCCGTGCGCTCGAACGAGCGCGCCGCCGCGGCAGCGACGATCGACCCGCGCACGATCAAGCTGATCGCCTTCGGGGTCAGCGCGGCGATCGCGGGCCTCGCCGGCTCGCTCTACGCCTACAACTTCGGCTCGGTCAGCGCCGACCGATTCGACGTCTTCACCGCGCTCAGCCTGATCGCATTCGCCTACGCCGGCGGGATCACGCTGATCTCGGGCGCGGTGTTCGCCGGCCTGATCTCGACCCAGGCGCTGTTCCCGTACGCGCTCGACAAATGGTTCGGGATCAACGGCAACTGGTTCCTGCTGTTCGGCGGCGCGATCCTGATCGTCACGCTGATCCAGAACCCGGAGGGAGTCGCGGGCGCGTTCTACAAGCGCATCCACAAGCGACCGGCCGTGCACCCACCCGAGCCCATCGATAGGGGTCTCGCTGCGGAATCCGGCGCGATCCCCGTCGCCACGCGACGCGTGGACGAGCCGGATTCCGTTAGGGGAATTCGGCACCACCCCGTGGCTGAGCTCAGCGGGATCGACGCCGAATTCCCCACGCTCGACGTCCCTGGGACCGAGAGGGCCCGTCCTGACCGTGATCGCGCGGCGGTCCTTGCGGTCCGCGACCTGTCGGTCACCTTCGGTGGCGTCCACGCGCTCGAGCACGTCGACATGGAGGTCCGACAGGGCGAGCTCGTCGGCCTGATCGGACCCAACGGCGCCGGCAAGACCACGCTGATCGACGCGATCACAGGCTTCGTCCCGTGCACCGGTCGCGTCGAGCTCGACGGCCACGACATCGGGCGCATGGCGCCCTATGCACGGGCGCGCCGTGGCCTCTCGCGAACGTGGCAGAACACCGATCTGTTCGACGACCTCGAGGTGGGCGAGAACGTGACGGTGGCGGCCCGCGGCGACGCCGACGCCGACGCCGAGCAGAATCCTCGGGCTCGTCGACCTCGCCTGGGCGGCACCCACCATGCCCGACCAGCTGTCAGAGGGCGCGCGCAAGCTCGTCGGCGTCGCCCGCGCGCTCGCGGGCGGGGTGGGCGGGAACCGAATCATCTGCCTCGACGAACCAGGCGCCGGACTCGACGCGCGTGAGAGCGAGGAGCTCGGCCGCTGCCTGCGCGGGCTCGCAGATCAAGGCCAATCCATGCTCTTGATCGACCACGACATGGGCCTTGTACTGAGCATCTGCGACCGTGTTGTCGTGCTCGAGTTCGGCCGCGTCATCGCCGACGGCCCGCCGGAGACCGTCCGCCGCGACGAGCGCGTGATTGCCGCATACCTCGGTGGTGGGGCCGGCGGGGTCCAAATAAAGGAGACCACTCTATGACTGACCGCAGCCTGGAAGATCTTCTCCAGAGCATCCCTTCGACGGTCAACATGCTGCGCAACGCACAGGTCGGTCCGAACGTGTATCCGGGCGTGCCGGCCGAGTTCACCAACTGGCGTGACGAACAGTGGGCCTGGCAGAACACTTGCGTGCTGTTCAACCAGTCCTACCACATGGCCGATCTGGCGGTGACGGGACCCGATGCGATGGCGCTGCTGTCCCGCCTGGGCGTCAACACGTTCGAGAAATTCGCGGTAGACAAAGCCAAGCAGTTCGTTCCCTGTACCCCGGATGGTTACGTGATCGGTGACGTGATCTTGTTCCACCTCGCCGAGCAGGAGTTCAACATGGTCGGGCGCGCGCCCGTCCTGAACTGGGTCACCTACCACGCCCAGACCGGTGACTACGACGTCGAAGTGGCTCTCGACCAGCGCAGCGCCCTCCGCACCGACGGCCGCCGCAAATCGTTCCGCTTCCAGCTCCAGGGGCCGAACGCGATGCAGGTGATCGCGAGCGCTCTCGGCGCCGAACCCCCCGAGCTCAAGTTCTTCAACCTGACCACGACGGACATCGCCGGCGTCAAGGTGCGCGCGCTTCGCCACGGCATGGTGGGTCAACCGGGGTGGGAGCTCTTTGGCTCCTGGGAGGACTACGAGACGGTGCACTCGGCGCTCGTCGCGGCCGGCCGGGGGTTCGGGCTGCGGCTCGTGGGCGGCCGAGCGTATTCGTCGAACGCACTTGAATCAGGCTGGATCCCCTCTCCCCTGCCCGCCGTCTACACCGGCGATGAACTGCGTCCCTACCGGGAATGGCTGCCCGCCACCGGTTATGAGGGCTCGGCGTCGATCGGGGGCAGCTTCGTCTCCGACGACATCGAGCATTATTACTTCACGCCCTGGGATCTCGGCTACGGCCATCTGGTCAAGTTCGACCACGACTTCATCGGCCGCGGCGCCCTCGAGCGGATGGCCGGCGACGAGCACCGCCACAAGGTGACGCTGGCGCTCGACGACGAGGACGTGGCGGACACGGTCGCCACAATGTTCGAGAAAGCAGATCGGGCCAAGTTCATCGACTGGCCCTCGGCGGTCTACTCGATGCATCCGTTCGATCGCGTGATCGCGGGCAGCGAGACCGTGGGCGTCTCCACGTGGTTCGGCTACAGCTACAACGAGGCGAAGATGCTCACGCTCGCGGTCCTCGACGCGGCCTACGCCGTGCCGGGAACCGAGGTGACGCTCGTGTGGGGCGAGGAAGGCGGCGGGACGTCGAAGCCGACCGTCGAGCCCCACGTCCAGCGCGAGATCCGGGGCGTGGTCAGCCCGGTGCCGTACGTCGAGGTCGTGCGCCAGTCCTACGCACCGGACAGCTGGCGTTCGGCCAGCGTGTAAGGGGCTCGAGGCCGCCTTCGGAGCCGCCAGGTAGATCATTCGTTGAGGCGGGCGTCGCTCGCGCCCTAGAACATTCGTCCAAATTGGTTCGATGCGCGCCTAGCCGTGGGTAGGAGGCGGAGCAGGCTTGCTGTAGATGGGCCCGCTCACAGCACTGATCACCTTCCCCCTCGCGACCGCGTTCGGCGTCGTACCGTCGCCGACCTTTGTGAGAGGGAGGCGCCAGGTGAGGGAGGAAGCATTGCCGGAGAGGCTGGCTACGCCAGAGCGGCAATGCATACCGGCGCAGGAGACCGTCGATGGCTGAGCAGCGCTCGGAGCGCGGCTCGGGCGAGACTGCTCGCCGCGAGCTTGGAGAGCTGCTCGGCCATCCGGTTCAAGGTCTGGCGCGTTGAGCCTGCTGCTGTATGGGGTGACCGAAGCCGGTGGCGCACCGGCCTGGGGAGTCGGGCTGGATGACGAGCCGCTCCGGACGATCGTCGAAGGGCCACTGGCCGCGATCGTCAGCGATCACCCGAGCGCCGGTCCCGAGCCGGCGAGCGAGCGACTGCGCGACTACGAGCTGACGGTGCACCGGCTGATGGAGCGCCACGCAATCTTGCCCGTCAGGTTCGGAAGTGTGCTGGCGGACGAGGGAGCGGCGCGGTCGCTGCTCCGGCGGCGGCGGCGAGATCTGCTTTCGAGGGTCCGACGGGTCCGCGGAGCGGTCGAGCTCGCGCTGCGCGCCAGCTGGCGGCGAGGCTCCGAGGACGGTCCCGACGTCAGGCCACCGTCCGGCACGTCCTCCCTGCGCGAGCGCCTGGAGCTCCGCCAGAGCGCGCGCCGGGTGGCCACGGAGCTCGACCCGCTGAGCGCGGTCGCGCTGTGGAGCGTGAGAACGCTTGTCCCCGAGCCGGGTCTGCCCGTGCTCGACGCCTACCTCGTGGAGCGCGGTCGGGTGGCTGAGTTCGTTGCCCTGGTCAGGCAGCTCGGCGATTACCTCGATGACGTCGACCTGACGTGTACCGGCCCGTGGCCGCCGTACAGCTTCGCCGTGGGCGCGCCTGTCTGATGGATCGGTGAACGCGCGGCTCAGTGCGCGACGGGGATGCGTTCGGCCTCGTCACCCCTGCCGACGACGATCTCGGAGACCATCGACGGCGGAAACAGGCCGTGCTCCACGACTCCAGGCATCTCCGAGAGCCACTCCGCCATCTCATGAGGATCCTCGAAGGGCGTCATGAAGTCGGCGATGACGCCGCCGTCCGGGCTGTGGCTGGCGTCCCGCAGCTTGACCAAGCCCACCTGCGCGATCGTCAGGCCCCGCAGCTCGACGCCGCCCAGGCGCGCGAGCGTGCCGGATAAGCCGAACTCGGCGAGCTCGAGTGGAATCGGTGGCGACAGTCGATCGACCAGCTTGTTGGCCGACACGATCACGACGAAGCGGTCGGTCGCGGCGGCCACCGCCTTCTCGCGGGTGTGGGCGCCGCCCCCGCCCTTGATCAGCCACCCCGACGGGTCGACCTGGTCGGCTCCGTCGATCACCATGTCCAGCTGGGCCGGCGCCTCGAGTCCTGCGAACGAGACCACATCGATGCCCATGGCCCGGGCCGCCTGCCCCGTGGAGGGCGACGTCGCCACGCAGCGGATGTCGAGCTTGCGCGCGGCGAGGGGCTCCAGCAAGTAGGCCGCGGTCGTGCCCGTTCCCAAGCCGACGATCATGCCGTCCTGCACCAGCTCGGCCGCCGCGGCCGCGGCGACCTGCTTCTCCCGCTCGACGTCTTCTGGCGCGCTCAATTCGACGGCTTCTCCAGGTGACCGCCGAACCCGTAGCGCATCGCGGACTCGACCCGGTTGGCGAAGTTGTCGAGCCCGCGCGATGCGAACCGCGAATACAGCGCCGTCGTCAGCACCGGCGCCGGCACGCCCTCGTCGATCGCCGCGATCGACGTCCACCGCCCCTCGCCCGAGTCAGACACCCGGCCTGAGAAGTCCTCGAGCCCGGGAGACTGATGCAGGGCTTGGGCGGTCAGGTCGAGCAGCCAGGAGCTGATCACGCTTCCCCGCCGCCACACCTCGCTCACCTCGGCGGTGTTGATGTCGTACCGGTAGTACTCGGGGTTCTCCATCGGCGCGGTCTCCGCGTCGCCCTCGATGACGTGCGTGCCGGCGTTCGCGCCGTGCAGGATGTTCAGCCCCTCCGCGTACGCGGCCATCAGCCCGTACTCGATTCCGTTGTGGACCATCTTCACGAAGTGGCCGGCGCCGTTGGCGCCGCAGTGCAGGAAGCCCGATTCGGATGGGCTGGGAGTGCCGGCCCGGCCCGGCGTGCGCGGCGCGGCATCGACGCCCGGCGACAGCGACCCGAATATCGGATAGAGCCGCTCGACGACGTCGTCCTCGCCACCGATCATCAGGCAGAAGCCCCGCTCGAGGCCGTACACGCCGCCGCTCGTCCCCACGTCGACGTGGTGGATGCCCTTCTCGGCGAGCTCCTTGGCGTGGCGGATGTCGTCGTGGTAGTGGGTGTTGCCCCCGTCGATGATCACGTCGCCGGACTCGAACACCGCCGCCAGGTCGTGGATCGCCTGCGTCGTGATCTCGCCGGCCGGCACCATCACCCACGCCGTGCGCGGCTTCTCGAGCTTGGACGCGAAGTCTTCAAGCGTGGTGGCGCCGGTGATGCCGTCCGCCTCGAGCCCCTTGACCACATCGGCACTGCGGTCGTATCCGACGCAGCGGTGCCCGTCGCGGGTCAACCGGCGCACGATGCCCGCGCCCATCCGCCCCAGTCCGACCATTCCCAGCTGCATCGGCTTGTCCGTCGGCATGTGATTCGCTCTCCTGAGTCCGGTTAGATGGAATTCCCGCCCACCCTCAGCGCATCGCGCGGTAGCGGCGGATCAGCGCGTTGGTGGAGCTGTCGTGCTGAAGGTCGGGTTCGGTGGCGCTCTCGAGCTCGGGGATGATCCGGACCGCGAGCGCCTTTCCCAGCTCGACCCCCCACTGATCGAAGGAGTCGATCTCCCACACCACGCCCTGGGTGAACACGCTGTGCTCGTAGAGCGCCACCAGGTTCCCCAGCGTGTGGGGCGTGAGCTGCTCGGTCAGGATCACATTGGTCGGGCGGTTGCCCTCCATCACACGGTGGGGAACGACGTGCTCCGGCGTCCCTTCAGCGCGGACTTCCTGCTCGGTCTTACCGAACGCGAGCGCCTCGGCCTGGGCGAACACGTTCGACATCAGCAGGTCATGGTGGTCGCCGAGCGGATTGAGGGTCTTGGCGAAGCCGATCAGATCGAGTGGGATCAGCTTCGTGCCCTGGTGGATCAGCTGGTAGAAGCTGTGCTGGCCGTTGGTCCCGGGCTCGCCCCAGAACACCGCGCCCGTCTGGTAGTCGACGTGGCGCCCGTCGAGCGTGACGTGCTTGCCGTTTGACTCCATCGTCAACTGCTGCAGATAGGCCGGGAAGCGCTTGAGGTACTGCTCGTAGGGCATCACCCCATACGTCTGGGCGCCGAAGAAGTCGCCGTACCAGACCGCCAGCAGCCCCATCAGCGCCGGCAGGTTCTGGGCAAACGGCGTGGTCCGGAAGTGCTCGTCGACGGCGTGGAACCCGGCCAGCATCTCTTTGAAGCGGTCGGGGCCGATCGCGAGCATCGTCGAGAGGCCGATCGCCGAGTCCATCGAGTAGCGCCCGCCGACCCAATCCCAGAAGCCGAACATGTTGTCGGTGTCGATTCCGAACTCCTTCACCTTCTCGGAGTTGGTCGAGACGGCCACGAAGTGCTTGGCGACGGCAGACTCGTCGCCGCCCAGGCCGGCCAGAGACCACTCTCGTGCCGATTTAGCGTTGGTCATCGTCTCGAGCGTCGTGAACGTCTTGGAGGAGACGATGAACAACGTCTCGGCCGGGTCGAGGTCGCGCGTGGCCTCAACGAGGTCGGTCGAGTCGACGTTCGAGACGAACCGGAACGTCATCTCGCGGTCGGAGTAATGGCGCAGCGCCTCGTAGGCCATGACCGGCCCCAGGTCCGACCCGCCGATCCCGATATTGATCACGTTGCGAATCGGCCGGTCGGTGTGGCCGCGCCACTCGCCCGAGCGCACCCGGTCTGAGAAGGCGGTCATCCGGTCGAGGACCTCGTGGACCTCCTTGACCACGTCGACGCCGTCGACGATCAGCGACGCGCTCTTCGGCATGCGCAGAGCCACGTGCAGGACGGCGCGGTCCTCGGACACGTTGATGTGCTCGCCGGCGAACATCGCCTCGATCCGCTCCGTCAGGCCGGACTGCTCGGCGAGGGCGACCAGCAGCGGGATCGTCTCGTCCGTGATCCGGTTCTTCGAGTAGTCGAGGAACAGTCCGACGCCCTCGGCTACCAGGCGCTCGCCGCGTGTGTCATCGGCAGCGAACAGCTCGCGTAGGTGCTTGCCCTGGATCTCGCCGTAATGCTCCTCGAGCGCCTTCCACGCCGGCCGCTCTCGTAACGGGGGAACGCTCGGCATCACACGCGTGCTCATCGGACCTCCGGGGGAGTCGCTGCCACGCGGCGCCCACGCTCGCGCGGCGCCGCTGATCGATGTCCTGCGGATCCTGACAGAGACCCGCTTCTGGCGGCCACCGACCCCGAAAAACCCGGATTCGTCCCCCTCCTGCCGGTGAATCCAGATTCACTCGGCGAAAGCGCGACGGGCACGCTGCGGCTTGGCTGGATCAGCCCGCCGCCGCGAGCTGGCAGTCGGGGCAGACGCCCCAGAAGGTGACCTCGGCCTCGTCGACCAGGAACCCGCCGGCGTCGCTCGGCGTCAGGCACGGCTCCGCGCCGACCACGCAGTCGACGTCCTGGGCCGCGCCACAGACCCGGCAGACCACGTGGTGGTGGTTGTCCCCCACTCGCGTCTCGAACCGGGCCGGGCTGCCGGCGGGCTCGATCCGCCGCAGGAGCCCCGCGGCGCTCAGCGCGTGGAGCGCGTCGTATACGGCCTGGGTGGACAGCGATCCGATCAGCGCGCGGGCCCGCGCGCTGATCACCTCGACGTCAGGATGCCCCGGCGTCTCGGAGACGGCCCGGTACACGGCCAGGCGCGGAGCGGTGACCCGCAGTCCGCGCGCACGCAACTCGTCCGGCAAATGCTCGACTTCGATCCCCACGAGCGTCGCACTATACCAATGTAAATCGGATGTAAACCAATAATTGATCTATTCCAGAAACGGGTAGGATCCGCCCAGTCCCCGGAGAAGCCCCAAGGAGCCGCCATGTCTGATGACGCCCGCCGCACACCGCCGACCACGACGACCGACTCAGGGATTCCGGCCCCCAGCGACGAGTTCTCGCTGACCGTCGGACCCGGCGGCCCGACCGTTCTGCACGACCACTACGTCGTGCAGAAGATGCAGCACTTCAACCGCGAGCGCGTCCCCGAGCGCGTCGTGCACGCCAAGGGCTCCGCCGCCCACGGCTTCTTCGAGGTGACCGAGGACGTCAGCCAGTACACCAGGGCCGACCTGTTCCAGCCCGGTCGGCGCACGCCGCTGTTCCTGCGCTTCTCCACCGTCGCCGGCGAGTTGGGCTCGGCCGACACCGTCCGGGACCCCCGCGGCTTCGCGATCAAGTTCTATACCCAACAAGGCAACTACGACCTCGTCGGCAACAACACGCCGGTGTTCTTCGTCCGCGACGCGTCGAAGTTCCAGGATTTCATCCACTCCCAGAAGCGCCTCCCCGATACCGGCATGCGCTCCAACGACATGCAGTGGGACTTCTGGACGCTCTCGCCCGAGTCCGCTCACCAGGTCACGATCCTCATGTCCGACCGGGGGACGCCGCGCACGCTGCGCCACATGCACGGCTTCTCTAGCCACACGTTCTCCTGGCTGAACGCCGGCGGCGAGCGGTTCTGGATCAAGTACCACGTTCGGACCGTCCAGGGGATCGAGAACTTCACCGACGCCGAAGCCGGCGAGATGGTCGCCGAAGACCCGGACTTCCACCGCCGCGACCTGCGCCAGGCGATCGAGCAGGGCAACGCGCCCGAGTGGAGCCTCGAGGTCCAGGTGATGCCGTTCGCGGACGCGGCCGACTACCGCTTCAACCCGTTCGACCTGACCAAGGTCTGGCCGCAAGGCGACTACCCGCGGATCAAGGTCGGCCGATTGGTGCTCGATCGCAACCCGGAGAACTTCTTCGCCGAGGTCGAGCAGTCAAGCTTCAACCCGTCCAACCTGGTTCCGGGCATCGGCCTCAGCCCCGACAAGATGCTGATGGGCCGGATCTTCTCCTACCACGACACGCATCTGCATCGGATCGGCGCCAACTACGAGCAGCTCCCGATCAACCGGCCGCAGTGCCCCGTCCACTCCTACAACAAGGACGGGTTCATGACCTATCACCACAACGGCGATCAGCCCGTGTACGCGCCCAACAGCTACGGCGGCCCGCAGGCCGACACCGACCTGGGCCACGAGGTCACATGGGAGGTCCCGGGCGCCGAGATCGGCCGCTACGCCTACGAGAAGCACTCGGGCGACGACGACTTCGTCCAGCCCCGCACGCTCGTCAACGAGGTCATGAGCGAGACCGATCGCGATCACCTCGTGACGAACATCGTCGGCCACGCCTCGGACGCGGTCACGGACGAGATGCAGTGGCGAGTGATCGCCTACTGGAGCAACGTCGACGCGCAACTTGGCGCGCGGATCGCGGCCGGTCTTGGCAAGAGCGACGGCGCGTCGGCCAACGGCGCCCGGGCCGCGGCGAACGAGCTCCTGGCAAGTCGCGCGAATCGAGCGTAGGCGCCGACGAGCAATCCCGCCTGACGCGTCGCCAACCACCGGCTAAGCGGGGGCGCGGTACCGCGGCAGCCTGGCATCAGTCGGGCTGCCGCGGGTTCCCGATCATCAGCCCGTCGATCAGGTCCCGGAGAACAACGCGGATTTCCTTCCCCGCCAGATCTGCATCCTCGGCGCCCGCGACGTACATGGCGGCTTCCTCGAGCGCTCCGAGGAGCACGAGGGCGAGCGGGCGAAGCGGCTGCGGCCGGAGCTGCCCCGCCTCGACCGCGGCCTGCAGCAGCGCCTCGGCCGCCTCGACGCTGTTGTTCTGGGACATCTCCCGGTACTCCCGCCAGCCGATCACGCTCGGCGCGTCGAGCAGCATCAGCTGTCGGATCTCGGGTTCCCGGGCGATGTCGAGCCAGGCGCCGGTCATCGCGTGCATCGTGTCGACCGGAGTCTTCGGTTGCGCGGCGGCCACCGAGGCTTGGAGGCGTTCGAGGATCTCCAGGTCCATCGCCTCGATCACGGCCCGGAACAGCGCCGCCTTGTCGGCGTACTGGTGATACATCGCGCCGCGCGTGACACCGGCCGCCTCCGCGATCTCGGGCGTTGAGACCTCCGCGTATCCCCGTTCGCCCCACAGTCGACGCGCCGCATCGATCAGAGCCTGTTGCGTCGCCGCAGATCTTTCCGCTTGAGTTCTTGCCATTACATGCAGTCTGTTGGTATCTTAGTGCAGCCTGTACGTAAAGTTCCACACCAGCGGAGGAACCGCATGCCCGAAGTCACACTAAGCGCCGGAACGATCCATTATGAGAAGTCGGGCCCACCCACGGGCCGCCCGGTCGTGTTCATCCACGGATACGCGATGGGGTCCTCGCTGTGGCGCCCGCTCGCCGAGCGACTGGCCGACAGCGACTTCGTGTGCTATGCCCCAACCTGGCCTCTCGGCGCCCACACCGAGGCCATGCGCGAAGAGACCGAGCTCACCATGGAGAGCATCGCCGCGATGGTGGCGGAGTTCATTGAGGCGCTCGAGCTCCGCGACGTGATTCTGATCGGCAACGACACCGGTGGGGCGATCGCTCAGATCGTCGCCACCGCCACTCCAGAGCGACTCGGTGCGCTCATCCTGACGAGCTGCGACGCGTTCGAGCACTTCCCTCCCCCGGTCCTGAAGCCGTTCATCAACGCCGCCAAGCTCGGCCCGGCCTTCCGGGCCATCACTGCGCCGCTGGGATTCAAGCTGGTACGCCGCCGAGCGTACGGTGAACTGGCTCACGCGGACCTCGAGCCCCTGGTCGCTGAGTGGGTAAAGCCCGTGCTCAGCGACTCGCGCGTTCGCGAGGATCTCCGCCGCTTCACCGCGTCGCTGCACAGGGACACCACGGTGAAGGCGGGAGCCCGGCTGGCCGAGTTCACCAAGCCGGCTCTGGTCGCGTGGTCGGCGGATGACGCGTTCTTCCCGGTCGACGACGGCTGCCGGCTTGCGGACACGCTGCCCGCTGCTCGGTTCCAGTTGATCGAGGGCGCGCGGACGTTCTCGATGATCGATCAGCCGGACGCCCTCGCCGATCTGATCGCCGAGTTCGCCTGGGAAGCCGCCGTCGGTCGGGCCGCCTGACACAGCCGCCGCGGTCCAGGCCTCAGCCGGCGCGCGCCTGCCGGCGGGGCCTGGTCCGCCGCGGCAGCTCCCCGCCCGCGTCGGTCACCGCGCGCTCGAGCAGCTCCGGCCGGTACGCCGGATCGAGCAGCTCCGATACCTCCAGACCGGTGCGCGCGAGGTGCGACGCCAGCAGGCCGGCGCTCAGGTCGCGGTCCTCGGCCTTCACGGCGTCGAGGATCTCGCGGTGACTGGCGGTCGCCCAGGCGGTCGGGCCGTGACCGATGTGCAGCCGGCGATAGCGCTCGGCGTGATCGAACTGCTGGGCCAGCGTGTCGTTGACGCGCTGTCCGGCAGGCCCGGTCAGGGCGCGGTGGAACTGGCTGTGCGGCACGACCCAGCGACGGTAGTCCTTGATGCTCGCGTAGTGGGCCATCTCCGCCATGTGCCCCTCAAGGCGCGCGAGGTCGTCCTGCGTCATCCGCGGCACCGACAGACGGAGCGCCTCGGCCTCGAGCGTCACGCGCATGACGTAGAGCTGCTCGAGGTCGGCGGTCGACATCGGCGCTACCCGCACCCGACGGTTGGGCTCGGCCTCCACCAACCCTTCGCCTTGGAGCATCCTGAGCGCCTCCCGCAGCGGGGTGCGGCTTATCCCCAGCTCCTCGGCCAGGGCCACCTGCGACATCACCGCCCCGGGCGCGAGGCCGCCGTCCAGGATCGCGGTGCGAACCCGCTCGTAGACGTCCTCGGTGTTCTGGCCGTTCTCGCTCATGGCTCTCCTCATCCGGCTCTCTTCGTTCACGCCCCGAGCATGCTGTAGCCGCCGTCCGCCACCATGTACGAGCCCGTGATGTGATGCGCCTCGTCGCTGGCCAGGAACAGCGCAGCCCCGGTCATATCTTCCGGCTTCGGGATTCTGCCGGTCGGGGTTCCCGAGAGCACGGCCTCGCGCCGGCCGGCCAGCCACTCCGGGCGCGCCAGCAGCGCATCGGTCTCCATGAAGCCGGGCGCGAACGTGTTGACCCGCACCGAGGGCGCCAGCGCCTTGGCGTAGGACTTGGTGATCCCAAGCAGGCCGTACTTGCCGGCCGCGTACTGCGGCGCACGGGGGCTGCCCCGCACGATCACGGTCGAGCCGACGTTGACGATCGAACCCCCGCCCTGCTCGACCATCCGCTGGCCGAACTCGTGCACCATCAGCATCGTGCCCTTGATATCGACCGCGAGCACGTGGTCGATCGCCTCCTCGGTGACCTCTTTCCACGATGCCTGTCCCGAGGCCATGTCGCCGACGTTGTTGACCAGCACATCGACCCCTCCGCCCTCCTCGAACGCCCACGCGGCCATCCGCTGGATGTCATCCCAGGACGTGATGTCGCCCTGCACGACGAGCGCCTCGGCCCCGATCTCCCGGACACGCTCGGCGGTGCGCTCCGCGCCGTCGGCCGAGCTGCGGTAGTGCACGAGCACCCGCTCGGCGCCCTCGTTCGCCGCCCGTACGGCCAACGCGGCGCCGAAACCGGTCCCGGCCCCGGTCACCATGAAACTCCGTCCCTCGAACCTTCTCAGCATTTGCGTGTTCAGCGGTTGGGGTTGGGTGGGTGGGTTCTAATCATCAATTTCTAGACGATCGTGCGGCCGCCGTCGATATACAGAACCTGCCCGGTGATGAAGCTCGCGCGCGGCGAGCACAGGAACAACACCGGATCGACGACTTCCTGTAGTGAGCCGAAACGCCCGGCGGGGATCAGCTCGACCAGCGCCTGGCGTTTGTCGGGATTATCGGTCAGGTAACGGCGCGTGAGCTCGGTGTCCATGTAGCCCGGCGCGACGGCGTTGGCGGTCACACCATGGACCGCGTACTCGTGCGCGATCACCCGCATCAGCTGGTTGATCGCGCCCTTCGTGGCGGCGTACGGGCCATGCAGCTTGTGCCCGCTGCGCCCGGCCACCGAGGAAAAGAAGACGATGCGACCCCTCCCCTGGTCGCGCATCATCACCGCCGCCTCCGCGGCGACGTGGAAGGCGCTCGTGAGGTTGACGTCCACGATTCGGTCCCAGTCCTGCGCGCTGTAGTTCTCGATCGGCTTGCGGTCGTTGATGCCGACGCAGTGGATCAGCACGTCCAGCCCGCCGAGCTGCTCGTGCACGTCACGAACCGAAGCGCGTGCCGTGTCGGGGTCGCCGAGGTCGGCCTCGGCGCTCGCCTTCACACCCGGATTGACGTCGGACACATCGAGGTCGATGACGCCAACGCTCGCGCCGGCGTCGAGGAACCCGGCGACCAGCGCGCCGCCGATCGTGCCTGCCCCACCTGCCACCACGACCCGCTGTCCATCGAGCCCGAGCCAATCAGGCATCGGGCGGTCGCTCGCGGTAGGTGAACACGTTGAGCGTGACCGCGCCGCCCGCGGGCACCGTGGCCGAGTGCGGTGTACCGCCGGGCAGAGCGGCCAGCTGCCCCCCCTCGAGCCGCACCGGCTTTCCGTCGACGACGAAGTCGATCACGCCCTCGAGCACGGTGGTGATCTGGTCCTGAGGGTGCTGGTGCTCCTCCCAGCTCGACCCGCCGCCGTAGCGATACAGAGTCGCCGTGAGCTGGGGCGTGTGGATGGTCGCTCCGAAGATGTCGGGGCGCACCTCCTTGAACTCCTGCTCTGACCAATCGATCTTGCGTGCGACGTCCATGATCACCGGCGACATTATTGCATACAGTTTGGCAAGTCGTCCACAGTTACGGTTCCGATGTTGTAGATACATATACATCCATATATATCTGTATCAGGGTACCATTCTGATCGATGCCCCGTCAGCTACCCGCGGGCAAGAGCCGAGAGCTCGCCGTCGCCCTGCACGACATCGCCTGGCTGCTGCCGCGCACGATCGATCCCTGGACGGAGATCGAGCTCGAGGAGCCGATTCCTCCCACTGAGCTCGAAGTCATGCGCCTGCTGGTCCGGGCACCGGATTTGAGCGTGGGCCAGGTGGCACGCGACCTCGGCCTGCACCCCAGCAATGCCAGCGCCGCCATTCGGGGGCTGCTGGCTCGCGGGCTGCTCGAGCGAAAGGCCGATAGCCGCGACGGCCGGATCTCCCGCCTCGCTCCAACCGCCAAAGCAGAGGCGATCCGGCGCCGGCGCGAGGGGGCCTGGGGCGAGCTCCTGCGCACCAGGCTCGCCCGGATGCCGCCCGAGGACGCGGCGAACCTGCTTGGGGCGGTCGATTCACTCCAAGCGCTGGCCGTCGCTCTCGCCGGCCGCGAGGCCTGACACACTGGGTCGTCACGCCTGGACATCCGCGGGCGGCGCGTTGGGTTCGACGAGTCCAGCCGTCCAACTCAGTTCGATCCCCCGGATCAGGTCAGAAACGGCCGCGTTCACCGGCGCCGGCACCCCACACGCGCGCGCCTGCGCCACGAGGGCCTCGTTCAGCGTCCCGATCTCGGTCGGTCGATGGGCCAGTACGTCCTGGAGCATGCTCGGCTTGTGGTCGTAGTTCGCGCGGCCGAGCCTGTCGACAAGCTCCTCCGGATCCTCCTCGAAGACGATCCCCAAGGCGTCGGCGACCAGACGGCCCTCGCCCAGCAGCGCCCCCACGACGCGCCGGGTCGCCGGCAACTCGCACAATTCGCCGTGCGTCAACCCGGTCAGCGCGCACAGCGGATTGGTTGCACAGTTGAACAGCAGCTTCGTCCACTGGGCGCCGCGAGCGTCGGCCAGCACTCTCGTCTCCATCCCGCTCGCGTTCAGCAGCGAACCGAGCCGCTCAACCTCGTCACGCCGGGCAGGCTGTGGCTCGAACGGCCCGATCCACGTCGTCCCGGAGCCGTCCATGTGGATCACCCCTGGCGCCGCCACACGAGCTGCGGGCAGCGTGACGCCTCGCATCACGCGCGGGACGTACTCGGCGATCACCTCCTCGTTACCGATCCCGTTCTGGACGCTGCACACCGCGGCGTCGGCGAAGCTCGCCGCGCACGCGCTGATCGCCTCCTCGGTGAGCATGCCCTTGACCGCGACGATCCCGAGCTCGCAGGGCGGGATCTCGCTCGGATCGTTCGTGGCCCGCACGTGCCCCACGAACGAGGCCACACCACCAACTCGCAGGCCGTCGCGGTTGATCGCCTCGACGTGCGCGGAAGACACTTCGTACGCCCACACCTGCACCTGCGATAACTGCGCCAGGTGCGCGGCGTACAGGCCGCCGATCGCACCGCAGCCGACGATGCGAACCCTCACGACAGGGCCGCCTCCGCAATCGCCTGACAGAGGCGCAGGTCCGGTCCCGACACCCCGAGACCGGCCACCACACGATCGCCGTCGCGTACCGGCAAACCTCCGGGCACGGTTAGTACGTGATACGGCAGGACGGACGTCAGCAAATGATCGATCTGCTCACTCGGGAGCTGGAAGGTGGCGGCGCCAGCGGCCACGGCCTCGGCCACGAACGGCGCCGCCGTGGGAGCGCCGTCCATCGTGTCCTGCTGGATCGGCTCGCCGCGGACGTCAACCACCGCAACGGACACCCGGACCCCACGGACACGCGCTTGCGCTAAAGCACGGTCGGCCAGCGCGAGTGCCCACTCGTGCTGCGGCTGACTCGCCGGGGGCGGGTCGCTGTAACCGAGGCCCGGCTCGTCGGGTAGCGAACCGAACGCGTCGAGCCAGCGCTTCTCGTCATCGCCGTGCTGTCCCCGGTAGGGCAGGCCTAGCGCCCAGAGCACGATCAGGTCCTCCGAGTTGGCGGGCTTGCCGTCGGCGGTCAACATGCGCCGGTCAACCCCCGGGATGTCGACGAACGGGCCGATGGTCGCACCCGACGCGCTGAAGCCGCCGACCACCACATCGCCGGCGAACAATGGCATCCCGCCCGCGCCCGGAAACATGGCCTCCGGCGAGCAGGCGACAAACCCGGCGGCGATCGGCGCCGGCAGTGTCGCCATCCGCACGTGATGCTCGGCGCTCGGGATCTGCTGCGTGGCCGAGATCCACGCCTTCGATCGCGCCCGGGCCATGCCTCCGGCGCCGCCGCGGTCCATCTGCGACGCCGAGACGAGCACGCCGCTGGCCCCCACGAACTCGGGGAGCATCTCGAGCAGCTCTTCCTCGCGGGCGCCGGCGCGACCGCCGGCGAGCCGCAGGTGTTCGCGGACGGTGAGCCCTGGGAACAGCGCACGGCCCTCGGGGACGAGCGCGAGGCCGCGGCGAGTGAGGATGTGCGCCGGGGTGCCGCCGATGTCATCACCGGCCAGCTCGATCGTGCCCGAGATCGGGCGGTTCAGACCGGCGATCGTCTCCAGCGTGGTCGTCTTGCCGGCGCCGTTCGGGCCAAGCAAGGCGACGACCTCGCCGCGACGGACCTCGAGGTTGAGGTCGCGCACGACGGGAATCTCCTGGTAGCCCGCGCACAGGCCCGTCAGGAGCAGAGTGTGCTCGGCGGACGTGTCGTCAGTGGCTGGCGGCCGCATGATGCGCTCCCAGGTAGGCCTCGATTACTTGCGGGTCTTCGCGGATCTCCGACGGCGTCCCGCTGGCGATCTGCCGTCCGAAGTCCAGAACCATGAGGCGGTCGCACACACTGAGGACGAGCCCCATGTCGTGGTCGATCAGGAACACCGTCACCCCGTGCTTCTCGGGCAGCGAACGGAGCCGGCGGCCGAGCTCGGCGCTTTCGTCGGTGTCGAGTCCGGCGGCGGGCTCGTCGAGCAGGACGAGGCGCGGCTGGCGGGCGAGCGCCCTGCCGACGCCCACCAGCTTGCGTTTACCGAGCGAGATCTGGGACGGGTGGCGGTCGACCACGTCCTCCAAGCCGCATACCGAGATCGCCCAGTCGACGCCTGCGCGGTCCGGCGGCCGGTGCGGCAGGAACAGGTCTCGCAGCGCGGAGCCGACGGTCACGTGCTCGCTGGCCACGAGCAGGTTCTCGTCGACCGTGAGGTCGTCGAACAGCTCGACCGACTGGAACGTGCGAGCGAGACCGAGACGGGCTCGCCGGTAGGGACGCAGGCGGCTGATGTCGCGGCCAGCGAACAGGATCCGCCCGGCGGCAGGCCTCGTGTACCCGGTCAGAGCATCGACCATTGAGGTCTTGCCGGCGCCGTTGGGCCCGATCAGCCCGTAAACACTGCCTTCCGCGAGCTGGAGGTCGACATCCGAGACCGCCACGACGCCGCCGTAGGTGACCCGCAAGCCTCTGACGTCGAGCAACGGCTCAGGTGTCGGTGCGCTGTCTGTCATCTCTCCTCACCTGCACGGCCTGTCGGCCGGCGGCGCAACTGTACACAGTTCTACTAGCTGTGTCCAGTCGCTCGCGACTGCGGCGCGTTATGCCTGTGTTAGGCATCCGGCCCGGATTCCACGTGGTGCGCTCGGCGCCCACCGAACACCCCCGTCTCGACCGTTGGATCGTGCGTGGCGATCGGCCGCCAGCCCGGGCCGTGTCCGTGCAGAAACGAGCCCCAGGCGCGCGCGAGCTCCCGCGCCACCGCCGCCGTCCCCGTGCCCTGGCCGCCCAGCCGCTCACCGGGTCCACCGTCGCCCCAGGTCCCGAACAGCAGCGGCACTTCGACGGTATGGGTCGCGCGCAGCTGCGGGCCCGCGCCGAGATGGTCGACCCGGTAGCGGTATACGCGTCCGCCGCCGGCGACGCGGGCCCTGGCCCACCGGGCTGCCGGCCCGGCCACGATCGCCTCGGTAGCGATCGCCACGAGATCGCCGCCGTACCGGCGCAGCACGTCTTCCGGCTCCTCATCCGGGCAGAGGTGGGCGACGATCTCCGGCGCACGCGCAGGCGGAGGCGCCGGGCGCCACGGCGCGTTGACGAAGAACGTGCCCTCGTCGGCGTTGTGGCCGACCAGCACGTCGAGCTCGGGGGCCACGCCGGGGGAGGCCAGCGGCGAATCGGGCAGGCTGCCGGCGTCGAGCGTCGGGAGCGCCCCGCCCCGGGTTCCCCGGTACTCCGGCAGCTCGAGCAGCTGCTCGTGCAGGGCGACGATCCGCTCGGCCGCCAGGGAGCCGAAGAGGGCGGGCTCGAACACACCCCCGGCCAGGCTGGCGAGCGCCTCGGCCCACCGCCCCGCCGCCTCCGGCGCCTGGATCACGTCGCCGAGCGGGGGCGACTCGAGGATCGCGCGCGCGAACAGCCCGTGCGCGG
Organism: uncultured Solirubrobacterales bacterium; assembly: GCA_963757235.1. Lineage (GTDB taxonomy): Bacteria > Actinomycetota > Thermoleophilia > Solirubrobacterales > Solirubrobacteraceae > Palsa-465. The sequence continues at coordinate 487,209 of CAVWRC010000001.1, read as the reverse complement.
CGGGCGCCGCGAGCAGGTCGATCGCGCACAGCGCCCCGGCCGACTGACCGGCGACCGAGACTCGGTCCGGATCGCCGCCGAAGGCAGAGATGTTCTCGCGCACCCACTCCAGCGCAGCGATCTGGTCGAGCAGCCCCCAGTTGCCGGCGGGGGCGTCCGGACCCTCCGCCAGCGACTGATGGCTGAGCCAGCCCAGGCTTCCCAGCCGGTAATTGACGGTGACCACCACAACGTCGGCGGCGACCGCCAGCGAAGCGCCGTGGTACAGGCTCGCGCCGGCATGCCCGATCGCGAAGCCGCCGCCGTGCAGCCACACCATCACGGGGCGGTCGCCCTCCAGCGAGGGGGTGTAGACGTTCAGGTACAGACACTGCTCGTCGGTCGGCGGTAGCGGCCCGTGCGTGAACGTGGCCACCGTGCGGTCGGGCTGGGGGGCGGCCGGGCCGTACCGCGTCGCCTCGCGAGTCCCGCTCCACGACGGCGGCGGGGTCGGCGGTGCGAAGCGCTCGGCTCGGGCGTACGGGATCCCCAGGAGCTCGAGACAAGCTCCATTCCGGACGCCGGCGAGGCGTCCCGCGGCCGTCTCCACGGTGGGCCGCGCGGGCGCCAAGGCGCCGCCGTCCAGCGCCACCGTCAGCTCGCCGGCGCGCCGGCTTGCGCGGATGCCGCTTCCGGATGACCCTCGGCCCACGAGATGACCGGGTTGCGCAGCATGCCGACCCGCTCGATCTCGGCCTCGATCACGTCGCCGGGCCGGAGATACAGGGAGGCCGCGTCCTCGCTGAAGCCGGCCACGCCCGACACGGTGCCGGTGGAGATGATGTCGCCCGCGCTGTAGCCCATCGCCGAGTAGTGACTGATCAGCTCGGCCACGGTCACCGACATCCGGCTCATATGCGATTGCTGCCGCGGCTGACCGTTCACCCGTAGCTCCATGCTCAGCTCGTGCGGATCGCCGACCTCGTCCGGCGTGACGATCCAAGGACCAAGCGGGCAGAACGTGTCGATGCTCTTGGACAGGCAGAACACGCCCGACTTCATCTCCTCGCGCTGGATGTCGCGGGCCGTGATGTCGTTGAACACGACGTGGCCGGCTATGTACTCCTCGGCCTCCTCCGGGGAGAAAAACTTCCCCGTCTTGCCGATCACGACGGCGAGCTCGAGCTCATAGTCGAGCTCATTGGTCATCCCCTCTGGGTAGACGATCGGGTCTTCCGGACCGATGATCGCGTCGACGTTCTGGAAGAACACGATCCAGGGAAGGACCGGGTGCGACCAGCCCACCCGCGTGGACTCCTCGTGGTGCTCGCGGAAGTTGCCAGAGGTGTGGAAGAACTTCTTTGGGATGATTGGCGCACGCAGGGTCACGTCCTCGACGGGCGTCGCGCGACCCGTTTGCGCCACCTGGCCATCGAGCTCGAAGTACCGGCGCATGTCCGGGACGTCGAGCTCGAACACCTGGCCGTCGACCAGCTGCCCGACGCGACCGTCGTTGTAGGTCACCAGCTTCATGTCTGCTCCTTGGGCCGGATTCGGACGCGGCTCTCGGCAGCCGCCGCGCGGCGGAGTATAGACAGATCAGTAAAGTGTATGCAAGTTGTCTGCTTGACTACTCCCGCCGGCGCCGCCGCGCCGACACCGCCCGCGAGGTGCCGAGCGCCGCGGCGCGCACCGCCGGAGCCAACCGCTCGACCACGGTGCTCCCGGCGCGGGTCACGATCGACAGCGATGCGATCACCTCGCCGCGCGCGTCGACGACCGGTGCAGCCACCGACACGGCATCGACCGTCACCTGACGGTCGGAGACCGCGAACCCGTCCCGGCGGATCTGAGCCAGCATCCGCCGCAGGCGGTCGGGGTCGGTGATCGTGTGCTCGGTGAAGCGCTGGAGCGCGCCTTCGAGGACGTCGCGCTGCACCGCCTCGGGCGCGTGGGCCAGCAGCACCAGCCCGTTCCCGGAGGCGTGCAGCGGGAACCGGCCGCCCACCCGGGTCAGCACTCCCACCGCGTGGCGGCCGGCGATCCGCTCGATGTAGACGACCTCGCGGCCCTCCCTCACCCCGAGCTGGACGTTCTCGTGGGTCACCTCGTACAGGTCCTCGAGGAACGGCAGCGCGGCCTCGCGCAGCGGCACGCCCCGCGGCGCCAGTGAGGCAATCTCCCACAGACGCAGTCCGATGCGATATCTCCCATCGACGTCGCGCTCGAGCGCCCGCCATGCGCTCAGCTGCCCGACCAGTCGATGGGTCGTGGTGAGCGGGAGATCGGCGCCGCGCGCAATCTCCGACAGCGTCAGGGCCGGAGACTCGGGGGTGAACGTCTCGAGCACGGTGAACGCGCGTCCGGTGACCGATCGGCCGTCGTTTCGCTGTCGGACTTTTCCCAGAGCGAACATTGTTGCGCTTTCTTCCGCTGAGCGGAAGGGTCCGTTGCGGTCCCTCACGGGCCCCCCTAGGCTCAAGGCATGAGGGCGGAGTGAGGTGACGTCGACCCCGTTTCGGGACTCCCTGCAGGAGCCCGGTTCGTTCACGATTGCGGTCGAGCTAGTGACGGCCCGGGGCATGGTCACGACCGAGCGCAGCCGTGCGCTCGTCGACAAGGCGCGGGCGCTGGCCGCCGACCCGCGGATCGACGTACTGTCGATCACCGACAACCCGGGTGGCCACGCCATGCTCGCCCCCGACACGCTGGGCACGGACCTGCTCTCCCGTGGCCAGCAGGTGATCATCCACCTGGCGTGCAAGGACTGGAACCGCAACGCGCTCGAGAGCCGCGGCTGGAAGCTCGCCTCCGAGGGCTTCGACAACGTGCTGTGCCTGTCGGGCGATTACCCGCTCGACGGCTACGGCGGGACGGCGGCGCCCGTGTTCGACATCGACTCGGTCGGTCTGCTCAAGCTGTACAGCGACATGAACGCCGGACTGCACATCGCCAAGACCGGCGAACGGCTCGAGCAGACCAACTTCTTCCTGGGCTGTGTGGTCACCAACCACAAGCTCCACGAGCGTGAGGTGGTCCCCCAGTACCAGAAGCTGGCCAAGAAGGCCCGGACCGGCGCGCGGTTCGTGATCAACCAGATCGGCTACAACGCCCGTAAGGACGATGAACTCGTCCGGTACATCGCGCGCGAGGATCTCCCGGTCCGCAGCCTGGCCAACGTCTTCCTCCTCTCCGGCCCCGCGGCGCGCGCCTTCCACGCCGGACGGATTCCCGGCGTCATCGTCACCGACGGCCTGCTGGCGCTGGCGGAGCGTCAGAGCGCGAGTCCCGACAAGGGCCGCGCCTTCTTCCTCGACCTGGCCGCCAAGCAGCTGACGGTGGCACGTGGGCTGGGCTTCAACGGCGGGTATCTCGGCGGGCACGCCACCGCCGAGACCTTCTTCGAGATCCTTGATCGCGCCACTGCGTATGCCGACTCCGACTGGCCCGAGCTCTCCCGCGAGCTGCGGTTCGGTCGCCCTGGCGAGTTCTACCTGTTCGAGGCGGATCCGGATACCGGCCTCTCCTCGGATCAGCCCCGCCGTGACTATCTCGACTCCAAGCGCAAGCGCCGCACCAATCTGCGAGTCCCCCTCAGCTACCGGTTCAGCCGGGTGGTTCACCAGACCGTGTTCGATCCCGCCGGCCCTCTGTACGAGCCGGCCCGCTCGTTCTACGAGAAGGTCGACGCCGCCCCGAAGCCAGTCGGCCGCGCCGCCCATCTGCTCGAGCAGGCCGCGAAGGTCCCGATGTTCAAGTGCCGCGACTGCGGCGACTGCTCGCTGCCCGACATCGCGTACGTGTGTCCGGAATCGATCTGCGCCAAGAACCAGCGAAATGGTCCCTGCGGCGGGACGCGCGACGGGCTGTGCGAGGTGTACGACTCCGAGTGCATCTGGTCGCAGGCGTACGAGCGCCTGAAGGCTTACGGTGAGGAAGAGGACATGCTGAGTAACCCCGTCGTTCTCAAGGACAACGCGCTGGCGCGAACCAGCGCGTGGGCGAACACATTTCTGGGCCGCGACCATAACGCGAAGCACGGCGAGTTCAGCGGCTAGAGCTAGACACTGATAACCAAGGAGAGAGGCATGGCTGCAAGCAATCTGCAAGAGTTCCTGGATCAATCGGGTGACACCGTCGAGTTGCTGCGTAACTCACAGATCGGCGCCTACATCTATCCCGTGGTGCCGTACGAGTTCACCAACTGGCGCCACGAGCAGCGGGCGTGGCGCGAGACCGCCGTGCTGTTCGACCAGTCACACCACATGGTGAACTTCTGGTTCAAGGGACCGGATGCGCTCAAGCTCGTCTCCGACGTCGGGATCAACAGCGTCGCGAACTTCCCGGTCAACACGGCCAAGCAGTTCGTTCCGTGCACGCCGTCGGGTCACGTGATCGGCGACGGCATCCTCTTCCACCTCGACGAGGACGAGTTCGTCTGGGTCGGCCGCAACCCGGCTGCCAACTGGCTGAACTTCCACGCCGAGACGGGCGGCTACAAACTCGATTTCGAGTACGACAACCGCTCGCCCTCCCGCCCGTACGGCAAGGCCGTCACGCGCAAGTACTGGCGCTTCCAAATCCAGGGCCCGAACGCCTGGCAGGTGATCGAGAAGGTCAACGGGGGCCCGGTCGAGCAGCTCAAGTTCTTCCGCATGGCCGAGATGAACGTCGCCGGCCAGCGCGTCCGAACCCTCCGGCACGGCATGGCGGGCGAGCCCGGGCTCGAGCTTTGGGGTCCCTACGAGACCTACGACGAGATTCGCCGCGCGATCCTCGAGGCGGGCAAGGAGTTCGGCCTCGAGCCGTGTGGCGCTCGCGCGTACGCGTCCAACACGCTCGAGTCGGGCTGGATCCCCTCGCCGCTGCCCGCCATCTACACCGGCGAGGGCGTTGTCCGCAGCTACCGGGAGTGGCTCGGCGCCGACAGCTACGAGGCCAACAACGCCCTGGCCGGGAGCTTCGTCTCGGACAACATCGAGGACTACTACCTGAACCCGTGGGAGCTCGGCTACGGACAGTTCGTCAAGTTCGACCACGACTTCATCGGCCGCGACGCGCTCGAGCAGGTCGAGCCTGACCTGCAGCGCAAGAAGGTGACCCTCGCCTGGGATGATGAGGACCTAACGCGGATCCTCTCCTCGGTCACGTTTGCCCACGAGGAGCCGTTCCAGTTCTTCGACCTGCCGATCGCCAACTACGGCTCGTCGAACTTCGACTCGGTGCTCGATCCTGACGGCAACGTGTTGGGCTACTCGATGTTCACGGGTTACAGCGCCAACGAGAAGCGGGCGCTCTCACTCGCCACCGTCGACCCGGCGGTCGAGATCGGCAGCGAGGTTGAGGTCGTCTGGGGCGAGCCGAACGGCGGCACGCGCAAGACCACGGTCGACCACCCCCACAGGCAGATCCAGGTCCACGCGATCGTCAGCCCGGTGCCGTACTCCGAGCCCGCGCGTCTCAGCTACCACGACGGCTGGAGGACAGCGACAGCGGGTTGAGCTCCGGGGCCGAGCATCGATCGACAGACCGTCACGCGACATAAGCGGGTAGCCGCGGCGCGGAGATGTCCTCGCTCGACTCGCGCGGGGTCACCTCGGCGAGGATCTGAACCGCGCGCTCGAGCTGGGGCGGAGAAAGCGTGAACGGGAGCCGGAGGTGGCGTTCGAGCAGCCCGGCGGCGGCGAAACGAGGACCCGGCGTCAGGTGCACGTCGCGGCTCGAGGCCTCGAGCGCCACGCTGGTGCTGATCGGTCCGGGCAGCTCCGCCCAGATGTAGAGCCCTCCCGCGGGCAGCTCGTAGCGCCACGCCGGAAGGTGGACGTCAAGGGCATCGGCGAGCGCAGCGCGCCGCGTCCGGATCACGTCGCGGCGTTCGACCAGGATCTCGTCTAGGCGCGCGAGGGTATGCGTGGCCACGATCTGTTCGAACAGCGGGCTGGCCAGATCGATGGCGGCGCGCGCGGTGACCATGCGGTGGATCAGCGCCGGATCGGCGCGGGCCCATCCCACCCGCAGGCCACCCCACACCGCCTTGCTCAGCGAGCCGATCGTGATCGTGCGCGCATCGCCGAAGGCGGCGGCCGGCGTCGGTACGGGCACCGCGTCCAGGTTCAGCTCAGCGAACGTCTCGTCGACCACGGTCGTGACGCCCGCCCCCCCGAGTGCACCCAGCGAACGCCGGCGAGTGTCCGAATCCATGACGAGTCCCGTGGGGTTGTGGAAATCGGGCATTAGGTATGCCAGGGCCACGGCCTCGTCCCGGGTGATGGCCTCGATCGTGTCGACGTCCCAGCCGTCCCGGCGTAGTGGCACCGGCGTCAGACGTCCTCCCACGGCGCGCAGCGCGTCGAGCGCGGCGGGATAGCTCGGCAGCTCGACGAGGACGCGGCGGCCGCGCGGGAAGGTCGCGCGGATGGCGAGGTCGAGCGCGTGCAGCGCCCCGTTTGTGACGAGGATCTGCTCGGGGCGGGTGGGGAGCCCACGCTGCTCGAAGCGCGCGGCGATCGCGCGACGGAGCGGTGGAAGCCCGAGCGGGTCGTAGCCGTGGTGGTCCAGCCAGCGCGGCAGCTCGCGGACGGCTCCCGCGAAGAGTTCTTCGAGCACGGGCGGCGCGGGGAGCGCTGCGATCCGCAGGTCGAGTCCGGACCCGGACACGATCGCATCCGAAGGAGCCGCCCGATTGCCTCCCGGCAGGGTCACCCAGCTCCCGGCGCCTTGCCGGCTCTCGACGTAGCCCTCCTCGCGCAGCTGGTCGTATGCGCTGGTCACCGTGGCCCGGCTGACCCCCAACGCCGTCGCCAGCCCGCGCTCGGCCGGCAGCCGGCTCTCCACCGCGAGGCGCCCGTCGAGGACAAGCGCGCGCACCGCTCCGGCCAGCCGCTCACGACTGACGCCATCGCGCCGCCACGGGCCGAGCAGTTCGACCACCCGCTGCGCCGGAACGATCGCCACGTACCACTTCTAGCAAATTGGCCTGCGGCTGTACAGGCCATTGTCTGGCAGACTCGGGGAATGTCCTGGCTGCGGCCCCCACGCGTGCGACGCCTGGTCCAGCTCTACGTTGGCCTCGTCCTGTACGGGCTCAGCGCCTCGATGCTTCTGCTCGCCGGCCTCGGGGTCGACCCGTGGGACGTCCTGCATCAGGGGCTCTCGCGCCGATTCGGCCTAGGCGTGGGCACTTGGGCGATCATCGTTGGCGTCGCCGTGCTGCTGCTGTGGATTCCGCTTCGCCAGCGGCCCGGGTTCGGCACGGTCTCGAACGTGATCCTCGTCGGCCTGGTCATCGACGCGGTCCTGGCGGCGGTGCCACCCGTGCATGGGTTGCCCGCTCGAGTGGTCGTGATGTGCGGCGGCGTGATGCTCAACGGCATCGCCACCGGCGCCTACATTGGGGCCGGTCTGGGGCCCGGGCCACGCGACGGCCTCATGGTCGGCTTGGCCGCGCGCGGTCACTCGATTCGCGTCGTGCGCACCTGCATCGAGCTTACGGTCCTCTCAACCGGCTGGCTTCTGGGCGGGACGGTGGGCATCGGCACGGTCGTGTACGCGCTCGGGATCGGGCCGATCGCGCACATCACGATCCCGCGGCTGGCGATCGAGCGTTCCGGACGCACCGCATAAAGCGGGTGTCAGCGATCAAACGGGGGTTCGCAACTCTCACCTCCCCCCTCTGTTAGGTGATTAGGTAAACAGACACGAAGGGAGGCAGCATGCGCAGAATGCGCGTCGCCGCGGCAATCGTGCTGATTGTCTGTGGCGTGCTCGCGGTCGCCATCTCATCCGCCGGCCGTCCAGCGCCGGCCTCGGCCGCTTCCAGTCCGCCCACCGTTACGACCGCGCCGGCTAGTCAAATCGGCCAGTCGGACGCGACGCTGAGCGGGACCGTCAATCCGAACGGTCAGGCGACCAGCTACTACATCGAGTACGGCCCCTCGACGACATACGGGACCCAGACAAGCCCCGCCAACGTGGGGTCCGGAACGACGCCCGTCGCGGTCCACCAGGAGATCTTCGGGCTCAGCCCGAACGCCACCTATCACTACCGACTCGTAGCCACGAGCTCGGCCGGTACGAGCGACGGCGCCGATCAGACGCTGACCACGCCGTCGACAGCCATCAGCCAGGTGGCCGTGCTCGGGCACGAGGGGTTCGTCTCACCCGGGTGGGTGGTCGGCGCCGAGCTCGGCTGTTTCCACGGCACGAGCCCGTGCACGGGTCACCTGACCATGTCGCACAACGGGACGACGATCGCAGAGCGCGACTACTCGATCCCGGCCGACAGCGGCGGCTTCCAGAACGTGGAGCTCAACTCGGCGGGTCAGACCGAATTGGGGTCCAATGGCGTCTGGCATCTGCTGCCGGTGACGATCACGGCGACGCAGACCGGCGGACCGACCGTGTCATGGGTCATCCACCTCGCCCGCTGGGTGTGGCATTGATCGCGTCGGCCTAGTCGCGGCCTCGTCCCTGCCGGCGAGGCCGTCCTTCTCCCAGGGCCCTTGGGGCGCGCCGGTCGACTCCCCCCGGCGCGCTCCGGCCCTGCTCAGATCAGCGTCGGCGCGCGCGTAGCTCGCGGTTCTTGTGGCGGTTGCCGCACACCGCCATATCGCACCAGCTCCCCTGCTGGTTGCGTGACCGGTCGAAGAACACCCAATGGCAGTCGGGATTGGTGCACACCTTCAGGCGCTCCCAGCTCCCGTCTTCCTGAGCCCGCCGAACGATCAGCAGTAGCTCGAACAGGCCGTCGTCGAGGCCGTGGTGGCGGGCGTTCGCGAGCCCGATGGCGCCGCCGTCGTCTAGCGTCAGACGCGCCCGGTGAGTCTCGGTCAGCCTGCGCAGCGGTGCCAGCCGATCCTCGCGACCGCCCGAGTCTGGGTCAGCGCGCTGCAACAGCCACCGGAGGCTCTCGCGGACCTCACGCGCGCGCCTCACCTCAGACGGGCTCGCCGACGCCCCCGGGTCGAGCAGGCCAGCGTCGATGAGCCAAGCGCGGGCGGCGTCGGCATCGGCGAGCACATCGGTCCCCTCCTCGATATCGAGTGTGTTGACGAACCCCTGCACCAGGAGCAGCGGCATCGGTGCGGGCTTCTTGTCGCTGCCGAGAAACCAGGTCGGAACCACCGTCATCGGTTCGATTGTAATCGTGTGACCACCAAAGTCGGTTGACAGGTCACCGTGACCAGCGTAACATTGTTGTTGGTCATGGGACTTCAACTCAGCAGCGGTAGCTGCACCGTTCTCCTCGCCTGCGGGCAGCCGGGAACCGTGTCTGTCGAGCGGCCGCGCCTGCGTGACCGCTTGGCAGCGCAATGGCTCGCTCGTCGGCTCGATCGGGCGTTGGCGGAAGGCGTCTCGCCAGAGTCGAGTGCACCCCTCGCCCTACGCGCCCAGCGCCTGACCGAACCGGATCGCCGCTGGTCGATCGCGAGCGCGCTTCGGCGGATCATCCGGGAAGCGGACGAGGATCGTCCTCGGCTCGGTCGGATGATGCCCGTCAGGCCGAATCGCGGGACGGTGAGACAGGCGAGCGAGGAGCTGAACGTGCTCGCGGACACACTCGACGATCCCGGGCCGGTGGCGGCTCACGGGGTCGCGCAGGCCTGGCTCCTGATCACAGACGGGACGGGCCCGCTCTATCACCCGGGCGCCGGCGAGTCGCTTTCCGTCCGCGCGACGCGGGCCACGCGGCAGCTACGACCCTGGGCGGCGTGAGCCGCTCCGACGATCAGGCGGCCCTGAAGCCGCCTGATCGGGAACGGTGAACCGGCTTGACCGGGTAGGGCTGGCTACTCCGCCAAGGGCGGCGGATACACGTCGCGCACGTACTCGTCCACCACGTGCTCGGGCAGCCGCGTGGCCAGGGCCCACCAGTAGATCCCCAGGGCAAGCACGGCGGACAGGGCGAGTGTCCCGCCCAGAGTGAGATCGTCGTTGCCGCCCTGGTCCAGGACATGCTTGAAGACCCCGATGCCGCCGATGATGCCGCCCGGCCCGAAGTCCCCAAAGTACGAGATGAGCCCCATCCCCACGAAGTACGCCAGGATCCAAGGTGCCGACTGCCAGTCCATCTTGGGCGCCTTCGGGTTGAGGTGGAACTGGTAGGACAGCCAGATGATCAGGTAGCCGAGGATCATCGCCACCATGAACGTCGTGTACGACTCCCAGCCGGAAAAGACGATCACCCAGGTCGCGAAGATGAACGCCACCGGCGCGAAGATCTCGCCCGCAGGTAGCCGGTAGGACCGCGGTAGGTCCGGTTTCTGCCTTCGCAGCGCGGCGAGGGCGAGCGGGGCGGCCGCGTACATCACCACCGAGACGAGCGTCACAACGTTGACCAGCTCGCTCCAGGCCGGGAACGGCAGCAGGAACAGGAGCCCGATGATCGTCGCGACGATGACTCCGAACACCGGCACCTTGGTCCGCTGGTTGATGCTCTCGAAGACGCTCGGGATGTAGCCGTTCCTGGCCAGGCCGAAGCTCAGCCGCGAGGACGCGGTCTGGTAGATCAGACCCGTTCCCGCCGGCGATACGACCGCGTCGATCCGCAGGACGGTGGCTAGCCAGGACAGGCCGGCGATGCTGGCCACGGTGAAGAACGGACCCGCGTTGAGCTTGACCACCGTGGGGTCGGTGTTGGTCGGGCCGAGGTTCGTCCACCCGTGCTGGGAGGCGAGCAGGCTCGGCTTCATCGCGCCGATGAAGGCGATCTGGACGAGCAGGTAGATCGCCGCGCCGATCAGGATCGAGCCGATCACGGCCCGTGGCAGGTCTCGGCCCGGATTCTTCGACTCTCCCCCTAACTGCACCGCCTGTTCGAATCCGAGCAGCGAGAAGATGATTCCGGCCGGCATTGTCAGCAGGATCGCCTTGAGCGCCGACCCGTGCGTCGGGAAGAAGCCGCCGCCCGCGTTGCCGAAGTTCGACGGGTGGAAGTGGGTGATCAGGAGGACCAGGACCGTGATCACCGGGATCGCGATCTTCCACCCCGTGATGTAGCCGTTGACCCGAGCCAGCCAGCGGATGCCGAACAAGTTCAGGACCACGAAGAACACCATCAGGAGAACGGCCACGAGGATGCCGACGCCGGACAGAGTGCCCGGTCCCACCGCATGAGCCTTGTAGAAGTTGCGCGCCCAATGGGCGGTCGATAGGTACTGGACGCACGCGAGCACCTCGATCGGCGCCACGCTGGCCGCCTGGAGGTAGGACGCCCATCCGAACGTCGCTCCCGCGAAGCTGCCGAACGCGTAGTGCGGGAACCGGCTCGTGCCGCCGGTGACCGGGAACAAACCCCCGAGCTCGGCATGCACGAGCGCCAGGGAGATGATGATGATCGACCCCAGGACCCAGCCGATGATTGCTGACGGCCCCGCGATCACCGCCGCGCCGAGGGCCGTGAACAGCCAACCGGAACCAATGATCGACGTTTCGGACGCCCACAGGAGTCCGAGGAACCCAACCCCCCGGTCAAGCCCATCGGCGTCAAGAGATGCTTGCGGCGCCTGGCCGGGCGCAGCGGCTACGTTCGCCATATACCACCCTCCTCAGGGATCCCTTCCGTCGACTGCCGCGGCGATCTTACCCCCCCAACCGGCGCGCGTCCATGGCGTCGGTATTCGGCCGCGATGCGGCGGAATTCGCCCGCTACGGCGACGGGACCCGTGGCGATCGAGCGGGCTCTCGTGCCGGTCGCCGGGCGCGGCGACCGATCAGCCGGGGGCGGAAGTGGTCGCGCACGCGGGTGCGCGCCTGCTCAGCGTCCGGCAGCGGGATGCCGCCACGCGGTCGCGTCGGCGCGGGGGGAGGCGGCGGGTCGGGGCCGGGGGGTCCCCCACCCCCGTCTCCGCTGGGGCCCGGTGGCGAGCCCGGGGGGCGAAACAACAGCGCGGGCAGGAGGATGAACGCTGGAATGGCCATCAGTACTAGCCAGGCCATCGCCTGCGTCCTCCAGATGGGGAGGATGGCCGAGGCGATTAAAAAGGCACACGCCGGAACAAGCGGCACCATGAGGAGCCGAAGCCAGAAGTGCGGTCGCCGCTGGCTGCGGCCGGGCGCGAGGCCGAGTGCGCCGAGACAGAGACCAAATGCCAGCACCCAGGCGACTTGCCACATGGTGCATAAAGGCTACTCGGCCTCTAGATCAAGGTGCACTCAACCCCGCAGATCGGCCTGGGGTCGGCCACGGTTAAGCTGCGTAGAGCTGCTCGAGCTCCTCGACGCTCCGGCTGATCTTCGGACGGCGGACCGGGACCCCGGTGCGGATCTCGAACACACGCCGCTCGACATAGTCCAGCTCGGCCAGTAGCCGCTTCAGCCGCCTGACCGCGCCCTTGGACTGAGATGTGGATGTCGCCGATGTCAACACTTCTGGCTCCTTTCGCTGTTCGGACTCGCTTCGCGAGCTTCGGACAAGAACCAGTTTCGGCTAAGCCGAGCCGCGCGTCATCGGCAATTCGCACACGGTTTCATACCTTTCCACCTTAGTTTCTGAGGGCGAGGCCTTACGCGGGATTTCGCGGTTGCCAAGAGCCTGGAGCGCCACGTCGGCCTCAGTTATTGGGCGGCGAATCCGGTCGGCGCCCGGCCGGGAGCACGGCCTTCTTTCCGGCATTGTTTACGTTGTCGCCGGCCAGATCCGCAACCAGGATGCCGTCGCGAATCTGCCCCATCAGATCCCCCACGGCGCTCGGCGAGTGAGGCAGCAGGATCGTGTTGCTGTTCGCAGACTCGCCGAGGGCACGGATCATGTCGGTGTACTGGGTGAGCGCCACCAGCGCCATCGCCTCCCGCATGTCGAGACCGTGCTGGGCGATGATCTCGAGCGACTCGTGCAGGCCTTCGGCGATCGCCTTGCGCTCGGCCGCGACGCCCTCGCCCTGTAGGCGCATCGTTTCCCGCTCACCCTCGGCCTTTTTGACCGCAAGTGTCTTCTGGGCGTCTCCCTGGGCCGCGGCGGCGATCTGGTTGCGCTGCGAGGCGTTGATGTTGTTCATCGCGTCCTTGACCCGCTGGTCGGGCTCGATGTTCGTGATCAGTGCCTTGACGATCTCGTACCCGTAGTCGGCCATCTGCCGGTGCAGCGTGTCCTGGATGTGCATGGCGATCGTGTCCGCGTCGGCGTACGCCTCGTCCAGGTCCATGCTCGGGATGTGTGAGCGGACCACGTCGAACGCGTAGGACTGGATCTGTACCTCGGGGTTGTCGAGCTTGTAGTACGCGTCCTGAACCTGCTGTTCCGACGTGCCCACCTTGTACTGGACCGCGAGCTTGACCTGGACGAACACGTTGTCCTTCGTCTTGGTCTCGATCTGGGAGTTCAACTGCTCGACCTGCAGGCTCATCCGTCCGGCGACGCGCTCGACGAACGGCGTCTTGGTCTGCAGACCCGGGCCGGCGACGCGCACGAACTTCCCGAACCGCTCCACGATCGCGCGTTCCTGCTGTTCGACTGTGAAGAAAAACAACGGCATCTTGCCCCCCCTTTCCAGGGTCGGGTGTCATGCGCTGGCCGATCCATCCGGCGCGTTATCTGATAACGATCAGTGTAGGACCGCTTCCCGAGTATCCGGGACCCCATGGTGTCGATTTAGCACCCCTGCGAAGCGCGCCGATCGGGGTGTACCTTCACCTCATACATGCCTGAGGAGCAGAGCCCAGCCGAGCTGGTGGGACGCGAGCCCGACCCGCGGCTCCTGTCTGAGGATCTGGCCAACCTGCCCGAGCTCCTCGGACGACCCGAGACGTTCGTGCCGAGCGGCGCCCGCGGACGGATCGTCGGCACCGGCGCGACGCTCACGGCGGCGTCGCTCGTGATCGGCTGTCTGCTCGTCGTCCTCGGAGTGATCGATGGCCTCGCGAGCGGGCTTGACGGGCTCCCCATCGCGATCGTCGCCCTCGGCGCCGTGCTCATCGCGACCCACTGGGGCTGGGTGCACGTCGCCGAGCTCACCGCGAACTCGATCGAGGGCCGTGGCAACGCAGTCGTCGAGGACCATCGCCGGCAATGGCTCTCGACGATCCAGCCGTACACGCACTATGAGATCAGCACGCGCGTCGAGGACGACGGCTCGATCGCGATCGACCGCATCGCGTACCGGCCGACCGCGAGTGGCGAGCGCCGGTTCACGTTCACCAGCGGCGTCGACCACGAGGAGGTCCACTCGGCCGACGAGCCGGCCGCGGCGGTCGCCGAGCGCGCCGAGTCGCTCCGGCGCGAGGCCGCGCTCGACACCGAGCGCGAGCGCGAGCGCTACCAGATCGCCGCCGACGCGTACGAGTCCGTGCTGCTCGACGACGCCGACGAACAGCAGCGGCTCTTGGCCCAGCGCGCCGCATCCGAGGCGCTGTCAAACCAGATCAACTCGAATCTGCGCGACCCGCCACTACTCGAGTAAGCCGCCGCGATGAGCGTCACCACAGAGGCGGTTCCGTTCAGCGGCCGGACCGCGTGGGCGAGAAACCTCGCCGCACCCGTCCGCAACTTCTTGAGCACCGAGGCCGGCGGAGCGTTCGTCATGCTCGGCGCCGCGATTGCCGCGCTCGTGTGGGCGAACTCGCCGTGGTGGCACACGTACGAGTCGGTGTGGCGCACCGAGCTTTCGATCCACGTGGGAAGCACGGGAATCGCCGCCGACTTTCGCACTTGGGTCAACGAGGGACTGATGACGCTGTTCTTCCTCGTCGTCGGCCTCGAGGCCAAGCGCCAGCTCGACCTCGGAGAGCTCCGCGAACGGAGCCGGCTCGCGGTCCCCGTGTTCGGGGCGATCGGCGGCATCACGGTGCCGATACTGATCTACCTCGCATTCAACGCCGGCCGCGCCGGAGGGCACGGATGGGGCGCGGCGATGTCCAGCGACACGGCGTTCGCGCTCGCGGCGGTGGCACTCGTGACGCCTCGGACCGCAACCCGCATTCGCGTGTTCCTGCTCACACTGGCCGTGGCGGACGACCTCGCCGCGCTCGTGGTCATCGCGACCGTTTACACCACCCACGTCTCGGTGCTCGCGCTGAGCATCGCGATCGCGTTGTTCGGGGCGCTGGTGGCACTGCGCTATGCGCCGTTCGGGCGGACCGCGATTTCGGTCGGCCTCGCCGTCGGGATCTGGATCGCGATGTTCAAATCCGGCATCGACCCGGTCATCTCTGGGCTGGCGATCGGACTCGGGACGAGCGCGTACCCGCCGACGCGCGACGATCTCGAGCGGGCGACGGCGCTGACCCGCGAGTTTCGCGAGCAACCGACACCCGAACTTGCTCGCTCCGCTCAACAGAGCCTGCAGTCGGCGATCTCGCCCAACGAGCGGCTCCAGTACGAGCTCCACCCATGGACGAGCTACGTGATCGTGCCGCTGTTCGCGCTCGCGAACGCGGGCATCCACATGACCTCGACCCTGCTGAGCGACGCGGCCTCCTCGCCGATCACGTGGGGGATCTTGCTCGGATACGTTGTGGGCAAGCCGATCGGGGTGTTCACCGGCTCGTGGATCGCCTCGCGACCCGCGTTTCACGGGCCGCCCTCGCCGATCAGCGAGCCCGTGCTGCTCACGGCGGGCGCTTGCGCCGGGATCGGCTTCACCGTCTCGATTCTCGTGTCGAGCCTCGCCTTCACCGGCATCGAGCTCGACGAGGCGAAGCTCGGGACGCTCTGCACGGTGTTGGTCGCGCCGGCGTTGGCTTGGGCCTTGACCCGCCTGATCCGGCGGTTGCCCGAGACGCTTCGCGCGCGCCAGGTGGCCCGGACCTCCGAGGACATCCTCGACCTGACGGCCGAAGTCGATCCCGAGTACGACCACATCCGGGGTCCCGATGACGCCCCGGTGACGCTGGTGGAGTACGGGGATTTCGAATGCCCGTACTGCGGCATGGCCGAAGGCACGATCCGAGAGCTGCTCGCCCAGCACGGCGATGACGTCCGATACGTGTTTCGCCATTTGCCGCTCACCGACGTCCACCCCAGCGCGCAGCTCGCCGCCGAGGCGTCTGAAGCGGCTGCGGCGCAGGGCAAGTTCTGGGAGATGTATGACAAGTTGCTCGCGCATCAGGGGGAGCTGACACCGCGCGATCTCGCCAGGTACGCCACTGAGCTCGGCCTCGACGTCGACCGCTTCAGGAATGAGCTGCGGACTCGGCAGTACGCCTCACGCGTCAGCGAGGACGTCGCCAGCGCCGACGAAAGCGGAGTGTCGGGCACACCGACGTTCTTCATCAACGGCCGGCGCCACTACGGCGTCTACGACCTCGACACGCTGACCTCGGAGGTCCGAGCCGCCAAAACCCGAGCGCTGCAGCTCGCCGCCGCCGCGCCCTCGCTCGAACAGACCACGGTCTAGTCGACTCCCTCCATGACGATAGTTGTGGGGACAACTATCGTGCTATCCTGATTCCCATCATGGAACTTGGACTTGCCACCTTCGCCGACCTCGCCTCGGGAGTCAGCCCGGAGCAGCGCATGCGTGAGCTGCTCGAGGAGGCCGAGCTCGCCGACCAGCTGGGTCTTGACGTATTCGCGGTCGGCGAGCATCACCGCGCCGACTTTCTCGTCTCCTCGCCCGCCGTCGCCCTGGCCGCAATCGCGGCACGGACCGAGCGGATCCGGCTCTCGAGCGCGGTCACGGTGCTCAGCTCGGACGACCCCGTCCGAGTGTTCCAGCAGTTCGCGGAGCTTGACCTGATCTCGGGAGGTCGAGCCGAGATCATGGCCGGGCGGGGTTCGTTCATCGAGTCCTTCCCCCTGTTCGGCTACGACCTCGACGACTACGACGAGCTGTTCGCCGAGAAGCTCGAACTGTTGCTGAAGATCCGCGCGTCGACGCATGTGACCTGGTCGGGTCGCCATCGCGCGCCGCTCAACGACGCGGCCGTGTGGCCGCGGCCGATCCAGGATCCGCTCCCCGTGTGGGTCGCCGTCGGCGGAACGCCGCAGTCGGTGGTTCGCGCCGGGGCCCTCGGTCTGCCACTGACCGTCGCGATCATCGGCGGTCAGCCCGAGCGGTTCGTGCCGCTCGTCGACCTCTACCGTCAGGCGTTCGAGGCGGCCGGCCACGATCCGACGGACGCGCGGGTCGCGATCAACACCCACGCCTTCGTCGGCGAGACCTCGTCAGCGGCCGATCGAGCCTTCGCCGCGCCGTACCTGGCGATGATGAACCGCATCGGCCGGGAGCGCGGGTGGCCACCGTCCGGCCGGGTGGGTGGGGCCCAATACGACGCGCTCCGTTCGCCCCGCGGCGCCCTGGCCGCTGGCTCGCCGGACGAGGTCGCCGAGAAGATCTTGTTCGAGCACGAGCTGTTCGGCCATCAGCGCTACGTCGGCCAGATGAGCGTCGGCGCGGTGGCGCACACCGACGTCATGCGCTCGATCGAGCTGTTCGGGACCGAGGTCGTGCCCGTGGTGCGGGCCGAGGTCGAGCGGCGCGAGGCGAGCGCTGCCGCCACCCAGGCCGCCTGACCTACTCAGGCTCGCGCAGCGCGAGCGCCCGCGCGAGCCGCACGAGGACCATCGCCGGTTCATAAATGACATGCGCCCGCAGGAAGCGGAGCACATCGAACCGAGCGTCCCGGTAGAAGAGGTCCTTGTCGCGGTCGTTTTGAATCGCCGCGGGGCCGCCGTGGAAGCCGTAGCTGTCGAGCTCCACGATGAGCCGGTGGGATCGCCACATGAAATCTGGCTTGTAGGGCCCAAGTCTCACGTTCACCTCCGGTAGCGGAAGCCGCGAGTCGCGGATCAGCTTAAGCATCGCCTTCTCCGCTCGCGAGCGGGTGATCGTCATCGCTGACTCGTCACCCAGGATCGCCGCCAGCCGCGCGGCGCCGCGGCGCCCACGGCGGCGAGCCAGGAGGACCTCGAGCTCCCCCTTGCTCGCGATCCGTTTTGCGATGCCCTCATCGATCACGTCCGGTAGGTCTGACGGGGAGGTGGCGGCGATCTCCAGACAGACGCGCGACGGCGAGCTGACCCAGAGGCCTTCCCGCCGGCGCAACTCCCGCGTGTCGATGTCTTGAACCCGGTGCACCCGCAGCCCGTCTCGGGAGGCGCACGGTCGCCCGACCACGGTCACCTCGACCACCTCCGGCGCGTGCTCGATCAGGCCCCAGACAAAGGCACCTGAGCGATGGCTCAGGAAGCTCTTTTCTCCGCACGCGAGCAACGCCGCCAGCTCCCGACCCAGTGGCGGCAGCTCCCCGCAGCCGAACGAATACACGCCGCGGAACACGACGTGCAGGCGCCCGGCCGAGACCCGATACTCGATCGCTCGCTTCCCCAGTGCGCATTCGCGCAGCTGCGCCGCCGTCACGATCGTCCGATTCGCGCCGGCGATCCGTCCCGTCGCCTTGTCACGTTCCGCGCCGGTCACCGTACTAACCGCTCACTCGGCACCTCGGGCTCGCCGAGTGCGAAGTTAGTCCCGCTGGACGTGCCCACACATGCACTCGCGCCGGGAGAGACGGCGAGTGATCGATTAGTACGGTCGGATCCGGGGGGCATACCGAAAGTGTCCACCCGCCACCCCCGAACATCGCCAAATGCAGGCGATTTGTTGCGGAATTGAAGCTAAGCCGTGACCCGCCGAGCGCCGTCAGGCGCCAAACGGGGATGATGCAGGCGATGCGCGTAGCGCTATTCGCCACCTGTCTGGTCGACGCGCTCTTCCCCGACGCCGGCAGGGCGACCGTTCAGATTCTCGAGCGCCTCGGCCACACCGTCGAGTTCCCGCTCGAGCAGACCTGCTGCGGCCAGATGCACGCCAACAGCGGTTACTTCGAGCCGAACCTCGTCCGCGCGCTACGTCGACACCTTCCAAAGAGTACGACGCGATCGTCGTCCCGTCCGGGTCGTGCGCCGGCGCGATCCGCCACCAGCACGTGATGATCGCCAGAGACGCAAACGACGAGGCGCTCGCAGCCAGAGCACAACGAACAGCCGACAAGACCTACGAGCTCTCCCAGTTTCTGATCGACGTCATGCACACCGAGGACGTCGGTGCCTACTTCCCCCACCGGGTCACCTACCACCCGACCTGCCACTCGGTCCGGATGCTCAAGGTCGGCGACCGCCCGCTCCGGCTTCTACAGAACGTCCACGGCATCGACCTTGTGACGCTCCCCCGCAACGACGAATGCTGCGGCTTCGGCGGAACCTTCTCGATCAAGAACCCCGATGTGTCGGCAGCGATGCTGGCCGACAAGATGGAATCGGTGATCGAGACGGGCGCCGAGGTCCTGTGCGCCGGCGATCGCTCGTGCCTGATGCACATCGGCGGCGGCTTGGACCGGATCCGCGCCGGCATCCGAACGCTTCACCTGGCCGAGATCCTGGCGAGCACAGACACGGACACAGCGACGTGAGCACCGGCGACATGAGCACCGGCGATCTGATCTGGACCGACGATCCGGACTTCCCACAGAATGCGAAGAGCGCGGTCAACGACTCTCAGCTGCGCCGCAACGTCCGCAAGGCCACGGCCACGATCCGCGAGCGCCGCGCCGGCCTGGTCGCCGAGACCCCCGACTGGCAGCAACTAAGACGAGCCGGCGCCGCGATCAAGGACCAAACACTCAGTCACCTCGACACCTACCTGGAGCAGTTCGAGCGCAACGCAACCAACAGCGGAGCCCACGTCCACTGGGCGCGCGACGCCGCCGAGGCCAACCACCTAGTCACCGGCCTGATCGAACAAACCGGCCACAGCGAGGTCATCAAGGTCAAGTCGATGGCGACCCAGGAAATCGGCCTCGTCGAAGCCTTGAAAACGAAAGGCATCACCGCGCACGAGACCGACTTCGCCGAGATGATCATCCAGTTCGCCCACGACCGCCCCAGCCACATCGTCGTCCCGGCGCTCCACAAGAACCGGGCTGAGATCCGCCGGATCTTCCTCGACCACATGCCGGACGCGCCGAAAAACCTCACCGACGATCCACACGATCTCGCCGAGGCAGCACGAAAGCACCTCAGACGTCTCTTTCTGCACACCAAGACCGCAGTCAGCGGCGCCAACTTCGCGATTGCCGACACCGGCGGGCTTCTCATCGCCGAATCCGAGGGCAACGGCCGCATGTGCCTGACCTTGCCCGACACGCTGATCTCCGTGGTCGGAATCGAGAAGCTCATCCCCACCTTCCGGGACCTCGAGGTGTTCCTCCAACTCCTCCCCCGCTCCGCTACCGGCGAGCGGATGAACCCTTACAACTCGATCTGGACCGGGGTCGCTGACAACGACGGACCAACCAACGTCCACATCGTCCTGCTCGACAACGGCCGGACGAACGCACTCCGAGACCAGACCGGACGTCAGGCACTCAGATGCATCCGCTGCGCCGCCTGCCTCAACGTGTGTCCCGTGTACGAGCGCACCGGCGGCCACGCTTACGGCGGGACCTATCCGGGACCGATCGGCGCGATCCTCACCCCGCTCATGGCCGGGGTCGAGCACGCCTCCGAGCTGCCGTTCGCCTCCACGCTCTGCGGCGCCTGCTACGAGGTGTGCCCGGTCGAGATCGACATCCCGACCGTGCTCGTCAAGCTCAGACACGACGCGGTCAAAGCCAAGCCACACAAAGCGCAGGACGCGACTTTCAAAGCGGCGGCAACGGCCATGAGCGGCCGCCGACGGTGGACCGCCGCACTCAGATCAGCCAGGCTGATACGTCTGATCCGGCACGCCGCCCCGCCCCCACTGTCGCACTGGACGAGCACGCGCGACCTGCCCGATCCGCCAAAAATCCCGTTTCGCGACTGGTGGAGCAAGCGTTGAGCGCGCGCGACGAGATCCTGGGCCGGGTGAGATCCGCCATCCGTGACGCCGAACCACCAAGCAACATCGCCCGCGAGTACCGGACCGCCACCGACGACGGCCTACAAACCTTCTTCGACCGCCTCGCCCACTACGAAGCAAAAACCCACCAAGTGGCAGAGCATGACCTCGACCAGGCCGTCCGCGAGCTCCTAGGTGACGGCAAGATCGTCGCCCCCGCCGGCATCCCGGACGCATGGGTCGCCAACCCCCTGACGGACGAGCCGCCCCTCGACCCCCACGACCTCGACGCCTCCGACGGGGTCATCACGACCTGCGCCCTCGCGATCGCGCAGACCGGCACGATCGTCCTCGACGGCGGGCCCGGGATGGGCCGGCGCGCGCTCACGCTCGTCCCCGACTATCACCTCTGCGTCGTCCGCCAAGAGCAGATCGTCTCTTCCGTTCCCGAGGCGATCACACAGCTCCAAACCGATCCGACCCGCCCGCTCACCTTCATCTCCGGTCCCTCCGCCACCGTGGACATCGAGATGGTCCGGGTCCGCGGTGTTCACGGCCCGCGCCGGCTCGAGGTCATCGTCGTCACCGGGCCGAACCGCGACCCCCACGCATAGACTGCCGCCGTGCGCACCCAGGTAGGCATTGTCGGCGCCGGCCCCGCTGGGCTGACCCTGGCCATGCTGCTGCACCGGGCCAACATCGACACGGTCGTGCTCGAGTCCCGCGACCGCGCCTACGTCGAGAAGCGTGTGCGCGCCGGGCTCCTCGAGCAGAACACCGTCGATCTGCTGCATGAGCTCGACGTCGCGGAGCGGCTGGACCGCGAGGGCCTCGAGCACAACGGCATCTACCTCCGCTACCGCGGGCAGAACCACTATGTCGACATGACCGGCCTCACCGGCCGGCACATCACGATCTACGGCCAGCAGGAGGTCGTCAAGGACCTCACCAACGCTCTGCTCGATCGCAACGTCCAAATCCGCTTTGAAGTCAACAATGTCCAGCTGCACGACATCGAGACTGACACACCGAGAATCAGCTACGAGCACGACGGCCAGGCCCACGAGCTCACGTGTGACGCAATCGCCGGATGTGACGGCTTCCACGGCGTCAGTCGCCCGACGATCGCGGAGCACATCACCGAGTACGACTACGTTTACCCCTTCGGCTGGCTGGGGATCCTGGCCGAGGCCTCACCCGCCACCGATGAGCTGATCTACGCCTGGCACGCCGACGGCTTCGCCCTTTACACGATGCGCTCGGAGAAAATCAGCCGCCTCTACCTCCAGGTCGACGCCGACGAGGACATCGCCAACTGGCCCGACGACCGGATCTGGAGCGAGCTCCAGACGCGCCTGGGCGACGTCAACGAGGGCACCATCTTCGATAAGGGCATCACCCCGATGCGCTCCTACGTCGCCGAGCCGATGCAGCACGGTCGCCTGTTTCTGGCCGGCGACTCGGCGCACATCGTGCCGCCCACCGGCGCCAAGGGCCTCAACCTGGCGGTCAACGACGTGCGCCTCCTCGCCCCGGCACTGAGCGACCTGATAAAGCACGGAAGAACCGAACGAGCCGACGCATACACAAAAGCCGCCCTGGGCCGGGTATGGCGAGCCCAGGACTTCTCGAACTACATGACCCAGATGCTCCACGATCTCGGCGGCGGCCCGTTCCAGCGCCGGATGCAGCTCGCCCGGCTCGAGTACGTCGACCGCTCAGAGGCGGCGGCGCGTAGCCTGGCCGAGAATTACGTGGGCCTCCCAGCCGAGCCCGAGTTCTAAGAAGACAGTGGCCAAGATCGCATACACAAAGGGACTGCACGAGCTCGGAGACGGGCTCTACACCTACCTCCAGCCCAACGGCGGCTGGGGCTGGAGCAACGCCGGCCTGATCACGTCGCAGGGGACCTCCCTGCTCGTCGACACGCTGTTCGACCTCGGCCTCACCCGCGACATGCTCGACCAGATGCGGCCGATCACCGACCAGCACCCGATCGGCCAGGCGTTCAACACCCACGGCAACGGCGACCACTGGTTCGGCAATGAGCTGCTGCCCGACGGGATCCCGATCGTCGCCAGCGCCCGGGCGATCGAAGACATGCGCAACGTGCCCCCCAGCGCCGTCGACACGCTGTTCAACAAGCTCGACCTTGGCCCCGAGTTCGACGCCTTCGCCGCGCGCACACTGCGTCAGTTCGACTTCGCCTCGGTGACCGAGCGCCTGCCCACTCAGGCGTTTGAAGTGGACGCCGTGCTCGACGTGGGCGACCGCCACGTCCGGCTGCTCCAGCTCGGACCCGCGCACACGAGCGGCGACTCGATCGCCTACGTGCCCGACGCGCATGTCGTGTTCACCGGCGACCTCCTGTTCATCGAGGGGACCCCGATGATGTGGGCCGGTCCGGTGTCGAATTGGCTGCTCGCGTGTGACCGGATCCTCGACCTGAACGCGACCACGATCGTCCCCGGCCACGGTCCCGTCACCGACCACTCGGGCGTCCGCGACGTCCAGCGCTACCTGACTTACATCCGCGATGAAGCGAGAAGCCGCTTCGACGCCGGCATGAACGAGGACGCGGCGGCCGACGACATCGACATCTCCGACTTTCGCGATTGGGGCGACCCTGAGCGCATCGCGGCGAACGTCGCCAACCTGTATCGAGAGTTCGATCCAGGGCTGCCCGCGCTCTCACACCCCGAGCTGTTTGTGAGGATGGCCCGCTGGAGCGCGCGCCACTAGCGGGCTAGAGTAGGACCAAGCCGAGGAGGCGAACGATGGCTACAGGAGCAGTAGACGCGAGTAACAGGACGATCGCGCGGGCGGCCGCCAGCGCGGCGGAGCGGTTCGGCGACCGAACTGCGGTCCGACACCGCCAGAACGACGAGTGGCACGACACCACGTTCGCCGAGGTCGCGACCATCGTCGACGAGATCGCTCTCGGACTGGTCGAGCTCGGCCTGAATCCCGGCGATCGGGTTGCCCTGCTCGCCAACACACGCCCCGAGTGGACCTACTCGAGCCTCGCCATCTCCAGGGCGGGCGGCATCGTCGTCCCCATCTACCCGACCAACTCCCCCGAGGAGTGCGAGTGGGTGGCGGGCAATTCCGACGCCAAGATCGTGATCTGCGAGGACGCGGGCCAAGTAGCCAAGATCGAGCAGGTCCGCGGCAATCTCGAGCACCTCGAGCACGTCGTCCTCATCGAAGGGGACGGCGCCACCACGATCGCAGCGCTGTGCCAACGCGGGAGCAGCAAAGACCGCGACGAGCTCGAGCGCCGCTGTGACGCCGTCACTCCCCCGGACCCGTACACGATCATCTACACCTCGGGCACGACCGGCGCCCCCAAGGGCGTCGTCCTCAGCCACGGTAACTGCGCTTCCGTCGGGCTGATGGTCGAGGAGATCGAGTTCATCAACGAGGGCGAGATGACGTACCTGTACCTGCCGCTCGCGCACGCCTTCGCGCTGACCGTGCAGCTCGCCTCGTTCGACGTCGGCAGCGGGATCGTCTACTTCGGCGGGGATCCGCAGCAGATCGTCGTTGAGCTTCAGCAGGTGAAGGCCACCTACATGCCGTCGGTCCCCCGGGTCTTCGAGAAGATCTACGCGCTCGCCCAGGCGATGGCCGAGGACCCCGAGCAGCTCCGAAACGCCGTCGAGCTCGGCGTCAAGATCCGCCAGCTCCAAGAACATGACCAAGCCATCCCGGCGCAGCTCCAAGCGCCGTACGACAGAGCCGAGGAGGCGCTCTACTCCAAGGTCCGCGGCCTGTTCGGCAATCACCTGAGTAAGGCCGTGTCCGGCGCCGCGCCGATCGCCAAGGAGATCCTTGAGTTCTTCTACGCCTGCGGCGTGCCCGTGCTCGAGGGCTGGGGCATGACGGAGACGACGGCAGTCGGCGCGGTCAACACGCTGGGGAGCATCAGGTTCGGGACGGTTGGGCGCGCGATGCCCGGCGTCGAGTTCAAGATCGCCGACGACGGCGAGATCCTGACCAAGGGTCCGAACGTGTTCCGCGAGTACTGGCGCAACCCCCAGGCCACCGAGGACACGTTCACCGAGGACGGCTGGCTGATGACCGGTGACCTGGGATCGCTCGACGAGGACGGCTACCTGTCGATCACCGGCCGCAAGAAGGACATCATCATCACCGCCGGTGGCAAGAACCTCACGCCGGCCAACCTCGAGAACGACCTCAAGCAGTCGCGCTGGATCTCCCAGGCGGTCATGTACGGCGACCGTCGGCCCTACCCGGTGGCGCTGATCACCCTCGACCCCGAGACGATCGTTCCCTGGGCCACCGAAAACGGTCTCCCAGCGGACATCGCCGAACTCGCCAACCACGAACAGATCCGCGACATGATCCAGGCCGAGCTCGACCGCGCCAACGCCAAGTACGCCCAGGTCGAGCAGATCAAGAAGTTCGCGCTGCTCGACCACGACCTGACTCAGGAATCGGGCGCGCTCACCCCCACCCTCAAGCTCAAGCGAAACGTGGTCCACGAGCGCTACGCGGACGTCTTCGAGGAGCTGTATGGCTGAGCAGTTTTGCGACATCGGCGGGGCCATCACCCTCTGCTACGAGCGGTTCGGCAACGAGTCCGACCCACCGATCCTGCTGATCATGGGCCTCGGCACCCAGATGATCGCCTGGCCCGATGAGTTCTGCGTGCAGCTGGCCGACCGCGGACTCCAGGTGGTCCGCTTCGACAACCGCGACATCGGCCGCTCGACCCGGATCCACGGCGCCCCGCCCACGCCCCGCCAACTCCTCAGCCGCAAGATCGACCCGGTCCTCTACGACCTGGGCGACATGGCAACCGACGCCGCCGGACTGCTGCGCGAACTCCGGATCGCCCCGGCGCACATCGTCGGCGCCTCGATGGGCGGCATGATCGCCCAGACGCTCGCCGCGCGCCACCCGCAGGACGTCCGCTCGCTCGTCTCGATCATGTCGAACACCGGCAGCCGCTGGCAAGGTCAGCCCGCCTTCGGCATCTACCGCTACCTGCTGCGCGCCGGCCCGACCGACCGCGCGGGCTACATCGAGCACTCAACGCTCGTGTTCGAGGCGATCGGCTCGCGCGGCCTGCCGTTCGACAAGGAGCGGGTGCGAGACATGGTGGCCCGCAGCTACGACCGGGGCCACGACCCAGCCGGGCCCGGCCGCCAGCTCGGCGCAATCATCGCCTCCGGCGACCGCACGGCCGAGCTGGGCACGATCCGGGCGCCCACCCTGGTGATCCACGGCTCGAAGGACCGAATGGTGGCGCGCTCGGGCGGGAAGGCGACAGCCAAGGCGATTCCCGCGGCGACTCTGATGATTATCGAGGGCATGGGACACGACCTCCCCGAGGCCGCCTGGCCGCAACTGGTGGACGCGATCGCGGGTCACGCCCACGCCGCCGATCGGGTGGCCACCGGCGCGACGCTCACCACGTCTTGACGCGCGGCAAACCGGAGCGCACCCCTCTCCGGGACGGATCCTCGGTCTTGATCCGGCCGATCGAGCCCGAGGACCGCGAGCTCCTGCGCGCGGCGTTCGAGCGACTCTCCGAGCGATCGCGCTACAGGCGCTTCCAGTCGGCGCTCACCGAGCTGAGCGACCGGCAGCTGTCCTACCTGACCACTGTCGACCACCACGACCACGAGGCCGTCATCGCCCTCGACCCCGACACGGGCGACGGAGTCGGTGTCGCCCGTTTCGTCCGGATCAACGACGGCGTGGCCGAATGCGCGATCGCCGTCGCCGACGATTGGCAGGGCCGCGGCGTGGCAACCGAGCTGCTGGACCAGCTGGTCGACCGCGCCCGCGAGGAGGGGATCGAGCGGTTCACCGCGCTGCTGCTGGCCGAGAACAACGATGCGCTACGACTGCTCGAGCGGCTGGGAGAGACCGCGCAGCGAAGGGTCGGCTCCCAGGTCGAGCTCGACATCGAATTGCCGGCACCGCCCGAGCGCAGCCCGCAGCTGAGGCTCGTGCTCACCGGCGTGGCGCGCGGCCTGCTCGTTCCAGCGATCAGCATGTGGCGGCAGGTCGCCGATTTCGCCTACCGCCGGACCGACCCGACCCTTGCGCCGGCGAACGTGATCGTCGTGCACGCCTACGCGTCGGGTGGCGAGGCCCCGGCGCTCGCCGCGGCCGCCGGGTTGGCGGCGGCCCGGCGGGCGCACGTGCACCTGGTCGAGACCTACTGGCCGGTCCTGTCCGACCGCCGCGCGCTCGACGAGCGGCTGTCCTGCGCCGCCGACGACCTGCGCCGGCGCGGGCTTGACGCCACGTCCCACCTCACCGCCGGCGACACGGCCGACGCGATCATCGACGTCGCCGGAGAGACCCGGGCCGCGCTGATCGTGCTCGACCCGAGGGCATCCAGCCCGTTAACGCCGTGGCGCGCGTACTCACTCCCCGCCCGGGTGTGCGCACGCGCGCCGTGTGACGTTCTAATTGCTAGGTAAGCCTTAGGCGGCTTCGTTCAGCCCCGCAAGGTCTGCGGTGGCGGCCAGCCTCCGGAGTCCCTGCTCCTCGAGCTGCCGTGCCCGCTCGGCGGTGATTCCGAGCTCGGAACCCGCCTGCCGGAGCGTCTTCGGATCCTCGCCCGAGAGACCGAAGCGCAACCGAATCACGCTCTGTTCGGCCGCCGGCAGTCGCCCGACCGCCTCGTTGACGCGCTGATCGCGCTCGTTCTCGGCCACTTCCTCGAGCGGCTCGGGACGGTCTGAAGCGAGCAGGTCGCCCAGGGCGGTCTCGCCGTCCTCGCTCACCGGCTGATCGAGGCTTGTCATCGCGCGGCTCAGTTCACGCAGCTCCGAGATCTCCTCGAGCGGAATCTCGGTTACCGCCGCGATCTCCTCGTCGGTCGGCTCGCGGCCCAGCTTGGTGCTGAGCTCGGACTCGACCTTGCGCACCTTTACCTGGCGCTGGGAGACGTGCACCGGCACCCGGATCGTGCGCCCGTGGTTCTGGAGCCCGCGCTGAATCGCCTGGCGAATCCACAGCGTGCCGTAGGTGGAGAACTTGAACCCGCGTCGCCAGTCGAACTTCTCGACCGCCCGGATCAGGCCCAGCATTCCTTCCTGGACCAGGTCCTCCATCGGCAGGCCGTGACCCTGATAGCGCCGCGCCTGCGACACAACGAGGCGCAGGTTCGCGTTGATCATCTTCTCCTTGGCCTCAAGGTCGCCGCGCTCGATCCGCTTAGCCAGCTCGATCTCCTCCGCCGCCGTAAGCAGCGGATGCAGCCGAGCCCGCCTCAGGAACAGCTCGAGCGAATCGGCGACGCCGGCGCCCCGGTCGTCCTCGATCGCCGCGCGCAGCTCATGTCCGGTGTCCGAGAGAGCACCCGCGTGCGTGCGCCGACGCCTGACCTGGCGCCGGTTGCCCGACACCGCGGTGCGCTTGGTCCCACCCGACCGTACGCGCTGAGCGGTTTCATGATTGTCGGGCCGCGAGGCGGTCCGACGATCGTTTTCAAAATTTTCCAATTGAATCCTCTTGTCGTCCATAGTTCGATCCAGATCGAATAATAGCGTATTGTTCGACGTCTGTCGAACCAATCCGCCCTCTTGATAGTGTTATCTAGTTAGACCCCGTTCGGCCGAATCGGTTTCCGGGTTCGGCCAGGTTTGCGGGAGATTCTTCTGGTTTCCTTACCTTCGGCGGCGCTATCGGCCCATCGATGGGTCTGCCCCCGTAGGGCACGCTCCTACCCTCGCCTCATCGGATGTCCCAGCGTTTCCCGGTGGCACGCCCGGGTAGCGCTCTCACGTGAACGTCGATGATCTGACCCGCGAAGCCCGCCAGGCGTTCGAGGGCTACGCCGAGCCGCACGAGCGCCCGCCGTTCGCGATGTATGCCGGGCTGACTGCTCTGTTCAATGCGGGGTTCGCCGGCGCGCTGTACGCCGCCAAGCGGCAGCGACGCCTTCCCGAACGGATCTCCCCGCAGGACCTGATGCTGATCGGGACCGCAAGCCACAAGCTTTCGCGACTCATCGCCAAGGACAAGGTGACTACCTTCGTGCGGGCGCCGTTCACCGAGTACCAGGGACGGGGCGGGCCGGCTGAGGTTGAGGAGCGATCACGCGACGGAGCGGTACGCGGCGCTCTCGGCGAGCTGCTGATCTGTCCCTATTGCCTGGGCCTTTGGGCCGCCGGCGCGTTTCACGTAGGCCTGATCTTCGCCCCCCGGGTGACCCGGATGGCCGCCTCGACGCTCGCCGCGCTCACCGTGTCGGACTTCCTCCAGATCGCCTACAAGGCGGCGGAGGACAAGGGCCTTGGCGCGTCCTAACTCGGCCGCTCCGGTCCGCCCCCTCGACGATGGGCCGCGCTACGCTCGGCGTCCGTCGGATGTGGCGCGGCAGGCCCCGTCTGCGAGGCATGGATGCCGAGCGGGGTCGTCGCCGCGACCGCCGGCGAGGGCCCGTCCTGACCCGGATCGTTCCCAGCCGGGCCGGTGCGAGGCACCCCCGCGCCCGCCCGCGACCCTCCACCCGGCCCTGCAAAACCGCGTATCCCAGCGGACCGACTCCGGCCGTGCGCGCTTCTTCACGCCCCACGTGCATAAACGCGCACGCCTGCCGCAAGGTCGCCTCCGTGCACACTTCTGCAGGCCAACGGGATCCGGGCGGGACGCCCCATACGAGCCGAGGTGCCAGCGCGGCACGTGGCCCGACCTGCATAACGCGACACTCGACCTGCTCGCCACGGGGCGTGTCGAGCTACGCAGCTCCCACATGCGCACCTCGTCGCACCCCGGGAGTCGAGCCCGTCGTGACGGGCTGTGCACGTCGGCTGGACCTGCAAGACCTGCCACACGCCATGCGGCCAAACCCGCCCCCCGATCGGCCGCTTCGCGGCATCTGGGTGGGTCCGGCGAAGGCCCGTCCTGACCCGGATCGCGAGTCCGTAGTTCCCCCGGAGGCGCCCCGGCGGACTACCGCTAAGGCTTTCGGCGAATTACGACGATAAGGAAGCGTGTTCTCCAGCGATGAGGCCCTGTCCCGCGTCAGCCACGAATTTCGCAACCCGCTGAACGCGATCCTGGCCTTCGGTCAGCTCCTGGAACTCGAGGAACTGAGCGACTCTCAGCGCCACAGCGTCGAACAGATCCTGGCCGGCGGGCGCCACCTGCTGGGCCTAGTTGAGGACCTGCTCGACCTCTCGCGTGCGGCCGGGGGGAACCTCGAGCTCTCCCAGGAATCGATCGACGCGCAGGATGAGCTGGCGCAGGCAGCCACGCTTTACGGTCCGCTCGCGGCCGAGAAATCGCTCAAGCTGAGCATCGACGCGCGCGAGGACGCGGCCTGGGTCCTTACCGATTCGCGCCGACTCAAGCAGGTCCTGCTCAACCTGATCGCCAACGCGATCAACTACAACCGCCCCGGCGGCGCGATCAGGCTTCGGGTCGTTAGCGACGGTGAGGAGCACATCCGCATCGAGGTGCGAGACACGGGCATCGGGATGACCGCCGACCAGCTCGCGCGGCTGTTCGTGCCGTTCGACCGGCTCGGAGTCCGGGGCGTCGAGGGCAACGGCCTGGGGCTGATCGTGTGCAAGGCGCTGGTCGAGGCGATGGGCGGCTCGATCGACGTCGTTTCGAGTCCGGGGGCCGGCTCGGTGTTCGCCGTACGGCTACCCGCCGTCGAGGCCACCGACTCGGTTCAAGCTCTGCGCCCGGACGGCGCCCGGGAGCTCGTCCCCGCCGCCTGACCACGGCAGCTGACTCTCATCGTCCAGGCAGGTGATAGATGTCGAGCGTGCCGCTCGTGGCGTGATCGTTGGCGTTGCCAACCGGAAGGATGATCCGGCCCCCGACCACGATCGGGCTGTTCCAGTGCCCGCTCCCGGCCGGCAGCGAGATCAGCTCGCGACCGGTGGTGGGCGCGTACACGTCGAGTGATCCACCCGGGTCGTAGACGTAGAGCAGCCCGCCGGCGATCACCGGACTGGTCCCCCCATCGGAGGATTGCCAGGCGACGGATAGCCGCGGCGAGGCGCCGCTGCCACCCAGGACGTAAGCGGAGGTGCCGGAGTTGGTCCCGACGAACACGTAGGTCCTGCCGGAGTGGGTCCATACGGCCGGAGCGGTGAACACCTGATCGCCACCCGGACTGGAGAGCTGCTGCAGCTGGCCGCCGGTGCGCGGCCCGGGACCACCGGTCGTACCGTCCAACCGGTCGAGATCGAGCAGGTCGAGCACACCCGCCTTGCCGCCCTGAACCGCGAGGCGCCGCCCGTGAAACACGGGCAACACAGCGGGCGCGGTGCTCCCCAGGTCGGCGTCGCCCGAGTTCAGCTGTGCCTGATCGGTCGGCGTCCAGTTGTGCAGCAGCTGCTTGCCATCCGGGCTCAGCTCGAGCACACTGTCGCCCCAGTCGGTCGACCCGTTGAACGGCGCGTTGCCGGTGGCGACGAGGATCCGGCCGGTCCCCGGCTCGATCACCGCCCCCGCGCGGGCCCAGATGGCGGAGTCGCTCGCCGGGCACGATCGCGGCGGATCGATCAACGAGTGGACGTTCGAGCAGAGGGAATTCCACACCGCGGTGATCCGGCCCGAGCTCCGATCGATCATCACCACATGCCCCTGGTAGGGCGGGATGTCCCCGATGTAGCCACCGGTGGTCACGACCACGGAGTTGCCGCTGATGTTGAGCGCGGCGGCGATCTTCTCGTGCGTCGCGTCGGTCGTGACGCTGACCGGCCACCCTCCCGAGTGGACCTCGCGCCCGGTGGACAGCGCGAGCTTGTGGATCCGCCCGTCCGGCGAAGCGGCATAGACGAACGCGCGATCGGGATCGGCGATCGGCGTCGCCGTCGTAAATTGCGAACTGCCCTGGTAGGAGCCGATGTCGGCGGGCCTGAACTCCCACAGGAGCTGACCCGTTCCAGGATCGAGCGCCAGGGTCCGCCCGTAGGTCGTGGTCATCACGATCACGTCGCGCCGCCGGCCACGCACCGTGACCCCGTGCAGCTCGATGGCCGAGGCGTCGACCGTCCCCGGCAGCTTCACTGCTCGCAGCCGCAGCGAGTGCAGGTTGCGGGCGGTGATGCCGGTGGCGGCCGGACCGACGCTGCTGCGCTGCGCGTCGTAGTCGAACCGCAGCCAGTCGGCCTCCGGAACGTGCGCCGCATGACCGGCCCGCGCCACCGTCGCACTCGCGGCCTGGTCGGTCACGGTCGATCCAGGAGCGAACGTCGGTGTGTTACCGGATGAACTACCGCAACCCGCGAGGACAAGGGCGCAGGACACCAGCACGCCCCAGATGCGTACCGTCGCCCTCACGGCAGGCTCGAAAGCAGGGTGTCGGCAGCGCTCCCCGCCGACTGGACCGTCTGCGTGACGGCGGGACCGACCGGAGCCGGGACCTGCGACGTGACCGAGGTCACGGCCGTCACCACGGTGTCGACGGGAGTTGGGCGTGGCGCGGGCCGGGGACTCGGATTGGGCGACGGGTGAGGCGTTGAGGAGACCGGCTGCGGCGAACCAGACCCCGGGGTGGGCGGGGCGCCAATTACCGGCCGGGTGCTCACACCCCCGGGCGCGATCGTGCCGCCCGTGGCAGCCAGACCCGTCGTCGGCGCGTGCGATCCCGATCTCCGTGCCGCGGGCGCCACCCGACTGCGAGCGCCACCGGACACCGGCCGACTCGCCAGCATCCGCACGACCGGGATCGCCGGAACCGCTGCGCCGGCGGCGCGGGTGCTCGCCCTACCCAGCGCGAGCGGTCCGGCGCTCGGCGCGGGCGGCCCTGAGAACACCTGGCCGAGCACGCCGAGCTGGCTGAAGCCGCCGCCGAGGGCCAGCGCCACCAGTGCGGCAATCATCGCGGACGGGACGATCAGCGCGACGCTCGAGGCCGCAAACAGCTGACGCCTCCACATCCGGGCAAGGGTCATGGCGCGGATGGTACCCCGCGAAGGCCGCTCACCACCCACTCAACCGCTTCCCCCGCCCGACCCCACGGGTACGATCAGCGCGGGTTCCCGCAGCCCAAACATCCACCTAATGCAGCATCTTTCGATCGCCCGTTCGCTGCGCCTCGCGCTCGTCGCCCTGACCCTCGCGCTCGCGCTCGTCGCCGCGCTCGGCATCGCGAGCCTCTACAACGCTCGCCAGACCTACGAGAACCGACTGATCAACACCTCGTCCCTGGCGACCGCCGGCGCCAACCTGGCCGCCGCTGGAATCGCCGAGGAGGAGGTGCTGCGCGATGCGAGCGGCACGGGTGCAGTCGCCGCCCGCTCCCAGGCCGCCGCCGCCTACTCCGCCGCCGCCGCGACCGCCAGTTCGCTGGCCCAGGGCGACCCGATCAGCCAGCACCTGGTCCGCGAGCAGATCGCGGCCCAGCAAGCCGCCCGAAGCCTCGCGAACAGCGGCAGCGTCAACACCGCTGTGAACGGGCCGCTGGCCACCGCCCGAACGCTGGCCACCCAGCTTCAGGCCCGCCAGGCAACTCGGCAGGCGACCGCCCGCCACCAGGCCCGCACCGACTCGCGCCGCGCGCTCCTGCTCGTCATCGTCGCCGGCGTGCTCGCGCTCGCCGGAGCGCTTGCCCTGATCACCGTGATGGTCCAGGCGATGCGCCGCCCGCTCGACGAGCTCGTCCAGGCCACCCACAGCCTGGCCGAGGGCAAGCTCGAGCAGCGCGTCGAGCCCTCGGGTCCGCGCGAGCTCCAGGACCTCGCCGGCGCCTTCAACGAGATGGGTGAGGATCTCGAAGCCGCCCAGCGCCGGATCGAGGAAGAGCGCCGGCGCCTGGCGGTGACGATCGAGAGCCTGGGCGACGCGCTGATCGTCACCGAGCCGGGATCGAGCGAGATCGCCGCTGTCAACCCCCGAGCCGGTGAACTCGTGCCCGAGCTGGTGGTGGGCGGCCGGGTCGACGACGACGACAGCCCGCTGCCTTCAGAGAACGAGGCGCTCGCCGGGGAGAAAGTGGTCGAGCACGGCGGACGCACGTTGGCAGTGACCGCGGCTCGCCTCGGCGACGAGCGCGCGGGCGTGGTGTGGACCGTGCACGACATGAGCGAGCGTGCACGTCTGGAACGGGCCAAGAGCGAGTTCGTGGCCACCGCCTCGCACGAGCTGCGCAGCCCCCTCACATCGATCAAAGGGTTCGTCGAGCTCCTCGAGCGTTCCTCGGATGACATGTCCGACCGCCAGCGCGAGTTCGTCGAGATCATCCTCAAGTCGACCGACCGGCTGGTCGAGCTGGTCAACGACCTGCTCGACGTAGCCCGCATCGAGGCCGACCACGTGGAGATCAACCGGCGGCCAATCGACGTGGGCGAGGTCGTGCAGGAGGTGGTCGAGCTGATCAGGCCGCGCGTGGAGGGCAAGGGTCAGCACCTCACCTCCCACGCCGCTTCGGTGGCGCCGCCGGCTCTGGCCGATGCGGGCCGGGTTCGCCAGATCGTCGCCAACCTGCTGACCAACGCGCACCTGTACACCCCCGAAGGAGGCACCATCCATATCGGTGTCGAGCCCGACCGCGCCTGGGTGCAGATCGTGGTCGAGGACTCCGGCGTCGGCATGAGCGAAGAAGAGGTCGCGCATATCTTTGACCGCTTCTACCGCGCCGGGAACCGAAGCAGCTCGAATCCGGGGACCGGCCTCGGGCTCTCTATCGTCAAGTCGCTCGTCGATCTGCACTTCGGGGAGGTCACGGTCGACTCGGAGCTGGGGCGGGGGACGATCTTCCGCGTGCGGCTGCCGGCCGCGGTCACCGGGTTCGACTCCCCGGCGGCGCTCGAATCGATCCGCGGGCGCAGCGTGCTGGTGGTCGACGACGAGGACGAGATCGCGGAACTGATCGCCAGCCAGCTCGCCGCGCTCGAGGTCCAGGTAACGATCGCGTTGAGCGGCGAGGAGGCGCTCGAGCGGCTGCGGACCGACCACTACGACGCGGTCACGCTCGACATCCTGATGCCCGGGATGGACGGCTTCGAGGTGCTCAGGCAGATCCGCTCCGACCGCGACTTGGCCGGCACGCCGGTGGTGTGCGTGTCGGTGTTCTCGGGGCGCCAGGAGCTGGCCGGCGAGTGGGTCGTGCCCAAGCCAATCGACGCCGACGAGCTGCGCGCGGTCCTCGGCGCGGCGGTCAGCGCCGGCCGCTCGCGCGTCCTCGTGGTCGGGCGCGAGGACCTCCAGAGCGTGCTCGAACCCGCCCTCGACGAGCTCGGGATCGAGTTCCAGTGGGAGCACAGCGGCGCCGCCGCCGCCCGGGTCTGCCGGGAGCGGCGCTTCGAGGTCGCGCTCGTCGACGTCGGTATCCGCAACCCTCAGATGGCGATCCAGGCCCTCGACCTGCGCGGCCGCCGCGACCGTCGCGCCGTGATCTTGATCTCGGACGGCGACACGCCCACCCCCCCGGGGGTCGACAAGCTCGGGATGGAGGTCGTCCCGACCGAGTATGCGGCGTCGGCGGTGCTGGCCGCGCTCAGGGGCGAACGATAGGTTTCGTGACAGGACGGGTACCTATTCCTCGGCAGGAAAGGTACGTGTCGATGTTGCCTGCGCTGATACAGCTAACCTGAGTACAGATGGCGGTCCAGAGCGAGATCGGTCTGATCGACGAGCTCGTGCGGCTCCGCGCCGAGCTGCGCCGTCGCGAGCGCGAAGCCGCTGACAAGGAGCTGCAGCTTCAGCGCTACGCCGCCGACCTGCGCGAGACGTTCAAGCAGGAGCGGGCACGCGCCCAGGAGCTGCGCCGCTCGTACATGGCGACGGTGCGCGCGCTGTCCAACGCCGTGGAGGCCCGCGACGCCTACACCGGCAAGCACGCCGAGCGCGTCGCCGCCTACGGCCTGGAGCTCGCGCGCAAGTTTCCCTCCGAGCTCGTCCTCACCCCCGAGCTCGAGTTCGGCTTCCTGCTCCACGACGTGGGCAAAGTTGCCATTCCCGACGCGATCCTCTACAAGCCGAGCTCCCTCGACGACGACGAGCGCGCGCTCATGTCTCGCCACCCGGTGATCGGGGCTGAGATCGTGCAGGGCATCGAGTTCCTGGGCGAGGCCGCCGACGTCGTCCGCTCGCACCACGAGCGCTGGGACGGGGCCGGCTATCCCGACCGCCTGGCCGCCGATCGGATCCCGATGGCCGCCCGCGTGTTCTCGGTCGCCGACGTGCTCGACGCGCTCACCACCGACCGTCCGTACCGACCCGCCTGCTCGCTTCGCTACGCGCGGGCGATGATCACCGCCGAGAAGGGCACTCAGTTCGACCCCCGCGTCGTCGACGCGTTCAACTCCATCGACGACCACACGTTCGAGCGGATCGCGTCCGAGATCCGATGACCCATGGGGTCCTCATCGTCGACGACGACGAGTTCATCCGGAAGCTGATCGCCACCACGCTCGAGGACGTCTCGGAGTTCCAGCTGCACGAGGCGGGCGACGGAGTCGAGGCGCTCGAGGTGGCGCGCCGCGAGCGCCCGTCGCTGGTGTTCCTGGACGTCGACATGCCCCGCCTGAACGGAATCGACGCCTGTCGCCAGATGCGCGAGGACTCGGCGACGCGCGACCTGACGATCGTGATGCTCACCGCGGCCCACGGCGACAGCGTCGAGACCGAGGCCGAGCAAGCCGGCGCCGACCTGTTCCTGACCAAGCCGTTCAGCCCGCTCGATCTGCTCCGATTGGTCGACCAACTGGGCACGGGCTAGGGTGGGCGGGATTCATAGGTTTTGGGGTGGTGGGCGGGATTAATAGACTTCACGCGTGACCCGTCGCGCTTGGGCCGCCTTCGCGGCCGCCTCGATCATCTGGGGCGTCCCCTATCTGTTCATCAAGATTGCCGTCGATCACGGGGTCACCGCGCCGGACCTGGCCTGGGGACGAGTCACCCTCGGCGCGCTCGTGCTGCTCCTGGTGGCCTGGCGTGCCGGAACACTCGGCAGCGTGTGGGTCCGGTGGCGCTGGCTGCTCGCCTTCGCGGTGGCCGAGATCGCGATCCCGTTCCCGATGCTGGCCATCGGCGAGGAGCGGGTCCCCTCCTCGCTGGCCGCGATCATGGTCGCGGCCGTGCCGCTGATCGGGGCGATCCTCGCCATCCGCTTCGACCACTCCGAGCGCCCGACACCTATCCGCGCGCTCGGGCTCGCGATCGGATTCGGCGGCGTGATCGCGCTTGTCGGCCTCGACGTCGCCGGACACAGCGGCGAGCTGCTCGGGATCGGAGCGATCATGATCACCGCGACCGGCTACGCGATCGGGCCGATGCTGATCAAGCACCGTCTCGCCGGCCTCGACCCCCGGGCAACGATGGGCGCAAGCCTCGTGCTGGCGTCGTTGTTGCTGGCACCCTGGGCGGCGCTCGACACACCCAGTCGCGCCCCCTCCGCGGGGGCGATCGGAGCCGTGGTCGTGCTCGGGCTGCTGTGTACCGCGATCGGGTTCGTCGTCTACGCGATCCTGATCGGCGAGGCCGGCACCAGCCGCGCCACCGTGATCACCTACGTCAATCCGGTGGTGGCGGTGACGCTCGGGGTCCTGCTGCTTGGCGAGCATCCCGGCGCGGGCGCGGTCGCCGGCCTGCTCCTGATCCTGGCCGGGGGCTGGCTGGCCACCGACGGCCGCCTCCCGCCTGGCTTCTCTCGCCTCGCCAACCGCCTGCGCGCGTCAACCGCGTCCACCGCACCCGACAGCGACCGAGCAGGACGAGGCTTCTCCGGACCCATGGACGCCGCCGCAGGCGGCCCCACCTAAGAGACCTTGATCAAGACGATCGTGTTCAGCACGAACACGATCGCGAACCCGATCGTCCACCGGTTCAGATTGCGTTCGACCAGCGAGCCGCCACCTAACGGGCCGGCGCCCGTCCCGACTCCGAACGCGCCAGAAAGCCCGGAGTCCTTGCCCGAGTGCATCAGGATCAGGAACACCAGCACGACGCAGATGAACACCTGCAAGACGCCAAGAACGGTACTCATACCCGGGCGATGGTAGCTCAGCTGTCCTCGGGCGGCTCGGTCCGCTCGTGTTCGCGGTCCAGCCCGCGCAGAATCTCGATCGCCTCGCCCCGCAGGCTACGATCGAGCATCTCGTAATCCTCGTCGGAGAGCTTGCCCGTACGGTGGTCGAGGTCGGCGTCGCGGAGCTCGCGGTATTTGGCCTCGCGCGCGGCCTCGAGCTCGGCCAGCTCCGACTCCAGGTCCACGTCAGAACCGCCGGCGAACGAGTGCCCGCGCGCGAGCACCCGCCGGACCGGCGCCGAGACGAACACGACCACCGCCGCCAGGATCGCCAGGATGATCAGGTATTGACCCACGTCGCCTCCGCTCGGCCGCCGAGCTATACCGGCTCGCGGACCGGGACCTGGCCCCGCCCGCCCGAG
Organism: uncultured Solirubrobacterales bacterium; assembly: GCA_963757235.1. GTDB lineage: Bacteria > Actinomycetota > Thermoleophilia > Solirubrobacterales > Solirubrobacteraceae > Palsa-465. The sequence goes on along the minus strand of CAVWRC010000001.1, from coordinate 449,131 downwards.
GCCGCCGGCCGGGCCGCCTGGGGTGCGCGTGCGCGGCGACGCGCCAGCGACGGCACCGGCCAGAGTGCGATCAGGCCGCCGCCGGCGATGATCAGCGCTCCGAGCCACAGCCATGTGACCAGCGGGTCGACGATGAACAGGAACTCGCTCGGCCACGGGTGGGTGACAAACCGGCGAGCGATCTCCGACACGGCCAGGTCGCGCTCGCCCCACAGCGTGTCCAGCGCCTGCTGAGCCTCGGCCGGCGGCAGTTTGGCCGCCTTGGTCATGACCTGCGGCGCGTAGGACGCGAACAGCGTGTTGGCCTGGTTGATGAGCGAGGTCAGCGGCGTCGGATCGGCGTTGATCACCGTCCAAATGTCGCGGCGCAGCCCGGAGTCGAGCCCGACCTGGCTGTCGGAGTTGGAGCTGTCGAAGAACCGCCCGACGATGCCGTCCTGCGGGTTCTGAGATGGGTAGAAACCGCGCTCGGTCGTGACCGTGGTGACCTGTTTCCCGCCCTTGGTCACGTCGAGCACGGCGCCGAACGAGATCTTTTGGGCGGAGACGGACTCGACCGGGCGCACGTAACGGATCTTGTAGCCGTCGACGCCCGCGCTCTGGCCCGGCGACAGCAGCACGTCCGTGGAGTGCTGGAACGACGACGACGCCGCCACTCCGACGAGCATCACCGCGAGGCCGGCGTGGACGATGTAGCCGCCGTAGCGCCGGCGGTTGCGGCTGACGAGCGAGACGAACGCGACCGGAACGATGTCGTGGGTCATGGACCGGCGGGCGGCGGTACCGCGCCAGATCTCCTGGAAGACCGACGTCAGCACGAACGCGGCCAGCGCGAACATGATCAGCGCGAACGGCCGCGAGCTCGGACCGCCCTTCCAGAACAGCAACACGAAGAACGTCACCAGCCCGGCCAGGACCGGCAGCGTGAAGTTGCGGCGCAGGTTCGCGACTGTGACCCGCCTCCACGCGATGATCGGCCCGATGCCCGACAGCAACACCAGGATCAGCGCCAGCGGCACCACGAACGGCCGGAAGGCGGGCGGACCGACCGACACCTTGGTACCGGTCAGGGCCTGCGAAATCAGCGGGAAGAACGTGACCCAGAAGATCACGAACACCATCGCGACCAGCACCATGTTCTGGAACAGGAACACCGCCTCGCGCGAGAGCAGCGAATCCAGGCGGGCGTCCGAGCGCAACTGGTCGCGGCGCCACAGGATCAACCAGATCGAGCCGAGCGCCATCACCGCGAGCAGGATCACAAAGGGCACTCCGAGCGTGGATGCTCCGAACGCGTGGATCGAATCCAGCACGCCCGAGCGCACCAAGAACGTGCCAAGGATCGACAGGAAGCCGGCGCCCAGCACGAGCGAGACATTCCAGACCTTCAGCATGCCGCGCTTCTCCTGGATCATCACCGAGTGGATGAACGCCGTTGTTAACAGCCACGGCATCAGCGCCGCGTTCTCGACCGGATCCCAGGCCCAGTAGCCGCCCCATCCGAGCTCGGTGTAGGACCAGCGCGCGCCGAGCAGGATCCCGACCCCCAGGAACAACCAGGCGGCCAGCGCGAACCGGCGGGTGAGCGAGATCCACTCCGCGCCGAGACGTCCCGTGACCAGCGCGCCGATCGCGAACGCGAACGGGACCGTCAGCAGCGTGTACCCCGAGTACAGCATCGGGGGATGGATCATCATGCTCGGGTGCAGGAGCAGCGGGTCGAGCCCGGCGCCCTCCGTCGGCGCGGGGGAACTAGTGGCGAACGGGTTGGCCCAGAACGCCGCCAGCGCCGTGAAGAAGGCCATGAAGCCGAGCAGCACCGCGGTGGCGTAGGCGGTGATTTCGCGCGCCCGGTTGCGGACCAGGAACAGGATCAGGCTCGACCACAACGAGAGCAGGAACACCCACAGCAGCAGCGACCCCTCCTGCGAGGACCAGGCCGCGGCCAGCTTGTAGAACGTCGGCGTGGTAGTCGAGGAGTGCTCGGCGACGACGTTGAACGAGAAGTCGCTGCGGTAGAAGGCATCCTCGAGGATCGCGAAGGCCAGCGTGGCCATCGCCGCCAGCGCGTACACCGACCGTCGGCCCGAGTCAGTCCATTCGCGGCGCCGTCGCCGTACCCCGTAGATCGAGGCGCCGATCCCGTACAGGGCGACGACGAGGCACAGGATCAAGAGCGCGCGCCCGATCAGCGCCACGTCACAGCCTCCGTCTCGCAGCCGTCCAAGACACCGGCATCCCTATGAGGCCGCAGCCGCCTGGTACTTCGACGGGCACTTGGTCGTGAGCGAATTCGACTGGCCGATGTAGTGCGTACCGTCCTCGCGGACGGCGACCATCACGGCACGCCCCGGGGCGAACGGGTCGGGGACGACCCCCGTGTAGCTCACCGGGACGGCGACGTCCTTCTTGGGATCGCGGATCGAGAACAACAGCGTCGCGCCCTCGCGCTTGACCGAGCCGTCGAGGACGGTGCCGGCCAGTTCGTAGGTCTGACCCGGCTTGCCCAGGTTCAGCAGCTGGGAGGCGGTGAACTCCTTGTTGCCGGCCGTGAAACTAACGTAGACGAGCGCCACGGCCAGAAGCACGGCTGCGGTCAGAGCGACTGTGAGCCGGATGACGCGCTTACGACTGGGATCCACTGCGCCTGATTCTTCCATACGCCGCCGTTCGATCCGCGCCTCATTCACGCCCTGGGGGTCTCTGCCGATTAACGTCGTATTAGCGAGCTGAGTAGATCTCTCTTACAAGCGAGAAACCAATCGCGCCTTCAAGCGTTATAGATAGATAGAGATGTTGGCCAGATCCAAGCAACGCGAACGAAATACCTCCTGGCGTCGGCGGGGCCGCAATGGCCATGGTGCCGAACGCCCGGCAGGAGCAATCGAGCCCGAGGGCTCACCCGGGAGCGCCGCCACGGCGGGCCTTCCGAGGACCGCGCCCTGTACACGTGCGAATGTGGGTACGCCTTTGAGGCGCTCGTCACGACCTCGGTCGGTTGCCCTCACTGCACGCGCACGCAGGCCTGGTAGCCGCAGCTCACGCCTGCGGCTCGGGCGGATCAGCGCACGAACCGGCCGTGATCGCGACGCCCCCGTCGCTCACACGAACCGGCACGCGCCACTGATCCGGTCCCAATGCGTGCCCCCGATTCCGCTGGTCTTGCCGCGATCGATGCTTCCAGAGCCCCAGAAAGGAGTCAAATACGACTCTCGGCGGCTGGTATAACCGTGACTTATGGCAGCACGTCAGGCCCTGACGTCGGAGTCGGGTAGCTGAGCGAGCTCGACCTCAGGCAGCTGCGCTACTTCGTGACCGTGGCCCACGAGGGCCAGATGACTCGGGCCGCGCAGCGCCTCCAGCTGGCCCAGCCGGCGCTCTCGCAGGCGATCGCGCGGCTCGAGACGCAGGTCGGGGTCAAGCTGCTCGAGCGTCACGCGCGCGGCGTGACCGTGACCCCGGCCGGAGCGGCGTTCCTGGAGAAGGCCCAGGCGACACTCGCCGCAATCGAGGATGCCAGCGCCACGGCTCGCGCCTGGGCGGTGCAGGAGGGAGGCCGCCTGCGTGCCGGATTCGTGAGCATGACCCCGCCGATGCTGGCGGGCGAGCTGTTCCCGCGCTTCACCGCCGCGTACCCCGACGTAACGATCGAGTGGCGCCAGCTCGGATATCCGAGGCAGGACGCGCGCACGTGGCTCGGAGAGGCCGACGTGGCGCTGATCTGGTTCGCACCGCCCATCCCGGGCTTGGCGAGCCAAGCGATCCGCACCAGCCCGATGGTGGCCGTGATGGCCGACACCCACCCACTCGCGAGTCGTACCGAACTGCGGGTACAGGACCTCTTCGACGAGACCTTCCCCGGCGTCGTCGGATGCGAACCGGGGTGGCTGGGCAACTGGGGTCTCGACGTCTACCGCGGCGCGCCGGCCCGCCGCACCGATGACGGCGCCAAAACTCCGGAGGAGGTCGCCTGGATCATCAGCTCGGGCCGGGCGATCACGACCGTGCCCGAGGTCGTGGCCGTGCCTTACGCCCACCTGGGAATCCGGGCGATTCCGCTGATCGATGCCCGACCGGCCGTGCTCGAGCTGGTTTGGCCCGAAGCCGCCGCGACGCCGCTGGTAGAGGAGTTGGTCGGGCTAGCCCGCCAGGGCGCCGGGGCGGGCTGACTCGATCTCCGGCGGGCAATAGGATCTGCGGCCGATGACGTCCTCCTACAGCGGCCAGACCGTCCTCGTCACCGGGGCCTCGCGGGGTATTGGACTCGCCACCGCGCGCCGATTCGCCGAGCTCGGCGCCTCGGTCGGGCTGGTCGCCACCAGCCAGGCGGGTGTCGATCAGGCGGCGGCCGCGGTCTCCGGCCGCACTCACGGGGTGGTGGCGGACCTGACCGACCCGGCGGAGTGCCGGCGCGCGGTGGACGAGGTCGAGAACGCGCTCGGGCCGGTCGAGGTGCTGGTGAGCTGTGCCGGGCTGCTACGTCGGGACTTCGTCGAGGACGTGACCGTCGAGGACTTCGAGCGCACATACCGGCTTCACGTGGGGGCGGCGCTGTGGCTGAGCCAGCGCGTGCTGCCCGGCATGCGCCAGCGCGGCCGCGGGCACATCATCCTCGTGGCCTCCGAGTTCGGCCTGATCGGCGGCCCGACCTACGCGTCCTATTGCACGAGCAAGTGGGCGATGGTCGGGCTGGCCGAGGTCCTGCACCACGAGCTTGTCGGCACCGGCGTGCACGCGTGTGCGGTGTGCCCCGGGGACGTCCGCACGGACCAGCTCACCGAGGAGCACCAGTGGGGCCCGACCGGTGGTCAAACGCCCGAGAAGGCGATGACCCCCGAGTACGTGGCCAAGGCGATCGTGCGCGCGGCCGAGGGGTCAAAGACCGTCGTCGTCGTCGACAAGCCGCACCTGCGTACCTTCTTCAACGTCACCGGCGGCCCGCGGGCCTTGCGTTTCGCACTGGTGCACCCGGAATTCAAGAAACTGTTGCAGGAGCGCAAGCCGCGGGCCGCGTCCGAGTCGAGCGCCCCGTCCCGGGCCGCCGACTAAGTCAGAGCGAGTCGATCGCCTCGTTCAGCGTGGCGCTCGGACGCATCGCCGCCGTCACCTTCTCGGTGTCCGGGCGGTAGTAGCCGCCGATCTCGACCGACGAGCCTTGCACCGCGCTCAACTCCTCGACGATCCGCGCCTCGTTCTCCGCCAGCCGGTGCGCCAGCAAGGCGAACCGCTCGGCCAGCTCGGTCTCCTGGTCCTGATCGGCCAGCTCCCGGGCCCAATAGAGGGCTAGATAGAAGTGGCTCCCTCGGTTGTCGAGCTCTTCCACCCCCCGCTTGGGCGAACGGTCCTCCTCGAGCACCCGGCCGATCGCCCGATCCAGCGTCGCTGCGAGGAGCTTCGCGCGCGCGTTGCCCTCCCGGTCGGCTAGCAGCTCGAGCGACGGACCCAGCGCGAGGAACTCTCCCAGGGAGTCCCACCGCAGGTGATTCTCCTTGAGGAACTGCTGCACGTGCCGGGGCGCCGAGCCGCCCGCCCCGGTCTCGAACATGCCGCCGCCCGCCATCTCGGGAACGATCGACAGCATCTTGGCGCTCGTCCCGAGCTCGAGGATCGGGAACAGGTCGGTGAGGTAATCGCGCAGGACGTTGCCGGTCACTGAGATGGTGTCGTGGCCGGCGCGGGCGCGCTCGAGCGTCCGACGGGCGGCCTGGGTCACGTCGAGGATCTCGAGCTCGAGCCCGTCGGTGTCGAGCTCCTCCAGCGCGGCGCGGACCTTGCGCAGCACCTCCGCGTCGTGCGCTCGAGTCTCGTCCAGCCAGAACACCGCCGGTGTTCCGGTCTCACGGGCACGGGTGACAGCGAGCTGCACCCAGTCCTGGATCGGGGCGTTCTTGGTCTGGCACATGCGCCAGATGTCCCCAACGGAAACCGCGTGCTCCAGGAGTGTTTCGTCGTCGTCGGTCCGCACGACTCGCACTGACCCGGTTTGCGCAATCTCGAACGTCTTGTCGTGAGAGCCGTACTCCTCGGCCGCCTGTGCCATCAGGCCGATGTTCGGCGTGCTGCCCATCGTGGCCGGATCGAAGGCGCCGTGCTCGCGGCAGTGCTCGACGGTCTCGGCGTACAGCGCGGCGTAGGAGTGGTCGGGAATGACGAACTTGGCGTCCTGCTGTTCGCCTCGCGCGTTCCACATCTGGCCTGAGGAGCGGATCGCGGCCGGCATCGATGCGTCGATGATCACGTCGCTGGGCACGTGTAGGTTCGTTATCCCGCGCTCGGCGTCGACCATCGCGAGCGGCGGACCGCTCTCATACGCGGCGTTGATCGCGCTCCGCACCGCGGCGCGCTGATCGTCGGGGAGCGACTCGATCGCCTTCAGCAGCGCTCCCAGGCCGTCGTTTGGGTTGACCCCCGCCGACTTCAGCTCCTCGCCGTGCTGCTCGAACAGGTCTTTGAAGTACATGCGCACGACGCGCCCGAAGATGATCGGGTCCGCGACGCGCATCATCGTGGTCTTCAGATGCACGGAGAAGAGGACGCCCCTCTGTTTGGCGTCCTCGAGCTGCTCAGATAGGAACGCCTCGAGCGCGGCGCGTCGCATGACCGCGGTATCGATGATCTCCCCCGCCTCCAGCGGCGTGCTCCGTTTGAGCACAGTGACCTTTCCGTCGGAGTCGACGTGCTCGATGCGGAAGGCGCCCTCGCGCTCGATCGTCCGCGAGCGCTCGGTCGAGCGGAAGTCCTCTTCGCTCATCGTCGCCACGTGGGAGCGCGAGTCCGAGGACCACGCGCCCATCGACTGCGGGTGCCGGCGGGCGTAGTCCTTGACCGAGGCAGGCGCCCGGCGGTCGGAGTTGCCCTGGCGGAGCACCGGATTGACCGCGCTGCCCTTGACCCGGTCGTACCGCGCACGAGTCTCCTGCTGCTCGTCGTCTGCCGGGCTCATCGGGGTAGTCGGGAATGCCGTATCCCTGCTCTTGGAGCTCCTCGATTGCGGCCTTGAGCTGGGGCACGGACGCGCTGATGTTGGGCAACTTGATGATGTTCGCCGCGGGGGACTTGGCGAGCTCGCCCAGATCACTCAGAGCGTCGGGCACCCGCTGGCCCTCGTCGAGGCGGTCCGGAAACTGGGCCAGGATCCGCCCCGCGAGCGAGATGTCGCTCGTTTCGATCTCGATCCCGGCAGCCCCGGTAAACGCTCGGATGATTGGGAGGAGCGAGTGCGTGGCCAGCGCGGGCGCCTCGTCCGTGAGCGTGTAGACGACCTTCATGGTGTCCGGAACACCCTATCCATCCTTCAGCTGGTCGAGCGCCCTCGACAGATCCCCCCACAGGTCCTCCACGTCCTCCAGGCCGACGCTCAGCCGCAGCAGACCGGGTGGCACGCGGGCGGGTTCCCAGCGCGCCCGGGCCTCAAGCGTCGAGGCCACTCCCCCCAGGCTGGTGGCGTTCTCGATCAACTGAAGCGAGCGCTCCACCTGCGCGGCGGCGTGTGCATCGGCCACGTCGAACGACAGCAGCGGCCCGAACGCGTCGACGTACTGGGCGGCCACCGGATCCGGGCCGAGCCCCGGGTAGCGGACGCGTAGCACCGCGGGATGGGAGACCAACCGGCGGGCCAGCTCGAGCGCGGTCCGCGATTGGCGCTCCACCCTCAGCGAGAGCGTCTTCATCCCCCGCAACAGCAGCCAGACGGGATCGGGCGCGGCCACGATTCCCGACGCAGCGCGAAATGACGCCAGACGCGCGTGATCCTCCGCGCGGGCGCAGGTCACGACCCCGAGCAGCGCGTCGTGGTGGCCGGCCAGGATCTTGCTCGCGCTGTGCAGCACGAAATCGGCGCCGTATTCGAGCGGACGGAGCAGGACCGGACTGAGCACGGTGTTATCGACCACCACCACGGCCCCGGCGGCGTGGGCCTGTGCGATCGCGGTGTCGAGATCGGGGAAGCTCATCATCGGATTGGCGCACGGCTCGAGCCAGACCAGATCGGCGTTGGGCGGCTCGCCGGTCTGGTCGAACGCCTCGATGTTCAGGCCCCAGCGCGCAAGCTCGTTTTCAAGGAGCGCGACCGTCCCCCAATAGCCCCCATCGGCGACCGCAACCGTCGCCCCTGGGCCGAGCAGCGCGAGCAGGAGCGCGATCGTGGCGCCGCTGCCCGAGGGGAACAGGAGTGCTTGGCCACCGTCGAGCTCGCCCAGCAGCCGCTCGGTGTCCAACCCAACCGGGTGCGCGGAGCGCTGGTAGTACACCGGCCCGGGCGTCGCGTCTTCGTAGGCGTGGATGGTCGCCCGGTCGACCGGCGGCAGCTGGCCGCGGGCGAGGCGGCTCTCCGGCTTGGGCTCGCTCACGCAGCCAGCCGCGGCAGCTCGATGGCCGGGCAACGGTCCATGACGACATCAAGACCCGCCTCGAGCGCCCGCCCAGCCGCCGCCTCGTCGATCACGCCGAGCTGCATCCAGACCGCCCCGGCACCGCGGGCGATCGCCTCGTCCACGTGCGCTCCGGCCTGATCGGCCCTGCGGAAGATGTCGACAACGTCGACGCTCTCCCCGGCGGGGATCTCCGCGATGCTTGGGTAGCAGCGCTCGCCGAGGATCTGGTCAGCGTTCGGGTTAACGGGGATGACTCGGAACCCTCGCTCCTGGAGGACGCGCGCGACGTGATGGGAGTCCCGGCCGGGATCGGGCGAGCAGCCGATCACGGCCCAGGTGCGGGTCTCGGTCAAGACGCGGCGGATCACTTCTGGGCTGGAGCGAAATGTCACGGCTTCAGTATGTCTACCAAGGCGCCGGCGGAGCCGCCGCCGACAAAATCTGAGGTTCGGCCGGACCGATCTCACGGATCCAGGCGCCCTTCCGTTCCATGCCGATGACGGCCCTATCCCCCACCGCCACCCGAGCCTCACGGAGCCAGACCGTAATCGTCGGCATGGTCGGCGTCACCGTCGCGCTGTGGGCCTCGGCGTTCGTGGCGATTCGCTACGCGGATCGCGAGCTTTCCCCGGGTGCGCTCGCGCTCGGGCGGCTGCTGGTCGGCAGCGTGGCCCTCGGGCTGCTGGTCCTGGCCCGCCGCGAGCGCCTCCCCAGCCGCCGCGATCTCGCGGGGATCGTGGTGTGCGGAGTCCTCTGGTTCGGCGTGTACAACGTGGCGCTGAACGCCGCCGAGACACGCGTCGACGCCGGCACAGCGGCCATGCTCGTCAACGTCGGCCCGATCCTGATCGCGATCCTCGCCGGCCTGATCCTCCACGAGGGCTTCCCGTCGCGGCTGTTCGCGGGCTGCCTTGTGTCGTTCGCCGGCGCGCTGGTCATCGGGATCGCGACCTCCCGCCACGGCCTGCACGAGACCCTCGGCGCGCTCTTGTGCCTGGTGGCCGCCTTCGCCTACGCCGGCGGCGTCGTCGCGCAGAAGCCGGTACTGCGCGCGGTCTCCCCGCTGATGGTCACCTGGCTGGCGTGCACGATCGGTGCGATCAGCTGCCTGCCCTTCGCCGGCTCGCTCGTGCACGGCCTCGGGCACGCCGACACCTCGACGATCGTGTGGCTGATCTATCTGGGCGTGGCGCCCACGGCGATCGGCTTCGTCACCTGGGCCTACGCCCTGGCCCGCACCACGGCCGGGCGGATGGCCTCGACGACATATCTGGTACCGCCGCTTGCACTCCTGTTCGGCTGGGCATTCCTGGCCGAGGTCCCGCCACTGCTGGTCCTGCCGGGCGGCGCGCTGTGCCTGGCCGGCGTGGCGGTGGCCCGGACCGGGGGCCGGCGGCGGCCCAAACCTCCAGAAAACTTGCGCTAGCACGGGGGCAAACCTGGTACCAGCCGGGAAGGCCGCAGTACCGATCCGAAGTAACTACGGATAAGGCTTTGGATTGTGCGGACGATGACATGGACCAGAAAGCCGCTGGTCACGGAAGGCGAAGCGTTTCGTAATGACCATCCGGTCAGCGGGGCAAACCAAAGGCCACACGGAGGTCACTACAACATGAGAAGCAAGAGGATGCGCCTCTTCGCCGCCGTCGCGGTGATTTGCGCCCTTGCGGCGGGTGGAGCTGCCTTCACCTTCACCAACGTACTGCCCAGCGACACGGTCGCCGGCTACAACAACATCGCGGTCAGCGGCGCGACGATCACTGCGATCAACAACACGCTGAGCACCGACGGACAGACGATCACGGGGGTCGCGATGACCTTCTCGCCGGACATCGATCCGGCGGCCACCGTCGAGATCGGCTGGGGCCCCACCGCGGGCACCGCGCCGACCAGCCTCAGCAGCACCGGTTGCGTGGTGGCGGCTGACGGCTCGAGCGCCGCGTGCACGGGCCTGACGCAGTCGACCGAAACCGCGAACGAGTTCGCCGTCGCGGTCTACAAGTAGTCAGATTAGGCACCGGGAGAGCGCGGCGCGTGGGCCGCGCTCTCCTAGCCACTTTCGCTGGACAGCTTGAAGTGAATTGCGATCGTGAACCGAGCCCGACTTCGCTCTTGCATCCTCACCGTTGCCTTCGTCGTTCTCCTGATCGTGGGCTGGTGGTTCTTCGCGCCGACCAAGATCGGCGGAACCACCCGCTACGTGGTGACCAAGGGCACGAGCATGGAGCCGCTGTTCCACTCGGGGGACCTGGCGATCGTCCGTCCCACCGGTCAGTACAAGGTCGGGGACATCGTGGCCTACTGGAGCACGTTGCTACACACGGTCGCGCTGCACCGCATCGTCGCGATCCACGGCGGCCGCTACACCTTCAAGGGAGACAACAACCACTTCATTGATCCCACCCACCCAACGCGCTCTCTGCTGCTCGGCAAGTTGTGGATACACGTGCCGCACGGTGGAGTGTGGCTCAACTTGTTCCACACTCCGGCTGTCGCTGCCGTGGTCTGCGCGCTTCTCGGGCTGTTCCTGGTGTTCGGCTTCCGGGAGCAGCGCGTGCGACGTAAGCGCCGCCGAAAGGGTGCACAGGGATCTCTCCTTCAAGGAACCGTGCTCGTGAAGACTTCTCCGGACGATGGCCTCAGGCCGCGTATCAACCTAAACGCGCTTCTCACCGCGTCGGCTGTCGCCGCTGCGGTTTTTCTCGTGCTCGGGCTCGTTGCGCTCGCTCGCCCGTCGACCCGCGCCAGCCAAACGGTCACGCCTTACACCCAGCAGGTGACCTTCGGCTACAGCGCCCAGGCACCCGCCGGCCCGGTGTATCCCACGGGCACGATCCGTACCGGCGACCCGATCTTCCTGTCGCTCGTCCACCAGGTCGTCGTCCATGTCAAGTACCGCTTCTCGACCCTCGCTGAGCACGACATATGGGGGAGCGAAGAGATCGTCGCTCAGCTCAGCGGTCAGAGCGGGTGGAGCCGCAACATCGTCCTCGTGCCGCCGACTCGCTTCACCGGCGATGACACGAGCACCGATGTGGTGCTCGGCCTCCGTAAGCTCGAGTCCCTGCTCGCGAAGGTGGGAACGCTGACGGGGGTGCCCGGGGTCACCTACACGGTCGCGATCGAGCCGATGATCCACATCACCGGCACCGTGGCCGGAAACCCGGTGAACGTGAGGTTCTCGCCCGCGATGAACTTCGAGCTCGGGCCGCAGCAGCTCGTGCCGCAGGGTGCCGCGACCACACCGAGTCAGCCGGGAGCGGCAGCCGCAGCACCACCCGGCGCCACCTCCACGGACAACCTGGCTCCGAGCCAAAGCGGAAAGGTCGGAACCTCAGCCACCGCGCCGGCCGCCCTGACGGCGTTCGGTATCTCGGTCGACGTTTCAGTGGTGCGCTGGATCGCGCTCCTTGGCCTGCTGCTGTCGGCCGCGGCCACCGTGTTCTTCTACCTCCGCAAGCGCGCCGAGCCGCTCCAGGAGACGACACATATCCAGTCCCACTACGGCCACATGATCGTGCCGATCGTCGCCGGCGAGGATCTCGGCTGGCCCGCGGTCGACGTTCCCACGATCAAGGCGCTGGCCAAGCTCGCGGAGAGCGGTCAGCGGTTGATCTTGCACAGCCGCTCCGGCGAGGTCGACACTTACATGGTCAACGACGAGGGCACCGTTTACCGCTACCAGGTGCGGCCGACGAAGGTCGTGTGGGGCGAGTGGTCTGAGGCCACCACCCCGGTCAGAGCGGCTGCGTGATCGCCGGGCTGACCCGGTAGAGCACGACGCTGTCGGGCGGCACCACCGCCGCGATCTCGCCGTCTGATTCGGTGCTCCGGTGGGCCCACAGATCCCGCACCGTGTAGGTCGCGGCGGCGGCAAGTCCCGCGACGCTCGCGGTGGTGGTGATCCGCAGCGGCACCGAGCCGCGGTTCAGCAACGCCACGGCGGCTGCCCCGCCGGCGAGCGGCTTGCTCCACACCTGCCCGGATCCTTCCTGCCCGACGACGGTGCCCTGTATTCCCATCGGGTCCTGGTCGACTGCGATCAGCTCGCGGTTCCCGAGCATCGCGATCGTGGCGTTCGAGAGGGCGCGGGGGTCGCTGCCGAGGATCAGCGGAGCCGCGACGATCGCCCACATCGAGAACTGCGCGCGCGCCTGCGCGCTCGTCATGCCGAGCTCCGGCCCAAGGTAGTCCGGGTCGTTCCAGTGCCCGGGCCCGGCCGCTGTCGGCTGGGCGGCGTCGTGATCGAGATTGCGCAGCACGTTCACCCACTGGATGTCGTGGTGGAAGCCGATGTCGGTGTCCGTGCGCCAGCTCTGGGCGATCCCCGGCGCCCATTGGTAGCTGGCGTAGGCCGAGTTCGCGTAGCTCGGGCGGGTACCGTCGATCTGGCCGGGGACCCAGAAGTTGCAGACGTTGAGCAGCAGTTGACGGTGACTCGAGTTATGCGCCAGCGCCCGGGCGAACCGGGTGTACAGGGGCCGGGGGTCGAAGCCTTCCTGACCGGCGCCGCAGAAGTCGACCTTGACCGCGTCGAAACCCCAGGCCGCGAAGCTGTCGGCGTCCTGCTGGTAGTGGCCGAAGGAGCCGACGCCCTGGTGGCTACAGCCGCTCCGACCCGCGTCCGTATAGATCCCCGCCAGCAGGCCATGCCGGTGGAGCCAGTCCGTGAGCCACAGCAGCCCGTGGGGCCACTGGTGAGGATCGACGACCAGCTGGCCACCGGGGCCGCGCTTGCCGCTGGACCAGCCGAAGTCCAGCCACACGATCCGGTAGCCGGCTCGGGCCAGGCCACGGTCGAGCAGCGCACGTGCCACCGACAGGATCGTTCGCTGGTCGAAGGTGCCGCCCACGCCGTAGTAGGTGTTCCATCCCATGTAGGGGACGGCGGCCGGCACGCCGCTGCTGTCCGGACCGGAGAGTCCGGCGCCGCCGCTGGCGGCGAAGGCGGGCGTATTTCCGAGCACGACCATTCCGATCGTCAGGCAAGCCAGCGCAAGCCAGCGCGCACGCCAGCTACCTGCAACTCCCGAGACCGGGCGACCGGATTGGCGAACCGTGGCCCGCGGACGATTCTTTTCCTTGTGCGGAGGCACCAGCGACAGGATGGCCCGGTGAACAATATGGACAGGAGCGCTGCGAGATGGAAGTGATCGTTCGGACCCTGGTCGATCCCGCGACCTACAAGCGGTTGGCGTATCTGCTGACCGCTCTGGTCGTCGCCCCGGTGTGGTTCTCCGCGCTCGTAGCCGTCTGGAGCGTCTGCGCCGGCCTGATCGTCACGCCGTTTGTGATCCCGGCCGTGATCGTGCTCGCCTACATGACGCGCGGCTTCGCCGCGCTCGAGGCCGCGCTCGCCCGGGATCTGCTTCACGTCGCCGCCGACGCCCCGGCGCCCGTCCCTTCCCGCCGGGGCTTCTGGGGCTGGCTGCGTGCGCAATTCCGCCCCAGCTTCTGGCGGGCCCAGGCGTATCTTCTGATTCGGTGGTTCGTCGGATTCCCGATTGCGGTTGCGGTCATCACGGCGCTCGGTGTGTCGCTCGGGTCGCTCACCGCGCCCCTGTGGGTCCCGTTCGTCCACGGCGGCGCGCAGCTCGGAGTCTGGCGACCGCACACGTTCGTGCAATCGCTCGTCGGCGTGCCCCTCGGGCTGCTTCTGCTTCCGCTCAGCGTGTTGATCGCCGAGGTGCTCGCGCTGCCGTTCGGACCCGTCGCCTCGTCTCTCTTGCGCCCTGACCTGGACGCCTTGCCGGTTGCTGGCTCGGACGGCATCACCCGTCGTCTCCCAGCTCCGCGGCCCGGCCAGGCGCTCGAGATCCACGCCGCGGCCGACGCCGTCCTGATCGCCGTTCCCGTCGTCATCTGGGCCCTGACCTCCCAGGGCTACTTCTGGCCCATCTGGGTCGCGCTGCCGCTAGCGACCGTGCTCGCGATCCACGCGTGGTTCGTCGTTCTCGACGACCAGCCGTCGATCCTGGCTCGGTTCCGTGGCAGCCGGATGCTGGCCGCCAGCAGCGGGATCGGCGCGGCGCTGGCCGCGTTCCTCATCGTCGTCTGGGCAATCACCGAGCACGGCTACTTCTGGCCGGTGTGGCCGATGCTGGGGATCGCGATCGTGCTCACCATCGAATTCCTCGCCGTGCTGCTCCTCGGCCCCGACCGGGCCGAGCTCACCGAGCGGATCGAGACGCTCGAGACCACGCGGGCCGGCGCGGTGGTCGCGCAGGAGACCGAGCTGCGCCGGATCGAGCGTGACCTGCACGACGGCGCCCAGGCTCGGCTGGTCGCGCTCGGAATGAGCCTTGGGATGGCGGAGCAGAAGATGGCCGAGGATCCACAGCGCGCCGGCGAGCTGCTCGCCGAGGCTCGACTCGGGGCCGAGCATGCCCTCCGCGAGCTGCGCGACCTTGCCCGCGGAATTCATCCACCCGTCCTCGCCGACCGTGGGCTCGGGGCCGCGCTCGACTCGCTCGCCAGCACGTCGCCGTTACGCGTCGCGGTATCGGTTCACGTCGCGCCACGGCCCGCGCCGGCCGTCGAGAGCGCCGCCTACTTCGTCGCCGCCGAGGCGCTCGCCAACGCCACCAAGCATGCCCGCGCCCGTCAGGTCGAGATCCGGATCGATCGCGTGGCCGACCTCCTCGAGCTCGAGGTGCGCGACAACGGTCACGGCGGAGCCAACCCCAACGGCTCCGGTCTGCAGGGCCTGCGCCGCCGCGTCGAGGCGCTCGATGGAACTCTGTCGGTCATCAGCCCGCGAGGAGGGCCTACGACGATTCGCGCCCAGCTCCCGTGCGGGTAGTGATCGCCGAAGACCTCGTGCTCCTGCGCGACGGTCTGACGAGGCTCCTGCGCGACAACGAGATCGAGGTGGTGGCGGCCGTCGGCGACGGCGACGCGCTCGTACGGGAAGTGGTCGCGTTGAAGCCCGACCTGGCGATCGTCGACATCCGGCTGCCGCCGAGCTTTCAGGACGAGGGGCTGCGCGCGGCGCTCGAGGCGCGCCGGCGCGCGCCTGGCGTAGCCGTGCTCGTGGTCTCGCAATACGTCGAGCACACCTATGCCCAGGAACTGCTCGCCGACGGGCGAGGCGGGGTCGGCTACCTGCTCAAGGACCGGATCATGCACGTGGCCGACTTTCTCGAGGCCGTCCGGCGGGTCGCCGGGGGCGGGACGGCGCTCGATCCCGACGTGGTAGCTCAACTGTTCTCGCGCCGGCGAGAGGACGGACCGCTCGAACGGCTCACCCCGCGCGAACGAGAGGTCCTGTCACTAATGGCCGAGGGTCGCTCGAACGCCGGGATCGCCGAGGCGCTTGTCCTCACGATAGGAGCCGTCGAGAAGCACGTGCAGAGCATCCTCTCCAAGCTCGACCTCACCCAGTCCACCGGCGATCACCGTCGGGTGCTCGCCGTGCTCGCGTATCTCCAGGAAGCGCAAGCCGGCTGACGCGTACGGGCAGGTCTTGATTACCCAGCAGGTAATTGCGGCGCCCCACCGCGCGCGCTACGTTCGACCCAATGTCAGTCGATATCGCACTCGCACACCCCCCGGCCCAGCGCGCCTCGATCGGCGATTTGCTGCGCGCCTGGCGCCAGCGCCGCAGCCTGAGCCAGCTCGAGCTGGCCCTCGAAGCCGACGTCTCCTCCCGCCACGTCAGCTTCCTGGAGACGGGACGCGCCCGTCCCAGCCGCGAGATGGTCCTGCGCCTCGCCGAGCACCTGAACATTCCGCTGCGCGAGCGCAACCGCCTGCTGCTCGCGGCCGGTTACGCTCCGCTGTACGTTGAGCGCTCGCTCGAGGAGCCGGAGATGGCCCCGGTCCACCAGGCGCTCGACCGGTTCCTGCGGGCCCACGAGCCCTACCCGGCGGTCGTCATCGACCGCCACCACAACCTGGTATCGGCCAACGACGCGCTCGGCGCGCTGATCGAGGGGGTTGCGGCGGAGTTATTGGAGCCGCCGGCCAACGCCCTCCGAGTAGCGCTGCACCCGGAGGGGATGGCGCCGCGCGTACTCAACCTGCCGGAGTGGAGCGCTCATCTGCTGCACCGCCTGCGCCGGGAAGCCGCGCTCGCCGCCGACCCGGAGCTCAAGCGCCTCCACGACGAGCTGGCCGCCTACCCCGGGGTGTGCCTGGAGCCACCGCGCGAGGAGAGTGCCGTCGACGACATCGTGGTTCCGCTGCGCCTGCGGACCGCCGACAGAGAGCTGGCCTTCTTCAGCACGATCTCGATCTTCGGTAGCCCGGTCGACATCACCCTCGACGAGCTGATGATCGAGGCCTTCTACCCGGCCAACGCCGCCACCGCGGCGTATCTCCTGGAGGGCATCGCCGGGTCGTAATCTGAATATAAGTGGCCACCCAACGCGATTTGCCGAATCCGCCGTCGGCCTCGGATGGCCAGGAGGAGATGCCGGACGAGCTGCACCCGCGCCATATCGCGATCAGGGTGGCCGAGATCGCGGCCGTCATTGGGCTCGTCGCCGTCGCGATCAGCGCCCTGCCCGGACTGGATCAGGTGCGCGATCGCTTGCAGCACGCCCAACCGGTCTGGCTGGCTGCCGTCGCGCTCTCCGAGGTCGCCTCGTGCCTCGGCTACATGCTCACGTTCCGCGCGACCTTCTGCCCCCAGATGAGCTGGGGCTTGAGCTACGACATCTCGATGGCCGAGCAGGCCGCCAACTCGCTGCTGCCCAGCGGCGGCGCCGGCGGGTTGGCGCTCGGCGTGTGGGCGCTGCACCAGGCGGGCATGGCGACGGGGCACATCGCCCGACGCACGGTCGCCTTCTTCGTCGTGACCAGCGCCCCCAACTTCGTCGCGGTCGTGGTGGTCGGCCTGCTCACGTTCGTTGGCGTGTTCCCGGGCGACCAATCGGTTCTGTTCACCCTCGTTCCGGCGGTGATCGCGGCGGCCGTGATCGAGTGTGCGTGGCTCAGCCCGAAGCTGTTGCGGACCTTCGGCAAGCCCCTCGCAGCGACCGGTCGGGAACGCTGGCTCGACCGTGCCCGCGACGGCATCCGCAGCGGGCTGCAGGCTGCCGCCGACGGGGTTGACCTGGCCAAGGCACTGCTTCGCTCGCACAGCTTCGGGGTGGTCGTCGGATCGTTCTCCTACCTGACCTTCGACATCGCGGCGCTCGGCTTCGGCTTCGCCGCGGTCGGCCACGTGCCGCCGTTCGGCACACTCGTGATGGGCTACCTGATCGGCCAGCTCGGCAACCTCCTGCCGGTGCCGGGCGGGATCGGCGGCACCGAGGGCGCCCTGGTCGGCATGTTCGCGATCTATGGCGTGAACGTGTCGGACGCCGTCGCGGCGGTATTCGTCTATCGCCTCTTCCAGCTCACCGTCCCCGCCCTGCTGGGCGCGCCGGCGTTCGTCCTGCTCCGGCGCAAGCTGACGCACATCCATGACCGCGAACTCGTGTGCACGCCGCTGTCGGTCGATGTGGTCGAGCTTCCAGCCCGAAGTTGACCGATCAACCGCCGCTATCCTCGTATGTGGAAGAAGCGGTAGTGGGCAAGGTCTGGGTACTCGATACAGAAACCAAGGGCACCGGCGCGAACATGGTGCCCCTGGACAGCGTGCTCCGAAAGGGCTCGGACACGGTCCCGGGGTTCCACTTCCCCAAGCTAAAGCCGCCGGAGCCGGGTGAGCCCGGACCGCACACGCCGAGGCGGTTCAAGGTGGTCGACGTTCAGACTCGCGAGGTGCTCGCCGACGACGTCGACGCCCGCACCACGATCGGCATCCTCGAGCCGGTGCGCAGCATCGTCGACGTGAACGTCTGGGTGTGGCAGGCCGAGCGCGAACGCTGGCGCATGTTGGCGATGGATGAGCTGCGCGCCCTCTGGGCCTATCGCGGCCGGCTCGAGGAGCCCGAGCCCGCCGCATCCGCTAGCTGAGAATTCACACCGCCTGCTCAATTTCGAGCCGTTCGGGCGCCGGCCGCGACGATCATCTGCTCGATTGAGGGAGCCAGCAACCGCGTAACAGAAGCCGCCGTTCGTGCCGGCGGATCGCGCGGCGCCGTGACGTGGCTGATCGCCAGGCGCACGAGCGCGTCCGCGAGCATGTCGAGATCCGCTCGCGCCACCCCGGGCCAATGCGCGTCGATCGTGTCCGCCAGCCGCCGGCTCGCCCAGTCGAGCAGGGGGCCGCTCTGCGTGGTGAGCAGCGGCAGCAGGCCCGCCGTACCGTCGTCGGCGAGCAGCACGCGCACCAGTGAGTCGTCCTGGGCGATCACAAGGAATCGCTCGAGCGCGGCGGTGAGCGCCGCAAGTGGATCGTCCTTGTGCTCGTCGATCGCCTGCTCGACCGCGTCGAGGAAGCGTCCGCCCTCGCGGATCACCAGCGCCTGGCCAAACTCGTCGCGCGTCCCGAACTCGTTGTAGAGCGTCTGACGACTGACCCCGGCGGCGGCGGCGATCTCGGCCATCGTGACCGCCGACCAGGTGCGCTCGGCCAGCTGCTCGCGCCCGGCATCGAGCAGCCGGTCGCGCAGCAGCTGCCGGACCGCACCGCGGTACGACGTGCTCATCCAGCCGTTCCGTACCGGGCCAGCACTCGCCGGCGCGCCCGTGGGTCGATGTTGGCTCTGGTCACGTCTCCACCGTAGTGGGCCAGCAGACGGCGGTCCATCGTGCGCCGCCACAGGGGTGGGACCAAGGCGAGAAGGATCATCCCCGCGTATCCCGTCGGCAGCTGCGGGGCCTCGTCGAAATGGCGCAGCGCTTGGAAGCGGCGCGTGGGGTTCGCGTGATGGTCTGAGTGACGCTGGAGGTGGTAGAGGAGCACGTTCGACGCCACGTTGTTGCTGTTCCAGCTGTGCTCGGGGCGAGTTAGTTCGTAGCGACCGTCGGGCCGCTTTTGCCGGAGCAGCCCGTAGTGCTCGAGGTAGTTGACCACCTCGAGCAGCGGGAACCCGATCACCATCTGAAGCACGAGATACGGCAGCACGCGCACGCCGAAGACCGTGGTCAGCGTGGCGAACAGGGCGATCGTCATCGCCCACGCGTTGAGGACGTTGTTGTGGATGCTCCAGATCTTTCGGCCGTGGCGCTCGAGCCACTCCTTCTCGAGCTCCCATGCCGAGATTGACGCTGCCCCTGACCGTGCGCGGCAGGAAGGCCCAGAAGCTCTCCCCCATCCGTGCGCTGGCCGGATCCTCGGGCGTCGCCACCCGCACGTGGTGGCCGCGGTTGTGCTCGACGAAGAAGTGGCCGTAGCCGCTCTGAGCCAGCGCGATCTTGCTCAGCCAGCGCTCGAGCTCGTCGCGCTTGTGCCCGAGGTCGTGTGCCGTGTTGATCGCGATCCCGCTGACTATCGCCTCGGTCAGCGCCAGCCCGACCTTGTCGAGAACGCTCAGGTCTCCGCTGGCCCACATCGCGCACGCGAACACGAGGCCCGCGTACTGGAGGGGCAGGAAGGCGTACGTGCACCAGCGGTAGTAGCGATCCCGCTCGAGCCACTTGAGGACGCTGTCGGGCGGGTTCTCCGCGTCCAAGCCGATCAGCCGGTCAAGCGGCGGGAACACGCCGAAGATCAGGATCGGCCCGAAGAACCAGAACGCTCCCGAGCCGGTCAGCTGCACCAGTCCGTAGACGATGAACGGCAGCGTCGGCACCACCACGCCGAGCAGCCAGGCGTAGCGCTTGCCGTCGCGCCAGGCCGGCAGGGCGCCAGTGTTCTGTTCGCGAGCTGCTTGCCGGATCGCCGATGCATGCGCCATCGCGCACCTCCTCGGATCGCGTTTCCGCGTGGTTTACATCAATGGATATCTTGTCAAATACCTAGGCTCTACGGACCGACTCGTAAAGCGTCGCCTGACCCGCATGTGAACGGAATGAAATGCCCGTCCAGCCGGCTTGCCTGCCACTCGGTGGCGTGCTACAACCAATCGCGGGCGAGGCCTTCCGCGGGACACTCGCCTGGTGTCAGAAGGTCGGACGGATCGAACGGCGTAACGCATGCGTGGACTCGGGTCGACTCGGACGACTCCCCAGATTGGCGATCACACAGGGAGTAGTCGTGATAACTGAACCGCTAGGCAGCACGCGGGCGATGACATGAGCACCACGCAAAGCTTGGGACGAGTTGGAACCAGGCCGAGGACCGCATCACTGCGCGTCCGTCCTGGCCCCCGCGGCGCGTGGCGCGTCGAGGACGAGGCCGGCACCCGCGGCTCGTGCCCCACGTTCGCCGAGGCGGAACTGCTCGCCGAGCAGCTTCTGCGCGACCTCGGGGGCGGCCAGATCCTCGTCTACGACGCGTACCTGCGCCTGCGCACGGTCAAGCGCCTGCCGCCGCAAGTCGGCTGATCCGCTGAGCGCCGCCCCGCCGGGCGGCGCCGATGAATCCGGCGGGCCTCGACGGTCGTAGGTGGTGATGACACTTACGCGAACGCAGAGGAGCCGCCAAATGCACTCTCTCGACCGCGCCCGCTGGATCGCGCTCATCGTGATCTGCCTGGGCTCGTTGATGAACGTCCTTGACAGCACGATCGTCGGCGTCGCACTGCCCACGATCAAGGTGGATCTCGGCTTCTCCCAGACCTCGCTGGCCTGGGTGGTCAACGCCTACCTGCTCACGTTCGGGGGGTTCCTGCTGCTCGGCGGCCGACTCGGCGACCTGTTCGGCCAGCGGCGCCTGTTCATCGCCGGGATCGCCCTCTTCACTGCCACATCTCTGTTGTGCGGGCTCGCCTCGTCGCAGGGAATGCTTATCGTCGCCCGCAGCTTGCAGGGATTCGGTGGCGCAGTCGCGTCGGCGGTGGCGCTGTCGCTGATCGTGTCGCTGTTCGTCGAGCCGGCCGAGCGCGCCAAGGCGATGGGCGTGTTCGGCTTCGTGGCAGCGGGCGGTGGGAGCATCGGCGTACTGCTCGGCGGCGTGCTCACCGACCTGCTCGACTGGCACTGGATCTTCCTGGTCAACGTGCCGATCGGGATCGCGGTTTGCCTCCTGTCGCTGCGCCTGCTGCCGCGCGGCGCCGGCTCCTTGCGCGGTCAGCGGCTCGACGTGGCCGGCGCGGTGATCGTCACCGCGGCGTTGATGCTCGCCGTCTACGCGATCGTCAATGGGAATCAGGCCGGTTGGCTCTCGGCCCAGACCGTCGGCCTGCTGGCGGGCGCGACAGTTCTGTTCGCCGCGTTCATCCTCACGGAGTCTCGGGTCCGCACGCCGCTCGTCCCGCTCCGGCTGTTCCGGCTCCGGAGCCTGGCCACAGCCAGCGGCGTCGGCGTGCTCTGGGCCGGCGCGGTGTTCGCCTGGTTCTTCCTCTCGGCGCTCTATCTCCAGCTCGTGCTCGGCTACACCCCGCTCAAGGTTGGGCTCGCGTTCCTTCCCGCCAACGTGATCATGGGCGCGTTCTCCCTCGGCCTCTCGGCCAAGCTCGTCGGTCGCTACGGGACCCGGACACCGCTGGCCTTCGGCCTCGCCCTCGCCGCCGCCGGACTCTTCCTGTTCGCGCGCGCGCCAATTCACGGCGACTACCTAGTCAACGTCCTGCCCAGCATGGTCCTGCTCGGCCTCGGCGCCGGCATGGCGTTCAACCCTGTGCTGCTCGCAGCGATGGGCGACGTCCAGCCGAGCGAGTCCGGCATCGCCTCCGGCATCATCAACACCGCGTTCATGATGGGCGGCGCGCTCGGCCTCGCCGTCCTGGCCAGCGCCGCGGCGTCGCAGACCAGCCACCTGGTCGCATCCGGGCAGACACACGCGGCGGCCCTTCTGGGCGGCTATCACCTGGCGTATCTGCTCGGCGGTGCGTTCGCGGTGCTCGCCTCGGGGCTGACCGTCGCGCTGCTGCGGACCAGCCCGCGCGCCGTCGCGGCCGAGCCCGCCGTCGTCGGTCGTGCCCCGAGGGCCGCGATCGCGGAGGCCTAGGCCGCCATCGACCCCAACCCCACCCGCACGACCGCGCTGTTCGTGCCACCCCGGCCACGGTCCGGGGCGCCAGGCGCCGGCTCCGTCCGCCCTGGACCGTACAGTCCGAACACGTGTTCGACACACGCTCTCCACCTTCCCCCACTGCCACCGCGTCGACGGCGGAAGCGCCGGCCTGGTTTGAGGAGCTGAATCCGGAGCAGCGCGCGGCGGTTCGCCATCCGGGAGGTCCGCTGCTGATCCTGGCCGGCGCGGGCACCGGTAAGACCACGACACTGTGCGGGCGGGTTGCCTGGCTCGTCGGCGAGGGGATCTCGCCGGAGCGCATCCTGCTGCTCACCTTCACGCGCCGCGCCGCGCGCGAGATGTTGCAGCGCGCCCGGGCGCTCGTGGCGATGCCGGGCGGCGCCCGCGGCGTCCTCGGCGGCACGTTTCACTCGGTCGCCCATTACTTCGTGCGCCAGCACGCCGCCGCAGTCGGGCTGCCCGCCGGGTTCGGGGTACTCGACCCGGGCGACGCCGCCGACGTGCTCGATCTCCTCCGCGAGGAGCATGGACACGCCCAGAGCCGCGAGCGCTTCCCGAAGAAGAGCACGCTGCTCGACATCTACTCGCGCACGGTCAACGCGATGCAGCCGCTCGGTGAGGTCCTGGCGAGCAGCTTTCCGTGGTGCGAGGAGCACCGGGAATCGATCGGCGCACTGTTCAAGGCCTACACGGCGCGCAAGAAGGCGTTGGGTCTGATCGACCTGGACGACCTGCTGATCTACTGGCGCGCGCTGGTCGCCGACGAGGTCATCGGTCGCGAGCTCGAGGGACGCTTCGACCACGTCCTGATCGACGAGTACCAGGACGTCAACGGGCTCCAGGTCGACATCGTGCGGGGCCTGCGGCGCGATTGCCAGGAGGTGACCGCCGTGGGCGACGACTTCCAGGCCATCTACGGCTGGCGAGCGGCCTCGGTCGAGCACATCCTCGGCTTCCCGAGTCAGTTTCCGGACGCGACCGTGATCAACCTGGAGCGCAACTACCGATCCTCCCAGCCGATCCTCGACGTGGCCAACGCCCTCGCCGGTCAGGCCACCCGCGCGTTCCCCAAGCAGCTTCGCTCGGTACGCGAAGGGGGTGTGCGGCCGGAGCTCCTGTTCGTGCGCGACGAGTCCGCCCAGGCCGTGGAGGTGAGCGACCGGGTTCTGCAAGCGCGCGAGCAGGGCATGGAGCTGCGCCAGCAGGCTGTCCTGATGCGCACCTCGCACGACAGCGGGCTGCTCGAGCTCGAGCTGGCCCGCCGTCAGATCCCGTTCGTCAAGTACGGAGGGCTGCGCTACCTGGAGGCGGCGCACGTCAAGGATCTGATCGCGCTCTTTCGGCTGGCCGACAACCTCGGCGACGAGATCTCGTGGTTCCGCGTGCTCCAGCTGCTCGACGGCGTCGGACCGGCGACCGCGCGGCGCACGCTCGACGTACTGATGACCACCGACGGCGACCGCCTCGCCGGCTGGTCGCGGGCGCGCGAGCTGCTGCCCGAGGACGCGCGTGGGCTTGCCGACGCTGTGATCGACGCGCTGCGCGACGGGCGGGATGAGCCGCGCGCGGGAGTGCGCGCCGAACGCCTGAACCAGGCGCTCGCGCCGCTCGTCCGCGGGCACTACCCGGACGGCGCGCTCCGTCTCCAGGACCTCGACCAGCTCGTGGCGGCGGCCCGCGAGGCCTCGGATCTCGGCCGCTTCGTCTCCGAACTGGTGATCGATCCGCCGGTCTCGAGCGCGGACTTGGCCGGCCCACCCCACCTCGACGAGGACTATTTGGTGCTTTCGACGATCCACTCCGCCAAGGGGCTCGAGTGGCAGGCCGTTCACGTGCTGGCTCTCTACGACGGCAACTTCCCGGCGTGCTTATCGGCCGGCACGAGCGAGACCATCGACGAGGAGCGACGGCTGCTCTACGTGGCGATGACCCGGGCCCGCCGCCGCCTGCACCTGTACGTCCCGGTGCGCTACTACCACCGCCCGGGCGGCAGCGACGACGCGCACGGATATGGCAAGCCCTCGCGCTTCCTGACGCCCGACCTCCGCGAACGCTGCGACGTCAAACACGCCGACGACGTCGCCCCTGGCTCGCACGGCCGCCCGAGCCGTCCGCCCCGGCGGATCGTCGTGTCAGTCGACTCGCTGTTCGACTAGTGTCCGCCTGACCGCACCCATCCCGGCGAGCACCGGGATCGATTCGATCTTCTCCGCATCCAAGTCGTCCCACAGCACGCCCGGCAGGCCCCGGTGACGACGCGTGCGCACGATCGAGTTGGGGGTGACAATCACGTCGACCCGGAAGTCGTGCGCGGTCTCCGGGAGCTCCTCGTCGAGCAGTTGCAAATCGTGGACAGTGGTGACGATTGTCGTCTCGTCGCTCACGAGACCGCGCCCCACGAGCAGCGCGAACTCCAAGTCGGAGTAGCCGCCGCCCTTGCCTATTCGCACCCCCTTTCGGTTGACCGCGACCGTGCCGCAGACGATAAGCTCGATCGGCTCGAGCTCACCGAGCCCCACGGGGATCCCTTGCGCCAGCGCGCGCTTGATCGTGGGATCGCCGGTCACCCGCACGAACGGCTTCTCCTGGGCCAGACGCGGAACCGCCATGTAGAGCGTCTTGCCGTCCTTGCGGGCACGACGGCGAACCGGCAGCTGCGGGGCGTCGGGATTGGACTTCACCACCTCGGCGGCCTCCCACTCCGAGAGCTCCGCGAGCCGCGCCGCGGCCTGCTCGGCGCCCCGAAAGTTCGGAATCCGACCCCGCGCGCCCGGGAACCGCGCGACGTGGTCGCGCTGGAGCAGTGCCCACACCCGCTCGCGGATCTCCTGCTTGACATCCACGCGCGGAGCGTACGAAAAGTTGCCCGGCCGGTACGTTCCTCTCATATGGGTCCCACCCACCACGGACGCGACCCACTCGCCGGGTACCTCTCGGGAATCGTCGGCGGGCTCGTCGCCTGCGCGGTGGTCGCGGCGACCCTCCACGCCGATGTGGCCGCGATGACGATTATCGCGGCGGTCACGATCGTCATGCTGGGGACTGCGTTGCGGCTGTTGCGCCGCGGCGATCTGTAGACGAACGACGGAGGCCGCTAGGCCTCAATGACCGGTGGCTGGCTCAGCGCCTGGCGCAGGAACTCCACTTGCACGGTGAGCAGGTTCTCGGCGACGGCCTCCTGCGGCGTCATGTGGGTGATCCCGGTCAGCGGCAGGACCGCATGCAGCCGACCGGATTCCGTCAGTCGCTGTGAGAGCTCGAGCGTGTGGGCCGCGAGGACGTTGTCGTCGACCAGGCCGTGGATCAGCAGCAGGGGACGCCGCAGCGCGCCCGCGTCGTCCAGGAGCGAAGAGCCGTCGTACGCCGGCCGATCCGCCCCGTCGGGTTCGACCCCGAGGTAGCGCTCGGTGTAGTGCGTGTCGTAGAGCCGCCAGTCGGTGACCGGCGCGCCCGCCACCGCGGCGTGGAATACGTCCGGACGCCGCAGGACGGCCAGCGCGGCGAGAAACCCGCCGAACGACCAGCCCCGGATTCCCACGCGACCCAGATCGAGGTCGGGCTCGAGCGCCGCGACTTCGACCAGGGCGGCGATCTGATCCTCGAGCACCGGCCCGGCCAGATCGCCTTGCACCGCTCGCGCCCACGCGCATCCCCGGCCGGGCGTTCCCCGGCCGTCGGCCACGATGACGGCGAACCCCTGGTCGGCGAACCACTGCGGCTCGAGCCAGCGATGCCGGTCGGCCATCACCCGCTGGCTGTGCGGGCCGCCATACGGGTCCATCAGCACCGGCAGCGCCCGGCCTCGTTCGTGGTCGCGAGGAAGCACCAGCCCGACTCGGAGCTGCCGGTCCCCGACGGTGAGCAGCTGGACGCGCGGCGTGAGTACGGGCCGCTCAACTCGAGACTCGAACACGTGGTCGCCGCACGCCCAGCGCGCGCCGTCGTGATCCATCCCCTTCGATCCGATCACGCGGACGGGTCCGCTCCCCACGGCGCTGTGGATGCCCGGACTACTCGTGAGTGCGCGGAGGCCGTCCTCGGCGTTCCAGCTGTAGACCTGGACCTCCGTGGGATCGGTGACGGCGGCGAACAGGATCTCCTCCTCCGAGCCCGCCAGCACCTGCGTCACCTCGATCGTCGGAGGGGTCACCGCGCGCCCATCGACGAGCAGCGCCATCGCGTCCTCCACGCCGCCCACCGCGACGAGCCGACCGCCCGACAGCCGCCGAGGGACACCGGGGACGAGGTCGACCCACGCCTCGTCGGATTGCGAGTCCAGCGGGGCGGTCGCGCCCGTCAGAGGATCGACGGCGAGCGCGAGCAATCGGCGTTGATCCCGTGGCTGGACGGCGATCAACGGGCCGTAGTCATCCCAACCCGCGCCGGTCAGATACGGATACGCCTCGGCATCCCACGACACCGGCACCGAGGCGGCGCCGTCGAGCCGCATGACGTGCAACTGGACCGAGGCGTTCGCCGTGCCTGCCCGCGGATAGCGGACGGACCGGGGCGCGGAGTCCGGGTGGGCCACGTCGGATATCCACAGCCGGTCGACCAGCGCCTCGTCCACGCGGGCCACGAGCAGCGACTCGCCGTCCGGCGCCCACCAATAGCCGCGGGAACGCTCCATCTCCTCGGCGGCCAGGAACTCGGCCACCCCCCAGCTCACCGTCTCCTCCTGCTCGCCGACCAAGCGACGGACCACTCCGTCAGCCAGGTGCACGACGTACAGGGCTCGATCGTGGACGAACGCGACCAGTCGACCCGACGGATCCGGCCGGGGGTCGAACCCGGGCGCCGGCGCCTCGATCGCCCGTGCCCCTCCCGCCACGAGGTCCGCCACAAACAGCCGCCCCGACACCGCGAACGCCGCAACGCGAACGTCACGGTCGGTGGCGTAGGCGACGACCCCCTCCGCTGTCTCCCTCGCCCGCTCTCGCCGAGCCCGCTCTTCATCCGACAGCGCCTCGCCCGTCCCCTCGGTGAGATCGACCGGATCGACGATCAGTCGCTCGTGCCCCTCCCCCACGTCGTAGGCCCACAACGCCGTACGCGGATCGTCACCCGCCAGCGACCGCAGGAACACCACCCGGCTGCCGTCCGGTGCCACCTCGAAGCTCCGCGGCGCTCCCAGCGTGAAGTTGCGCGTGCGCGCTTTCTGGCGGGGAAACGAATCAGCCACGGACCACTAGGATTCCAGGAGTTCGACCATGACGACCGATCCGCAGCACCCACTCACATTCCGCGAGGCTATTGCACCCGCCTCCCTAAGGGACGCGATGGTGCTCCGCCGTCCGGTGTTCGCGAACCCGTGGGACTCCACCCAGGGGATGTTCGCCTGCTTCTTCGCCGTGAGTGTGTTCAACCCGCTGCTGCTCTGGTTGGGCGGCGTGTTGATGGGCGCGATCTTCGGCTTCAGCTCCCACTGGAAGGTCGGTGTGTTCATGGTTGCGTCCCTGGTGGGCGCCGCCGGCTTCATCACGATCGTCGGCCGTCAGCGCACCCGCGTCTCGGTCGATGTCGTGGCCATCAGCGCTTGGGTCGTGCTCGGCTTGATCGTTGCCCCCATCATCGGGCTGGCACCGCCCCCGCTCGTCGCAATCATCCTCTACGCGGTCGTCCTCGTCGGGATCTTCGGGTTCGTCCAGTTCGCCGGACAGCATGAGAGGGACTTCCTGCGCACGGTCAGCTGGCCGGTGACCTGGAGCCTCCTGGCGCTGTTCTTCGCCTGGGCCGCTTACAACCTCATCCTGTATCAGTAGCCGGTCCGCCCGTTGACGGGTGGCGAGCGGAGCGGATTGTCGGAGACGATGCGCGCCTTCGGGCTGGGCGATGAGGACCTCATGGCCTGGCGCGGGAGCGGGCTGCCCGACGATGCATTCGACGACTGGCTGATCGACCGTACCGCGCGGCGGCCGTCCGGATCACGCGCGCGCGCCGTCTACGGCGCCGAGGACGTCCATGACTTCGCGCGACGGGCGATCCTCGAGGCACTCGCGCTCGATTCGAGCGATCACCTGCTCGAAGTGGGGTGCGGCGGCGGACTCCTGTTGCGAGACGCGCTGGCCACCGGGGCGCGCGCCACCGGGATCGACCACAGCCCGGACATGGTCGCGCTGGCGCGCGAGCGCGCCCAGGGCGCGGACGTGCTGCTCGCCGACGCTCGCGAGCTGCGGTTCGGCGATGACACATTCACCGCTGTCGCGATGTCCGTCGTGTTCTTCTTCCTCGACGAGCCGCTCGTCGTGCTCAGGGAGTGCCGGCGAGTGCTCCAGGCGCGGCGACGTCTGGCCATCTACACGCCAGGGCCGGACCTGCGCGGAACTCCGGCGGCGCCTGAGCCGGTGGCCAGCCGGGGCCACTTCTACGCCGACGCCGAGCTCCTGAGCCTGGCCAGCGCCGCCCGCCTCCGCGATGCGACGGTCTATCCCGAGGACGGCGCGCAGCTTCTGATCGCCTACAAATAGCCCCGTGCCGCCCGTCCGCTCGCGTGAGCGGCGCGCCGAGGCGCGCCGCTCAGGCGAGGATGTTTACGAGCGAGCGCTCCGTGTCGAGCGTCTTCTGGAGCAGCGCGACCTGCACCGCCTCAGCCGTCGAGCCGCCCGACCCACTTCCGCGGACGTCAGTCCCGCAGCGGTTTGTGCCGCCTGACCGAACATGCTCTGGGCCGCGACGTCAAAACAGCCCCTTACGACGCCACTCCGGCGGGAAACCGCGCCGCCCACGGCTCGGGCTGGACGCCGATGGCGTTGATCACGCCCGAGAGCAGGCGATACCAGCCGGCGATGATCACCAGCTCGAGCAGCTGGTCGTCGGCATAGCGCTCGCCGAGCGCCGACCACAGCGACGCGCTGACCGTGCACGTGTCGTGGAGCTCGTCCACAAGGCGGATCAGAAGCCGGTCGGACGCCGACCAGATTGTGTCTTCGGGCGACGCGTTCACCGTCGCGACGATCTCCTCGTCGGTCAGCCCGAGCGCCCTGCCGAAGGCGGTCACGTGTACCCCCCACTCGTACTCGGCGCCGGTTCGCGCGCACACCCGGTGAATCACGATCTCTCGCTCGCGCGGCTCGATCCGCCCATGGCCGAGAATCCCGGCGCCAAGCGGCCGCATGCGAGCGAACAGCTCGTCGTGAACCGCGAGCGTGCGAAACAGCGCCAACGGCTCGAGCGCACTGCCGGGCGGCATCCACTTCTCGAGCATCGCTCCGATCGCCGGCTCGTATGGCGGCTCGAGCGGCGCGATCCGGGGCGTCGCGGCGGGGTCGGTCATGATGGTCCTCTCTGCTTCGAAAATAAGAGCATGGCGCCGTGATCTTAGCTTCGATTTTCAAAGCACGCAAGGCCACCCCACCCATCGAGGCTTCTCCCGTCCCGCCCGGACCTCCGCCACCTGCGCGACGAGGCCAAGCGCCGCCGCAAGACAGGCGAGTTCCCATCGATCGCGCTGGCCCAGCTCGCGGTCGCGCGCGAGTACGGATTCCGGTCTTGGCCGCGCCTCAAGTTCCGCGTCGAAGCGCTCACCCTCGACGCCACCGAGCGCGCCGTCGGGCTGATCGCCTCGGTCACCTCGGCGGACCTGCGGCGCGCCCGAGCGCTGCTCGAGGCCGACCCGAGCATCGCCCGTCACGACCTGGCCTGCGCCTGCGCGACCGGTGAGGCGGACGAGGTGTCGCGCCGACTCGCCGCCCGGCCGGCCGCCGTGAGCGAGCCAACCGGCCCCAACGGCTGGCAGCCGATCTCCTACGCGTGCTTCTCGCGACTTCTGCGTGGCGATCCAGAACGGGCGGCGGGAATTCGCGAGGTGGTCAGGCGGCTGCTCGCGGCCGGTGCCGACCCGAATGCCTTCTTCATCACCGACCAGAAGTGGCTTCAGGTGCCGCTCTACGGCGCGGCCGGGATCGCCGGCGACCCCGCGCTGACGCAGATGCTGCTCGAGGCGGGCGCGGATCCCACCGACGACCGCGACGGCTACCACGGCAACGAGGTGCTCTACCACGCCTGCGAGTTCCCCGATCCGACCTGCGCGATGCTCGTCATCGATGCGGGCTGCCGACAGGACTTCGTCGACTATGACCTCGGCCGAGCGCTCAATTTCCCCAACCCCGAGATGATCGAGATGTTCTGCACACACGGTGCGCGGGCGACCGACGGTCACCTGCATCAAGCGGTGTGGCGTCGCCGTCCACCTCGGACGGTTGCCGCGCTGCTCGACGCCGGGGCGCCGATCGACGCCCCCGACCAGCACGGCTTCACCCCGCTACAGATGACCGTCCGCTGGGGCGACGACGCCGTCGCCCGGCTCCTGCGCGAGCGTGGCGCCGACGAAACCAAGGTCACCGATGAGGACCGGGCGCTCGGCCGCTACCTCTCCGGAAACCAGGTTGGTCGGCCGGACGGGATCGACAGCTCCCCACTCGACGAGCTGCTGATGGCCTCGGTCGAGGGCGGCCACCTGGAGGCGATGCGCCGGCTGCTCGACGCCGGCGCCCGGGTCGACGGCGACCCCGACGCCGAGGAGATCCCGCTTGGCCATGCCTGCTGGCGCGGCCGCGTGCAGATGACCCGCGAGCTGGTCGAGCGGGGCGCGGCGCTCACCTTCCGCGACGGCGGGAGCGCGCTCGGCGCGGCCCTGCACGGCTCTCGGCACTGCACCGATCCCGAGGGAGGACCGTCGATGCGGAACGTCGACGAGGTGCCACAAGAGCCTTACCGCGAGATCGTGCAGCTGCTGCTGGCGGCGGGCGCTGAAGTCCCGGAACGAATGGGCGAGAACGGCGCCCGCACGGCCATGCTCATCGCCGAGCTCGGTGTAGACCCGCCGGCGTGACCTCGGGGCGTCAGCCCGTGAAAGACGGCACCGGATTGAAGATGACCACGGTGGCGCGGGCGCTGCGCGTGGCGATCCCGTGTGCCCGGACCGACCGGCCCATGCGAGCGACACCGCAACGAAGGCATCGCCGAGTATCTGCGCAGAGTTGGCAAACCCTTCCCTTCCACGTACCGGCCAGCGCGCCAGCTTGACACGGTGACGAGCCTCCGCAACTCGGTGAGGTGCCTCACACCACGTGCACTGGGGTGCCTACTCCCAAATACGCGACCGGTTACCGTGAACCGCGGGCATTGCGCGACGCACCTCAGCGCATATTCTGACACCAGGATCGAGCGATCTCAGCCCCAAGCTTGCAGTTGCCGCGGACGATCTCGAGGTTCACCGCCACGCTGACGCGATCGGTGTGCTGGTGGATGTAGTCGAGCAGGAACGGGGTGATCTCCTTGCCCCGCACGGACGCGGCCTCGGCGGCCTCGAGCGCCTCAGCCAGCAGGCGGTCG
This sequence comes from uncultured Solirubrobacterales bacterium, assembly GCA_963757235.1. GTDB lineage: Bacteria > Actinomycetota > Thermoleophilia > Solirubrobacterales > Solirubrobacteraceae > Palsa-465. Next base: position 417,514 of record CAVWRC010000001.1, on the reverse strand, counting down.
TGGGTCGCGGGGTCGAGCTGTGCGTCCTGCGGCAGTGGGTTGGCAACCAGGATCGCCCCGGGCAGCCCGAGCTCATCGGACGCCCGCATGACCTCGGCGATCTGCTCGGGAGTGGCGACCGGCGTGTCGACCGTGTATCCACTGTCGGCCAGCCAGAACGCCGGGAAGTGATCCGTGCCGAACACGAGCACGGTGACGCCGAGGGTCTCCAACCGTTCCAGCGTGGCGCCGATGTCCAGAATCGACTTGACGCCGCCGGACACGACCGTGATCCGGCAGCGCGCGAGGATCCCCAGGTCAGCCGATTCATCGAACGTGGTCGCGGCGTTACGGTGAACGCCGCCGATCCCACCCGTGGCAAAGACACGGATGCCGGCCCGCGACGCGAGCAGCGCGGTGGCGGCCACCGTCGTCCCGCCAGTCGCGCCCTGCGCGATCGCCACCGGGAGGTCTCTGGCGCTCAGCTTGAGCGGAGCCTCGGCCCTGCCCAGACGCTCGAGCTCATCGCCCTCGAGCCCCACCCGTGCGACGCCGTCGAGCAAACCGATGGTCGCGGGAACCGCGCCGCACTCGGCGACCGTCCGCTCGAACTCCCGCGCGGCCGCGAGGTTCTCCGAGCGCGGCAGGCCGTGGGTGATGATCGTCGACTCGAGCGCGACGACAGGCACCCCGTCCCGCAGCGCGTCTGCCACCCTTTCGGACACGATGACGTGGCGCTGTGCGGAACTCACCGACGCAACCTAGCGAACCGGCTGACAGCACCCGGCCGCCGTCTGTCTGCACGCTCGGCGACCTGATCCTCGACGTCGTGGTCTTGCCGAACCGCCCACTCGCGCCCGACGCCGACACTCCGGCGGCGATCCGTCTCAGTGCCGGCGGTCAGGCCGCGAACGTGGCCGCGTGGGCCGGCGCTCTCGGCGCCACCAGCCGCCTGATCTGTCAGCGGGGAACCGACGTCTCGAGCCAGCTCGCCGCGGCCGAACTCGCCCGTCACCGGGTCGAGATCTGTGGGCCGGTCCAGGACGGCCGCGGTGGCGTGGTCGTGTCGCTTCACGACTCCGATGGTCAGCGGACGATGGCCTCTGACCCCGGTGTGGCGGCCCTGCTCGCCGCGTCCGAGCTCGATCCCTCGTGGATCGGGTCCTGCGACGTGCTCCATGTCTCGGGCTATTGCCTGTTTCGCGAGCAGATGGCCGAAGCTGCGATCGAAGCCGCACGGCACGCCTCCCGCGTGACCGTCGACCTGGCTTCAGCTCCCGACATCGAACGCGTCGGCGCCCGTCGGTTCGCGGCACAGCTCGAGGCGTTGCATCCCGATCTCGTGTTCGCCACGGAGACGGAGTTCGCCGCGGTGCCCGGCTTCGACGCCAATTGGGTGATCAAGCTCGGCGCACGGGGCGCAGAGTTTCCGGAGGGCCGCTATCGGGCTCCCTCGGTCGTGGTGCTCGACACGACCGGCGCCGGCGACGCCCTGGCCGCCGGATACCTCGTCGGCGGCCCCGAGCTGGCGATCGAAGCGGCTGCGCGGTGCGTCGGCCTGGTCGGGGCGATGCCGAGCGGAACCTGAATCGGCGTCGGTCGAGCAGTTCAGCGCCGCGGAATCATCTGGTAGATCGTCGAGTAGCCGATCAGAAACACAACCTTGCCGTCGGCGATGACCGGCGTGAACTCGCCGTCCGGAAACGAGAAGACCGGCGCGCCGGTGCGCCAGTTGAGGCCGGTGGTCTTGTTCAAGCCGAGGTCGGCGAAGTAGACGACATTGCCGATGACGGTGGCCGAGCCATCGATCCGTCCCCCGGCCGAGTGGCTCCAGCGCACAGCGCCGTCGTTCGCGTTGTAGGCATAGAGGTGACCGTCGTAGGAGCCGATGTAAACGGTCGGACCCAGACCGGGGACGACGGACACGGCGGGCGAGGCGTAGACGTACGCCCCCGTGGACGCGGTCCACGCGACCGCCCCCGAGTTGGCCCAGAACGCGTACACGGCCCCGCTGGTGCTGCCGATGTAGACCCGGCCGAAGGCGACCGCGGGCGTCGAGTAGAAGGTGTCGCCGGCACTTGCCGACCAAACCTCCCCGCCGTCGGCGGCGTTGACGGCGTACACGTGAGCGCCGTAGTCGCCGAAGTAGAGCGTGTTGTGGGCGAACGCGACGCCGCCCTTGACCGCGCCGCTGGCCTGGAAGGTCCAGTTGACATGCCCGTCGTAGGTCCGGAACGAGTACACGGTTCCGTTCTGGTCGCCGACGAACACGCTGAGGCCATGCACGAGCGGCGAGGACTCGCTCCCCGGTGCAAGCGCATGCGACCACACCACCTTCCCGGTACTCATCGACAGCGCCACCACCGCGCCGTTACCCGGCCTACGGGAGCCGGGACTCCTCGACAGCAGCGTGAAGAAGACGAGCTTGTGGGCGATGTCGAGCGCCGGCGATGCGGCGGCCAGGGTGCCGATCCGGCGGTGCCAGATCAAGTGACCGTTTGTCGAGGTAAGAGCGCTGGCCCATCCGTTCGCGTCCTGGAAGTAGAGGGTGTTGTTGTAGATCACCGGCGGGAACTCGAGCAGCGCGCCGTCGTGGAACGCCCAGCCCACCTGGAACGGCGGATCGAGCCTGCCACCGTTCGGGAAGAAGCGGGTGCGCGCCAGGTTGTAGCCGTAGAACGGCCACGGGTCGTCGATCGCAACCGGGCGCGGCTTGGGTGGCGGCGGCGGCTTCGGCGGGGGCGGCGCGGGCGCGGACGTCACGCGCGCGGGCGGATCGTGGTGGTGAGTGCTTCCAGAATCGACAAGCACGAGGACCACCACCGCGACCCCTATCGCAAGTAGCAGGCCCGCCACGGTGACGAGTCCCCGACGCAAACCGGGACTCGGCATCGCCCCGGATGCTAGCCGGTCACGGGGACGACTCCGGAGCCGGCGCAGCCGCCCCCGGCATGCCGCTAGCGAAACGGGGCGAGCCCGCGGTAGACGATCTCGATCGCGCCGCTCAAGGTTCCTGGCGCGAGTGGGAGCGTGGCGGCGGCCTGGGCGAGCCCGCGGACAAGAACGAACAACTCGTCGACGGTGACGTCGTGGTGGACGGCTCCGGCCGCCTTGGCCCCCACGAGAATCCCGTCCATGGTGGCGCGCAGCGTCTCCGCGGCCGCCTGGACCGGCGGCGGGATCTCGCCACGCTCTCCGACCAGCGATATGAGCGTCAGCTTGGTCGCGCCCGTATCGATCATCGTGGCCATGAGCTGGCGGAGCGCCTGGTCGGGATCGAACTCGCCGGCGAGCTGGATGGCCTGCTCATCGAGCCGCTGGAAGTGGCGTACGAGGGTCGCCTCGATGAGCTGCTCCTTGGTCGGGAAGTGGCGAAACACGGTGGCGATGCCAACACCGGCGAGCTCGGCGACGTCCTCGGTCGAGCCACGCGCCCCGTCGGCGCCGAACACAGCCTCGGCCGCGGCCAGGATCCGTTCGCGGTTCGCCAGCGCGGAGCGACGCATCGGTTTGCTGCTTTCAGAGGCCGCCATCCGCTAGCGGAGTCTAGGCTCCGGTAGATTCGCCCGTCGATCGCGCCGGTCAGAATGGTCGGCGAGAAGCACTACTAAAGAGTGAGCAGAGGTGTGAGGCAATGACCGCAGAAACCACCGTACGGCGCGTGCGCGCCGGCGATCGGGAGGCCTGGCAAAAGCTGTGGGACCAGTACCTGAGCTTCTACCGAGCCGAGTTGGCATCCAGCACGTCGGACGCGACATTCGCCAGGCTGTGCGAGCCGGACGGCGACCTTGTCGGGCTGCTCGCGGTCGATCCCGATGGCCGGGCTCTGGGCCTCGCTCACCTCGTCTTTCATCCCAGCACCTGGACGGAGACGCCGTACTGCTACCTCGAGGATCTGTTCGTCGACCGTGCCGGGCGTGGCTCCGGCGCGGCAAACCGGCTGATCGACGCCGTCTACGCGAACGCCCGTGAGCGCGGCGCCGGTCGCGTCTACTGGACCACGCAGCAATTCAACGGGCCCGCGCGCTCGCTCTACGACACGGTCGCGCGGCTGACCTCGTTCGTGGTCTACGAGCACGACGTCTGACGTGCAGTTCTATCTGAACGGCTACTCGCCGGGCGACCCGTTCATCGAGGACCCGGATCCGTCGGTCGCCGATCGGCCAGGCGAGCTGCCACAACAGGTCGACGTGCTCATCATCGGGTGCGGTCCAGCCGGACTCGTGCTCGCCGGGCAGATGAGCAACTTCCCCGACATCCGCACAGCGGTCATCGACCGTAAAGCCGGTCCGCTCCGGGTAGGTCAGGCCGACGGAGTAGCGTGTCGCACCGTCGAGATGTTCGAGGCGTTCGGCCTGGCCGATCGTCTGGTGAACGAGGCCTACTGGGTCAACGAGGTCTGCTTCTGGCGGCCGGACCCAGAGGACCAGCGCAGGATCAAGCGTGCCGGGCGCATCCGGGACACCGAGGAGGACCTGTCGGAGTTTCCGCACGTGATCGTCAACCAGGCGAGGATGCTCGCCTACCTTCGCGATCACATGGCGCGTTCGACCAGCCGGCTGGCGCCGCTCTACGGCCTACGTGCAAGCGAGGTGGAGATCGACACACGCGGCTCGTCGGAGTATCCGGTGACGGTCACCCTTCGACACCTCGACGGGCCGCACCAGACCGGTGAGACGTCGATCATCCGGGCCAAGTATGTGGTCGGGTGCGACGGAGCGCGCAGTGCGATCCGGCCGGCGATCGGTCGTGAGCTGGTGGGCGACGCGACGAACGAATCCTGGGGGGTGATGGACGCTCTGGCGATCAGTGACTTTCCGGACATCCGCGTCAAGTGCGTCGTTTCCTCGGCGAACGACGGCAACATCCTCATCATCCCGCGCGAGGGCGGCTTTCTCGTCCGGTTCTACATCGAGCTGGACGAAGTCAGTGACAGGGAGATGCTAGAGAGCCGGCGGGTGACTCCGGAGAAGCTGGCCGAGGTCGCGAATCGGATCATGCACCCGTATACGGTCGAGATCAAGGACGTCGGCTGGTCGTCGGTCTACCAGATCGGCCAGCGTCTGTGCGACAAGTTCGACGACGTGCCCGTAAGCGAGATGCCCGAGCGTGTGCCACGAGTATTCATCGCGGGCGATGCGTGCCACACCCATAGCGCCAAGGCCGGCCAGGGCATGAACGTCTCCATGGCCGACGCGTGGAACCTTGGTTGGAAGCTGGCCTCCGTAGTCAGGGGTACCGCCAAGCCTGAGCTCCTGCACACCTACTCCGAGGAGCGTCAGGCCGTCGCCAAGCAGCTGATCGACTTCGACCGCGACTTCTCCAGGAGATTCCGCGCCCGCTCGAGAACGTCAGCCGATGTGGATATGGACGAGGTGGACCCGGCGGAGTTCCAGCGTCACTTCATCGCGGAAGGGCGCTTCACCGCGGGGGTCGCGACCAGATATGCCCCGTCGATGATCACAGGCGATGCCGAGTTCCAGCATCTCGCCGAGGGCTTCCCAATCGGGATGCGATTTCACTCCGCGCCGGTTCTTCGCCTGGCGGATGCCAAGCCCGTCCACCTGGGCCATGTCGCGCGAGCGGATGGCGCCTGGCGCATATACGTCTTCGCAGACCATCATGACCCGGCGCGGGCAAGCTCCCGCGCCCGTGGGTTGTGCGAGTTCCTGCAGTCGGGAGCCTCACCAATCAGGCGCTTCACCCCGGCGCGTGATGATCCCGACTCGCTCATCGACGTCCGCGCGGTCTTCCAGCAAGGCCATCGCGACGTTGACCTCGACGAGATGCCGGCCGTTCTCCTGCCGAGGAAGGGCAAGTTCGGCCTGATCGACTACGAGAAGATGTTCTGCGCGGACCCAGCGGCGGGTGACATCTTCGAGCTGCGAAGCGTGAACCGAGAGACGGGCTGCATGGTCATCGTCCGCCCCGACCAGTACGTCGCACACATCCTTCCGCTGGAAGGCTACGGGGCGCTCATGAGCTTTCTCGCCGGCGTGCTCATCGAGCGCTCCTAGCGACCGCGCCGTCGCCGAGCACGTGGGTTTCCAACCACCGGTTGCGGAACGCTCCACGCGGGTCCAGACGTTCCAGGAGCGCGACGAAGTCGGGAAGGCGCGCGTAGGCGCGGCGCATGGCATCCGCGCGCAGCATGAACAGCTTCCCCCAGTGCGGCCGGGGATTGAACGGAGCGAGCGCGGCCTCGAGAGCGATGAGCGCCGCCTCGACTTCTTGCTGACGCCGTTCCCACGTGAAATGGACGGCGACGGTGTCCTGCCCATACTGCGGGCTCATCCAAAGAGTGTCGGCGGCGATGGTTCGAATCTCGCTCACCTGGACCAACCGCTGGAAAGGCGCCATGACCTCTCGGACGGCCTCGATCGCATGTACCGCATCGCGTTGCCCACCGCATCCCCTCGAAGACGTGCTGGCGCACCCGGTACTCGGGCTCGACGTCGAGGGTTACCCGCGTGATCACACCGACTGCGCCCAGGCTGACGACCATCCCGTCGAAGTCGGGATCCCCGCGGCGGGCCTGCCGGATATCTCCGTTCGAGGTCACGAGCTCGAGCCCGGCAACCGCGGTCGCGAGGTTGCCATTGCGATCGCCCGACCCGTGCGTCCCCGTCGCCACCGCGCCGGCCACCGCGATATGCGGTAGCGAGGCGAGGTTGTGGAGCGCAAGCCCCTCGCGAGCGAGCTCCTCGGCGAGCTCGCCGTAGCGGATGGCGCCGTTCACCGAGACCGTCATGGTGCCTCGATCGACCACGACCCGGCGCGGGAGGCGGTCCAGCGTGACGAGCTCCTCCGAGTCCGCCAAGTCCGAGAACGAGTGGCGCGAGCCCAGCGCCCTCACTCTTGGCGGCGCGGCAATGGTCTGCTGCAGCTCAGCCGTCGTGGAGGGCGCGCGGATCGCGCGCGCTCGGTATGTGTAGTTGCCTGACCAGTTGGTCGCCGTCGTCAAGTCCTACGACACGTTGATGGCGGTGTCATCGAGGGCGAAGTCCGTCGTCCCCCCGCCCCTATCGGTTTCGGTTCCGGTGAACTTCAGCGTGACCTTCTGACCCGCGTACCCGGCAATGCCGTAGCTCACCTGCTGGTAGCCGCCGGCCGCGTTCAGGTTGGAGAAAGTGGCCAGCGTTGTGAGCACGGTTCCGCTCGAGTTCATCAGCTGCACCTTGAGACCGGCCGGATAACGGGGCGCAGCGCCCACCCGCTTTGGCACCACCGACGCGGCCATCGCCCCCGAGAGTCCCAATAGCGAACCGCTCGCCAACGCGACCGCCACGGCGACGCGCGTCGACCATCTCGCCCATCCCGGCATTTCCCCTGTCATGGGCTCCACCTCCGTTATGGGCCGTCCCCACGGCCCGCTTCCAGATGCGCGCGGCACCCTATCTACGTGCCGCGTTCGTGTCAGCCCACGGTGTGACCTGCCGCAACGGCGCCAATCACGGCATCACCTTCCGGAACGGGCACTACACGTCCTTCTGATCGGTCTGTGCGTCGGGTTGCCGTCCCGCATTGGCGGATGCACACCCGGACCGCAAGGATGAGAAAACTCTTCGGCTAGCAAGCTTCCGAGCCCAAGCGCCGTTCCCTCAATCGTGAGCGTCGGAACAGGCGAGAACGTCATCCCGGTCCCGCGCGAGGGATCGCGCCGGCCGGTGGCCGCGCGCTCCGGGCGACCGCGCCTCGCGAGCCGGATCCGTGCCGGCGGGACCGACGGCAACGAACACCTGACGACAGTCACCGGGATGATCCTGCTGGTGCAGCTCGCCGTGATCGGGGTGACGATCGTTGACCTCCAGCAGATGGTCTGGCTTCACCTTTTCGTCGGAATGCTCCTGCTCGGGCCGGTTGTGCTCAAGATGTCGAGCGTTGGTTACAGATTCGTCCGGTATTACACGGGCAACCCGGCGTACCGCCGGAAGGGACCGCCCGCACTCATTCTCCGCCTGCTCGGACCCATGGTGCTGCTCTCGACGCTCGGCGTCCTCGCCACCGGCGGCATCCTGCTGCTAGTCGGCCCCAGCCACAGCCATCCGTGGCTGCTCCTCCACAAAGCCACGTTCATCATCTGGGTCGGCTGCATGACTCTCCACGTCGTCGGCCATCTCCCGGGCGTGGCTAAGACTCTGGGCGTCGTTCGAGACGACGCCGAGCCGCGCCCCGGTGCTGCCCCTGGAACGATGGGTCGCTGGATCGCCCTCGCCAGCGCTGTCGTCGGCGGGTTCATACTCGCCTTGCTGCTGATCCCGGACTTCTCCGCCTGGACTGCCGGCACAGTCGTGCACCACCACTTCCACATCGGGTGAGCAGTAACCACCCGTGCGCGTGGGACCGCCGGGGTGCGTTCTCCCCGTCACCGTCATGGCGGTTATCGGCACACTGGGGAATCGGCTCCGGCCGACCGCTTAACTCGCGTCCCTAGTGCGTCGCGTTCCTAGACCGCCGGGTCGAGAATCTCGGCGTGTTCATCCTCCGGCGGATAGCCATATACGTACACGACCAGGTCCTCCACCCCGTCGTTGACGGTTTGCAACGGCGTCCCGGCGTCGACATGGATGAGCCCGCCTCGTGGAACCTCGACACGTTTGGGAGGTTCACCGAGGTACATCGTGAGCGCGCCGGCAAGGACGACGAAGGTCTCCTCCTGAGTGGGATGCCGGTGTCGGCGCCCCTTCGCCCCTGGCTCATACCGCCACAGGTTTGCTCGCGTATGGGCGAAGCTGGCCACCTCGCTGAGCTCGGCGACATGTCGCGCGGGCTCACCGTCGTCGTGCGGGCGAGTGATCCACTCGAGCTCGTCGGGCGAGATGGCGCGAAACGGCATGCCCCGAAAGTAGCGGCTCACGCTCCAGCGCCCGCGGCCGGTAGGCTGCCCCGATGAGCCGCCCACCCGAGTCCTACTTCGACACGGCAACCTGGGAGCCCGGCGACGTCGTTTCCGGCGGGTCGCGGATGGTGCCGGTCGGCACTCAGAGCGGAGAGTTCAGGGTTTGGACGCGGCGCGTGGGAACAAATGCCGACCTGAAGGTGCTGTTGCTCCACGGCGGACCCGGAGCGAGCGACGAGCTCTACGAGTGCTTCGATGTGTGGTTCCCGCGCGAGGGGATCGAGTACTACTACTACGATCAGCTCGGCTCGTTCCGCAGCGACCAGCCCGACGATCCGTCGCTGTGGACGCTCGATCGGTTCGTGGACGAGGTCGAGCAGGTACGCAAGGCGCTAGACCTCGACCAGGGCAACTTCGTGCTCCTCGGGCAGTCCTGGGGTGGCTTGCTTGCCCTCGAGTACGCCGTCCACTATCAGCAGCACCTGAAGGGCCTCGTCATCTCCAACATGATGTCGAGCGCCCGGCTCTACAACGAGTACGCGGAGAACGTCCTGATGCCGACGATGGACCAGACCGTGCTCGCGGAAATCAAGCGGATGGAGGCCGAGGGACGAACCGACGATCCGCGCTATGAGCAGCTCCTGATCGAGCATCACTACGTGCTGCACGTCTGCCGGATGCCCGCGGCGGAGTGGCCCGACCCGGTGAAGCGTACGTTTGCGCACATGAACCCGGCTATCTACGTGCCGATGCAAGGCCCCAGCGAGCTCGGGCTGAGCGGCAGCCTGGAAACCTGGGACCGGTCCGGTGACCTGGCGAGCATCGACGTGCCGACGCTGACCATCGGCGCGACTCACGACACGATGGATCCGGCACACATGCGGTGGATGGCCGACCAGCTACCGCGAGGCACATACCTGCACTGCCCAGACGGCAGTCACCTCGCGCAGTTCGACGATCCAGCCCACTATTTCCCCGGACTTATCGACTTCCTCCACACGCTGTGAGAGGGACTCGCCGCGTGACGTCCGTGGACGGCGAGGCCGGTCGCGGCCAGCAGCGTCAGCACAGGTAACACGAGCAGTCCGGCCCGCAGGGTGCTGGCCTGGGCGATCGCGCCGGCCACGAGCGGTCCGCTGGTCTGCCCGAACGCGGCGACCGTCATGGTCTGTCCGAGCGCGCTGTCGGCCGTGCGTCCGCTGGCCTGGATGTGCAGTGAGGATGTCAGCGGGAAAAGTGCGCCGATCCCGGTGCCCGCGAGGATGATGCCGGGGATCACGGCGGCCGCGCTGGTGGCGGCGAGTAGGAATGGAAGACCGGCGAGCACCGTCCCCAGCGCGATGACCAGGAGGCGCTCGGGCGTCTCGGTGCGGGCCAGCCGGCTGGCCGTCACCCGGCCGAGGAGGTTGGAGGCGTACAGCCCGCTGACCAGCGCGACGGCGGTGCCTCGAGCGAGACCGACATCGTCGTTGAGGTAGCTGGCGAGCCAGAAGCTGAGCGCGAATTCCAGGGCGACGATCGCGAAGATGATCACGAGCGTCGGCTGGGCCCGCCCGCGCCGGGGGCGCTCGTGCAGCGCGGGTTTCGGCGCCGGGAAATCGGTGCGAAGCACCGCCGCCGCCGCGACCAGCCCGATCACCGTCCCGATCGCGAACGCGAGATGCCAGGTGGCCGCGCTCGCGGCCAGCGAGGCGATCAGCAGCGGCGTGGCGACGCCCGCCAGGCTGACCGCCACCTCCCCCTCGGTCATCGCGACGGCCCGCCGGGCCCCGTGCGCATCGGCGAGCGCGGCCCACACGCGGATCAGCGCCAGGGTCGCCAGCAGCCCCATCAGGGAGGCCCCGGCGATCGTGACCGGCGCGATCTCGCCGTAGCCGACGGCGAGTCCGGCGAGGGCGCCACCCGCGATGCCCGTCGCGATCATCGTCCGGCGGCCGAGGCGGATACGACCCCGCGCCGAGAGCACGCCGGCGAGACCTCCCCCGACCGCCCACGCCACTTGATGCAGCACTCCGGCCAGGTACGAAATCCCCTCGACCGAACGGATGTATGGGAGCGCGGGACCGAGGATCGCCATCAGGTATCCGAATGCGAACAGCGCGCCGAATGCCGTCCAGGTGGACGCGTCGCGGCGGTAGCTCATTGCGCCTCGCCGGCCCAGAGGGCGAGCCGCCGGGCGTCCAGGACCTGGTCGAACGCGGCCATGGCAACGCCCAGGAGAACCTCGTTCTCATCCGCGAGCCCGGTGACGACCTCCGGGGTGTCGCGGCGGAGCACGCGCATGAGCCCGGCCTCGAACGCCTGGTCGAAATCGCTGGGTGCAGCGTTCCGGAGCGGACCCGCCAGCCCACCGAGCGTCACCGCGTCGGGGTCGAGCGCGTTGACCAGTCCCGCCGTGCCGCGACCCAGGTCGCCGGCCAACTCCGAGCGCACGCGTCGCTGGTCGGCGCTGGGCTCCTGGGTCTCGAACACTCCGCGCAGCCATCGACGTGGGTCCTCCGGGTTGGGCTCGCCAAGGCGCGCGGCGATCCGCGCCGGTTCAAACAGAGCGCCCCAGCAACCGCGAGCCCCGCAGCGGCACACCTGGTTGGGGTCGCCGAACGGCATATGGCCGAACTCCCCGGCCAGCCCGCGAGCGCCCTGGACCGGGCGACCGCCGAGCACGAGCGCGCCGCCGATCCCGACCTCCAGCACGAGATGCAACAGCACTTCGGCGGTCGGGTGCATGCGTGCCGTGGCGACGGCCGCCATCGTCGCGTCGTTGCCCGCGACGACCGGGAGCCCGCCCCCGAGACCGGCGAGCTCGACGTCCCGCCAGCCGCGCATGGTGGCGTCGAGCAGCCGCGTCCCCGCGACCGGGCCAGGCACGGCCACCCCCACGGCCACGGCACGCCCGGCCAGCCGGTCCGCCGCACGCACCACGATCCCGCGCAGCCGAGCGAGGATCGCGCCGGGATCCTTGCCGCTGTGCCGCGCCGAGGCCAACAGCTCGAGCTCGCCACCGATGCCGCACGAGGCGAGGCGCCAGTCGGCATGACGCAGGTCAAGCGCGAGCACCACCGGCCCGTCGGAATGGGCGTGAAGACTTGTCGTCGGCCGTCCCGGGCCGTGCACGGCCGCCGGACGCTCGGACACCAGCCGGGTCGCGCGCAACCGGGCAACCAGGTCGGAGGCCGCGCCGCTGGCCAGGCCAAGCTCCGCTGCCAGCTCGCGCCGTGTGAGCTGCGGACGGTGGCGGACCAGCTCGAGCGCCGCGGCAGCCGAGCGCCAGTGCCTGGCTTGTATCGGAGTCGAAGACATAAACTCGCTAAGCGAGTTTATTCCTCGAATGCACGCCGTGCAACAGAGCTAGCCGTTTATTCGCCGCGCAGCGCCTCTGTCGGGCTCAGGCGGGCCGCTTTGATCGCCGGGTAGAGACCGGCGAGGGCGCCGATCGACAGGCCCGCGGCGGGCGCGGCGATCAGCGCATAGAACGGCACGACGAATGGTTCGTGCTTGCCCGCAGCGTAGATCCAGGTCGCGCCCGCGCCGAGCGTGAGACCGGCAACTCCGCCCAGGATGGCGAGGACGCCGGACTCGGTGAGGAACTGAGTCGCTATGTGGCCGCGGGTGGCGCCGAGCGAGCGGCGCAGTCCGATCTCGCCGCGCCGCTCGAGCACACTGATGACCATGATGTTGGCAATCCCGATCGCCCCGACCAGCAGCGCGACCGCGCCCAGCCCGACGAGCAGGGTCGTGAACTGAACCTTGGCGGCGGCGCGGGCCTCGAGTGCGTCGGAGGGGCGCGAGACGCTGACGCCGCTCGCGTCCTGAGGGTCGGCGGTCGCCGCGAGCAGGTTGGAGACGCCGGCGACGTCGTTCTGGTTGGCGCGGACGTAGATCTCGGACGGGTTGGGCTGCGTGCCGAACAGCTTCTCGGCGACCGGCACCGAGATGAACACGCTCGAGTCAAGCGAGGAGTCGAGGACGATCGGCTTGAGGACCCCGACGACCGTGAACCAGCGGTTCCCGACGTAGACCATGACGCGACCATCGACCTGGCTGATTTGAAGCACGGAAGCCGCCTCGGCGCCGAGTGCAGCCTCTGGGTATCGATCGGCGACTCCGTTGAGAAAGCGCCCCGAAGCGACCGTCGTGCCGACCACCCGGGGAAGCGCGTCCCCCACGGCGTCAACACCGATCCCGCCCGTCTGTTCGGTCGCGACGTACGGCGAGCGGTAGACGTTCTCGCTGCCCAGCTGGTAGACCGCCGCATCATTCAGGACGTCCTCCATGTGGCCGATCATCGACACCGAAGTTGCGGGCAGGACCTCGGCGTTGCCGAGGAAGTTCTGACCCGGTGTGACCGTGAGCAGGTTGGTTCCGAGCGCGTCGATCTCGGCGAGCAGATTGGCCTGCGCAGACGCGGCGACGCCGAGGACCGCAACCATCGCGCCGATCCCGATGGCGATCCCAAGTGCTGAGAGGGAAGCGCGCAGCCGGCGTGTCCGGAGCGCCTGGATCGCCGTGCCGAGCAACTCGCGTGCCGGCAGTCGGGACCGGTCGCGCCGCACGCCCGTCCGGAGTCCCGCGCGGTCGGTGATCACTGAAGCTCGTCCGCGACGATCTCGCCGTCACGCATCTCGATCCGGCGCGGAAAGCCCGCCGCGATGCTCTGGTCGTGCGTGATCAGGACCAACGTCGCCCCGTCGGACGCAAGCCCGTGCAACAGCGCGAGCACCTCGCCACCGGACTTGGAGTCGAGGTTCCCCGTCGGCTCGTCGGCAAGGAGGATCCTGGGCCGCTTGGCGATCGCCCGGGCAATCGCGACTCGCTGGCGCTCCCCGCCCGATAGTTGCTTGGGCCGGAACTCCAAGCGGTGCCCGAGCCCCACCCGCTCGAGAGCTGCACTGGCGATGTCGCGGCGCTCCCTCAGCGCGAGGCCCGTGTAGAGCATCCCGAGCGCGACGTTGTCAACGGCCCTCATTGCCTCCTGGAGGTGGAAGGCCTGGAAGACGAACCCAATGTCGTGGGCGCGGAGCCTGGCAAGGTCGCCGTCCGAGGCGGCGGCGATGTCGCGATCGGCGACGATGACCGTGCCCGCCGTTGCCCGCTCGAGCGTGCCCATGATCGTCAGCATCGTGGTCTTCCCGGACCCCGACGCGCCGACCACCGCGACCTGGTCGCCGTGCGCGACCTCGACGCTCACGCCGCGGAGCGCCTGGACCTCGCCGGGGTACGTCTTCGCCACCCGGTCCAGGCTCACGGCGGCTCGAGCAGTCACCGCCTCATCCCTGCGAGTCGGTCACCTGGAGCCCCGGGTACACGCCGGGTCCCGAGATCTGCACGAACCCGGCTGCGAACAGACCGGTCGTGACCGGGATCAGACGGTGTGGCGTCATCGCCTCCTGAACCGCGTAACCGCCGCCGGAGGTCGCGAGCAGCGAGGTGACCGGCACCGAGAGGACGTTTCGCGCGCGAGCCTGTGCGAAGCCGACCGACACCGCGGCCTGGTCGAGCCCGCCGCCCTTGACTTGCTCATCGAGCGAGATCGTTACCGGCACCGTCGCGGAGGATGAGGAGCCACCGCCGCCGGAGCCGCCACCCCCAGCACCGCCACCACTGGAGCCGCCCCCACCGCCCAAGCCACCACTCCCCCCGTTGTTACTCGAGGTCTGAGCGATCGGGCTGACCGCCGTGATCGTGCCGCCGACGCTCGTGCCATTCGGCATCTCAACGCTCACCTGGGAGCCGACCGCCGCCTCGCTCTGCGAGCTCGCGGCCAGATCGACCGTGGCGATTAGCTGAGTCGAGCTCGTCTGAAGAATCGCGGCGCCGGCGGGGCTGGAGGCCCCCGAACCGGACCCTCCCGCACTCGAGCCTTTGGATGCGGAGTCACCGGACCCGGAGGCCGCGGCACCCGAGCTGGACTTACTCCCCGACCCGGAGTTCGAGCCACCGGACGCGGTCCCGCTGGCCGCGCCGGTGCGCGCCTTCCCGTTCCGGGTCTTGCCGCGGTGGCGCTTGCGACCGCGCCGGCGCTTGCGACGATGCCGCTTCCCGCTGCCGGTCGTGGTCGTAGTTGTCGCCGTGCTCGTGATCAATCCCACGAACTCGGTGCTCGCGCTTGGTCTGTCCCGCGCCGTCGGCGAGCCGACCGTCCCGACGACGGCATTGACGAGCTGCTCACCCGGGAGGAACACGACCCACCCAAGCGCGAACTTGCCCGTTTCCTTCTCGCCCAGCTTGTTCTGCAGCGCCTCGACCGCGTCGGTCGTGGCCGTCTGCCAGCTGTCGTCGGCGACGACCCCGTACTCGCCGTAGCCGAGCGCGATCAGGTTGCTGTTGAGTTGGCGGATGTCCGGGCCAGTGCTGTCGGCGGATGAGAGCTGGCGATAGGCCGGCGTCAAGCCGTACAGCAGGACCACCGGCTCGTTGTCGACTTCGAACAGCACCTGTCCGCGCCGGATCGCCCGCCCGACCGCGGGCAGCCAGGTGATCGTCCCGCTCAACCGGTCATAAACCGTCTGCGGATCGGCGTAGCTCAGTGTGCCGGACTCGGTATCGGTCTCGACCAGGTCGCGGCGCTGCACGGTCGCAGCACCGCCCGCGCCGGCTGCATTGCCGGCCGTGACCGGGGGCGCCGGCGGGTGGGTGGCGAGGACGATCGCCACCACCGCGCCGGCGGCGACGAGCAGCCCGAGAGCCAGCACCTGCCGTCGCCGGCGCGGAGCGCGGGAGCGGCCGGTCGCGTCGCCCGCGGCGAACTCGGTTCCCATCAGTGCCGGAGGCCAAGCGGCGGCGCGCCGCACGCAGTCAGGGCCTGCCGGTAGGCCGGCGCCTGCATGTTCATCGAGGTCGGGAACAGAAGGACAGCGCCGTCGAAGTCAGTGATCTCGCCGATCCCGGAGCCGATCGGGTTGGACGGCACCGTCGTTCTTGGGTCAGGGAACTGGGGCACGCCGTGTTGGCGCATGCACACGGCGATCCTGCGCAGCTTCGCCATCGTCTGCGCGGTGGGGTGCGTCGTCGCGCCGAGGCTCAACGGGCCGCCCGGCGGCGACCCGATTAGCTTCTGGCACTTCGACTGCGCTGCCCGGAAGGCGGGCGATGCGGGATTGACTCCGGTCGCGGTACTTAGGTCAATGCCTCCGCCGGATTTCGGGTCCGGGAAGTTGGGCACGCCGTTGGCGCGCATGCATTCGGAGAACGCCAGCGGTCCTTGCGCTTGGCTGGCGCTTGCCGAGGTAGAGCCGGAACTAGTCGACCCGGTGCTGGCTGCCGCACTGGCGGCGTCCGCAGTCGACGCCGACGTCGCCGGGCTCCCGGAGTTCCCTCCGCAGCCCGCCACCAGCACTCCGCCTAGAACCACGGCGGCGGCGAGCAGGCGAGCGCGCCGTGGGCGGGTCAGTCTCTTTGTATCTATGACGTGATGCATCGGGTCTCCTTCGCGTCTGCTTGCGGCGTCGGTTCTACGCAGTAGGCTGTTTCGGCCGTGTTTCGCACGCCTACGCTGGCGACGGTTTGGGTTGCCGGAGCCGGCGAAACAGCGTTGAAACAGCCCGTCGTTACCTTGCTCGGGAGCGAGCGATGCGGGTGCTTGTAATCGAGGACGACGAGGAGCTGGCCGAAACGGTCGCCGCCGGCCTGCGCGAGGCGCGCATGGCCGTCGACGTCGCTTTGGACGGCAAGGCAGGTTTGGCACGCGCGCTCGTCCACGAGTACGAGGTGATCGTGCTTGATCGCGACCTCCCGGTCGTCCACGGTGACGAGGTGTGCGCCAAGCTCGTCGCCGCGGGCGCTCGCAGCCGCGTGTTGATGCTGACCGGCGCGGCGGGGAACGAGGATCTGATCGACGGGCTCGGGCTCGGCGCCGACGACTACCTGGCCAAGCCATTCGCGTTCGCTGTGCTCGTGGCGCGGATCGGTGCGCTCGCCCGCCGCGCCCACCCGAGCATCCCGCCCGTGCTCCGTTCGGGCGACGTCGTGCTCGATACGGCCAAGCGTCACGCGCGACGGAGTGAGCGCGATCTCGATCTCACGCCCAAGGAGTTCGGGGCGCTCGAGCTCCTGCTCGCCGCCCAGGGCCGGGTGGTGTCGGCCGAGGAGCTTCTCGAACGCGTGTGGGACGAGAACGCTGACCCCTTCACGGGTGCGGTCAGGATCACCATCAGCCGTCTGCGCTCCAAGCTCGGCGACCCGCCCGTGATCGAGACTGTCGCCAAGGCCGGCTACCGCATATGAGCGTCGCCGCGGCGTTGAACCGTCGGATCACCCAGGCCGCGGTCGGGCGACACCTCCCCCGTCGGACCGTTCGGGTGCGCCTTACGCTCCTGTACGGCGGCCTGTTCCTGCTCTCCGGTGCCGCGCTGATGGCGATCGCGTACGCGCTGCTGGTCAACGCCGGGTTCGTGTTCAGCATCCAGAACGGTCCGGCAGTCGAGTCTGGGCCGGGACCCCAGCCCGCCTTTCCCAGCCTCGGGCCCACGCACCCGACCGCCGAAGCGATGACGCACTGGCGGGGCGTCTCAGAGTGCATGCGCCAGCGCGGCGTCGCGGGGTTCCCCAACCCGACGACCTCAGTCCCGCCCAACCTGCGTCAGACCGGCGGTGAGATCAGCGATCGCGACGGAGCGCTCCTCGCGATCCCGGCCACGATCGACCAGCAGTCGTCGACGTTCACGCGGGCGGCGAGCGCGTGCGGATTCTTCGACGCCTATCAGACGCAGCTCATCGCCGATAACAACCGGCGCCGCACCCAGGTCCGGCAAGAGCTGCTGATCCAGTCGGGAATCGCGCTCGCGGGAATGTCGCTGTTATCGCTCGGCCTGGGGTGGCTGATGGCCGGGCGCGTCCTGGAGCCTTTGGAGGACTCCTACGAGGCCCAGCGTCAGTTCGTCGCCAACGCGTCCCACGAGCTGCGCGCGCCGCTGACTCGCCAGCGAGCCCTGATCGAAGTCGCGCTGGCCAGCCCGGAGGCCGACGTCGCGTCACTGCGTAGGGCGCACGAGCGCGTGCTCGCATCCGAGCAGCAGCTCGAACAGCTGATCGACGCGCTACTCGCGCTGACCCGCGGACAAGCCGGACTCGAGCGGCGCGATCAGCTCGACCTCGCGGCCCTCACTTCCCAGACCATTGAAGCGCGCGAATCACAGCTCGCGACGCTGGATCTGACCGTTCACACCACGCTCGAGTCAGCCCCGACGACCGGGGATCCGCGGCTCGTCGAGCGCTTGATCGCCAACCTGATCGACAACGCGATGCGGCATAACGCTCCGGGCGGACGAGTCGAGATCAGCACCGGGACGCGCGACCGGCACGCCTTCCTGTCGATCTCGAACACCGGCCCAAGCGTCCCGCCTGAACAGATTGAGCGTCTCTTCCAGCCCTTCCAGCGACTCGCCAACGCCCGCACCGGCCACAGCAACGGTCACGGACTGGGACTCTCCATCGTCCAGGCGATCGCCAAAGCGCACGGTGCCGAGCTGATCGCGCGCCCACGGCCCGAGGGTGGACTCGTGATCGAAGTGTCGTTCCCGCCGAAAGTGGGTCAGCGCCGGATGCCGGCCACGAGGGCATCCCAGTTGCCGGAGGCGACCCGCCCCTGGTCGGCCTGATCGAGCCCTGCGCTCTGCAGGAAGTGCTCGACGCCACCGTCAGGGCCGGGCCGGTACGGGTAGTCGGTGGCGAACATGAGGCGCTCCACGCCGACCACCTCGGCCGCCCACCGCAGATAACGCTCGCTGTAGACGCCACCGGCGGTGATGTACGTGTTTCGGCGGGCGTACTCCGAGAACGAGAGCGGAAGCTTGGCCTGCATGGCCAGCCCGTCGGCCCGGTCGAGGTAGAAGAGGACGACCTCGCCCCAGTGCCCGAGAAGCACTTGCAGGTCGGGGAAGCGGTCGAACACGCCGGCCAGCGCGAGCCGAAGGAACTGCACGCCGGTCTCGTAGTGCCAGCCGATACCGAACGCGGCGAACGCATTGTCGATCGCATCGCCGAAGCCCGAGTAGATCGCCGCCCGCACTCGCGGCTGTGGGAGCTGCGGGTGGATGTAGAGCGGGGCGCGCAGCGACGCGGCCGCCTCGAACACGGGCCAGTTGTCGGGGTGGTCGAGGTTGCGATCACCGGTGCGCCCGAACAGCAGCGCACCGTTCAGGCCAAGCTTGGTGACCGCGCGCTCGAGTTCTTGGGCGGCTGCCGCTGGCGCCGGCATGGCGAGCGTGGCGAAGCCCTGAAAGCGGTCCGGATGGGCACGCACGAGCTCGGCGATGTGATCGTTCGTCTCGACCTGAAGGCGTGTGGCATCGGCGGCGGGCAGGCTGTGAAGGCCAGGCGCTGTGAGCGAGATCACCTGGACCTCGAGACCTGCCTCGTCCATCGCCGCGATCCGGCGCTCTCCGACCTCGCCCAGCCGCTCGCCAAGCTCCCCCGGAGGAACGCTGGCCCGCGCGTCGTCGCTTGCGTCCGGGTCAAGCCGACTCCAGGCCGTGACGACTTCGTCGGTGACGAAATGCTCCTCGGTGCCGATCGTCCTCATCTCGATAACCGCCTCCGGTCGATGTCAGGCGAACAGCTCGCGCAGGTGCGTATTCAGGAACACGCCGTTCGGGTCCAGTTCTCGCCGCAGCTCGATGAAGGCATCCGCCTCTGGATACAGGGCATGGAGCCGCTCCGCGGTGAGGAAGTGCAGCTTTCCCCAGTGGACGCGCGCTGAGAAGTCAGAAAGGAGAGCATCAACCGAGCGGAGGTAGTCCCAGTAGTCGGTGCCCGGCGTGCCCGAAACCGAGATGACCGTGGTGGCCGTCTTGTAGTTCGGGGAGAGATACGCCTCATCCGGCCCCACCGTGCGCACCTCGAGTGGGTAGATCGAGTCGGGCAGGCTCCTGAGCATCAGCTCGCGCATCGCCGACAGAGCGTCCGGCCCCTGCTCGAGCGGGACGAAGTACTCGAGCTCGTGAAAATTGGGGTCGTAGACCATTGGGTAGATCCGGTAACAGCGATCGGTCCGCCGCCCGGCAACCTCGCTGTCAGGTTGATCCGGCGTGGCGTCATCGTAGATCTTCACGTAGCACTTGTCCGCCATCGTCTGGTCGTGTCCGGACAGGTTGTAGAGAGCCGCCGACTCCTCGGTGGGCAACCAGAAGAACCCGAAGTGCCGATGCTCGTGAACCAGCTCGTCCCAGCGCTCGAGCACCTCCTGCCACCGCCACAGGTCGATCTGCTCGGTGAGTCGGTAGGCATCGGTCACCTCGAGCTCGAGCTGCGTCATCACGCCCAGCATCCCGATGGAAACCTGGGCCGCGCGCAAGAGCTCGGGCTCGCTCTCACCGATGTTGCGAACCTCGCCCGTCGCGGTAACCAGCCGCACCCCCCGAACCACGCCTGATAAGCAGGTGTTGCGGATCCCCGATCCATGCGTGGCGGTCGACACCGCGCCGGCGATCTGCTGGGTGTCGATATCGCCCTGGTTCTTGAGCGCGAGGCCCTCGCGCCACAGCGGCTCGTAGAAGTCCTGGATCAGCGTTCCGGACAGCGCCGTGGCGCGTTTGCGTCCGGGATCGGCCTCGATGACGCCCCGCAGTGCCGACAGTTCCAAGAGCAGGCCATCGGTCTCGACGATCGGGGTGAACGAGTGCCGCGCGCCCGCGACCCGTACCCCGGACCCTCGCTCCGAGGCCTCGCGCACGAGTCCCGCCACCTCCTCTTCATCGCGCGGAGCCGCCGCGTAGCCCGGCGTGAACGACTGGTTTCCCACCCAGTTGGTCCACGCCGTCGCTGGGGGCAGATCCATAAGCACTATCGGCGGATCCTAAACATTCCAAGTCAAGGCCGACCGGAGTTCGCCGCGGCCGCGGATACCGAGCTTCTCGTAGGCCCGCGATAGGTGCGTCTCGACGGTTTTGGTGGACACGAACAAAGCCTGTGCGATCTCGCGGTTGCCGAGTCCGTCGGCGGCCATCCGCGCCGTGCGCCGCTCGGCGGCCGTGAGCGCACCGGGACCCGTGAGCGCTGCGCGCCGCGGTCGCGCGCCGCTGGCCACCAGCGCGGCCCGGGCGGTTTCGCGGAGGGCGGCGGATCCGCATCGGTCCGCGAGGTCGAGCCCTTCTCTGAGCGGCTCACGCGCCGCCGAACGCTCGCCTCGGGCGAGCAGTCCGGCCCCGAGGTTCACCAGAGCGCGCCCGTGCTCCAGCCGGGCGGGCGAGCGCTCGAGCACCCCGACCGCCTCCCGGAGCCAAGCCAGGCCTTCCGGCCCGGAGCGCAACGCCCCGCACAGCGACAGAGCGATCCCATGCCGACGCGAGGACCCGAACGCGACGGCCTCACGGACCTCGCGCGCAGCGAGCTCCTGCGCTTCGTCGCCTCGGCCGAGCGCCGCCATCCCCAACGCGGCGGCCCGCGTCCAATCGAGCATCAGGGTCGACGTGGCCAATCCGGCCGCCCTGGTCCGCCGATCGACATCGAGGAGATCCGAGACCCCCGCTTCAACGTCGCCGCAGGCGATTCGCACCCTGCCGCGGTGGGCGACGAGCATCGCTTCGAACAGATCGGTCCCGATGGTGAGATCGAGCGATTCGAGCAGCTCCGAGGCCTCCCCGGGACGCCCCCGCTCGAGCAACACGATCGGGCGCCAGAGCACGCCAACGAGCTCGGCTCCGAGTTCGCGTCCGAGCTCCAGAGTCTGCTCCGCGTACTCCTCCGCGAGGCCAATGTCTCCGGCGCGGATCGCCGTCTCGGTCCGGAACGTCGCCAGCTGGAGGAGCATCGGGGACGATCCCCGGCGTCGCGCTTCGCCCATGCCGGCCTCGAGCGCCCTGGCCGCTTCCTCCACTCGATCGGCCTCGCACAGCGCCACGGCGGCGGTCACGTATCCATCGTCGAGCCACTGATCGAGCAGGCGCTCATCCCCCAGTGCCGCCGTCGCCAGGCCCACGCCGACCTCGGCCGGCATCCCGGCGAGCACGGCCGTGTTTGACAGCGTGGCGAGCAGCCTCGGATCGCGGATCTCGCCGCGCGCGGCCGCGTCGAAGTAACGCTGCGCCCGTGCGATGAGCCGTGGCGAGGCCTCCAGGTCGCCGATCCCGCCCCCGATTCGCGCCTGATCCAAGCGCACGACGAGGTCGGGATCGAGTTCGGCTTCGGCCCGCAGCGCATCGTCGATCACCGCCACCCCGTCGCCGTTCCGAAGCACGCCAAACAGAGCCAGCGAGAGCTCGAACGCGATTTCAGCCCGCTCCCGTGGATCCTCGGCCAGGGCCAGCGCCTCGCGTAGCGCCGTGAAGTCGTGGGTCATCGGCAGCATCGCCTCGGCGCGCCCGAGCTCGAGCAGCACACCGAGGCGGTCGTCCTGCCGTGGCGGCTCGCTCAGTGCGCGCCGCAGGTACGCCACCGCCGCCTCCGGAGCGCCCCGGGCTACCGCCTCGCGCGCAGCCGCCCGGAGCGCGGCGACGATCCAGGCGTCGCCGTACGCCCCGGCCGACAGGAGATGAGCGGCGACCTGATCCGGACTCGCTCTCTCGCTCGCGAGCATGCGCGCCGCCCGGGCGTGCAACTCCGCTCCGCGGGCAGGCGGCAACTGTGCGGCGATCGCCTCGCGGACGATCGGATGCACGAACGACAACTCCGACCCGGCCGAGAGCAGATCCGCGGCGTGGAGGCGGTCCGCAGCGTCCACCGCCGGCTCCCGGTCAAGCCCCGCCAGCGCCGCCGCGCTGCGAAGGGTGGCGCCCGGTCCGAGAATCGACAGCGCCTGAGCGAGCCGTTCGCAGTCGGCGCCCAGACGGCCGAGGCGAAGTAGGACGGTCCGGCTGATAGTCGCCACACCCAAGCCACGGACTTGGCGGGCCAGCTCAACCGTGGGACGCCCTCCGTCCAACTTCAGCGCCACGGCGAGCTCCCGAAGATAGAACGGGTTGCCGCGCGTGACCTCGTGGCAGGACCGGCACAGATCTTCGTCGGCACGCGGCCCGAGCACCCCGCGCACGACGTGACCGCTGGCGTCGCTGCTCAACGGCCGGATCCGGAGCGCCGCATCGGCGAGCGTCTCCAGCTCGGGGCCGAGCCGCTGCGCTTCCCCGGTCTCCCCCGTGCGCAGAGCCACCGCCAGCAGCACTCCAACCGAGTCGATCCGCCGCGCGAGATAGAGCAGGAACCGAGACGAGGCTGCGTCCAGCCACTGCGCGTCATCTACCAGCAGCGCGACGGGCGTTTCACCGGCGAGGTCGGCCACGAGCCAGTAGAGGCCGTGGAGCACCGCCGAGACGCGATCCCGATCCGTCCGCGCACCGGCCTCCACGTCGAACACCGGCGCGGCTAGCTGCGCCGCCCCCTCGAAAGCCGTCGCCCGTGTCCGAACCTGCGGCCAGAACAATTCCCGAACGGCCGCGAACGACGACTCCATCACAACGTCGTCACCGAGAACGCGGAGCACGGTCATGCCCCGTTCACGTGCATACGCGGCTAACGCGTCCAGGAGCGAGGACTTTCCGATCCCGGCCGGGCCCTCCACGAGCGCCACACGCCCCGTCCCCGCCCGAGCGCCATCCAGCAGACTGATCAGCTCGTCGAGCTCCGGCCCGCGCTCGAGCAACTCGTGGCTGGCCCTGCCGGCGCTCCGCATCATGGCGATGATATGTCTGCTTGTTTGCTTACCAAGCGATTTACTCGGGGTAGGGCTCGCAGAACTTAAGGGGTGACCCCGATGCGCGGGTGCGCCGGGCCGGTCACTCTCGCGGCGATGAGCCTCGACAGCTCGGTCAAGGTAGTGATCGATCTCGAACGATGCGCCGAGACGATCTGCGGGGAGATCACCGTCGCCGGGCGGGACACCACGGAGTTCTTCGGCTGGCTTGAGCTGATCGATCGACTCGAGCGGGCGGTCGAGAACCTCGCGAGCCCAAGCGGCGCCGGCGCGAATCCACCCTAGGGTGGAGACGCCTCCCCCGGAAGTTCCACCCGAGATCCCACCCGGCGCCGATGACAAGCGTCGTGGTAAGCGGGATCGTTGCCAGCGATGAATTCGCGCGCCGACCGGGGTCTTGTTGACATGAGCACCAGCTCGGAGAGAGTTGCTCGCACCGCCAGCCTCGGTGCGGGAATCGCCCGCCGCGCAATCGTCGTGGTCCTGTTCAGCGTGGCGATTGCGTCGCTGCTGCTGGCGGTTCCCGGGCTCGAGGGTGTCGCCCACAAGATCGAGCATCTGAACGCCGCGTGGATCGCCGGGGCGGTCGCGCTCGAATTCGGCTCGTGCGTCGGGTTCGTCGTGATCTTCCGCATGTTCTTTGACGAGGTTTCTCCGGGCCTGGCACGCGAGCTGGCCTGGACCGAGCAAGGCGCCGGGGCCCTCCTGCCCGGCGGTGGGGCGGGTGCGCTGGCGATCGGCGGCTGGATGCTGCAGCGTCAGGGGGTCAGCCGCAGCCGCGTGATCGAGCGCTCGAGCGCCCTGTTTCTCCTCACCAGCGCGACGAACGTAATCGCGCTGATCGGCGCCGGTGCGCTGTTGGCGCTTGGGTTGGTCAGCGGGCCCGACGGTCTCATACTCACCGGCCTCCCCATCGCTGGTGGGCTCATCGCCGTCGCGGCCGTGCTCGTGATGCCGATCCTGATCCGCCGCTCAGCGCGTCTTGGCGGTGTGGGCTGGTTGTCCGACCTGGTTGACGGGATCGACGGCGCGCGTCGCGCGCTCCTCTCCTCGCACTGGCGGCTGCTCGGCGCGCTTGGATATCTCGCGCTCGATATCGCCGCCCTGGGCGCTTCGTTCGCGGCCGCCGGACATCCGATCCCGATCGCGCCGCTCATGCTCGGATACCTGATCGGATACCTCGCGAACCTGATCCCGGTCCCAGGCGGCTTCGGCGTCCTCGAGGGAGGGCTGGCCGGCGCGCTGATCGCGTACGGCGCTCCGGCCACCCAGGCCGCCGCCGCCGTGATCGTCTACCACGCGATCGCGTTCTGGATCCCGAGCCTCGGCGGCGTCGTCGGCTACTGGCTCTTGCAGCGGCGGCAAGCGCGCCCGGCGACAGTGATCACCGGAGCAGCGCGGTCGACGCGGGATGGTCCGTTGCCATGGTCGCGGCCGGCCGCCAACGTCGCGCCGGTGCTGAGCTGCTCGCACGCGTTGATGGCAACGACGACGCCGGGTCTGCCCGGGGTCGAGGCGTAGCGAGAGCGCGTACACCGCCCGCCTGCGGTCAGGGCGATCGCTGCGTGCGCGGTGGGTCATAACCGTGGACTCGGCCCGTACGCGTAGGCGAACCGCGATGCAGCGCCATATGAGGCTGTCGTAGAAATGGAAACGGTTGTGAGCTGGTCACAAGTGCCGTCCGCGTGAGCCTCGCCCACCCCGCCGAAGCACCGAGGCTGGCCGAGAAACGTCCCCTCTCTGAGGACGTTTCTCGGCCAGGCTCCGGGTCGCGGCTTGGTCCCTTGTGAGGTGCCCACAAAGAATCGCGACGCACGACGTCGACATTCACGACATCGGAGACGGGATCAATTTGATGCTGGGTCGTGACCCCGACCTGCACCGGCCGCCCCGACTGTTTTGGCAAAAGTTGATCGACGCGCTCGAGCGGGCTCGGATCCACGTCACCGAGCGTGAGCTGATGCGCGTGCCGCTGACGATCGAGCTCACGGCCGAGGTTCCAGCCGAGCTGGAGCGGTGAACGCCCGTCGCGCGCAAATGGCGATCGAGCGGGCCAGCTCATCCGCGCGCTCAATCCGATCGACGGCATCCGCAAGCTCACGCCGGCCGGCACATACCGACCAGGCCTCGAGCACGACCGGCCGACCCCGGATCGCTCCCTCGAGCCGGTCGAGCTCCTCGGGCTCGAGCTCGATTGAGCGCCGGTAGCGGGACACGACAAGGTCGATCGGACGCAGCTCGCGAGCGCCGGCGGCCCACAGCAGGAAGCCGATCGACCACAGCCGCGGTCCGCGCCCGGCGCCGGTCCAGTCGACGATCGCCAGCTTCTCATCGGCCGTGGAGACGGCGTTGGCTGGGACGAAGTCCGGATGGACGAACGCGTGCGGTAGGTCATGGCAATCATCGATGCGACCGATCTCGTCCCGGAGCCGGTCGAACAGCGAAAGCTCCCGAACCCTGACTTGGGACAGGTGATCCTCGAGCAGCTCGGCCACGGCGGCCAGCTCTTCCCGAGGCCCACCTGTGTACGAGAGGTGATGCCACGCTCCTCCCGGGCGCGCGTTCGTTGCCGCGTGCGCGTGCAGGCCCCCGAGCAGCGCCCCCAGAAGCGCCGCCGCTCGGCCCGGTCGGAGCGGCCCGTGGTCCTCCAGAAAGCCGGTCACCAGCACGCCCTGGCCGGCGAGCTCCGACACCGGCTCTGGGTGCGCGCAGCGCTCGGCGGGAAAGCCGCCTTGTTCGAGCCGCTGCAGGATCGCCGCGTCCTCCTGCACACCGGCGAGCGGCCGTGTGGCGGGGAACACGCGAGCCACCCAGCGTGAGCCGTCGCGCCGATCGACCCGGAACACCCCGAGGTCGAGCGGTACGAGACCGACGACCTGGACGCCGTACCGCTCCTCCAGATGCGCCTTCAGGCCCTCCGCGCGCAGTTGTTCGAGCACCCGGGAGCGACGATACCGGCCGCGGTCGACTGAAAGGGTAGGCGCTCGCCACGATCACCGGGCGCGTGGCTAGTCATCCGTCCGAGTTACTCTGCTAGCGGTCGATCACCGCGTCGGTTATGGCGTTGATCCCGGCGAGCCGGTTTCCGAGTTCCTCGCTCAGCTCATAACGAGCCGCCAGCGCCTGAGGTGAGGTGTAACTCAGCTTCGTCTGATGCTCGTCCAGCCACACCAGCACCTTCAGCGGCAGGTCCAGGGCGGCGAGAGGAACGGCCTGCATGACCGGTGTCCCGGCTTGCGGGCCGCCAAAGATGACGACCTTGGTGTCACGCAGCTTGAGCCCGACCGCCTCGGCTTCGCCGCTGTGATCGATGACCGCAAATACCTTGAGTCCCTTGGCCGCGGCAATGGCAGATAGCCGAGCGACGGTGTCGGTCACCGACCATGGGCTCAGCTTGGTGACGATCCCCGCCGTGCCCGACTCGGGTGTGGGGACGTTCCCGTTCATCGTTCGCTCCTCGTCATCAGATCGGTTGCAGTTAAGTCGAGCCCGGGGAGGCTGTCCTCATCGGCGATCTCCACGCGGCCGCGCGGAACCCGCCGGACCGCGACGATAAATGTTGCTGCCATGACGCCTCCCATGATGTAGAAAATGGTCTGGGTCGATTGCGCGAACCCCACTTGTACCGCGTGCACGATCGCGTGTGGCTGTCCGGCGCCCGACCCGGACGCGGACGCCCCTAACCCGAACGAGGCGGCGACCCGGTGAGCGACGCCACCTCCCGTCGCTGAAACGCGGTCACGGGCGCGCGTCGGCGAGCAGCGCGTCGATGAGCACCTCGAGATCGTGGCGGTAGTTGTCCCCGCCACGCGCTGCGCTCCACGTCGCCGCAGCTGCCGCCAGCACGGGATAGCGCGCCGGATCGGGCGCGCCGCGAAGCTGTCGCTGCTGGCTTGCCGCGTCGGACTTCGATCCCGCGCGCACGACCAGCGAACCGAGCGTGAAGTTCCACATCAGGCGGTACGCGCGTACAGCCGCCTCGATCGATAGACCGGCGTTGCCCAGCGCCGCGTGAATCTCCTCGATCGCGCCGAGTACCGACGGCGCCATCATCTGGCGGCGCGCCAGCATCTCGGGGACCCACGGGTGCTCGGCGAGACTGTCGTAGATCGTCGACCACAGCACCAGCATCGCGCCCTTCGGGTCGGTCGGACGCGGCGGGTAGATGAGGCGTGCGGCGAGACGGTCGACGAGGACCATCAGCAGTTCGTCCTTGCTGCTCACGTGTCGGTACGGCGCCATCGCGGACACACCGAGCTCGCCGGCGAGCCGGCGCATCGTCAGCGCCTCGACGCCCTCGCCGTCCAGCAGCGAGATCGCCGCGTCGAGCACGGCTTCGCGATCGATCGTCGGCGGGCGACCCCGCCGGCGCTCTCCGGTTGATATTGCGGGCATTTGATTACATGTATATTAATCCGCGTGACCGACGATCCGTACGGCGGGCGCCGGCCAACCATTCACGAGCAGCGGGCGGGCCAGCCGTGGGACGCGTCCTACCTTCGTGCCACGCCACCCTGGGACATCGGCCAACCACAGCCGGCGGTGGTCCGTCTGGCGGGCGAAGGCGCCTTCGCCGGCGCCGTCCTTGATGCCGGGTGCGGAACGGGCGAGAACGCCCTTCTCGTGGCGTCTCTCGGGCTCCAGGTTCTTGGCGTGGACGTGGCCGAGACCGCGCTGTCGCTCGCCCGGGAGAAGGCTACGGATCGCGGTCTCGACGCGGAGTTCGCGGCTGCCGATGCCTTGCACCTGAATCGTCTCGATCGCTCGTTCGACACGGTGCTCGATTGCGGGTTGTTCCACAGCTTCGAGGGCGATGAGCGGCTCGACTACGCGGCGAGTCTCGCGTCGGTGACTCGTCACCGGGGTGTCGTTTACGTGCTGTGTTTCAGTGACGCCGGACCCGACACTGGCCCGCACCCCGTCAGCCAGGAAGAGTTGACGGCGGCGTTCAGCCACCGGTTCGGCTGGAGCGTCGCCGTCGTCGGCCCGGAGCGCATCGTGGCGGAATTCGCCCCTCAGGGTGTGCCGGCCTGGCTGGCGAAGATCGAGCGCGTCTAGCTCGGCTCAGGGCTGGCGCTCTGGCGCCAGCCATCTGCACGCCAATCGTGCCGGGACGAAGCCTAGGATGCGGGAGCAAGGCAACGCAGTGAGCGACAAAGGAGACCGAGATGCCCGAGGTTCATCTCTACATGGCGGCCGGCCGGACCGACGAACAGAAGAAGGCAGTGATGCTCGACATCACCCGTGCCGTGGTCGACAACCTCGGCGTTGCGCCCGAGGTGGTGACGGTCCAGATCGTTGAGGCGCCGCTGACCGACAAGATGAAGAACGGCCAGACCTTCGCGGAGCGGTAACCGCTAGACGACGTGTCGCTGCAAGCTGTCCGCGATCAGCGTGTCGATGAAGCGTCGGGGAATCGCGCGCCCCGTGAGCGCGCGGTAGAGAATCGGTCCGCACAGCGCGTCGAGGGTCGCGTCGATGTCGAGCTCGACCGAGAGCTCTCCGCAGTCGACCCCGCGCCTCAGCATCTCGCGCTCGCGTTGACGCTGGGGCTCTAGGTAGCGCTCGTGGAACGCTCGAGCCGTCTCCGGGTCGTGTTGGGCCTCGCCGATGAGCGCGAGCAGCACCTTTCCCGCCGGGTCCTTGGTGAGGAACCGGGCCAGCCGTCGTAGATACCGGCGCGTGCCCTCGACGACTGAGCCTGTCCCCTCGATCGACAGCTGGCGGCCGGCGTCCTCGATTAGGGTGTCGAGGAGGATTTCTACCTTGGAGGGCCACCAGCGGTAGATCGTCTGCTTGGCGACGCCGGCGCGGGCGGCGATGCCCTCGATGGTCACCCCACCGAAGCCGCGCTCGACCAGGAGGTCGTCGGCGGCGTGCAGAACGGCGAGGCGCGCCTGCTCGTCGCGGCGATGCGGTGCACGTCCCTTTGGTCCACGCGGTGTGGCGGTCGTGGTCTGCGGCACGGGGCGTCGATCCTAGCGCACCGGAGCGTTGCGTCATGGCCTTGACGAGACGCACCGTTGCGTCTACTGTTTCTTTGACCAAGACCGCCGCGCGCTCTCGCGACTGGTCAGCCGCCTTCTCGTCGCTCACGCAGCCGACCACGGAATCGAACTGTTCCCAGGCAACGAGGTCAACTCGGGATGATCACGATCGCCATCAAGTTCAATAAAAGAACTGGAGTCGCGGTACACTCGAGCTGTGCTCGGAAGCGACTACGAAGCGCAGGACTGCTCACTGGCTCGCGCGCTCGGCGTCGTCGGTGAGCGGTGGACCCTGCTGATCGTCCGGGACGCCTTCTACGGCGTTCGCCGCTTTAACGACTTCCAGGCCCATCTCGACATCCCGAGAGCGGTCCTGACCGACCGCCTCAGCGGCCTCGTCGACGATGGCGTCCTGCAACGCCGGCCCGACCCAGAGCGCGCCGGCAGGCACATCTATGAACTCACCGCGGCGGGGCGTGAGCTGTGGCCGGTGCTCTACTCACTCCTCGTCTGGGGCGAGCACCACCGCTACCGCAACAGCCGCACGTACAACCACGCCGACTGCGGCACCCGGCTCGACGATCGCGGCCGCTGCTCGCGATGCGACCTCACACCCGGCCCCGAGGACATCCTCACCGAGCCACGCCGTGGCCGAGGCACGACCCGCAGCGACCCGGTCGCGATCGCCTTACGCGGTCCCCACCGGCTGCTCGAACCGCTGAACGTTTGACCCGCGGCGGGTGAACGTCAGCTCACGTCCCGGGCTGCAGCCACAGCTGGGACGCTTCGTCTTTCTGCACGGTGTTGATGTAGCCCTGCGCGGGGGAGGTGAAGGTCGGCCTGCTTGAGCATGTATGTGCGCCCGGTCGCCTGGCGGGCGACATGAGGCGTGCGGATTACCCGGCATCGAACGCCCGCTGCATTGCATCGCTCCCAGCGGTAGCTGAGCACGTGAGCGGCGCGCCAGCGGCCCGGCCACGCACGCAGCGCCTTCCCCAAGACCGGCTGGCCGCTGGTCTTGGGCAGCGTTCGGTCGACCGGCGCGCGGCTCCGCGACGCGGTCGCCGCCGGGACGTCGCTGACTACCACCGCCGGCGTTGCGAGGGCAATTGCCGAGACGATGAGCAGCGAACGATGTCGGCAGCGAAAGCACTATTTGAACCCGGGCCGCGGTCGATGGTTGCGGTCCTCTTCTTTATCAGCAGGTCCCGGACGTGGCGTGGTGGTTCATTTGGTTCGCTTGCTGGTGGCAGTTCACCGGCTGACAGAGGGTAGAACCGCGCGGGAGTAGGGTCGTCGTGGGGATTCCGCCGTGCCTGTCTCACCACTCCATCTTGTCGGGCGTGACCGCGATGTCTCGCTCCTGCAGCGCTTCGTAGCGCAGGCGGCTGACGACGGCGATGCGCTGTTGATAACGGGGGAGCCGGGGGTCGGCAAGTCGGCGTTGCTCAATGTGGTCGCCGGGGAGGCGAGGCGTGAGGGCACCCTGTCTTCGCGCTGCCGGAGCGGAGTTCGAGGCTGCTCTGAGCTATGCCGGGGTGGGTCAACTCCTAGGGCCGGTCCTCGGCCACCTGAGCGAACTCGACGAGATGGACGAGCGAGCGTTGCGGGTGTCCCTCGGCCTGATCGATGGAACCGCTTCGGAGGAGCAGGCGGTCGCCGGCGCCACGCTCAGGCTTCTCGCCGCCATCGCGGCGAAAGAGCCCGTGTTGGCGGTCGTCGATGACGTGAACTGGCTGGACCGGGCGAGCGCCTCAGTGCTCGCACACGTCGCGCGTCGGGTCAGCGGGACACGTGTCGCGTTGCTCGCCTCGATGCGCACGGGCGAACGCACGCCGTTTGACCGCGGCGGCCTGGAAACGTACGAGCTTCAGCCGCTCTCCGACTCCGAGGCGGAGTCTCTGTTGCAAGAGCGTTTTCCAAGGCTCACGCCGCGAACGCGCGGTCGGTTGCTGGCCGACGCGAACGGGAATCCGCTCGCGCTTCTGGAGTTGCCGATCGCCTTGAACACCCGGGCGGCGAGGAGCGGTGTGCTGCCGCGGGTGCTGCCGCTGACCGAGCGGCTCGAGCGGCTGTTCGCCGGCAGAATCGATCATCTAGGAGCCAAGACCCGCGATCTCCTGCTCTTAGCGGTCCTCGACGGGACGGGAGATTTGGCCGTACTCACTCCGGATGGCGACAGCGCGGGCGCGCTCGTCGCTGCGGAGCGCTCGCGCGTGGCGTATGTCGATGACACGACGGGCCGGCTTGCTTTTCATCATCCGCTGGTCCGGTCGGCCATCATCTCGCGCTCGACGAGCGGCGAGCGCAGGGAGGCTCACCGGTTGCTGGCCGAGCGTCGAGCACACGATCCGGAGCGGCGAGCCTGGCATCTCGCTGAAGCCGCGGTCGAGCCGGACGAGCCCGTAGCCGCGTTGCTTCAGCAGGTCGCGCATCAGCATCTGCGTCGCGGTGACGCGGTGGCTGCAATCGCCGAGCTGCTGCGAGCCGCGCAGCTGAGTCCGTCCGGCGAGCTGCGAAGCATCCGATTGGCCGAGGCCGCCTATCTCGGCGCGACCGTCAACGGCGATCTAACGCACGTCCCAGAGCTGCTGGAACAGGCGCGCTGCTCCGACCCGGGGCATGCCGGCGCGCTCGCCGGGGCGGTCGCGGGCGCTTACTACCTGCTCAACGGCGACGGTGAGATCGACCTCGCGCACCGGCTGCTGGTGAGTGCGATCGAAAGCGTCCCCGATCCCACCGATGCCCGGAACAAGCAATTGCACGAGGCGCTCTACAACTTGCTGGGAATCTGCTTCTTCGGCGGTCGCTCGGAGCTGTTCTCGCCGCTCGAAGCGGCGCTCGCTCGGCTCGACCCGCGGCCGCCGGAGTTGCTGGAGATCGTCGTCCGGACGTTCGGCGACCCGGTGCGCGCTGACCCCGCGATCCTCGATCGCCTCGACCGGCAGATCGACCGGCTGAGAACCGAACCCACGCCCGCTCGGGCGGTCCGCCTCGCGCGCGCCGCCGCGTACGTCGACCGCCTGCCCGGATGCCGCCCCGCGCTGCGCCGCATCGTCGAAATGGGGCGAGAGGGACATGCGATCACCGCGGCGATTGAGGCGCTCTTGCTGCTCGGCAGCGATGCGTACTTCAGCGGCCAGTGGGACGAACTCGAGGCCGTGGTCGGTCAGGCCTTGGCGCTCTGCGACGAGTACGGCTACCGGGTGCTGAGCTGGCCCGGCGTCTTTCTGCGCGGCCTGGTCGCGGCCGCTCGCGGAGACGGTGATGCCGCTCTGGAGGCAACCGACGACATGACGCGCTGGGCCAAACCGCGCGGCGCGGGGGCGATCCTGACCTACGCGTCGCACGTTCAGACGATCCTCGCGCTCGGCCAGGGCGAGTACGAGAGCGCCTTTCAGCGTGTCTGCTCGATCAGCCCACCCGGTGAGCTCCCCCCGCACGCGCCCCGCGTGGTGTGGGTGCTGATCGACCTCGTCGAGGCGGCGTTGCGCGCGAACCACGAGGCAGAGGCGCGGCGGCACGTCGAGGCTCTGAAGCGGGCGCGCGTGGCGGAGATCTCGCCGCGCCTGGCAGTAGCCACGCAAGCGGCCGAGGCGATGGTCGCATCCGACGAGGAGCAGCGAGCGCAGCTGTTTGAGCGACTGCTCGGCCGCCCGGACATCAGCCGGTGGCCGTTCGACCATGCTCGGATCCTCCTCGTCTACGGCGAATACCTCCGGCGCGCCCGCGCCACCGGCGAGGCCCGCGTCCATCTCGGACGGGCGCTCGAAGGCTTCCGGGTTCTTCGCGCCCGGCCATGGGAGGACAAGGCAGCCGGCGAACTACGCGCCGCCGGCGCCGCTACAGGCAGGCCGCCGACGGATGTCGCCGTCTCGCTGACGCCACAGCAGCTGGAGATCGCCCAACTCGCGGCCCAAGGGGCTGACGAACAAGCAAATCGGCGAGCGTCTCTTTCTCTCGCACCGGACGGTGGCAACCCACCTCTATCAGCTCTACCCCAAGCTCGGGATCACGTCGCGGGCCGCGCTCAGCGATGCGCTCGCGACCAACGACAGCCCAGTCAAATGACGTAAGCGGGCCAGTCAATTTCCCGAATACACCGGCGAAGGCCGGCCCTACTGTCGACGATGGCGCGCCAAGCAGAACCATCGACAGAACGGAGACACAAACATGTCTGAACCACGCAATGTCGTGCTCGTCCACGGGGGTTTCGTGGACGGGTCCGGCTGGCAGGGGGTCTACGACCTGCTGACCGCAGACGGCTACAACGTGAGCGTCGTGCAGAACGCAACGCTCTCACTCGAGACCGACGTCAAGACCACGAGCAACGTGCTCGACCTCCAGGACGGTCCGACCATTCTCGTCGGACACTCATACGGCGGAGCGGTGATCACCGAAGCCGGCACCCACGACTCGGTCGCCGGTGTGGTGTACATCTGCGCGTTTGCGCCCGATCAAGGTGAATCGGTCAGCTCGCTGCTCGCCGATCTGCCCCCGGACGGGCCGGTACCGCCGATCCTGCCGCCCGTCGACGGGTTCCTGTTCCTCGACCGGGCGAAGTTCGCGGCTTCGTTCGCCGCGGATGTCCCGGCGCGCGAGGCGGCGTTCATGGGCGACTCGCAGGTCCCGTGGGGGGTCGACGCGCTTGGCGGCATGGTCAGCGACCCGGCCTGGCGCAGCAAGCCAAGCTGGTACCTGGTCACGAGCGAGGACCGAATGATCCCGCCGCCGTTGCAGCGGACGATGGCCGAGCGCGCCGGCGCGAGCACCACCGAGGTGTCCGGCAGCCACGCCATCTACGTGTCCCAGCCCGCCGCCGTCGCTGGCCTGATCACTCAGGCGGCGCGGTCCCTCGGCGACACCGCTGGAGCCCTCGCGTCCGCGGGAGGCGGCAACTAAACCGGATCCTTCGCGGATTGCGGCTCACTCGGCGACGGGGTCAGGCCGAGCGCGCCGCTGTCCGCCATTAACGCGGATTGCGGCTCACTCGGCGGCCGGCTCGGCCCGAATGAGCCGTTATCCGCACTCTTGTCCCAGGGCAGCGATCGCCGAGTCCACGAGTTAGGATCGAGCCTCCCTGGACAACGATCGGCGAGGAGGAGCAATGGCAACGCGAGACGGCACCGCGGAGTGGCGCGGAGATCTGAGGAACGGCTCCGGGACCGTTTCCGTGGCGAGCGGGCTGTTCGACGGAACGTACTCGTTCGCGACTCGCTTCGAGGAGGAGCCCGGGACCAACCCGGAGGAGCTGATCGCCGCCGCCCATGCCGCGTGCTTCTCCATGGCTCTGAGCAACATCCTCGCGGAGGCGGGCCACACCGCGGAGTCGGTGCAGACGACAGCGAAGGTTCATCTGCGGTTCGTCGACGGCGCCCCGACCATCGCCCAGATCGACCTGATTACCGAGGGTCGCGTCCCCGGCATCGATCAGGCTCAGTTCGACGATTTCGCGGCCCAGGCGAAGGCCGGATGCCCCGTCTCGCGCGCGCTCGCCGGCGTCGGCGAGATCACTCTGGACGCGACACTCACCAGCTGAGCCCGCGTAGAGCTCGTTTTGCGCCCTGTTCTCGCCGCCGCGGCCCTGGGAGCGGGGGGTGGCCTGCGGTCGTTTGCGCCGCCCGCGGTACTTGCCGCCCATGGCCGCGGTCTGTTCCCCGGCCCAGCCCGGTTCATCGCATTCGGCGCGGCCGCGGGCGAGCTGATCGCCGACAAGCAACCAGACATGGGCAGCCGGTGGTCGCCGCGCGGCTTGTCGTTCAGGCTGGGTTTCTCCGGGATGGGCGGACACGAGCTGGCAGGCGCACGTGGCGCGGGGGTCGCCGCGGGCGCGGCACTGATCACGGCTCGCGCCGGCTCACTTCTGCGCGGGCAGATCACCGACCGGTCCGCGTCCCTGCTGGCGGCCATGCTCGAGGACGCGGTGAGCTACAGCCTGGTCGTTCTGGCGACGTGGGACGCGCCGACGCCGGCACACCCCTCGTAATCAGCGTCCCGGGTTCGACTCCGGGCCGCCGTCGCGAGCGGGGTGCCCGGACACCACCCAACCGCTCACCAGGGTCGTCTGAGGCGCTCTGCACCTCTCGGACGAGGCGAGGCTCCAACCAAATCCCCTAGTGGCCGGGAGGGTGTGCGATCAGAACTGTCCGGCGTGAGTGATTGGCGACAGCACTGGCCACGCTACCGACTAGGACGCTCGCGAACCCGCTGCGACCGTGAGAGCCGATGGCGATCACGCTGGCGTCGTGCTCCTCGGCCACCTGGACGATGCCCTTCCAGGCGGGCGCCGCGTCGATCGCCACACCTTCGGCCTGAAACCCGTGGACGTTGGCGAGCGATGCTCCTGCCTTTGCGGTCCGCTCGGCCGCCGCCCGGACCGCGGACGCGTCCTTGGCATCGAACTGCTCGTCTTCGACCGGTACGAACCCGACGTCGAACGTCTGCCACACGCACACCACGAGCGCCGGACCTCGTGCGCTCAGCAGCCGCCCGGCCTCCTCGATCCCCAGTCTGGACAGCGCCGATCCGTCGTAGGCGATGACGACAGGGCCAGCCGGCGGCCGGGGCCGCTCCCCGCTCATCACTGTGCGAGGTCCTGGGCGGGGACGCGGCGTCGCGTCAGTCCTCGGACCCGCGCCAGCAGCGGCGGCGAGGGATATGCCGGCGCGGCGCCGGCGAGGAAGCTATCGATGTCCGGCGCCTGCGGGCGCGCCCCGCCCAGCAGGTAGAGCACAACGGCCGACAGCGCGCCGGTGACCGCGAACCCGGCCCCGACCCAGAGCGCTATGCCAGCCCCGGCATACCCGCCCCCGCCGACGGTGGCCGCGAAGTGGGCGAACACCGGCGCCATCATGAAGGCGGCGACCGCGCGCAGCAACTCGACGATCGCGAACACCCGCTGGAGATTGACCGCGGGCAACGAGAAGCCCGCGACGAACAGCGCGGGAGCGACCGTAGCCCCGACACCGATGCCGGTCAGGCCCGAGCCGAGCAGCGCGAGGGCCTGACTGGGCGGGAGCTCGATGCGGAAGACGATGATGCCCGCCGCCAGGAACACCATCCCGGCCAGCGGAAGGTATTGGAGCGCTCGCCGCTTGAGGACAAACCCGAGCACGACCGCGGTAATCACCGCCCCGGCGAATTCCGGCAGGTACAGAAGGCCGACATGCAACGGCCCGTAGCGCGTCGCCAGCATGCTCGCCGACAACTCGGTCGCCGAGACCGATGCGGCGGCCGCGAACAGCGCGACGACGATTCCCGCCACCGGGATCGTGCTCGTCAGCATGCTGCGAATCGTGAGCAGCGGATGGGCCTTGACGCACTGGTTGACGATCAAGGTCACGATCAGCGCCAGCCCGACAAGCAGCGGCAGGAGCGTGACGCTTGACACGAAGGGGTGGGTGAGCAGCTGCGAGGCGCCGAAGAAGGCCAAGCCCGCACCGGCGGCCGCCAGAACGATGGCGGTTGGATCCTTCGGCGCTGTCAGGTCGGCGGGCGGGGCGTCCTCGAACGTGAGCACCGACAGCGACAGCGCAGACAGCGAGATCAGCGCCACGATCCAGAACAGCGGTCGCCATCCGCCCGCGCTCGCCTGAATGCCGCCGATCAACGGGCCGAGCGCGACCGCGCCGAAGATGCACATGTTCATGATCACCGCCGTTGAGCGCAGCCTCGCGGCCGGGAACCCAAGGAACAGGGGCGGCGCCGCGGCGATCAACAGGAGGCTCGTGCACAGCCCTTGCAGGATCCGCCCGCCGAAGTACATGGCCGGGTCCTGAGCCCCGGCGGTCAGCACCGAGCCGAGGACCAGCACGGCGGCATACACGACCATCATCCGGCGCTGAGGCAACAGCTGCGCGAACTGGACCGCGAGCACGGTGCCGACCGCGTAGGCCGCGTTCGCCAGCCCGGCTCCGGTGCTCATGGTCTGCAGGCTCACGTGCAGATCGCCGGCGATGGTGGGGGTAATCGGTCCGAGCGCGCCCGAAAGTGCGAGGTACGGCACGAGCGCGCAGACCACCATCGAGGCCACGGCTGGGTAGCGACCCGCGAGCGGGCCCTGGCGCATCAAGCGATCACCGTTGCGGGCGCAGGTAACGACATAGTCACAATTCGCAAGAGGTCACAGAGGTCTCCGGACCCAGTGGCGCCCGGCGAAGTGGTGGGGCTTACGGAGCACCGGAGGGTAGCTCCGCTTATCAGCCTAGCGCACTCGAAATCTCTGCCCGAAGGCCCGACGGACCGGGCACCCAAGCGCCGTGTCGGAGTGCGCCCGCGGGGCGAAATCGCGGCTCAGGAGTGCTCCAGCGCGTCCAAGGCCCGATCCACCTGGGCGCGGAGTACGTCGGCGACTTCACGCGCGACGCCAAAGGACACGGTCGGTCCATCGTCGATGTACATCTCCACAACGCCCCTGCGGCGGCGGCGCACCGTCGCGCCCAAGATGTCGCTGAAAGGGATTGAGTACAGGGTGACGCTGTCCTCTCTCTCCCCGCGCGCCCGTGATTGCGTCCAGCAGACGGCGTCGCGCGTGCACACCACTAGATCGCGCCGGGGACCCTTGACGAGCGTGTCACCGACCGCGTGCATCCCTCGCCGACGCATCGTCGCTACGTCGGGGAATCGTCCGGTCGCGTGGGCGAACTCATACGGACCGGAGCACGAGAACTCGTTGCAGGTCAGGCAAAGCTCGACCTCGGCGTCCAGCGGCAGCAGCTCGGCCAGCACTTCGACCGCTGGGTTGTCCGGCGTTGCCCGGTCCCGGGCGATGAACCCGAGCGCCACCAGCGTCGACGCGATCGATCCTCGGCGGGCCGCCGCGGCCTGCTCGGAGTCGGGGCCGGCGGCCCCGGCATTGCTCGCGGCGCGCGCCTCGCCCGGCGCTCTGGGGGCCTCGCTCGCCGCCTCCCCCGCCCAGCTCGCCCGCTCCTCCGCCTGAGCGCCAGCATCACCGATTCCCTGGCGGACGAGTTTGGTGAACTCCTCATTCCAGTCGGAGGACACGCGCCCAGTCTATTTAGAGGACGGCCCGCCGTCAGCTATCCACCTGGTAGTCAACCAGCAGATAACCACTGGGCGAGGCGATGCTGCGAGTCAACGACAGCCGACAGGCGCTCCCCCTCTCGAACAGCGTTCGCCCATGCATATGCAGCGCGGGCGCGATGACTAGCCGGAGTTCGTCGACTAGACCCGCCTCGAGCAGGGACTGGGCCACCGAGATGCTCCCGTGGACCCCGATGTCGCGCCCGGGCTGCTGCTTTAGGTCAGCAACGAAGTCTGCGAGACCGCCCTCCACGACCGTGGTTTTCGCCCAATCGCGTTCGGGTGACGTCGAGGTGATAACGAACTTCTCGACGCCGTTGATGAAGCTCGAGAACGGTTCGATGTCACTGGCCGGCCAGAACCCGGCCCAGTCGTCGTAGGTGCGGCGCCCGAGGAGCACGGCGTCCTGGGCGGCGATAACGCGGCGGAGGTTCTCCCGCATCACGTCATCGAAGTCAGTCACGAACTCCTGCGGCTGCTCGGCTACGCCGTCAAGCGACAGCAACTCGTATGCAACCACTTTGCGCATCGGACGATCTCCTCGCCTTGGGGGTCAACGATCTGCCCAGAAGGACTCGGCCCACCGCGGAAACTCATCGATAGTCCCGGACCACACCTCCATAGGAGACCTATCAATGCCCCGTGAAATCAAGATCCCCGGCCCCGACCATCCGATCACGGTCAAGCGCAGCTCCGACCGCGTGATTGTGCGGGCGGGAGGGGCGACCCTCGCCGACAGCACGGCCACCCTCGTGCTGCAGGAGGCCAACTATCCGCCGGTCCGCTACATCCCGTTTACCGACGTCGACCGGACGCTGCTCGCGTCGAGCGACACCTCGACGTATTGCCCCTACAAGGGCGACGCGTCCTACCGGTCGATCACGGCCCTCGAGGGCCCCGGCGAGGACGGGGTCTGGTTCTACCACGAGCCGTATGACGCGGTCGAGCCTATCCGCGATCACGTCGCCTTCTACCCCGACCGCGTAGAGATCACGATTCAGGCAGCCTGAGATGTCCTCGACGACCGGTACCGCTTCGGACACTGTGCGCCGGTCGCCGCGCGAGCGTCTGCTCGAGGCGGCGGGCGAGCTGTTCTACGCCGAGGGAGTCCAGTCCGTCGGAATCGACCGCGTGATCGAACGAGCCGCCGTCGCCAAGGCCTCGCTCTACGGCACCTTCGGTAGCAAGGAGGAACTCGTCCGGGCCTACCTCGACGAGCGGCACGCGCGCGTACTGCGGTGGCTGCGGGCCGCGGTCGACGAGGCCGATCCGGCCGACCCGATGGCACGCATCCTGGCCGTGTTCGATGCCCAGGCCAAGCTGTTCGAGGCCCCGGACTTCCACGGCTGCGCGTTCGTCGCTGCAGCCGCGGAAGCGCCCCGCGACGGGCGGATCGACGAGGCGGCGCGCGCCTACCGCCGCGAGATCCGCGAGCTCTTCACCGAGCTTGCGGCCGCGGCGGGCGCCTCTGACCCGCCGCTTCTGGCCAGCCAACTGCAGATCGTGTACGACGGGGGTTCAACGTCGGCGAACCTTGACCGGGACCCCTCGATCGCCGGCCCGGCCCGGGCCGCGGCAGCGACACTCGTCGCGGCATCAATCCACCGGTCGAGCTCGAGCCAAACCCGACCGACTCGCAAGCGGCGATAGCTCAGCCGGTCGTCACCTTGCGGTAGCTCCCGTGGCGGAACTCCTCGACCAGCCCGGGTCCAGACGGAGTCCACCCGAGCTCGGTTCGAGCCTTGGTGGTGACCGGGCGCTGGTCGAGGAGCAGGACCTCGGCGAAGTAGTCGCCCAGACGCGCCTTGGCCTCTTCCTCTGAACCGGGAACAGCTCCCGGAGCGCCGACGGCGACCGCGGCCGCCTCGGTCAGGTCCCCCAGCGTCGGGTTCAGCCCGTCATCGACGATGTAGCGCCCGCGAGCCGAAACGTCCTCGAGCACGAGGCGGAAGAAGTTGGCCAGGTCGGCAACGTGAACCGTCGACCAGTGCTGCTCGCCCGTTCCGAGCATGATCAGGTTGCCGTCGTCGTCTCGGGGTGAGCCGAGAATCAGTCCCGGAATCCCACCGCCGCCGTCACCGTAGGCGGTGCTCGAGACGATCACGACACCTCGCATGTCACGGGCACCGAGCACCCGGCGCTCGATCGGTTCCTTCCAGGCCACGAGCGCGGGCGGGTTCATCGGTGACTCTTCGCGGATGGCCAGGTTCGACCCGTAGATCCACAGGCCGCTGATGTGAAGGTAGGCCCGCCCCGTGCCGTCGAACGCCTCGATCGCGGCATCGGCCACCGCGGCGTCAAGATCGGCGCTGGTGGCGTCGCCCGGGCTGGCGGTGTGAACCGCTCCGTCGACGCCGCCGAGCGCACCGACGACGCCCGCGCGGTCGTAGAGATCGATCACGATCGGCGTGGCGCCGCGGTCGGCGATGACACCGGCTTGGGCGTCGTCGCGGACGAGAGCCGTCACCTCATGACCGTTGTCTTGCAGCTCAGTGAGTACATGGGATCCGATGAACCCGGTTGCGCCGGTGAGTGCGATTTTCATGAGCGAACTGCCTCCTTCTTATCCGAGCGAAACTAGATCAAGCGCTTGCTTGAAAATAACTCGCGCCCAAATCATTGTCAAGCGGTTGCTTGAATTGTTCTGAGAGCCGCGGGTCAGGCGGAGGGCGTGCCGCGGAACGCTCCGGCTATCACCGCAACGAGCAGGCGCTCGACCTGCCTGCGGGACTTGCTCCTGAGCTCCGCCCCCATCGGCGCGAGGACCAGCCAGTTCAATAGGCCGGCGGCGGAGCGCAGCCGGAAGACCAACTCCGCATCCTTGACCCGAGGAAGATTCGCTTTCAGCACCCGGAGCGCATCGGCACGAATCCGCTCGAAGCGAGCATCCAACCGGTCCCAGCCCCGCGGAGGATCGAGGCCAGCCCGGGCGACGATTCGCATCACCGCGAAGTCCCGGCCCCCCGCGGCGAGAGCGTCCATCATCGGCCGGGCGAAGGCCGCCGCCAACGCCTCGAGCGTCGACCCGGGGTCCACCGCGCTGACCGCCTCCTGTTGCGCGTCCAGGTAGCGCTCCAGAGCCTGCTCGACCGCCTCGTCGCACAGCGCCTTGAGCGATCCGAAGTGGTAGCTAACAGCCGCGACGTTGGCGTCGGCGGCATTAGTCAGCTCCCGCAGGGTCACGGCGTTCTCACCGCGTTCGGACAGCAGGTCAAGCGCGGCGTCCATCAACCGGGTCCGTGTCCGGATGCCCGCCTCCCGACGCTGGTCCGCCCTCGCCGCTTCCATGGAAATCTATTCAAGCATGTGCTTGAAATGTCGTCAAGTCGGCTTGGCGCATAATCGGCTTTGATCGCGGCGCCATGGGGGACCATCCTCCAGTGACGTGTCCGTTTTTTCTGATTTCCGGTCGACCCACCCGCCATCCAGGTTGCGGCCGTGGATCTCCTCGCCGGCGGCGTCGCGCGCGATCGGGCTCGCCGCTGCGGTGACGGTCGCGGGGGTGGCGTGGCCGCTGGGCACGCTCGCGCCGCGGATCGGCGCCCCGATCATCGCGCTCGCGCTCGGCATGGCCGTCGCGGCGGCGACCCCGGCGGCCTGGTCGCTCGGCGGGCTGGGATCGATCAGCCGCTCCGCGCTGCAGGCGGCGATCGTTCTGCTCGGAGCCACGATCAGCCTCTCGGAGGTCGCGAGCGTTGGCGCCTCCTCCTTGCCGGTGATGCTCGGATCACTCGCGACCTCTCTGATCACCGCCGCGCTCCTCGGACGCCGGCTGGGCGTGCCCGAGCGGCTGCGGGTGCTGATCGGCGTCGGGACCGGCATCTGCGGAGCGTCCGCGATCGCGTCGGTCTCAGGCGTCATCGATGCCCCGGCCCGCGAGATCCGCTATGCGGTCTCCACCATCTTCGCGTTCAACCTGGTCGCCGTATTCCTGTTCCCGGTGCTCGGGCACCTGCTCGGTATGAGCGCCCACCAATTCGGCCTGTGGAGTGGCACCGCGATCAACGACACCTCGTCGGTCGTCGCCGCCGGCTTCGCCTACGGCCACTCCGCCGGCGCCTACGCCGTGATCGTCAAGCTCACGCGGACCACGATGATCATCCCGATCACCCTCTTCCTCGCCACCCGCACGTTCCGCCGCGGGAGAGCCACCCAAGCGGGCGAGCCGACCCGGACAGCATCGACCAGCGCCGCGACCCTGCGGCGGATCATGCCGTGGTTTCTCGTCTGGTTCCTCGTCGCCTCTGCGGCCAACAGCCTCGGTGCCTTCACCCCCGGCGCCCGCGGCGTGTTCTCCCACCTCGGACTCGCGCTCACCACCCTCGCGCTCGCCGCGGTCGGCTTCTCGAGCAACCTCCGCGAACTCCGCCAGACCGGAACCCGGCCGCTCGCGCTCGGCGCGCTCGTGTGGGTCGCAGTCGCGACCACCAGCCTCGCCCTCCAGGCCCTAACCGGGGCCTCCTAGGAGCGCCTCTCCCACGGGTATCGGGGGTTGCCGGTTTTGTCCGGGCGGCTGGTCACCATGTCCGGCCCGTGTCCACGCCCGCGCTCCAGACCACACCCGCCTTGCGCGTCTGGCAGCAGCGCGCACTCGTGGCAATGGATCGGTGGGAGCGGGGTTCCTTCTTGCTCTCGGCGGCGCCCGGAGCGGGCAAAACGCGTCCGGCGCTGGAGCTCGCTCGACGCCAGCTGGCCTCTGGCGCGGCCGAATCGGTGCTCGTCGCCTGTCCGACGGGGCCGCTGACTCGGCAGTGGGCGCGGGCGGCGAGCCGACTCGGTGTCGAGCTGGCGGTGGACGCCCCAACCCCGCGCCCACCTCGCGGGTTCGACGGCGTGGCGGTCACGTACGCCCGGATCGCGAAGGCGCCGAGCCGGTGGGAGCGCGCCGCGAGACCCCGGACGTTGGTGGTTGCCGATGAGGCGCATCACCTCGGAGAAGAACTAGCTTGGGGGGAAGCGTTCGCGAGAGCCGTCGGCCGCTGTGAGCGATGGCTCTTGTTGTCGGGAACGCCATTTCGCTCCGACGCGACCCCGATCCCGGGTGTGCGCTACGACTCCGCTGGGCTCGCCGAGCCCAACATCTCCTACAACTACGCAGATGCCGTAAACGACGGAATCTGCCGGCCGGTGTGCTTCGTCGCTTACGACGGAACGCTGTCCTGGCGAAGCGGCGACGACGTGATCGAGTCGAGCTTCGAAACCGTCTTGAGCGGGCGTGAGGCCAGCCGCCGCTACCGCACGGCGATCTCGACCGAGCTTCCCGACGGGCTGCCGCGAATCCTGCGCGAAGCCGACGCCAAGCTCCGGACGATCCGCCGCGATGGGCACCCGGACGCCGGTGGGCTGGTCATCGCTGCCGACTCGTCGCACGCGCGCAGGATCGCCGCACTGCTGCGTCAGGAGACCGGGCGCAGTGCGCTGGTCGTCCTGCACAACGAGGCCAGGGCCGCCGAGAAGCTGGCCGCGTTCACGAATGCCCGCGACCCGTGGATCGTGGCCGTGAACATGGTCTCCGAAGGCGTCGACATTCCCCGCCTGCGGGTCGGCGTGTACGCGACCGCAGCCAAGACCCCACTCGTGTTCCGCCAGATTGTCGGTCGCTTCGTGCGCACGATCCCGCGGCGGCCCGTCGAACCGAGCTGGCTCTATATCCCGGCAGACCCCGTCTTGCGCGATCACGCCGCCGCCGTGCAGGAGGAGCTGCGCCACGCGCTGCGACGGCCCGAGGATGAGTCCCCGAGCGAGTTCGACCGGCCCGACGTATTGGTGACCGAGCGCGGCGAGACACCCAGGTTCGAGCCACTCAGCGCGGACGTCACCCCTCAGATGACGCTCTTCGGACCGCCCGCCGCGCCAGCACCGCAGCCGTTGGCATCACTC
Organism: uncultured Solirubrobacterales bacterium; assembly: GCA_963757235.1. Taxonomy (GTDB): domain Bacteria; phylum Actinomycetota; class Thermoleophilia; order Solirubrobacterales; family Solirubrobacteraceae; genus Palsa-465. Next base: position 373,167 of record CAVWRC010000001.1, on the reverse strand, counting down.
ACGCCCGACCTCGCACCGGACTCCGATCACGAGGGCCGGCCACACCGGACGCCAGCATTCGAACAACGCGCCAGGCTTCGCAACGAGCGCCACCGCCTTGTCGCCGAGCTCACCCGCCGCGACGGCACCACCCATCGCGAGATCAACGCCTGGATCAACCGCGAGCTAGGAATTGGCTCAGTCGAGCACGCCAGCCTCAACGACCTCGAGCGGTCCGTCGAACTGCTCATGCGAAAGCTCACGCGCCGCCGTTGACGTATCGTCCACCGCTGGAATGGATGTACGTCCCTCGCTGATCGAGTTCCCGGCCGATGATCCCGAGCGGGCGCGCCGCTTCTGGTCAAGCCTGCTCGGCGTGGCGCTCGCCGACCGCAGCGACCACGAGGGCAGCGGTTGGCAGACCCACGTGGCCGGTCCCCAGATCGGCGTGCATGAGCGCGGACGTGGACCGGGCGACACCGTCTCCCTCCCGTACTTCGCGGTCGAGGACATGGACGTGGCCCTCGATCGGGTGACGGAACTGGGCGGCAGCGTCATCCACCCCGGCTCGAGGTGGGCGATCTGCCGAGACTCGGAAGGCAGCCCGTTCGGGCTCGCGCTGGGAGGCCAGACGGACGGATAGGCCCCGTCGCACCAACGGCCGCTGGAGGTCCGGGACCGGTCAGCAGCCCAAGCCGGGCTGGGTCGCGCCCGGCGGCAGGCAAGTTAGCCGCACCGATGGCGGACGGCTTGCGCGAGTGGTGAATGCGTAGTACTTGCCTATCCACTGAGGTCGGGTTATGACCACTGTCACCTGCGTCCGGACACGAAGGCGAGACCGGTAGAACTCGCGGGTGAGATCGACTGTTCGGTCGGTTCCGCACCGACGCGATTTCGAACCGCATCGCGCGCTCGCGCCGATCACGATGAGACGCTTAGTGAAAGGGCACCCTCGACCGTGGCAGCCGACCAGCAGCCTGGAGCCAACCGGCACCCCAGTCACGATGAGCGAGCGAACCGTCGTGTACACGGGCGTGTAACGGAACGTCCACTCGGCACTCACCAACGACAGCAGGCTCCCAGCGGCGCTCTGGTTCAGCGTGGAACCCTCGGTCTGGCTCAGCTCCGAACTGACGCTCAGGTTGGCACTAGTGTCGGTAGCTGTGATTACGGCTTCACCAGGCGTGGTTGAGCTCCTGATCAGCGCGCGGTAGGTACCGTTCCCGCCGCTCGTCACCCCGACGACCTCCTCGTGTGGATCCGTCGAGGAGAACCCAACCGCGTCCGTAGAGACCGGGTTGCCGTAAGCGTCCGTGACCGTGGCGGTCGCGACGGCGTAGGACATTCCGTCTGCGACGATCGACCCCGGTTCGACAGTCAGGCTCATGCTCCTCGCCGGACCCGCCGTCTGCGTCAGAGTCGCAGACCCCGAGATCTGCTGACCCATCCACGAACTCGTGGCAATGATCGTCGGGGTCCCGGCGGTGGTCGAACTCGTCAATGTGGCCGCGTAGGTACCGTTCAAATTGTCGATGGTCGGGCCGAAGCGGATGCCGCTGTCGGTGGAGGAAAAGACGACGGTCTGACCCGGCAGCGGTAAAGACAGCGTCGCCGTCACACGGCTGGACGACACCCCATCGGCGACGATGCTGCTCGGGGACAGCGACACCGTGATCGTCTCCGCCGGCCCGGCCGCCCGTGCCGGGGCCTGGCGCACGTACATCCCGACGGCGAGAGCCAGAACCGCAGCAAACACGAACCAGAGGTCATTTCCCGGCCGAGACAGGCGGGAAAGCACCCCACGCGCAACGCGTCTGATCCTCCGGCACACAAACCCCATACCTGATCCCTCGTCGGGTCAGGATTAGAGTCTTAACTCTACCTAATCCTTCGGCGTAAGCCAAGGGCTGGGCCGGGCGATGACTCGCCTGGCCCAACCGAGATTCCTATGGAGGGCGGATCCTTCGCTGGCCTTGGCCGCCTCGCAGGTCAGGCCGTCTGCGCCCGCGAAACTATCGACCGGCTCCGACCGTCGCGCCCGTGAACCCCTGGCCGTGACACTGGTCTCCCCAGGCGAGTCGCTCCGCGCTGCGACTCTTAGAATGCCGTCGGTGCCGATTGCGTCCTCCACCGTCTGGGCTCGCCCGGATGAGCTCGGCACACGGGCTTCAACTCGCGAGCAGTCGGCCGCGCGCTGAGGCACTTTCCGAGGCCGGATGATGCCGTCAGGGGAGGAGCTGCTGGACCTCGACCGTCGGCTGGTGTGGCATCCGTACAGCCCGATGCCCGCTCCTCTCCCGGCGCTGGCCGTGGATAGCGCGCGTGGGGTCCGCCTCCATCTCCAGGACGGTCGCGAGCTGATCGATGGCATGGCGTCGTGGTGGTGTGCGGTGCATGGCTACCGGCATCCGGTGCTGGACGAGGCGGCTCGCAATCAGCTCGGGCGCATGGCGCATGTCATGTTCGGCGGGCTGACACACGAGCCGGGTGTGACGCTTGCCGCCCGCCTGGTTGAGCTGACCCCGGCCGGGCTCGACCATGTGTTCTTCGCCGACTCGGGCTCGGTCTCGGTCGAGGTGGCGATCAAGATGTGCCTGCAGTACTGGCGCGCGCAGGGCGTCGCGAAGCGGCGTCGGCTGTTGACCGTCCGCGGCGGCTATCACGGCGACACGTTCGGGGCGATGGCGATATGCGACCCGGTAGGTGGTATGCACACTCTGTTCGCCGGGACGCTGGCGGAGCACGTGTTCGCGGATCGCCCGCCGCCGGGGTTCGACGCGCCGCTCGACCCTGACTACGCCGAGCATTTGACCGCGATGGTCGATCGCCACGCGCCCGAGCTCGCTGCGGTCATCGTCGAGCCGGTGGTCCAGGGCGCGGGCGGTATGCACTTCTACAGCCCGGCCGTGGTCCGGCTGCTGCGCGAGCTCTGCGACCGGCATGGGCTCCTGCTGGTTTTTGACGAGATCGCGACCGGGTTCGGGCGAACTGGGGCGCTGTTCGCCGCCGAGCACGCCGCCGTCGGACCCGACGTGATGACGGTCGGCAAGGCGCTGACCGGTGGTTACCTGACGCTGGCCGCGACGCTGTGTTCTTCGAGAGTCGCGGAGGCGATCTCGCACGGAGAGGGCGGCGCGCTGATGCACGGACCGACCTACATGGCCAACCCGCTGGCGTGCGCCGTTGCGCTCGCCAGTCTCGAGCTTCTCGAGAACCGAGGCTGGAAGAACGATGTGACGCGGATCGAGCGCGGGCTCACCGTCGGGCTCGCGCCGGCGCGCGACCTCCCCGGCGTCCACGACGTCCGGGTGCTTGGGGCGATCGGCGTTATCCAGCTCGAACAGGAGGTCGACGTCGCGGCGGCGACCCAAGCGGCGGTCGAGCAGGGCGTCTGGCTGCGCCCCTTCCGCGACCTCGTGTACACGATGCCGCCGTATGTGACCGGTGATGAGGACTTGGGACGGATCGCCGCCGCTGCGGTCGCCGCCGCAGCAGCTGGACGCGGTTCTTCGCGCACGGACCGCGTCGCGCCACGCGCCGGAGTCGATGCGCGATGAGGGTGGTCGTGGTTACCGGGACGGACACCGGGGTCGGCAAGACTGTCGTGACGGCCGCGCTCGCCGCGACGCTCCGACTCAGAGGACTCCGCGTTGCCGTCGTCAAACCAACGCAGACGGGAGTCGCCGAGGACGAGCCCGGCGACGTCGACGAGGTGAAGCGACTCGGCGGGATCGAGGACCTGCACGAGTTCGCCAGGTTCCCCGAGCCGCTCGCCCCCGCGACCGCGGCTCGGCGGGCCGGCATGATGGCACCGTCGGTTGGAGAGCATGCCGTCCGCACTGCCGCCCTCTCGGGCCGCGACGTCGTGATCATCGAGGGTGCCGGCGGCCTGCTCGTCGAGCTCGACACCGACGGCGGGACCGTCGCAGATCTGGCCTCGTTGCTCGGGGCACCGGCGATCGTCGTCGCCCGGCCCGGGCTGGGCACACTCAACGCCAGCGCCCTGACCTGCGAGGCACTCCGGCGACGGGGAGTGCCGTGCCTGGGAATCGTGATTGGCGCCTGGCCGACCAACCCCGACCTCGCCATGCGCTGCAACGTCGAAGACCTGCCGCACTACACCGGAGCGCCCCTTCTCGGCCAACTTAGGGAGGGGGCGCCGGCGCTTGACGCCGGCGGTTTTGAGGCGCTCGCGAAACGCGAGCTGGCGAATGCTGCGGACGCTGTCATGAACAACCCGCGGATCGCCAGTCCCACTGAGAAGCACTGCTTATGAATCACCCACCAGACTCGTCTTTGACTTCTGGATCGCGGGCCGCGACGCTTACGCACGAAGTACCTCTCCTCCCCTCGAGCGCGCCCCGAGTCCGGCCTCATATCCCGCCGGTACCGGGGCGTTCTCACTTAACCGGCACGATGAGCCTAGGCTCCTGGGCCATGAAGATCCGCTTCGCCGTCGGCCCCCACGCAGGATCCCTCTCCGGAGCGGAGATGGTCGGGTTCGCCGAGGCGCTTGAGACCGCCGGGTTCGATGGACTGTGGCTGTCGGACCTTCCCGTCGCCTCGGTGCTCGACCCGCTCCTGGGGCTAGCGCTTGCCGCCGGACGCACCGAGCGGCTGCGTCTGGGCGCCAACCTCGTCCCCCTCGGCCGCAACCCGTTCCTGCTAGCCAAGGAGCTGGCTCAGCTCGATCAACTCTCCGGCGGCCGGTTGCTGCTCAGCTTCGTCACCGGCCTTGGTCAGGCCGGGGAACGTCAGGCGCTCGGGCTTCACGGCGCCCGCCGGGGCGACGTGCTGGAGGAAGTCCTCGGCCTGGTGCGGAGCTGGTGGGCGGGCGAGGCCGTCGACCATCGCTCCGAGCGCTGGACCTTCGATCACCTGGCCGCGCCTGCGCGGCCGGTCCAGGACCCGCTCGAAGTCTGGCTCGGCGGCCGCGGGCCCCAAGCGCTCGACCGCGTCGGGCGGATCGCCGATGGCTGGCTCGGCGCGCAGCTCACCCCGACCGAGGCCGAAGTCGCGCGTTGCCGGATCCAAGGGGCGGCGCGCGACACCGAGCGTGAGATCGACCCCGAGCACTTCGGGATGAGCATCCCCTACGCACGCGTTTCCCCCGATCCCGGCCTGCTGGCCGCGCTTTCCGCGCGGCGCCCCGACGTCGACCCGCTCGCCTTCGTGCCGGTCGGCCGGAGCGGCCTGCGCGCCTTCATCGAACGCTACGTCGACGTCGGTCTGTCTAAGTTCGTCGTCCGCCCGCTCGCTCCCGTCGGTTCCTGGGACGACGAGGCAGCATGGCTGGGCGACGCGATCCTCGACCTGCAGACCTGAGGCACGCGGGAAGGGTGCGGGCACCGGACGGGAGGTGGTGCGAGCTGGGTTGCCCCGGTCCACGTCAGCTGTGAGGCTGCGCGTGCATGCCCTGCCTCATCGCACTGGTCGCCGTTCTTTCCCCACGGCTCGCCCTGTTCCTCGTTTGGATCTTGAGCGATCTCCTGAGCCGCGCCTACTCGAGCTGGGTCCTCCCGCTGCTCGGGTTCTTCTTACTGCCTTGGACGACGCTCGCTTACGCCGCGTTCTGGGACTGGTCACCCGGGCACCACCTGACCTGGAGGTGGATCTTCGTGGCCCTTGCCTTCTTCATCGACATGGGTGCGTATGCAGGCAGCGGACGGGCCCAGGCTGCTCGCCGCTGAGCAGTGGGGGGCCCTTACCGCGCTCGCATGCGGTTGTTGCGTGGGTTGTGCTCGAGCTCGGCGAGTCCGAGGTGCTCCATTACGGGCGGGACGTAGTTCGCGAACCGTCCTCGCAGGCCCTTCTTGACCCCATACCAGCCGCCGACCGGGTTCTCTGGCGAGCGCGCCCACGCCTCGACGGTTCCTTCCTGAGCGGGCTTCTGCTCATCAGCGCTCCCAAGCGCGATCCAGTCGCCGTGCGCACTCAACATCGCATGCAGGTCCTCCAGGCATCGGAGCTGGTAGCCGAGGGTGGTCTTGCCGACGATGCATGCGAGCGTCGGCGGATTGGCGGACGTCTCGCGGTAGGCGAGATATTGAGACTGGCCGGGCGGGGTGTGCAGGACCCAGGGATCGTCTTTGGTGCCGCTGCCGGTGACTGGTTCGCTCAAGGTAACGTGAATGTTACCGTAACGAGTTGGCTACCATCAAGGGGCAATGGTCCGCCAGGCCGCGAACCCGTTCGAGGCGCTAGCCGATCCGCACCGGCGCGCCATCCTCGAGCTCCTTCACGGTGGTGAGCGCTCGGTGCGCGAAATCGCTGACGAGATGCCAATCACCAGACCGGCCGTCTCTCGTCACCTGCGGCTGCTCAAGGAGGCCGGGCTGGTCGCCTCCTCGCCCGAGGGCACGCGCCGCCTCTATCGGCTCCACGATGAAGGCCTCGACGCCGTTCGCGCATACCTCTCCGAGGTCTGGGGAGACGCCGCCACGCGGTTCCGGCTGACCGCCGAGAACCTCGACCCGAAATGATCGAGCCACTGCGCATCGAGTTCGACGTCGCGTGCCCGCCCGAGCAGGCCTTCGACCTCTGGACCGTCAAGACAAGCGTTTGGTGGCCGACCTCCCACACTGTCAGCGCCCGATCAGGCGTCGAGATTGTGATCGAGCCCAGCGTTGGAGGCCGCATCTACGAGCGCACACCCGAAGGCGAAGAGCACGACTGGGGCGAAGTCACAGCCTGGGAGCCACCAAGCCGGATTACCTACCTCTGGCACCTGCGCCAGGACCGCGACGACGCCACCGAGGTCCAGATCACGTTCGCCCCGGCGAGGCCAACCGGGACGCGGATGTCGATCGAGCACCGCGGCTGGGAGCGACTCGGCGCCGGCGGAGCCGACCAACGAAAGCGCAACGAGCACGGCTGGGCTCACCTGCTCCCCCATTTCAAAGCCGCCGCCGGCTAGCGGACTCTTGGCCAGCCGCTAGGTAGAGCTGAGCTGGACGACTCCGAACGCCAGCACACCAATCCCGAACGCGATGGTGAGTGGTGCGACGACCGCTGGCCAGTGACCCGACAGCCAGTCCCCGATCGGTCCGAGGATCCGCTGCGCGCGCTCACCCATCACCGCGATGAGCACCGCGATGGCGATCAGCGGAAGCGTGTAGATGACGCAGTAGAGGATGAGAAGCAGGAGCCTGCCGGCGTTCGATGCGCCCGAGCCGACAATCATCGCGATCGCGGCGAAATAGGGAAACGCGGTGAGCAGCTCCAGGCCCGCGATACCGGCTCCCATGAGCGCCGCCGGCCGATGCGGGTCGTGCGGGTCCTTGCTCGTCTCGGTGTGCACGAGGGATCGGCGACGGATCCAGACCACCGCGCCGCCCGCCGCCAGCACAACTCCGGCCGCCGCGATCAGCCCGTATTTGAGCGTCCTACCCGGCTTGGGGACGAGCGCCAGGATCAGGTCGCCGAGCCCGAGCGCGAGCGCGAGGCCGAACAGGAACGTAACGATCCAGGCGGCCAGAGTAAACGCGATTGTCTTTTGCCGCGGATGATCTGCGGTGGCGACGAACAGCTCGCCGCCGATGAGCGACGGATTGATGGAATCGGCAAGTGCGATCGCGACGACGGCAACCGCGAGCTTTAGCGTTGTGGCCAACCCGCCCCGATCCGTCTAGGACGGCCGAACCACCCACTCACTCCACTTCGCGCGCGATCACTCGGTCGACCTCGACCGGTCCACCGGTTTGGGTGTCCGGATAGACCACGATCACTGTCGGCGCCCCGCCGAACCAGGCGCTCAGCTCTCCCTCGCCGACATACTCGCCCGCCCGGCGCGACCCGTCCTCCTGCATGACCCAGACGGGCTGCCCTCTGTGGAACTGACTGTCGCCAATGTCCGTCACGGCGCGGCCCCTCAGCCTCGAAGCTCCGAGTGAACAGATCCGACCGACACGATGCCGGCATCGACGCCGGCCCCCTGGAGCGCGGCAAAGAAATGCTCACTGCGTGCTTGGAACTGCTCCTTTGAGTCCCAAACCTCGAAGACGTGAACCTCGTCATCACCGTACGCGGCATGAAAACTCCGGCCTGCCGGCTCCCCGACTCCCGAAGCCTCGAGGTCACCGATGATGCGCTCGTAATCGGACTTCGACATGTTTTGCGTTGAGATATGGACCGCGACAGCCACGACGCGAAACTACTGCTCCAGAGCGAACGAACGCATCATCCCAATCAGGTGATCCAACTCGGCCGGCCGTTCCCATCCGGTCCCGGCGGCTCAGTGCAACCGCGACGGAGGCGAACACGTGTTCGCTACAATATGTGTATGCGCAACGAAGACCTTATGCGAGCTACCGACATCGGCATGGTGCCGCTCGGCTACGGGCGGTTCGTGCGAGCTGACGAGATCGTGGCTGTGCTGCCGATCGAGGAAGGACGAGGGCGCGGACGGCGAACACACGTGCACGTCGCCGGACTCGCGGCGCCGATCGTGGCCTCGCGCTCCGAAGACGCCATCCTCGCGGACATGAAGGCCGCGAGCGGCGCGGGCCGAGCCGGAGCTGGTTCCGATGGGCGTCGCTCGCCACGTGCCCAGCAAGCCGCGAGTGCCGCGCCCCATCGCCGAAGTCGCCTCGGCCTTCGCGCCCGCCGAGCCTGAACGCACCCCGCCGTCTCCAGCGAGCCAGACGGTCGGCGCCTGGCGACCCGCGAGGGGGGGGTTACTAGCGCGCGACGTGGTATTCGAGGCTGCAGGGCGAGATGCCGCTGACCTGCGAGACGCCCCAGTTGATCTCTCCTGCCCCGAGCTGGCTGCCGGCCGGGAAGCTGATCGTCATGGTCGCGTCGACCTGATTGTGCCCAGCGACCTCGAGGTGGATCGGGACGGCCGCGAGCCCGCCGAGCTGGTTGTGGCCGGATCCGACAGTCCACTGACGGTATTTCCCTGCGAACGTCAGCTGGTGGATTCTGAACTGTCCCTTGACGCTGAAGCTCCCGCTGGCGCAGCCGGGCTGGTGACCGGCATTGCCGTGGACGTCCTTGACGGTCCCGCCGTCGAGGGTGAACTCGCCTGACTTGAGGCTGGCCTCGAGCGGCTGGAGCTTCCACCCCCCGCTGGCCGGGCGCGGTGCCGACTTCGGGCTGCCCGCGACCGCCTCGGCGGCGAAGCACGCCGTGCCGACGATCGCGAGACCCAAGGCGCACGCGACCGCGGACGCCTTCGTTGCTACTCGCTGGATGCGCACCTTCCTGCTCCCTTCGCTCGTTTGCCACATAGCCCTACCCGCACCCGCACTCCCGGGTGACCGAGCGCTCGTGCCCTTCCGAGGCCCAGCGACGGCACGATATCCGATGAGTTCGGTTGAGCTCGTCGGTCCATGGGCGGTAACCGTTGGTGCTGCTTCATCCCGGCGATGACACGCCTGGCCGGCAAGCTCGAGAAAGGGATCCCGGTCACGGTCAACCGCGTCACGGCTGCTCGTGGAAAACCTGACCTCTGCACCAAGGTGATCCTCCGATTCCTAATCGACGATCCGGTTTCCACGATGGCGCCGATCCGTCCCGCCACATCGCCGTGACGCACACGCCGACGTACTCGCGGGGTGAAGGCAGGGGTCGATTCTGCATCCACTCGTGACCGGGGTGTTACTAGCCGCGACCGACGGATCGGAGTTGGCACACTTCGTGTGCCAGCAACCCCGAGGAGACCATATGTCCGCCACGACGGCCACGTCGAGCACCGCCGTTCGCCCCTTTCAAGTCGGTTTCTCGGACGCCGAGATTGCCGATCTGCGCAGGCGTATCGGCGCGACCAGGTGGCCCGAGCGCGAGACGGTCACGGACGATTCCCAAGGCGTTCGGCTCGAGATGATGCAGAAGCTCGCGAAGTATTGGGCGTCGGACTACGACTGGAGCAAGTGCGAGGCGAAGCTCAACGCCCTGCCGAACTTCATCACCGAGATCGATGGGCTGGACATCCACTTCATTCACGTCCGCTCCGAGCACGAGGACGCGCTGCCGCTGATCGTCACGCACGGGTGGCCGGGCTCGATCATCGAGCAGCTGAAGATCATCGAGCCGCTCACCAATCCCACCGCGCATGGCGCGAGCGTGTCGGACGCGTTCCACCTGGTAATTCCCTCGTTGCCAGGTCACGGGTTCTCCGCCAAGCCGACGAGCACCGGGTGGGATCCGGTCCGGATCGCGCGTGCGTGGGTGGTGCTGATGAATCGCCTGGGATACACCCGTTTCGTCGCCCAGGGCGGCGATTGGGGCGCGGCGGTCACGCAGACGATGGCCATTCAGGCGGCTCCGGGACTGCTCGGCATCCATTCCAACATGCCGGGCACCGCGCCGGCGGATCTGGTGAAGGGGTTTGAGCAGGGCGCCCCGCCGCCATCGGATCTCTCAGGCGACGAGCTCCGCGCGTACGAGCAGTTGAGCGCCTTTTACGCCAAGCACGTGGCCTACGCGCAGATCATGGCGACCCGCCCGCAAACGCTGTACGGCCTGGCCGACTCGCCTGTTGATCTGGCGGCGTTCGCGCTCGATCACGGTGACGGTAGCGGCCAGCCCGGGCTCGTAGAAAAAGTCCTGGACGGGACCTATCAGAGCGCCCTTACGCGAGACGACCTCCTGGACAACATCACGCTCTACTGGCTGACGAACACCGGCGTTTCTGCGGCTCGTCTCTATTGGGAGAACAAGGCGGACTTCTTCGACGCCAAGCCGATCACGATGCCGTTCGCGATCAGCGTCTTCCCGGACGAGCTCTACCAAGCCCCGCGCAGCTGGGCTGAGCGCGCGTATCCCAACAACCTCCTCTACTACAACCAGCTCGACCGAGGCGGCCACTTCGCCGCCTGGGAACAGCCCCAACTCTTCTCAGGCGAGATGCGCGCCTCGTTCAGATCGCTACGCAAATAGCAGCAGCCGCCCGTGGGGAAGCGCTACAGCTGTCCCACGCGAACGAATTTCTGGGACGTCCGCCGGTCAGGCGGACGTCCCACTTGCTTGCTAGCTCAGCCGAACCTCGGCAACCCCGCCATCGGGTACCGACACGATCGGCCCCGCGGCAGCGGCGTCCTGCCACACGAGGTACTCGCCGGCGGGCAGGCTGCCGAATACGGCCGTGAGCAGCGACTCGTTCCGGGTTGTGCGCTCGTGCACACCAGTGTGGACACGCTTCCCGCCGTTTCCGACGTGGCTGATCTCGATCTCGCGGTCGCGGTAGCGCGCGGACGGGTAGATCACCAGCGCTCCGTATCCACCGCCGACGTCGATCGCCAGGCTGCCGCTCCTCGCGGACGCGGGGAGGGCACCGTGGTGCCCTCCCCCGTGCGCCGTGGCGGCGTGCCCGTGGGTGTGGAGCGGGCCCTCAGGTACGGAAGTGCCCTCGGTGCCCGCCGATGTCGCCACACCCGCCATCGTCACGCCACCAGACCAAGCGGTGCGACCTGGTAGCCGCCCACCGGCGTTCCGAGGTACGGGAACTGCGACAAGAACGAGGTGCTCGTCGCGTCGAGCCCGTCAGTGACCAGAGCCGCCGCTCCGTCGGGTGTGTAGCTGCTGTCGACCAGCGGGATCGTCGCGCCGGCGAGCGCTCGGAGCTCCACCGTGACGATGTCGTCGAACACGCGCCGGCCGTTCGGGAACCCGGCCAGGTCACCACCGAGGATCCCGAGCGCGCTCGGATTGCTCGACGGCGGAATCGCCATGTTCAGGCGCATCAGGTCCGCTTGCGTGGTTCCAGTGAAGTTCTGGAAGTTCGGGACGATGCCGGCGGGAAGACCCGTCAGGAAGATCGCCACGATATCCGCACGCGGCTTGGTGTACTTCGCCAGGTTCGGGAACACGCCCGGGTAGAGGACCGGCAGCAGCGACGCCAGCTCGGGGTGTGCGACCCCCTCGACGAACTGCGAATCCCTCGAAGGCGGGAGCGCATTCCAGCGGTCCTTGAAGCCCATCCCGACCAGCACTTCGTTGAAGAGCGGCATCGCGAGACGCGACACCTGCACCCACTCACCGGCTTCCTCGACCCACCCGCTGTCCTCGAAGCGGACGGTGGTGGCCTGCCGCTTGGCGGACGCCCAGACGCCAACGACCGATTTCGCGTCCATCACGTTGGTCGGCGTCTGGTGGTTGCGCGTCAGATCGGACTTCGGCACCTTCAGCGCGATCGAGTGGACGCTGTAGTTATGCGTGCCGTCGACGCCGGCTGCAGCCGCAAGTGAACCGATGTGCAGGTTCTCGAACGGGCGCAGGTTGCCGAGATCGAAGATCGACCCGAGGTCGACGTAAAAACCCTCCAGGCGCTGTCCGGCGAACACGGTGCGACCACCGGGAAGGCTGTGGATCGCCTGGCCGGCCAGGTTCTCGTAGTTCGGAGTCGAGAGCACCCCGACGTTGCACGGCGGGCACGGCAGGTTCTCTGCCAGCACCTCGCGATAGCCGCGCTCGATCCGCGTGACCGAGTAGAACTGCTTACGGTTCCAGTTCGGGCTGGTGAGCGAGTCGATCTCGCCGGTGTTGTAGAGGAAAGAGTTGGGGTTCGCCACGGTGGTGGTGAACGCGAACTCGTAGGTGATGTCCGAGTCGCCGTCGCCGTCGTTGTCGATATTGATCTGGTAACGGACGTCGTCGCCGAACTCGAAGAAGTTCGGGCCACCGAACGGCGCCTCCAACGGAATGTAGTTGGCGATCATCGTGACGGTATTCGGATCGTCTGGGCTGACGAAGAAATACGTGTCGGTGTTGTCGGCGACGGGATCCTTACTGATCGCCGGCGCTTCACGATGAGATGACACTTGCTGGCCTCCGAGATAGTTCGTGGTAAGGGGTCGTTACCGTCAAATCAGCGAGCCGCTTGGGCGAGCTGAGCCGCGATCTTCCGATCGCGGAACTTCACGGTGCGCTCGCCGGTGCTCAGCGAGATCTCACCGGTGCGGGCATCGTGGATGTACGCCACGATCGGCCTCGCGTGGTCGGCGCCCTTGGCCTCCGCGCTTTGGGTGATCAGGGCGCCGAGGACGGTCATCCCCGCCGCTGCGCCGGCCGAGCTCTTGACGAATCCACGCCGAGTGCTCTCACTCATGGTTTGCCTCCGTTGTTGTGGGGTTGATCGAGCGGGCGACGGCATTGCGTCGGCCGGGGACTCCCGCTCCCCACATCGGAATCCGCCCCTGCGCGGGCTGCCCTCGATTCCGCTGTCAACCTCCAGTTCGCGCGGCGCGCAAGATTGGATCACCTTCTGCATGAATTCCGCGGCGCGTTGCCCAGACGAGGCGAATCGCGCGGACGCGGCGCAGCAGGGAGACGCTACGAGGCGTCGACGGTCGAATCCCATCGCCGACTGATCCGAACCCGAATCGCTCACGTAACAGCGACACGAAACCCCAATCGATCGGAGCGCACATGCTGGGACTCGACAATCCAATCCATATCGCCTTTCTCCTCGTCCTCGTGCTGCTCGTCTTCGGCGCGAAGCGGCTGCCGGAGATGGGTCGTTCGCTGGGCTCGGGAATGCGCGGGTTCAAAGAGGCGATCACGGGCGAGGACGGGCTGGTCACCCGCGAGACACACACGATGGCGCTCGAGCGCAGCGTTGATGCCATGCCCGAGACCGCGCCCAGCCGTACCGTCGAGCATTCGGCCTAGCCGAAGCCCGGCAACTGCGAACCGGTCGAGCTCAGCGGGGCGCGTCCACTCGGGCGCGCCCCCAGGCGCTGAGAAGATTCGCCAGCACACCTCTCTCCAGATCTCATCGCTACGCGGATCGCAGCGATCGAGAGATACTCTGCTCGATTCGCTCGATGACCTAGAAACATCGGCTTCACATCCGTCTTCAGAGGGGTGTGAGCCCAAACCCGTGGAGGTGCCAGATGACCGAGCTCCCACCACCCCCAGAGGGAATTGTGCTGGCCCACTTCATCGTCTCGGACGATGTCGAGCGCTCTAAGCGCTTCTACACCGAAGTACTCGGAGGCAGGGTTGCCTTCTCCGGCCCCGGAGGACTGACCTACGTCGCACTCTCCAATACCTGGATCATCATCAATGTCGGCGGAGGCCCGACCGACGACAAGCCGACGGTGACCCTGGAGACGCCACGCGATCCCGACCGCGTCAGCAGCTTCCTGAATATCCGGGTCAAGGACATCGCGGCCGTGTACGCCGAATGGAACGGCCGTGGCGCTGAATTCCTGACGCCCCCGAAACAGCACCAATACGAGATCCGTTGCTACATGCGCGATCCTGACGGCCACATCATCGAAGTGGGGCAAACCACGGACCCGGACGGGGACTGGACGCCCGCGCATTGGCCATCCGACAACGGCAGTTGAGAGACGCGTTTCGGTCATGACCACCGCGATCATCGGCACCGGAGGGCTCGGATCGGTCATCGCCCGCCAGCTTGCATCGGGCGGCGAGACCCTGCGGCTCTCGAGCGCCGACGCTCAGTCGGCACGAGCGCTGGCCGGAGAGATCGGTCCAGCGGCTGTCGCCGCCGCCGATAACCGTGACGCGTTGGAAGGCGCCGATGCCGTCGTCCTGGCGCTGCGGTTCTCTGTGCTCAAGAGCGTCATAGACGAAATCGCTGACCCGCTGACCGACCGGGTCGTGGTCGTTCCGAGCAACCCGGTGGGCCTAGACGCGCAAGGTAACGTCGTCCGTCTTCTGCCGAAAGGACAACACGCCGGCGAGGTTGTGGCCGGATGGTTGCCCGCGGGGGCGCGCCTGGCCATGGCCTTTGGAACCATGTCCGGCAATCTGTTCGCCTCCTCGGGCAACCGGTCACCGGAGCGGGCGGTCCTCTTCTACGCGACCAACGACGACAGCGCCGGCGCGGAGGTCGAGCGGTTGATCCGAACGGCCGGCTTCGAGCCGATCAAGGTCGGCGGGGTCGAGCAGTCGGACCGACTCGAGGTGGGCGGCGACCTTCACGATCTCGTGGTCGGCGCCGCAGAGGCGCGGTCACTGATCGGCGGTGCCTGATCGCCTCGGCGCCCTGGCCCGTGATCTCAGCAGCGGGGGGCTGTAGCGAGGGGCGTCCTCGGACCAGGAGCTCCAGTCGCTGCGTGGCGCGTCGGTCATGCGCCCGATCACCGCGAGCAGCGGCTCGTATCGAGCGCGCACCGCTCGAAACGCAACCCAGGCCGAATCGCGGTCATCGCGCATCGGCACGCCGATGCTTTGCAGATGGCTGAACGCCTGTATTGAAGCTCTCTTCTGAGAGGCTGATCTCGGCGCCCGGCTCCGGCGGTCGGTGGGGGATGCCGAGGAAGTCGGCGATCGAGATCAAGGCGTGGAGACCGGCGCGGAGACAGAGCTCGCCCCGAGAATTTCGCGGTCCGTCGCACGCGGTGGTCAGGAGGGCGGCCCCGTCGAGCACAGATTCGGACGCGAGCACCCAGTGGTTGTTCGGACGAGGAGAGCGAAAGAAAGTCAGTTGCGGGAAGCTGGTGTGGGTTTCGCCGACCTTGATGAACCAATCCTCCCAGGGGTCCCATACCTCCTCGAGCTGGTTAAACCGGCCGAGTTCCCACGTGCTGGAGAGCAGCGCAGGACCGGACGGCGGGCTACCGGTCCGAACCGTGAGCTTGGTTATGAGCTCCTCGCGCTGTGAGAACGCGCCATACAACGTCGGCAGATACGCGATCACCAACGCCAGGAGCGACAACCCGACCGCCGCCGCGGCGAACGCGGCCAGCTGTCGCGACAGCCCCGGTGGAGAGTCAAAGCCCAGGGTGAGCATCGAGGATCCTGAGAGCTCCAACGCTCGCGAAACGGTCCGGCCGCTGATCGTTGAGGCGATAAGCGACCAGAACAGGGCGGCGAACAGCAGCCAGATCAGCACGCCCCAGGTCGTGAGCTGAGCGAACACTCCCAACGGCGCCTGCACGGCAAAGATGCGATCCCTGGTCGCGTAGTCGGAACGCCCGGTCAGCCGCAGCCGGAGCCGCAGGAGCCAGTGAACGGCGAGGAAGGCGACGCGCGCCAGCCGCGTCGGCACCGCCCGAGGCACGACGACGGTGTTGAGCATCGACGCCAGGACCATGGCGAGGCCCACGACCGCCAGCACGCCCACGATGACCCGCACGACGATCATGACCTGGGCGGTGCGTTCACGGCCACGATCGTCTCACATGCCCGGTGCGGGGAGAGTGTGCAACCGGCTCTCTTGACGGCTGATCCGATGCTCGCGGTCCACGCCGCGTGGGATAAAACTGGTGCTATGCGAGAGTTATCTCCCAAGCGGGAGATGCAGCCGACACTTTGACACTAGGCGCTGACGCGAGCGAACCACCGCTCAATCAGGAAATACGAGATCGAAATCCCCGGCGTCATCACCAGATCGCTGCTCCGGCCCGAGAGCGCCGCGCCGATCTCCTCGCGGGTGAACCACCGCACGTCTTCTAACTCGCCGTCCCGCGGAACCGGCTCGCCACCCTCAGAGCGCGCCTCGAAACCGAGCATGACCGACATGGGGAACGGCCACGGCTGCGATCCGACGAAACGCGGGTCGCGGGCGGTTATCCCGGACTCCTCCTTGACCTCGCGGATGACCGCCTCCTCCAGCGACTCGCCAGGTCCAACAAATCCTGCGAGCACCGAGTACTGCCCCTTGGGCCAGCCCGTCTGGCGCCCTAACAGAGCGCAGCCGTCATGCTCGACGAGCACGATCACGGCCGGGTCGGTGCGCGGAAAGTGCTGCGCGCCACAGCCCGGGCAGGCGCGCGAGAACCCGCCATCGGTGACCAGCAACGCCGCCGCGCATGCCGGGCAGAACCGATGGCGTCGATGCCAATTGAGCAGGGCGACGAGGTAGGCGGCGAGACCCGCCTCGGCTGGCGCCAGCACGCTTCCAGCCTCGCGCAACGACGCGATCCGGCCACGCTCGCTGAGGCGTTGGCGCTCCTCCGGGGCTTGTACGTCCAGGTCCACGGCGAACAGCGCAACGTCGTCCTCGAGCCCAAGCATCACCGGCCAAGCCTCGCCCGTCGCGCGGCTTGCGCGGACCGGCACCGGGACGCGCAGCAACGAGACAGGTGGACCAGCACTGACCAGGACGCCGTCGGCGCTCGCCAAGAGCGTCCGGCTTGTGGGATCCTCGAGGCGCGCGGCGACCCATGCCGGATCTAGGCGCTCCGCCATCGCACGATCCAGCCTCATCCCCGAAAACGTCAGCATCGGACGCACGTTACGGCAAGTCCAGCTGGGGGCCTGAGGCTGGGCTGTTAGGCCATTTGCCTAACAGGTTGGGGTTGAGATAGGTTCGCGCTTCTATTGGCGCGGCGAGGGGGCTGCCGCCATCCAGGGAGTCGAGATACGGCCGGAATGGAGGCAGCACAATGTCGTTGACCCCGCGTAAGGTTGCTTCGCTGATCGGTGCGGCAGCGCTCGGCATCACAGCGCTGACCGGCGCCGGCTCGGCAGCCGGTTCGACTGCCCGTGCCAGTGTGGCGAGGCCTAGCTTTTCCCGGTTGAGCCCAAGGCAGGTCAAAACCCGGTTGTCCGGCAAGCAAG
Source organism: uncultured Solirubrobacterales bacterium (assembly GCA_963757235.1). Taxonomy (GTDB): domain Bacteria; phylum Actinomycetota; class Thermoleophilia; order Solirubrobacterales; family Solirubrobacteraceae; genus Palsa-465. The sequence continues at coordinate 355,710 of CAVWRC010000001.1, read as the reverse complement.
AGTCCGTCGTCGTCGTGTTCGACAACCAGCTCAAGAACCTGCCGGCGAACCGGGCTCACCGACACGCCCGAGAAGCAACCGCTGCGTCCATGCAGGCTCCGCTCGTAGCCCAGCTGCACCAGGTCGGGGCCACGCATATCACGAACCTTTCGCTCCTCAACGCCGTCTCGGCGACAATGCCGGCGGCCGAGGCACAGGCACTCAGCCAGACGCCGGGCGTCAAGGCGGTCGTCCCCGACGGAACCATCATCATCGGGGACGCCGCGTCGACCACGCCGACGGTTGCCGCCTCCCGGGTGGCGAAGTCGGCGACCGCGGGCACGGCGGCCGACGGGCAGCAATTGTGTAACGCATCTTCCGGCAAACCACTGCTGGAGCCCGAAGCCCTCACCAGCATCCATGACGCATCGAACAACGCGTTCGACCCATTCGAAGCGTCCAAGATCGCGACGGGTCAAGGCGTCATCATCGGAAACGTCGACGCCGACACGTTGGCCGGGAACCCCAACATGATCCGGCCCAACGGGCAGCACGTGATCATCGATGCCCCGGACCCGACCGAGAACGTCTTCAGCGACGAGTTCAACGGAGACGTCTCCACCATGGCCGCCCAGGGCACGGTCACCTACACCTACGCGTCTCAGCTGCCCTTCTCGAACATTCCCGCGAACTGCAGCTTCCGAATCGTGGGTGACGCCACCGGCGCCTCTCTTCTCACCACCGGCTACTTCACCGACACCAACTCGTCGGGTCAGACCGTGGCCCCCGAGTCGCAGGTCATCGCCGGGCTGCAGCAGGCGGTGAACGAGGGTGTCAACGTCGTGTCGGAGTCCTACGGCTTTGGCGCTCTGCCGGGTGCCAACGACGACCTGCTCGACCCGACGAACGACGCCATGGTGCAAGCGGGCGTTGTCGTGGTCGAGAGCGCGGGCGACAGCGGCTCGTCCGGCACGGTCGAGGCCCCCGCCGATGACCCCAACGTCATCGACGCCGGCGGGACGAACGACCTCAGGCTCCTCGCCCAGGCCGATGGCTACACGAAGGGCTGGGAAGACGACAACATGACGACCTTGTCGTCGGGCGGCACCGCTCCCGATGGCGCCGTGGTCGACCTGGTCGCCCCCGGCTACCTGGCGCTCGCTCCCGTCGGCGCCGGCCAGGTACCGCCACTTCCGACCGAGGCCTTTGGCGGCACCAGCCAGTCGGCCCCCTTCATCTCCGGCGCGGCCGCCGACGTGATCCAGGCCTACCGTGACACCCACGGCGGTGCCACCCCGACGCCGGCCCAGGTGAAGGAGATCCTCACCAGCACGGCCACCGACATCGGGGCTGAAGCAGACCAGCAGGGCGCTGGCCTCCTGAACGTGTACGCGGCCGTTGAGGCGGCCCGCCAGATGCCGGGCACGACGGCAGGCGCCTTTCAACGCTCCCGAATTGGTGGACAGCCCCACCCAGCTCGACGTACAGGGCGCGGGCGGCGTCGGCGGTCAACGATTCGGTCTCGCTGTACAACGCTTCCTCCTTGCCCGAGAGGGTCGTCCGGCACCTACCGGGTGCTCGGAAGCGAGACGAGCCTCGGCAGTCCCGTCACCGAGAACGTCAGCGCCCCGTCGTCGAGCGCCCCGATTCCCGCCCAGGGGGCGACCGCGGCGGCACCGATCCACTTCACGGTGCCGAGGGGCGTCAGCGTGCTCGATGCCGACATGCGCTGGCCCGACCCGACCAACAGCGATGACAACATCCTGACGTTCATCCTGACCGACCCGGCCGGGAAGCTGGCCCAGATGTCATACGACTACGGCGCCTCCAACGGGCCCAACGCCAGCCCTGACATCCAGCACAGCACGGTCGAGCATCCGATGGCCGGAACCTGGACGGCCCAGGTCGTGTGGGCCAATGGCCGCGGCCACGTGCAGACTCCGCCGGACACCCCCGGGCCCTACACCGGAACCGTGACCTTCCAGGCCAGCGGCCAGAACTTCACGACGAGCCCGGCGTCGGCGCCGGTCACGATCGCGCCTCGCAGCTCGGTGAGCGTGCCGCTGCAGCATCGCCCTCCCCCGGGCTCCCGGCGATGCCCCCGAGTCGGTGCAGTTCACGGGGCTGAACGGGCTCGTCGAGAGCTCGGTGCCGATCGCCCGGCGTACCCTCATCCCGTCGTTCGGTGGCTCGTTCAGCGCCACGCTGACCAGCTCGGTATCTCGCGGTCGCCGGGCAGATCAAGACGTTCTACGTGAACGTGCCCCAGGGTGAGAATGACCTCGACGTGTCGTTCTTCGCGCCGGACCACAACACCGACGATCCCGGTGTACTACTACCTGTTCTCGCCGGCCGACCTCGAGCCTGCTGTCACCGAGTCAGGGAACGTCGAGGTCTCGGCCGTCGACGCCACACCGACGCCCGACAACCCGACCGGGAACGCCTCGCTCATCGCCCCTGATCCCCAGCCGGGTCTGTGGGAGATCGACGTGATGCAGGGCGCTACGACCGACGGGACGGAGTTCTCCCAGACCGTCACCGGGGTCGTCGCGTACAACCAGCTCGCACCCGTCACCGAGACCGGTCTCCCGGCGTCGACGTCGACGACCATCGACTCCGGCTCCAGCGTCCCGATCACGGTGACGGTCAAGAACACGACGAACCACGTCGGGGTACTTCGAACTGCAGTCGACGGGCACCGACATCAGTGGCGGCAATACCGTCACGCCAGTGGAGCTGGCGGCCGGAGCCACGGGGACGCTGACGGCGACGCTGTCGCCGACGGCAGCCTGCGGGAACCGCGGTGAACGGCATCCTCAGCGTCATCGACTCGACGGACTTGGGGAGGCGCTGAGCCCGCCCTCGGGTTCCCGCTGTTCTCCGACTTCCACGACTTCGCGTACGCGTACACGGTCGGGAGCTAGCTCGACGGCCAGCGCTGACAGTCACGGCACGGCTCGGGCCTCGTCGTAGGCCCGAGCCGTCGCCGCGTGCCGTGCTTCTCGCGGACGGGTCACCCCGCCCGTTAGGCTCGCGCGATGATCGCATCGGTTCCTCAGGCCGATCCGCCCAAGCTTGGCCGGCGGATCGTCCGCTTGTTTCGGCCGCATCGCGGCACCCTGGCGCTGATCGTCGCGATGATCTTGATCAGCTCGGTGTTGAGCGTGATCGGCGCGCTGTTGGTCCGTCGGGTGTTCGACGACGCGCTGTTCGTTCGGGGCGGCCCTGATCTGGGAGTGCTGTATCCGCTGGTGGGCGCGTTGATCGCGATCCCGATCGTCAACGGGGTCCTGAACGTCGGGCAGGCGTGGCTGACCGAGATCGTGGGGAACCGGGTACTGCAGGAGCTTCGTGATCGGCTGTTCGAGCATCTGGAGCGTCTCTCGCTGGCGTTCTACACGGCGACTCGCAGCGGCGAGGTTCAGTCGAGGCTGGCCAACGATGTTGGCGGGGTGCAGACGACGATCACCTCAACCGCGTCGTCTGTGGTGAGCAATGTGGTCACGCTGGTGTCCTCGGTGGTGGCGATGTTGGTGCTTTCGCCGCTATTGACGGCGATCTCGCTGGCCGCGACGCCGGTGTTCGTGTTGTTCAGTCGGCGGGTCGGACGCGCCCGGCGAGCGGCTCGTCGTGATGCCCAGGCGTCGCTGGCGGCAATGGGCTCGATTACGCAGGAGACCCTCTCGGTCTCCGGCATCCTGCTGGCCAAGGTGTTTGGTCGACAGGAGCGCGAGGTTGACCGCTACCGCGCCGAGAACGCCAACCAGGCCAACCTGCAGATCCGTCAGGCGATAACCGGTAGATCGTTCTTTGCGGTTACCCAAGCATTCTTCGGGATCAGCCCGGCGCTGGTTTATCTGGTCGCCGGGCTCCAGGGGACGCACGGCGACCTCTCCGCTGGGACCCTGGTGGCATTCACGACCCTGCAGAGCCGGCTACTGCTCCCGATCAACCAGTTGCTGCAGGTGTCGGTCGACGTGCAGTCGTCGCTGGCACTGTTCGGCCGCATCTTCGAGCTGATCGATCTTCGGCCTCGAATTACGGATCGACCGGACGCGATCGACCTCGACGCGGGCGAGATCCGAGGCGAGGTCGCGTTCGAGGACGTCTGGTTCCGGTATGGCGGCGGCGAGGACAGCGGACCGCCCGCGCCTGAGGAGGCGCTGCGCGACGTATCGATGCTCGTATCACCCGGACAGCTCGCTGCGCTCGTCGGCCCCTCCGGGGCGGGCAAGACGACGATCTCGTACCTGATCCCGCGCCTCTACGACGTCGAGGACGGCGCCGTCAAGATCGACGGTCACGACGTACGCGACCTGTCTGCGGCGACCATCGCGCGCGCGGTCGGCGTGGTGACCCAAGAAAGCTACCTGTTCGGAGGCACCGTGCGCGAGAACATCAGCTACGGACGCCCGAACGCAACCGACGAGGAGGTAGTCGCCGCCGCCAAGGCCGCGTTCATCCATGACCGCATCCTCGCCCTCGAGCACGGCTACGACACCGTCGTCGGCGAGCGCGGCTACCGGTTCTCCGGCGGAGAGCGCCAGCGGCTGGCGATCGCGCGCGTGATCCTCGAAGACCCGCCAATCCTGGTCCTCGACGAGGCGACCTCGGCGCTGGATACTGAAAGCGAGCGCATAGTTCAACAGGCGCTCGAATCCCTGATCCAACGACGAACCACGATCGCCATCGCGCACCGGCTCTCGACGATTCGCAACGCCGACGTCATCTTCGCCATCGACCACGGCACGATCGTCGAACGCGGCACACACAACGAGCTCTTGGCCCAGGGTGGCCTGTACGCGCGGCTGTACGAGGAACAGTTCGGCGACGGCATGGTCGAGGCCCATTGCAGCGACGGCGTGATCCTGGCCAACGGCCGTCCGTGCCGACCGTCGAGCCAACGACCGCACCCCGGCGGACGCCTCCCTGCTCCCGTGACCGCAGAACCGGCGCCTTCGATGATCGACGTTCCGGCCGAACTACGCACCGTCCTGACCGCGTAACGGTCGGCAGGCCGCTTTCCGGTGTGGTGAGCCCGCCGTCGCATGCAGGAGAATATGGGCATGGGTGACGAGCACCTACGTTCTGAGATCCGCGATGAACAGGAGCGGATCATCTCAGCCGTCAGATCGGCAACGGATCACTGGGAGATGGCCAAGGCGGAACACTCGTTCGCCGATCTGCTCGAACGGATGGCTGATGAGCTGGACATGGACTCGGCGCATGATCGCGGCCGCTTTCTGGCCGCAGCGCACGCACTTCGGCAGGCAGCCGGGGTCAACGAGCACCGGTATCTGACCGGTCTCAGCCAGTCAGGCGACGACTCCGAGTAGCGGCGACGGCCCTGGGCGGCGCCGCGCGGCAGGCTCGCTTCGGCGACCGCCACTAGGCTGTGCGTCATGTCCCTCGTGATCGTCGGTGCCGGGCCTAACCTCGGCCTGGCCGTGGCCAGGCGTTTCGGGCGCGAAGGGTTTGCGGTGGGACTGATCTCCCGCTCCGAGTCCCGGCTGGTCGAAGTGAGCGCTCAGGTCCGGCTCGACGGAATCACCACGGCCAGCGCGGCGGCCGACATTCGCGACAGCGAGGCGCTGGCGAAAGCGATCGAGCAGCTGGCGTCCGAACTCGGTCCGGTTGAGGTTCTGGAGTATTCGCCGCTACCGGCGCCCGAGTTCATGAGGCCGGTGCTGGAGACGACGGTTGACGACGTCCGCGGTCCGCTCGAGTTCAGCGTGCTCGGGGCCGTCGCCGCGACCCAGACGGTCCTCGGGCCGATGCGCGAGGCCGGACGCGGGACGATCCTCTTCACCACCGGCGCCGCCGCCATCAATCCCAACCCGGCGCGCGCCGGCGTCGGAATCTCCTTCGCGGGCGAGGTCGCCTACGCCCGGATGCTTCATGACGCGTTGCGCGAGGAGGGGATTCACGTCGCCCACACCGCCATCGCCGGCCGAATCGCCCCCGGGGCCGACAACGATCCCGAAGACGTAGCCGAGGTCCTCTGGACCCACCACGTCGATCGCCGCGTCTTCCAAACCCGGCTCGGGATGCCCTGAGCTACCGAGGATTCGGCTGCACAACCAGCGCGCTTCCCCCACCAAGGCGAACGGGCTCCGCGACGGCTTCGGCCTGGCCCGACCCGAGCATCTGCAGCGCAGTGGCATCCCCCGGATAGTTATCGAGCGGGAGGATCGGCCCAGTGGCGAGCGAGAACTTCTCGCCGTATTGGCTGGTCAACTGCTGGGCGAGCGCGCTGTTATAGAAGTCCGGTTCGGCGAGTGAGGTGTTAGACGACGAGTTCGTCTGGCTCACCCGCGGGGCAGCGAGCGCCGCGGGAAGACTCATACCGAAGTCGACGTGGTTCATGAGGATTTGGACGACGGTGGTGATGATCGTCGAGCCGCCGGCGGCGCCAATCGCGAATTGGGGACGACCGTGCCGCAGCGCGATGACGGGGCCCATGCTCGAGCGCGGCTCCTTTCCCGGCGCCGGCAGGTTCGGGTCATATGCGACGGGAGAAGACGGGGCGAAATCGAAGTCGGTCAACTCGTCGTTGAGTAGGAAGCCGTAGCCGGGGACGACCTGGCCGCTGCCGCCGAAGAAGTTGATGGTGTTCGTGTAGGCGACGATGTCGCCCCACTTGTCCTCGGTGACGATGTTGTTCGTGTGGTGGGCCTCGGGCGACGCGGACGATGACTGAGTCGATGCCGTGCTGCCGCTGCAACCCGGGAACGGCGCGAACGGTGACCCGGCCGCGACGGGCGAGGTGAGCGCGGTGGTTCCGATCAGGCAGCGGCGGGTCGCCGCGAACGCCGGATTGAGCAGCCCGGCGAGCGGCACCTGGACGTAGTCAGGGTCACCGACGTACGCGTTGCGGTCCGCGTAGGCGAGTCGGGACGCCTCCAGGTAATGGAACAGGGCCTCGACCCGAGGCTCCGACCCCAGCGGGTAGCCTTTGAGGATGTTGAGGATCTCGCCCTCGGTCGAGCCGCCGCTCGACGGCGGCGCCATCCCGTAAATGCTCAGCCCCCGGTAGTTGACGTGAGTTGGCGCGAGAATCCGGGTGCGGTAGGACTGCAGATCCTTCATGGCCATGATGCCCGGGTTGGTGACGATTGTCTGTCCGGGTGTGAGCACGGGGTGATCGTCAGCCTGGACGATCGCTTGCCCGATCGGTCCGTCGTACAACGACGACGGCCCTTGGCGCGCGATCATCTCGTACGTGTGCGCAAGATCCGGGTCGCGCAGCCACGTCCCGACCGGCAGCGGGGCGCCAGACGGCGTGAGCAGTAGCGATCGACTCGCCGGATACGCCTGGAGCGTTGAGAGCCCGGACTGTTCGAGCTGGTTGAAGTCGAAGTTGACGGCGAAGCCGTGCTTGGCGAGGGCGATCGCCGGTTGCAGGTCCGCGCCGAGCGAGAGCCGGCCGAACCTTCCGACGGCGCTTGCCCATGTCGCCACGTTCCCTGGCACGCCGGTCGACAGCGGCTGATCCGATGCCGCGGTGTAGTTCATCGGTTGGCCCGTCGTCGGGTCGATGAACAGGTTCGTCGTGCACGCCGACGGGCAGGTCTCCCGACCGTCGATCGTTGTGACCGAATGCGTCCGCGCGTTATAGATGACCATGAAGCCCCCGCCGCCTGGGCCGGCGACGAACGGAACCGTCACTCCCAGCGCGCTCGCCGTCGCGACGGCGGCGTCAACCGCATTCCCGCCCCGGCGGAGCACGTCGATCCCGGCTCGGCTGGCGCCGACGTCCATCGACGCAACCGCACCCCGGGTGCCGACGGCGACCGGCTCGTCTGGGGAGGCCGCCCTCCCGGCGCCGCTCGCGGCTGCGGACGCGCCTGTCGGCACCGTGACGAAGCTTGCAGCGCAGAGCAGCGCGACGACGTTTGCGATTCGCCGATGACTCACAACACCCACCTCCGAGCGAGCTAGGGACAGACTTGAACTTTCCCAGCCGCCGTCACTCGGAAACCACTCTGCGGCGAAGCTGCTCCAGCTCGGCACCGCTGAGCCCGTGGTCTTCAAGCCAGGCGGCAGAACCGCCGAAGCCCTCGTCAAGGAGTGCGAGGACTCGCTCGATCGTGCCCGGAAGGGGTGCGTGCGTCCGTGGATCGTGACCTTCCAGCTCGGCCCGGTAGGTAGGCGAGCCGACCAGGCGCGCCATGATCGCGTCGATGCGCTCGGCTGTCGCCAGATAGTCGTTGACGATCGTGGTCCGGTCGGCTCCCGCCGCGTCCAGCGCGAGCGCCACGATCACGCCGGTGCGATCCTTGCCGGCGGCGCAGTGGACGAGCACGGCTCCGCGAGTGTTCGCGATCGTGCGAATCGAGGCGACGATCGAGTCGGGACGGGCGATCAGATAGCTCAGGTAGGCCTGGACGACACGCGGCTCACCTGGCCACCCGCTCGGTCCAGTCGGAGGCCATAGATTCACGCTGTCGGCGTCGAGGTCCGTGTTCCCTCCCGAGCGCGGGTAAAGCGACCGATGCTCGACGCGCACGCGTGGCTCCTGCGTCATGGGCCCCGGTCCCTCGAGCTCTACCTCCAGCTCGGTCCGCAGGTCAAGCACGACCTCGAGCGCCTCCTCCTCGACAAGCACGCGCACGTCCCGCGCGGTGAGCGATTGCAGGTTGTCGGAGCGCAGTAGCACGCCTGGCACCACGATCCGGGCATTCGCGGCACCGTCGAGCGCGATCCAGCGCGCGTTTCCGTTCTCGGTGTCCATGGCCTGATCCTGGCAGCTCAGGCAGGCGCTCACCGGATGGCAACACCTTGCTCCCGTACGTAGCTGCGACTCGTTCGCGCGGACGTGGGTTCACGCGGATCCGATAGCGTGAAATCGATGGCGCCGACGAGGGAAAGAGGTGTGCGGCTCGACGGCCGCGGATACGCCGAGAGGCTTGCGGGCCGGCTGCGAGAGCGAGTCGAGCGAGTCGAGGGCTGCGTCGGAATCGCGACGCTGCTCGTGGGCGACGACGAGGCGTCAGCGATCTATCAGCGGCGGATCGACCGGGGCGCCCGCCTCCTGGGAATTGCCTCTCGCCCTGAGCGACTCCCGGCCGATGCGACCTTCGGCCAGGTGGTCGGCAAGCTGGCCGAGCTCGACGTCGATCCGGAGATCTCCGGCATCCTCGTCCTGCGCCCACTCCCGCGGCACCTTCCCGAGGCGCGGATCCTGAGAGCGATCCCGCCCCACAAGGACGTCGAGGCCCAACACCCCGAGAACGCCGGACTGCTGGCGTTGGGCACCCCGCGATTCGTGCCTTCGACGCCGGCGGCAGCGTTCGTGATGCTCGACAGCTACATGCTCGACACGGGCCGCGAGATCGAGACCGCTTACGACGGCCTTGACCTGGTCGTCGTCGGGCGTTCCAGCAACGTCGGCAAGCCCGCAGCGATCCTCGGACTCGCCCGCAACGCGACCGTCATCTCCTGCCACAAGCACACCGACGACGCCGGCCGGCTCGCCGAGCACACGCTCCTAGGAGACATCCTCATCATCGCCGTTGGCTCCCCCGGCCTGCTCACCGGTGAGATGGTGCGGCCCGGAGCGATCGTGATCGACATCGGCATCAATCCGGTCACCGCACCGGACGGCAGCGTGCACCTGGTCGGTGACGTCGACTTTGACAGCGCGATCGATGTCGCAGAGGCGGTGTCGCCCGTCCCGGGCGGTGTCGGGCCGATCACGGATGCCTGGGTGCTCCACAACGCGATCTTGGCGGCTGAGCGCTCCACCGGCGCCAGCCGTCAGGCCGACAGCACTCATCTCGTGGAGACGCTGGGCCGGTTCGTGGCGCCGATACTCGGCGCCGGCTGAAATCGCGACTAGGAGGAGCCTATGCCGTACATCCAGTTCGACTTGCCCAGGGATCCCAGTGACGCCGACTTCACGGCGGTGGCCAACAGCGTCGCCATCCTCTATGCGGACGTGATGCAGACGACCCCAAGTGGAGTCACGGTCGCCGTGCGCGAACTAGGAGCACAGCGCGTGCTCCGCGACGGGCGTGGAGTGGTGGCGATCCGTTGCGATATCCGCAGCGGCCGCCCAGACGCACAACGGGAGACTTTCGCAGCCGCTTTGACCGATCTGGTCTCAAGCCGCGCCGAGGAGCTGGGTGCGGCGCAATCGGTCATCTATTTCAACGAAGGCCCGGGCCGATTCATCTTCGAGGACGGCAAGTCAAATCCCGACTGGTCACCGAGCGAGGCGAGCGGCTGACTGCCTGTCACGTGCTCCTGATCGCCCGCCAAGCCGGCGTCTCACTGAAATCGATCAGGAGTGTCGAGTCGAGCGCGGGCGCTGACTCACCGAGGGCCCCAGCCGAGAAGGTAAGCCGATGCAGCCGGACTGAGCGGTAATGGTCGGCGACACGCTCGAGCGCGTCCAGGTGCATCGGATCTGAGCGCACGCGCCCAGCCTCTTCTGGCGTCGTGAACAGGACGAGGTTTCCCCATTGGCCGGTGGCGAAGCGAACGTTGTAATACGCGAGCATGCCGGGAGAGCGCGCCGCTCGGGCCACCAGGACCTGCTCGAGCTCGAGGATCGGAGCGTGGTCGATCTCGTCGCGGGCTTCGCCGAAGAACCCGACCCCGAATGCTGGGCGCGATTCCACCAGACGGTTTAGCTCGGGCACGACCAGCCAGTGGGACTCCCCGGCGTCCGTCCAGGCACCGCCGGCAAGACCCGAGCGCACTCGGCGAGCGAGTGACGCTCGGATCCTCGCCACCGCGCCGAGGTCATCCAGCGAGCGAGCGGGATCCGTGAACTCACGCCCCAAAACCTCCTCACCCGGCGAAAGACTGACACCTACCGCCACGCCGACAGACTAGTTACCGAACGCGGCGCCCGACGAACTCGGCTTCGGCCTGCCCGAGTGGCGTGGCGGGTGTGTCCCCGTACAGATACTCGGCGGCGATAGAACCCCAGTCAGCGCCGGCCCTGAGTTGCTGCAGAACGATCGCAACGATGACGTGCATCCGCCGGATGAGGATCGCGTCGGGTGGCAGCGTGAACTGGTTGACCTGCGTCCTGGCTGCCGCTCGCCGATCGCCGTCGGGCCGCTCGCGATCGCCGTCGGGCCGCTCGCGGTCGCCGTCGGGCCGCTCGCTATCGCGGCCGCGGCGCTCGCCGGCAGCCGAGAACCGACGCTCACCCGGAACGGCGTACCAACTGGTCGCGTGTCGCATCAGCCTCAGCGCGAACTCGGCGTCGACCGAGTCCCCCCGGTCGGCGGGCAGATACCGGCCCGCGACCAGAGCGACCTTCAGTCCCTCGGCGTCCTCGTCACGGACCGCGAGTGCGATCGCCGCCTCCGCGGCGACGCGCCAGGGCTCGACGTCGCGAAGCAACCCGAAGTCCAGGAAGCACACCCGTCCGTCGGAGCAAAGCAAGTAGTTCCCGGGATGAGGATCCCCGAGCGCGATGCGCTCGCGATAGAGCAGACCGAAAAAGAACCGAAAGACGATCTCCCCATAGCGATCGCGCTCAGCCGGGTCGGCTCGGCGCACCGCCTCGAAGCGTTCCCCCTCGACATATTCCGAGACCAGCACGCGGCGAGTCGAGAGGTCGGTGTAGACCCTCGGCACGCGTATGAACGGATGCCCGCGCACCAGCCGCTCGATGCGGCGCTGGTTCTGGGCCTCGAGCTCGTAGTCAAGCTCCTCTCCGATCCGTTCGCGCATCTCGGTCGCCATCGCCCTCGCGTCCAGGCCCGGGGCCAGGCGCTTGACCAGCGGGAGCAACAGCATCGCGTTGCGCAGGTCCGTCTCGACCGCCTCGGCGACCCCCGGATACTGAACCTTCGCCACCACCTCGCGCCCGTCGAGGGTCGTGGCCCGGTGGACCTGGCCGATCGAGGCCGCGGCGAAGGCGCGCTTGTCAAAATCGGAGAACACCGTTCCCAGCGGGCCGCCCAGCTCCTTGCGCAGGAGCTTCTCCAAGCGCGGGAACGGCACCGGCGGAATGTCGTCCCGAAGCGTCGCGAGCTTGCGCTGGAGCTCGTCCTGCTGGTCCTCGCCCAACCCATCGAAGTCGACCATCGACAGCATCTGGCCGACCTTCATCGCCGCACCGCGCATTCGGCTCAGCTGGTCGACGAGCTCGTTCACCAGCGCCGCGGTCCGCTCGTTTTCGGCCGCCGCGGCCCGCTCGGGACTGCGCACGCGATTGGCCGCCCGCATCCCGGCCCACCGCACGCCCTGACCCGTCACCAGACCGCCGACTCGCGCCGTTCGCGCCACCCGACCCGTCGGCAGCCTCTTCGCCTCCGACGGCGGGGGCGGGTCCTCATCCTGCGCTCGCATAGCCCGAGGCTACCGACTGGTCATCTTGAGCCCGCTTGCGCCAGGATTAGCAATGAATGCCGCTCGCTTACACCGACTACTACGAGGTGCTCGGCGTGCCGCGCGATGCGGATCCAGACGCGATCCGCCGCGCATACCGCAAGCTGGCCCGCAAGTACCACCCGGACGTCAACTCCGACAGCGACGCGGAGGATCGTTTCAAGGAGCTCGGCGAGGCGTACGAGGTGCTGTCCGACCCCGAGAAGCGGGAGCGCTACGACCGCCTCGGCGCCAACTGGCGCCAGCAGGAGCAGGAGGCACCGGACGCGAACTTCGAGGAGTTCTTCAGCCACCAGGGGTTCGGCACCGACGACAGGCGGTTCGAGTTCAGCGACGACCTGTTCGAACGACTGTTCGGAGGACGTGCCGGCGACGGTTCGGGCTGGCGAACGAGTGGACCGCTGCGAGGTCTCGACCGAGAGGCACTGCTCGAGCTGTCGTTGGAGGATGCGCTGGAGGGAGGGCGCCGCAGGCTGACGCTCGATCACCGCGACATCGAAGCCAACTTCCCGGCCGGAGTACGCGACGGCCAGCTGATCCGCCTAGCCGGACAGGGCGGACAGGGACGCGACGGCGGTCCGCCCGGAGACCTCTACCTCCGGATCGCACTGAAGCCCCACCCGACCTTCCGTCGCCGCGGCGAGAACGACCTCGACGTCGACCTTCCGGTGGCCACGTGGCAGGCCGCGCTCGGCGCGACCGTCCCGATCCAAACCCCGGGCGGCACGGCCCAGATCCGGGTGCCGGCCGGCTCCTCTAGCGGTCGACGACTTCGGCTCCGGGGACGAGGACTACCGAAAGCCGGCGGTGGCCGCGGCGATCTCCACGCGATTGTCAAGATCACCGTTCCCAAGAATCTGTCTGACCGCGAACGAGAGCTCTACGAACAGCTCGCGCAGGACTCAGGCCAGGAGGCACCGGAATGAACCGCGAGGAGCCGGTGGAGCTGACCGTCATCGCCCGGCGGGCGGGGGTGCGGATCGCGCTCGTCCGGCGTTATCTCGAGTTCGGCCTGTTCGAGGCGCACCCCGAGCCGGCCGAGTCACCTCGCTACGACCCAAGCACTGCGGCGCGCGTCGCGCGCGCAGAGCGGATGCGCCGCGACCTCGGGCTCAACTACGCCGGCGCGGTGCTCGTTTCCGAGCTACTCGACCGGATTCGCGAGCTGGAAAGCCGGCAATAGTGCGCGAGCTCAGCTCCTGACAACAGCCATCTTCGGGGTCAGATGAGCCGTACGCCCCAGTGGCTCGCGTGTGGCTCGCCAGGTTCCAACCGGATCAGGCCATCGCCGCTCTGGAAGGCGTTCGGCGCGCACGTCATCGGCTCGACGGCGAGACCCCTGCGGCGCCGCGACGGGCTGAGTGTGTCCCCGGTGAACAGTTCCACGAACGGGTAGTTCTCATCCGCCCACAGCTCGACAGTCGCGCCGTCGGGTCCGGTGAGCCGGCAGACGGCGCGTCCGGCGTCATCGCGCGCGAGATCGGTGAACGGATCGTCGATCCGCTGCTCGCCCACGACCCGCGGACTGCTGTAGTCGTACTCCCCGCCGGCCGCAGTCTCGCGACCCACGGGCAGCTGACGCTCGGGGTCGGTCAAGATCCGCGTGCCCGCGGCGAACTCGAGCGTGCACGCGTCGATCAGCCCGTCGCCCGGAGACAGATACGGGTGCTGGCCCGCCCCGTAGGGACACGCGCTGTCGGACAGGCCGGTGGCGGTGGTGCGAACGCTGAGACCGTCTTCGCCGAGCGCGTACTCGATTCGCACCTCCAGCGTGAACGGGTAGCCCGTCAGGGGATGTAAGCGCGTTCCCACGACCACGCGGCTCGGCTCGCGCGCCATCGCTTGCCATGGGCGCCAACGGAGGAAGCCGTGGATCGCGTTGTGCTTGGCAGGCTCGCTCAGCGCCACCTGGTAGTCGGCGCCGTCGAAGTGGTAGCGCCCGTCGGCCAGGCGGTTGGGCCAAGGAATCAGCGGCGCCCCATGACCACCGTCGCACATCTTGAGCACCGGGTAGGAGTCGAGCACCGGCCGCTCGCCGACGACATACTCGCGAACCCCCCCGCCCACCTCGACAATCGTGGCGCGCTGCCGCCCGTGGACGATCTCGAACTGCTCGCCCGATGGGGGAAGTGCAGGCATAGGTGAGGGGTATAGCGCGCTCGGCCAGCGGGCAGTGCCCAGCGGTCCACTTTGCGGGCAGTTGAGGGCCCAGCACCAATCGGTCGAGGGCCGGCACTCGCGGCTTGACTTCAGGGGGGTCGGCGGAAGAATGAAGGGACGACCACCAGACCACGGGAGATTCAAATGAGCACCGATTACACGCTCGGGTGGGGGACGCACGCAAGCCCCGACGACGGCAGGTGTGCGATGGAGTGGGTCAGCCACCTGGCGGGCGAGCCGCACAGCGATCACCCGAGGTGCGTGAGTCCGGTGCTGCGCGCGTTCTGCACGACGCTCAACGACTCGCTGGAGGACGAGCCTCGGCAGCGACTGCGGCCCTACTTGACGCGGACGATCGGGACCGGCGATGACGGGCTGGATGAGGCGCGTTCTTGGATGGCGATGGATTGGCTGATCCGCACGTACACGCGGACCTGGCTGAGGGTCGCGCATCTGCCGAGGGCGGCGGGGCGCCTGTCTGAGCTACCGGCGGTCCTGTCCTCGTCGGATCTAACCCCCGCGCTTGAAGCTCTGCACCTGGCCCGCAGGGAGTCTCGTGCCGCGTGGTCGGCGGCGCTCGGTCCCGTGCGGTCGGCGGCTCGTACGCCGTGGGGTGCCGGGCGTGCTGCTGCGCGGCAGGCGGCATGGGCATCGGCCGGCGCGCCCGCGTGGGCGGCTGCGCGTGTCGCGGTCGGGGATATCGACGGCGACCGTGCTCGCGCGCTTGCTCGCGAGATAGGTGGCGATGCTGCCGCGACGATCGGGCGCGACGCGCGCACGGGCGCCAGTCGCGCGGCCGCTCGAGACGCCGTACGAGCGGCACTTGCTCCGATCATCGACGAACTGCACGGCTCTGCGTTTTCGTTGCTTGACCGAATGCTTCCCACCGCCCCGCTTGCGATTCCCGTCGCCAGCCCCAGTGGGGCGGCCGGCGCGGCCGTAATGCTGGCCACCTAACCGAGATCGGGCTGGACCGAGACCCAGGCCGCGAGCACGGCCGACATGCCGGCGTTCTGACTCGGCCTGATTCGCCGGATCGCTGCTGATTTATTAGCGTCCCCTAGGACTGCGTTAGGTTTTTGTTAGGGTCGGCCGGGTAATTTCGCTTGGGATGGACTCCTCGCGACCGGTGCCGCTCCCCGTCGACTCGACCGACGGCCCGACGACCCGTGCCGCGCGGTCGGCCGCGGCCGACGGCGTGGGCGGCAGATGACCGTCTCTGGAGTGGCCGCCCGCGGCTCTGGCGCTCGCCGCCGCCGTGCTGACCACGCTCGCCGGCGGCTGGGCCGGCGAGCTGTCCGCGACTTTCCTGACCGCGCTTGGCGCGCTCACGCTGGGCGCGGCACTGGCGCGCCTGATCCCGTCGATGTGGGTCCTCGCCGGCGTTGTGTGTATGAGCTTGGTCGATGTCGTCCTCCTGGCAGCGGGCGTGGGCCAACCGGCCGCTGCCCTGATCGCTCAGGCGGCCGGCCACGTACCTGGTCCGCTGCTTGATCGTGCGCAGATCGGTCCGATCTCGCTGGATTACCCGGAGCTGGTCCTCGCCGCCGTGCTCGGTGGGTTCCTCGCCGGCCGGAGCGGCCAACGGCGCGCCGCCGCGCTCGTAAGCCTGTTCGCCGCAATCTCGCTGCTGCTGGCGCCCCCCAACACCATT
The DNA here is from genome assembly GCA_963757235.1 of uncultured Solirubrobacterales bacterium. GTDB lineage: Bacteria > Actinomycetota > Thermoleophilia > Solirubrobacterales > Solirubrobacteraceae > Palsa-465. The sequence goes on along the minus strand of CAVWRC010000001.1, from coordinate 339,563 downwards.
TGGCCCGCGACCGTGCCCGCGGCCATCACGCTGATCCTGCTGTTCACGATGGCGCGTTCCGGAGGGATGGAGTCCGCGCCCTCGGCGCGTCAGCCGGCGCTCGCCTGAAATTGACTACAAACGCCGTGGCTCGCTCGAGTGGAAGACTCGGCCAGTGGATACGGGATTACTTGAAGTTCGCAAGTTGACCTATCGGATGTTCGTCGAGCTCGGTCGGGCTCCGTCGATTGAGGAAGTGGCGGGCGCCGCGGACCTCTCGGGCGAAGAGCTCGAGGCTGCCTGGCGCGCGCTTCATCGCGAGCATGCGCTCGTGCTCAGCCCGGGCGCCGTCGAGATTCGAATGGCCAACCCATTCTCGGCGGTGCCGACCGCGCACCGCGTTCAGGCCGCCGGACGGTGGTGGTACGCCAACTGCGCCTGGGATGCGCTCGGGATCTGTGCGGCCTTGCACACCGATGGCCACATCGAGACTTCCTGCCCCGATTGCGGCGAGACGATTTCGTTCGACGTGCGTGATCGGCGACCCGATGACGAGCGGCTCCTGTTCCATTGCCTGGTTCCGGCCTCGTGCTGGTGGGATGACATCGTCTTCGCCTGAAGCACGATGAATCTCTTCCGGTCGGAGGAGCACATCCAGCGCTGGCTCGGCCATCGCGATCCGGGCGCCACGATCACAGTCGTGAAGCTGAGCGAACTTGCCCACGCATGGTGGGACGATCGACTCGCAACCAACTGGCAGCCGCACGACCGTGTGCGGAACCAGAGGATCCTCGACGAGCTTGGTCTCACCGGTGACTTCTGGCGCCTACCCTGATGCCGATGCTCACGACCGGCTCTCGTTAGGAAGTCACACTCCGAGACGCAAACTCCGGCACATCGCGAGCGTCAATCTCCTCGATCCCGAGGCCGCCTTTCTGACATTCCTCCACCAGCCGCTCGGCCTCGAACCCCTCCGGTGCATGTACGCCGGGGCGTCTTAGCTCTCCTGTCCCCACGAGGTACGCGGCGATGGCGGCTACGGTGTACGTCGCTTGCCATCGTCGTCGCCCGACGAAGAGATATCCCCGCGCCGTCTCCTCGCCACCACGTTGCCCCTTCGCGACCACGCGAGCCGCGTCCACCGGCCCGAGGCGCTCCTCTGCATCCACCACGTCACGCCAAACGCGCGATTCCTGAAACGCCGTTGACGTCAGAAAGTGCCCGATGAACTCCTCTGGTGAAACGCCTCCCGCAGCCCCGCCTAGAGGCTGTTCGGAGTCCAAGCCCAGTTCCCCTAGCGTCGCCAGCATTTGCGCAAAGCTGTCTGACGTATAGCTGGCCCGCACCACGGCACGGCGCAAGTTGGGGAAGTACCGGTGCGCCATCACCGGTTCCGGATGCGCGATCACGGATGCCGTCAGGGTTCCGAACCCTGGCCATTCGACCTCGATCGCCTCCGAGCCGCCTTGGACTGCTCTCACCTGCCCGTCAACGATCATGGCAGCGCGACGCCCGAAAAGCTGTACACGATGCGCCATCAGGTGCGGCTCGACCGCGAGCGTTGCGTTGCAAAGGTAACTCCAATGCAGCTCCTCCACGTCCGACATGTCACGGACGGCCAGCTTCCCGAGAATGTCCGTCAGGCCGGGGCTGAAGCCGAAGCCAATCGCCGCCGTGATCCCAGCGCGTTCTGCCGTATCCGAGCAGCGAAACAGGTCCGGCACCATGTGAGCGTCATCGAGCAGATCGACGTAATGCACACCCGCGCGAATGGCCGCATTCAGCGGCGTTGTGCCAATACGCCGGAAGGGGCCTGCGCAATTCAAGAGCACGTCACTCGAGCTAGCGGCTAACGCATTGGCGATCGCGTCGCCGTCCGTCGCGTCGATGGCGACGCCGCGCGACTTTGGCCCGATCCTGTTTGCGGCCTGCTCGGCCGCATCCTGGTTCAGGTCGCCGACGACCACTTCGGCCACATCCGACCGGGCGTGAAGCAGGCTCGCGGCTTGGCGTCCCTGAAGTCCGGCCCCGCCAAGCACCGTCACAGACGTCATTTCTTGGCTCACTTTCGTCGTTCTTTTCGGGGTTGTTGCCGGTGCCGGATAGGGTGGCGGTGTGGTGGGCCACTACGAGAACTTCTTCGTCGCGAGCGCGGGCGCATCCGCTGCCATCTTGGGGTTGCTGGTCGTCGCCGTATCGGTCGTCAACGCTGATGACGAGGACCCCAGAACTCGGGAGTTGCGAACCGTCTTGGCCGGGAGCGCTTTTGTTGTTCTCGTGGACATCTTCTTCGTCTCGATCGTGGCCTTGACCGGAGGCCCAGTCGTCTTCGGACTATCAAGCGTGGCAATGGCAGCCATCGGCCTGGTGGCCACCAAGCGGCTTATACCAAGGGCGAAGCGGGCTGGAAACTTCTCCCGCAGCTCTCGAACGAGAACGCTGAATATCGCGTTCGCGACGATCTCGGTCGGCGGCTACTCGGTGCAGCTCGGCCTCGGAATAGCGCTTCTGACGAACACCCAGAGTGCCCCGCTCCAACGCGCCTTGGTCCTGGTCATCGTCGTTTTTTATGGCAGCGCCCTCGGCCGGGCATGGGAGGTCACCGGGATAACCCGGCGGGCGTGAAGAGTTCGCAGCCCTGCGCTCCCCGTAAGGCAAACCTCGTCGTGTACCTCGTGGGCGGCGTTCTGGACCGCAATCCAAAGCTGCCGGAGCAGCTTGGCCCCCACAAGGTGACGCCGTCGGGCGCGGTCCGGTAGCTTGGGGTTATGCCGATGGGCGAGAAGCCTGATGTCGTGGTGCCGTCCGATCAGGCGCCGTCGTATCAACTCGAGATCGAGGACATCGTCGTCGGAGACGGTGATGAAGCCGTCTCGGGGCGCATCGTGGAGGTGCACTACGTCGGCGTCTCATGGAAGACCGGGCAGCAGTTCGACGCGTCATGGGACCGTGGCAGCACCTTCAAGTTCGGGCTCGGCAAGGGCCAGGTCATCGCCGGCTGGGATCAAGGCGTGGCCGGAATGAAGGTCGGCGGTCGTCGACGAATCACGATCCCGCCGATGCTCGCCTACGGCAAACGCGGCGCCGGCAAGGTGATCGGACCCGACGAGACCCTCGTGTTCGTCGTGGACCTAATCAGCGTCGGCTGACGCGGCGCTCCTGCGGACCAAGCCTTCCGTGAGCGCGAACGTGATCATCTCTTACGACGGGACTCCGAACGATGACGACGCGCTCGTGCTCGGCAAGATGCTGGCGCAGGCAGGTTTCCGGTTGGCCCTCGCCTACGTGCGCCATTCCCGTGAGTTTGACCCGCGCCGCGAAGAGGTGGCCCAGCATGACGCCGACCAGCGGCTGGAGCGAGGCGCGGCGACGTTGGGAGATGCCGAAATCCCCCGACACGTCGTCATCGGCGCCTCGACGGGAGCTGGCCTGGGGCAGCTGGCTGAGAGTGAGAGTGCGTCGGTGGTCGTGTTCGGTTCGGACTACCGGACGGCACCCGGTCACGTGGAGCCCGGCACGTCCGCTCAGCACCTCCTCGACGGTGGCTCGGTCGCGGTTGCGATCGCGGCCGCCGGTCTGCGTACGCAGCTCGACGGCTCGATCTCCTCGATCGCCGTGCCTCTCGCCGGCCCGAGGAACGATGTCGCCCGCCAGACCGCGAGTGCGCTGGCCGCAAAGCTCGGGGCAACAGTGCACGAGTCGCGCCCCGAGCCGGTGGACCTGATCGTGGTCGGTTCGCAGCCGGACGCACCAGCCGGTCACGTCGTGATCGGCGGTGACGTGCGCAACGAGCTGAACGGCGCCCGCAGCTCGGTGCTGGTCCTGGCCGCCGGCGTGCCGCTTCTCCCCTAGCGCCGGAAAGCGGGTAACTTCCCGGACCTGTCCGAGCCGCGTTTTCATTTCCTCTGCGTGGCCTCCGCAATGCTCGGCGTGCAGGCCGAGTGGGTGACGGAGATGCTCGCGGACGGCCGACTCGCACTCTTGGCCGACGACGGCGGCTTCGCCGCGATCAACGAGGTTGCGCACGCGCTGGGCATGATCAGCGTCCCCCTCGTCCGAGGCGAGGTAACCGCGGTGCTTCAGCAGGAGACGGCGATGGCTTATGCCGGCCGCCTCCCGCTCGTGTGGGTCGATCAGGACTTCAGCGAAACGGTCACCACCTGGGCGCACGACCGCGGCCCGATGACGCTGCTCGTACAGGCGACAGGTCCTCTGGCCGCGGACGAGCGCCGACGGATCGAACGGTTCGTTGCAAGCCTCGGGCGTCAAGCCGAATAGCGCGCGATCTAAGCGGTGGACATCCTGTGCTCGAGCTCGGCCGAGGCCAGCCGCACCCCCTCGAGCCTCGCCGAGATCTTCTGCATCGCGATGTCCCGAGCGAAGTCAGGCGAGCCGTGCAGCGGCTTGACGTCGCGGCTGAACGGAGAGAAGCCGCAGTCGTCGGTGGCGCCGAGGCGGTCTGCCGGGATGTATTTGGCCGCGGTCAATAGCTCGTCCCGTACGTGCTCGGGCGTCTCGACCTCGGGACTGAGGGGGTTGATGACGCCCATGAAGCAGACCTGGGAGACACCGTCCGCGTCGTCGCGGCGGTACTGCCCGCATAGCTTGTAGACCGATTCCCGGTCCTCTTCGCTCGCGCACTGGATCAGGAAGTAGCCGGCGTTCATGTCGAACATGTGCTCGAGCAGCAGCTCGTAGAGCACCTCTTTGCTGTGGACCGAGTCACAGTCGCCGCCGGGACAGGTGTGGATGCCGATGTCCCGGCGCTCCTCGGGCGTGAACCGCTCGAACAGGCGATTGTTGAGGTCGATGAACTCCCCCAGCATGTTCTTCCCGGTCCACGGATTGCGAGAATCGTTCTTGTTCGCCAGCCGGCCCTCGGTGAAGTCGACCGAGACCCGGACCGCGCCGGCGGCGAAGCACTGGCGGATGTCCTTCTCGCACTCGTCGATCACATCGGCGAGGAACTGCTCTCGCGAGTAGCCGTCGAGCTCCCCCTCCAGCGGATACAGGAGGCTCATCATCGACGGCGAGATCACCGCCTGCTTGACGGGATGCGTGGCCGTCTTGACGTTCTTCTCGACGAACTCCGACGCGTAGGTCTTGTAGCGGAACGGTCCCCCGGTCAGCCGTGGCAGCTGCCGATGATGGCCGTCATCGAAGATCGCGAAGAACTGACCGTCACCGGCCAGGTTCTCTGCCAGGCCGGTGCCGGCGAGCGTGTCCGTGATCGAGTACGTCGCAAAGCTCGACTCCCGCTGCTCGCCGTCGGTCACGATCGGCTCGCCCGTGTCCTGGAGGCGCCGGATCGAATCCTCAGCCGCGGCATCCTGCTCGGCCTGCAGCTGCTGCCATGTGATCTTGCCTTCGTCATAGTCGGCGTAGGCCTGCTGGAGCTTCATCGGCCGTGGGAGCGACCCGACGAGCTCAGTGCGGATGGGCATAGACCGTCCTCTCCTGGTACGAGATCGCGTGCAGATGACCGGCCCACGCCGCCGCGTGTCGGGGCCTGAGATTGCGTCCCGACCCGGCGAGACAGACCGGTCTCCCTCTAGGCGGGACGTTACTACCACGCGTGATCAGCCGTCAAGGGCGCCTCGCCCTAACCTTCGAGCGCGTCTCGCAGCAGCAGCGCGCCGATCCGCTGAGCCCGCCGCGCCGCGTCTCGATCGCCCTCACCAGCGGCGACGATCGAACCCTTCATCAGGATGTGCCATTCGCGGGCGAAGGTCTCGGGCTCGATGATCCCGGCTCGTCCGGCGAGCTCGGCGAGGAACTCCCGAATCCTCTGCAGGTATGCACTCGATTCGACGTGCAGAGGGTGCTCGGGGTCAGGATGTTCGAGCATCACGTTGATAAACGAGCAACCCTCGAACTCGGAGCTGCGGAACCAGGCGTCGAACACGTCGAAGATGGCCAACAGCTGCTCGCGCGGATCCGCGCTCCGCCGCTCGACCTCACCCTGAAGCCACCTGCGGGTCCAGACCTCGTCCCGACGCTCCAAGAACGCCAACACGAGGTCCTGCTTGGAGGCGAAGTGGCGATACATCGTCTGCCGGGCTACGCCCGATCGCTCGATGATCGCGTCGATCCCGACCGCCTGGATGCCCCGACGAGAGAACAGCTCGTAGGCCGCTTCGAGCAATCGCTCGCGCGCCTCACTGCTGCCCCCTTCGCGCTCACCCAAAAGCGCTGAATCCGAAGCCGCCACGCCGAGAATCTAGCATCGGCGTTGCGGAACAATGGACGACCGACCGAGCAGACGAGGAGAGAGCAATGTCAACAACTGCGGCCCCATCAGTCGTGGAGGAGGTCGAGCAGTGGCTGTCGCGTTTCGCCGAGGCCCTGACACAGGGAGATAGCGCCGCCGCCGCCGAGCTGTTCGGGCAGGACAGCTACTGGCGGGACCTAGTGGCATTCACGTGGAACATCACAACCGTTGAGGGGCAGGCAGGTGTCCGGCACATGCTCGAGGACACACTTTCCCGCACCCGGCCCGGCGGCTGGCGGACGACGGAGGAGCCCGTGGCCACCAACGGTGTGAGCGAGGCGTGGATCGCGTTTGAGACGGCCGTGGGGCGCGGTGTCGGGCATCTGCGCCTCAGGGACGGCAAGGCGTGGACATTGCTTACGTCGCTCGAGGAACTGAGTGGCCACGAGGCGAGCGCCGGTACACACCGGCCCAAGGGTGTGAGACACGGCGCCATCGCGGACCGGCGGACGTGGTCTGAGGAGCGCAGCCGGGAGAGCGAGGAGCTCGGCTACACGACGCAGCCGTATGTGGTGATCGTCGGTGGAGGACAGGGCGGGATCGCTCTCGGGGCCCGCCTGCGTGCGCTTCGGGTCCCGACCATCATCATCGAGCGGAACGCACGGCCAGGCGATTCGTGGCGCAACCGGTACAAGTCACTGTGCCTGCACGACCCGGTCTGGTACGACCATCTGCCGTACATCAAGTTCCCCCCAAACTGGCCGGTGTTCTCGCCCAAGGACAAGATCGGCGACTGGCTCGAGATGTACGTGCGCGTGATGGAGCTGAACTACTGGAGTTCCACCGAAGCTGTGCGTGCTCGCTATGACGGGGAGCGCGAGGAGTGGAGCCTGACCGTGCAGCGCGAAGGATCCGAGGTCACGCTGTGCCCCAAGCATCTGGTCATGGCCACGGGGATGTCCGGCCGCCCGCACGTGCCGCACCTCCCGGGGATGGAGGACTTCAAGGGTGATCAGCACCACTCGTCCCAGCATCCGGGGCCTGACCGCTATCGCGGCCAGCGGGCAGTCGTGATCGGGTCAAACAACTCCGCCCACGACGTCTGCGCGGCCCTGTGGGAGCACGCTGCCGACGTGACGATGGTGCAGCGATCCTCCACACACGTCGTGAAGTCAGACACCCTGATGGAGATCGCGCTCGGCGCCCTCTACTCCGAGGAAGCAGTCGCTGCCGGGATGACAACCGAGAAAGCCGACCTCACGTTCGCGTCCATTCCCTACCGGATCATGGCCGAGCTCCAGGTTCCCGTCTACGAGCAGATTCGCGACCGCGACGCAGATTTCTATGAGCGCCTCGAACGCGCGGGCTTCCAGCACGACTGGGGCGAGGATGGCTCCGGCCTGTTCATGAAGTACTTGCGGCGTGCCTCCGGTTACTACATCGACGTCGGCGCTTCAGAGCTCATTGCGAGCGGGGACGTCAAGCTCCAGGCGGGCCAGGTCGACCACCTCACCGCGGACGCGGTCGTGATGAAAGACGGCACCGAGCTGCCGGCCGATCTCGTCGTCTACGCGACCGGCTACGAGTCGATGAACGGCTCCGTGGCCGACCTCGTCTCGCAAGAGGTAGCCGACAAAGTGGGCAAAGTCTGGGGCCTCGGCTCAGCGACGACCAAGGACCCCGGCCCCTGGGAGGGCGAGCAGCGCAACATGTGGAAACCAACGCAGCAGCCGGGACTGTGGTTCCACGGCGGCAACCTTCACCAATCCCGTCACTACTCCCAGTACCTGGCTCTCCAGCTAAAGGCGCGGGCCGAGGGCATCGACACCCCGGTCTACGGGCTCCAGGAGATCCACCACGTGCACTGACCCTCGGGAGCGCCCGCGCCATCTAGGTCAACACGCTAATTCACCTGGGCGCGTTTGACGCTGGCGTCGGCTGCCTCGACGACTTCGGACACCCGCTGGCAGACCACGATCCCTGGCCGCGAGCCAATTTCAGGGGCGAGGCTGCGCCCGCCGATGATGAACTGGGTGGACGGCAGGACTTGATGGACCTCGTCGATCGCGTGGTACATCGGACCGATCATCCAGGGGAGCGTCGCGCTAAGGCACAGGATGTCAGGGCGATGCCGACCGACGGAAGCAACCAGGGCGTCGGCCGGGACGTTCGCCCCGAGCATCACGATCGGATAGCCCGCGGCTCGCAGAAGCTCGCCGGCCATCCGCAAGCCGATCGTGTGCAGCTCACCGGCCGGTGTGGCCAGCATGACCTGGTGAACCCGGCGGCTCAGCGCCACGCGTGTGACCTCCCGATGCAAGGCCAGGACTCGGAGCGAGATCTCGCTCGCCACATGCTCGTCGGCCACCGTGATCTCGCCTTGCTCCCATAGCGCCCCCACCCGCCACAGCGCCGGGGCGATGATCTCGTCGTCGATCTCCGCCGCGTGCAGATGCGCCTCCATCGCCTCGCGGATCACGATCTCGGCCGCAACCTCGTCGCCCGCCACCAGCGCCGCGGCGAACGCACGTGCTAACGCGGTGATCCTCGCCGCTCGGCGCTCGTGCGACTCGTTCTCCTGGTGGCCCATCGCGTCCTCAAACCCACCATATACCCCACCTCACACGTCGTGCCCTCGCATTCATCAGAGCATCTCGATCCGGTATCGAGGAGCGAGTGTGGCGGCCTTCTGGATGCGTTCGCGGATCTCGGCGTCAGTGAGTTTTGGCGCGGGCGATGTGCGACTCGGTACGGGGTCGCCGAACTCGGCGAAGTACGCCTCCAGACCGGCAGGCGCGACGAGGCACAGGAGACGGATCGTCTGATTTGTCGGGTTGTGGAATGAGTGGGGCGCCAGTCCCGGCACGTTGACCGTCTCGCCGGTGCTCGCCTTGGTCAGCTGGCCGCGGAGCGTCACCTCGACCTCTCCCTCGAGGACGTGGAACATCTCCTCGAAGTCGTGTCGGTGCGGCGGAGGACCACCGCCGGCGGGAATCAGCATGTCGATCAGGGCGTAGCGCCCGTTCGTGTCCTCGCCGCGGATGAGGATCGTGTACGTGTCGCCAACCACGGCGAGGTGGCGCAGCCCCTCGTCCTCCGGACTGGCCACGGTCAGAGATCGAAGCGTGTCGTCGGGGGGGATTGTCGTGTGTTCACTCATCGTCACTCCTTTCGCGTGGTCATGCGCCTGCGGGGATGAGAACGACCTTGCCGGGTAGGGCTCCGGCGTCGGACCGGGCGTGAACAGCGGACAGCTCTCTCAGAGGCAGTCGCTCGGCGACATCGACGTGCAGCTCGCCGGCGTCGACCATCTCTGCCAGGCGGGCTAGTTGGTCGGCGTCGCTGCGCGCGAACACGGTCACGGCACGCACGCCGTTGGTCTGGTCGGGCATCGCGGTGGGCACGGTGCTGAGCACCAACCCCCCGGCCTGAACCAGGGCGGCCAGCCGGTTGAGCTCCACCGCTGCGGCCGGTGCGAGGTTGAGGACGACGTCGAGCGGCGCACTGACCGCTTCGGCGACGCTCGTCGTCGTGTGGTCGACGATCTCGTCGGCCCCGGCCGCGCGGACACGGTCGACGCTGCGCGGGCTGGCCGTGGCGATTACGTGCGCGCCGGCGCGTTTGGCGAGCTGGACGGCATACCCCCCGACCGCTCCGCCGGCGCCGAAGACGAGCAGGCGCTGCCCGGCGCGAAGATCTGCGTACTCGAACAGGGACTGCCATGCGGTCAGTCCGACCGACGGCAGTGCCGCCGCATCGACCAGCGGGATGCCGGCCGGTGCGTCGGCGAGGATCTCCACCGGCGCGAGGACGTAGTCGGCAGCCGCGCCGTCCGGGACCATCGGCAGGAAGCCGACGACCCGCTCGCCAACCCGGCGAGCGGTGACCTGCGCGCCGACGGCGTCGACCGTGCCGGCGACGTCGATCCCCGGCACGTGCGGAAGGGTCACGGGGAACGGCTCTTGGAGATACCCGCCGCGGATGCCCGCGTCGACGGGATTGAACGCCGTGGCCGCGACGCGGATCCGCACCTCGTCGGGGCCAGGGACAGGTTCCTCAGCGTCCTCGTAGCGCAGCACATCGTGATCGCCGTACTCGTGAAACCGCACTGCCTTCATGGAAGTCTCGCTTTCATTTTGATCGAAGGTGCTTCGAATTTGAAGCACAAATCGAACTCTAGCACTGCTTCAAATTCGAAGCAAGTAGAATCTCAGCGTGCCCGAACCCACGCGTTCTCTCGACCCCCAGCAGCTCAGCGCCTACTTCGCGCTCATGGAAGTGACGAGCATCCTGCGCCACGCCGTCGAGCAGCACCTGCGCGCCGAGGGCGATCTGAGCTACGTGCAATGGCAGATCCTGGCCCGCCTCGAGGACTCCACCACCGGCAGCCACCGTATGACCGACCTCGCCGACGGCGTCGTCTACAGTCGCAGCGGGCTGACGTACCAGGCAGGCCTGCTCGAGACGCGAGGTCTCATCAGTCGCTCACCGTCTCCCGACGACGAGCGCGGCATTGAGGTCACCATCACCGATGGCGGCCGCGAGCTCTTCGCGCGCGTCCTGCCCGGCCACATCGAGGTCGTCAGCGGGCTGCTGTTCGAGCCCCTCTCACGTACGGACGTCAAAACGCTGACCGAGCTGCTTACCCCGGTGCGCAACCACATGCGCGCGACACCCCCGCGGTCGGCCGCCCCCCGGCGCCCAAAGAGGGCAGATCGGCAGCGGTGAACCTGCGACTGCTGCCGGCCTAGGCGCGGCCGCTGCGCTCGGTTATCGCCACCTTCAGTCGCCCGCGACCCAGACCTTTGCTTCGGCGAGCTCGGCCAGCGGGAAGACACGCGCCGCACCGGGGATCATCCACGCGAACAGCTTCGTCGCGCGGGCCATCCAGTCGATGTCGGTGACGATGGCCGACCGTACCCATTCCTGGTGGTGCCCGATCGTGAGGTTCAAGCCGAGCTTAGCGTCGGACCAAAGCGCGCTGGGTTCGATTTCGTCGAGGTCCTCGATCACATACAGCGTTCGCAGGCCACCCCCTCTCTCGAGTGCTCGCCGGAGCTCGGGGGCGAGTACGTCGTCGTAGTCCTTGCGCGCAATTTTGCCGGCTGCCCGGAACCCGACCGTGCCCGGAGGCATCTCTGACAATCGCTCGATCATGGGGGCGAGTCTCCGGTCGGTCTCGGTCTGGCTCATCATCCCAACCGGGTGAACATTTCGGGACGCGCGTAGGATCAGCATTCCCCGGGCTTCACACGAGAGGACGCTGCCTCGATGTGCGATTTTGAGCATCACGAACCGCTACCGCCGCTATCCGAGGACGAATACATCCTGGACACCGGTCGGGTTCGCGAATTCATCAGGACGGTGAGGGCACGAGTGCAGCGCGGCGACTCGCCTGCCCATGCCTGCGACCGGATCAGCCCCCTGTTCCGAGAGCTGCTGGCCGACCCTGAGTGGCTGCCGGCCTCATATCAGGCGCCGGCGCCGAGCAGTGGCATGGGGGGCGGAATCGGCCAGTGGTTGATTTTCCGAGCTGCCGACCGCTCACTTTCGTTGTTCAGCCTGGTCGTTCCCGCCGGGGCGATGACGCCCGTTCACGATCACCTGGCGTGGGGCCTCGTCGGCATCTATCGCGGAAACCAGGACGAGGAGTTCTATCGGCCCGGCGACGGTCGGCTCGAGCTCGTGCGGCAGCGTCCTCTCAGCCCTGGCGACTTCTACACGCTCCTGCCCCCGCGGGACGACGTCCACCGGGTGCGCACGACGTCCCTCCAGACGTCGGTCTCAATCCACCTCCTGGCCAACGACACCGGGTGCGTCTGGCGGCACACCTACGACGAGGGGACCGGCGCACCGAGTCCCTTCCGCTCGGGCTATGTAAACGCCGAGTGCCTATAGTCAGTTGGCGTGAAAGCAGTAGTCGCCGTCGTCGCGGCTGTCATCGCCGTCATCATCGTGCTGAAGGTCATCGCGACGGTCAGCGCGCTCGTGCTTGCGTTCGTTCCGGCGATCATCGCCCTGGGCGGCGGTTATGCGGTCGGCCAGATCCACGGGGCGCGGCGAGAGCGCCGCAAGCTCGAAGGTAAACGCAGCAAGCAGCTGCCGCAGTAGACACGCCGCCCGATCGGCTCGGCCGCCAGCCTGTCAAGACGAATCCTCCGCGAGCGACGCCAGATATGGTGCTCGCGATGTCGGCAAGAGCGCAGCAGAACCGCCGGATCGTCGCGCTCGCGGCCATCACGTGCGGGCGGCTCTCAGGCGCCGCAACCGTTCGCGCCGGGCGCGGGCAATGCTCGGCATCAGCCGATCAGTACCGCGTGCAGGTGACCGAGCCCCCTTCGAGGTCAATCGTGGCCAGCGGGCCGATCAACGAACGCGGCCAGGAGGTCGTGGTCGAGCATTGGGGCGGCGACGCTGAGATGCTCACGTTGCGCTCACCCGTGACCGGTCCGGTGGCACCGCCGGGACCGCTGGAACGCGCCCAGGTAGCCGCGCGGACGGTCAGCTACTACGACCTCGACTCGCTCCAGATCGTGTATCCGGATGGGGCTGAACTGGTAGCGGGCGGGATGCAGGTCGTCCTCTACGGGCCACGTCGCGGCTTTCTCCGGCGCCGCCAGCGACTCTTGCGCGCCTCCGTCGAGGAGTTGCTATGAGGCTCGCCGACGATCAGCCGAGCGGGCCAGCCCGGTAGCCAGGAGCAGGCCCCACACCAGAAACCACGGGTCCCAAAGGTAGGCGTGCCACCGCAGCGCCTTGTGATCAGCGTTGGCGGCCGGCGAGACGATATCGAGTTGGACGAGCCAGCCGGTGATGCTGAGGACGCCTCCGTACAGGATAAGAATCAGTGCTCCGGCCCACGCCATTCGTTGCCCGATTCGGCGCTGAGCGGCGGCGAGAGGCGGACGCCCGATCACGATGACCAGCCCAAGGATCGCTGCAAGCAGCTTGAGCAGCACGGTCACCCAGACCGCCGCAATCAAGCCCACACTGTCCGTCCGCCCGGCGCGCTCGAAAGCGCCGCCGACGGTATCGCCAATCGGATGCGAACGTGATCAACTCGTCTGAGTCGAGCTCGCCACGACCAGGCCGGTCTGGTAGGCGAAGACGACGGCCTGCACCCGGTCACGCAGCCCGAGCTTGCGCAGAATCCGAGCTACGTGAGTCTTGACGGTGGCCTCGCTCAGCACCAGCTCCGCGGCGAGCTCGGCGTTGCTGAGGCCCCTGGCCAGCAACTGGAGGACCTCGAGCTCTCGTGGCGTGAGCTCGGACAGATCACCGTGTACCGCCGGCGGCGCTGATGCCGCCGATGCGTACCGCTCGACCAGCCGGCGCGTGATCGACGGCGCCAGCAGGGCATCGCCCGAGCGGACCGTGCGCACCGCGTCGACGAGCTGTTCAGGGGAGACGTCCTTGAGCAGGAAGCCGCTTGCACCTGCGGTGAGCGCGGCGTACACGTATTGGTCGAGATCAAACGTGGTGAGGATGATGATCCGGCAGCCGGCGCCGGCCGGCCCGGCGAAGATCCGGCGGGTCGCCTCCAGGCCGTCCATCCCCGGCATGCGGATGTCCATCAGCGCTACGTCCGGCCGCTGCTCGAGCACCGCCGCCAGCGCCTGTTGGCCGTCGGACGCCTCGCCGACGACCGGGATGCCCGCCGCGCCGAGGATCATCCGGAAGCCGCTGCGAACGAGGGCCTGGTCGTCGGCAATCACCACACGGGGTGGCGTGGCCGCGTTGCTCACCGGCCTCCAGGCACGGCGACCAAGCCATTTCGACCGGTCCGCGCGACGGCGAGGCGGCCTGGCGCAGCGTCGACGGGGAAGCGCGCACGGACGGTCCAGCCGCCGCCGATTCTCGGCCCCGCGTCCAGCACTCCGCCGTACAGCGCGATGCGCTCGCGGAGCCCGATCAAGCCTCGGCTGGTCCCGGCCGGCACCGTGGGCGCAACCGCCAAGATCGGCCGGCCGGTATCGGCCACCTCCACCACGAGCTGGCCGTCGCCGCAGTCGAGACTCACGGTCGTCGACGGCTTGCCAGCGTGCTTGATCACGTTGGTGAGCGCTTCCTGGATTACGCGGAACACCGCCAGGTCAAGCCCTGGCGAGATCTCCTGGGGCAGCGCGCCCACGCGAAGATCGATCGGCAGCCCGGCCGCGGTCAAACGGTCGATCAGCGGCCGGAGCTGGGCCAGGCCCGGCTGCGGTGCGAGCTCCGCGGGGGTGGGTCTGTCCGGTGAGCTGGCCGGGCCCGATTCCTCCCCGGACGCGTCCGTCGGGCTGAGCAGTCCGAGTAGGTGGCGAAGCTCGGTCATTGCCGCCCGCCCACTCGCCTCCACGGCCAGCATCGCCGCCCGTGCCTCTCCGGGGGACTCGGCGAGGACCTGCCGTGCGGCGCCGGCCTGCACGATCATCACGCTGACACTGTGCGTCACGACATCGTGAAGCTCTGAGGCGATCCGGGCGCGTTCATGCTCGAGCGCGCGACGGGTGGCGGCCTCGTGCTCGGCGAGCATCCGGTCGCGTTCGGCAACGGCATGCACGGCGTATCCCACGGTCACGGTCAGCGCGAGTGAGACGAGGATCAGCAGAGCGGTCGTCCCCCAGAGCAAGCTGCCGACGATCACCCAGAGCCAGGGGACGGTCACGAGCGCCGCACCCCGGAAGCGGCTGTGTACGACCGCCGAGTAACCCGCGAAGACGACGATGCCGAGCGCGATCGGCTTGACGTTGTACCTCGTCGCGAGCACCTCGAACGACAGCAACAGGCACACCGTCAGCGGGTAGCGCCGGCGGGCCGCGAGCAGCGCGCCCGCGATGAGCAGGCCGACCGAATTTCCCCCGCCGTTCAGGCTCCGGTGCACCACGAGGACGATGAGTATCGCCAGCGCCGCGTCGGCGAGCACCGCGCACCTGGAAGGCAGTGCCCGCGGCTCAACGGACCGCGCGAACTCGAATGCCAGGCGCAGCCGCCGGCGCATCGTCGTGGGCGCGTGCTCCTCCATTGGACTAATTATCGCCCCGCCGACCCGTGCAGTCATCCGCCTCGCTGCGTACTCGCGTACCTCGCAAGGATGATCCGGGCCCGGCGTAGGTCTAGCGCGGTACCCGAAGTTACATACCGGGGCCGACGACAAATCACCCCGGGCTACGTACGTTCTCGCCATGGACGCTCTACTGCAGATCAACGATGTGACGAAGCGCTACGACGGCTCAGGACAGCCGGCCCTGGACGGGATCACGCTGGAGATCGCGCCGGGTGAGGCGGTGGCCGTGATGGGCCCGTCCGGCAGCGGGAAATCGACCCTCCTGAACCTGATCGCCGGCTTGGACCGGCCCACGACCGGCGCGATCACGGTGGCCGGCCGGCGGATCGACCGACTCACTGAGACCGGGATGGCTCGGTGCCGGCGACGTCAGATCGGAATGATCTTTCAGTTCTTCAACCTGCTCGACGACCTGACCGTCGCCGACAACATCCTGCTGCCTGCGCAGCTGGCCGGGATCCCCCGCTCGCAGTCACGGGCGCGCGTGCAGGAACTGCTGGCCGCGCTGCGAATCGAGCGCCACTGGGACGCGTACCCGGGCCGGCTCTCTGGCGGCGAGCGCCAGCGGGTGGCGATTGCCCGCGCCCTCGTCAACCGGCCGGTCGTGCTGCTGGCCGACGAGCCGACCGGGGCGCTCGACACCGCCACGGGAGAGGAGATCGGCGAGTTGCTGCTCGAGCTCAACCGCTCCGGGCAGACCCTCGTGCTGGTCACGCACAACCCGGAGCTGGCGGCGCGCTACACCCACCGCGCGGTCCACCTGGTTGACGGTCGGATCGCTCGGTTTACCGGCGATCAGCTGCCGATGGCCCGCGCGGCCGAGGCGTTCTGATGCGTCCGGGTGCGGTGCTGCGTGCGGTGCGTGGCGGGATCGGCCGCCGCCGGTTGGTCCAGACGATCGTCATCACCCTGGTATTGGTCGTCTCCACCGCCTCCTCGGTCCTCGGCCTCGCCCTCGTCGCGGATTCTCACGCGCCGTTCGATCACGCCTTCGCCGCGCAGCGCGGCGCGCAGGTGGTGGCGACGGTCGACGCCTCACGGGCGACGCCGGCGCAACTGGCCGCCGCGGCGCGGCTCTCGGCGGTGACCGCGGCGGCCGGGCCATTCGGCGAGGTGAACGTGGCCGCCACCGACTCGTCTCCGGGTGCGCTGGAGGTTCTGCCGCCGCTCACCGTCGTCGGTCGCTCGACGCCCGGCGGTCCGGTCGACGACATCACACTCGAGGGCGGCCACTGGCCGCAGCGCGCCGGTCAGATCGTGATGGAGGCCAACAACGATGAGTTCGGCTCTGGGATCGGTGACACGGTGACCGTGACCAGCGCACCAGGAAAACCCCGACTGACTGTCGTTGGCCTCGCCACATCGATCTCGCGCTCCGCTGACGCCTGGGTCCTGCCCGGTGAAATTTCCGCGCTCAGCTCGCCGGGCACGCCGGCAAGCGCGGAGATGCTCTACCGCTTCCGCAGCGCCGGCACCGCCGCAGCCGTGAGTGCTGGCACCGCGGCCGTGACCAGGGCGCTCCCGGCTGGGACGGTTACCGGCACACAGTCCTATCTGAACGTTCGGGCCGCGCAACACGATGACGTCGCGGTATACGCGCCGTTCGTCATCGCCTTCGCGCTTATCGGCCTGGTGATGTCCGTGCTGATCGTGACCAACGTGGTCAGCGGCGCCGTGATCGCGGGTTACTACCGGATCGGGGTCCTCAAGAGCATCGGCTTCACGCCGGGCCAGGTGATCGCCGCGTACACCGGTCAGGTGATCGTGCCGGCCGTGGTTGGATGCGTGGGCGGCGTCGCGCTCGGCAACCTGCTGTCGGTGCCACTGCTCAACAAGACCGCGGGCGTCTACGGGGTCGGGCGGCTTGGCGTGCCCCTGTGGGTCAACGTGGGCGTCCCGCTTGCCATGTGCGGCCTGGTCGCGCTGGCTGCCGTCCTGCCCGCGCTGCGAGCTGGGAGGCTGAGCGCGACGCAGGCGCTGGCCGCGGGTCGCGCGCCGCGCACGGGCCGCGGCTACCTGGCCCACCGCCTGCTGGGCCGCCTACCGCTGCCCCGGCCGATGACGATCGGACTCGCGTCGCCGTTCGCCCGCCCGGCCCGGATGGCGGGTACGCTCGCGGCGGTTCTGCTCGGCGTGACCGCCGTGACGTTCGCGGTCGGGCTCGTCACCTCGCTCAGACGCGCCGTGGCGGATATCAACCTGAGCAGGACCGAGCAGGTGCAGGTCTACTACAACGGGCCTGGCCCCTTCGGCCCTAAGCCATCCGGACCCACCCACCCCGCCCAGCCGTCTTCCGCCCCGCCTCAGCGGGTGATCCCCGCGGCGCTCGGCTCGGTCCCCGGCACCGCCCACTTCGTGCTCGAGGAGGATAACGAGTACGTCAAAGTGTCTGGGCTGGTGCAGCCGATTGCAGTGACCGCGTTCCGCGGCAACGCCGGCTGGCTCGGGTACACGATGTCTAGCGGTCACTGGTACAGCGGCCCCGAACAGGCGGTCGTGCCCAAGCGCTTCCTCACCACCCTGCACATCACCGTCGGCGACACCGTCACGATCACCGGCGCGGGCGGCCGCGCGATCCCGGTCCGGATCGTCGGCGAGGTGTTCGACGGGCACAACGACAGCCTCACCATGCTGACCGACTGGCGGACGCTCACCGCCACAGACCCGGGCCTCACCCCTAACCCAATGAACGTCCAGTACGACGTCGGACTGAGGTCCGGCACCGATCCCACCGCCTACGTTCGGACACTCGGTGCGAAGCTCGGCTCCAACTACGGCGTCTCGATCAACCAGAACGGCGGCGGCGGCGCCGCGATCGCGATCGCGCTGGCCGGCACGCTCACACTGCTCCTGTCGATAGCCGCGGGGCTGGGGGTGCTCAACAGCGTCGTGCTGCAGACCCGGGAGCGCGTGCACGACCTCGGCGTCTTCAAGGCGGTCGGGATGACGCCCCGCCAGACCGTCGCGATGGTGCTGTGCTCGGTCGCCGGCACCGGCCTGCTCGCGGGCGTGCTCGCGGTCCCGGCGGGGATCGTCGTGCACCGGTACGTGCTCCCCGCAATGGCAGGCGCCGCCGGGCTCGGGGTCCCCTCCAGCCTCCTGAACGTGTACGGCGCCGGGGAGCTGGCGGCGCTTGCGCTGGCCGGACTGGCGATCGCGCTCGCCGGAGCGCTGCTGCCGGCGGGCTGGGCCGCGCGGTCACGAACGGCCTCGGCGCTACGAGCTGAGTAGCGGCGTGGACCAGCGGATCGGACGGGCTTTACGTAGATGTGGGCTTTCTAATCTGCGGCGCAGAATGGCCCAGTTACGCTCGTGATGTGGAGGCGTTCGCGTGAGGTCTGCAGCCGCCAGACCCAGGGCTTCAGGAGGCCCGAACGCCGGCCAGGCGGGGTCGGACGGCCAGATACCGCTGATCGGGCGCGTGTTTCCTGGCCCGGTCGCCGCAAAGGTCCCGGAGGTCATCTTCCTCTTCTGGGTCGTGAAGATCCTCACCACGGCCGGCGGAGAGGTCACCTCTGACTATCTGAAGAAGTTCGGGAATTTCGGCGGCGGCGGCATCGAGGTAGCGCTGTTCGTCATCGCGCTCGTACTCCAATGCTCGACTCGCCGCTACCGAGCCTTCGCCTACTGGGCTCTGGCCTATGCGATCGCGATCGCCGGCACCGGCTTCTCAGACTTCCTACACCTCGACGTCCACATCCCCTACCTCGGGACGACGATCCTATGGGCGCTGATATTGGCTGGCGTGTTCTGGATCTGGCAGCGCAACGAGGGCACGCTGTCAATCCACAGCATCACCACCCAGCGACGCGAGGGTTACTACTGGGCCGTCGTGTTCGCCACCTTTGCCCTCGGCACCGCCCTTGGAGACTTCACTGCAGCCTCACTCGGCATGGGCTACCTGGTCTCGGGACTCTTCTTCCTCGCCGTCATTCTGATCCCGGCGGTGGCTTGGTGGAAAGCCGGCTTGAACAGCATCGCCGCGTTCTGGATGGCGTACATCGTGACGCGACCCCTCGGTGCATCGTTCTCCGACTGGATCAGCAAGCCGTCCGCCCTCACCGGCCTCGGCTTCGGCAACGGACGAACGGCAATCGTGTTCGGCGTCACCGTGTTCATCGCGGTTTCGTACCTGGCAGTCGCCCGACCGGATATCCAGCGCGCCGCCGTCTCCTCCGTGGACGAAAGGACGGTGAGGGCGACGCCCGGGCACATCACCGGAGAGCTCGAGCTCGACCTCGAATAAGCCGTGGAGATGCGGCAGCTCCTGGTCGATCAACTTCAGCGGCCGGATCGCTCCAGGCCGCTGAGGACGATGTTGTAGATACGCTGCGCTTGCGCTTTCCAGTTGCCGGCTGGGTCGAGCTGCCAGAGGCCCGCGAGGGCGAGGATCACGTCATCAGCGTCGAGGTCGGCGCGCAGCGTGCCCGCGGTTACGTTCGCGTGCAGGAGACGGTCGAGCGCTCCGACGATGGCGTCGTAGGTCTCGGTCGAAGACAGGTCCTTCCCGGGGCTGGTCGCCTTGCGCAGGGCGTCGGCGAGGCCGTGCTTGCTCACGGCGTACTCCGCCAGCCGCTCGACCCAGCTTCGCAGTGCGTCGAGCGGCATCTGCTCCTGCAGCAGGGTGTCGGCTCCATCGACCAGCTTGCCGACCTCATGTTGGTAGGTCGCGAGCACGAGATCCTCCCTTGTCGGGAAGTGCCGGTACAGCGTCGCGTTGGCAACGCCGGCTCGCTTCGCGATCGCGTTCAGTGAGGCGTCCGGCGATTCGGTGAGCGCCACGAGGGCGGCAGCGAGGATCGCGTCGCGGTTGCGACGCCCGTCGCTTCGTTTGGATTCGGTCACGGGCTACTTCCCTGATTTGGCAAACGGGGAGTTCCCCGCTTATACTGTCGCCGCGATTCGGGGAACTCCCCGGATCGCGACAGGCTAACTGAACGACGACCGGAACCGGAGACGTGATGATCCACGCCGAGATCTCGTCGGCCGAACAGGCCGACCGACTGGCGATCCGCGAGCTGATCGACGCCTACGCGCACTGCGCGGATCGCCGGCTCGCCGACGAGCAGAAGTCGCTCTTCACCGACGACACCCACTTTGTCGTCTATATGGACGGTGAGGGCTCCGAGCCCACCCAGATCATCGACGGCCGTGAGGGTCTGATGCCGGTATTCCAGGACCTGAATCGCTACCAGGCCACCCAGCACTTCAACGGGCAGAGCACGATCGTGCTCGATGGGAACCGGGCGGCGGGCGAGAGCTACTCCATCGCCCACCACCTGTTCACCGAGGCCGGCGAGCGCAAGCTGATGCTCGCGCACCTCAGGTATGGCGACACCTTCGTCAAGCAGGACGGTGCCTGGCGCTTCGCCGAACGGAACCTCTACGTCGACTGGATCGAGACGAAGCCCTCAAGTCCCTGACGTCAAACAGCGGCACCGCGTGCATCAGTTGGAGCCGGTTCGCAGTTCTTCGGTCGGGTTGTGCAGGACGATCGGCTGGCGTTTGCTCTTCTGGAGCAGGATGAACGCGGTCGTCCCCCAGACGGCCGGGACCCAGAGCGAGATCGCGTGGTAGGCGAGCGTGGCCGCGGTTGCGACAGTTCCCCCGACGCCATAGAGGACGAGCATGCCGATCATGCTGCCGTCGAGCACTCCGATCCCGCCCGGTATCGGGATGAAGTTGGACAGGTAGCCAATCTGGTACGCGAGCACGACCGGGGCGAGCGGCGGCATGTGGCCGGCTGCGGCGAAGCACGCGAACAGCACCGCGATGTCGAACCACAGGTAGCCGATCGCGCCGACAATCCGCCAATCGGGACGGAACAGGAGTCGCTTGGTGTCCCGGACGCTCGCCGCCGTCTCGGTGAGGAAGGCATGAAGCCGCCCCTCCTCCAGCCGCGCGACGATCCGATCGACGTAGCGCGGCAACAGCAGGAACAGCACGAGCACGAGTCCACCGACCGCGGCCGGCACGATGCTGAGCAGCGGGTTGCGAGGTCCGGGGAGGCCGAGGAACAGGCCCAGGCCGGCCAGGATCAACGTGATCACGTTGATCGCGCTCGTGTACAGGAAGAGCACGGCCGAGCGCTCGGCGATCCGGCGGGCAGGCGCGCCGCGTTCGACCATGAGCCACCCGCCCACGGCCACGCTGCCCACGCCCCCGACCGCGACCGCCGCCCCGAACGCCTCCTCGGTGAGGGCTATCCGAGCCCCGATCCGGAACGGCGCCCGCGAGAAGACCTGCAGGAACGCCACCACATAACTGGCGCAGGAGAGAACCTCGAGCAGCACCGCCACGACGACCCACGGCGTCTTCAGGTTCGAAAGCGTGTGCGCTACGCCCTTGAGCCCCGGGACCGCCAACAGCAGCCCGGCGGCCAGCGCCAACCCCAGGATCAGCGTGATGAACCCGTTGCGCAGACTGCGCCGCGCTTTGGCCGCGTTTACCTCGCCTATTTCGGCTGGCTCGTCCAACTAAACGAATGCCATCAATTCGCGAGCGTCCCGTCAAAGTCGTTGGTCGCGTGCGTACCGTCGCAGAACGGCTTGTTGGACGAGCCGCCGCAGCGGCAAAGCGCCACCGGGTCGGGGTGCTCAATAACGTGCCCGTCCGGCGCGGTGATAGTCATCGGCCCAGACACAATGTAGGGGCCGTTTTCGCTCGGCGTGATGTTTACGTCAGGCATCGGTCAGTCCTCCTAGGCGATCTTGATCGTGTTGTTGATGGGAAGCTGGCGGACTCGCGTTCCGGTCAGAGCGGCGATCGCGTTCGCGAGTGCTGGGGCGACCGACGGAACGCTGACCTCGCCGACGCCGGTCGGCGGCTCGGACGACTCGATCAGGTGCACATCCATCCGTGGCACCGAGCGCATTCGCACGACCGGGTAGCGGTCGAAGTTCTGGGTGACGATCTCGCCCCCATCGCCGAGGATGACCTCGCCCCACGCGGCGGCGCTCAGGCCCCAGAGCAGCCCGCCCTCGATCTGCGCGCGGATCAGGTCGGGATTGACGTTTCTCCCGCAGTCGAGTGCGAACACGATCCGGTCGACGCGGACGCGACCGCGGGCATCGAGCGAGATCTCGGTGACGTTGGCGCTGTAGCCCAGGAAGCCGGAGCTAGTGATCCCGCGCGCCCTGCCGTCGGGCAGGGGGGATCCCCAGTCCGCGCGTTCGGCCGCGAGCTCGAGCGCGCGTACCGTCCGCGGGCTGTCGGCGAGCAATTCGCGGCGCAGATCGACGGGATCTCGGCCCGCGGCGATCGCGAGCTCATCGATCGCCGACTCGCGCGCGAACTCGGTGTGGGAGTTGCCGACTGACCGCCACACCATCGTCGGGATCCTCGACTCGAAGTTGCTCGACTCGAGCCGGAAGTTCTCGACGGCGTACGGCGGGTCGACTGCGCCGGTCGTCGTGAAGAAGTCGACGCCGTTCGTGAACATCTGGTCGCGGACGAACGGGAGGTTCACGGACGTGGGCTCGGCCACGATCGCCTGATGCCAAGCAGTCAGCCGGCCGTCGGCGTCGGCACCGGCCCGCACCCGATGGGCGGCCATCGCCCGGTAGCGACCGACCTTGAACTCCTCCTCGCGCGTCGACTGCACCTTGATCGGGTGCTCCCAGCCGAGCGCCCGCGCGACCTGGACAGCCTCGGACGTGGGGTCGCGTTCGGCGCTCGAGTGCAGTCCGAACGATCCGCCGGCGAACGTGATGTGCACCTGCACCTGCTCCTTATCGATTCCGGCTATCGAGGAGGCGTTCATCTTCACGTACTCAGGCGTTTCGGTCCCAACCCAGACCTCGAGCACACCGTCGTCGCGCATCCGGCACGCCGCGTTGTTCGGCTCCATCGGGGCGTGCGCGAGGTACGGCAACGCGTACGTCGCGTCGATCGTCGAGGCTGCCTCGGACAAGGCCTCCTCGACGTCACCATCGTCCCGGGCCGTCACGGCCTTCTCGCCCGACTCGAGCAGTCGCAGGTGCTCAGCCAGCAGCTCGGCGGTGCTCCGTCGTTCGGCGGTCGTGTCGTCCCACTCGACAACGAGAGCTCGCAGCCCGGCCTGCGCGTCGGCGACGGTCTCGGCAACGACCGCGACTCCCTCCTCGATCGGGACGACCGCGGTCACCCCAGGCTCGGCGAGCGCCGCCTGGTCATCGACCGAGGCGACCCTGGCGCCAATCCTGGGCGGATGAAGCACCACTGCCGTCAGCATCCCCGGGAGGCTGAGGTCGATCGTGAAATGGGTGCTACCGAGAATCTTCGGCACCGAGTCGACCCGCAATCGCCCATCGCGCCCGATCAACGTGTAGTCCGCCGCATCCTTTGGCTGCACACCGTCCGCAATCGGAAGCTGCTCGGCCCGAGCCGCGAGGTCACCGAAGGCTGCCTGCCGGCCGCTCGCATGACGCACGACGCCGTTCTCGACCTCGACCTCCGAGGCCGGCACGTCCCACGACTCGGCCGCGGCGGCCACGAGTCGCGCCCGGGCCTGCGCGGCGGCCAGCCGATACCGGACCCAGAACCCCTTCATCGAGTTCGACGCGCCGGTGATCTGCATGGCACCCCCGGCGTCGGGATTTCCGTACACGTCGCGGGGCGGCCCGCCGCCGTTGGAGGCGTTGACCACGCGCACCGAATCGAAATCGGCGTCGAGCTCCTCGGCGACGATCGTCGCCAGGCCGGTGTGGATCCCCTGTCCCATCTCGATCTGACTCGAGTACGCGACGATCGTCCCGTCCGCGTGGATCCGGACGTACGGATGCACCGGGTCGCTCGCCTCTTCAGCGGTCAGCCGGCCCACTACCAGCTCGGACGGTGCGACCAGCGGCTGCGGATCCTCGCCCGCGGCGAGCGTGCGCGCGGCCTCGTTGATCGCGGCCCGGATCCGCGGGTAAGTTCCGCAGCGGCACAGGTTCCCACTCATCCACGCGTCGATCTTCCCGTCGTCGGGCGACGGGTTCGACTCGAGCAGCGACGCCGCGGCCAAGGTCTGCCCGGGCTGGCAGTAACCGCACTGCACAACGTTGCCGCGGTGCCAAGCGTCGCGAACGGCGTCGACGACACGCCCAGATGCTCCCTCGACTGTCGTGACGGCCTTCCCTACCGCCCGCTCGGTCGCGGTCTGGCAGGACTTCGTGTTGCGCCCGTCGACCAGGACGGTGCAAGCCGCGCAGAAGCCCGCTCCGCAGCCGAACTTCGTGCCGTGCATCCCGAGGACGTCGCGAAGTACCCAGAGCAGCGGCGTCTTCGCGTGCCGGTCGTCAACCTCGACGTCGGCACCATTGACGACGAGCTTCATCTGAGACCTCCCTCGACCGGAACCTGCGGGACCTTTTGCATGGCTCGCAGGTTCACGTCGACCCAGGTGAGCCGTCCTCACCGGATGATGGTGATTCCGCGTTACGTCATGCGCCGGTAGCGCCAAACGGACAGCTGGATGAATACGACGAGCAGCCCAGCGATCCAGGCGATCGCGCCGCCCAGAGAAGACGGCGTTCCGGGGACGAGGGCCAGCGAGCGTGCTGCGTTCGCGGTCAGGCTGACCGGGCTGACCTTCGCGATTACCTGCAGCCAGCTCGGCAGGGTCGAGACGGGCACGAACACCGAGCTCGCGAAAACGAGCGGAAACAGGACGACAAACCCGGCGGTTTGCGCCGCCTCGGCGCCGCGGACCGTCAGTGCCACAAACGCAAAGATCCAGCTCAGCGCGAGCCCGAAGGCGCTGACGAGCGCGATGCAGCCCAGTGCCTGTGCGACGCCGGCCTGGAAGCGGAAGCCGATGATGTACCCCACGATGATCATCAGCACGATGATCAGGACGTTGCGGACCAGGTCGGCCGCAGTGCGACCGATCAGCACCGCGGAGCGCGCCATCGGCATCGAGCGGAACCGGTCGATCACGCCGAGCTTCAGATCCTCAGACAGGCCCACCGCGGTCTGGCTCGCCCGGAACGTCACCGACTGGACCAGGATGCCCGGCAGCAGATAGTCGATGTAGCTCACCCCTGCGGGCAACGAGTGACTGATCGCCCCGCCGAACACGTACGTGAACAGCAGGACGAACATGATCGGCTGGATCGTCGAGAAGATGAGCAGATCCGGTTGGCGCACGAAATGACGCATGTTGCGCGCGCTGACCACCCACGCGTCCGTGAAGTCCGCGCGAAGCTCATGCGGCGATAGGCGCCGCCACCACGATGGTCGCCTCGCGGCCGGGCGGCGGACGGCCGGGCGGCGGACGGCAGGAGCGGAGTCGGCCGCAACGCCACCGCTCGCCGGGCTCGGCCGCCCGTTACCGCTGCCGGCTTCAACGCCCGCTCCGTTCTCGGTCGGCGGCGCGCCCGTCAGCTGCAAAAACACATCATCTAGCGTCGGCCGCCGCAACCCGAGGTCACTCACCGCAATCCCCGCCCGGCGCAGCGCCGAGGCCGCCTCCTCGATCATCTCAAGCCCATCCCGCGGCGCCGGCAACGTCAACTGCGCGAGCCGCTCCCCCGGCTCCGGCTCGCCGCAACCAATCCCGGTCAGCGCGACCCGCGCCCGGTCCCGCTCCGCCGCTCTCACCAGCTCGAGTTCCAGGATCTGCCCGCCGACCCGGTCCTTGAGCTCGCTCCCCGTACCCTGAGCGATCACCCGACCGTGGTCGATCACCGCGATCTGCTCCGCGAGCTGATCGGCCTCCTCCAAGTACTGCGTCGTGAGCAGCAGCGTCGTCCCCTCCCGCACCAGCTCGCGCACCACCGACCAGATCTCAATCCGGCTACGCGGATCCAGACCGGTCGTCGGCTCATCCAAGAACAACACGCGCGGACGGGTCAGCAAACTCGACGCGAGGTCGAGCCGTCGCCGCATCCCCCCCGAGTAGGTGCGAGCCGGACGGTCGGCCGCGTCAGCCAGCTCGAAACGCTCGAGCAGCTCACTCGCCCGCCGGCGAGCATCCGCGGCCGAGAGATCGAACAGCCGCCCAAACATCTCGAGGTTTTCCCGGCCCGTCAGCATCTCATCGACCGCCGCGAACTGGCCGGTCAACCCCAGGAGCTCCCGCACACCCGCGGCATCACGCACAACGTCCCGGCCAAAAACCTCGGCCGTTCCCGCGTCCGGCGCCAGCAACGTCGCCAGCACGCGAACCAGCGTCGTCTTCCCCGCCCCGTTCGGACCGAGCAGCCCAAAAACGGTTCCCTCCTCGACATCCAAATCGACCCCAGCAAGCGCCGTGGTCGCCCGAAAGCGCTTGACCACACCCTCGACGTGGACGGCCGAATCAGACATCACTCACGGTCCGATTATGAGGCGAGTCACAGCCAGACCGCAATCGCCGGGATCAGGCGATTACCGCTCACCGGACGGGGTGGGACGCTGCGCCGAGGTCGTCAATCGAAAGTCGAGTTGCCATGCCCACTCAAACCGTTCGTGAACCTAATCGATGGGCAGTTCTCGCTTTGCTGAGCGTCGCGCAGCTGATGGTGGTACTGGACGCGACGATCGTGACCGTCGCCTTGCCTTCGGCCCAGCGGGCGTTGAACTTCTCGAACGAGAGCCGGCAATGGGTAGTGACCGCGTACGCGCTGGCGTTCGGCAGCCTGCTGTTGGTGGGCGGCAAGGTGGGCGATCTGTTCGGCCGCAAGTGGACGCTGATCGCCGGACTGGTGGGATTCTCCGGGGCCTCGGCCATCGGCGGGCTGGCGCATTCGTTCGGCGTGCTCATCTTCGCGCGCGCGACGCAGGGGGTGTTCGGCGCGCTGCTGGCCCCGTCGGCGCTTTCGCTTTTGACGGTCACGTTCGCGGGGACTGCTGACTGGCAAAAGGCCTTCGGGATCTTTGGCGCAGTCGCCGGCGGCGCCGGGGCGCTGGGGCTGCTGCTCGGGGGCATCTTGACGTCCGCGATCTCGTGGCGGTGGTGCTTCTACGTCAATCTCGTGATCGCGATACCGACCACGATCATCGCGTTGCGCCTGATCGTCAACCACAGGCCCTCCGAGCGCGCCTACATCGACATTCCGGGCGTGCTCACCTGGACATTGGGGCTATTCGCGCTCGTGTTCGGTTTCTCGAACGCCGAGACGCACGGGTGGGGCGCCACCGCGACCGTCGTCGCGCTCATCGCCAGCCCCGTGCTGCTGACCGCGTTCGTGTTGATCGAGCGGCGGGTCAAACACCCATTACTGCCCTTGCACATCGTGTGGGACCGGGCGCGCGGAGGGTCGTACACCGCGCTCCTGGTCACGGGGGCCGGGATCTTCGCGGTATTTCTGTTCCTCACCTACTTCCTGCAAGTGAACCTCGGGTTCTCGCCGCTCAGAACCGGCCTGGCGTTCCTGCCCCTGACAGTCGTGCTGGTCATCACCTCGACGACCGTCCAGACTCGCGTGATCCAGCACACCGGCGTCAAACCGCTCGTGCTTCTCGGCATGGCGCTCGGGGTGATCGGGATGCTCCTTTTGACCCAGCTCACGCCCACCTCCATCTACGGCACCGGCGTCTTGCCCGCGCTGCTCGTCCTTGGCGTAGGGATGGGATGCATATTCGCCCCGACGTTCTCGGCCGCGACACTCGGCGTGGCGCCAAACGAAGCCGGCATCGCCTCCGCGATGGTCAACACATCCCAGCAAATCGGCGGCTCGATCGGCACCTCGCTCCTCTCAACGATCTACGCCACCGCAGTCGCCGGCTATCTCACCAGCCATGCCCACGTCAGAGGCCTTGCCCTCTCGGCGCAGGTCCACGGCGACACGACGGCGTTCTGGTGGGCCGCCGGCGTCTTCGGCATCGGCTTTCTGCTCACGCTGGTGATCATGCCGAGCCAGTGCGAGGCCCGCACGGCGACGACGGTGGTCGCTCTGGCCCGACACGCGATCGGCGCCTGCGGCCACGAGGAGACCGAAGCATGCGGGACCGGCGCAGCCGGCGCCGGCTCCGCCCCCCGCATTCCCGTCGCCGGCTGATCGTCGCGGTCGCTGACGATTGGGTCAGCCGCGGCCGTCGAGCCGTCCGAGGTCCGTAGCCTCGGGCGGCTCCGGCCGCCCGCAGATCTGCCGGAGCTCGAGCAGCTCAAGGCCGAGCGCTTCGATCTGCCCCAGGACGCCGAACACGGCGGAGCGATCTTCGAGTAGGCCGGTGAGCACGGTGTCGCCGTCGCTCGGCTGAGACACCATCGAGGGGAACGCGGACAGAGCGGTCGCTCCGAGCCGGCCCCGTATCCGGATCGTGTACAAGCCGGGCGGTGTGGCCACACCGTCATCTTCGAGCCCGGCCCGGTGACCCGGCTAGGCCGGGATCTGGTGATTGTGCCGGCGGGCGCTCCGCGGGCCGCGAGGGCGAAGGCCTCGTCGGTGCGGCCCGCAAGATCAATCTAGTTCGCCGACGCTCGCGAGAGCCCGGTCGACAGGAGCCGTAGCTCGCGCGCCCGGCCGACGGCGGAAGAGCGATCACGCGCACCGAGCTTCAGGTAGATGTTCCGGATGTGCGTGTTGACCGTGTTGATCGAGACGTAGAGTTCGCGCGCGATCTCGGGCCGCGTGAGATTCGTCGGCAGATAGCGCAGAACGCGGAGCTCGCTGGGGCTGAGCTCGTCCGCCGACGACGCGGCCTCTAGAGCGACGCTCGGCGCCGATCCGTCTCGCAGCAGGTCAACGATGTCCGCGAGCAGCGCGCCGTGAGCCGTTTCGTGGCGTGGCAGGACGTCGAGTAGCTCCGCGGCTCCGGTCATGGCGAACGGGAACATCAGCCGGTCTGGCTCGGCGACCGCGAGCGCCGCTTCGGCCGCGCTGGCGGCGGCGGCGCGATCGCCCAGTGCGAGGTGCGCGATCCCGGCGAGGAGGTGCGTTTCGACGTGTGTGAACGTCGGGACCGTCGCCGGCGGCGCCTCTCGAACTGGTCGGAGTTCTTCCAGCGCCGTCGCGGGGTCTCCTTCCGCCACGCAGATCACGGCACGAGCGTTATACGTGGCGCCCATCTGCCCGTCGTAAATGACACCCATCCGCCCAGGATCAGCGGAGAATTCGGCGAGGGTTGCGCGCGCCTCATCGAGTAGCCCAAGCCGAGCTCGCGTGGCGGCGAGCCATCCGGCGATCCGCGGCGCTAGAGCATGTACTCCTGTCAGGAGCGACTCCGCCCGCGCCGCGGCGGCGAATTCCTCGAGCGCCGATCGGTGCTCTCCGCGACCGGCATGCAACATGCCCGTCGCCATGTGCAGAAGCACTGAGGCGGCCGGGTCAACCCGAGGATCGGCCACATCCCAGGCGCGGCGTAACCAGCGCTCGCCTTCGTCGAACTCGCCCATCCAGATCGCCATGCCGGCCACCGCCCCGAGCGCGGGCGCGATCATCGGCCGATCGCCCAAGCCGTGACGTTCGGCCAGCGCTACCGCCTGACGCCCACGCTCGGCCGCGGTCGCAACCGAGACGTGCTTCGACGGGAAGCCGAGATGCGCGCGACACGCGACCTCCAGGTAGGGCCGCCCGATCGTCTGGGCAAGTACGGCTCCTTCGGAGAGGTGCCGCTCAGCATCGGCGAGTCGCCCGGACCATGTCTCGACGATCCCGAGATTCACCAGCACGACTCCCCGCAACTCGCCGTCCATGACGAGGGGCTCGCTCGGTTCGTCTGCGATCGAAGCCTCGAGCAGGTTCACCTGTTCGATCACTTCGGTGAACTGCCCGCTACGCCGGGCAATCCCCAACCGCAGCGAAGCTATGGCCACCGCGAGTCGCCGCTGGCGAGCCGGCGGAGCGCTCTGGAGGTGGGCCTCGGCCAACGCCAGTTGGGCAGCCGCTTCGTCCAACCGTCCGTGGTTCAGCTCGCTGGCCACATGGGCGAGCGCCAGGTCAGGATGATCGGCTGACGCGCCCTCGGGAAACGCCTGGAGAACCGCGTCGATCGTTCCGGCCTCCCCGTCGAGCACCCACCGGAACGAGTGGTCGGCGACGAGCCGGGCCGCCTCGGGCCAGTCGCCGGCGGCCAGCATATGACGCACCGCCCCGACGACGTCTCCGTGGTCGGCGAACCACCCCGCCGCGCGGCGGTGGAGGTCTTGAACCTCATCGGCCAACGTTCGGCGTAGCTCCAGGCGCAGGAAATCGGCCAGAAGCTGGTGGTAGCGGAACCAGGTGCGCTCAGAGTCGAGCGACACGACGAACGCGTTGGCTTCCTCCAGTTGCAGCAGCACCTGCTCAGAACCCGAGCGGCCGGCCAGCAGGTCGGCGAGCTCGCCGTTCATACGGTCCACCAGCGAGGTTCGCAGCAGCATGCTCTGAACTTCGCTCGGCTGGCGTTCGAGCATCTCGGCGAGCAGATATTCGCCGACGGCTCTGTCGCCACCCGAGAACTCGGCCACGAAACGCTCCGGATCCGGGTTACCGGTGAGAGAGATCACCGCCAGGCGCAACCCGGCCGCCCAACCCTCCGTCCGCAGGTACAGCGCGGTCGACCCGGCGCCAGACAAGCTGATCCCGGAGGCGGAGAGCAATTCCCGCGTCTCGCTCTCGCTGAACCGCAGATCGCCCGCCCGGATCTCGGCTACCTCGTCGGCAAGCCTGAGCTGGTGCAGCCTGATCGGCGGATCCCGGCGAGAGGAGAGCACCACGTGCACCGAGCTCGACAGAGCAGCGAGCAAGTGCTCGAGCTGCGTGAGCGCTTCAGCCGACTTCAGCTCGTGGAGGTCGTCGATGACCAGCACCAGCGGTTCGATCGGGTCGACGACCTCGGAAAGGACCGTGTCGACGGCGTGGTCGCCGTCTAGCGCAGCGGTCGCCGGGCTGCGGATGGCATCGAGGACCGATGACCAAAACCGCTCGGCATCCTGCTCGTCGCGGTCGACCGACACGAACGCGACGCGATGAAGGTCGGTCGAACGGTCGGCCCACGCACGCAGCAGCGAGGTCTTCCCACTCCCCGGCGGCGCCGAGACGACCGTCACGCGCTTGGTCGTGGCCCGATCCAGCCTCTCGATTAGGTCTTCGCGGTCGAGCAGACCCCGGACGGCCACGACGCCGGCGCCACGGTCACGTTCTTCGCTCAGGGGCGGAATGGTCAGCGCCATCACGATGCTCCGTCGAATTCGGACGCGAACAGATAGCTCACGGCGAGGCTTCGATACGGGCGCCACCGCTCCGCGAGCTCGAGCATCTCGTCATCGGTCGGAGGGTGGTCGAATCCGTAGGCCTGCTGGACTGCCCGGCGTAGCGCCAGGTCGCCGGACAGAAGGACGTCGGGCCGATCCAAAGCCAGGATCAGGAAGCCATGTGCCGTCCAGGGCCCGATGCCGGGGATCTCGGTCAGGGCGGCTTCGATCTCGTCATCAGTCATGCGCGCCAACGCGTCCTCGCTCAGGCGTCCGTCGACGAAGCGCTCGGCGAGCGCCCGGAGGGTTGCGCCCTTGCGGGTCGACATTCCGCTCGCGCGCAGCTCCTGCGGGTCGGCCGCGAGCAGCTCCGCGGGCGAGGGCACGTGGCCTCCGAAGCGCTCCTCGAGGCGCGCCAAGATCGTCCGCGTCGCCTTGACCGACAGCTGCTGGCCGATCACCTGAAAGACGAGTGTCCCGAACGCGTCGAACGGCGGGAGCGAGTCGAGCCATGCGCGCGGTTGGAAATCCGGGTGTGCATCGATCACCCGTGCGAGCACTGGATCCGCCTGGCGTAGGAACTCGCGCGCGGTCGGGTCCGCGATGGCCGAGGGCTTGCCCTGCGGCGCGTCAGTCGTTGCGGTCATTCTGAAGACTCCCTCTCTCCGAGCATATAACTCGGCCCCACTAGGTCTGTGAGCTGCTCGCGGGTGCGTTGCGTTCGATCAGGCGTCCGGCTCACGAGTGCACCTCGCACCCGTACCCCAGGTCAAGACGAATCGACTGCACGACCTGAAACGCGGTGCTGGCCGTGAGAACATCGGCTGCCGCCAGAACGCCGGTGTACTTCTCGATGACGGGAGCAGCGGCGGCCGCTGCGACGGCGTCCACATAGCCGCGGACCGCGACCCACGTGTTCTCGCCGCACTCGGCGGAATACGGGGCGGGATCGACGGTGTCGAGCGCCTGTCGGGAGCTGTCCGCGAGGTCCGCCATGTATTGCCGGTGGGTGGCGACATCGCCGCGCGTGCCGAGCCGGCCCGTGTGGCCGCCGATGAAATGCTTCCACCGGTACGTGAGCGCGGTACCCGGAGCCTCGATATAGCCCGGAACGTTCTCGATGAGCGAGGTCTGGCAGGCCGGCGCCCAACCCGGGTTGACGACGTCGACGAGCAGCCAGATGAGCGAGGCGTCGTCACCGGTTCTCTCATCGGCAGGGCGGCTGATCGGCCGGGATCGCGAGCGCGAGGTGCTCGGCCGGCTGCTCGACGGCGTGCGCGAAGGGCGCGGCGGCCTGCTGGTGTTGCACGGCGAACCGGGCGTCGGCAAGACGGCGTTGCTCGAGTACGCGGTCCGGCACGGTCCCGAGTTCCGGATCGCGCGGACGTCCGGGGTCGAAGCGGAGATGGAGCTCCCATTCGCAGCCGCCCAGCAGCTGTGTTCCTCGTTCCTCGATCTCTTGGACCGTCTACCGCGGCCTCAGCACGAGGCGCTCGGCGTCGCCTTCGGCCTGATTGGTGAGCCGGCGCGCCCGGCGCCCAATCCGTTCTTCGTCGGATTGGCGTTCCTCGGCTTGTTGTCCGAAGCGGCCGAGGAACAGCCGCTCCTCGCGGTTGTCGATGACGCGCAGTGGCTTGACCAGGCGTCCCGCGGGCGCTGGCATTCGTGGCTCGCCGCCTGTTGGCCGAGAAGATCGCGCTCGTGTTCGCCGCGCGCCTCCTCGCCGGCACGCTCGAGGGCCTTCCGTCACTTCACGTTGGGCCGCTGAGGCGCCGTGATGCGCGGGCGCTGTTGGAGTCGGTGTTGCCGGCCCCGGTCGATGAGCCCGTGCTGGATCGGATCGTGGCCGAGACGCGCGGCATTCCGCTCGCGCTGCTCGAGCTCCCGAGGGGGCTGACGCCGACGGAGCTGGCGGGCGGCTTTGGTCTGCCCGCGGCTGCGCCGGTCTCGGCCCGAATCGAGGAGAGCTTCATGCGACGGTTGGCGAGACTCCCACCGGACGCGCGCCGCCTGCTGCTGGTGGCAGCGGCCGACCCGGTGGGTGATCTGGCTTTGGTGTGGCGGGCGGCCGAGCGGCTCGGGATTCCGGAGTCGACCGCCCAGATGGTCGAGTCGGAAGGATTACTCTCGTTGTCTCCTCGGGTGGCGTTCTGGCATCCGCTGGTTCGCTCGGCCGTTTACGGTGCGGCTGGGCTCGACGAGCGACGCGAGGCCCATCGCGCGCTGGCCGAGGCGACGGATCCGGAGAGCGATCCCGATCGGAAGGTATGGCATCGCGCGCAGGCGGCGGCTACGCCTGACGAGGAGGTCGCCGTGGAACTGGAGCGTTCGGCGGACCGGGCGCAGGCGCGCGGTGGTTTCGCGGCGGCCGCGGCTTTCCTCGAGCGCGCGGTCGCGCTCTCGCCGGAACCACCGCGCCGCGCCGGGCGCGCTCTGGCCGCCGCGCAGGCGAAGTTCCACGCCGGCGCGCTCGATGACGCCCTCGAGTTGTTGGACACCGCTGAGGCAAGTGTTGCCGACGACGATCCCATACGTCTTGCGGCTCTAGGCGGCGACGAGGCCGAATTCTCGGAGCTCGTCCGAAGCGCGACCACCGGGGCCCAGGCGCGCGGGGAGGGGGTCGCCTTATCCGTCGCCGAGTTCTTGAGCGGGACCCTTTACAACGGCCTCGGTCGTTACGAGACCGCCCTGGCCGCGGTGCTACCCGCAGAGCCCCACTACGACGAGGCGCCGGCGATATGGGCGTTGACCGAGCTGATCGAGGCGGCCGTTCGATGCGGGCAGCCGGATCGTGCGCAGCGCGCGTTCGAGCGCGTGCGAGAGACGACCCGCGCGGCCGGCACCGATTGGGCCTTGGGGATCGAGGCCCGCTGCCGTGCTTTGATCACCGACGGCGATGAAACCGAGGGCCTCTACCACGAGGCGATCGAACGGATGGGACGCACGACCATCCGTGCAGTTCGCTCGCACCCACCTCCTGTACGGCGAGTGGTTGCGGCGCGAGCGCCGACGTCTGGACGCTCGCGAACAGCTGCGAATCGCCTACGAGCTGTTCAAGGACTTCGGCGTAGAGGCGTTCGCGGAGCGCGCGCGGATCGAGCTGGAAGCTACGGGTGAGCGTGCCCGCAAGCGGTCCATCGACACGCTCGACCAGCTCACTCCGCAGGAGGCGCAGATCGCTCGCCTGGCCGCGGGGGGAGAGACCAACCGAGAGATCGCCGCCCGGCTGTTCATCAGCGCGAGCACCGTGGAGTACCACCTGCGCAAGGCGTTCCGCAAGCTCGATGTGAGGTCACGGACGCAGCTCGCCCAACGGAAGCTCTGAGCGCCGCAGCCACCGCTCGACGCCTCTCACGTCCTGGGCATACGCCTCAGCCGCCTTCTGCTCCCGGTCGAGTGTGGCGGTGTATGCCGCGAACCGCAAGGCGCGCTCGGGTGGGCAAGCCAGAGACCATCGCGCGTAGGCGTCGGCGACGGCTCGAGCGCTCTCGCGCCAGTGGACGTAGCGGTCGACCAGATCGTCTAACAGTCTGGCCTCCGACCAGGACGAAGTGTCCGCGCGCGGCGGTCCGGGGCGACGTCGTGAACTTCGCATGCGCGCATGTTCGGTCGGCGCCGGGTGAGGCGTCATCACCCGAATCGGGCGAGTTGACGGCGCCCTGAGCTCTGAACTATGCGGCGACGCGATCTGCCCCGGCGAGATGCGCCGACAGCAGCGTCCCGGCCCTGTCCAGTGCAGCCGCTCCTTCGTCGAGCATCGCGGAAAGGCCCTGGAAGACGTGCGGCACCCCGGGGGTGACGTCGAGTGTGACCTCGACGTCGGCGATGGCGGCCGCTCGCGCGAGGCGAAGGGCGTCGTCGAGGAGAACCTCGTGACTCCCGGCCTGGATGATCAGCGGCGGCAGGCCGGAGAGGTCGGCAAATATGGGACTGATCAGGCCAAGTGCGGCGTCTTGTTCCTGCGCGTAGTCGACGACTCGCGGCTCGAGCAGTTCCCGGCTGAGCAGCGGGTCGACGTCGCGCTTGGTTTCCATGGTCGTCCCGGCGAGGGTGAGATCGACGTATGGCGACATGACGTAGGCAGCGGCCGGCAGGGGCACCCCGTGGTCGCGGGCGTTGACCAAGGTGGCGATGGCGAGTCCGCCGCCGGCTGACTCTCCCGCGAAGACGATCTCCCCAGGGGCGATCCCGGTGTCCAGGAGGGCTTCATAGGCGGCAAGAGCGTCGTCAACTGCTGCCGGATACGGATGCTCGGGAGCGAGCCGGTAGTCGACGGAGAAGACTTTGGCCTGTGTCCGCCGGCCGACCTGCGAGGCCAGGCCAGCGACGAGGAACGCATCCTCCAGCACGTACACGCCGCCGTGGAAGTACAAGACGACGTGGCGAGATTCGATTCCGTCGACGGTGATCTCGGCGGTGGGCACGCCGCCCAGCGCGCCAGCGGTCACGATCACATCCGACGGCAGCGGCTGCGCCGAACTGGCCTCCCGGATCAGTCGCCGTTGCTCGTCGACATCGCTGTCGGGGGGGATGGCTGACCGTCGCAGGATTGCGTCGACGGTCTCTTTCTGCTGTGTGCTCATGAAGGATCTCCCCTTTTCGTTGTGCCACGAGGAGTCTTGTCGTCCGGTAGGTGAGGTGGCATCACCGGATCACGGTGAATCACCCGATCACCGGGATCCGGCGATGACGCATCACCTCGGTGCCGATGACGATCGGGCTGCGAGTTATCGACCCGAGGAGAACAGCTTCATGTCAGATATCGGAAACGGTCGCGCCGGCCGCGCCGACGTAGTCATTGTGGGCGGAGGTTCGGCCGGCGCCGTCCTCGCGAACCGTCTCAGCGAGGATCCAACCCGCTCGGTCCTCCTGCTCGAGGCCGGTAGGGCCTACGGCCTCGAGGGCTATCCGGACGACCTCCTGGACGCGGCGCACGTGCCGGCCAACCCGGAGCACGAATGGGGCTATACCGCCCGAGGGGGAGCCTCGTCTCCCGAGATCACGGCTGCCCGCGCCAAGGTGCTCGGCGGCTGCTCGGCTCACAACGCCACGGTGGCGATGCGTGCACGACCGAGCGACATCCGGGATTGGCAGCGGCATGGTCTCGACGATTGGACGATCGATGAGGTCTCGGCCACGTTCCAGGAGATGGAGAACACACCAGACGGCGACGAGGCGTACCACGGACGGACGGGACCCTTTCCGATACGACAGGAGCGCTACGACGATCTGACCCCGTCGTTGCGCGGGTTCATCGACGCGACAGTGGCGGAGGGGTTCGCGCGCGTCGAGGATTTCAACGGGCCGAATCCGGCAGGCGTCGGCGGCTACCCGGTCAACGTGATTGATGGGGTACGACAGAACACCGGCCTCGTCTATCTGACCGAGGAGGTCCGCAATCGCCCCAACCTGAAGATCTCAGGCGATGTGCTCGTCGATCGCGTCCTCCTCGACCAGCGGCGAGCGGTCGGAGTCCTCACCGCCAGCGGCGGCGAGATCCCCGCGGGCGAGGTGATCCTCTCCGGCGGGTCATACGGGAGCCCCGCGATCCTGCTGCGCTCCGGGGTTGGCCCGGCAGCTGCCCTCGCCGAGCTCGGAATCCCGGTTGTGGTCAACCTGCCGGTTGGGCAGTACCTCCAGGACCAGCCCTTCTACTACAACGCGTATGCGCTGAAGCCGGACGCACTTGACATGCGGCCCGCGGTCGGCGCCCTCCTCTGGAGGCAGTCCAGCGAAGCCCGCGGGGACGAACTGGACGTTCACATCGCGGTCACCCACCTCCTACCTCCGGAATACAGTCCGACCGGCGGGGCGGTCACGCTGAGCGTCGCGGTGGTGAAGCCCGACTCGCGGGGCACGCTGACGCTGCGGAGTCGCGACCCCCGTGAACAGCCCGAGATCGACTGTCACTTTCTGGCCGAGGAGAGAGACGCCCGTCGGATGCTCGAAGGGGTCAAGCTGGCCCGCAAGATCGCCCGCAATCCGGCGCTCGCTCGGTTTGTCGAGCTCGAAATCATGCCCGGCGACGCCGTCGGGGACGATGAGCTGCCAGACGTGATCGCTGCCAACCTGGCCTCGTACGGGCACCCGGTCGGGACGGTGCCGATGGGCGGACCCGGGGACCCGTGGGCGGTCGTCGACTCGCACGGTGCCGTCAAGGGCATCGATGGCCTGCGTGTCATCGACGCGTCGATCATGCCGGTGGTTCCGTCGGTGGCGGTCAACCCGACGACGATCATGATCGCCGAACGTGTCGCCAGGACGGTCTACGTCAATGACCCTGGGCGTAGTCATCGCGTAGTTCAAGTGTGATACGGCAAGCGACAGAAAGGAACGGCATGACAAACGAAGAGTTCGTCCGGCAGGCATACGCAAAAGCCGAGGTCAAGGACCTGGCGGCGTGGGTGGAGTGCTTCAACCCCGACGGCGTGTTCGTCGACGAATCGGTTGGAGTGACATACCGCGGACCCAGCGAAGTCGGAAGGCCGGTCGAGAATTACGGGACGGCGTTCTCCGATATGCATCGGGAGCTCTACGACGTATATGTGACCGGCGCAAATGGTGACGTGGTCGTCGTCGAGCTGGCGCTCCAGGGGACCCACGATGGGCCGCTGTGGCTCCCACAGGGGATCCTCCCGCCGACGGGCAATCGCATGGATGCGCCGTGTTGCGATGTCTTCCGCCTGAAGAACGGCAGGATCCAGCTGTTCGACTGTTACCCCTCGGGAACGGTGATTCTGAGCCAGCTCGGTGCGCTGGGGAATCTTAACTCGATGCTGCGACAGCCCGCGTCTGTGTAGCCACCCCCTTCTGAAAGGAACCGATACGCCATGACCGGCCAAGTGATTCGCGACCCGCTCGCAGACCACCTCATCACGCCACAGAACTCGGCGTTCGTGTTCATCGATTACCAGCCGGAGCAGTTCGCAACGGTTCGGTCGATGGATACGGATCTGCTCCTCCAGAACGCCATCTCGACAGTCAGGACGGTCAAGACGTTCGACGTGCCCGTCGTGCACTCGACGGTGAACGTCGCGTCCGGTCAGACTCAGCCGACGGTGCCCGAGCTCGCCGAGCTGCTCGAGGACGACCCGCCACTAGATCGTACGACGGTCAACTCATGGGAGGACATCGAGTTCGTGCAGGCCGTCCATGCGACTGGGCGCCGGAAACTCATCTTCTGCGCGCTGTGGACCGAGGTGTGCATGGCGTTCACGGCGCTTGACGCGCTGCGCGAGGGCTATGAGGTGTACCCCGTCGTGGACGCGATCGGCGGCACTTCGCTCGAGGCGCACCGCGCCGGGCTGGAGCGGGTTGTGCAAGCCGGCGCGCAGCCGATCAGCTGGGTATCGCTCGCCTGTGAGCTGCAGCGCGACTGGGCACGCCTCGAGACAGTCCCGGCGGTCGTCGAGATCGTCCTCACCGACCGGCTATTGCACGCATGAGCCTCACCGTCGACCTTCACCAGCACGTCATTCCCGACTTCTACTGGGAGGCCTCGAACGAGGACGGCAACGCTGCAGGAGGCATCACTCCCCCGCGCTGGAGTCTCGATGGCGCGATCGCGTACCTCGACGAGGCGAGGATCGACGTCGCCGTCCCCTCGATCAGCACACCTGGCGTGCACTTCGGCGACGACGCGGCGGCGCGGAGACTGGCGTGCCGGGTCAACGAGTACCTCGCGGATATCAAACGCGACCGTCCGGACCGCTTTGGCGCGTTCGCGGTCCTGCCACTCCCTGACATCGAAGGGTCGCTCGCACAAATCGCGTATGCGTTCGACGTGCTCGGGCTCGACGGCGTCTCGATCTTCACCAACGCCGGTGGCAACTACCTGGGTGACAGCCGTTTCGATCCCGTCTTCGCCGAGCTTCAGCGGCGCGCCGCGGTCGTGTTCGTTCATCCCACGGCGTCGCCTGACCCGATCGCCCACACCCTGGGCCTTCCCGACACGCTCCTCGACTACCCCGCCGACACGTCGCGCGCGATCGCGAAGCTCCACTACAGCAATACGTTCGCCCGAACACCGGATGTCAAATACGTGTTCGTGCACGCCGGCGGAACGATTCCGTATCTCGCCGGCCGGTTCGCGATCGTCGATGAGATGGATGTCATCCCCGGGGCGCAGGAGCGCGGAGCGTTCGCCGATACCCTCCCCCGCCTCCACTGGGACACCGCGTCGGCATTCAGCGACCCGGTGCTCCACATGCTGCGATCGGTCACTGGACTCGGCAACGTCGTGTTCGGGACCGATTATCCATACCCCCGGGACGCCATCTCGATCGGAGGCCTACGCCAGCTCGAGGGCACCGCCGAGCTTGACGAGGGTGAGCGTCGCGAGCTGCTCGGTGGGTCGGCCGCCCGGCTGATCCCGCGCCTTGCCGGCGTGGCGAGTACGGATCGATCAGTCGTGTGACTCAAGAGAACCGGGCCCGGACGGGTCAGGATGGCGGCTGAGCACAGTCTCGCCACCTCACCGACCCAAAGGAAGGCCCGCCGTCGTGACCTACGAGGCATCCAGCCGGATATCGGAGATACATCTCCTAACGAGAAAGGCCGACGGGATCGACATCCGTTACGCCGAGTGGAACGCCGGCGCGGAGCCGACGCTTCTGCTCCTCAGCCCATGGCCCGAAAGCCTCTACGCCTGGGAGCAGCTCTGGCCACGGCTGAGCTCGGCAGCGCACGTGATCGCGATCGACCTTCCCGGCTTCGGGCACTCGGAGGCGCGGGCCGACCTCTACTCACCGCAGGCGATGGGCCGCTTCCTCATCCGGCTGATCGAGGAGTGGGGGCTGAGAGCGCCACACGTCGTGGGGCCGGACGTCGGCTGCCCGGCGACGCTGTTCGCGGCGGCTGAATCGCCGCTCTCGATGACGAGCGCGATCGTCGGCAACGGAGCGACCGCGTACCCGCTCGAGGTCGGCGGAGCGCTCAAGGATCTCATCGAGAACCCCGATTTCGAGTCGCTGCTCGCTCTCGACGGCGCCGCGGTCGTCCGGGGTTCGATGCAGGCGCACGAGACCTACGACGTCTCCACGGCCGCTTTGGACGACTATGTGACGGCATACGCCGGCAGCCGGTTCGGTGAATCCGCCCGGTTCGTTCGCAACTACCCGACCGATCTGCCAGTGCTCAAGGACCTCCTGCCGCGGATCCAGACGCCGGTGTACGTTCTCGCCAGCGCCCGTGACCCGATGGTCCCGATCAGCAACGCCGAGTTCCTCGTCGAGCGCCTGCCGCACACTGAGTTGACGGCGCTCGATTTCAGCCACTTCGGTTGGGAGGACGGGGCCGACGCCCACGGCGATGCAATCCTGGCGTGGCTCGAGGGTGGCTTCGCGCGCGTCGGAGGTGATGCCTGATGCCGATGATCGACGTCTACGCGACCGAGGGGACGTTCGGCGATCCCGGTGCTCTGGCGCAACGGCTGGCCGCCACCCTGATGCGAATCGAAGGGGTGCCTGAACTCCCCATGTTCCGCAACAACACCGCCGCGTTCGTCCACGCGCTGCCGGACGCGACGATGGCCAACGTCGCGGGCGAGGGAGATTACGTGCGCGTCCAAGTACTGACGAATTCGGGAGCTCTCGGTCGCGCCAAACAGCTCGCGGTGGTCGAGCAGTTGACCGAGGTTGTCGCCGACGCGGCGGGTCGCCCTGAACTGAAGGAGCGCACCTGGGTGTTGCTCACCGAAGCTCCGGACGGCGGCTGGGGACTCTGGGGACACGCCCACACAAATGCCGAGCTGGTTGCGGCCGCTCGCGCCGAGGCCGCGGGCGAGGCGCCAGATGCGCGACGACGTGATCCTCGGTAGTGACGGACAGCCCCGCTGTGCCTGGGCCGGAGCCGGCGGCACCGCGGGCGCCCGGTACCACGATACCGTCTGGGGTACGCGCACCTACGACGAGTCCGCGCTGTTCGAGGCGCTCACTCTCGGTGTGTTCGAAGCCGGACTCAGCTGGTCGGTGGTGTTCAGCAAGCGGGACGCGTTCTACCGCTCGTTCCACGGCTTCGACGTCGTGCGGGTCGCGGCAATGACGGACCGGGACGTCGACCGGCTCGTGCAGGACCCCTCGATCATCCGTAACCGCGCCAAGATCCGGGCCACGGTGCAGAACGCACGGGCGATGGGACACGCGTCACCGACCCTGGCGGAGCTCGCTCGTTCCTATGAGAGCAACCGCAAGCGGGCCCCCCGTTCCATCGCGGACCTCCCCGCCTCGACACCGCAGGCGCAGGCGTTCGCCAAGCAGCTGAAGTCACAGGGATATCGCTTCGTAGGGCCCACGAGTGTGTACGCGTTCATGCAGAACGTCGGCGTGGTCAACGACCACATCCACGGCTGCTTCCGAGCCGTCGATTACACCCGAGCGCCAGTCGACTAGCGACCGACACCGCAGGACCCGCGCTGTCACCCGGATCTGTCGTGTGTACCGATCGGCAGCGGTCCGATCTGGCGCCGGATGATTATGTAGGCGATCGCGCCTCCGGCCAGCGGCACGAGCAGGCCGATCGCTTGATGAAGCAGGACTGCGGCGACCGCGGGGTTGTGGTGAACGCCGTAGACGATCAGCATGCCGGCGATCCCGCCGATCGTGCCGACGCTCGCCGGAAGGGGCAGGGATCCTCCGAGCGCACCGATTATGTACGCCATCACGACGACCGCGAACGCCGGACCCGGGTGTGCGTGGACAGCGCGCAGCGCGAGCCACAGGATGAGCAGGTCGAATCCAAGGTAAGCCACCGCCCCCAGCACCGTCTTCCCCGACCCACGGTGAGACATCAGCCGCTTGGTGTCGTTTACCGCGTCCGCGAGCGTGGTGATCGTGCGTGCAACCTTCGCGTGCTTGGCCTGCAGCCGACTCGCGTAGGCATCAGCTCGCGGCGCGAGCGCGAGCGCCGCGGTGATCCCGCAAGCGGCGATCGCCGCCGGGAGCAGCGTCAGCAGGAGGTTGTCCTCGCCGGCGAAGATCCCCACTGAGAGCCCAATCCCGAAGACCACCAGCGCCAGCGCATCCACGCCCGTGTTGAGGAAGCTCAGGTTGAACTGCCGCTCGGCAATCACCTTGGTCGGCATCCCGAAGCGGTGAAGGATCCAACCGCCCACACCCATCCCCCCGAGTGAGCCGCCGGGCACGAGCAGTCCGCCGCCGAGTTGCGCCCATGCGACCCGCTGGTCCATCCGCCAGCCACGGCCGTCACGCTGGAGGACCCGGTCCGGGTCGACGATCCCGCGCCACGAGACGACAAATCCGGTCTCGGACAGCACCTCGAGCGCGATCGCCCCCACCACCCACCCCCACGAAACGCGCTTCAGGCTGGTCAGCGCCTCGTTCAGCGTCGGAATCAGCCTGAGCACGAGATACGCGACCACCAGATAGCCCAACAGCTTCAGCGCCGAGCGCTTCAAGTGACTCCCGACGTCGCGCAGCGCACGGTGCGTCTGGTTGATCGCAGTCGGCCGCGTGGATGAATCGAGCGCGTGTCCCGCAGCGGGGTCGACCATGCGGCAATCGTATCCCCGGCCTCCTGCCCGCCCGCTGCGGCTGGCGGCGCGCTTCGCTGCACCCCGACTATCTTCTCTGGGAGAACCATGGATTTGACCGAAGAGCAAGCCCGCGTGAAGGCCGCCTACGAGGCGGTGCAGGACGTCTTTCCGACCGCCGGTTACGCGTACGTGCTGGCCTGCCGCCGCCAGCTCCCCGAGATCGACTCACCTCAGATGTTGGACGAGTACCGCAGGCTCGCGGACGAGGCCGAAGCGCTGGCCGCAATGGTCGCCGCGAGGCACTAAGCCACCCGACTCCGAGGGGCCGCCCGCGGGGCGGCGGTGTCAGCTGACGGCGGTGATACGCAGCCGGCGCACGCGCTTGGGCGTGTTGACCTCGACGACCTCGCCGACGCGGCGGCCGTTCAAGGCAACTCCGATGGGCGATTCGACCGACAGGGCGCCGGCCGACGGGTCGGCGTCGTGCGAGGCAACCAGTCGGACGCTCTGAGTTCGGCCGCCACCCTCGTCCTCGAAGGTGACGGTCGCGCCAAATCGGACCGTGCCGTCGCTGCCTACGCCCGCTTCGACCACCTCGGCGTTGAGCAGCTTCTCGCGAAGGCGCAGGATCCGCGTCTCCAGCCGCGACTGGGCGTCCTTGGCGGCGTGATACTCGGAGTTCTCCTTCAGATCGCCCCACTCGCGGGCCGTCTTGATCTGTTCGACCACCTTGGCGCGCTCCTCGGTCACCAGGCGGTCAAGCTCCGCCCGGAGCTCCTCCACGCCCTCGGCGGTCATCAATCTGCTCTCAGCCATCCAGGCTTCTCCTTCACTTGACT
The DNA here is from genome assembly GCA_963757235.1 of uncultured Solirubrobacterales bacterium. GTDB lineage: Bacteria > Actinomycetota > Thermoleophilia > Solirubrobacterales > Solirubrobacteraceae > Palsa-465. Next base: position 295,937 of record CAVWRC010000001.1, on the reverse strand, counting down.
TGCTTGCGGTTTCTCACGTGGTGCTCCTGGCCGCCGCGCTCGCCGAGCATAGCCCGACCCGGTTAAGCTCGGCCAGACGAACGCAGGCATCAGCTTGGAAACCGGGACCCGACCTAGCCACAAGTCGACTGGCAGGGGGCCGTTCAGGGGCCGTCCCGGTCCTGGGCCTCGGGTCCGCCGACGCGCCCTGCGCAAAGCGTCCCTCACATGGCTTGCGCTCGCGCTGCTGACCGTGGGGTCGGTTGGAGACCTCGGCTCCGCCCCGGCGCTGGCGGTGTTCGGGCTGCCATCGGTCGTGCTCTATGTGGTTCCCGCGATCGTATTTCTCGTGCCGGCGGCGCTGGTGTCAGCGGAGCTCGCTTCCGGCTGGCAGGGCGGCGTCTACGACTGGGTCAGCGAGGGGATCTCGCCGGCGATGGGCTTCGGCGCCGTCTGGTGCCAGTTCGCGCAGACCACCTTCTACTACCCGGCGGTGCTGGCCTACGTCGCGAGCACGCTGTCCTATGTCTTCGCGCCCGGACTCGCCCACAGCGGCCTGTACACGACCGTGGTGATCATCGTCCTGTTCTGGGCTTCCGTGCTCTTCGCCGCGCGGGGCGTCATCGCCGCTGACCGGCTTGCGTCGTGGGGAATCCTGATCGGCACGCTGATCCCGGGCCTCCTACTCGTGGTGCTGGCGGGGCTCTATCTGCTCCAGGGCAACCACTCGGCGGCGCCGCTCAATACCCACCACCTCCTACCGCCGTGGCACGGACCCACCAGCATCGTGCTGATCGTCAACGGCTTCTTCACCTACGCCGGCGTCGAGGTCAACGCGGTTCACGTCGACGACCTCCAGAACCCCGCGCGCGAGTTCCCGAGAGCGATCCTGGTGGCTGTGATCCTGATCCTGCTCGTGTTCATTCCGCCGACGCTCGCGATCTCGATCGCCGTGCCCTCGCAGCACATAAGCCTCACCGCTGGCGTGATGCAGGCCTTCAGAAGCCTGCTTGACCATTTCAGCCTCAGCTTTCTCGAGCCGGTGATCGCGATCGGGCTAGTTCTCGCCTCGATCAGCGGCCTGCTGGATTGGCTGGGCGGTCCTTCGACCGGCCTGGTGCGGATCGGCCGCGAGCGGGGTTACCTGCCGCGGTACTTCCAGCACGTCAACGCGAACGGGGTTCAGGTACGGATCCTGGCGACGCAGGGGGCCGTGATTACCGTGATCGGGTTGTTGTATGCGCTGGTGCCGACCGTGTCGCGGGCCTACTGGATCTTCGCCGCGCTGGCGACGGAGGTCTACCTGATCATGTACGTGCTGATGTTCGTCGCGGCGGGCAACCTGCGACGACGCCAGCCCGAGCACCAGCGCGGATATCGCGCGCCCGCGCTGATCGTGATCTGCGGGGTCGGCGTGCTCGCGTCCGTGGCAGCGTGCATCGTCGGCCTGTTGCCTCCGAGCCAACTGGGGCACACGAACACGCCGGTCTACGTCTTGACGATGTTGGCCGGGGTGCTTCTGGTCGGAGTGCTCCCGCCCACCCTGCTCTACCGGCTGCGACGGCCCTCGTGGCAGACGGGCTCGAGCTCCTCCCATGAGACGACCGCGTAAGCGGCCCCAGGGGAAGCCGCTTGGCAGCGGCACTCCTCTCAGGTACGGTGGGACCCGATATGGACCTCGAGTTTGCTCTCGTGAGCTTCGATGGCGTGAACTCAGCCACCGAGGAGTACGCCGCGGCGCGGATTCGCTCGGGGCCCGGCGCGCGGTGGAGCTCGGAGGTGGGGTTCGTTGAACATCACAAGAATGGCCACCTGGTGCTGCGCGGGACGTTCGCGGGCCACTATGTCGACGTCGATGAGGGCCTCCACGCCTCCGAGCGCGGAAGCGAGGAGGGCGCGGCCATCGGGGCGGCGATCGGACTCCTGGCCGGCCCGCTCGGGCTCGCCGTCGGTTTGACGGCGGGCGGAACGATCGGCTCGCAGGTGGGGAAGCCGAGCGAGCCGGACCCGGAGCCGGAGGCGCTTGCCGAGCGCCTGCGCGACGCGGTACCGCGTTCGGCCTCGGCGATCGTCTTGATCGCGGACTCCAGCGACGTCAGCGACATGATCGCGGCGATCGGTGAGACCAACGCAAACGTGATGCGGAAAGCTCTCACGCCTGAAGAGGCCGCTGCCGTCCAAGCGTCGCTGAGCGACTCACCCGCCGCGTCGGCCGGGCCTTCGGTGGAGGGCGAGGAAGCCGTCGAGGCATCCGAGGCCGGGCCGGCGTAGGGCATCCAGGCCAGCGCGTCTACGCGATGCCAGTGCCGGCAGAGCCGGATCAGCTCGAATACGTCCACGGGGGCGAGCCGGGTCTGCGGCGCGAGCGCCGCCGCGGGCAGTCGGTAATTCTCGACCCGCTTGGGGAGCCCGTGGGCGACACGGAGACGCTGGAGCGGGTTCGTTCCCTGCGGATCCCCCCGGCTTGGACGGACGTTTGGATAGCCGCATCGGCTAACGCGCACCTTCAGGCCACCGGCCTCGATTCCAAGAGGCGCCGGCAGTACCTGTATCACCCGCTCTGGCGCCAACGACGAGACCTCGAGAAATACGACGACATGCTCGAGTTCGCGGGCAAGCTGCCGCAAATCAGGGCGACCACGACCAGCCTCCTCGGCACGCGTCATGACGAGCGCGATCGGACGCTCGCGCTGGCGATCCGATTGCTCGACATCGGCTTGTTCAGGGTCGGGTGGGACCGTTACGCTCGCGACAACGGCCACGTTGGCCTCACCACACTCCGGCGCGAGAACGTGACGCTGCGAGGACACCAGGTCCATTTCGACTTCGTCGCGAAGTCGGGCAAGCGTCGACGGATGACGGTGCGCGATCCCCAGTCGGTCGCTGCCCTCGCCAGGCTCAAGCGCCGTCGCGGCGAGCCGGATGAGCTTCTCGTATTTCGATCGGAGCACCGCTGGCGACGGGTCCACGCTCCCGACGTGAACAATGCGCTGCGCAGTTGGGGCGAGGGGCCGTACTCGGCCAAGGAGTTCCGCACCTGGTCGGCGACCGTGCTCGCCGCTGTGGCTCTGGCTCGCGAATACCAGACCGGAAGCCGCGGCCCGAGGGCGGTCAACCGGGCCGTCCGAGAGGTGAGCTCGGCGCTTGGCAATACACCGGCAGTCGCCCGCGCCAGCTACATCGACCCACGCGTTATCACGCTGTTCGACAATGACCGGGTGATCGAGCTTCCTCAGGCGGCGCCGCCGGCGGCATTCACGCTGGAGGTAGAGCTGGCCGGCGGGGACGTCGTCGTGGAGCTGCCGACCGACGTCGAGGGCGACGCGGTGCGGCTCGAGATCGAGCGGCGAGTGCACACGCTCCTGCTGGCGACGGGTTGAACGCGCGCAGCAGGACGGATGCGGAGAATTAGCGGGCTGACAACAACCACAGGAGGTCCGGGCGATGGATACGACTTGGAAACCGCACGAAAAGCATGGTGAGCTGACCGAGCGAAGCGACTTGCCCGACAGCGTCTTCGCCTTTCCGAAGGAACGGAAGGAGCCTCTGACCGACGCGTCGCACGTCAGAAATGCGATCGCGCGCTTCGACCAGGTAATCGACGTGTCTGACGAAGACCGCGCGTTGGCTTTCGCGAACATCAAGCGGGCGGCCGACTACTACGGCGTGGAAATGAGCGAGAGCGAGTGGGAGGAGCTTGGCAGCCGGCCGCACACTGGGCGAACCGCCGAGGATCGCCGTGAGTCGGCTGCCAAAGCCGTGGAGACGAAGAGGGAAAGAGGCGAGCTCTAAGTCAGCGCGCCGACAGGTGGGCGTGGACGAGCTGGACGGCCCACGCCCCTTCGCCAACGGCGGTGGCGCAGCGCTTGGTCGAGCCCGAGCGCACGTCGCCAGCCGCGAGGATTCCCGGCACCGACGTTTCCAGGAGTTTTTCGGTGTCGGCCGCGGTGCCGCTCAGGATGAACCCGTGCTCGTCGCGCTTGACCGCGTCACCGAGCCATTCGGTGCAGGGCAACGCGCCGAGGAAGAGGAACAGGAACGAGAACCGTAGGCGCTCGCCACCTTTGAGGGTGACCGCCTCCAGCTCGCCGTCGGTGCCATGCAGGGCGGCGATCTCGCTGCGGTCGCGCACTGCGACTCCGTAGCGCTCGATCTCGCGCACGAGGTAGTCCGACATCGTCTCGCGCAGATCTCCGCGCCTGTGCAGCACGGTCACGAGCGCGCCACCGCGTGCGAGCCACACGGCCGCCTGACCGGCCGAGTTCCCGCCGCCGACGACGGCGACACGCGCGGCTCCGCACGCCTGCGCCTCGGGCGGACCGGCAGCGTAGAAGACGCTGATTCCCTCGTACTGGTCGAGGTCGTCGACCGGCAGGCGTCGGTACTGAGCGCCGGTGGCGATCAGGACGGCGCGGGCGGCGATCTCGTGATCGTCGTCCAACCGCACGACGTGGCGACCGTTACCGGGCTCTAGGGATAGCGCCCGGTAGGGCGTGGCCATGCGCGCGCTGAACTTCCGCGCCTGGGTCACGGCGCGGCTGGTTAGCTCCGTGCCGCTGATCCCGGCCGGGAATCCCAGGTAGTTCTCGATCCGTCGGGAGGTGCCGGCTTGGCCGCCCAGCCCCGTGCTCTCGATCACGAGCGTGTCCAGTCCCTCGGAAGCTCCATAGACCGCGGCGCCCAGGCCAGCCGGGCCGGCGCCGACCACGAGTAGGTCGACCTCCTCCCGTGACGCGAGCTCGCGGCCGATCCCGAGGGCACGCGATACCTGACCCGGTGTGGGACCTTGCAGCTCCACGCCGCCCGGCAGTCGGACCAGCGGCAGGCTCGTCTCATCGAGGCCTTCGATCAGCGCCGCGGCCGCGCGATCGTCGATGTGCTCAGGGTCACGCCACGTCAACGGAAGACGGTTGCTGCGGGCAAATTCGAGCATCCGCATCGTCGCCTTCGACGAGTGCGGCCCGACGATCTCAAGCCCAAGGCCCTGGACCTGCTGGAGCCCCTCGCGCCTGGCGATGAAGGCCGAGAGCACCACGTCGCCGAGCGGCCCGTCCTCGTACAGCAGCGATCGCAGCACGCCGCGGTCGACGGCGATGTAGCGCAGGGGCTCGATCACGATCGCGGTCACGAACACCGTCTGCCCCGAGAGAAGATTCAGCTCGCCCAGGAAGCCCGACGGCCCATGGCGGACGATCTCGTTGCCGGCGGCGTCGAGGATCGCGACCTCGCCCTCGATGATCGCGATGAACGGGTAGTCGCGATCACCGACCCGATACAGCAGATCGCCCACGTTCGCCGTGCGCTCTTCACCGACCTCGCGGAGGGTCGCCAACTGCGATGCCGACAACGTCGGGCTCGGCGGCAGCGTGCCGGGATTCGAAGGCTGCGGCATCACATGAATGTAGTCAGTGGCCGACGATCGACCGCACATGTGGCCGCGCAGGGTCGGATCAGCGAGTTGTGTCGGCGATGGCGTACCTGCCTCGGCCGCCTCGCTTAGCTTCGTAGAGCGCATCGTCGGCGGCTCCGAGCAAGGCGCTGAGGTCGCTGTGTCCGGGGGTCGCGATCGCGATCCCGATGGAGACGCCGCCGTCCCAACCGCCGATGCTGCCTGAGGGGAACGCTTCGCGGATGCGCAGGAGGATCCGATCGGCGAGGAGCGCCGCCTCAGGGGGCGATGTCGTGGTAGCCATGAGGACGAGCTCGTCGCCGCCGAGTCGGCCCGCGAAGCCGTGGTGCGAGAGAATCCTCGCGATCTCAGAGAGCACCAGATCGCCCGTCAGATGACCGCTCTTGTCATTGATCTGCTTGAAGTGGTCGATGTCGCAAATCATCACCGCCCCCCCACCTTCGAGCAGGCGGTCCTTGACGTCGCGCTTCCATCGGCGGCGATTGGCTAACCCCGTGAGCTCATCGCTGCCGGCCTGCTCCTCGAGCGCAGCCACGCGCGCGGCCAACCCTCCACCACTGCCCGCCCCCACCCGCGCTGCGGTGCCGCGCAGGGCGGCCTGAGCCGCGACCTCGTCAAGCACGGAAGCATCGAGGCTCAGGGCTGCCAGCCCCCGTTCGAGGAGGACCGGATCGGGATCAATCCCGGCGAGCATCGCCACAACCGTGTTTGCCAGCTGCACGCAGGCAATCTCGGTCGAGATCTCGGCCTCCGGTTGATGGTGTGCGGCGATCGCCGCGACGACCGGCTCATCTAAATGCGATGCGCGCGCCATCATGGCTCCGGCCAGCGCGTGGTCGCACCCGAGTGCTTCCCGTTCCAGCTGAACCCGCAGAGGTCCCGCACTCGCCTGCGAGGCGATCGTGTCCATCGTCTCCTCGCCAAACGCAAGCGGCATCACGAGCTTGCCGATGTCGTGCAGCAGTCCGCCCAGATGCGCGAGCTCGAGTGCGCCGCCTGTGCGACTCGCGAGTTCCAACGAGCACGCGGCGACCGCACAAGCGTGAATATGCATCGAGCCAACGGACGCGCGGCCGTTCCCGGGAGCCCGCTCCAAAAACCGATACGTGGCCGCCTCGACCGCGAGTCGACCGATCGCGTCTCGCCCAGTCATCGTCACGGCCTGCCGGATCGTCCGCACCCGAATCGGGCGGGACGCAAACGCCGAGTTGGCGAACCGAAGTAGATTCGCCGCGAACTCAGGATCGCTCTCGAGCACGGTGGTGAGCTCGGTAGTGGATGACTCCTCATCGCGACACAGGCGCAGCACGCGCTGCACCGTCGCATCAAGTACCGGCAGCTCGCCGATCTCCGCGACCGCCGCCGACAGCCGCGCCTCCCGATCGTCGCTCCCCAACAAGCTACCGCGGCGAGGTGCGCCTAAGCAGCCTCGCGCGCCCGTCCCGGGAAATGCGCGCAACTCGACGCTGCTTGACTCCTCGATCGACTCCCCTGCCCGGCATCAGTCCGGAACTCATATCGGGCAGCCCGACGACGGGGAAGGACCCCTTCTAGCATTCCCCCCGATCGGGGGAGGACCGACTCCCCAACTTGGTTATCCGCGAGTCACCAACCGTCCTCCACCTGCTCGCCGGATAGCCCGCGCCGCAACTGGACGCTCTTCTCCGGATCGTACTCCTCCGGACAAGCCTGTCCAGTAGCGCGACGGATGAGCTGTCCGCCGGACTCAGCGGCGAATGCCGGATGAGCCGCGCGTCAGGTGGCGCTCGACGGCGTCAGCCCGTCGAGCAGGAGCGCCAGCGCGCGGCTGGCGGCGGCCGCACGTGCAGCGGGGTCGTCTGCCCCGTCGATCGCGCCCTTGACCATCAGCACGACCAGGAAGACATCGTCGATGGTCACGTCGCAGCGCACCGTTCCGGCGGCCTTGGCCGCGCGGAGCGGCTCCTTCAGCAGCTCCCGGAGCCGCAGCCGGCGGGAATGGAGCGCCGATCCCAGGCATGAATCCTCGCGCGCCAGCTCGCCCAGAGTGCGGAAACGGGCAACTGTATCGACGACGCTGCGAAGCAGCACGAAGAATGCGTCGGGGTCGCTGACGTGATCTGCCGCGAGTTGCTCGGTTTGCTGCATCTCGTCGAGCAGAAGCGCGGCGGCGAGGTCTCGACGATCGGGAAAGTTGCGATACAGCGTGGCCTGGCCGACGCCCGCGCGGCGCGCGACCTCGTACAGCGGGACGTCGACGCATTCGGCGAACAGCTCGCGAGCGGCAGTCAGGATCGCCTCCCGATTCCGTTGTGCGTCCTTGCGCCTTGGTGTCTCACTGATGGCGGTCACGCTGCGCCAGTGTAGTCGCGGAGGATTTTGTCCGCAAGCCCGAACGAGGCCGCCAGAAGAGCCTGCAATCCTTTATAACTGGACAGCAGTATCCGGTTGGTGTATAAGTTGTGTGCGCAAGCAACCGTCGGTGGTTCAGGCACATGAGCATTCCGTCGATGACCAACATCACCAACGCAGCCGCTCGACGGCACGGTTAGGCCGGGGGACCCAATGTCCGCTCTGTCCTCGGCCCCTCCTCCTCTCGCCGCCCGCCCCGAGCCACCCGGATCGGGGAGGCTTCCAGCTGCCCGCCGGCTTGGTCTGCCGCGCGTCGGCCGGCGTATGGCGAGCGCGGGATTGCTTCTCGCGCTGGGCGTTGCGCTGCTGGTCGCGGTGCCTGGGCTGCGAGGGGTGCTACGGGAGATCCGCCACATCGGACCGGGCTGGATCGCACTCGCGGTGGCGCTCGAACTCGCGTCCGACGTCAGCTTCGTCGTGGTGTTCCGGCTGTTCTTCGACCGCCTGGACGCCCGCGACGCGCGCCTGCTGGGCTGGACCGAGCAGGGCTCCGGTGCGCTGATCCCGGGCGGCGGAGCCGGCGGCCTGGCCATCGGCGGCTGGCTGATCCACCTGACAGGCGTGCCGGTCAGGTGGATCGCGCGCCGGTCCGCAGGACTTTTCTTCCTCGGCGGCGCCGTCTCGAGCGCCGCCCTCGTCGGGGCCGGGATGGCCCTGACCGCCGGGCCGCCCGGGCCCCACGATCCCGCGACAGTGCTGCTACCGACGGCGCTGGCCGCGGCAGCCACGCTTCTGGTCGCCGCGCTTCCGGCAATCGTGAGTTCGCGGGCTCGCGCGCCGCGGTGGGTCGCCGCGATCGCGACCGGCGTGCGCGAGGCCGAGCAGACCACGTTTCGCAGGCGCCCAAGCTGGCGGCTGGTTGGGGCGCTCGGCTACCTCGGGTTCGACATCGCCGTCCTCTGGGTGCTCCTGAGAGCGGTCGGGGCCTCACCCAGCGTCCCGGCGGTGATGCTCGCGTACTCGATCGGCTACGCCGCCAACTCCCTGCCGATCCCGGGCGGGATCGGCGTCCTCGACGCCGGGCTCACCGGCGCACTGGTGCTCTACGGCGTCTCGCCCGTGCACGCCGCCGCGGCGGCGATCGTCTACCACGCGATCGCGTTCTGGGTTCCGGGACTAGGCGGCCTGCTCGCATATGCGCGCCTGCGCCCGCGACTGCTGCGAGCCCGCGCGGACACACCCTCAGATGTTCAACGCACCCCTGAAACCATCGCCTCCGAGGAGGCTCACCATGCACGCACTCACATTGATGCTCAAACGAGTCAATAACGGCTGGGCCGTCGTACGGGGCGACGGTCGCGAGCTTTCGCGCTTCCGCGGGCTCTGCGCTGAGCGCAGAGCGCTCCGCTACCTCGCCACCCCGGGTCTCGTCAGGGAACCGAGCCATGTCCGCTGAAGAACGCCTCATCGGCTCACCGGCGCGTCAAGCCGCACCGCAGGGCGAAGCGCACTCTTACTTCGTCGGCCGCCGCGAATTCGAGACCACGGAGGTCTACGAAATTACGAACACCCACATCGAGCGGCTTCGGTCCAGGCACCGCTTCGGCGACCCCACTCTTGATTGGCACGGCACCGAGGCGGCCAGAATGGAACTCAGCCAGCTGCTTATCAGCCGGGTCACCAAGCGGCGACCATCGCGTGACCTCCAGACACGGTTCGCGCTCTATGTCCTCGAGCGACTCCCCGATGGAGGCTTCGTGCTCGACGCCAGGGACCTCTCCCGGTGGCTGCGGGTTGCCGGCGAGGCCGAGGACCCGGTGTCGGCGCGCTCTGAACGGCGATTGCGGCGCCGGCGGCGGGGGGCGGGCTCCGGCGATTCTTCTAGCCATCGCACAGATGACTGAGCGGCCGCGAGAGCTCCGCTCACGTCACTACCTGGCCGTGATCGCTGCCGAGATCCGCCGCCTCAGGCACCAGTTACGCTCGCCCGCGGCGCCGCAGACGCACCAGGATCGATCCAAACACAGCTGGGTACTCCTCGCCCGCCAGTCGTGCCGTCGCCCAGGCGCAGGCCGTTCGTGCTCCGCTGGCGGATCCTCTCACTGTGCGAACGCGCGCACCCGAGAGAAGTCTCCGTTGGTGAGATCGCTCTCGTCGATCCACACGTACAGGCGTTCCCGCCGATCGCCCCAGACCCAACCGAGCTCGTCATCCACGCTCAACTGAAGCAGCAGGCGCCAACGCCCGGCTTGCGGTTCGGCTTCGGCGGCGCATGGATGCGCGAGTGGCGGGGTGTCGCCGAGGATGTACCCACGGTCGAGCAGCTCGCAGGCGAGCGGCATGTCTCCCCGCCGCGTGTCCGGATAGCCGAGCAGCCGATGCGTCACCTGGAACCCGTGCGTCATGTCGTGGACCTCGACCCCCTGATGGTCGGCGAGCTGCTGCCGTAGGCGTTGCCACCCCTCGTGCTCGGCTTCATCGAGTTCGAGGCCCTGCACGGAATCGGACCACACGCGGGGCAGCTGAAGTTCAGGCGACAGCTCGATCGATCGCACCGACCGCGGTGCAGCGGTCTCGAGCGAAATCGTCGCTGCTTGCGGCATCGCGTCGCCCTTGTGAATGACGACGTAATAGTCCGCGGGGTCGCCGTGCCCCGAAACGAAGCTCGCCGCGGGCGGCGCAAAGCACCAGAGCGTTCCGTCGGTCGGGAGCGGGCCGTCGTCGCCGAGAACGATCCCCGCCTGCGCGAGGTCGATGCCAGTCAGACAACACGGTTCCTGCTGCCCTGACCACGTCAAATCAACCGGCCTGACGTCCGGGTCGCCTAACCAGGACGCGCGCGGCACGCCCGGGCTCGCTTCCCCCACCAACGTCAGGCGCAAGCTCCGACGTGCGAGCGCCCGAACGTCGTCGAGCCGACGGCTCAAGCCACACTCATCCGCGATCGCCAGCGCGTCGTCGAGTCGCACGTGACCGCGGCTCGGCAATGCTCTGGCGGCGGGGGTTCGAAGCGGCGTCGGCGGAGGGTCCTCGCCCGACGTCGTCCATCCAGCGAGGGACTCGTCGGCGGCAAGCTGTCCCACCTGAGAGCGGACCTCGCCGATCAGATGTCGGAGGAACCCGCGCCTGCTGCTCGTGGAGCCGGTGCCCTCACCGCTATCCATGCAAGCTCGGCTCGGACACCAACACGATGATCATCACGCCGAGACGGTAGCCGCCTCGGCCGATCGTGGGGCGCCCTTCTACTCCCTCTCGAGCGGGGCGAGACAACGAGACTTTGAGAGGGAGAGGAGCGATCGATGGCGTTGCGAACGACGGTCGTCGGATCCTGGTGGAAGCTCGACGAACACGACAACTTCATCGATCACATGCAGCGCGTCCTCCACGGGTTCGAGATCGACAAGCCGGATGAGCCCGACCCGCTCGACTACGACGACCTCGCCCACGCGGTCATCATCGGCGAGATCTCGGCATCACAGGGACTTGGGTACGCCGCTGCCTACCGGCGCGAGTCGAAGCCGCCAGGCGGAATCCGGAAGGCAACCCCTCAACGAGGGCCTGATGAGCCCCAAAGACCTATCGGGTTCGTTGCCGGGTGCTTCGAAGGCGTCGATGGCGTGACCCGTGGGATGCACGTCTTGGGACAGTCGGGCGAGGGCCCCACCGTCCTCACTTGATCAGTGCGGGACGTGGCGTGGCGCTGGACGCCGGCCGGGGCCGCGCGCGGCGACGGTAGTTCACCCCGAGCACGCCCAGGACGGCTGGAATGGCAGCGAGCACGACGACGCAGGGCTGATGGGACAGGAACGGCAACGCGAGCGTGGCCGAGCCGCTGGCTACTCGTCCAGCCAGAACGGCGATGGCGACCAAAAGCAGGATCACCGAGGCGGCCGCGAGACAAACGAGGGCCGGAAAGCGCCAGCTGGGCGGATCTCCGAGCAGGTGGTCGACTCGTGCCGGGTCAATCCCGCTCGAGCCGGACCAGGCTGAGGTGTCGGAGAAGCTCAGCATCGCTCTAGCGAGGGCGGATCGATTCGCCGGCGCCACGTTGACCGCGCTCTCGTCGGCGCTGAGCTCAGCGAGCGCCTGTTGACGCTCGACGAGTTCCGCAAGCTCGGGCAGGAAGAACAGCGCTCGCGCAAGGACCCGCCCGGTGGCGAGTCGCAGCGGGTCGCGGCGGCGCGCGTGGTGGCGTTCGTGAGCCAGAACGGCGCCTAGGGCCGCGTCGTCAAGGATTGCGATCGCCCCGGTGGAGACGTAGATCCGGGGACGGAACAGCCCCGCGCAGAACGCCCGTGGCTGCGGGTCGGCGATCACTAGCGCGTCGTGCAGCGGCCGTGGCTGGCTTTGGTCGAGATATCGGTGGAAGCGCCGGGAGGCTTGAATCTCGCGGAACGCGCCGGTTAGGGCTCGAGCAGTGACCACCGATCCGAGCACGGCCAGGAGCACGATGACGACGGCGTCGATATTGGCGGCGGGGTAGCTGAGCCTCTGGCCGAAGATCACGATCTGGTGCGACGCCGCGCGGGGTGTGACCCGCCAGGACTCGAGCAGCCTGGTGAGGACGAAGATGGCCGACGCCAACCCGAAGCCTCCCAGCACGAGGCTGGCGCGGGAGACCTGAGCGGCGGCGATCGCCGCGGGTCGACCCTGATTGAGGCTGGACTCGTCGACCGGCGGCGCCGACGAGGTCGTGTCCCGCCGCGTACGCGTGGATGTGGTCATCTCCTACTCCATATCGTAGACCATCGATCCACGAGCGCGCTCGAGTTCTGGCCTAGCCGACCCGGTCGGTCGGGCTCTGATCGGGTGGCGCGGCCGCCGCCGGCTTGGTCGGGCATCGCTCCCCCGCGATCAAGTCCTCGAGAACCAGGCGCTCGTGCTCGGCCACGCGGCCAAAGCAATCGTTGGCGGCGAGCGCACCCGGGGAGGGCGCCGTGGCGCCCAGGTGGCGCGGCACGTTCGAGCCCTGGCGCCAGGGCGGCCAATAGGGACAGAGCTTCTCGAGCACCGCGTGTCGCAACTGGGCAATCACTCTTCATTCGGGGGAGCGCACTACGATGCACTATAGTAGTCTAGCGGCCAGCCGGTCGGGGCACATGACGGTCATCGCGCGGCTTGACAAGAAGGGACTGCTGGTGCGGCGTCGCGAGGGCAAGACCGACTTCGACGCGCCGAGTCTGAGCCGCGAGGAGTACCTGGCGGTGAGGGCGCGCACGGAGGTCGAGGACCTCGTCGCCCAGGCGCGGGCAGACTTGCTAAGTACGATGCCGTGTAGTAGACTGCGTCGCATGGACGATCAAATCAGTTCGCGGCCTCATCTCGCTACGGAGGCGAACGTCCGCGGCGCAAGGTGCGGGTCCAGCGGCTTGCCCGCTGGGATCGTCGTCCATCCGGTGGCCGCTCCCTCCACCGTTTCCGCACCCTAAGACATCCCCATCCCGGCGGGGTGCGGCCGCTTCTAGCGGTCGCACCCCGAACGGGACGACACACGACGGGCGAGCTCGGGGGAAAGCGAAACATTATCTACGATGGTCCGTAGTAATCAGCCGAGCGTATCTGCTATGCTGCGTCGTAGGACGAATGATGCTTATACCGAAACCTCACTCCTTCCCGTTGGATGGTCGATCGGAGGACCGTGCGATGAAACCAATCCTGGAGCATGCGCTCCGCTTCGATCCGGCCACTGGTACCTGGCGATGACGGCCGGTCTTCTTTCGGTTCCCCTCGGCGCGGTCAGTCGCTTGACCGCGGGTCGCGGGCAGATGGGGACGTCGCTGAGCTTTCACTTGTTCTTCGCCGTGCTCGGGGTCGGATTGCCGTTGATGATGCTGATCGCGGAGGGCATGCATCTGCGTACCGGGGATCCGGTCTGGCGGGCGCTGGCCCGTCGCTGGTCGAAGGTGTTCGCGATCCTGTTCGCCGTCGGGGCGGCGTCGGGAACGATCATCAGCTTCGAGCTGGGGCTGTTGTGGCCGCGGTTCATGGCCTTCGCGGGAGGCATCATCGGGCTGCCGTTCTCGCTCGAGGGTGGGGCATTTTTCCTCGAGGCGGTCTTCGTTGGTATCTATCTATACGGGTGGGATCGCCTCTCCCCGCGCGTGCATTGGCTGTCGGGATTCCCGATCGCCCTCGCCTCGGCGGCGTCGGCATTCTTCATCGTCACCGCAAACGCGTGGATGAACGTGCCGCGGGGGTTCCAGATCGTGCACGGTCGGGTGACACACGTCAACGTCCTCGCCGCGATGTTCAACCCCGCGTGGGCGACGGAGACCACTCACATGGTGCTCGGCGCCTACCTCGCCACAACCTTCGGCGTCGCTGCGGTCTACGCCGTCGGAATGCTGCGCGGCCGCCGCGACTCCTACCACCGCAAGGCGATCACGGTCTCCCTCTCGCTGGCGGCGATCATCGCCCCGCTCCAGCTCGGCGTCGGCGACCTGCTCGGTCGAACCGTGGCCCAGCACCAGCCGGCGACGCTGGCGGCGATCGACGGTGTCACCCACACCGAGAGCGGTGCCGGACTGAACGTCGGCGGGATCCAGTTGCCCGGCCACGCCACCACGGTGCTGAACGTCAAGGTTCCGAACCTGCTCAGCCTGCTCGCGTACGACCGCCCGAACGCACCCGTGCGCGGTCTTGACACGTTCCCGAAGGCGGATCGCACTCCCCTGGCGTGGGCGACGCGGCTGGCGTTCATCGGGATGGTCGGGATCGGTACGGGTCTGGTCTTGCTGAGCCTGTGGTACTGGCTGCGGCGCCGGCGTAACGGCCCCGGGCCGGAGGATCGGCTCACGCTCATGGCACTCGCCGGCGCCGGCCCGCTGGCATTCCTGGCCAACGAGCTCGGTTGGTTGGTGAGCGAGTTCGGACGACAGCCATGGGTCGTCTACGGAGTGTTTCGCACCTCGAACGCAATCACCACGGCATCAGGACTCGGGGCGACATTCACCGGTTTCACGCTCCTCTACATCGGTCTCAGCGCGGTGACAGTCTGGGGAGTACGGCGGGTCGCGACGGGGACCCCCGACATGCCGCCAAGCGCGATTGTGGGCGTGACCTGAGATGAGCCTCCCCGCCCTCATCGCGATCGGTCTCGGTTTCGCCCTGACCGCGTACGCGATCCTGGCCGGCGCCGATTTCGGAGCCGGCATCCTCGATCTGACGTCCGCCCACAGCCTCGAGCAGCGCACCGCACTCGCGCGCACCATCGGCCCGCTGTGGGAGGCAAACCATGTCTGGCTGATCTTCTCGATCACGATCCTCTTCTCCGCTTTTCCGACCGGGTTCGCGGCCCTCGGGACGGTCCTCTTGGCACCGTTCACGCTTGCCGTGATTGCGATCGTCGTGCGCGGGGTCGCCTTCAGCCTGCGCACGGAGGCGCCCGGTCGTCAGGCCCGCAGCGCAAGGCTGCTGGGCCGGGCGTTCGGAGCCGGAAGCGTCGCCGCGCCGCTGCTGTTCGGCGCATCGGCCGCCGCGCTGGCGGAGGTCTCGAGCTCGACTCACGGTGCCGCCACCGTCTCGTTGCTCCCTTGGACGGGCCTGTTCGCAGGCGTCGTCGGGCTGCTGGCGGTGGCTCTGTGCGCACACCTCGCGGCGACGTTCGTGACAAGCAGGCTTGAGCGCGCGAGCCAGGCGGCGCTCGCGGAGCGCTTCCGCCGCCGCGGCCTGCGGACGGGAGCGTCCTTGCTAAGCCTCAGCCTGCTCGCACTCCTCGCCGCTGCCTGGAAGGCGCCGGCGCTGTGGCACCGGCTGAGCACGGCCGCCCTGCCCCTGCTCGTGATCGGGGTCTTGGCCACGGTCCTGTCGCTCTACGCGCTCGCCCGCCGCCGCTACCTCGTCGCCCGCAGCGCCACGATGCTGACCACCGCAGCGATCGTCTGGGGCTGGCTGGTCGCCCAGTCGCCGCGGATGATCGGAACCCGGTTGACCATCCACACCGCGGCGGCCACCCATACCGCTTTGACCGCACTCGCGATCGCAGGCGCGGCGGTGCTCATCGCCGTGCTTCCGGCCTTCTACCTGCTCTACGTCCTCTTTGCCCATCCGTCACCGGAGATGACCCAATGAAATCGCTGCGGAAAACGCTGGAAGATCGAAGCCTGAATGCGGCCGCGGGCGGCCTGCTCCTATGGGTCGCGCTTGGCCCCTGGGTGTGGGGCTACGCCAGCAGCCCAGCCGCCGTCGCCAGCCACGTCTTCTTCATCTTTGCCTTCGGGCCGCTGACCCTCCTGATCGCGGTTCTCCGTCCCGCCGCTTACGTGGTCTTCGCGGCCGGCCTGTGGCTCGCCGCGAGCCCCTGGGTCCTCGGCTACGCGCTCAACCACTCGGCGTGGCTGAGCGAGCTGGTCACCGGAGCGCTGCTCAGCGTCGTCGCCGCGAGCGCGGCCGGGGTCAGCGTCGCGACGCTCATGTCCGTGCGCGGCAAGCGCCGTCGCAGGACGACCGCTGCCGGGTCTGTCGAGACGGCCGGGTCACGCTCTTAGGATCCGGCGCCCAGTCTCGATCATCACGCAGTGCGGCTGACCATGCGGCGACGGCGCTTCTATCGATGGCAGCTCGGAGTCCCGCTCTTGGTGGCTGCGGTCGCGGCCACGTTTCTCGTCGTCCCTACCGTTGCCGCCGTCCCGGCTCGAGTGGTCGAAGGGTGTGCGACGTGGATCGTGACTGGGGCGGGCTTAGAGCTCCTGTCGGCGCTCGGATTCGTCGTCTTCTTCAAGCTGGTCTTCGCCGCACCCCTAAGCTGGCGGCGAACGACGCCGGCTGCCCTGCGCGCGCTGGGCGCGAGCACCATCCTGCCGGCGGGAGGACTGGTGGGGCCGACAGTAGGCGCTTGGTCGACCAGGACCGAGAAGCCATCGCTCTCCCAGCTGGCCCGTTCCACGATCACCTTCGTGGCGCTCACCAACGCTCCCGGAGCGGTCGTGCTCACCGCTTTCGGGACGCTGCTCTGGCTCGGGCTCCCGAGCGGCCCTCATCAGGCGACATTGACGATCCTGCCGGCGCTGATCGCCGCCGGACTCCTCGGCTTGACGTGGCACGTAGGGCGCACCTCGGAGGCCCATCCTGCAGGACAGCGCCAACGGAGGTTCTGGCGCGCGCTGACAAAGCCGACCACGGCGGTAAGCGCGAGCATCACCGACGCCCGCGCCCTGGTTACCACCGGCGACTGGAAGCTCGTCGGTGCGCTCGCCTATTACGCCTTCGATAACGCCGTGCTTTGGGCGGCCTTCCATGCCTACGGCCACGCACCCCAGATCGGGGTTGTCGTGATGGGATACCTCGTCGGGTCGCTCGCAGGCGCATTACCCATACCCGCCGGCCTGGGGGTCCTCGAGGGCGGCCTGATCGGAGCGCTCGTGCTCTACGGCACACCCGCGGCACCAGCGGCCGCGGCGGTACTGCTCTACCGGGGCATCTCGCTCTCCGTACCGATCGCGCTCGGTGCCCTTGGATGCACACGCCGCCCGGGAAGCCGGACGCTTCGCGTCGACCTCCGACGTGGAAAGAGCAGCACAGTGCCAGAGCTCGCGGCCATACGGCTGGACGGTTCGTAGTCCGCGGCCTCCGACGGGCACCTTTGCCGACCGCCGGGTCGTAGGAAGCAGGAGCCTCTACTACGTGCCGTCGTCGTGCATTTCTAACTTGTATGGCTGCCATCCGACATCAAGGCTGGCGCCGTCGGCGCAGCGTTCGCCGGCTCGCAGCTACGTCGCCGCTAACTGGTCCGATCCTCGCCGCAATCAGCCGTTCCGTCGATGCCGTCTCTGGAGCCAGAACTGATGCCGGCCGCGCCGCGGGCGCCTCGAGCGGGGCTTCAGGCTCGCTGAGGCGCAGGCGCCTGAAGAGACGCAGGATGCGGAGGTGAAGAACGGTTCGACCTGGCGTCCGCGCCACGCCTGCACCATGGCCTCAAGAACCCGCAGCGCTTCGTTCTCAGAAGGTATGGTTGCTTGCGCTTCCCCAAAAGCTAGGAGCGCACATGCGACATGAGCACACCGAGCACGTCGCGGCGCCGCCGGATGCGGTTTACGCGGCGATTGCGGACGTGACCAACCTGCCGAGGTTCGTGCCACAGCTGACGGCGGCACGCGCCGCGGGTGGAGGTCGTGTGGAGGTCGATGCCCGCTATGAGGGGCACGAACAGCACGGCGAGGCGTCTTTCGCGACTGACGACGCCGCGCGAAGGATCGAGTGGGGCGCGGCCTCCGGCTATCGCGGCTGGTTGCAGGTCGACGCGGACGGTGAAGGATCTCGGCTCACGCTCTTCCTCGACACTCCGCATGCAGCCGCGAGCGATCACGATGTCGAGGCGACGCTCGACGCGATCCGAATGCTGGTCGAGCGCCAGGTGTGATCTGCCTAGCTCGCAGTCCGGGCCTCTATGCGGCGGCCTTGTTCGTCGCTGCCGCTGCGCCGTCGAGCATGGTTGCGGCGACTGCTCGTTGACCGTCGCGCGATCGGGACTCGGCTTCGCTGGCGTCGAGGGTGGGTAACGAGGTGAGTTACGTGATTAGTCCGGCGCGTGCATGATCAGTTGCGGCTGGGTGCCGCCTGAGCGGTGGGCTTTCGCCGGTTCGTGTCGCGCGATCGCACCAGCCGGGTGAGCACCCTGAGGCAGCCGGCGGCGGGCACGATGCTCATCATCACCAGACACGGTCGTGAGGAGACGATCGGGAGGTTGAAGGTGGCGTGTGCGTGGGCGCTCTCGCTGATCAACCAGATGACGACGGTGAGCGCCGCTAGGGCGGTGACCGACCCGGCCAGCAGCCACGCCGGCAGGCGCCAGGGTGTCGGCTGGCCCAGCAGCGAGTCGACGCGCTCGGGCGAGATACCGCTGGTGCCCGGCGGTGCGTGCTGATCGAAGGCCAGCAGCGCGGAAGCCAACGGTGCTTCGCGGCCCGCGCTCGCGCGGACCGCCGCCCGATCTGCGCTCAGCTCAGCGACGTCCGCGTAGCGATCGCAAAGCGGCTTGAGGATGGGCACGAAAAAAAGGGCCTCGCTCAGGACACGGCCACAAGCGATCTTCAGCGGATCTCTCACCCGGCGGTGATGATGCTCATGGGCGAGTACCGCGTCGAGTTCGCTGTCTCCGAGGAGCTCGACGGTTCGGCGTGAGATATAGACGGCAGGCCGCAGATAGCCGGCGCAGAACGCCTGCGGCCGCGGATCCCGAATCACGCCGACTCTCGGATCTCGGTCGAGGAACTCGACCGGTTCCAGTGCCGCCGTCAGGCGCCGGTGGGCGCTGATCTGGCGCCAACCCGCTCGGACGGCCGTGGCGATCACCGCAGCCGCGGACATCCCGAGCACGAACAGGAGGACTTCTGGGCCGTTCACGGTCGGATAGGTGAACCGTATCCCCGCGAGCACGATCTGCCGGGCGCCCGCAGAGGCTCGATGCACCGACGCGACCGTCGTGATGATGGTCGCGGCGGTCAAGCCGAGGCCGCCGACGCCCAGCGCGGCCGCCAGCCCGAATACGTAGCGGTGCCTGACGTCACCTCCCGCGGGCAAGGCGCGTGAGCGATCGACGGTGGGCCGGATCCAGCTGCGCGATCTGGCGGGCGAAGTGAGAGAGCGCGACCTCGCCGAATTGCTCGACGATCGCGTCGATAGCCGCGCCGGCGCGAAGATCCGCGTAGTGTTCGCGGGTGTACACGGCCCGGTAGTAGTCCGTTTTCCCGCGGCGCGTGCGGATCAGCAGGCCCTTGGTATCAAGCCGGGCCATGATCGTCATATAGGTCGTGTACGCGCGCGCGGCGCCACGACGATTCAGGGCTTGCATGACCTCTCGCACGCAGATTTCGTCGTGCGCCCAAATCACGTCCATCACCGCCTCCTCGAGCTCGTGAAGCACGGGAGGGGCGGGAGCTTCTGCATTTCTGGACGAAGACCCCACCGGTTCAGGCCGCTTCGCCGGCAGGCGGCATGTCAGCAGCGACCCGCGGGGCGAGGCGGGCGACGCCGGGACGGTCGGCGATTTGAGGAGCGTCCGCCCCGGCTGTCTGAGCCCGCGCGGGGCGCTCCCCGCGGATCCACTCGCCCAGGAGACGGCATTGTTTCGTGGCGCGCCGGTACTCGTGCATCCAGTGCCGCATCGCGGCCCAATGACCGGACGTTCGCGCCTGCTCGACCCGATCGGCATATTGCTCGGCCCGCCTGGCCTGATCGTCCCGCATGGCCAGCGCCTGCTCGACCGTCACCTCGCCATCCTCTATGTCGGGTACGAGACCGAACCTCGTTTGGTTCCTTCGCTGCTCCTGTCGCATGGATACTCCTTCTTTCGTACTATCCAGCATAGTAGTGGGTTCAGGAGCGCGCGCGCAAATCGCCGGCCCGCGCAGCGCGGGGACCGTTGGGGGCGGGGCCGTGAGCGCGGATGCGCTTGCTATGATGCGTCGTAGATGCCACTCCGAAAGCGCACCAAATCGAGCCCCAAGTCGGTTCCGCCGCCCCTGCACGAACTCGAATCCGAGATCATGGAGGAACTTTGGAGGGTCGGCGAAAGTTCCGTTCGGACGGTTATGGACAGTTTGAACGAGCGCGCCGATGACCCGCGCGCATACACGACATACATGACGGTCATGGCGCGGCTGCACACGAAGGGCCTCCTCAGCCGCCGTCGCGAAGGCAAGACCGACTACTACGCCCCGGCGTATACGCGCGAGGAATATATGGCGCTCCGAGCCGAGTCGGAGGTCGCGGCGCTCGTCGATCAGTACGGCGACGTCGCACTCAGCCACTTCGCACAGCAGATGGCTGGACTCGACCCAGCGCGCCGGCGGGCTCTGCAACGCGAAGCTCGCAAGGGCTGAGCTAGCCCTTCGCGCAGCCGCCACGCGACCTCCGGGCTCGAGCGACCCGGCCGGCACCGCGTCTCGCCGGTCGTCGTCTTGCGAGCTTGGACGCATCCTCAAAGCTGCTCGGCTCGCGTGAGTGGTTCGGTGCCCGTGGTCACGGGTGTCGTCAGCGATCTGTAGCACGCCGGCGTCCAGGCTCAACGTGCCGCTACGCGATCTGAGCCGTCGGCGACCGAGCCGGTCGGCTGGCGCCCAGCACCCTGATCGTCTGCAGGACGGC
The DNA here is from genome assembly GCA_963757235.1 of uncultured Solirubrobacterales bacterium. Lineage (GTDB taxonomy): Bacteria > Actinomycetota > Thermoleophilia > Solirubrobacterales > Solirubrobacteraceae > Palsa-465. Next base: position 275,134 of record CAVWRC010000001.1, on the reverse strand, counting down.
TAGGAGCATCAAGACGATGGCGCTCGAGACGCACCACGAGCAGATGGCGTGGATGGTGAAGACCTCTCGGTAGGTCAGGTAGAGGCTGAAGCCGAACCCGATCAGGGTGAGGACGTAGCCGGCGAAGAGAGCGTTGTCGCCCTGCCTGCGCAGCGTGATCAGGATCAGCAGGTAGGTGACCAGTCCGAGGAGCGCCACGGGAATCCCGGCCAGGTAGGCATAACTTGAGGTTTGGACGGTCTCACAGCCGTGCGAGATCCCGCACACCGGATGCAGGCCAGCGTAGTGGACGTACGTCAGATAGCCCGCGATCCCTACGCCGCCGAGGGCGAGCATCGCGCTCGTGCCCCGGAGCAGCCGACCGCTCATCGGACGCCTGCCAGCAGTCCGTTGATCTCCGCCTCAAAGGGCGTAGCGGTAAGCGAGGCTGGCTGGAACACGCGAAGTGCCTGGCCGGTTCGCCCCACGAGGAACGTCGGGGTCCCGCTCACACCTTCCTCGGCCGCCAGCTGGTTGGCCTGGAGCAGCGCGGCATCGGCGGCAGGTGTCCCACTCGCCCGCAATGCCGCCGGCACGTTCAGGCCGGGCAGCGCCGCCAGCAGCCGGCGCAGGTATGAGGCGGTGACGTAACCGGTGTTCTCCTCTCCCTGGTTGAGGTAGAGCAGGTCGACGAAGTTCCAGAGCCGGTTCTGCTCCGCCGCCGCGGCAGCCACGCGCCCGGCCTTGACGGAGTCCGGGCCGATGAACGACAGGTTCTCGAACTGCATCTGCAGCTTTCCCTGACGCACGTAATTCGCAATCAGGCTCGGCAGCGCGCGAACCGCATACTCATCGCAATACGGACACTGGAGGTCCGCGAACTCGACCAACCGGACAGGCGCATCGGCGCGGCCCAGCACCCTCCCACGTTGAGGAATCCCGGCAAACAGGTGGCCGGAGAAGGCCACTCCGGACAGCCTCCCGCCGTTTGCACCGGGGGCACGTGAGCCGCCGCTAGAGGCCGCGACCGCGACCGCCACAACAACGGCCGCAGCCACAACCGTCCCGGCCAGGCGACGCCAATGGAGCTGTTGCCGTCTCCGACGGGTGGACTGCGCGTCGGCTGCCATCCGTCGTTGCCGGGCGGCCTCCTTCTGGGCGACGCGGGAACTCATCTCGAACCATCATACTATGTCGCTTCGTACTATGCTCTCTAGTAACTTGCCGGCCTTCAGGCGCTGATCGCATGCGCGGCGGGCTCGGCGGCCCGGGCGGTCAGCCGGGTCGCGGCGGGAAGCCCCACCACGACGCACAGCGTCGCCCCGAACAGCAGCGCTCGGTGAACGGTGGACGCGGTCAGCGTCCCCGACAGCGCGACACCGGCCAGCCCGACGCCAACTGTGGCGCCGAGCAGCCGGCCGACCGAGAGCAGCGCCGACGTCCGACCGTGCGAGGCCAGGGGGCTGGCGTTGAGTGCAGCACGCGAGGTCGGCACGAACAGCATCCCGAGTCCCTGGCCAACCGGGATCAGCGGAAAGATCGTGACGACGCCGTCGAGCGTCATGCCCGGGATCCCCAGGACCGCGAGCCCGAGCCCCGAGGCGCCGAACCCCAGCAGCGCGAGCAGCCGCTCCCCGTGGCGATCCACGAGCCTCCCGGCGACCGGCGCAGCCGCGCCGACCAGGAGCGCCACGAGCACCAGGGCGCCGGATGCTCCGAGCGCCGAGAACCCCGCCACCCGCTGCAGGTACTGCTCGACAATGTAGAAGGCACCGATCATGACGGCGAACGTGAGCCCGGCGACCAGCGTGGCCGCCAGCACGATCCGGTTGAGCGCGGGGTTCGCGCGCTCGTCGGCCTGCACGATCGCGGGCATCACGCGCGCAATCGCCACCCCGGCGGCGATCGTCAACGGCACGAGCGCCCACCAGTCAGCGCGCCATCCGACCGCCACGGTGAGGACACCGCCGAGCAGCGGACCGAGCAGGTTCGACATGCCGGCGCTGGCCCCCCAGATGCCGAGCACGCGGCCGCGCCGCCCTGGCGGGAAGCCCGAGACGGCGCCGGCGAGCGCGGCGGGGCTGACGAGGCCGGGCCCGGCGCCTTGCACGACGCGTGCCACGAGCAGCTCGACGAAGTTGCCCGCGACTGCGCCGGCCGCCGCTCCGACGGCGAACAGCGCGAGACCGACGAGCGCCAGCCGGCGAGCTCCGAACCGGTCGACCAACTCTCCGCCGGGGATCAGCAGGATGGCATAGGCCGCGAAGTACACGCTGAGGACAACCGAGGCGGAGCTCGTGCTGACATGCAGACCATGCGCCACCGACGGCAGCGCGACCGTGATGAGGTGCCGTCGATTTGCAGCAGCGCCGCGGCGGCGGTGCAAGCTGCGAGCCGTGACCACGCCGCGCGTGGGACAGCCGGCGACGACGGCGGCTGCAAATTGGCGGGGAGGTGAGGTGAGGCGCCGCTCGTCAGACCGCGGCGAGGCGCGGGCAGGCGATGTTTCATCGACGAAGGAGCCAGTCCCGGCGCGCTCGAAGCGTGTTGTCCGATCGACTGTGATGAGATCTCCTGTGCGGGCACGCGGGTGTCCTTTCGCTGCGGGGACTTGGACGAGGTCTCGATTCGGCCCGGCCTCCGATCGAGTACGACAGCGCGTCGTAGTCGCTGTTGCATCGTTAGATCGGTCATGGTCCGACTTCTACAGAAGGATTCACGATTCGTATCATACTACACGGCCTAGTAGGTTGCCACAGCCGGCGACTCGCCGGTCGCGTTAGGCCCCCTGCGTCTGCTCGACCGCGTGCCGGTAGCCGCCGGCGGCGTGCTCTTCGCGATCCAACGCCGCGAGATATTCATCGAAGGCGCCGTCGCGGTCAGGCCCGGGTGCCGAGCGCCAGTTCCGATACGACTCGGCTACCGCGCGGCTCTCGTCGCGCCAGTGCAGGTAGCTATCCATCAGCGCGTCGAGGAACTCGAGGCGAGCGGCGTGAGTTCGAGGTGGTCTCTTCAGGTTCATTCCGATCAACTCCTGGGTCGCTCGAAGCCGCGTCTCGAATTACGACGCGGCGTCGTAGATATCTCAATCACGAAGACGCCGGCCAACGCCAAACCTTCCTGAAAGCGTCCCCGTCCGTATCCGCCGCTTCCAGGGCGATCGCCGAGTCCGTCGGCCCCGCGGGGAAGGGCCTGGTGGAGAGGGATCGGCCGCGGACCGGCCCTGACAGCTGCTCGGCGCTCGCGCGCGCGATTCGCGCCTTCTCGGAGTCCTCGCCCACGGGAGCCTCGGCCGTGATCGATCCTGGGAGGGTCAGTAACCTCGTCGGACAGCCGCCGAGCTGGCGCTTCCCGACGCTGCTGTGGTTTGCGGCCACGGTCGTCGACAAGCGTGGCGGAGCCCGCCAGCTCGGCCACGCCGGCAGGATCACGACGCAGGGCTGGTGGTAGAGAAGCGGCGGGCGCGCGCGCTGGCCGCGCCGAAGCACCGTCTACCACGGCTTCCGGAAGGCTCCGGCGGCGGCGTCTACGAGGCTGCGTAGTTTTTCCTGCCCCCATTGGGAAGTTTTCGCGCGGGTGGGTGTCTTAGAGGAGGAAGGCCTTTTACGACGGCGCGTCGTAGAGCTTTTCGAAGACACCCGAGACCGCTTGAGGAGACTTCATGAGATCAGGACGTGGACCCGGAGATCGGATACGCGCGCTACGCGTGGCGAGGGCCATCGGGGCGATTGCGCTCCTCGTCGTGGGGGGCGTGCACCTCGAGCAGTACACGGTCGCGCATTTCTCGGTCATCCCTACGATCGGACCGCTCTTCCTAGTGAATTTCATCGCGGCGACGTCGCTCGGTCTCCTGCTGCTGATGCCAATTCGACGGTCCACTCGCCGGGGTCGGCTGCTGTTTGACTCGCTGGCAGCCCTCGCCGGCATCGGGGCTGCGGCCGGCGCGTTGACCGCGCTCTTGATCAGCGAGCACAGGTCGCTGTTCGGGTTCATGGAACACGGATATCGCGTTGAGATCGTGATCGCGATTGCAGCCGAGGCCGTCGCCATCGTCTCGCTCGGTGTCTTTCTCGCCATCGCGGACCGCCGGGCGCACGAGCTGCAGGCCATGCTCGTCACCCGCGGCGAGGCGGCCAATGCCGCCTGCACGTCTACCGCGTGGGAGGCGTAGCGGTGCCCCGACTGTTCATGTTCACCGTGCCCGGGCTGAAAGTTGCTTCTGAGTGGGGAGCGGTCCACGACCGCTTGCTTGACGACTTCCCCGGGATCACCGACGTCCTGGCGACCACGATGACCGCCACGCTGCTGATCGTCTACGAGGGCGACGCGAACGTCGACGCATGGCTCGAGGGCATCAACGACGGAATCCTCAGTCGGCGCCTCGGCGCTGGAAACGCGCCGCGCGTGAGGACACAAAGCCGCGCGCGTGGCCACCAGCGGGCCTGGGGGCTCAGGCGCGCGCGGCACCGTGCCCCTGCCCCCCGCGGTCCATACCAGCTAGATCACTCAACCCAACAAACGAAAGGCACAACATGAGCCAATCAGATGTAACGTCCGACCGTTCCATCGAGTCGTCGGGCGAGGGCGGCCTGGAAGCCCGGTGGCGCGGGGTCGTGGGGCGTCGTTCATTCCTGAAAGGCGTCGGGCTCGCGGGCGTGGCGGCTGTTCCCGGGGCGGCGTTGTTCGCCGGCGAGGCGCGCGCCGCAAGCCGCGAGATCTCCGCGGGCGATGTCGCAATCTTGCGGCTACTGGCCGCGATCGAGTTGATCGAAACCGACCTATGGCAGCAGTACAACGAGCTGGGCGGGGTGAACGGAGGCAACCCCGCCTACATGGCAGCGCTTTCGAACCTCGACAGCGACATGCCGCAGTACATCGCCGACAACACCGACGATGAGGAGAGCCACGCCGCCTTCCTGAACGCGTATCTACGCTCAAAAGGCGCGCCGCTGGTGAATTTGGACGAGTTCCGGACGCTTCCGAGCAGCCAGGCGACGGGCGCGAAGCAGAAGGGACGGCTGACGAACCTGCAGACGCTCGACGTCGACACGAGCTGGTATGTCCGATACCGCAGCACCCAGAACCCCGATCTGGGAGCCACTTTCCCCCAGGCCGTCGACATCAAGCACGAGCCGGCGATCCCGCTCAACGACATCGACACCCCGTCCGGGCTGCCGGCGCCGGTCCCACCGGTGGGGGCCCAGGAGACGCGGATGCAGGCGATCGCCAACACCGCCGGGTTTCACTTCGCCTACATCGAGCAGGGCGGCTCCAGCCTTTACAGCATCATGGCGCTCAAGGCCACCAGCCTCGAGGTGCTCCGGATCATCGTCTCCATCGGCGGAGTAGAGACGAACCACTTCTCGCTCTGGCACGACAAGGCGGGCAACGCCGTCGCGCAGCCACTGGCCGGGGTCACCGATCCCGAAACCGGCGTGACCTTCCCCGATCTAAACGCCAAGGGCGGCGAGCTGAACCAGACCAACCTGATCCTCCCCGAACCGTGTGACTTCCTGCACAAGGATCTACCCCAATGCTCGATCGTACGACCCACCCTGGACGACAACGGCGGCGCCGTGGCCACGATCAAGAGCTTCACCGCTGACCGGCTGTTCGAGGGCCAGTCCCCGAAGTTCTTCAGGACCGTCCTCGAGCTGGCCAGAGAGGCCGACGCCGCCCAGCGCAGCCTCCGTTAGACGCAGCGTCAGCCGGCGGCCGCTGAGACGACACGGCGGCTAACCAACCACGCAGAGCGGCCGCGGTTCATCTCAAGCGCCGCGGCCGATCCGCCCAAGCAAAAGGACACCACCATGTTCACCGGAATCCTGCAACCCACGCACCTGATCATCCTCCTGGTCGTCGCGCTCCTGTTCCTGGGGCCCAAGCGCCTCCCCGAGGCGGGCCGCGCCATCGGCGAGGGACTCAAAGAATTCCGAAGCTCGATCGCCGGGAGCAACCGCGACGACCCGCAGATCGCAGCCACCCCCGACCTCACCCACCAGGACGCACCTACGGATCAGTGACGCCGGTGATGCGGTCCCGACCGAGGGCAGCCTGAGCCGGCAGCCAGCGTCATGGCACTAACACTCCGACCCGTTAGCCACGAAGCTCGTCTGCCGATCCTTGAGCACGTGAGTGAGCTCCGAACGCGGTTGGTCATCACCCTCGCCGCGGTGACGGTCACAGGTCGGATTTGCGTTCTGGCAGAACCATGCCCTACTAAACGTCCTGAACCGCCCCCTAGCGCGTGCAAGCGCCGGGGCGCTCCGGCACGCGCACGGTCCGCTCGCCCAAGCCGCCCGCGTGCAGCAGAGCCTCAGCGTCGCGCTGGATCGCCAACGCCTCGCGGCCCAGCTCCTCGCGCAATCCTCGGCTCCCCTCGCCGCCACTGAGCGGCAGGCGCTGAACTCAGCCGCCCGGGCTGACGCCGCGGTTGCCGCCGTTACCCCGGCCGGGCCCCAAGGCCGCCAGCCGGTGACCCTCGGCTTGGGCGAACCGTTCACCCAGACGCTCATCGTCGCCGGCTACTTCGCGCTGCTCCTCACGCTGCCAGTGATCCTCTGGCAGCTCTACGCCTTCGTGATCCCTGCCCTCCGCCCCGGCGAACGTCGCGTCGCGCTGCCACTGATGGCAATTGCGCCACTTCTGTTCATCGCCGGAATAGCATTTGGCTATTTCATCGTCTTACCCGGCGCGGTCGGGTTTCTGCAGAACTTCAACGCCAGCTCCTTCGATGCGCTCGTGCAGGCCAGTACCTACTACCGATTCATCTTGCTGACGCTGCTGGCAACCGGGCTGTTCTTTCAGATCCCGGTTGCCGTCATTGGACTCACCCGCACAGGGATCGTGAGTACACGTCAGCTGCGCAAGCACCGCCGCCACGCCATCGTTGCCCTCGTCGCACTGGCGCTGCTGCTACCCGGTACCGACGCCGTGACGACGTTCCTCGAGCTGATCCCCATGCTGGTTCTCTACGAGCTCAGCGTGTTCGTCGCCGGCCTGTTCGAGCGCCGCTCCTGAGCCACCACGCGCGACCGACGATTCAACCAGCGTCCCCGTGGGGTCCGTGTGACCGGCGGCGGCCAATAGCACAAGAGACCACCTAGAAGGCGTACGCAAAAGTAACCGCGACCAGCGCCGTCAACTCAGTACGCCCTCCGTCCGGTCTTGAGACCCAGGACGGCGGGGCGACGAGGACGAGGACGCGAACGGCATGCGATTGCACAGGTCTGTGGCCTGACGCCGCCACGCCAACGAGGGATCCAAACCGGGCGCAAATTACCGGCGCGACGTAGCCCCCCAGCCCGTCGCCCGCGTGACCATCAAGTCGCTTGACTGGCCCAGTCCGTCGCCTGGGTGAGGTCTCCATCGAGGGTCAAGCGCCCGGCGTCGGCGAGGCGTTCACGTCCTTTCGGCCGCGCCCCCCGATATGCGGCGGCGCCTTCCCCGGCAGGGCAAGCGTGCCGGCGCCGAACAGGGCGGGAGCGATGATGAGGAGATGGGAGACCACTCCAAGGAACGTCGCGCCGAAGATGGTCCCCGCCAGCACGCCGAAGACGAAGGTCTTGACAGCGGTCATGCGGCATCGGGCTCTGTGCCGTTACGGGTCGCATTGGCTGTGCGCGGGGCAGCCGGTTCGGCTGCGTCCGCACTGGAGGCCACCCGCTCGAGCGCGCGCTGCAAGCCGCCGAAGGCCTGCGAGAACTCCGACGGGATCAGAAACACCTTGTCGTCCTCGCCCAGGGCAAGACGCGGGAGCATCTGGAGGTACTGATGGGACAGCAGTTGAGGGTCCAGCCGGCCGTTGTGGATGGCACTGAAACACAGTTCCGATCGCCTTCGCCTCGCCTTTGGCATCTGCTTTTCCATGGCCTGCTGAATCGTGTCGGGCGGGTCGATGGGTTCGACGCGGTTGACGCGGATCTCCCATTTCCCGGTTGCGTCGTCAAGCACAATTCGCAAACTGGCCATTGATCTGGTCACGAGAGGTCAGCGCGTCCTCAAGCGTGATGCCTCCGATCACGTTGCGCAGGGTCTGTGTGAGGCTTAAGACGGATTACTAGTGCGCATAGTAGCGCGCGGCGCGGGAATAGTTACGAGTTGCTGCGGAGCTCACGTCCACGCCACAGCCGACGCCGAGCCCGTCTTGGACCTGGGGCTCGGCGCCTGGCTGCTGTGAGCGCGCGCGCTTAGTATCCGTAGTTGGACGAACCGGACCCGCTGGCGCGCGCGGGTGTGGTGGGTGAGGAGGTGACCGCGTTGCCGCCGGGTCCGAGGACGTACCACAGGGCGCCGAATTGATTCAGGCCTTGGCCGGTCGTCTGACCCGGGCCGTGATCGCCGACGTAGTAGTACAGGGGGTGTCCGTTGTAGGTGACCTGGGACCCGCCACCCGGCTGCGTCACCGTGCCGATCCGTCCGGCCACCGCCCCGTTGAGCGCTCGCGGTTTAGTCGTGGCCGTGAACGGAGGCCAGATGGCCTGGCCGGCCGCCGACAGGGTGCTCACGTTGGGCCTGTCGGCCTCGAACAGGTACAGCGTGCGCCCGTTGGCATCGACCAGCGTCTGGCCGAGCGAGGTCTGCTTCACCGAGATGGCCGACGCGGCCGCGACGGTCTGCTGAGGCTTGGTGGTACTCGCGCCGCTGGTGGCCACCAGCACCGCGATGGCTGCTGCGACGACGACGGCGACCGCTGCCACTAGTGGGAATCGTGCTCGACTCATTTAGCGTTACCCCTTATGGAAAATTGTCCAACGTGTCCTTACCTCTCGAACGTTCGTCCGTGGCTCGGCCCGCGTTGCTTCTAGCTGTGGAGACTCCGCGTTCGGCCCATACCTTCCCGTATCCACTACAGGGCGTAGCAGGATTAGCTACGACGCGCTATAGTAGTTAGATGACCAGCCAAGTTCTCGTCACCGGCGCCACCGACTACATCGGAGGCCGCCTGCTCCACCGACTCGAGGCTTCGGGCCGCCAGGTCCGGTGTCTGACTCGGCGGCCCGAGGTGCTGGCGACCCGCGTTGCCGAGCGAACCGAGGTGGTGGCGCCCGATCCAGCTCGAGCGTCGGCGCGACGGCGGCGAGAGCGCCCCACACAGTGGCATACTATGATGCATAGTAGATCCAACCTCACGCCCGGAAGGCTCCAGTGCAGACCCACCAGATCAACATCTCACACGGCCGCGACAACGTGCGCGAGATACGCCACGTGTTGTTCGCTTTTTCCGAGATCCTCGATGTTTTTGTGACCAGCCGGCCGGACTCGCTGGTAGTGGTCTGTGCCGGTCGGCCACGGCTCGGCGAATGGCTCCGTGCGCTCCGCGCATTCGGTTACGAGGCGCCGGGCCGCCGGCGCCACTCCACCAGATCTACGGCCCCGCGTAGTATTACCTCAATCCATGCCCAGGCAACTCAGGTCGAACAGGCCAGACGGCCGCATGCCGCGTGACGAGCGCGGGTGGCGGGTCCGCGCCTGCTCCCGACGGGCGAGGTATGCCGGATCCACCTGCGCGGCGACCGCCGCACCGGTCCAGTTGGTTCGTGTGGCTGAATGGCGCCTTCACTCGTGGCTGAGCGCCGGGCTGGACCAGTAACACCGAGCCGAAGTTGACGGCGAGCAGGAGGCCCACCCAGGCGGGCCGGGTCGCGTCAATCGCCTCCACCGCGAACACCATCCAGGGAACGTTCAAGCTCGCGCGGCGTTACCCGGCCCAGAACCCTCTCACGCCGCCGACGAGGCTTTTCAGCACCGAGGTCCCGACGTTCTGGAAGCCGCGCGTTTCGCGGGATCAGCTGGTCGAGGTCGGCGAGTTCGCCGTTCAGGCCGAACTCGTGCAGGTCGCCGCCGGGCGCCTCGATCCGTCCGGCGTCGGGGACCGATGGTTGGGGCCGAACGTCGGTCCCGAGCGCCTCCTTGGAACCGCGAGGGTTCCCGGCGTCGCGTGGCCGTCCGTCGATGGCCTAGAGCACGGTTGGCCCGGTAGCGTCAGGGTAGTCGGTGCTGAATGCTGTCTCTTTGCCGGCCTCGTACTCGGCGCGCTGCATGTCGAGTTTCACGCCGATTCGCCGGTGGGCGTCGCTGCCGAGAATCACCCAGTGACGGGCTTCGTCTGAGTTGACGACGTGGTAGATCGCGGCGGCGGCACGGGCGGGGTCGCCGGGCCACATCTCGGGGGTGATTGTCTTGAGCATCTCCCGGAACGCTCCCGAGGTTGCCGCGTAGTCATCGATCGTCGTGCCGGAGAACTTGGTGCGCGTCTCGAGGCCGGTGCGGAAGGAGCCTGGTTCGACCAGGAACGCGCGAAGGCCTATCGGCTCGAGTTCTTGCCACAAGGCCTCGGTGAGGCCTTCGAGCGCGAACTTGCTTGACGCGTACCAGCCGTTGACCGGGAGGCTGGCGATCCCGTCCATTGAGGAGATATTGATAATCGTGCCGCGGCCGCGGGCGCGCATGCCGGGAAGCACCTGTCGCAGGAGCGCGGCGGCGGCGAAGAAGTTGACCTCGAACTGGGCGCGGTAGTCCTTTTCCTCTTGCTCTTCGATCGCGCCGATGAAGTCGATACCGGCGTTGTTGACCAGAATGTCGATCGCGCCGAAGCGTGCCTCGGCCTGACTGATGGCGTCGGCTCGTTGCTGCGGATCGGTGACGTCGAGCGTGAGCGCGAGGCCCGCGTCCGGGTAGCGCTCCGTCAGAGCTGCCATTGGCTTCAGCGTCCGTGCTGCGGCCACGACCTGATCTCCCTGTTCAAGGACATACTCCGCGAGCGCGTACCCGAGCCCGCTCGATGCGCCGGTGATTAGCCATGTCGATCTGTCCATGTGACCTTCCTTGATTCAGTCAGTGTTGACGGTGAGAGCCGGCCTGTCGGTCGGCGCCTATGCCGCTGACGCGCTCTGCTGCGGAAAGTCCGCGGTCGCGCTGAGGTCCGCCCACTGCTCGAGCTCGGCCGCGCGCTGCGTTGCGGCGTCCCGTGCTTGAGCGACGGCGCCCGCTCCGAGCAATAGCCGGCGCGGCGGGTCGTCAGATCCGACGACCTCGACGATGATCCGTGCGGCCCGCGCTGGATCCCCGGGCTGCGTTCCGTTGGTCCGCTCCCGCATGCGGTTGATCTCCCCAACGCTCGGCTCGTAGTCGGCTCCGACCTCGTGCAGCCGCATCGAGGATCCCTGCCAGTCGGTGCGGAACGCGCCGGGCTCGACGATCATGACCTTCACGCCGAACGGCTTGACCTCGTTGGCCAACACCTCGGAAAACCCCTCCACCGCAAACTTGGCCGCCTGGTAGGCACCCATCCCCGGGGTGCCGCCGACGCGCCCGCCAACGGACGAGAATTGGACGAAGGCGCCGGAGCGTTGCCCGCGGAGCACCGGGAGCGCCGCACGCGTGACATTCACCACCCCGAAAAAGTTCGCCTCGATTTGGGCGCGGAAGTCGTCCTCATCCATCTCCTCGATCGCGGCGCTGTTGGCGTAGCCGGCGTTGTTGACGACCACGTCGAGTGCCCCGAACGCGTCGACAGCCGCCTGTACCGCGGCCCGCGCGGCCACGGGATCGGTGACATCGAGCGCGGCCGCCCGACCACGATCGCCGAACCCAGCGAGCAGATCGGTCAGCTGCTCAGGGCGCCGGGCGGTCGCCAGCACCCGGTCGCCGCTCTCCAGAACCGCTCGCGTGAGCTCGAGCCCGAACCCCCGCGAGCTGCCCGTGATCAACCACGTTCTGCTCATCAGACATCTCCGATCTAATTAAACAACCGGTTATATACGCAGTCTTCCAGATCCGCTGCACCATGTCAATAACCGGTTAGATAGATAGAATCAGCCCGGTGGCGAGCGATAGCCGACCCGAACGGACCCGAGACGCAGCACGCACCAAGCAGCGCCTCCTCGACGCGGCGCGCGACGAGTTCGCCGAGTACGGCATCGCCGGCGGCAGGGTCGAGCGGATCGCGGCCGCCGCCCGATGCAACAAAGCGCTGATCTACGCCTACTTCGACAGCAAGGACGCACTGTTCGACGCGGCCTTCGCCGCGCACGTCCAGACCCACCTGGACCGCGTCAACTTCGACGGCGCCGACCTCCCCGACTACGCCGGACGCCTATTCGACATCTTCGAAGACGACCCAGCCGTCATCCGACTGGCCTCCTGGTACCGCCTCGAGCGCTCCAACGGCCCGGGACTCCCTGCCGTGATCTCCGCGAACCAGACCCGGCTGGAAAAGCTCCGCCAAGCTCAAAGCGAAGGCAAATTGACGGATCGATGGGACGCAACCGCAATCCTCGTCCTCGTCCAATCGATCGCCAGCGCCTGGGCAACACTGAACCCAGAGTTCAGCGCGACCACAGCCCCCGACCGCACGACAAGAAGACTCGCCGTCATCGACGCCGTCTCACGACTAATCGCACCCGACCGACCGAGCAAAGGCGAGTGAGCCGCCTGTTCGTCGCGGAAGCTCGGAGGGGATTCGCGACGAATACGGCCGGCTCGCCGCTAATCCGGCAACCAGCGACATCGTGACAATTCTGGGCGCGGTGCATATCAGGCAGAGCCGACCGATCGAAGGCCTCTCGGGACGATCGTTTCGCGCGAAACGGTCTCGTCGTCACCAACCTCGGCCATGGCGACCCCGACCGGGACAAAGGCAGCCATTGGACTCGCGGCCACGGTGATGCCCGCGCGATGACCGTTGCAGGCCTCGACCGGGACGCGGCATCGGTCCCGCAAATCGCCGGCGAGAGCTTGAAAGCGGACGACGGGTCTCGAACCCGCGACCTTTGGCTTGGGAAGCCAACGCTCTACCAACTGAGCTACGTCCGCGTAGGCGCGATTCTACGGCTCGCCTACCGGCGACGTGGCCCTGATTCAGCGCCTGGAGCTTCGTGCGGACCGCAGCCCAAGGTCGTTGGAAAGCAACGCGCGAGCTCAGCCGGGGCGGCTTCAGCGCGGTGGATCCTCGGGCTCCATCGGGACGAACGGCAGCAGTCCGACGATCTCCATCAGCCGACGCGCGTGCGCCGGCATGTCGGAGCTCAGCCTGAGCTTGCGGCCCCTCGCCTTGGCGGTGCGCACCAGTGCAGTCATGGCCCGGAGGCCGGAGGAGTCGATGAAGTCGATCTGCGAGAAGTCGAGCAGAACGTTGCTATCGGCCTGAAGCTCTTGTTCGACCGCGTGCTCGAGAACCGAGGCGCTCGTCAACGCCAGCTCACCCTCCACGCATACGCGCACCCAGCCGCGATCCATTGGCTCGAGCCGCAGGGCGAAGGGGGCAGCTGACTGATCCCCCTCATGGGGGATCCATCCGCTCCCGTTGGATGGGTTGCTCGGCGATGACAACGTTCGAGCGATTCTCTTAGAACAGCGGCGCCCGCTGCAAACACTCCGTCACATTTCGGTCAGCCAAACCAGGCCGTGGTTGTGCAGGAATTCGCAAGTTCCGGCATTTCGGGCGATGCGGGGCCCCGCGCCGCCGGCGTATTACTCTCCGGACATGCGCCGCCACGCGATCCCCATCGTGGCCATCGTCATCGCGGTGGCGCTGCTGGCGCTGCTCACGTTCGGCATCACGCACCAGGGAACGAACAGCTCGATCGATTCCGACGTGGCCCGGGGCGACTACCCCATCACGCCGAGCGCCCACCAGCAACTGCCGATCCTCGGCTCCGCGGGGACCGAGAGCCTGGCCAGCTTCCGCGGCAAGGTCGTGGTGATGAACGTATTCGCGTCCTGGTGCCAGCCTTGCTTGGCCGAGGCGCCGATCCTCGAGCAGGAGCAGAAGCAGATCGCGAAGGACGACGCGACGATTCTGGGCGTCACCTACCTGGACAACTCGAGCGCCTCCGAAACGTTCGTTCAGCAGAACCACATCACATATCCGGTCATCCGCGACATCAGCGGCAACTTCGTCCGCTCGTTCGGTACCGACGGGGTCCCGGAGACCTTCGTGATCAACCGCCAGGGCCGGATCGTGGCTCTGCGGCGCTACCAGCTGGCGGGCAACTGGCTCCAGCAGACCGTGGCGCGAGTCCTGGGCGAGCCGTCGTGAGCTGGACTGCGCGCCTCACCGCAACTCCCCGCCGGATCGCCCCCCTCCTCGCGCTGATCGCGATAGCGCTCGCCCCGGCAGCACAAGCCCAGGCCGCCCCGCCGCCCCGCGCGTCGCTGACCGAGCTCGAGAGCCAGCTGATGTGCACGGCCTGCCGCGAGCCGCTCGCGGTCGCTCAGTCGCCCGAGGCCGATCAGGAGCGCGACTACATCCGGACGCTGATCGCCCAGGGGCTGACCACGAAGCAGATCGAGCAGAACCTCGTCGCCCAGTACGGGGTCGGTGTGCTCGGCCGTCCGCCGGCGCACGGGTTCAACCTCAGCATCTACCTGCTGCCCCCGGCCATCCTGATCGTCGGCATCGCGATCATCGCCGTCACTCTGCCGCGCTGGCGGCGCCGGACCCGGGCCGCGACGCTCGACCCGGACCAATCGCTAGCCCCGCTCGACCCCCTCGATCAGGAGCGCCTCGACAAGGAGCTCAGCCAGTTCCGGGGCTGACCGCGGGCTACAAAGACTCGACGCCGAGCAACAAGGACTCGGTGCCGAGCTACATCGAGTCGGGCGCGCTCACCCCGAGCAGGCCGAGCGACAGCGCGATCGTCCGCTGCGCGGCCACCGACAGCGCCACCCGCTGCGACTCGAGCACCTCCGGCGAAGCACCGATTACCTTGCACGCCTCGTAAAACGCCGTGAATTCCTGAGCCAGCTCGAGCGCGTAGCCGGCGATCCGGTGCGGCGCGCGCCGGACGGCCGCCTCGGCTACCTCCCCCGGGAAAGCCACCACCTTCTTGATCAGGTCGCGCTCGGGTGCCTCGAGCCCCTCCGACCCCCAGTCCGCGTCCGGTGTCACAGCAGCGGCAACGCGATCGGCCGGAAGACGCCGCAGCATCGACGCGATCCGCGCGTGCGCGTACTGGACGTAGTACACCGGGTTCTCGCGCGACTGCTTTCGGGCCAGCCCGACGTCCAGGTCGATCGTGCGGTCGTGAGAGCGCTGGAGCATGAAGAACCGCGTGGCATCGACGCCGATCTCGTCGAGCAGATCATCGAGCGTGATGAAGTCTCCGCGCCGCTTGGACATGGCGAACGCCTGCCCACCTTCGACTAGGTGCACGAACTGGAGGATCGGCGACTCCATCGTGTCTGGATCGCCGCCGAGCGCCGCGATCGCCGCCTTCAGTTCGAACGCGTACGTCGCATGGTCGGCACCGAGTGGAATCAGTTGGCGCTCGAACCGTCGTTCGCGTTTGTTCTGGATGTAGGCGATGTCGGCCGCCAGATAGGTCGGCTTCCCGTTGGAGCGCACGACCACGCGGTCCTTGTCGTCGCCGAAGCTCGTCGTGCGCAGCCACAGCGCGCCATCGGCCCGGTACACGTAACCCGACTGCTCCAGGAGCGAGAGCGCTCGCTCCAGTTCATTTGGCGAACCGGCATGCAGAGTGCGTTCGCTGAAGAACGTGTCGAAGTGCACCTGGTAACGCTCGAGCGTCCCCTTGATCCTCGCCAGCAGGATTTCTACCGCGCGTGCCGCGACCTCCTCGACCGGCGCCTCGGCGGCCCCGGGAATCTCGGCCGCCAGGTCGACCACGTACGAGCCTTGATAGCCATCTGACGGCGGCTCTTCGCCCCGAGCGCGAGCCTGCACCGACTCGCCCAACAGCCGGATCTGGTTGCCGGCGTCGTTGAAGTAGTACTCCGTGTCCACGGAGTGCCCGTGGTGTTTGAGGATCCGCGCCAGCGCGTCCCCGTACGCCGCATGGCGCCCGCTGGCAGCGACCAGTGGCCCGGTCGGGTTAGCCGAGACGAACTCGAGCAGGATGTGCTCGGGCCGCTCCGCCCCGCCGGCGCCGAACCGCTCGCCCGCGTCGAGAACCGCGTGCAGCGCTCGCCGGTGCCAGTCGTCGGACAGAACCAGGTTCAGGAAGCCCGGTCCCGCGACCTCGGCTCGGTCGAGCTCCTCTCCCAGTGTCCGTTGGAGCGCCTCGAGAATCCGCTCGGCGACCTCCCGGGGCGGCGCCGACAGCACCGGCGCGAGCAGCATCGCGGCGTTGGTCGAGTAATCGCCGAGGCCCTTGCGCCGCGGCCGGTCCAGCGTCGGCTGCGCGCTCGGTTCGCCAGCCGTGCCCAGCACGGCGTCCGAAGCAGCGAACACCGCGGCGGCCAGCTCCTCCAGCGGTGCGTCTGTGCGCGGAGCGGTCATAGCTCTTTGATCGCTCCGTGGATCGACGAGAAGCCGCGGGGCGGCTGGAACTTGCGATCGAGCTGTTGGACCGCCGCCGGCGGCCCCATAGCGATGATCATGTCCCCTACCTGTAGCACGGTGTCGGCCGGCGGCTGCGTCTCGAACTGCCCTCTCCGGTGCCGGATCGCCACGATCACTGTGCCTTCGCTGACCTCGCCGATCTGGCGGCCGACCGCCTCGCACTGGGGAGAGACCTCGATCTCCTCCATGCGGTAGTCGGCGACGTCGAACGCGCCGCCGACCTGGGGACGGAGCGCCACGCGCGCCATCTCCGACCCCGACGTCTTGTAGGGCGAGATGACCCGGTCTGCGCCGGCCCGCAGGAGCTTCTTCTCCGAGTCCTCGGCCGAGGCCCGGGCGATGATGAAGATGTCGGAGCGCAGCTCGCGCGCCGTGAGCGTGATGAAGATGTTCTCGGCGTCGGAGTCCACGCACGCGATCACTCCCTGCGCCCGCCCGATCCCGGCCTGCAGGAGGACCTCGTCGTCGGCGGGCTCGCTCTCGATCAGGGGAACCCCAGCCGATACGGCGGCCTGCCGGTTCAACGGACTGGGGTCGACGACCACGTGCTGGGCGCCGGCGGCGCGGAGATCCCGCGAGACCTGTCGGCCAACCCGGCCGAACCCGCACACGATGTAGTGGTCGCTGAAGGAGTCGATCATCTTCTCTATTCGGCGCTCTTCGAGCACGCCGCTAAGCTGGCCTGAGACAAAAAACTCGGCCACCGTCGCAAGCCCGTAGAAGAGCGTACCTATGCCGAACAGCTCGAGCGCGACCTTGAGCGCCCGCCCTGCCGTGTCGCTGGGATCCGCGATCGATCCGAGCGTGGTGACCGTGTCGAGCGTCCACTCGAACCCGTAGCCCGGCGAAACATGCTCGATGAGCGCGAAACCAATCGTCCCCGCGACCACGAGCACGAACAGCGCCACCAGCAGGATCGCCAACCGACGCCTGAAGAGCTCGATCTCGCGGCGGGCGTGCGCACGTTGCTGGCGAGCTACGTGGCGCTCCCGGCCAGGGTCCTCGTCGGGGAACATCCATGCGCCGCTCTGGCTGTAGTCGGGCATGTCAGTAGTGGTAGGGCTCACCGGCCAGGATCTTGTGGCCGCGATACAGCTGCTCGAGCAACACTACGCGCGCCAGCTGGTGCGGCAGCGTGATCTTGCCGAGCGAAAGACGGTGGTCGACGTCGTCGAGCTCGAGGCCGAACGGCCCCCCGATCACGAAGCACAGGTCCACCCCGCTCTGGCGGCGGTCCTCCAAAAACCCGCTGAACGCGAGCGAGTCGAGCTCCTGTCCCTCCCGATCGAGCAACGAGACGAATACGCGCTCGGGGATACGACGTGCCACGTGATCGTCCTCGCGTACCTCGATCAGCTCGATCCTCGCGTGACGCGCCAGCAGCTTCTGATAGTGCTGGACGTCGTCGGAGAACGGCGGGCGTAGCCTTCCCACGGCAACAACGAGGATCCTCACGATGGGATACTACGTTTCGATGGACGATCCAGGACGCCCCGAGCGGCACATCAACATCCACTTCTCGCCGGACATCATGGCCGGCGTATACGCGAATTTCGCGAACGTCAGCCACTCCGACTACGAGTTCACGATCACCTTCGCCCGGGTCGACCACGAGGTCGAGGACGAGGAGATCCCCGGCGTCGTCGTCTCCCGGATCAACCTGAGCGCCCGGTTCATGCGGGAGCTGATTGACGCCATGCAGGACAACTACTCGAAGTGGCAGACCCGGGAAGGCATCAAGAACCTGCCCGAGTACGGCGGCCGTCAGGATCCTGACGACACCGCCATCGACGAGTAGCCGACGGCCGCGCCGATCCGCTCCGCGGTAGGCGGATGCGTGGCAAGGAGTGAGGTCAGCCACCGCGGCGGCTGTAGGTCGGCGACGTTCTGGACCGCGATCGCCCGTTCAAACGAGATGAACGCCTCAGGCGCGCCGGTCAGCGTGAGCGAGTACGCGTCCGAGCGCCGTTCGAGCGCCCGGGAGAGGCGATTGCCGATCAGCCCGGTCGGCGCGCCCACCGCGGCTGCGGCCAGGGCGAGCGCCGGCAAGGCTCCCGGCGTTCCGCGTTCGGTCGAGAGCTCCCAGCTGAGCCGCTGCACGGCGAGTGTCGCCGCCGGCGCCACCAGCGCCGCGAATGCCACGCCACGGATCACGTCCCGGTTGCGGACGTGCGCGAGCTCGTGCGCGACGACGACGCGGATCTCGTCGCGGCTGTAGCGGTCGAGCAGCGTGTCGAACAGGACGACCCGCTTGGTCGGCCCGAGCCCGGCGACATAGGCGTTGGCCGCGGTTGTCCGGCGGCTGGCGTCGACCGAGTACACCTCCCCCACCTTGACCCCGGCCGCGCTCGCCAGCTCGAGCACGTCCGACCGGGTCTCGCCCTCGGGCAGAGGCGTGAAGTCGTTGAACAGCGGATCCAGCACCACCGGAGCCACGGTCGCCAGAACCGCGCCGAATAGCACTGAACCGACGGAAGCGGGCAGCCACCACCGGCGCGGATAGCGCTGTGTGACCGCCACCGTCGCCGCGCCCGCCCCGCCGGCCATCACCGCCTCGACCGCGGCGCCCTTGAGCAGGTCGGCGGCCCACCCCCGCCATGACTGCGTGACCAACCCCACGTCCACTCCGCGCTTTCGCGCGATCGCGCTCAGTGGCAGCGGAGGAACTGACAACGCCACGGCCAGCCCGGCTCCGGCCACCCCGCCACCGAGCACCGGACGGCGGCGCCAGCCGTTCAGCCAGCGCGGCGGACGCCTGACCACGGCGACCAGCGCGCCGATCTCGATGGCCGCGCGGGCCATCGCAAGCGCGAACTGAGGTCGGGCGTACCTGGCTCCGCGCTCGATCTCGGACTGGCTGAAATAGGTACGAATATCGATCTCAGCGGGCTTGATCGGACGCTCGCGTGGAGATAGCAAACGCACTCCGCCCTCGGCCGCGGCGAGCACCAACAGCAACGATTCGACCACTCGGTGGCGCGAAGGGTGCCTCACCAGCGAGACTGTAGCCCGCGGACCCATCGAGCCGCCCCCAAAATGCGCGTCGCAATCGTCTCTGACATCCACGGAAACCGGCATGCCTTCGAGGCGGTGCTCGACGCGATCGAGGCGTCGGAGTGCCAGGAGATGTGGTGTCTGGGCGATCTGGTCGGCTACGGCGCCGAGCCGGACGCCTGCGTCGAACTGGCCCGCCGATACGCGGCGATCTGCCTGGCCGGCAACCACGACCTCGGTGTGCGCGGTGCGATCCCGCTAGAGGAATTCTCGCGCGGCGCCGCGCTGGCGGCCCGCTGGACCCAGGGCGTCATCGTCCCCGAGACCCGCGAGTACCTGGAGAAGCTCGAACCGGCCAACGTCGAGGAGGAGGTTGGCCTGTTCCACGCCAGCCCCCGCGACCCGATCTGGGAATACGTCCTCTCGCCACTCCAGGCCGAGCTCTGCCTCGATGCCCAGAGTCACCGGGTGTGCCTGATCGGCCATTCCCACGTGGCGCTCTCATTCTCGCGCGCCAACGGGGAATCCGCCACCGGCCAGACCCGGGGGCCGGACGAGCAGCTGGATCTGGCCGAGGGCGAGTGGCTGATCAACCCCGGCAGCGTCGGGCAACCCCGCGACGGCGACCCGCGCGCGGGCTGGCTCGAGCTCGACCTGACGGCGTGGGAGGCGGTCTATCGCCGCACGGACTACGACATCGCGGGGGCGGCCGCCGCGATCCGGGCCGCGCGTCTACCTGACTCGCTGGCCGAGCGGCTCGCGTTCGGGCAGTGAGCGCTCACAGCCGTCCTTGCAGCGACGCCGGCAAATCTTCTAAGCCGACGCCTTCAAATCTGCTAACCCAAAGCCAACCACCCGACCCTCTAAAGTCAAGCCGCGCATGCGCTACGCGCCACGCGCCATCCTCGCGGCCGGGCTCGGGTTCGCCGCGTCGTTCGTCGTCGCCTGCGGCGGCAGCTCCGGCCTGCTCTCAGGTGATCAGTCGAAAGCCCTGAGCAGTCAGGCCGACGCTGTCTCCTCCGCCGTCCAGGCGGGCAACTGCGGCGCGGCGGTCAACGCGAGCTCGATCCTCTCGGGCGACGTTCAGACGCTTCCGGTCACGGTCAACTCCACCCTGCGGAGCAACCTGAGCCAGGCCGTCGGCACGATCGCCCAGCTCGCCCGACAGGACTGCCAGCAGCCAACCGCGCCGACGGCCTCGACGCCCAGCACCGACACGAGCACGAGCAGCACCTCCACCTCGACCTCGACGTCGACGAGCACCTCCACCTCGACCACGACGCCAACGACCACGCCCACTTCGACGACCACGACCTCCGAGACCGCAACCTTGCCGACCGGTACGGGTACTACTTCTACGACCACGGGCGGCGTGGGCGTCGGGGGCAACACGACGACCGGGGGCGCAAACGGCAACAGCGGCGGAACGGGCCCTGGCAATGGCAACGGAAACGGCAACGGACCCGGCGGTACCGGGTGACTAACGGCTCAGAGATCGTCGGGCGGTACCGGATCGAGGGCCGCCTCGGCGTCGGCGGGATGTCCACGGTGCAGCTGGCCTTCGACCAGCGGCTAGAGCGCTACGTCGCGATCAAGCTTCTGGCCGAGCACCTGGCCGACGACCCGACGTTCGTCTCGCGCTTCCGGCGCGAGGCGCTCGCGGCCGCCCGCCTGGTGCACCCGAACATCGTGCAGGTGTTCGACTTCGGCTTCGACGAGCGCCAGCGCCAGCACTTCATCGTGATGGAGCACGTCTCGGGACATTCCTGCGCCGAGCTGCTGCGCGACCACGGCCCGATGGAGGTCGACCAGGCCGTGGACGTCATCACCCAGGCGTGTCGCGGCCTCGACTACGCCCACCGTAACGGCGTGGTCCACCGCGACGTCAAGCCAGGAAACTTGCTCGTCTCCGACTCCGACGTGGTCAAGCTCGCCGACTTCGGCATTGCCCGGGCCGCGGATCAATCAAGCATCACCCAGGTCGGCTCGGTGCTCGGCACCGCCGCCTACCTGGCACCCGAGCAGGCTCGGGGCGAGGAGGCCGGACCGCGCGCCGACCTCTACTCGCTGGGCGTCGTGTCCTACCAGCTGCTGACCGGCCGCCTGCCCTACGAGGCCAACTCCCTCTCCGAGCTCGCGATCAAGCAGCAACGGGACCCGCCGACGCCGCTGGACGAGTTTAACCCGCGGGTACCGCCGGAGCTCGCCGACGCGATTGAGCTGGCCCTCTCCCTGGACAAGGAGGAGCGGCCGGCCAACGCGATGCTGCTGGCCGAAGCCCTCGCCAACGGGGCCCGGGGGATCGAGCCCGCCGGCTACGAGACGCAGACGAGACGGATGGGTGGCACTGCTGCCACCCGGGTCCTCTCGGGCGGCGCGCCGACCGCCCAGACCCGCGTGGCGCCGCGCACCGGCGCACCGGCCCGCGCACGCCAACTCGAACCGCGCCGGCCTGCATATCCGCCGACGGTGGGGGACTACGGCCCGGCCGAGACTCGCCGCGGGGCCCCCGCCGAACGTTCGGGCGGCTCTCGCGCGGCCCGGCGGTTCCTGGCCTTCCTCGCGGTGGTGATCCTGTTCGTCGCCGCCGTGGCGGTCGCCGTGACCATCTCGGCGAGTACCTCGAGCAACGTCGTCCACTTCCGCAGGGTCGTCGCACGGGACACCAACGACGCCGTTCAGCAGTTCCAGAAACTCGTCAATCAGTACACGAAATAGCGCCAGGCCCCTGCGCTTCCTTGCGGCCTTGCTGCGCTCGGCGTCCGGGGCGGCGGGGGTGGGCGGGATCCGAATCCCCGTCCTGACGCTCTCGGGGTTCCCGGCGTCGCGACCGCCTCGTGCCCCGTCCGGGCCGTGTCGAGCGCGGCCACCGCGTGCGTCATAACCGAAACCCCCCACGCTGCCGCCGCCCCTGGGACATAAGCATCCCGCGGGCGCTTATGTCCCAGTTGCGCCCCGGGGCGATGAACTTCCGGGCGTTTTGCACGCGGACCGCGCTCGATCCGCCCTGCAGAACGTGACAAACCCAGGATCTCTCTGGCGACCGAGGCGACATAAGCATTGGATGCATGCTTATGTCGCCTCGGTCGCGGTGTGTCGACGCGGCTTGTGACGTTTCACCGGGTGCCGACGCGCAGCCGGGCGACGTCGTCCGGCCACCACTGGGACCGCTCAGCCGCCGGCCGGCACGGCCAGCGTCCCGGGGGCCGCGCCACCCCGAAGCGCCGCCGCCACCTCCGGCAGCCGCCGGTCGTCCACCCCCGCCCGGAGATCGTCCATCAGCCGCGCGATGAACCACAGGTTGTGGAGCGTGACCAGCCGCAGCGCGGTCAGCTCCCCGGCGCGCAGGAGGTAGTGAAGGTAGGCCCGCGAGAAGCCGTGCGAGCACGTCGGGCAGCCGCACCCGTCGAGGATCGGCTCGTCCACCGCGCGCCATCGGCCCTTGACCAGGTCGACGCGCCAGCCCGCCTCAGGATCTGGGACCAGGGCGACGCCGTGGCGCCCGAGCCGTGTCGGCAGGGCGCAGTCGAACGTGTCGATCCCGAATTCGACCCCGGCGATCAGGTCGTCGACGTCGCCGATCCCCAGCAGGTGACGCGGGCGGTCTGGCGCCAGTCGCTCGAGGTCGGCCGTGGTCCACGACACCACCTCGCGCATCTGGGCCTTCTCTTGCCCGAGCGAGCCGCCGATCGCGACGCCGTCACACGCGCTGCCGGCGATGAACGCCGCCGACTCCCGCCGCAGATCGGGCTCGACTCCGCCCTGGACGATGCCGTACACGACCTGACCGGAGTCGACATGAGCCGCATGCCAGCGCACGCAGCGCTCGAGCCACCGGTGGGTGCGCTCCATCGAGCGCTGCGTGTACTCGCGCGTGACGTGAAACGGCGTGCACTCGTCGAACGCGAGCGCGATGTCAGAGCCGAGGGCGGCCTGGACCGACATCGAACCCTCCGGGGAGAGGAAGCGCTCGCCGCCGTCCACGTAGGAGCGGAACCGAACGCCCCCCTCATCGATCGACAGGATGGCGCTGCGGGCAGGTCCACCGCTGTTCCCGAAGCGCGCCCGCGATCGGCCTTTGATCTCGTCGGCCACGCCCCCGTGCCCCATCGAGAAGACCTGGAACCCACCCGAGTCGGTGATGATCGGCTTGTCCCAGCGCATGAACCGGTGCAGGCCGCCCATCTGAGCCACCAGCTCCGGACCCGGGGCGAGCAGCAGGTGGAAGGTGTTGCCGAGGATCAGCTCGTAGCCGAGCGCGTCGATGTCGCGAGGCTCGAGCGTTTTGACCGCGCCCTTGGTCGCCAGGGGGACGAACGCCGGCGTGCGCACCTCGCCGTGGGCCAGGTGGAGCACGCCGCTACGGGCGCGGGAATTGGGATCACGAGTCCGGACCGTGAACATGCGAACGGCCGATTCTCCCCGAAGCCGAGAAAAACCGGCCGTCCGCGCCGTAACGGACTGAGACTCGGACTACGACTCGGACGGAGTCGTCTCGTCCTGCTGCTCGCCAGCCTCGATCGCCTCCGCGGGAGCGGGAGCGGGAGCGGAACCGACGGTGATCGCCACCTTGCGCGGCTTGATCTGCTCAGGCTTGGCGACCTGGACCTCGAGCACGCCCTTGTCGAAGTTCGCCTGGATGCCGTCCGCGTCGACGCCCTCAGGGAGGGTCACCGAGCGGGAGAACGAGCCGTACGACCGCTCGACCCGGCGATAGCCGTTCTTGCGCTCCTCGCACTCGGTTGAACGCTTGCCGGAGATCGTCAGGACGCTGTCCTCGAGCTCGACGTTGACATCGCCCTCGGACAGGCCCGGCAAGTCGGCCCGCAGCACGTAGTGATCATCGGTCTCCACCACGTCCATCGCAGGAATCCAGCGACGCACCGCGGTGCGGACGCCGTTGCGCGGGGTCGCGGAGTCGAACAACGTGCCGAAGACGCGGTTCATCTCGCTCTGCATGCTCTGGAGCTCGCGGGCGGGCTCCCATCGAATTAATGCCATCTCAACCTTCCTCTTTCGGAATAACCATCTGGCACGACTCATTATGAAATCTAAGTCGTTACATGTCAAGTATATTGAGCACAGACACGAAGATTGATCTGTGTGCGACGCCACACCCGAAACCGGCCCGCGGGCTCGACACGTGATTACAGGCACACCAACGGGAAAGGGGCAGGACTCAGCCGGCGCCGTCGAGGCAGAACAACTGATCGAGGACCAGGCCGGCCCGCTCGAGCGCTCGGTGAGCCGCTACGACGCCGGCGTATTCGACGTGGGACGGCCGCTGGTGCGCCTCCGGATCGAGATCGGCGAGTCGGTCACCCACGACGTTACAAAGAGCGAGGGCGACGGCGACGCTCGCCTGCACATCCGCCGGGTCGAGACCGCGGCCGGCCGCCCCTCGACGATCGAGGGCCGAACGGGCTGTGGACTCGCCTGGGCGGGCGCAACCAAAGGCCCTGTTCATCTGGGGGCGGAAGGACAGCCTCGTCCCGATCGGGTTCGAGCGGCACGTGCGGGAGGAGCTGCCCAGCGCCCAGCATCTCGAACTCGACTGTGGCCACGTCCCCTAGCTCGAGCGGCCGCGCGAGACCCACGAGGCGATGACGCGCTTTCTGGCGTCGGGCTCGATCGACGACTAACCCGGCTCGATCGACGACTAACCCGACTCGATCATCGAGCGCCCGGTCATGGCCGAGGGCTGCTCGAAACCGAGGATCTCGAGCACCGTCGGGGCCACATCGGCCAGGATCCCCTCGTCGCGCAGCGCCACACCGTGCACGGTGACGATTAACGGGACCGGGTTCAGCGAATGCGCCGTGTTCGGGCTGCCGTCGTCCTCGAGCATGTGGTCGGAGTTGCCGTGGTCGGCCGTGATCACGACCGCCCCACCCGACTTGTGGACAGCCGCCACGACCTCTCCCAGGCAGCGATCGACGGTCTCCACCCCCCGTACCGCCGCGTCGATCACGCCGGTGTGCCCGACCATGTCCGAGTTCGCGAAGTTGATGATCCCGAACGTGGGCGAGTCCTCACGCCAGGCGTCGACGAAGGCTTGGGCCGCGGCAGGGGCGCTCATCTCGGGTGCATAGTCGTAGGTGGGGACCTCGCGGTTGGAAGGGACCAGCTCGCGCCGCTCGCCCTCGAACGGCTCCTCCTCGCCGCTGCTGAAGAAGTACGTCACGTGGGCGTACTTCTCGGTCTCGGCCACGTGCAGCTGGCGAACGCCCCTCTGAGCCAGCGCCTTGGGCAGCGTCATCGACGGGTGCTCGGGCGGGAACGCGACCGGGTAGTCGAAGTCCTCCTCGTACTGGGTCATCGTGACGTAGCGCTCCACCGGCAGCGCACCGCCCCGGTCGATCTCGCCAAAGTCCGAGTCGGCGAGGGCGAGCGTGATCTCGCGCATCCGGTCCGGGCGGAAGTTGAACGCGATCACCGAATCGCCGGGACGTATGCAGGCCTCGGCGTCACCCACGGTCACCGGTGTGATGAACTCGTCGGTCTCGTCGCGCTCGTAAGCGTCCCGCGCCGCCTCTGCACCGGTCCCGGCGTGATGCTCGGCGCGACCATGAACGAGCAGGTCGTAGGCCCGCTGCGTGCGGTCCCAGCGCTTGTCGCGGTCCATCGCCCAGTAGCGGCCGACGACCGACCCGATCCGGCCCGCGCCGGCATCGTTCATCCAGCCCTGGACGGTCTCGAGATAGCCCTCGCCCGAATGGGGCAGCGTGTCGCGCCCGTCGGTAAAAGCGTGCAGGACAAGGTCTTCGACCCCCAGTGACGCCCCCATCCGAATCAGCGCCTCGAGGTGCTTGAAGCCCGAGTGCACGCCGCCGTCCGACACCAGCCCGATCAGGTGGACCCGCGGAGCGTCGGCGAACGCGGAACGCAACACTTCGTTCGATTCCAGCGACCCATCCGAGACGGCCTGGTCGATCCGCGTCAGGTCCTGCATGACGACCGCGCCGGCTCCTAGGTTCATGTGCCCGACCTCGGAGTTACCCATCTGACCCTCGGGCAGCCCGACGGCGCGCCCGCAGGCGATCAGCTCCGCATGGGGATAGGAGGACCACAGCTCGTCGAACACCGGCGTGTCGGCGAGCGAGATCGCATTGCCCGGGCCGTCGGGAGCGATGCCCCACCCATCGAGCACAACCAGCACGCAGGACCCGGCGGGCAGCTCCGATGGGCCGGACGGCAGATCCGTCATCGGCGCGACGCGGCCGCGTCGACCGTGGCCGCGAAGGATTCCGGATCGAGGCTGGCTCCCCCGATCAGCGCGCCGTCGGCGTCGGGCAGCGTCAGCAGGTCGTCGCAGTTTTCGGGCTTGACGCTGCCGCCGTAAAGCACGCGCGTCCGCTGCGCTTGATCGCGCGAGCGATCGGCCACGAGCGC
Organism: uncultured Solirubrobacterales bacterium; assembly: GCA_963757235.1. Lineage (GTDB taxonomy): Bacteria > Actinomycetota > Thermoleophilia > Solirubrobacterales > Solirubrobacteraceae > Palsa-465. The sequence goes on along the minus strand of CAVWRC010000001.1, from coordinate 248,463 downwards.
GCGGATGAACCCGAGCGCCTCCTGGGCCTGCTCCGGCGTGGCCACCCGTCCGGTCCCGATGGCCCAGATCGGCTCGTAGGCGATCACCACGGCGCCCAGCCGGTCGGTCTCCACCCGCGCGAGGTCCTCCTGCACCTGGTGGCGGAGCTTTCGCTCGGTGTCGCCCGCCTCGCGCTCCTCCTCGGTCTCCCCCACGCACAGGATCGGAACGAGCCCGGCGGCCAACGCGGCCGGCACCTTTAGCTGGAGCGCGCGGTCGGTCTCGCCGAACATCTCGCGCCGCTCGGAATGGCCGAGGATCACGCCCTGGACGCCCACCTCCAGCAGCATCGGCGCTGATACCTCGCCCGTGAAGGCTCCCTCCGGCGCGTGGTGCATGTTCTGGGCGTAGATCTGGACCCGCGAACCGCGTGCCGAGTCGACCATCGACTGCAGGGCGAGGTACGCGGGACAGATCGCCACGTCGACGTCCTGCACGGCGGACACCCTGGGCAGCAGGGCCTCGATGAACGCCTCGGCCTCGTCGACCGTCTTGTACATCTTCCAGTTGCCCGCGATTAGTGGTATGCGCCCGGTCCCGATGGCGCTCATATTAAGGCCTCCACTCCGGGCAGCTGCCTGCCCTCGATCAGCTCGAGTGTGGCGCCACCGCCGGTCGACAGGTGCGTTACCGCGCCCGCCAGCCCGAACTGCTGCAGTGCCGCGGCGGAGTCGCCACCCCCGACAACGGTGGTGCCGGGCGCTTGCGCAACCGCTTGCGCTACCGCCTCGGTGCCAGCGGCGAACGGCGCGAGCTCGAACGCTCCCATAGGTCCGTTCCAGAATACGGTCCCGGCCTCCTCGATCACCGAACCGTACTCGCGCGCCGTGCGCGGGCCGACGTCGAGACCCATCCAGCCGTCGGGCACGTCGACACCGTCGATGGTCCGCACGGCGGCGTCCTCGGCGAAGCCATCGCCGAGCACGAGGTCGACGGGCAGCCTCAGCTTCTCACCGCCCGCAGCCAGCGCCTTCTCGGCCAGCTCGACGTCCTCGGCCGCGCACAGCGAGTCGCCCACCGAGTGCCCCTGGGCGGCCAGGAACGGGAACGCCATCGCGCCGCCGATCAGGATCGTGTCGGCTACCTCCAGGAAGCGATCGATGACCGCGATCTTGTCAGACACCTTGGCTCCGCCCAGCACAGCCACGAGCGGCCTGGCCGGCGATTTGAGCACGGCCATTAACGTGCCCACCTCGCGCTCGAGCAGAAGCCCGGCGGCTCGTTGGTCAACCAGGCGCGCTACGCCCTCGGTCGAGGCGTGCGCCCGATGCGCGGCGCCGAAAGCATCGTTGACGTACACATCCACCAGCGACGCGAGGGCGCGGGCTAAGTCAGGATCGTTCTTGGTCTCGCCGGGCTCGTAGCGGACGTTCTCGAGGAGCAGCACCTCGCCCGGGCCGAGCTCGTCCACGGCGCGCGAGACCTCGCTGCCCACGACCCCTGGGGCCAGGGTGACGGGCGCGTCGATCAGCTCGCTCAGCCGCTCGGCGACCGGCGCCAGCGACAGTTCGGGCTCGCGGTTCTTGGGCCGGCCGAGATGGGAGACGAGCACGAGTCGCGCGCCGCGCTCGCGCAGCGCCTCGATCGTCGGCACCGCGGCGCGGATGCGCGTGTCATCGGCCACGGCTCCGTCCTTCAACGGGACATTGAAATCCACTCTGACCAGCACCCGCTCGCCTTCCAGATCCCCCAGGCCCCCGAGCGTCTTCACAACAGCCGCTGCGCAACGTCGACGACTCGGTTCGAGTAGCCCCACTCGTTGTCGTACCACGCGACCAGCTTGACCATGGTCCCGTCCATCACCACGGTGAGCAGCGAGTCGAAGATCGACGAGGAGGTGTTCTTGACGATGTCCGAAGAGACGATCGGGTCCTCGGTGTACTGAAGGATGCCCTTCATCGGGCCTTCGGCCGCGGCCTTCACCGCCGCGTTGAGCTCCTCGACGCTCGTCGCTCGGCTCGCCTCCACGGTCAGGTCGACCACACTGCCCGTGGGGACCGGCGCACGAACCGCGAAACCGTTGAGCTTGCCATTCAGCTCCGGGATCACCAGCCCGATCGCCTTGGCGGCGCCGGTCGACGCCGGGATCAGGTTGATCGCCGCCGCGCGCGCCCGGCGCAGGTCGCGGTGGGGCATGTCCTGCAGCCGCTGATCGGCCGTGTAGGCGTGGATCGTGGTCATCAGACCGTGCTTGATCCCCACCGTATCGTTGAGCACCTTGGCGATCGGGGCCAGGCAGTTGGTGGTGCAGGAGGCGTTCGAGATCACGTTGTGCTTGTCGCGGTCGTAGACCTGGTCGAAGTTGACGCCGAGCGCCACGGTCACATCGGGCTCGGTGGCCGGCGCGGACACCAGCACCTTCTTGGCGCCCGCCTCGAGATGCTTGGAGGCGTTCTCTCGATCTGTAAACAGGCCGGTCGACTCGATCACGACCTCGGCCCCGAGCTCCTCCCAGGGGAGCCTGGCCGGGTCCTTCTCGTTCAGGAAGCGAACCTCTTTGCCGTCGACCCGAATCCCAGTGTCGGTCGCCTCGACAGTCCCGGGAAACGGTCCGTATGTGGAGTCGTACTTCAACAGGTGGGCGAACGTCTTCGGGTCCCCGATGTCGTTGGCCGCCACCCAGTCGATGTCGGCACCCTGCTCGTAGGCGGCGCGAAACACGTTGCGACCGATGCGACCGAAGCCGTTGATCCCGACGCGTACCGTCATGCGCGCACCTCCATCGTTGACTGACTCCAAAAAGGGAACGCCGACGTTCCCGTCGGCAAGGCTAGCGGGTCATCTTCGTGACACGACCTCAACCCGCAGGCCGTCCGGGTCGCGCAGGTACGCGGCGTAGTACCGCTCGCCGTAGTGCGGACGCATCCCAGGTGGTCCGTCGCCAGTCCCGCCGCTCCCCAGCCCGCCGGCGTACGCCGCGTCCACCGCCGCCTTGCCGTTCGCGGTGAGGGCGAGATGGCCGTAACCCGGACCCGGGATGGATCCGCGTCGGACGATCCACACCTGGGGTGCGTTGACGCCGTAGGCGACGACGTGCTCGGATTGGACGAGCCGCCGGGCGCCGAGCGGGTAGAGGACCGCGTCGTAGAACCGAGACGAGCGCGCGAGGTCACTCACCTCGAATCCGATGTGGTCGATCACGCCGGTCGGCCCACGTCGCGGTGGACGACGTGTACCAGGTAATCCTCTCCTTGCTCGTACCGGTCCGCCAGGTGGTCGGCAATCGCCACCGATCGGTGTCGGCCGCCGGTGCACCCGATCGCCACCACCAGGTGCGCCTTGCCCTCGGCGAGGTACTGCGGGAGCAGGTAGTCGAACAGGGGGTGCAGGCGCTCGTAGAAGGCGTCGAGCTCGCCGTCGCGGTTGATGAACGCGACGATCCGCTCGTCGGCACCGGTCAATGGCCGCAGCTCGGGCTCGTAGTGCGGATTGGGCAGGAAGCGAACGTCGAGCAGCAGGTCGGGATCGCGGGTGGGGCCGTACTTGAAACCGAAGCTCTGGAAGGTGACCGCCAAGCGGCCGGGAGTGCGGCTCGGAAGCAGCTCGTCCGCGAGCTTGCGGCGGAGCATCGCCGCGGTCAGCCCGCTTGTATCGATTACCACATCGGCGCGGCCACGCAACGGCAGCAGCAGCTTGCCCTCGCGGGCGATCCCCTCGGTCACGCTGCCCGTCGGAGCCAGCGGGTGGCGGCGGCGGGTTTCCTTGTAACGGGTCAGCAGCGCCTGCTCGTCCGCATCGAGGAACAGCACGCGATGCTGAACCCCTGCGGCTCGCAGGCCATCGAGCATCGCGGCGAACCCGTCGAAGTACGTTCCACCCCGGACGTCCGACACCACCGCCGCGCGCCGCACCTTGGATCCGGTGTGCATGAATAGCTCCACCAGCGAGCGGATCATCTCCGAAGGCAGGTTGTCCACGCAGAAGTAGCCCTCGTCCTCGAAGGCGGCCATGGCGGTGGACTTCCCCGCCCCCGAGAAGCCCGTGATGATGACGAGATCGGTCAGGGCCGGGACGGCGTCGGCCTCGTCGGAAGTCACGGTCTGATCATCGACTCGATCCACGGGCGTGGCTTCCATGTTAGGAAGCTTGACGGGTCAAACGGACGCGCCGAGCGGGCCATCGGTTGTTTGTCGGTGTGGCAGGATGAGGTTGTGCGGTGGCGCTGGCAGACCACGATCGCGGCCGCGCTGACGCTCCTCGCGCTCGGAGCGGCGACGTGGCTCCTCACCGCCGGCGGGAAGCCCGCGCGCGATCCAGCGCCGGTGAGCTTGGCAGCGGCCCAGGGCGGCGACCCGCCCAGCCCGACCGATGCCTCGACCGTCTACGCGACCATCGACCAGGGACCTTCGGGCGCGCCACTCCCCGCCGGCTTTCTCGGCCTGTCGCTCGAATACACCGCGCTCGACGCCTACGCCGGAGCGAATGCCGCGTCGCTCGACCCCGTGTTCGTTCAGTTACTGCGCAACCTGCCTTCCCCGGCTGGGCAACCGCTCGTCCTCCGGGTCGGGGGCGAAAGCACCGACGCGACTTGGTGGCCGGTGGCCGGCATCACCCCGCCCGCCGGGGTGCGCTACGCGCTGACGCCCGCATGGCTGGCGAGCGCCCGGGCGCTCGCCGGCGCCGTTCCGGCGAAGCTGATCCTGGGGATCAACCTGGCGGCCAACCAGCCGCGCCTATCCGCCGCCGAGGCCTCGGCGCTCGTCAGCGGCATCGGGCCCGGCGATGTGGACGCCATAGAACTCGGCAACGAGCCCGACGTGTACGGGGTGTTCCCCTGGTACACGACCAGCCGCGGCGCGGTCTACGCCCGCCACGCTGATTACAGCCTCAACTCATTCATCAACGAGGTCCGGCGCTGGGACGCGGGGCTGCCGAACCTGCCCCTCGCGGGCCCCGCGGTGGCCGAGCTGCCGTGGCTGTCCGGGATTCCGGCGCTGGTCGACGCCGCGCCGCGACTGCGCATCGTCACCGTCCACCGCTACGCGCTCCAGGGCTGCTCGACCAATCCCAGCTCGCCTTCCTATCCCTCGGTGGCGAACCTGCTCAGCGACCGCTCCTCGTGGGGACTGGCCGCCGCGCTCGCGCCGTACGTAGCGGTGGCGCACAGCCGCGGCCTCCAGTTCCGCGTCGACGAGCTGAACTCAGCCGCGCAGGCGGAATGCCTCGGCCGAACGGGTGTAAGCAACACGTTCACGTCCGCCCTGTGGATGCTCGACACGCTGTTCGACCTGGCCAGCGTGGGTGTGGACGGCGTCAATGTCCACTCGCTACCCGGTGCCGGTTACGAGCTGTTCACATTCAGCCGCGCCAGCGCCGGCGGCTGGCAGGCGTTCGTTCACCCCGACTACTACGGGATGCTGATGTTCTCGCAGGCTTTCCCGCCTGGCGCCCGCCTCTTGCCGGTGAACATGCCCGCCGGGCCGGTCAAGGTTTGGGCCACGCTCGCCCCCGACGGGCGCACCCGAGCCGCGCTGATCAACCAGGACTCGCGACCGCACCGGGTTGAGCTCCAGCTCCCACCGGCCACCGCCCCGGCCGAGCTTGAGTGGCTGCGCGCGCCGAGCGCCACGGCCACCTCCGGCGTGACGCTCGGTGGTCAAACATTCGGCCTCGAAACCAACACCGGCCAGCTCGCCGCCCCCGCCCTGCAACCGGTACCGCAGCTCCTGGGCGCCTATTCGATCGAGCTGCCCGCGTACAGCGCAGCCCTCCTGACCCGCTAGACGTAGGTGGTTCCCCCTGGGCGCTCTACACGCCGGTCTTGTGCAGCTCCCGATAGACCTCGCGGGCCAGCTTGCCCGGCATTCCCGGCACTGCTTCGAGCTCCTCCCGCGAGGCCGAGAGGATCGCGTCGGGCGACCCGAAGTGTTTGAGCAGCGCGCGCTTGCGGGCCGGGCCGACCCCCGGGAGCTCGTCGAGGATCGAGGCGGTCATCGCGCGGTCGCGGCGGATCCGGTGGTGGGTGATGGCGAACCGGTGCGCCTCGTCGCGCACCCGTTGGAGCAGCTGAAGCTCGACCGTGTCGTGCGGCAGGCGCAACGGTGTGCTCGCCCTCGGCGTGAACACTTCTTCGATCCGCTTGGCCAGCGAGATGACAACCACACCGCGTTCGCGGAATCCCTGCAGGGCCCGCAGGCCCGCCGACAGCTGTCCCTTGCCGCCGTCGATCACCACGACGTTGGGGAGCGCGGCGAAGCTCGCGTCGAAGTCCTTATCGTGGGGTGAGAGCTCGTGCTGGCGCTCCCACTGGGCCAGCCGGCGCGAGAGGACCTCCTCCATCGCGGCGAAGTCGTCGGGCTCGCCGATCGTGAACGCGCCGCCGCTCCGCTCGGTGCCGTTCCCCTCAACGCCATTTCCCTCAACGCCATTCCCCTCACCACCGTTGCCCTCGACACCGTTCCGGTCGGCGAAATCGCCCCGGATCCTGAACCGGCGGTAGTCGGACTTCTTCGGCGCCCCGCCCTCGAACACCACCATCGACGCCACCGTGTTGGTTCCCATCAGCGTCGAGATGTCGAAACATTCGATCCGCAGCGGCAGGGTGTCGAGACCGAGCGCCTGCTGCAGCCCGTCGAGCGCCTCCACCCGCTGCTGGCGCCGGCGCTCGGAGCGCAGCCGCTCCTGGTCGAGGGCGAGCCGTGCGTTGCGCTCAGCGAGCTCTAGGATCCGCCGCTTGTCGCCGCGCTCAGCCGCGCGGATCTCGACCGAACCGTCGCGCCGGGCGCTGAGCGCCTGTTCCAGCACCGGCGCCGAGGCCCCGACCTCCCGCTGGACGATGAGCAGCGGCGGGACCATCATCGTGCTCGTGTAGTACTGGAGGATGAACGCCTCGGCCACCTCGGCGATCCCGCCGCCCGGTTCGTTGTCGAGATAGAAGCTCTGGCGATCGGACAGCACCCCATCGCGCACCTGGAAGACCTGGGCGTTGGCCTCGTCCTCGTGCACCGCCACCGCAATCGCGTCGAGGGTGCCGCCCGTCTGGCTGGCCACGCGCTGGCGCTCGAGCAGCGAGTGCACCGCCCGCAGCCGGTTGCGTTCACGCGCGGCGTCCTCGAAACGCTGCTCGGCCGCGGCCTCGCGCATGGAACGCTCCAGGGAGCGCTCGATCTCCCGATAGCGGCCGGACAGGAAGTCGATCACGCCCTGGATCCCGTCGCGATAGTGCTCCTTACTGACGTAGCCAACGCACGGTGCCTCGCAACGCTTGATGTAGTAGTCGAGGCACGGCGAGCCGCTGCGCCGGCCCGGCTCCGGGCCCTCGCAGGAGCGGAACATGAACACCTTGCCCAGCACCTCGAGCGTTGAGCGCACCCGCTTGGCGTTGCTGTAGGGGCCGAAGTAGGCGCGGTCACGGCGGTGGCGCTCCCGCGTGAAGTACACCCGGGGGAAGTCCTCGTCGAGCGAGATCGCGATGTACGGATAGGACTTGTCGTCCCGCAGGCGGATGTTGAAGCGCGGCTTGTACTGCTTGATGAAGTTCTGCTCGGCGAGCAGCGCCTCGGCCTCGTTGTTGACGACCAGCGCCTCGATCTGTTCGATCATGTCCAGCAGGTCCCGTCCACCCCGGGTGCTCGGGTTCGAGAAGTGCGAGGCGACCCGCTTGCGGATCGACACCGCCTTGCCGACATAGATCACCTTGCCCCGCTCGTCGCGGAACAGGTAAACGCCCGGCTCATCGGGCAGCTCTCGGCGGCGATCAGCGGGTACTAGCGCCATGTCTTCGAGGATAGGCTGACGCTGTCGCCGGACCAGCACGTCATCCGCGCCCCGTCCGCGAAATTTCCGGCCGGGTTTCGGGTGACCGCCGCGGCGGTCCAGCACAGGCGCGCCGCCGGCAGCGGTGCGGGCTCAGTACTTACGCGCCGACCAGATGACCGTGAACACGGTGTAGGCCGAGGCCGCCAGCAGCAGCACCCACGCCACCGATCCCGCGCCGGTCGCCCAGAGCTTCGAGCTGGCGGTCAGCGTCAGCGTCCCGACCCCGAGCGCCAGGTACAGCATCGCCCGCCGCCGGTCGCCCAGGCCGTAGAGCGTGGTTCGGTACTGGCGGTAGATGATCGAGAGGAAATACACGATCACGCCCAGGAAGACGAGGCTGAGCGCCTGAAGGGCCACATTGGCGGCGGTCTGGCCACCCTGGACGAGGGCCACAAGGGCCGCGATGGCGAGCACGATCACGACGTTGCGCGCGGTGCGGTTCATGGCCTCTAGGGTATCGCGGCCAGGCTGTCCTGCGACGCGCGTGGCGCGCGCGCCGACTCGCGTGAGCGCGGGGCGGCGCCGCCCTCGGCCGTGTCCCGACCAGCGGCCTGCCGCGCCGCTATCCCCTGGCCAGCGGGCTGCCGCTCGACGCCGGCCTCCGCCCCGCCACCGTCCGTTGGCTCGGGCGCGAACCGGTAGCCCACCCCGAAGTGGGTGTGGACGTAGCGCCACCCCGGCGAGACGGCCTCGAGCTTGGAGCGCAGCTTGCGGACGAAGACATCAACCGACCGATCGCCTCGGGCCATCGTGTAGCCCCACACCCGCTGGTAGATGTCCTCGCGTTCGAGCACCCGGCCGTCGGCCGCCGCCAGCTGGCGCAGCAGCTCGAACTCCTTGCGCGAGAGCGAGGCGCCCTGCTCGCCAACGTATGCGTCGTAGCGGTCGGGCCGGATTGCGAGCTCGCCGGCCTCGATCGTGGACTCGTCGAGCGGCAGCTCGCCGGCGCGGCGCCTGCGCAGCACCGCCTGGATGCGAGCCAGGAGCTCCTCGGGGTGGCAGGGCTTGGTCACCCAATCGTCGGCCCCGGCTCGCAGGCCCTTGACCCGCTCGGACACGGTGACCTGAGCGCTGCACACGATCAGCGCAAGCCCGGGGAGCGCGCCGGCGACCCGCTCGATGTAGTCGACCCCGGTCAACCGCGGGTTCACGATCAGGGCGTGCAGCCTGAGCGATGCCAGATGGCTGGCGTCCGGCGGGAACGCCAGCACCTCGATCTCCCATCGCAAGGCGCCGAGCCGGCGCTCGAGAACGGTGAGCAGCCCACTGTCATCATCGATCAGCGCAACCCGGACCGGCGACGCATCGCTAAGCGGTGCCATCGTGTTTTCCAATATAGAGACCGGTCCCGACACCGCCGGGTGCCACCCTCGCTCCCCGAGATCCAACCGCGGCGCGGCGTTCCTCGAGACCCGATCGCAGCGTGCCTCGAGATCCGATCGCTCGAACCGAGATCGTGGCCAAGGTAGATTGAACGCGTGTCGGAAGTCACCGCCCTCCCTCTGCCCGAGACGACCGCGGCCGCGGCGACGCCGCGGCCGCATGTCCCCAGAAACATCGGCCTCGTGGTTCACCCGAGCCGCAGCGTCGACGAGCCGTTGCGCCGGTTGCGCGAGTGGGCCGACGAGCACGCGACCGAGGTGGTGCAGGCTCCAGCGGGGTGCAGTCAGCGCCGCGTCGCCGAGGAGGGCAATCCTGCCCAGTCAGACCTGATCGTCTCGATCGGAGGCGATGGGACGACCCTCGCCGCGCTGCGCACGGGCGCCGTGGCCGGACGCCCGGTCCTCGGAATCGCTTGCGGCAGCCTCGGCGCGCTCGCCACCGTTTCGGTCCGCGACGTGACGCGCTCGCTCGAGCGCTTCAGCCAAGGCGACTGGTACCCGCGCCGGTTTCCCGCGTTGTCCGTCGATCGCGGCGCGGGCACCGATCTGTTCGCCCTCAACGACGTCACCGTGCTGCGTTCCGCCGGTGGCCAGGTGCGGATGGTCGTCCGCGTGAACGGAACCGTCTACGCCGGCATCGCCGGCGATGGCGCGGTCGTGAGCACGCCGGTCGGGTCGAGCGGCTACGCGATCTCGGCCGGCGGACCATTGTTCGCTTCTGCCGTCGACGCCTTCGTCTTCACACCACTGCCGAAGCACGGCGGGTTCTGTCCGCCCCTCGTGGTCGGCTCGGCCACTGAACTCGAGCTGGAGGTGACTCAGGACTTCGGCGGAGGGCGACTCGAGATCGACGGTCAGGTGGCCGACGAGCGGGTCCAATCGCTCAGGATCGGCCTGCGCCCAGACGTGGCGACGATGGTCGCCTTTCCGGACCAGGAGTCTTTGCTCGCGGGCCTGCGTCGGCGCGGGATCATTCTCGACAGCCCCCGCATGGTGGTCGAGGCCGATCACGGGGACGAGCGCGACGCGTGCCCTGAGTAGTCCGGGCGCTCAGCAGTCCGATCGCTCACGGGGAAGCCAACGGAGACACGCAGCCCACCTTCCGGTGGCGCGGACAGGCTGAGATGGGCGCCGTGCGCGTCCGAGATCGCCTGAACGATCGACAGACCCAGGCCGAGCCCGTGGCCGTCGTGGAGGCGCCCGCCGCCATTGCCATGACCGTTGCCGTTGCTGACGGCGCGGACGAATGGCTTCAGCAGCTCGTTCAGCTGAGCCTCGTCGACCGGCGGCCCGGCGTTCGCGACCTCGAGGGTTGGCCGCCCCGCGCACACGCCGGTCCAGGCGCTCACCCAGCCGTCCGGCCGGTTGTAACGGACCGCGTTCTGGACCAGGTTGGCGACGAGGCGCTCGACCATCGCCGGATCGCCCGTCGCACACGCGTCGCCGAGTTCCGCGTCGACCCGGAGGCCGTTGGCCGGCACCGCCCGGACGACCTCTTGCGTGACCGCGCGGAGGTCGACCGGCCGACGCGACTCGGGGCCTCGCTGGCTGCGGGCCAGCGTGAGGAGCGCCTCGATCAGCCGCTCCTGCTGCTCGCTGGCGGCGAGCACGCGCTGGCAGGTGTCGCGTAGCGAGTCGACGGTGGGATCTGGATCGGCCAGCGCCACCTCCACGAGCGCCCGCTCGAGCGTGATTGGCGTGCGCAGTTCGTGCGAGGCATTGGCCACGAAGCGGCGCTGTGACTCGAACGCCGACTCCAGCCGCCCCAAGAGCCCGTCGAACGTCTCGGCCAGCTCCTTGAGCTCGTCGTCGGGCCCTTCGAGCGACAGGCGCTCGTGGAGGTTGCGCTCGGACATGCCGCGGGCCCGGGTGCTCATCGTGCGCACCGGTCGGAGCGCGCGCCCCGCCATCAACCAACCCAAGCCTATGGAGGCAAGCGCCATGATCCCGAGCGCGATCGCCGACTCGGTGAGCAGTCTGGACAGCTGCTTTCCCCTGACCGCCGCGATCTGCGCATTGGCCTTGGCCGTGACCGACTGGATCTGCCTGTCCTGCGCCGCGGTCAGCTTCCTGAACGTCGCGTTCACCTTGCCCGCGTACTCCTGGAACTGGACCACCGAGCCAGTTGAGGTCTTCTGCTGGTAGATGAGCGTGCCGCCGATCTTTCCGGAGCTGGCAGTGCTCGAACTGGCAGCGCCCCCGCCGAAGCCCGCCGGGACCGGCGGCAGCCGCTGCCTGGCGCCGGCGGGCATCGACCGGGACACGACGAACGACTGGGCCTGAGATGACCCTCCTCCCCCAGCGACCAGGCCGTAGGTGACCGCCAGCAGGCCGGCGCCGGCGAGAAGAAACAGTCCGCCGTAGAGCAGCGTCAGTCGCAGCCGGATCGTCCGGCGCGGAAGCCAGCGCCTAGATCCGGTAACCCGCACCGGGCACCGTCTCAATAATCGGCGGATCGCCGAGCTTGCGGCGCAGTCGGCTGATCGTCACCTTCACGACCGCGGAGAACGGATCGACCGCCTCGTCCCAGGCCCGCGCCAGCAGTTCTTCCGGCGACACCACGCTGTTCTGCGCCGCCAATAGCAGCTCGAGCACCGCCAGCTCCTTCGTGCTCAAGTCGAGGCGGCGCCCGGCGCGGTGAGCGATTCGGCGGCCGGAGTCGAGGGTCAGGTCGCCGCTGCGCATGACCGGGGCGAGCGCGGGCTGTGAGCGCCGGGCCAGTGCACGGATCCGAGCGATGAGCTCTGCGAACGCGAACGGCTTGGGCAGGTAGTCATCGGCCCCGAGGCTCAATCCCGCCACCCGGTCCTCGATGCCCGTCGACGCGGTCAACATCAGGACCCGGGCTCTCCCGCCTCGCTCGACCAGCGCCTCGCATACGCGATCGCCGTGCACCCCGGGCAGGTCGCGGTCGAGCACGATGACGTCGTAGTCGTAGACGGCGGCTTGGCGTAGGCCGGCGGCCCCATCGAAGGCGACGTCCACCGCCATGCCGTCGCGCTGCAGCCCGAGCGCGACCGTCTCGGCCAGCTCCGCATGATCCTCGATCACCAGCACGCGCATTCGCCCGGTAACTAAGTGTGGCGGCTCGACATCGTCGGCCAAACAGCATGGTTCGACCGAGGTAACGAAGCGGTAACAGCACCCGTTTCGCCCCTGTTACCACCGATTTCGTACCACTTGTCTCCGAAGCCGAACCGGAGGGATTTACCAATGCGATTCACGATCATCCTCAGCCTCCTTGCCGCCGCCCTTGGCGCCGCGGCATGCGGCTCCTCGAGCCCGACCACGACCGCGGACCCGAGCAGTTCGGGCTCCGCCGCTAAGAACGCCTCCGGGGTCGGGTTTGCCAGTTGCATCCGCGCCCACGGCGTCCCCAACTTCCCGGACCCAACGAGCACCGGACAGGGCGGGATCCAGATCCAGCAGAGCCAGCGCTCCGGGTCGGGGGCATCGACCGAGGTGAACGGCGTGCCGGTCAACGGGCCGGCCTTCCAGAAGGCGATGTCGGACTGCAGGTCCTACCTGCCGCACGGTGGTACGCCGTCGGCCGCCCAGACCGCGGCGATGAAGGCCAAGGCGCTCGAAATGGCGCGCTGCATGCGCGCCCACGGCGTTCCGAACTTCCCCGACCCGACGTTCCAGACCGGGCCGAACGGAGGCGTCGGGGTCCACATCGGAGGGCCCGGCCTGGATCCGAGCTCCCCCGCGTTCCAGGCCGCCCAGAAGGACTGCGGCTCGATCTTCGGAGGGGCGGCGCTCAAACCCGCGACGAGCTAGCCGGCGATCCGCTCCCAACGCTCGTAGAGCTCGTCGACCGCGCGCTTGGCCTCCTCGTGGCCACCGGTCGCGCCTGTTACCACCGATTTCGTAACACTTGCTCCCGAAGCCGAACCGGACGAACGCTCCCATGCGATTCAGGATCATCATCAGCCTGCTCGCCACCGCCTTGTGCCTCGCGGCGTGTGGCTCGTCGAGTCCGAGCGGCACGGCCACGAACGTGTCGTCCGGCCAGAGCTCCGACGCCAGCAGCAGCAAGACGCTCGAGTTCGCGTCCTGCATGCGGTCACACGGCGTCGCCAACTTCCCCGATCCGACCGGAGGACGCCTCGCCCTCCAGATCCACCAGACGCCGAACAGCACGACCGTGGACGGCGTCGAGGTGAACGCTCCAGCCTTTCAGTCCGCGATGCAGGCCTGCCGCTCATACATGCCGAACGCCGGTACGCCCTCTCCGGCCGAGACGGCCAAGGCCAAGTCCCAGGCCCTCGCAATGTCGCGTTGCATGCGCTCGCACGGCGTTCCGAACTTCCCCGACCCCAAGATGCAGATCGGGCCTTACGGCGGCCTCGCTTTCAGCGTGAACTTCGGCGGCACCGGCATCAATCCGAACTCGCCGGCGTTCCAGGCCGCCCAGAACGACTGCGGCTCGATCATCGGCGCACCGAAGCCAGCCCCGGCCGGCTAGAGAACGGTCGGCCGCGCCTCCTGCCGGCTCTTAGCCCGCGATCCGCTCCCAGCGCTCGTAGAGCTCGTCGACCGCGCGCTTGGCCTCCTCGTGGCGAGCGGTCGCGCGAGCGGTGCGAGTCGGGCTCGACCACGCGGCCGGATCGGCGAGCTCGTCCTCGACCGCCTTCAGGAGCGCCTCTGCCTCCTCGATCTCATGCTCGAGTCGCTGCTGCTCGCGCGCGTCGGGGGACCGCCGGTTCGGCTTGGCCTTGGCCGCAGCCGGAGCCTTAGGTGCCTTGGCAGCCTTGGCAGCCTTGGCAGCCTTGGCCGGTTTGCCGGGCTTCGCCGCGGCGAGTCGCGCTCGCTCCTCCCGGACCCGCACGTACTCAGGCCAACCGCCGACGTAGCTGTGCAGCGTCCCGTCCTCGATCGCCACCGTGCGCCGCCCGACCGCGTCGAGCAGCGCGCGGTCGTGCGAGACCAGCAGCAGCGATCCCGTGAACTCGTTCAGCGCCTCCTCGAGCGCCTCCCGGCTCTCCAGATCGAGGTGGTTGGTCGGCTCGTCGAGGATGAGCACGTTCGCGCCCGACTGCACGAGGATGGCCAGCGACAGCCGCCGGCGCTCGCCGCCCGAGAGGACCTCGAGCGGCTTCTCGGCATCCTCGCCGGAGAACATGAAACGGCCGAGCAGGCCGCGGGCCTGGTTCGGGGTTAGCTTGGTCAGGTGCGTGGTGGCCTCGAGCACCGTGCGCGCCGTGCCCGCCGACAGCTCCTCAGCGTGCTGCGACAGGAAGCCCAGCTTGACGTTGTGCCCTGTCCTCAGCTTGCCCTCGACCACCGGGCCCTGCCCATTCGTCTCGGCGAGCCCGCGCCGGCCGGCAAGCGTCTCGATCAGCGTGGTCTTGCCGGCGCCGTTGGGCCCGACGAGCGTCACGTGCTCGCCCCGCTCGAGCCACAGCTCGGCCTCGTCCAGCAGCACGCGCTCGTCGACCTGGGCGTGTCCGTCCTCGAACTCGAACACCACCCGACCACTGCGCTCAGGCGGCTTGAACGAGAACTCCAGCGCTGCCCCATCGGTTGGGCTGCGATTGATCCGATCCATCTTGGCCAGCTTCTTCGCCCGCGATTGCGCCTGCCGGGCCCGCGTTCCGGCCCGGAACCGGGTCACGAACCGCTCGAGTCGCTCGATCTCGGCCTGCTGGCGCTCGATCGCCCGGCCGAGGGCCAGATCCTGGGCCGCCTTCTCGCGACGCCAGGCATGCCACGGCCCCTTGAAGAACTTGCCGCGCCCCGCCTCGAGCTCTAGCACCGAGGTGCCGACGGCCTCGAGGAACCAGCGGTCGTGGGCGACCAGCACGATCGCCGCGTCGAGGCTCACCAGATGCTGTTCGAGCCACTCGAGCGACTCGATGTCGAGGTGGTTGGTGGGCTCATCCAGTAACAACAGGTCGGGGGCGCCGGCCAGTGCCCGGCCCAGAGACGCGCGGGTCAGCTCGCCGCCGGAGAAGGTGCTGAGTGAGCGGTCGAGCGCGGCCGCATCCCGGAAGCCGAGGCCATGCAGGGCCGACAGCGCCCGTTCGCGCCAGCCGTACCCGCCGGCGTGCTCGAGCCGGGCCTGCGCCTGGGCGTAGCGACTGAGCGTCGCCTCATCGTGAGCTCCAGAAGCCATCGCCTGCTCGAGTGATGCCAGCTCCTGCTCGATCGCCACCAGTTCGCGCGCCCCGGTCAAGACGTACTCGCGCAGGGTCAGGTCGAGATCCCGCGGCGGGCGCTGGTCGTGGAGCGCGATCTTGGTGTCCTTCGCCAGCACCAGCTCGCCGACGTCGATCGAGGCCTCGCCTGAGAACATTCGCAGCAGCGTCGTCTTGCCGGCGCCGTTGCGCCCGGACAGGGTCATGCGATCGTGGCGCTCGAGCTTGAACGAGATGCCCCGGAGCAGAGGCTCGCCGGCGACGTCCTTGCCCAAATCGGATGCGATGACTACGGCCATGGCATTGATGGTATGAGGAGCTCACCACCCACCCACCCCCACCCAGCCCGACGTCTAGCATCCGTCGCGATGCCCGCGCCATCGTGGCCGCCCGTCCCTCCGGTCGAGATGCCGCCGGCCCGCACCTTGATGGTGCCCGATCGCGGCGAGCTGTTCCTTCGGGATTTCGGTCCCAGCCACCCACCCACCCACCCACCCCCGGCCACTCCTCCGACGAACCCCGACGGTCCCGTCGTGATGCTTCTGCACGGCTGGGTGGCGAGCGCCGACCTCAACTGGTGCGGGGCCTACGACGCCCTGACCGCGGCCGGCTACCGGGTGCTGGCGATCGACCATCGCGGCCACGGACGGGGACTCCGCCCGCTGGTCCCGTTCCGGCTCACCGACTGCGCCGGCGACGCCGCGGCTGTGCTCAGGATGCTCGACGTGGCGCCGGCCATCGTGGTCGGCTACTCGATGGGTGGCGCGATCGCCCAGCTGATGGCCCGCGACCACCCGGATGTGGTCGGCGGGCTCGTGCTCAGCGGAACCGCCCAACACTGGCAGGATCCTGAGACGCGCCGTGCCTTCAAGGCGCTTGGGGTGGTCGGGCTGCTGCTGGCGCTCGCCCCCCGCTGGACTTGGCGAGCCGGACTGCGCCGCGTCGGCCTCGGCGATTCCCCGCAGAACGCCTGGGTCCTATCCGAGATGATGCGCCATTCGGTGCCCGACCTGATCGAGGCCGGACGAGAGCTCAGCCGGTTTGACTCGCGACCATGGCTGCGTCCCCTCCCGATCCCGACCGCGGTCGTGCTCACGACCAAGGACGACGCTGTGCCGCCTGCCAAGCAGCGCGATCTGGCATCGGCGCTTGGGGCCGAGGTGTTCGAGGCGCCGATCAAGCACCTCGACATCGGCTCCGAGCGAGAGGTCTACAACCCGGTCTTGCTGCGGGCGCTGGCCGCCGCCGGGGGGCGCGAGGTGGTCGCCGCGGCGTAGGCGTCACGTCGCGAGCAGCGGTACGCTTAACCGCAGATGCGTCGCGCCAGGATCATTACCGCGCTTGTCACCGTCGGCGTCGCCGTCTTGACGTTTGCGCCATCGGCGTTCGCCACCTCCCACGGCGGCGAGGGCTGGTTCGGGGAGACCAACGACGTGAACATCACGAACGCGATGTTCCTTACGATCATCTTCTTCCCGACCGTGATCGTGATCTTCTCGCTGATCCAATGGCGACTCGACAAGCGCAAGCATGCCCGCCTGGAAGCCGCCAAGCGCCGCGCCGCGAACGCCGACTGGCGCGGGGGCTGGTAACCGCACAAAAGCAACCTCGCCGCGTCGAACAGACGGCCATCCGGCGATACTCTGTGCACAGTTACGGCTAGTTCGGTTTACGGGCAATCCAGTCGCGCGGCCACGCAGGGGGCGGCACGCTGGGGGAACTGATCAGGAGGCTAGGCATGGCCAAAACGGCGGTGGGACGGCAAGGCGGATCGCTGAAGTCGAGCGCCTCGACTAAGGCGACCAACGGCGGGGCGCGGAACGGGACCAACGGCGCGTCCAGGAAGCCGACAAACGGTGCGTCCGGGAAGGCCACCAACGGCGCTCCCCGCAACGGCCGGGCCGGGCTCGATGACCCGGCGCTCGCCCGCCTCGAAGATGCCCTTCACGCCGCCGCTGCCGGCGATTTCAGCGTCCGCCTCCCGGCGCGGCGCAAGGACGACGTCGGACGCCTCGAATCCGCCTACAACCAGATGGCTGCGCGCAACGCCGCGCTCGAGGCCGAGCTCGTCCGCGTCGCCGAGATCATCGGCCGCGAGGGCCGCATGACCGAGCGCGCCCGCCTGCGCGGCGCCGGCGGCGCCTGGTCCACGGCGATCGACTCGGTCAACGGCCTGATCGACGACCTCGTCCGCCCCACCACCGAGGTTGCGCGCGTGATCGTCGCCGTGGCTGAAGGTGACCTGAACCAGAAGATGGCGCTCGAGATCGAGGGCCGGCCGGTCAAGGGCGAGTTCGCCCGCATCGGCACCACTGTGAACTCGATGGTCGAGCAGCTTTCGAGCTTCGCCGCCGAGGTCACCCGAGTAGCCCGAGAGGTGGGCACCGACGGCAAGCTCGGCGGCCAGGCCCAGGTCCCCGGCGTGGCCGGCACCTGGAAGGACCTCACCGACTCGGTCAACTTCATGGCTTCGAACCTGACCGACCAGGTCCGCAACATTGCCCAGGTCACCACCGCCGTAGCCAACGGCGACCTGAGCCAGAAGATCACCGTGGACGTGAAGGGCGAGGTGCTCGAGCTCAAGAACACGATCAACACGATGGTCGACCAGCTGTCGGCGTTCGCCGACGAGGTGACCCGAGTTGCGCGCGAGGTCGGCACCGAGGGCATCCTGGGCGGCCAGGCAAAGGTCGAAGGCGTGTCGGGCACCTGGAAGGGCCTGACCGAGAACGTGAACTTCATGGCACGCAACCTGACCGACCAGGTCCGCAACATCGCCCAGGTCACCACCGCCGTCGCCAACGGCGACCTGAGCCAGAAGATCACCGTCGACGTGAAGGGCGAAGTGCTCGAGCTCAAGCGGACCGTCAACACGATGGTCGACCAGCTG
Organism: uncultured Solirubrobacterales bacterium; assembly: GCA_963757235.1. Lineage (GTDB taxonomy): Bacteria > Actinomycetota > Thermoleophilia > Solirubrobacterales > Solirubrobacteraceae > Palsa-465. The sequence goes on along the minus strand of CAVWRC010000001.1, from coordinate 230,253 downwards.
TCGGCGTTCGCCGACGAGGTGACCCGCGTCGCTCGCGAGGTCGGCACCGACGGAAAGCTCGGCGGCCAGGCCGAGGTCGAAGGCGTGTCCGGCACCTGGAAGGGCCTGACCGAGAACGTGAACTTCATGGCCTCGAACCTCACCGACCAGGTGAGAAACATCGCCCAGGTGACCACCGCGGTCGCGCAGGGCGACCTTTCCAAGAAGATCACCGTGGACGCGCGCGGCGAGATCCTCGAGCTCAAGGAGACCATCAACACGATGGTCGATCAGCTCCGAAGCTTCGCCGCCGAGGTGACCCGCGTCGCCCGGGAGGTCGGCACCGAGGGCGAGCTCGGCGGCCAGGCCGAGGTCGAGGGCGTGTCCGGTACTTGGAAGGGCCTGACCGAGAACGTCAACCAGATGGCGTCGAACCTGACCACCCAGGTGCGGTCGATCGCCACCGTCACCACGGCTGTGGCCAACGGCGACCTGAGCCGCAAGATCAACGTCGACGCCAAGGGTGAGGTCGCGGCGTTGGCCGAGACCATCAACCGGATGGTCGATCAGCTCCGAAGCTTCGCCGCGGAGGTAACCCGCGTCGCACGCGAGGTCGGCACCGAGGGCATCCTCGGAGGGCAGGCCCAGGTCCCGGGCGTGGCCGGCACCTGGAAGGACCTGACCGACAACGTCAACTTCATGGCGCGCAACCTGACCGACCAGGTGCGAAACATCGCCCAGGTCGCCACCGCAGTGGCCAACGGCGACATGACCCAGACGATCACCGTCGACGCCCGCGGCGAGATCCTCGAGCTCAAGCAGACGCTGAACCGGATGGTGGCCCAGCTCTCGAGTTTCGCCGCCGAGGTGACCCGCGTCGCCCGCGAGGTCGGCACCGAGGGCAAGCTGGGCGGTCAGGCGGAGGTCGAGGGCGTGTCCGGCACGTGGCGGCGGTTGACCGAAAACGTCAACCAGCTGGCGGTCACCCTGACCACCCAGCTGCGCGCGATCGCCGAGGTGTCAACCGCGGTGACCCAGGGCGACCTGACCCGGTCGATCTCGGTCGAGGCTCAGGGCGAGGTGGCCGAGCTCAAGGACAACATCAACCAGATGATCGCCAACCTGCGCGAGACGACCCAGCGCAACGCCGAGCAGGACTGGCTGAAGACGAACCTGGCCAGCATCTCCGGGATTCTCCAGGGCCAGCGCGACCTGGCCGCGGTGACCCAGCTGATCATGAGTGAGGTCACCCCGATGGTGAACGCGCAGCACGGCGGGTTCTTCCTGGCCGAGCCGACGCAAGACGGGTCGCCCGAGCTGGTGCTGGTCGCCTCGTATGGGTATACGCCGCGCCGCAGCGACCTGCGCGACCGATTCCTGATCGGCGAGGGCCTGGTCGGACAGTCCGCGTTCGAGCGCAAGACGATCGCGATCGCCGACGCTCCGCCCGGCTACATAACGATCGGATCCGGCCTGGGCGAGGCCACGCCGGCCGACATCCTGGTGATGCCGGTGCTGTTCGAGGATCAGGTGCTGGGCGTGATCGAGCTGGCCTCGATGCGGCCCTTCTCCGAACCCCACCGAGACTTCCTGGACCGAATCGGAGAGACGATCGGCGTGGTGCTCAACACGATCCGCGCCAACATGCGTACGGAGGAGCTCCTGTCCCAGTCGCAGGGCCTGACGCAGGAGCTCCAGAAGCAGTCCGAGGAGCTCCGCGAGACCAACGACGAGCTCCAGGAGAAGGCGCGGCTGCTGTCCGAGCAGAACCGCGACATCGAGATCAAGAACGACGAGATCGAGATGGCGCGGCGCGGCCTCGAGGAGAAGGCGGCGCAGCTCGCCTTGGCCTCCAAATACAAGTCAGAGTTCCTGGCCAACATGTCGCACGAGCTGCGCACGCCGCTGAACTCAATGCTGATCCTAAGCCGCCTGCTGGCCGAGAACGAGGACGACACGCTCTCCGCTCGCGAGGTCGAGTTTGCGCGCACGATCCACTCTGCCGGCAATGATCTGCTGTCGCTCATCAACGACATCCTCGACCTGACCAAGATCGAGGCCGGCCGCATGGAGCTGGACCTGGCGCCGCTGGCGCTCTCCGAGGTCTACCAGGACGCCGAGCGGGCCTTCCGCCACGTCGCCGAGCAGAAGGGGCTCTCGTTCAACGTCGAGATCGACCCGTCTCTGCCCGGATCGATCGTCTCCGACGAGCAGCGCCTCGGCCAGGTGCTCAAGAACCTGCTCTCGAACGCATTCAAGTTCACACACGACGGCGGCGTGACGCTGTCGATCGGCTACCCGGTGGACCGCACCGGCCTTCGCAACGACGTCCTGCGCGCGGCCGAACGGGTGATCGGATTCTCGGTGACCGACACCGGAGTCGGCATCCCCGACGACAAGCTCAACCTGATCTTCGAAGCATTCCAGCAGGCGGACGGGACCACCTCGCGCAAGTACGGCGGCACCGGCCTTGGCCTGTCGATCTCGCGCGAGATCGCCCGGCTGCTGGGCGGCGAGATCCAGGTCGACTCGACGGTCGGGCAGGGCAGCCGCTTCACGCTGTACCTCCCGCTCGCCGAGAGCGTCGCCGACGCGGTGCTCGACACGCGCACCGACCCGGCGGTGGCCGCCGCCGAAATGCTTATCGAGGCGGCGTCGGAGCGCGTGGTCGAGGACCAGCTCGCCGAAGGGATCGAGGCGGTCGAGCGCGGCGATCGAGTCGTGTTGGTGATCGACTCCAAGCCCGAGCGGGCCAAGTCGATGGTCGAGGCGGTGCGCGAACGAGGCGGCAAGGCGATCGTGGCCCGACGGGCCACGGCATCGCTGGGCCTCGCCCGCGAGCACCGTCCGAGCGCCGTGCTGCTGGCCGGCGACCTGCCGCGATTCGAGTCGGTACTCGGTCAGCTCAAGAAGCATCCGGATACACGTCACCTTCCAGTCGCCCTGGTCGGCGACGGCGCCGTTCGCGTCGACGGCCTGCGCGCGGGCGCGGCGGCGTTCATCGATGACCCCGTCGATCCGGAGGGGCTGCAGCTCGCGCTGTCCAGGCTCGAGCGCCTCGCCGAGGGTCCCTCCCGCCGGATCGCGCTGATCGCCGACGAGGCCGGGGCGAACGATGAGATCGCCGAGCTGCTGGCCGGCGATGAGAACATCGAGATCGAGCGGATCGAGCCCGCGGACGCGCTCGAGGCGCTGCACAGCCGGCCGTTCGACCTCGGCGTGGTCACCGTGGGTCGGCCGCGCTCGCAGACCGTCACGCTGATTCGCGAGGCGGCCACCGACGAGATGCTCCGGGAGCTCCCGCTGATCGCCTACGTGCCGGGCGGGCTGACCAAGGCCGATCGGGCCAGACTCGACGCGCTGGCCAAATCGGCCGTGATCATGATCGCCGACTCACCCGAGCGGTTGGTCGACCGCGCGGCGCTGTTCCTGCACCGCGCCGAGGCGACGCTGCCGTCGCAGACGCGCGAGCTGCTGGGGCACCTGCGCACCGGCGACGCTCCGCTGCACGGTCGCAAGGTGCTCGTGATCGACGACGACATCCGCAACGTGTTCGCGCTGACGTCCACCCTCGAGCAGCGCGGCATGAAGGTGGTGTTCGCCGAGAACGGCCGCGAGGGAATCGAGCGCCTGCACCAGCACCCGAACACCGACGTCGTTCTGCTCGACATCATGATGCCCGAGATGGACGGCTACGAGACGGCGGCGGCAATCCGCTCGATGCCGCGGTTCGAGCACCTGCCGATCATCTCCCTGACCGCGAAGGCGATGAAGGGAGACCGGGAAAAGGCGATCGCGGCAGGCGCTTCGGACTACATCACGAAGCCCGTCGATGTCGATCAGCTGCTATCGATGATGCGCGTGTGGCTGGACGCCTAAACATAGACATAGACGCAAGCTCATCCACCCACCCCACCACCGTCGGGGCTGACGTTTCGGAGCCGATTTCGGACCTCACGGCGGTCCGGCCGCTGCCGATCCTGCTCGTCGACGACCAGCCGGAGAACCTACGCACGCTCGAGGCCGTGCTCGAGCCGCTCGGCCACCCGCTGGTCACCGCGAGCTCAGGGCAGGGCGCGCTGCGGATGCTGCTCGAGCAGGACTTCGCGATGATCCTGCTGGACGTGCGGATGCCCGGGCTCGACGGCCTGGAGACCGCGGAGCTCATCAAACAGCGCGCCCGCACCCGCGATGTCCCGATCGTGTTTCTGACCGCGGCGCGCGACGAGGTGGAAAACATCGCCCGCGGGTACGGCTTGGGCGCGGTGGACTACCTCCTCAAGCCATTCGACCCCGAGTTGCTGCGGTCCAAGGTGATCGTTTTCACCGAGCTCGAGGCGAGCCGTCGCGCCCTCAAGCGCTCCGAGGCGCTGCTGAGCGGCGCGTTCGAAGCCGCCCCGATCGGCAAGACCGTGCTCGACGCCGACGGGCGGATCATCCGGTCCAACCCGGCCTTCGGTCACCTCGTCGGTCGCGACGCGAGCGAGCTGACCGGCCTGGCCGTCGTGGACCTGTGCCTTGACGAGGACCGGGCGGCCCTGCTCGAAGCCCTCGAGGAGATGAGCCGACGCCAGCGCGAGCCTGCCGGTGGCCAAGGTGCGCTCGACCTGCGCCTGCGCTCGAGTGGGGATTCGCAGGTCTGGGTTGCCATGATCGCCTCCCCGATCGAGGCCACCGAGATCGCCGAGCCCATGCTGCTCGCCCAGTGGGTGGATCTGACGGTGCGGCGCCGGGCCGAGCAGGACCGCGCCGAGCTTCTGCTGGAGCAGGCGGCGCGCGTGCAGGCCGAGCGGCTCGCCGAGCGGCTCTCGAAGCTTCAGGCGCTCACCTCGACGCTCGACACGCTGGCTCTGGACGAGCTGCTTCCTCAGCTGGCGAGTCGCTTGGCCGAGTTGTTTGATGTCGACGCCGCCGAGGTGCAGATCTCCGGGGAACTTGACCGTCCGGTGGTCGTGCGCGGGGTTCCCGGTCAGCTGCCGAGCGGACCAAGCGACACAGCGGCGGTGGACGAGGACCGCTGGCGCGAGGTGCACCTGGTGATCGAGGGCGCGAGCGTCGGGCGACTGCGCCTCGCACTGCCAGAGGGGCGCGCCTTCACCACCACCGAGCGGTCGCTGCTGCACGACGCCGCGGATCGCGCCGCGCTGGCCATCCGCCGCGCCCAGCTGCACGAGGAGGAGCATCGCATCGCGGTCGAGCTCCAGCGCGGCCTGATCCCCAAGAGCCTGCCCGAGGTCCGCGGCATCGAGCTGGCTGCCTCCTATGAGGTCGCCGGCCTCGGAGTGCAGGTCGGAGGGGACTGGTACGACGCCTTCGAGCTGCCGGACGGCCGGCTCGGCATCGTGGTCGGCGATGTCACCGGCCGCGGGATCCGCGCTGCCTCGGCGATGGGGCAGCTCCGCACCCTGACCCGCGCGTTCGCGCTCGCCGAGGGCGGGCACCGGACCCCCGGCGCCGCGATCACGCTGCTCAACCGCCACCAGCTCGCTCTTGGCGACGAGCAGCTGTTCACGATCGTCTACGCGGTGGTCGACCCTGGGAGCGGCGTCATCACCTGGGCCAACGGCGGCCATCCCCCGCCGCTGCTGCGTCCGCCCAACGGCGGGTGCGCGTATCTCGAGGGCGGCAACGGCCTGGTCGGAGTCGAGGACGTCGTCTACGAGACGCACAGCCAGGGCTTCGATCGAGGGGCAGCGCTCGTGCTCTACACCGACGGGCTGATCGAGCGCAGGGGCGAGTCGCTCGATGCCGGACTGGAACGGCTTCAGACCGCGGTCGATGCCGGCCCGGACAATCCGGAGCTCCTCTGCGAGCACATCGTCGCTCGGCTAACCGAGGCGCCCGAGCTCTACGACGACGTCACCGCCGTCGTGGCGAAGCTCTACAGCTAGGCTGTGCGACGTGGGCGCGCTGACCTTCAGCACCACTCTGCAGAAGCGCGGTCCGGCTGCCGCAGTGGTCCTGGACGACGACCAGGTCGGCGAGATCGGCGAAGGAGCTAAGCGCTTTCCGGTCCGCGCGACCGTCAACGGCTATATGTGGCGCACATCGGTGGCCAGGATGGGCGGTGAGTTCATGGTCGGGTTGCCTCGCGAGGTGCGCGAGGGCGCGGACGCGCACGCCGGCGACGCCGTCGAGGTCACGCTCGAACTCGACACCGCGCCGCGCGAGGTCGAGGTGCCGGAGGCGCTCGCCGCGGCCCTAGAGACTGACGGCGCCGCCAAGGCCGCCTTCGACGGCCTGGCCTTCACCCACCGCAAGGAGTACGCGCGGTGGGTGGCCGAGGCCAAGCGCGAGGAGACCCGGGACCGTCGCGTCGCGAAGGCGCTCGAGATGCTCCACGCCGGCAAAACGATCAGCTGAACATGACCGAGAGCAACGTAGAACTGGCGCGCCGTGGGTATGAAGCCGTGCTGCGGGGCGATCTCGACGCGCTCGAGCAGATCCTCGACCCGGACGTCAAGTGGCATGGCGGCGATCCGAGCGACGGGTGCCAGAACCGCAAACAGACTGTCGCGTTCATGCGCAAGAACTGGATACGCCGGGGCGGGCCGCCCGGCGAGGTCGTCGACATGATCGACGCCGGCGACAAGGTGGTCGTGATCATGCGGCGCATGGCCGAGGGCGAGGAGCCCGAGCTGGTTGCGAACCTCACGACGTTCCGGGACGGCAAGGTGGTCGAGATGGTCCACTACGCGGACCCGGACGACGCCCGCGCCGCCGCGGGCGTCTAGTATCGTGGGCTTCAGCGCACGTAGTGGTGCGCGCGCAGGAAGCGCAGGAGCTTGGTGACGAACCGGTGACCGCTCTGCCCCGGGTACAGCGCGCTGTTCAGGTGACCTAGCGACGCCTGCTGGTCCAGGAAGGTTTTGACCAGCTTGCCGTGCCCGAGTCGCTCCTCGTCGGCGGCCCAAGCGGCGGCCAAGCCGACGCTGTCCTGGTAGTGCGTGCTCGCATCTTCGTTGAAGAACTTCAGATTGAGCGCGGCCTCTTTGGCGAGCAGCTTGGGGTAGGAACCGGTGACGTTGGTGAAGTGGCCGTTCGAGAACGAGAGGATCTCGAGCGGCAGGGCTGAGCCCGCATAGTCAGTGAATTCATAAGCGAACGAGTCGTCGGCGGTGACGAACTCGAAGCGTCCGTTGTGCCGCTCGTCGACGATCCGGACCCCGGGATCGCCGAAGTTGCGCTCGGTCTTGACGTAGGTCATCGTCCCGGGGTCAAACGAGAAGATCTGCACGACCGTGCAGCAGTGCGCTCCGCCGCTGTAGAGATCGAGGACGACGTCGGGCTGCCCCATGTGTTCTAGGTCCACTACGTCCACCGCTGACTTTCCCGTGATGCCGGGTGCGCACATCTCGGCGCAGAAGTTCGATACCACGGGCGCGTCGTAGAACACCGTGCCACCCTGGGCGATCTGCAGAGTCTGGCCGGAGTAGTTCGGGAACTTTCCCTGGAACGTGAACGTGGCCGTGACGTTCCCGGCCTGCGCGCTCTCAGTCGTGGCCAGCGCCGAGGGCGCGGTTATCAGGCATGTCGCGGCAACAATCGTAGTCAGCAGGGCACGGCGCATGCCGGGAGATCGTACTTAGATCCTGAAGACCTCGATCAGACGCTCCTCGTGCTCGGCGTCGATCCGCGCGACCACCTCGAAGTGCTCCTCGAGGCCGGACCCGTGCAGCTTCTCGGCCAGCAGCTCGTCGACTTGGTAGATGCCGGCGCTGTTCGACATCGCTATCTCGACGCGCACCGCGCGATCATCGCCGGGTGAGATCTTGACCTCCTCGATGGCGTATGCGGAAAGCGAGTGGATGTTGTGGCGCCCGGCCTCGAACGGCACCCGCGATCGGCCGCGCGCCATGTCGAGCGCGTCGGCGATCCGCACGATCCCGGCCTCCACGGTGAACGGGGCGCCGTCCGCGCGGTGGCCGATGATCGCGTGCAGGGCCTCCGAGACGATGATCGTCCGCTCCGGTTCCTGGTACGCGCTGGCCAGCAGCGACTCAAGCTTGTCGGCGGTCAGAAACAGGCTGTAACGCTCGTGATCCTTGCGGTGGATCGACATACCAACGCAGTGGAACAGGCACGCCGGCGGCGATCACGACCTCCGCGTCCTGCTGGGACATCCCATAGTCGACCTTCACGCTCGGCACGACGCCGCGCCGGAACAAGATGCGTGCCAGACGGAGTCCAATGTTGAGCACGATCTGGATATGCACCCAACTGTGGTCGCTCATGTCGAGTCGGCGGGAGGCGTTCACGGCCGACACGTGCCACAACGCCTTGACGTGATCGTCCGCATTGACCGCCTCGAGGAACCGCTCTAGCCGCCGGTTGCCCCGAGTCGGCGCGCGCACGCGCACCTCGGCGATCGCCTCCCGCGGCGGGATGGGCGGCTCGAGAGGATGCCGGCCCACAGGCGAACCGTCGGGCGGTGGCTCCTCGGCCAGCGGAGCGTCTTCGCTCAAGAGATCGTCTTCGTCATTCACTCGTTATCTCCAGCAGCAGCCCCTCGCGCAGCCCGCCTCGGGCCACCTCGAGCGGAGCGCCGAAGCGCTCCGCGGCGGCCTCGAGGATTAGCAGACCGGCCGGCAGCAGGCGAACCCGGTCGGCGTCGAGCGTGAAGCGGCGTGCCAGGTCGACCGCGCGCGCGCCCGAGAGCAGCTCGAGCGTCCGCGCGAAGGCCGCGCTGTCGAGCCGCGCCCCGGCGATGCGGCGCAGCGACGTGGCGCTGCCACCGACCGCCACCACACGTGCCGCGGGCGGCGGGGTGATTCCATCGAGTACCTCGCTCACGCGGGCCCGCGCCTGCGCTAGCTCGTCCGGCGAGGGCGGATCGGACCGCAGGCAGTCGTCCGCGAGCTGCCCCGAGCCCAGCTCGAGCGAGGCGCACCAGGTCACCTGGTCGGGCACCATCCCGACGACCAGCTCGCTCGACCCGCCCCCGACGTCCACCACGCCAAGGGGCCCGCCCGGCGTGTAGCCGAGCGTCCGAGCCGCGCCACCGAACGCGAGCCGCGCCTCCTCCTCCGCGGAGATCACGCTGACCTCGAGCTGACACGCGCGCCGGACGGCGACGAGCAGCGTGTCGCGATTGGCCGCCTGCCTGACCGCGGCGGTCGCGACACAGCGAACGTCGCGCCGCGCCGAGGGCGCGAGCCGTCGCGAGCTGAGCGGCGACGACCGCGACCACCTCGTCGATCTTCTCGGCTTCGATCTCACCGGCGGAGTTCAGTGCCCGGCGTACGTGCGTGAAGGCGCGGTCCTGGTGAACCTCGACGAGCCCCTCGCCATCACAGTCGGCGATCAGCAGCCTCGTCGTGTTCGAGCCGATGTCGATGCAGGCGCGGCGCACTATGAGTGGGCGGGCAGGCCGATGCGTACGGCTGGGACCCGCGGGCGGACTCTACTGACGGCGCACCGTCGCAGTGCGGCGCTTGCTCGTGCCGCGCGTCCACGCGGTCGGCTTCATCCGGTGTCAACTCCGGACCGGTGACGACTCCGACGGCCGCCGGATCGGAGCCATTCGTGGCATTCACGGCGGCCTCTCCGACCGGCGCGGAGCCATTCGTGGCCGCCTCCCCAGCCGGCACAGGTGCGCCTCCGAGATTCGCGAGCACAACCCAGATGGCGGCGGTCACCGCCAGCGATCCCACACCCGCCACCACGAATGCCGCCCGAGGGCTCCCGAGCGCGGTGATCGTCCCGCCGATCAGGATCCCGACGCCTGGCACCGACTGGAACAGCGACTCCTGAAGGCTCATCATCAGCGCCATCAACGAGGTTTCGGTCAGCTCCTGGACGGCGGTCCGTCCGGCCACGCTCTCGACCCCGTTGCCGACGCCGGCGAGCGCGCCGCCGACGATCGCGACGGTTAGCGTGGGCGCGGCGGCCATCACAAGGAACCCGAGCCCGAGCGAACCCGCTCCGAGGGCCATCAAGACACGCGACGGAAGCCGGTTGTACCGGGCATAGATCGCGGCGCCGGCCATTGCCCCCGCCCCCCACGCCGACACCAATATGCCGTATCCCGCGGGGCTGGCGCCCAGTGAATGGCGCACGAACACGACCTCGACCGGAACCGAGATCGTGAAGAACAGGATGCCCGACGACTGGACGAGCATGACGGCACGGAGCGTCGGCCGCTCGCGGACGTAGGCCACGGCGGCGCGCACGCGGCCCCGCGCCGAAGCACGGGCCGGCGAGGGTTCCGGCAGATCGTGGGCGGTGGCCAGGGTGAGGCCGATCACCCCGAACAGGACGGCGATCCCGAGCAGGGCCTCGCTCGTCCCACCGGCCGCAACCACCGCCCCACCGAGGCCCGGGCCGATCAGGAACGCCGCCGAGAAACCGGCGTTGGCGAGCGCGTTCCCCTCTCGCAATAGGCCCTTGGCCGAGGTCACGGTGACCGTCTCGGCGCGGACCAGGGACCGTGCCGCGAACGCGATGACGCCGTTCAGAAGGGTCAGCGCCAGCACCGGGACCAGCGTGAACCGGTGTCCCGCGAGTCCGGCCAGCAGGATGAAGATCAGCGTCTCGAGCCAGTAGAGCGCGGGCAGGGTGGGTCGCGGCGGCAGATGATCCAGCCGCGCAACCAGCATCGGCGAGAGCAACGCCGGCACGAACTGCGAGCACAGGAAGAACGCCGTCGCCCCGAACGCGCTGCCGGTCCGCCCGTAGATCAGCAGGGTGAGCGCGACCGAGCTCACCATGAACGCCAGCTCGTTCAGGGTGTAGGCGGCCACAAGCCGCCGGTATGCAGGGATCCTGAGCACCGGCTTCACGGTCTATACCTCCATCCTCGATCCTATTACCGGGGAGGGGTAGACGCTGCGTGGAGGGCGCGCAAAAGCACAGGATTGGGAAGGGTGCAACATCGAGCGTTCGTGTTCTGGACGTTGCCTCCCGATCCTGCGCAGGGATACCCGCCGAGACCGGGTTATCAATCGTCTTTTTGGAGCGAGACGAGGCGCCCTGGCTGTCATGCTCTTGGTCGGATGACGGTCCACACCCGGTCCTGGTACCGCGCCAACACCTACGACCACCACGCCTTCCCGGCCGAGCGCCTTGCCGCCGACCGCGAAAGCACCGTCTCCGTCTGCCTGCCCGCCCGCAACGAGGCGCGCACGATTGGGCCGATCCTCCAGCAGCTCATGCCGCTGCGCGAAGCCGGGGTCGTCGATCAGATCGTCGTGCTCGACCGCTCGAGCGATGGGACAGCGGACATCGCGCGCGCGCTCGGCGCCGAGGTGCACGACCAGGACGCTCTCACGCCGGAAGTCGGGCCGGTGCTGGGCAAGGGCGACGCGATGTGGCGGGCGCTGCCGATCCTGACCGGCGAGGTGGTGTGCTTCCTCGATGCCGACTCCGAGCAGTTCGGCTCCCACTTCGCTTGCGGCGTGCTCGGCCCGGTGCTGTGCCGCCCAGACATCTCGTTCGTCAAGGGGTTCTACCGCCGTCCCTTCCGCGTCGGCGAGACGACTTTCCCCGACGGCGGCGGCCGCGTCACCGAGCTGACGGCGCGCCCCCTGCTCAACCTGTTCTACCCGGAGCTAGCCGCGATCCGCCAGCCGCTCGCCGGTGAGATCGCGGCCCGGCGCGAACTGCTCGAACGCCTGCCGTTCGCCACCGGCTACGGCGTCGACATCGGCCTGCTGATCGACGCGTACTCGGAAGCGGGACTCGACGCGATCGCCCAGGTCGACCTTGAGGTCCGCCAGAACGCGCACCAGCCGCTCCATGATCTCGGCCCGATGGCTCATGCCGTGCTCAGCGCGGTCGCGAGTCGCCTGGAGCGCCAGGGCAGGCTGCGCGGTCCGCTCCCCACCACATTCGCGCTCGACCCGCCCGACTTCGTACTGGCCGAACCGGTCGAGAGGCCGCCGCTCCGCAGCCTGCGCGCGGCCGCCTGAGTCGCGTTCGCCCCGCCACCGGCGACGCCGCGTTCCCCCCGCCCGCGGCGACCTGCAAAACCGCACATCGCGCGCCCCATGCCAACGCGGTGAGCGCTTTTGCATTCCCCACGTGAAAAAACGCGCGCCCGTCCGGTGCGCGCCACCAAATGCGCGCTTTTGCAGGTTCCCAGGGGGCCGGGCGTGGCCTATTGGCTGAAAGCGGTGCGCGCGGCGCGTCCGCCCGTGGCGGACCGCTCCAGATAACCGTAGGTGCCCTCGTCGCGCAGCTCGGTGGCCGCCTCGCACAGCGCGCCGAGCGCGGCGAAGGCGAACGCGCCCCCGACCGATACCCGCGCCACCCCGAGCGCAGCGAGCTCCGCAGTGTTCGGGACGCCCGGCACAGCCAGCACGCTCACCGGCAGATCGACGGACTCCACGACGCGTCGAATGTCTTCAGCTCGCTTGATCCCAGGCGCGAACAGGACGTCCGCCCCGGCCTCCTGGTAGGCCTGCAGACGGGCGATCGTGTCGGACAGGTCATCTCGTCCGCGGATGTGGTTCTCGGCCCGCGCGGTGAGGACGAGGCGGACCTGGCCCGAATGGGCGGCCTCCGCGGCGGCCGCGACGCGCTCGCGCGCCAGTTCTAGCTCGTAGATCTCGCTCCCGGAGTAGTCCTCCACCGAACAGCCCGCCAGCCCCGTCCCGCGAGCTCCCTCGAGAGTGTCCGCAACGCCCTCGGGATCGTCGGCGAAGCCGTTCTCCAGGTCGGCCGACACGGGAACGTCCGTGCCCGCGGACAGGATGGCCGCGTGGTCGAGCGCCTCGTCCCGCGTGACGCCCCCGTCGAGGCGGCCCAGGGTGGCGGCGTGGCCGCTGCTGGTCGTGGCCAGCGCCTTGAACCCGAGCGAGGCGAGCAACGCCGCCGAGCCGAGGTCCCACGCGTTGGGCATCAGCAGCGGATCGCCCTTCCGGTGGAGCGCGAGGAAGCGCTCGGCCTTCTCTTGCTGAGAAACGCTGGCGCTCACTGTGGTCAGCCTACCGAGGTGGATCGGTGGGTAAGCTCGGGACCGTGACCTCGACGTACTCGCTCGGGCGCGAAAGTGCCGACGACGGCTCCTTCCGGCGCCAGGAGAGCCAGTTCCGGCGGTGGGTTTCGGCCGATGCCGGAGCGGAGTTTCCTGCACACGCCGGCCGCTACCACCTGTACGTGGCCCGGGCCTGCCCGTGGGCGCATCGGACGATCATCGCCCGACGGCTGATGGGACTCGAGGACGCGATCGGGATCTCGTTCGTTGACCCGATCCGAGACGAGCGCGGCTGGGCCTTCACCGGCGGCCGCTACATCGACGACGTCAACGGCTTCGCGTTCCTGAGCAAGGCGTATATGGCCACCGACCCCGCCTACGCGGCGCGGGTGACGGTCCCCGTCCTGTGGGACAAGGAGTCCGGCGTGATCGTCTCCAACGAGTCGGCGGACATCCTGCGCATGCTCGGGACGGTGTTCGCGCCGCTCGCCGAACACCCGGTGGACCTGTACCCGGAGGCGCTCCGCGCGGAGATTGGCGCCCTCAACTACAAGATTTACGAGAACGTCAACAACGCCGTATACAAGGCCGGGTTCTCCCGCCGCCAGGAGGTCTACGAGCGGGAGGTGCACGAGTTGTTCGCGACGCTCGATGAGCTCGACGGGCGGCTCGCGCGGCGTCGGTTCCTGCTCGGCGCCGAGCCGGTCGAGACGGACTGGCGGCTGTTCACGACGCTCGTGCGCTTCGACGCCGTGTACCAGATCCACTTCAAGTGCTCGCTGCGGAAGCTGATCGAGTACGAGCACCTCTGGCCCTACGCCCGCGACCTGTACCAGTGGCCCGGCGTGGCGGATACCGTCGACTTCGACGAGATCCGCCGCCACTACTACCTGACTCACCCGATGATCAACCCCAGCGGGCTCGTGGCGGTCCGCCCGGCGGTCGGCTTCGACGCGCCGCCCGGTCGCGAGTCGCTGGCCTAGGCCCTCTCCGTACGCAAATCATTTGCGTACGACGCAGCCTCGTGGCGTGCATAACCTGCCACCCGGCGCGACCAGACGGGGCCGCGGCATCTCGTGCATGCGCCACGTGAATAACCTACCACGGCCCGATGACCGTGGGCCGAATGGCAGGTTTTGCACGTCGGTCGGCCCGCTCCCGACTCGGGAAGCGCGGGACTGCTCAGTGCTAGGCGTGCCGCCGGCGCCGGCGCCGCGCCAGCAGCAGCATCACCGCCACGCCAGCAGCCGCCACCGGGGCCGGATTGCGCTTGACCCGGCCCCACACGACGCCTCCGACTAGCGAGAGCCCCTGAAGCGGTTCGCTCGGCTCGAGCTGCTGCTGCGGCGCCGGACCAGGCCCACCCATCGGTGGCGGCGCTGCCGCGGGCGAGGGCGGCGGCGTAACGACGGGCGGCGGTCCCGGGCTCGGCGGTGGGGGTGGCGGGGACGTCACTTCATCGCCGCCCGATGACGCGGGCGCTGCGGGCGCCGGCGGTGCCTCCGGCGTCGGCAGGATCTGCGTGTCGGCCTCGCGCCCGGGCGCATCGCCCGCGTGCCCCGCAGCCGGCGTGACCTCTGGCGGAGCGGCCTCCGGCTGAGGAGCCTCCGCCACCGGTTGCACTGGCGAGAGTCTCGTGGTCTGATCCGGGGCCATCGGTGCGGGCTGATCCGAAGCCGCCGGTTCGACCTGATCCGGAGCCGCCGGTGCCGGCTGGACCGGCGTGAGCCGGGTCACCTGATCCGGCGCCACCGACTCGGCCGGAGCGGTTGCAACCGGCTCGGATGGAGAGGCCAGCGAGGTCTGGAGGCGCTTGGCGAACTCCCGGAGCAAGCGCTCGGAGATGTCTTCGATCATGCCGCCGCGCCCGAACCGGGCCAGCCGCCCTGTGATGTGGTAGTCGGTTACGACCTCAACCCGCGTCGCATCCTGCCCGTCAACCGGCGCGAGCCGCGACAGAATCGTCGCCTTTGCTCCGCCCTGGCCGCGCTTGTCGGTGCCCTGCGCCTGCATCGTGGCGGTGTGCGACGACTCGTCGACGTTCTCCATCTCCAGACGGCCTGTGTAGGAGGCGGTGGTCGGGCCGATCTTCACGGTGAAGGTCCCGTTGTAACTGCCGTCGTCGTTCCGCCCGGTCACGGCCGCGCCGGGCAGGCACGGGGCGACGTGCTCGACGTCGATCAGCGTCTGCCACACCCGCTCGAGCGGGGCGTTCACTTCAAACGACTGCTCTAGCTTCATGGCGTATCGCCTCCAGGTCTTCGGGTGTGTCGACGTCGAGCGCCGCGCGTAAATCTCCGCATTCGATCGTCGGTCCGCCCTGCAGGACGTCCCGCGCGCCGCGGTCACCACGCAGCGCCGCGATTGCTCTCATCTGCACAGGCCCGAGCACCACCGGGTGCCCCGGCCGGCCGCCATAGACGGCACGGGTCCCCGGCGGCTCGTCGAGGAAGCGCGCGATCAGCTCAGAGGTCATCCGCGGCTGATCGCCCAGCGTGACGATCACCTTGCGAACCTCCGGGCCGTCGGTCAGATACTCGATCCCGCGCCGAAGCGAGGTGACTGCCCCTCCGCCCAGCGCTCGCACACGACCGGCTCGGCGCGCATGAAGTCAACCCGCTCAATCATCTCCTCGGCGAACGCGCCCACCACCACCGCGATCCGCTCCAGTTCCGAAACCTTGCACTGCGCGGCGACCGCATGCTGCAGGACCGGACGCCCCTCCAGCTCCGCGAGAAGCTTCGGCCGCTCGCCGAACCTCGTTCCGGCGCCGGCGGCGAGGATCAAGCCGCAGATCAAGCGGGCACCTCGTGGATCCGGCCCTTGCTCTCGGCGAGCCGGCCGCCGTCGCGTCCGTGGCGGGCCGCGACGATCTCGGCCAGGATTGACAGCGCGGTCTCCTCGCGGCTGATCCCGCCGAGGTCGAGGCCGACCGGGGCCGAGATGCGATCGAACTCGTCGTCGGTGATTCCCAGCTCCAGCAGGCGCTCGCGCCGCTTGGCCTGCGCGCGGCGCGATCCCATCGCCCCGATGAACCGGGCCGGGGAGCCCAGCGCCAGCATCAGCGCGGCGTCGTCGAGCTTGGGATCGTGAGTAAGAACGACGATCGAGGTCGCCGGATCGACGCCGCCGAGCTGCGCCACCGCCTCCTCCGGCCACGCGGCGATTACCTCCTCGGCATCCGGGAACCGGTCCGGGGTGGCGAACCGTGCCCGCGGGTCGATCACGTACGGGCGCCATCCCGCGGCTCGCGCGAGCCGGCACAGCGAGGCGGCGATATCGACGGCTCCGAACACGAGCAGCCGCGGCGGCGGACCGATCACGTCGACGAACAGCCCATTCCGCCGCTCGGAGGTCTCGGCCCACAGCAACTCGGTGCCCACGCGAGCCGCCTCGTCGTCGAGCTCGGGCGACCCGAGCGATCCAGTCGTCGCACCGTCGGCGAAAACCAGCAGCTTCGCGCCCGGAGCCGCGCCTTCCAAAACCGTCACCTCGGCCGCGCGCCCGCCGCTGCGGGCGAGCTCTTCAAAGCGGCTCGGCTCGTACGCCTCGACCCACACGTCGATCTCGCCGCCGCACGGCAATCCCACGTCCCACGCGTCGGAGTCGGCGATCCCGAAATGCACCAGCTGCGGCGGATCGCCCCGCAGGATCCCGTCGGCGATCTCAGCGACTGCGCCTTCGACGCAGCCCCCGGAAACCGACCCCGCGATTTCCCCGTGCTCGTTGACGGCCATCTTCGCGCCGGGCGGTCGTGGCGCCGAACGCTGCACGTCGATCACGGTGGCGAGCGCGATCCGGTCGCCGCGCTCCCTCCATGCACCAATCTCAGACAGAACCTCTTGCATACGAACTCAGATCTCCTCAAGGATGACAGCTAGCTGCTCGAGCGACGCGAGCGAATTTCCCGCCAGCAGCTCGTCGGTGTGCGGGATCGCCGCCCGCATCCCGCGGGTCAGCGGCGCAAACTCGGGATGGGCGGCGAGCGGGTTCAGCCACACGAGGCGGTGGGCGCTACGTCGCAAACGAGCGATTTCGACCGCCAGGACGTCGGGATCGCCGCGGTCCCAGCCGTCGGACAGGATCACGACCACAGCTCCGCGTCCGACCCGCCGACCGTGCTCACGATTCAAAGTGGCGAGCGCCGTCCCGATCCGGGTGCCGCCCGAGAAATCCGTGACGGCCTCGGCGGCCCGCTCGAGGGCACGATCATGGTCGCGCCCGGAGAGCTCGTGGGTGATGCGGGTGAGCCGGGTGCCGAACGCGAACGCCTCCACCCGCCGGCCCGCAGCCACCGAGGCGTGCAGGTACTGCAGGAGCATCCGGGCGTACGGGGTCATCGAGCCAGAGACGTCGAGCACGAGCGCCATCGGCCGCGGCCGGCGCGAGGGGGCTCGCCAGACCCGGTCGATCGGCTCGCCCGCGGTTCGCAGCGAGCCCCGCACCATCCGCCGCAGGTCGGGTGTGTGCCCGCGGCGGCGCGAGGGCCGCGTTCGGCGGGACAGGCGGGTCGGCCGGCGTTGGGCCAGCCGCGCGATCAGCTCGCGTGCCGCCGCCATCTCCAAATCTGTGTAGGTGGCGAAGTCCTTGTGCCGCAACAGCTCGACGTCGCTCCAGGCGGCGGGTACGGGAGTCGCCTCCGTGGCTTGGTCGGGCGGTGGCGGCGCGCTCGTCGGGATCCCCGCGTGGGGCAGCACCTCGCGAGGCATCCCCTCGAGCTCGTCGAACGGGTTGCCGTCGAGAGGCACGCGCGCATCCCCGAACACGGAATAGAACGCTCGCTCAAACTTCGCCAAGTCACCACGCTCCGAGCACAGCACCGCGCGCAGCGCCAATCGGGCATCCTCGCGCGACGTGCAGTCCACCGCCTCGAGGGCCCGATGCGCGGCCAGGAGCTCTCCGAGTCCGACCCGTGCGCCCTGGTCGCGCAGGATCGCCGCGACCGCTGCGAGCTGGTCGCTGACGGCGTCAGCAAGCTCCTCAGACGCCATCGAGCACCCCGCGCTGGCGCACGCGCTCGACGTCCTCGTGCACCTTGAGCGCCACCCCGAGCGTCTCGTCCAGGTCCGCGTCCTCGCCGAGCGCCAGAAGAGCCCGCGCCCACACCAGCGTCTCCCCCACTCCGGGGAGCTTGTAGAGGTCGCCGTGCTCCCGCAGGCGCCCGACCGCGGTGACGACACGGCTGGCGATCCGTTCCGACACTCCCGGGACGCGGGCGTGGACGATCGCCCGCTCGAGCTCCGCACTCGGATAGTCGATCCAGTGGTAGAGGCAGCGGCGCTTCAACGCATCGTGCAGCTCGCGCGTGCGGTTGGAGGTCAGGATCACCACCGGGCGCCGGACGGCGGAAACAGTCCCCAGCTCCGGGATCGTGACCGCGAAGTCGGCCAGGAACTCGAGCAGGAACGCCTCAAACTCGTCGTCGGCCCGATCGATCTCATCGATCAGCAGGACCACCCGCTCGTCCACGCCCGCCTCGAGCGCGTCCAGCAACGGTCGCCGCAGCAGGAAGCGGCGCGAGAACAGCTCCCCTTCGTTCACGCCGCCTTCGGCCGCCCGCAGCGCGAGCAGCTGACGCGGGTAGTCCCAGTCGTACACCGCGTGGTGCAGGTCGATTCCTTCGTGGCACTGCAGGCGGATCAAGCGCGCGTCCGTGGCGCTCGCCAGCGCCCGCGCCACTTCGGTCTTGCCCACACCGGCTTCGCCCTCTAGCAGCAGGGGCTGCTCGAGCGCCACCGCGAGGTGTACCGCCAGCGCGAGCGGACGGCCGGCGAGATAACCCTGGGAGGCGAGCGCTTCGCTCGCCTCCTCGACTGACCCAACGTAAGTAAGACTCACAAAGTCATGATGGCAGGCCGACCAGGGATTGAGTGGCCGCCCAGCCGGAGCCGACTGCCCCCAGCCACGCCACGGCGACGGTGGGCGGGCACTCAATCATGGGATCACCCCAGCCCAGCAGCGTGTTCGAGAGCGCGGCGACACATGACCCGGGCCAGGTGGCGCTTGTACTCGGAGCTGGCGTTCAAATCGGCGGGTGGATCGGTGCCCTCGGCAGCCTGCTCGGCGGCCCGAGCGATGCTCTCGGCATTCGCCGGCTGCCCCCGGAGCGCGTCCTCGACGGCCCGGGCGCGGAGCGGCACCGACGCCATGTTGGTCAGGCCCACGCGCACGTCTTCGACTGTGTCGCCGTTCTTGTGCACCAGCGCGCAGACCGCCACCATGGCCCAGTCCTCGCTGCGGCGGTTGAACTTCTCATAGCCGTAGCCCCAGCCGTCGTAGGCGGGCATCCGCACCTCGGTCAGGACCTCGGTGGGCTCCACCGCGGTCTCGAGATAGTCGCGGAAGAAGTCGGCAGTGTCCACAGTCCGCTGCTGGCCGCCAGCGCCCTGCAGCGTCACGCTCGCCTCGCAGATCAGCATCGCTGCCGGCAGATCGGATGCCGGGTCGCCGTGCGCGAGCGACCCCCCGATCGTCCCGCGGTTGCGCACCTGCGGATCGGCGATCGTCCCCGCCACCACCGACACGACTCCGAGATCGGGCGTGTGCTCGAGCTCGGCGTGCGGCGTCAGCGCCCCGATCCTCCAGTTGCCGTCCTCGCGTTGGATGCCGTGAAGGCCGGGTACCTTGCGCAGGTCGACGAGCAGCGACGGTGTGGCCAGCCGCAGCTTCATCAGCGGCAGCAGCGAGTGTCCGCCGGCCAGTAGCTTGGCGTCCTCGCCGCCATCGGACAGCGCCATGATCGCGTCCTCCAGCGTCTCGGGCGCGGTGTAGTCGAACTCAGCGGGGATCACGCCGGCACACCTCCCTTGGCTTCCTGAATTGCCTCCCAGACGCGCATCGGCGAGAGCGGCATGTTGATGAACTCGACGCCGAGCGGGCGCAGCGCGTCGATTACGGCGTTGGTGACCGCCGGCGTCGCGGCGATCGTGCCCGCCTCGCCGACGCCCTTGACGCCGAGCGAGTTGACCGGGCTCCGCGTCTCCGTGCGGTCGGTCTCGAAGCTCGGCAGCTCGGCCGCCGTCGCGAGGGCGTAGTCCACGAACGTGCCCGTCACCAGCTGGCCTGACTCGTCGTAGTGGATGCGCTCGTACAGCGCCTGCCCGATCCCGTGAACGATTCCGCCGTGCACCTGGCCGTCGATCAGCATCGGGTTGATCGCCGGTCCGCAGTCGTCGACCGCGATCCAGCGGACGACCTTGACCTTTCCCGTCTCCGGGTCGACGTCGACCACGCACGCGTGCGCGCCGAACGGGAACACGAAGTTCTCGGGGTCGTAGAACGACTGCTCGTCGAGTCCGGGCTCCATGCCGTCGGGCATGTCCATCGTCGTGTACGCGGCGCCCGCCACCTCGGCGAGCGTCAAGCCCTTGTCCGGCGATCCGCGCACCGAGAACTTGCCGTCGCGTAACTCGATGTCCTCTGGGTCGGCCTCGAGCTGATGGGCGACGATCGCCTTGGCCTTAGCCGCGACCTTGTTGGCGGCGCGGGCCGCCGCCTCGCCACCCACGGCGAGCGACCGCGACCCGTATGTGTCGAGTCCGAACGGACCCGTGTCCGTGTCGCCGTGGATGACCTCGACCTGCGATGGATCGATTCCGAGCTTGTCCGCCACGATTTGCGCAAAGCCGGTCTCGTGACCCTGGCCGTGCGGGGAGGTGCCGGTGTACAGCGTGACCGAGCCCGTGCCATGGACGCGGACGGTGGCGGACTCCCAGCCGCCTCCCTGGAGCCCGAGACCGCCCGGACCGACGGCCCGGGACGGTGCATTGCCGCAGATCTCGGTGTAGGTGGAGAAGCCGATGCCGCGGTAGATGCCCTGTTCGCGGAGCGCCTCGGCCTCCTGGCGCACCTGGGCCGGGTCGATGTGCTCGAGTAGCTTGGCCAGCGCGGCCTCGTAGTTGCCGGAGTCGTACACGATGCCGATCGGGGTCTCGTGGCCGGTGGCGAACGGCGGGATGAAGTTCTTGCGCCGCAGCTCCAGTGGGTCCATGCCCAGCTCGTGCGCCAACTGGTCCATCACGACCTCGATCATGTGGGTCGCTTCAGGCCGGCCCGCTCCCCGGATCGCATCCGTCGGAAACTTGTTCGTCATCACGCTGGTCACGTCCGTGACCACGGCCGGTGTGCCGTAGACCCCACACATGACGAACGCGCTGAGCGGCGGAACCAGCGGCGTGAGCAGCATCTGGTAGGCGCCGACGTCGGCGATGATCTTCGAGTGCCAGGCGGTGAGCGTGCCGTCGCGCCTGGCACCGACCCTCACGTAGTCGATCTGGTCACGCCCGTGGTGGGTCACCATCATCCCCTCGGAACGCGTCTCGATCCACTTCACCGCGCGTCCGAGCTTGCGCGACGCCCACGCGCAGCCAACCTCCTCGGCGTAGATCTGGAGCTTGGAGCCGAAGCCGCCCCCGACCTCCGGGGCGATGACCCGGACCCTGTCCTCGCCGATGCCGAGCAGGATGGCAAGGAACACACGCAGGAAGTGCGGCACCTGGGTGGAGCTCCAGACGGTCAGTCGGTCGCCCCGATATTCGGCCAGCACCGCACGCGGCTCGATCGCCGCTCCGGCGATGCGATGGTTGACGATGCGACGCTCGACGATGACGTCCGCCTCAGCGAAGCCTGCCTCGAGATCGCCGCCGCCGAGCGACCAATCGCAGACCCTGTTCGTCCCGAACTGGGGATGGACGAGCGGCGATCCTTCCTCGAGCGCCTTCTCCGGGTCGGTGACGACGGGAAGTGGGTCGTACTCGACGACGACGTCCTCGGCCGCGTCGACCACGGCGTAGCGGTCGTCGCCGACGACGAGCGCTACTGGGTCGCCGACGTGCTTGACCTCGCCCTTGGCGAGCACCCAGTGATCGGGAGTGTTGACCGTGACTCCGGGCGGCACCCAATTCATCGGCAGGCCCGCCTCCATGTCGAGGTCGGCATTGGTGTAGACCGCCCGGATGCCCTCGCGGGCGCGCGCCGCGGACGTGTCGATCGAGACGATCCTCGCGTGCGCCTCGGGCGAGCGCACCCACGCCGCCCACAGCTGCCCGACGAGATTTATGTCGTCGACATAGCTCGCGCGCCCCATGATCAGGCGCGGATCCTCCTTGCGGCGCAGCGCCTGGCCGACGTGCCTCTTGCTCGCGTCGCCGTTAGTCGTCGTTGCGCTCATGCCGTCACCCCCGGCTGTCCGCTAGCTGATGCACCCACCGAGGCGCCCTTCGACTTGGCGGCGTCGAGCACCGACTTGACGATGTTGTGGTAGCCGGTACACCGGCAGAGGTTGCCCTCGAGCCCGTGCCGCACCTCTTCCTCGGTCGGGTTGGGGTTCTCGGCCAGGAGTCCCGCCGCGGCCATGATCATCCCGGGCGTGCAGTAGCCGCACTGGAGGCCGTGGTCGTTCCAGAAGGCCTCCTGGAGCGGGTGCAGCTCGTTCTCCGAGGCCAGGCCCTCGATCGTGGTCAGCGCCGCGCCATCGGCCTGCACCGCGAGCACGGTGCACGACTTGACCGCCTTGCCGTCCATGTGGATGGTGCAGGCGCCGCAGTTGGACGTGTCGCAGCCGACATGGGTGCCGGTCAAGCCGAGGCCGTCGCGCAGGGCGTGGACCAGCAGCAGGCGGGGCTCCACGTCCAGGTGGTGCTCGACGCCGTTGACATTCAGGGTCACGGGAACGGTCTTGCTCATGCCTCTCCCTCCAGGGTTAGCGGGCTAGTGGGCGGCCACTAAGCGCGACCATACCCCACCTCGTTGGTTGCTGTGAAGTGCTCGCCTAACAGGCCTGCGCGAATGGTCGAGGTACGCAGCGCTCAGCGGCTCGTGAGCACCTGATACACGGATGCCCAGCCGGTCTGGAATGCCTGCCGGCCGGCCCGCAGGTAGAGCCGCCAGATCCGCGCCCGCTCGATCCCGGCGAGTCGCACGGCATCGTCCCAGTGCGCGTCGAAACTCTCGATCCAGTAGCTGAGCGTCCGCTCGTAGTCGGCGGGGAGACCCTCCACATGGCGGGTCACCAGCCCCGCCCGCTCGAGCG
This sequence comes from uncultured Solirubrobacterales bacterium, assembly GCA_963757235.1. Lineage (GTDB taxonomy): Bacteria > Actinomycetota > Thermoleophilia > Solirubrobacterales > Solirubrobacteraceae > Palsa-465. Next base: position 207,328 of record CAVWRC010000001.1, on the reverse strand, counting down.
CCTGCTGGATTCGCGAGAGCGGGAGCGGCACTCCGTCCGGGAACACGAACCGCTCCGAGAACGCGCCCTCGTCCGGCGTGTCGAGGTCTTTGAGCTTGGCGATCCCGTGGTTGAGCAACCGGCCGCCCGGACGGAGCAGCCCATGCAGTCGGCGGGCGTAGACGTCGATCTGCTCGACGCCGACGTGCTCGACCATGCCGATGCTGGCGATCGCGTCGAACGGCCCGTCGGACACCTCGCGGTAGTCGGCCACGCGGATCTCGACCCGGTCGGCCACGCCGGCCTCGCGAACCCGTTCGCGGGCCAGCTCAGCCTGACGCTCGGCGAGCGTGATTCCGACCGCCTTGACCCCATGCCGAGAGGCGGCGTGGATCACAAAGCTGCCCCACCCGCAGCCCACATCGAGCACGCGCTCTCCCTCCTGCAGGGCGAGCTTCTTGCAGACCAGCTCGAGCTTGGCCTCCTGGGCCTCCTCGAGCGTCTGCGCCCCACCCTGGAAGTAGGCGCAGCTATAGGTCATCGACCGGTCCAGGAACAGCGCGAAGAAGTCGTTGCCGACGTCGTAATGGTGTCGCACCGCCCGCCGGTCCCGGGCGATCGTGTGCCGTTGCCCGCGGAGCCGGAGCTCGACGGAAGGCACGGGCGGCGGCATCACGAGTCCGCAGGCGCGGAGGACCGCGATCGCCAGATCGGTCCGTTGCCGCAGCGTAAGCGACGGCGGCTCGAACGTGTCAACAATGAGCAGCGCGGCGTCGATGTCGTCGACCTCGATCATCCCGGCCACATACGCCCGCCCGAGCCCGAGCTCACCCGGCGCACGCAGCGCGTGGGCCAGGGCCTGCGGCGTGGTAAAGGTGAGCGTCGGCGCACCCGGCTCGGTCGCTTCCACCTCGGTGCCATCCCAAAAGCGGATCGCGAACGGACGGCGGGGCAGGGCGCCGATCAGGGCGCGCCGCAGAGGGCCCGTGTCGGACAGCGCCACGGCGCGGGGTCAGCCGACCTGCGGCAAGGCGTGTCGAGCCATACGTTCCGGGGAGATCCGCACGACATCCCAGGCAAGACCGAGCTTCTCCATCCATTGGATCATGCGCGCGGCGGGGTCGATTTGCCTGCGCCTGAGCCCGTGGCGGTAGGAGCACGGGAACGCATGGTGGTTGTTGTGCCACGCCTCACCCCAGGTGGGAATGGCGAGCCACGCCAGGTTGCGTGACTCGTCACCCGTGTCGAAGTCGCGGCGGCCGAAGAAGTGGCAGAGCGAGTTGATGCTGAACGTCGCCTGGTGGACGAGGAAGATGCGCGCGGCGCCGCCCCAGAGTAGTGCGGTGAGTCCGCCGGCGACGTTCCCGGTCAACGCGACGCCGAGGCCAAAGGCAATGGCGAGCCCGGAGACGACCCACAGCACGAAGGTGCGATCGACGAAGCGGACCCATGGGTCGGCGAGCAGATCTTTGGCGTAGCGGCGCTCGTCGGCGACCTCCATGTCGCTGAACACCCAGCCGATGTGGGCGTGAGCCAGCCCGCGGAGTGCCCCACGCCATCCAGAGCCGTGGCCGACGTGCGGACTGTGAGGGTCGCCCTCGACGTCGGAGAACTGGTGGTGCTTGCGGTGGGTGGCCACCCAGTCGATCACGGGGCCCTCGGCGGCCATGGATCCGACCGCGGCGAGCGTTGCCCGGGTGAAGCCGTGGCACTTGAAGCTCTGGTGCGTGAGCAGACGGTGGAAGCCCACGGTCACGCCGGTGCCGATCCCGAAGTAGCACACCGACAGGATCAGGAGGTCCTGCCAGTTGAGCAGGTTGCCCATCCAGCCGAAATACATCCCGATCCCGACCATGACCGGGGGCACGCCAGACACCAGGGCGCTGGCGAGACGATCGACGAACGGCATGGTGACTGGCCGAACGGCCCCAGGGGAAGCCGTGGCTGAAGTCGATCCCATGTCTCTCCTCAGTTGTGGGGATTCAAGGCTACGGGGAATTGCCCTCGCGCGCCACCAGCACCTTCGAGTCCTACGCCGACGCTGCCCGATTTCGGGTCGTCGTGACGCCGAGGCGATGCTATCGATTGCAAGGGACCCACGAGCATTTACCCCTCGTTGGGGCGAGCTACGCACCGATCGAGAGTGCCGGAGACGAGCCGGCATGGACGGATCGGCAGGTCGCGAATCCGGGCCGCGGCGGGGTCCAAATCGCCCGGAAAGCTCGCCCTAGTCGGGCGCCACCCGGTGGCAGTAGCGGTACGCCTCGGCGAACCCGAGCCGCTCATACATCGCGACGGCCGGCGCGTTGGCCACCTCAACCTGGAGGTACGCGGTCCCTGCGCTCGCCCCGGCGAGCAGCGCGCGAACGAGCTTTGTCCCGAGTCCAGCTCGCCGGCTGGCGGGATCCACGGCCAGGCAGAACAACCCGACCAGGCCGTCGTGGTCGACCGCGATCCCGACCGCGGCGTCGTCGAACCGTGCGAAGGTGGCCCGGCCCGCGAGTTCCCGGAATACCGTGCGCGTGTGGGCCTCGACGTCGCGATCCGGTTCGCAGCGCGCCCACGCGGCCAGCCAATCGGACGTGGCGTGGTCGGCCCGCTCGAGCGATGGCGACCGCATCCCACCGAACGACGGCTCCGACCAGACCTCCTGGTCTCGTTCCGCCGCGAGCACTCGCACCGACATCCGGGTGCCCCACTGCCGCCGATCTAGCGCGCGCATCAACTCGCCGTGAGCGGATAGCGGGCTTACCTGAATGCCGGCCCAGATCTCGTGCCGGCGAGCGAAGGTCTCCACCCGCGCGATCGCCCCCGGAATCTCGGCCGGGCGCAGCTCCCGGCATGGCGTCAGCGCATGGTTTGAACGGCCGCGATCGAGCCCAGGTGTGGCGCGCAGAACCCAGCCACCATCGGCGCGTTCGGTCACCGTCGCTGGCCACGCGCTGACCGCATGCGCGTCGAGCCGGCAGACGAGCTCAGCCGGCGTAGGAGGCGAGGAGGTCACGAAGCTGATCCGCGTTGCGGACCGAATAGTCGCGGTAACAGTTGTTCATCAGCAGATGGGTCTCGCGCGCCTCGGACGCGTGCGCGGCAATCGGTCTCACGAGCTCCTCGAGCTCCTCGGTCGAGTACAGGTAGCGAAACCGCTCGGCCGCCGAGCCTGACGTGTCGTTCCAGGTCGCGTCGCTGCGTCCGTGGAGGCGCATCATGAACATGTCCGGGTTGGTCACCGCCATCACCCGCGGCAGACCCGACACCGGTGGCGCGTCGACGGACACGAAGATCAGGCCGCGCTCCTCGAGCATGCTCAGTGTGCGTTCACGGTCGCGCTCCTCCGCCATCCATCGAGGGGAGCGGAATTCGACGCTGATCCGGTAATCGGGCAGCCGTTCACGCAGTGCCTCGATCTCCGCGCGGTTGTCTTTGCGGGGGCCGAACCAGGGCGGATATTGGAACAGCACGGCGCCGAGCTTGCCCGCCTCGTGCATGGGTCGCAGAGCGGATTCGAACCGGCGCCACGCCTCGTCCATCGCCTCCGGTCCGAGGTGCTTAGGGTAGATGTTGCGCTTCTCGGCAACGTCGGCCGGCAGATCGTCGCGCAGGTCTCGCCACAGCGACCGCGGCCGGGTCGGGTGGCCCGTCAGTAGCGAGTAGGCCTTGACGTCGAAGCGAAACCCGCTGGGGGTTCGCTCCGCCCACAGCGCCACCTGCTGTTCGGCTGGAGGTGCGTAATAGGTCGAGTCGATCTCGGTCAGGAGAAACTGCGACGCGTAGTAGCGAAGCCGCTCCTCGGCCGACATGGTCTTGCGCGGATACCAGTCGCCCTCCTCGACGAGCGTCTTCTCGGTCCATGAGCAGCTGCCGGTGAGTATGAGGTGCGGGCTCGCGTCCATAAACAATTGAGATTACGGCGACCGCGCGGCCGCCTTAGAGTTCCACCCGCCCCCCGCCATCACCCCGAAGAGGAGAGCCGATGGGTTTCGACCAGTACCACGAACCTCCCGACGAACTGCCCGCCGCCACCCGCACGTTCGCCCGTCTGTGCGCCTCGCTGACCGAGGAAGCCGAGGCGATCGGTTGGTACGAACAGCGAATCGCGGTCGAGACCGACCCCGAGGCCCTGGCCGTGATGCGTGACGCCCAGGGCGAGGAGTTCAAGCACTTCAGCATGGATCTGGAGTTCCTGCTCCGCCGCGCGCCCGCCTGGCGCGAGATCGCCGAGGGCATCCTGTTCAAGCTCGGCGACATCGTCGAGCACGGTGAGGAAGCCGAGGCCGACACGTTCGACGGAAATGGCGCCGAGGGCGAGGGCGGGTACCCGTCCGGATCGCTCGGCATCGGAAGCTTGAAGGGAGCGCTGCGATGAACCACCTACTCCGCTCACTCGCACCGATCAGCGACGATGGATGGAAGATGCTCGACGAGGAGGCGCGCCAGCGCCTGAGCCCGGCGCTCGCGGCGCGCAGGCTGGTCGACTTCTCGGGTCCGCACGGCTGGCAGTACTCGGCCACGAACCTCGGGCGCACGGCGTCACTTTCGTCCGCTCCGTGCAAAGGCGTGAGCGGCCTCCAGCGGCGGGTGTTGCCCCTGGTCGAGGTGCGCGCCGACTTCGGGCTGGCACTCGCCGAGCTGCGCGACGCCGACCGGGGCGCCGACGACGCCGACCTCGGAACGCTCGACAAGGCGGCTCACCAGATCGCGGTGGCCGAGAACATCGCGGTGTTCCATGGCTGGAAAGGCGCCCTGACCGGCGTGGGCGAAGCGACACCGAATAAGCCGATTCCGCTGGGCCAAAAACCCGACAACTACCCCCGCCCCGTGGCGGCGGCGGTCGAGTTGCTTCTGACCAACGGAATCAACGGTCCGTACGGGCTGGCGCTGGGCGGCGAGCAGTACCAGCAGGTGGCCGAGACCGCCGAGCACGGCGGCTATCCGCTGCTCGAGCACCTGCACAAGATCCTCGACGGTCCGATTGTGTGGGCGCCCGGCGTCGGTGGCGCGGTCGTGCTCAGCCTGCGTGGCGGCGACTTCGTGTTCGAGTCGGGACAGGATCTCTCGATCGGCTACACCAGCCACGACGGTGAGACGGTCCAGCTCTACCTGGAGGAGAGCTTCAGCTTCCACGTAGCGACGCCGGAGGCCGCCGTCGCACTTACCGCGTAGCGATCCCTACAGCGCCGCCGCCAGCGCCCGGATCTGCTGGGCCACGGTCAGCACCACGTCGTGGCCGACCTCCCCTGGGGTCTCGGCCGCGGTCGCCGTTGCGGCGTTGACCGACAACGGGTCGCTCAGATAGGCCTGATCCACCACCGGTTCGTAGTTGGCGTCACGCGGGTCCTCGTCGTCGCACGACCCGCCCGGAGTCACCGCCCGACTTTCGGCCGTGCTCGGGCTCTCGCCCAGCGCGAACCCGCGCAACACGCACCACGTCGTGCGCGGAGTGCCGTAACCATCCCGCCCAGCCAAACGCGGGCCGACGTTGACCAGGCCGGAGTCCCACCCCGGATTCTGGTCGTCGAAGTCGTAGTAATACACGCGCTTGACCTGTGGTGACTCGTCCGGCAGCCGCAGGTAGCCCTCGGCCGCCAGCGCCTGCGCGAGCGGGTTGCCGTTAAGGCACCCCTCCCAGCTCCCGGCGTCCCGCGGATTCCCGTCCCCGCAGTCGCTCGTCACCGGTTCCTTGCCCCCGTCGGTCAGCCACACCCCGGACTCTGTGAACCAGATCGGAGGCCCCGCTGGGAAGAACCGGTCGATCGCGACGATCGCCCCCTGCGCGCTGGGTAAGCCGGACGACGCCGGCGGGACCGGGTCACCGCCGTTGAGCGCGGCGTAGCTCACGTCGATGTACGGGTTCAGCGCGATCGCGTCCGGCGCATGCGGATAGATCTGCGACAGCACCCGCATGTAACCCCGTAGGTAGTAACAGGTCGACGGCGTGCAACGCGACGAGGAGTAGTTGAACCCGCCCGCGATCAGCGTGTGGCTTGGGTTGGGATCGATGCGCTTGGCATCCAGGTACCAATAGGCCGCCGCCTGCGCACTTCCGCCGTGTCCGTTGCCGCCCGCTCCCCGGCTTCCGAGCAGACACTGATACGCGACGCCCGAGCCGCTGACCCAGACCCCGTTGCGGTGGCTGCAGTTGGGCCCCCCGGTCGCCGTCGAGTCGGGCGGATAGACCGAGTCAGGCTCGTTGAACACCTCCCAGTCGACGACGCCGGGGGCCTGTCGCTCGAGCCCGCTCAGGCCGCATTCGTATTCGGCGTCGGTCGGCCAGATGTCGTCCTTGGAGGAAGGCAGCGCCGTGGTCACGCTGATGAGCACGTGGCTGATGCCGACCGCGCCCGCGGCGGCCTGGAGTTGGGCCTGGAACGTCGCGTCCGCCGTGCCCGACCCGGACGGGGAGGCGTGGCAGGCCCCGGCCGCGGAGCTTCCCTTCCCATCGTTGGCCGCGTCCCACGGAACGTAGATGCGCGCGTAGCAGATCGCGTCGGAGTCGTTGCACAAGGTTCCGCCGAGCAGCTCGCGGAAATACGGATTCTGCTGGTAGGAGAAGGTCGGCGGATCGCCGCTGACCGGCCCGTCGAGATTGATGCCCCAGCCCACCGCCGGCTCCGCCGGCACGGCCGAGGCGAGCTGGGCCGCGCCGAGCATGGCCGAAGCGAGCACGGCGACAGCGATCGTCAACCCGACGATCGACCGCGCCCCTGGCCCGCGGGTCAGGTGGCGACAGGCCAGAGTCCCGGGCCGTCCTTGTACAGCAAGCCGTCGCTGACCAGCTGTCGCACTACCGGATAGAGCGAGGTGCGGTTGACGCCAAGCTGAGCGACGATTTCCCTCACACTGATCCCCGGCTTGCCGCCGACCACCTCGAGGACGCGCTCACGTCGAGTCGACTGACGTTCGGCCGGGACGGCATCGGCGAGTGCCGTCGCCGAGCGCGCTCCGCCCGGCCGCGCCCTCGTCCCAGTGCGAGCCCCAGCCCCATTGCCCGTCCCGGACGTGCGACCGCGGGCTTGCGCCGCCCGACGACGAGGTCGCCTCGTCGCCGTCGCCGTCGCCGTCGGCGTCCGGGGTGTCGCCGGGCCTGCATCGTTGGCGGAACCGTCCAGAATGCCGAGCCGCTGGGCCACATCACGCAACTGTTCAAGCTCGGCGTCGTTCGCCTCGAGCTCCTTGATGCGCGCCAGGATTCGCTCTTCCAGACGCTTGAGGTCTTCGATGACGGTCGACATTGCGCTCAACCTCCCCGGTAGATGAGGCTTTCAAGCGCCGTAGGCGCGCGCAGCGCGGCACCTCCGGCGCCGCCCGTGGTTCCCACCTCATCGTAACGCCGGTCTAGCCGGCGGCGTCATTGATACGCCGCCGGCAGCCAGCAAACGAGCCGCGAGCGATCTAGTACTCCCCGGGGAGTCCGCTCGTCGACACTGCCTTCGCGACCTTCAGCGTGGCCGGGCCGAAGTTGCCGCCGCCGCACCGGCCGGTGACCGAGTACTTGCCCGTCTTGACCTTCTGCGCCAGCTTGACTTTGATCGAGAACGATCCGGTCGTGCTGCTGGCCAGCGAGGCCGACACCGACGGCACGCCGGCGAAGTTCGTCTTCGTAGCGCCCTTGAATGCCTTCGAAATAATCGTGACGGCGTCCCCCGTATGTCCGGTCTGGCAGCCGGTCCCGACGGATCCGGACACGGTTACCGTCTTACCGGGTGCCACCTTGCCGGGCGTGACTTTGAGGGACTGAGTCGCCGCCAGCGCCGCGGGCGCAAATACCGCCAGTGCCACGAGAGCGGCGATTAGCTTCTTCACGAGAGCTCCTCTCGTCGATTTCTCTTGGGCACGGCCGATGCTAGCCGCGCTCCTGTCCTGAACACGGCTACCCGGACGATCGTTTCGCTCCAGTTATTGGTGCCTCGAACTCGACCGATTATCTTCGGGCCCACGCCGAGTCTCTAGCCAAAACCACACCCGCAACCTCAGGGAGTCAAGTCGTGGGCAACATCGCGGTACATGAATTCATCACACTCGACGGCGTAATCGAGGACCCTCGCTGGACGATGGACTATCCGTTCGACCCCAGGATGGGCGCGGCGATCGGCGCGATCATGGGGTCAAGCCGGGGGCTGCTGCTGGGGCGGCGGACCTACGAGATGTTCGCGCCGGCATGGTCGGGCCGGACCGCCGAGGAGGATCCCGGCGCGCCGTTCATGAACGAGTCGACCAAGTACGTCATTTCATCCACGCTCCACAGCGCGGATTGGAGCAACTCCGAAATCCTCGGCCCGTACAGCGCTGACGCGATCCGCGCGCTGAAGGAGTCGGTCGACGGGAACCTGTACGTCAGCGGGAGCGCCACGCTGGTCCGCGCGCTGCTCGCGGACGGCCTCGTCGACGAACTTCATCTGTTCGTGTTCCCGCTCACTCTCGGCGCCGGTCTGCGGCTGTTCCCGGAAGGGAGCGCCGGGGTCAAGCTGGCCCTAACCGAGGCCGAGCCGTACGACAGCGGAGTGGTCCACCTGAGCTACACAGCGGCTCGGTAGCGATGTCCGCGCCTCGGCGACGCCGGAGAGCCTTCAGGAGAATGTCGGCATGACCACATTCCCCGAGTCTCATCGAGACCTGCTGGACGGACAATTCGCTTCGCTGGCCACCATCGGCCGAGACGGTTTTCCCCAGGTCACCGAGATCTGGTTCCTGCACGACGAGGGTGAGCTCAAGCTGTCGCTGAACAACGCCCGACTCAAGACGCGCAATCTCGAGCGCGACCCGCGCTGCACACTATTCCTGCTTGATGTCGCAAATCCCTACCGGTACCTCGAGGTTCGCGGCAACGCCCGGATCGAGCCCGACGACGAATACGCGTTCGCGCGCAAGTTCGGTGCGAAGTACAACGCGGACCTGAGCGTCCACGACCAGCCCGGGGAGAGCCGGGTGGAGGTGATCATCGAGCCGGTCAACGTCTACGCCGTCGACATGAGCGGAGGCTGACAGGACCGAAGATTCGTGCCGATCGAGATCTCCAACCGCGACCGCGTCGAGAGCTTCGTCACGATGGACGGGTCGACGATCCGCGAGCTGGCCGGGCGGCTATCGACGCCGGTGGCCCTACCCGATCCCGATCGAGGTCACAGGCCTCGATCGGCAGCATCCAATCCCGATCGAGGCCGCAGGCCTCGATCGGCAGCATCCAATCATCAGAGTCTGGCCGAGGCCGTCGTTCCCGCCGGCGGCGAGACGATCGAGCACCGACACCGGGAGAGCGAGGAGATCTACTACTTCATCGCCGGTCAGGGCCGCATACGCCTGGGCGGCGACGAGCGGGACGTAAGCGCCGGCGACTGTGTGGTTATCGCGCCCGGGACGCCACACAAGCTGTGGGCGGCGACCGATGGCAACCTGGTCGTGTTGTGCGCGTGCGCGCCACCGTACCGCGACGACGACACGGAGCTCCTCGAGGCGCTGGCATGACCGAGGCGAAGCTCGAGGACGGGGTGCCGGTCACGGCCGGATGGTTCGTCGTCAACGCCCGGGACTCGCGCTGGCTGCACAACGAAATGCGCTCGGTGTGCCGGTTCGGTGGCGAGGGTGAGGCCCACTTCGACGCCCTCGGGATCTGCTTGTACTGGGTCGAGCCCGGCAAGCCGATGTCGCTCTACCACCATGAGGCAGGTCAGGAGGACTTCCTGCTTCTGCGCGGCGAGGCAATCCTCATCGTCGAGGGCGACGAGCGGCCCCTGCGCGCGTGGGATTTCTTTCACTGCCCGCCTCGCACCCGCCACACCGTCGTCGCCGCCGGCGAGCAGCCGGCCCTCATCCTCGCCGTCGGCGCCCGCGTGGAGAAGGGCAGCGCCCGCTATCCCGTCGAGCCTGCGGCCATACGGCACGGCGCCGGCGTGCCCGACTCGTCCACACCCGCCCAGGAGGTCTACGCCCGCTTTGGGCCGCCGCGCCCGGGGCCGGCGCCGCCGATCTTCAGCGAGCCCCGGCCGCGATGAGCTGAGCTGGGGTCTCGCGACTGCGCCGGATTGTCAGGCTGATGACTTGCGGCCCGACCAGGCCCGCGGAGAGAATCGCGTCACTCGCAACGGGTTCGACCCGCGCGGGGTCGGCTCGAGCCTTCCGGCGATCAGCTGTGACCCGAACTACCTGGGTCCCGACCGGCCGCTGTACGACCCGTTCACGAGCAAGCTGCTCCACACCTGGCTGTCGCGCTCGCAGGGATACGCCAACGACTGCGCCTCGCAGTCCACGCAGCAGACGGCGCTGCTGCACAACCTGACCACGATCGACTCTGCGCTGGACATGGACAGCATCCGCCAGGCGCTGGGCCAGCCGCAGATCAACTACTACGGCTATTCGTACGGGACGTACCTCGGCCAGGTGTACGCGACGCTGTTCCCCTCGCGCGTGCGCCGCATGATCCTGGACAGCAACGTCGATCCGCGGGACGTCTGGTACCAGTCCAACCTGAACCAGGACCAGCCGTTCCAGCGCAACCTCGACATCTGGTTCGCGTGGCTGGCCAAGTACAACAGCGTCTATAACCTCGGCGCGACCGAGGCGGCCGTGGCCCGGACGTTCTACGCCAACGAGTTCGAGCTGCTGGCCAATCCCGCCGGGGGAGTGGTCGGGCCCGACGAGTGGGTTGACACGTTCCTCACTCCCGCGTACTACCAGTTCACCTACACGTACTACGCGCAGGTGCTCTCCGACTGGGTCAACCTGCACAACGCGACTGCGGCCAACGAGTTGATCCAAGCCTACGAGGGCGCGGATGGCCCGGGCAACGACAACCTGTTCGCGGTCTACCTTGGCGTCGAGTGCACCGACGCGCACTGGCCCACCAACTGGAGCGTCTGGAGCCGGGACAACTGGGCGATCTTCCGCTCCGCGCCATTTGAAACATGGGGCAACGCGTGGTTCAACGCCCCGTGCATCTACTGGCCGGCGCCGGCCTCACAGCCGGTGCAGATCAACGGAAGCGGCGTCCAGAGCACGCTGCTGATCGACGAAACCCTCGACGCAGCCACGCCGTTCACGGGCAGTCTCGAGGTGCGCAAGCTGTTCCCGCACTCGGTGCTGCTAGCCGAGCCGGGCGGCACGACGCATGCTGAGACGCCCACGGGCGAGAACCCGTGCGTGGACGACACGATCGGCAACTATCTGGCGACCGGCGCGTTGCCGCCGCGCAACAACCACGCGCAGTGGGACAAGACCTGCCCACCGCCGCCGACGCCTGTCCCGCAACCGGCGGCCGCATCCGCGGCCAGGGGCTCGGCCCGGGCGCCGCGACTGCGCCCGGATGTAGCCGGGCCGTCAGTCCTGACGCTGGCCCGGTTCGGCCTGCCAGCGGTCGAGCTGCGGTAAATCGGCGAGCGTCCGTGTGCCCCGGGGGCGCTCGGGGCACACGGCACGCTTGGGGGCGTAAATCAGGCTGCGGCGAGCAGCGAGCGAATGTGGTCGGCGGCGGACTCGGCGGCATCGAGCTCTCGCTCGTCCGCGCCGCCCTCGGCCACGGCCAGGAACGCGTCAACAACCCGCGGGTCGAACTGCGCTCCGGCGCAGCGCCGGAGCTCCCGGCAAGCCGCCTCATGCGGAACGGCGGCGCGGTATGCCCGCTGGGTGATCATCGCTTCGTAGGCGTCACACACGCTGACGATCCTCGCGCCCAGCGGTATCTGCTCGCCGCGCAGGCGATCGGGATACCCGAACCCATCCCAGCGTTCGTGGCTGGAGCGGACCAGGCGCGCCACCGGGCGCAGCGCCGGCGCGCCCTCGAGGATGCGCTCGCCGAGCACGGTGTGATTGCGGATGAACTCCCACTCCCCGTCGCTCAGACGGCTCGACTTGTTGAGGATCGCGTCGGGGATCCCGACCTTGCCGACGTCGTGTAGCTGGGCGGCTCGGGAGATCTCGTCCAGTTCCTCTCCGCTCAGCCCCAGGCGTCGGCCCACCCTAGCGGCGAGCGCCGCGACCTGCGTCGAATGCTCGTCGAGCTCTGGCTGCTTGGCGCGCAGCGTGCGCAGGAGCACCTCGCCGGCCTGGCCGCCCGCGCCGCCCGATCGGCTGCGCTTGTTGGCATACATCCGCTCGTCGGCGAGCCGGAGCGCGCGTGTCGCGGCATCGGCCTCCTGGGGCAGGAGGACGACGCCGAGCGATGCCGCGATCGTGTAGTCGGCTCCGGTCTCGGTCAGCGCGGCGGCGACACTCGCGATCAGCTCCTGCGGATCGCCTCCGCCGAGCTCGAGGTGGGCGCAGAATTCGTCGCCGCCCAGACGGTAGGCCCGGCCGACGCCGTCGACGGCGCACCGTAGCCGCCCGCCGAGTCGTGCCAGGAGCTCATCGCCGGCCAGGTGGCCGAACGTGTCGTTGTAGCTCTTGAAGCCGTCCAGGTCGAACAGCAGAAGCACCGACGAGCTCGGGTGCGCGGCCTCCGAATCGAATGCGGCGGTCAAATCCTCGGTCAGCCGGCGGCGGTTGCCGAGCCCAGTGAGCGGATCGGTCATCGCCTGCTCTCGGATCATCTGGTGAGCGATGATCTCGGCCGCCGCCGGCTCTGCCTTGGCGATCAGCTCGCCGATCAGGGCGATCTCGTCGTCTTCGAACGGACGGCCGACCCGAACCAGCCACAGCGACCCGACGATGGCTCGCGGCGAGGCCGCAATCCGAACCGGCGTGGTCAGCCGCCAAACGCCCGACTGCCCGACCTGCACGGGCACGCCCGAGACGCCGTCGGATTGCCGAGCCTGCCCACCCCCGGCAAGCTCGTCGAGCCAGCCCTCGACCCCGACCGACAGTCTCACCGGTGACTGACCCCCGTCCAGCTCGAGGCGTCCGGCCGCCGCGTCGAGCGCCTCGATCGATCCGTGCAGCAGGATCTCGAGCAGACCTTCGAGCTCGAGCCTGGCCGCAAACGCATCGCCCAGCCGGCGTACGGCCGACTGCAGGCGGACCCGCTCGTGCTCGACCAGTTGCAAGCGATGATGGGCCTTGTCGATCCGCTGGCTGCGATCGCGGGCGAGCAGCCAGAGGAGAAGCACAAGCGGCAACACACACGGGATCGCCAGGGCGTTCGCTCGCGCGCCGATCCCGGCAAGCAATCCGATCGGAGCCAGGCACGCGTCGATCGCCCAAACCAGCCCAATCACGCGAACCTGTACCCGAAGCTCGGGGCCCACGCCGGCCAGCCACATGCGCACCAGCGAGCTGGCCAGATCGAGCAGGAAGCCTGCCGCCAGCGCGAGGGCGAGCAGGGGCAGCTCGCTGAGGCCGATTCTGGGCGACCCGGCCGCGAGCAGCACGGCCGCGGGGCCCACGGCGTGCCACGCGTCGGGTACGGCCGACAGCACGCGGCGTGGAGGCACGCGACCGAACGCCCAGTCCACGGCGTTCCCGATCACCATGCCCGCTCCGACCGCCGCCGGTACGACCGCCGGCGGCAGGAGCAGCAGCATCGGCACGAGGATCAGCTGGGTTGGCACCACGTAGCCGGCGCCGAGCGGGAACTCGATCCGGCAGACGAGGGCGTACACCGCGACCAGCAGCCCCGTCACCGGGAGGTTCAGTGTGGCCAGGTTCGCGCTCAGCAGAAAGGCGCCCGCAGTCGCGCAGAAGAGCGCCGCGGCGATCGCGTCCACCAGCAGTTCACGCTCCGACGCGCGCCGATCGCGGCCAGCCCAGCTGTGCTCGAGCAGCCGCTCGGTCACCGAATCGGCGTCGTAGAGCTCCATCGTGCTCATGCGGTGATCCTGCAGCCGCCGGTGTCGCGCTCAGCCGGAGCGATACGGATCGAGGTACACGTCGTCGATCTGCCAGCTGCCGGCGGACTGGGGCACTGAGAACTCCAGCGCCACCATCAGCGTGTCGCCGTCTGGCAAGAAGCTGCTGTCGCCGACGGGCTGAGTCGGAGCCCACGATGGCATCGAGCCGTCGGCCAGATCCTCGAGGGGCACGCTCCGCACCCCGTGGTGATGGGTCTGAACGAGCGCCTGCACCTGGAGGTCGCTGCCGGCTGTCGCCTCCTGCGCGAAGAACCTCAGGTCGGACATCGTGTTGTCGACACAGAAGTATGGCGATGTCGCACTGCCCCCCGCCGCGATGGTGAGCGACTGGCTGTCGCCACTGCCGTCGACGTAGAAGGGCTCGTTACCTGACGTCAGGCTCGCGCCCGACAGCGTCCACCCCACCTGGTCGGACGTGCCTTCGAAGTTGCCGCCCGGCACCAGGAAGTAGTTGTTGGTGTCGCCCCACTGCGAGAACGGGGTGCTCACCGATTGAGCGGGACAGTCAGCCATCGCGACGCCGCCGCTGGCGAGCACACCCAGGCAGGTGAGCCCGGCAAGCCGGTAGATCACGGCGCGCAGGCGTGGTCGAATGAGAAAAGACAAGCTGAACCTCCATGCAGGTCGCCGTCCCTGGCGCACGATCTCTCTAGTGATCGGTAGCTGGGCCGTCTCGGACCTGAGACCCCTGGCTTTGCGCCCCCGCCTCGCGACGAGTTAGCCTTTTCTCGACACCAATGCCATCGGCAGATACCGCCGGAGGTTTGAGGGGCTCACGGCAACCCGGCAGTTTTCGTAGAGGTTTTAGGGTTCAGCCGATGCTCCGCCTGTCGCCCCAAATTCCTGTGTCGCGCCGACGACCGAGGATCGGCCACCGATGAGCGACGATCGGCTGGAGCGGGTCCGGGAGATGTATGAGGCGTTCGCATCGGGAGATCGCGCCGCGATCGAGGCGATGCTCACCGACGACTTCCGTTTCTCGAGCCCGGTCGATCCCGACCTGGACCGGGCCGGCTACTTCGAGCGTTGCTGGCCGGGCTCCGGCCAGGGACAGCAGTTCGACTTCGTCCGGTTAGTCGAGGACGGCGAGGAGGTGATCGTGACCTACGAGATGACTGGCCGCGACGGCGCTCGCGGCCGGAACACCGAGGTCCTCACCTTCAGCGGCGATCGGATCCGGCGGGCCGAGGTCTACTTCGGCTGGGACCTCACTTCTGGAACCTGAGCATCACCTTGTGCTCATAGAAGTTCTCCAGTCCTGACGGGAAGCTAGTGAGCGATGGATGGCGGTGGCGTGGGCGCGGAGGTCATGCACCAGGTAGAGCACCTCGTGGCTGAATGCGACGTCGAACCCGTCCCAGTCGGCCGACACCGTGTTGGCGACCTCGAAGGTCAGCGGCTCACCGCCCGCGAACCGGCGAGCGTCGGCGATCGCGGCCGATGCCAAGAACGCGCCGGCCCGGCAGCTCGAGGTCGATCGTGTCCAGGATCGCTCGCCAGATGAACTCGTGCTCCTGCTGCACCGCGGCATCCTCGTCCGCCGACTGCCAGTACCGCTGCGCCTCGACCATGGTCCCGTGAGATTACGGCGCTCTACGATGGCCAGCCATGCCGATCGAGTGGGCCGGTTTGGGGCCCGAGATCCTGCTCAACCTCGACCGCTCGCGGTCCGAGCCGCTCCGGATGCAACTCGAGCGCGAGTTGCGCGAGGCGATCCGCTCCGGCCGACTCGCCGCCGGCGAGCGCCTCCCCTCCTCGCGGGCGATGGCGACCGAGCTCGGGATCTCGCGGGGGCTGGTGCTCGAGTGCTACAGCCAGCTCCAAGCCGAAGGCTTCCTCACGGCCACCTCTGGCTCGGCTACGCGCGTTGCGTCCCAAGCCCACGGTCCCGCCGGAGCGCGGATCGGCGCGCCACCCCCAGCTCCAACGCCCCCGCCAGTCATTACGCCGGATCCGTTCGACTGGACCGCCTCCGGCCCGCGGCTCGACGTCGACTTTCGCCCCGGCGTCCCTGACCTAACGAGCTTCCCACGCCGGGACTGGACGTGGGCGCTGCGCGAGAGCTGCCGGGACGCGACGCCGGCCGACCTCGGTTACGGCGATCCACGCGGGTCAGATAGTGCCCGCGAGGTGCTCGCCGGGTATCTGCGGCGTGTCCGCGGCAGCCAGGTCGACCCCGAGCAGATCGTCATGTGCGCCGGCTTCGGGCAGGGCATCAACCTCGTGCTCCGGGCGCTCGCCGACCAGGGCATCCCGCGCGTCGGGATCGAGGATCCGGGCGACGACGACTATCACCCGATCTGCCGTCGCCTGGGCATGGAGGCGGTCCCGGTGCCGGTCGACGGGAAGGGCATCGATGTCGACGCGCTGGCCGCGACCGACCTGCGAGCGGTGATCCTCACCCCCACCCACCAGTTCCCGACCGGGGCCGCGCTTGCCCCGGATCGGCGCCAGGCGCTAGTGACCTGGGCCAATGAGCGCGACGCTTACGTCATCGAGGACGACTACGACGCCGAATTCCGCTACGACCGCGATCCGGTCGGTGCGCTGCAAGGCCTGGCTCCCGACCGCGTGGCGCTGCTCGGCACGGTCAGCAAATCGCTCGCGCCGGCGCTGCGCCTGGGTTGGATCGTGTGTCCCAGCACGTTGCTCGAAGCACTCACCGAGGACAAGCGGCTGAGCGATCGCGGCTCACCCACGCTCGAGCAGCTCGCGCTCGCCACCCTGATCGAATCCGGCCGCTACGACCGGCACCTCCGCCACATGCGTCGGGTCTACGCCGCCCGGCGCGCCACGCTGATCCGCGCCCTGTCCGAGCACGCGCCCCGGGTCAAGCTCCACGGCCTCGCCGCCGGCTTCCACGCCGTGGCGGAGCTCGGGCCTGGCGCGGACGAGGGTGCGACGGTGGAGGCAGCGCGAGCCCGGTCGGTCGGCCTCTACGGCATGAGCCTGTTCCGACTGAGCGAACTCAGCGGGCCGGGTCCGCCGGCTCAATTAGTACTCGGCTTCGGGGACATGAGCGAGCCAGCCATCGAGCGCGGCCTCGCCACGATCGCCGACCTCTTCTGATTCGGTCCGGGCCGACCTGCAGAACCGCGCGTCGCGCGCGCCCGTTCCGAGCGGCGTGCGGAAATGCATCTGGCAGCTGCATTTGTGCGCGTCCGTGACGGGACCAGGCTGGCGCGCGCGTTTTCGCAGGTCCAGTCGGCGCCTCACGTCGGGTCGGTGCCTCTACACCACGCCGGGGGCAGCCACCGTCGCGGCAGAGGCTCCCGTACCAGAGCTGGAAGCGGCTCACTATTTCCGCGCCGAATTGGCTCTTATCAGCGAGCCGCTTGCGGCGTACCTTGGCCGAACAATGACGCCTCGACTTCACATCCCCAAGATCCTCGCCGCCCCCGGCGCGCCCGCCCTCCTCGCCACATCAATCGTCGCCCGACTCCCGCTGGCCATGTTCGGCATCGCCCTGCTCGTCCACGCCCAGCAGCTGACGGGCTCGTTCGCCACCGCCGGCGTGGTCAGCGCGGCGTATGCGATCGGCAGCGCGGCCTCCGCGCCGCTTCTGGGCGGACTCGTCGACCGCCGCGGGCAGACCGCGGTGCTCGTCGGCGGGGCGACCGTCACCGCCCTGGCCCTCGTTGCCGCCGGCCTCGAGCCGCGCACCGCCCCGCCGGCCGTGCTCGTGGCCCTGGCCGCCGCCGCCGGCGCCGCCTCCCCACCGCTCGACGCGTGCGTGCGAACGCTGCTCCCCGGGATCGCGCCTGATCCGGATCGCCTCCGCACACTCTTCGCGTTCGAGTCCGCCGTGCTCGAGGTCACCTTCGTCGCCGGTCCACCCCTGGCGCTCGCCATCGGCGCGATCTGGTCGACCGGAGCCGCCCTGATCCTGAGCGGGGCGACGTTGCTGGCGGGGACCCTCGCGTTCGCCACGCGGCGAGCGTCGCGCCATTGGCAGCCGGATGCCAGCGCGCCGAGGCGCCGAGGCGGATCGTTGCGCTCACCGGCGATCCGGACGCTCGTCCTGATCGTGGCCGGGACGGAGGTTGCGTTCGGCGCCACCGAGGTCGGGGTCACCGCGGCGGCGCATGCCCACGGCGGGATGGCGGCGGCCGGACCGATCCTCGGGCTGTGGGGAGCCGGCTCCTTCGTGGGTGGCATCGTCGCTACGCGGCGCGGCGGTGGCGCGACGACCGCGCGCGGGGTGACGCTCCTGCTCGCCGCGCTCGCCCTCACCCACGGCGCGCTGATCCTGACCACCGGGAACGCGGTCGCCCTCGGAGTGACGATCACCCTGGCGGGCGCCACGATCGCGCCGACGGTGGCGAGTCTCTATTCGCTCGTCGACTCCGCGGCACCGTCTGGCACGGAGACCGAGGCGTTCTCCTGGCTTCTCACCGCGTCCCTCCTCGGGGCATCGCTCGGCGCGGCCGCCGGGGGCCTCCTAGCGCAGCGGGCCGGCTCTACCGCTGTGTTCGCATTCGTCGCCGCGGCCGGCGGGCTGACCGTCCTGGTCGCGCTCCTCCGCTCCTCAAGCCTAGGAGAGCATCGGCGAGGGTGGGATGTGGGTGTGGCCCTTGACGTCGGGGATGATCATCGCCACGTCATCCACGTAGCACCAGCTCCAGTCCTCCCCGGGCTCGAGTGAGTGGATCAGCGGGTGGCCGTCGGAGTGGAAGTGCGCGGTGGCGTGCCGGTTGGGGGAGTCATCGCAGCAGCCGACGTGCCCGCACTCCAGGCAGATGCGCAGGTGCAGCCAGACGCCACCCTCGCGCAGGCAGTCCTCGCAGCCGGGGACGCTCTCGGGCAGCTCGAGCACGGTGATGGTGTCAAGGTGGGTGCAGGTGGTCATGTCTCGGTCTCCGTGGGTCGAGGGATCGTGATCGCCGGGAGCGGCAGCCAGATGTGGAACGTCGTGCCGCTGTCTCCGGTGTCGAACGTCACCGAGCCGCCGTGGCGCCCGACGACGATCTGCCGGACGGTGTCCAGGCCGAGACCCGTCCCCTGTCCGACCTCCTTGGTGGTGTAGAACGGCTCGAACACGTGCGCCCGGGCCTGGGCCGGGATCCCCGGGCCGGTGTCGGCGATGTCGACCAGGATGCAGTCGCCGTCGCGCTGGGTGCGGACGGTGATCGTCCCGGTGTCCCCGACCGCGTCGATCGCGTTGTCGAGCAGGTTGGTCCACACCTGGTTGACCTCCGAGCCGTACATCGTCAGCGGCGGCAGTGTGCGGTCGTAGTCGCGCACGATCTTGATCTGGCTGTGCTTGAGCTTGTATGAGAGGACCTTCAGCGTCGTCTCGAGGCCTTCGTGGATGTCGGCCTCCACGAGGCCGCCTCGGTCCATGTACGCGTAAGACTTGATCGCCGCGATCAGCGAGCTCATCCGCTCAGTCGAGTCGCACAGATCGCTGACCAGCCGCTGGGCACTGAGCGATGCGACGATCGAGCGGAGCGCCGCCGGGGTGCCCGACCCGGCCAGCCCCTGCAGCTCCTCGAGCCAGCCGTCGTCCACGCCGGCCGCGGCCAGCGGCTCGGCCAGCCGGTAGGCGTCGGGCACGCCCAGCCCCTCCAGCCGGTCGCGCATGGCGTCCTCGGCGTCGGCGGCGTCGAGCGCCGACAGCGAGCTGCCCTGGGCGCACTGGTGGAGCGCCTGGTCGCGAAGGTCGGCGATCCGGGCCGCGTCCTCGCGCTCGATCCCGGCGTCGACGAACTCGCGGATCGTCGCACCGATCGCGTCGAGCGCCTCGCCCAGGTCCTTGGCCGCGCTCCTCGCGGCCGCCGCCGGGTTGTTGAGCTCGTGCGCCAGTCCCGCCGCCATCGTGCCGAGCGCGGTCAGGTGCTCGCGGTTCTGCTGAATCGCGGTCATGCGAGTCATGATCGGCCTGACCTGGCGCATGATCCGCCGGTGCACATCCGGATTGGCCAGGGCGAGGCGCCGGAACTCGGCGGCCGGGATCAGGGCGAGATCGGCGTCACCGACCGCCACCATCCGGGATACGAAATCTCCCTCGGTGAGCGCGGCGATCGCCCCGATCCAGGTTGGCGCGTTCTGCCGGCCGATCGGCTCGAACCGGTCACCGTCGCGCTGGAAGAGCTGCAGTGTCCCCTCGAGCAGGCAGAACATCCCCTCGGGGGGTTCGCCGGCCTCGAGCACGACCGTGCCAGGCTCGACGTGGCGCCACTGCGCGGCGGCGGCGAACTCGGCCAGCCCCGCATCGTCCACGTCGTCGAACAGGTCGACCGGACGTAGGTCGGCAACCGACACGGGCGTGTCGCGAGCGGTCGTCATCCCTCGGCCAGGTACTGGTGGATCAGCGACACCGCCATCGAGCCCTCCCCCACGGCGCTCGCCACCCGCTTGATCGACCGCGCCCTGACGTCGCCGGCGACCAGCACGCCGGGAACGCTCGTCTCGAGTGGGAACGGGTCGCGCTCGAGCGGCCAGCGATCTGTCTTGGCGTCGAGCCCGGCCAGGATGAAGCCGCGCTCGTCGCGCGCGACCACGCCCGCTAGCCAATCGGTCCGCGGCAGCGCCCCGATAAACACGAAGCAAGCGTCGGCCTCCTCGACCGACTCATCGCCGTTTGCATCGCGAATGCGCAGCGCGCGCAGCCGACCGTCGCCCTCCGCTCCCACCGCCTGGGTTCGGGTGCGAACCTCGACGTTCTCGAGCGCTTCGATCTGCTCGATCAGGTAATGCGACATCGACTTCGCCAGCGAGTCGGCCCGGACCAGCATCGTGACCCGGCTGGCGTACGGTGAGAAGTACACCGCGGCCTGCCCGGCGGAGTTGGCCCCCCCGATCACCACCACATGCTGTTGGGCGCACGAGCGCGCCTCGGTCAGGGCGGCACCGTAGTAGATGCCCTGCCCGTTCAGCTCGGGGAAACCCGGCACCTCGAGCTGGCGGTAGGAGACACCCGAGGCGACGAGCACGCTCGAGGCGCTGAGGCTCCCGCCGCCAGTCAGCTCGACGATCCGGCCCGAGCCCTCGACGAGCAGGCCGGCGGCGTCCTGCAGGGTCAGCAGCTCGGCGCCGAGCCGGCGCGCCTGATCGGTGGCGCGGCGCGCTAGGTCTGAACCGCTGAGACCGGCCGGGAACCCCAGGTAGTTCTCGATCCGGCTCGACTGGCCGGCCTGCCCGCCGGGCGCCTCGCGCTCGACCATGATCGTCTTGAGTCCCTCGGAAGCCCCGTACACGGCAGCGGCCAGCCCGGCCGGGCCACCTCCGACGATGACCAGGTCGTAGTGCTCGAACGCCGGTTGGCCGGCGACACCGAGCCGCTCACCCAGCTCGAGCACGCTCGGGCGCTCGAGGACCGTCCCGTCCTCGAGCAGCGCCACCGGCAGGCGATCGTCGGTCACCCCGGCGACCTTCAGGAGCTGGCGGGCCTCGGAATCGCGCTCCACGTCGAGCCAGCGCCCGGGCACCCGGTTACGCGCCAGGAAGTCGCGCAGGTCGTGCGTCGCCCGAGAGAAGCGATGGCCGATGATCCGGACCCCGCCGGACTCGAGCGCGGCGCCGGCCTCCCACGCGCTCAGCAGATCCTGCACCGGCGGGAACAGCTGCTCCTCGGGCGGGTCCCAGGGCTTGAGCAGGTAGTAGTCGAGCGACACCTCGTTGATCGCCTGGATCGCCGCCTCCGTGTCGGCGTACGCGGTCAGCAGCACCCGCTTGGCCGTCGGGACGATCTCGCGCGCGCGCACGAGGTAGTCGGTTCCGGACAACCCCGGCATTCGTTGGTCGGCGACGAGCAGGGCTACCTGCTCGCCCCGGCGAGCGAGCTCGCGCAGAACGTCGAGCGCTTCCTCGCCCGCGCCGGCGCGCACGATTCGGTAGTGCTCGCCAAACCCGCGGCGCAGGTCGCGCGCCACCGCGGCCAGTACGGTTGGCTCGTCGTCGACCACGACGATCGCGGGACGGCGGGGCGAAGAGTCGGTCATAACGCAACCATAGTCGCGCTCACCTGGCCAGCGCAGCCAACAGGGTCTCGGCGTCGAAGGCGCCCTCGTGCACGACCTCGTCGATGAACAGCGTGGGGGTCCCCAGCACCTGGCCGGATTCGAGGCCACTGCGGTAGTCACGCTCGACGCGCTCGAGCGCTGGCTCGCCGGCTCGGTCGCGGTCGAACTGGACGGGGTCCAGGCCGAGCTCATCCGCGTAGCGGCGCAGATCGTCGTCCTCGAGCGCCTTCTGCCGGTGAAAGAGCATGGCGTGCATTTCCCAGAAGCGGCCATGCGCCGCCGCGGCCTCCGCCGCCAGTGACGCCGCGAGCGCGTGCGGATGGATCTCGGCCAGCGGGAAGTGCCGGAACGCGAACCTGATCCCGTCCTCAGCCTCTACGCGCTGGATCTCCCGATACGCCCGGCGCGTGTACGGGCACTCGTAGTCCCCGTACAAGAGGATCACCCGCGCGCCACCCGACCCGCGCACGTGATCGACGGCTTCGTCCAGTGGCTCGATCATCTGCATCACGTTACGCTGCCGCCGATGGACGCCCGAGCTGAGCGCCTGGCCGAGCTTGCCGTAAAGGTGGGCGCCGGCGTCCAGCCGGGTCAGGACGTAGTCATCTTGGTCTTCGACGTCGAGCAGGCGCCGATCGCGCGAGCGGTGGCGGAAGCCGCGTACGCGGCCGGCGCACGCCTGGTCAGCGTGAGGTATTGGGACCAGCACATCAAGCACTCACGGCTGCGCCACGCGCCGATTGAGACGCTGGGCTCTATCCCAGACTGGTGGGACGCGATCATCGAAGAAGCCGTCCGGCGGCGATCGGCGGTGATCTCGGTATGGGGCGACCCGCACCGCACGCT
Organism: uncultured Solirubrobacterales bacterium; assembly: GCA_963757235.1. Classification (GTDB taxonomy): domain Bacteria; phylum Actinomycetota; class Thermoleophilia; order Solirubrobacterales; family Solirubrobacteraceae; genus Palsa-465. The sequence continues at coordinate 184,764 of CAVWRC010000001.1, read as the reverse complement.
GCTCGACGACATCCCCTCCGACCGCATCGGGCGCGACCATTCGCCGTTCATCCCCTCGATGCTCGAGGCGGCCAGCAACGGACGGATCGCCTGGACGGTCATTCCCGGCCCATCCCACGGCGTCGCGCAGGCGATCCTCGGCGAGCCGGACGTCGATCGGCTCTGGGAGCTACTCACGCCGATGCTCAGGCTGGACGCGGCCGATCCGGTGGCGGCGTGGCGCGAGCACGTCGCCCACTTGCACCAGCGCGCCGCGATCATGGAGCGACACGGCTTCTCCGCGCTCCGCTTCCGGGGCGGGGGCACCGACCTGACGGTCGGCCTGCTCGCCGGCGCTCGCTGGCTGAGCGCCGGGCTCGAGACAACGTGGGGAGCGCCGATCGTGGTCAACATGCCGAGCGAGGAGGTGTTCACGACTCCGAACCGCCGGCGAGCCGAAGGGGTGGTGCGCGCCACCCGGCCGATCAACCTGACCGGAGGCGGCCGCGTCGAGGGTCTGACCATCCGCTTCGAGGGTGGCCGCGCGGTGGAGGTCGACGCCACCCGCGGCGCGGATCTCGTGCGCACCCAGATGGCCAGGGACGCCGGAGCGGTCCGCCTCGGAGAGGTGGCCCTGGTCGACGGCTCCTCCCCGGTCGGCCGGACCGGCACGGTGTTCGGCGACACCCTGATCGACGAGAACGCGACCAGCCACATCGCCTGGGGCAACGCGTACGCATACTCGGTTCCCGATCTGCCCGGGGACGTGGACGCCCAGGCGGCGCTCGGGTTCAACCGATCGACCGTCCACCAGGACGCGATGATTGGCGGGCCGGAGGTCGAGGTTGTGGGGATCACCGGCGACGGGGCCGAGATCCCGATCATCTCCGGCGACGCCTGGGTGATCGAGTAGCTATCGGTCTGGAAGCGGACCGAACCGGTCCGCAATTGCTGCGAACGTAATCCGCATGAGCGCTGCACGAACCTATCCCCATGGCGTCCCGAGCTGGGTCGACACCGAGCAGGCTGACCCCGAGGCGACCCAGGACTTCTACCACCGGCTGTTCGGATGGACATTTGAGACCGTCTCGCCACCCGGCACGCCCCTGTATTTGATCGCCAGCTTGGACGGCCGCGACGTTGCCGGCCTGGCGGCGGCCGAGGATCAGCCGACCGCCTGGAACACGTACGTGGCGGTCGAAGACGCCGACGCCACCGTGGCGGGCGTCGTCGCCGGCGGCGGCGCGGTGCTCGCCGGTCCGTTCGATCCCGGCCCGGCGGGACGCACCGCCTTCTGCCGCGACCCGGCCGGAGCGGCCTTCCGCCTCTGGCAGGCCGGCCGGCGGCTGGGGGCGCAGGCGGTCAACGAACCCGGCACCTGGAACTTCAGCAACCTACATACCGACCGCCCGGACACGGCGGGCTTCTACACCGAGTTGTTCGGCTGGTCGATCGAAGACCTCGGGTACGCCACGATGGTGCGGCGGCCCGGCTATGGCGATCACCTCGAGGCGACGGTCGATCCCGACATCCGCGCGCGGCAGCGGTCGGGAGGCGCACCGCCTGGGTTCGAGGACGCGATTGCCTTCGTGGTGCCGCTCGAGCCCGACATGGGACCGCACTGGCACGTCGCGTTCTCCGTCGCCGACCGGGACGCCGCGGTCGACTCGGCCCGGCAGCTGGGGGCCGAGGTGCTCGGCGCCGAGGACACGCGGTGGACGCGGACGGCGGTCATCCGCGACCCTCAAGGGGCAGTATTCACTGCCAGCCAGTTCAAACCCTAAGGCGCCGCCGTCAGGCGCCGCCGACCATTCCCCTGTCGTAGGACCTCGGAGAACAGGAGGATCAGCCATGGGACTCATCCCCGCTGGCGCGCTTGGAGGCGCGAACCTGGTGGGCGTCGACCACGGCGCCACGATCTCGCTCATCTTCGACAGCAGCGAGCCCGGGGAGGGGCCTCGGCTGCACCGCCACCCATACGACGAGACCTGGGTGGTCGAGGAGGGAAACCTCACCTTTCAGTCAGGCGATGAGCGCTTCCCGGTCGCGACGGGGGACGTGGTGATCGTGCCGCCCGACGCTCCGCACAAGTTCATCAACGACGGCCCGGGGCCGTCGAAGATGATCTGCATCCACGCCAGCCCGACGTTCCGGACCGAATGGCTCGAGTGACCCAGGCACCTGCGGCGCGGTCACCCGTCGCCGTCGCCGTTGAGTAGGTCGGCGAGCGTCGCCCCGCTTGCCACCGACTCCGGCCGCTCGGCGGCGATGTCCGACCCGCGGCGGGCGTGCTCGTCGCGGCGCTTGATCAACAGCCACTGGGGCTTCTCGCCACCGCCCGTCCGCTGCAGGGCGAAGCCGCCCTGCAGCTTCTCGCCATGGAGCACGAACACGGCGTGACCGCGCTCGAGCGCCTTAGGCCACGGCACCCGTCCGCCCTGCTCGTATTCGCCGCGATCCCAGATGATCACGGCACCGTTGCCCGTTGGTCCCTCGAAGTCGTTGTGGCCCAGACTGTGGTCTTCCACCTCGATCGCGAAGCGCTTCACGGTCGGGTCTAGCGACGGGCCCTTCGGCACCGCCCACGAGCGCATCACCCCGTCCACCTCGAGGCGAACGTCGTAGTGATGCGCGGTCGCCTGGTGCTCCTGGACCACGAACACGCCGGCCGGCACTCCTCGGATTGCGAACTGCTCGTGCCGCTCCACCTTCGCCGCGCCTTCCGTCACCGAGTCGACCCCAGGTGCCGAGGGCAGCCACGAGACGAGTCCCGCCACCGCGTCCTCCGGACCCTCCGCGTGTACGCAGAGCGTGCCGTCGTCCATCAGGCGTACCCAGCCGCGCACCCCCCTGCCCCGGGCCCGGTCCCGGATCTTTTCGCGGATCGCCGGCGCGGACACGTCGCCGTCGATCACGATCCGCCTGGCTGTCGCGTCGCTCACTCCCCCATTCTGCCGGGAGCCCAACCCGCCCGCGCGCCGCCACCCGCCCTCCCGCGCAACGGCCCGTTCCGCTTGGCCGTCGGCGTCAGTCGCGCCCGCATTCTCGCTTCACACTCCAACGGCCCCGCCCCCTGGCCGCAAATCCTCGGGCGGGATGCTCGGTCAGCCGATGTCGAATCTCCGACCTCGAGAACTTTCCGCCATTACGGATCCATGAATCCGCTGAGGACGGATTTCTTGTCTCCAGGAGGTCGTTTTCTCGACCAGGCTCCACCTCGCGGGTCGGTCCGTTGTGGCACGGCAACAACAGATCGCAACTCACTGGGCTTTGTGTCCCAACCAGAGAAATCCGGAATTAGCCGCCGGGTCGACGCGCTAATGCCGGAATTTTCCCGCCCCGCTCGTTCGCGTTCGTGGTCCGCCGGCCACCCCGTGCCGGCCGAGTCCCATTTCTCTAGGCTCACGGGATGGAGACTCGCCGCTTCGGACGAACCGGCTGGGAGGTCCCTGTCGTCGGGCTGGGCACCTGGCAGACGTTCGACCTGGCACCCGACCAACAGCAGATCGCGGATGCGGTCCTCGACGCCGTGTGGGAGGCCGGAACGCGGTTCTTCGACTCGTCGCCCATGTACGGGCGGGCCGAACGGATCCTCGGTCGGGCGCTCACCGATCGCCGCCCGGACGCGATCGTCGCCACCAAGATCTGGACCAGCTCGGCGACCGAGGCGAGAGCTCAGTTCGCCGACCAGATGGAGTTCTTCGGCGGCCACGTCGAGCTCGAGCAGATCCACAACCTGGTCGGCTGGCGCCGTCACCTCGGCTGGCTCGAGGAGGAACGCGCGGCGGGCAGGATCACATTCATCGGGGCGACCCACTACGCGGCGAACGCGTTCGACGAGCTCGAGGAGGTCATGGGCACGGGGCGGATCGACGCGATCCAGGTGCCGTACAACCGCGTCGAGAACGAGGCCGCGGAGCGCATTCTGCCGCTCGCGGCCGAGCTCGATCTAGGGGTGATCGCGATGCGGCCGCTCGGCGGCGGGTCGCTGATCAGACAATTCGACGCCACCGAGCTGTTGAAATGGACCCTCGCGGATGAGCGGATCCACGTGGCGATTCCCGCCACCGCGTCGGTCGATCACGCGAGGGCGAACGCCGCGGCCGGCTCAGCGAAGGACTGACCCGCCGTCCGCGTTCAGCGTCTGCCCGGTCACGGTCGCCGCGCCGTCCGAGGCCAGGAAGGCGACCACGGCGGCGGTGTCGTCCGGCATCAGTGAACGCGGGACGGCCTGTCGCATGAGCGCCTCCTCGAACGCCTCATCGGGCAGATCGGCCTCGGTGAACGGGGTGCGCGTCAACCCTGGGGCGACGCAGTTGACCGTGATCCCGTGGGCGCCCAGTGGCTTGGCCAGCGATCTGGCGATCCCAACCAGCGTCGCCTTGCTCGCCACGTAGGGCAGGAAGTCGGGCCCCGGAGGCCGCCAAACGGTGTTCGAGGTGATGAAGACGATCCGACCGAAGCCACGCTCGATCATCGCCGGGGTCAGCTCCTGGCACAGCCACAGCGCCGACTCGACGTTGACCGCCTGTACCCGGCGCCAGGTGGCGGCGTCGAGGTCGGCCAGGCTCGCCCGGTCGAACGCCGCCGCGGCGTGCACGAGCACGTCCCGAGGACCCAGACGCGCCGCCACCGCACGCACCTCGGCCTCGTCGCCCAGGTCGACGGCGAATTCCCCCGCGCGATCGAGGATCGCCACGTCGTGCCCGGTATCGGCCAGCGCGCGCACGATCGCTCCCCCGATCCCGCCGGCTCCTCCGGTGACCACCGCCGTGCGCGCCATCAGCGCGTGCAAGCATACGAACCTGTCACATCGAGCGGGTCTTGCGGGTCAACCCGGCATGAACCGACTCGACGGAGGAATTCTCGTGACTGCGGATGGACAAGAGCTTCTGGCCCGCGAGTTCGAGACGCAGCGGCCTCGCCTGCGCGCGGTCGCCTACCGGATGCTCGGCTCGCTGAGCGAGGCCGACGATGCGGTCCAGGATGCCTGGCTGCGCCTCAGCCGCGCCGACACGAGCGAGGTCGAGAACCTCGCCGGATGGCTGACCACGGTCGTGGCGCGCGTGGCGCTCAACATGCTGCGCTCGCGCAAGACACGACGCGAGGACACGCTGGATGACATACGCGTCCCCGATCCGATCGTCGATTCCGTCGACGGCACCGACCCCGAGCACGAGGCGCTGCTGGCCGACTCGGTGGGGCTGGCGCTGCTCGTCGTGCTCGAGACGCTGGCCCCGGCCGAGCGGCTCGCGTTCGTCCTGCACGACATGTTCGCGGTGCCATTCGACGAGATCGCGCCGATCGTCGAGCGCTCCCCCGAGGCGACCCGTCAGCTGGCCAGCCGCGCGCGCCGGCGGGTGCGCGGGGGCGCGCCGCCGCCCGACGCCGACCTGAACGCGCAGTGGAAGGTCGTCGATGCCTTCATGGCCGCCGCCCGAAAGGGTGACTTCGACGCCCTGGTGGCCGTGCTCGACCCGGACATCGTGCTCAGGGCTGACGGCGGGGTGACGGGCCTCTCCCACCAGATCCGCGGCGCCGAGACCGTGGCCAGCCAGGCGATGATGTTCTCGCGGCTCGATCTGGCGATCCGGCGCGCTGTCGTCAACGGCATACCGGGCTCCGTGTCGCTGCGCGACGGCGAGCCGTTCGCGGTCGCCGCCTTCGCGATTCGGGGCGGACGGATCGTCGAGATGGACATCCTGGCCGACCCAGAACGACTGGCCCGCCTCGATCTCACCGTGCTCGACGGCTAGCTGCTCGACGTCTGGTTTGTGATCGCCGCGTACGGCCGGCACGGCTCGTTGCGCAGGCTCGGGCACGCCGGCAGACCGGTGGGCACGTTGACACCCGGGACCACCGGAAGGATCAGGCTCGAGGGCATGCTCTTCGAGAACTGGATCGACACCCGAGCCGTCCCCGAAGGGTCCGTCTGCCCGAACGACCACACCGGCTCGGTGCCGTTGGGGGCGGAGATCGTCACCCGGATACGCGAGCCGGTGCGGTACGCGTGAACCTCGTAGTACAGGGGGATGACGACCTCGGCGAACTTGCCCTTGGGCATCGGCTCGACATCGGAGGTGAGCATGCTCGGGATCGGTTCGAGCAGTGTGCTCTTCTGGTGAAGCAGGTTGCCGGTGTTCGTGGAAAGCTTGCGCTCGTTGGCGCGGAGCCAGCCGTTCTGGACGAACGTCTCGTTGCCGTCTGGACGGACCTCGCTGACTGTGGCCTGGAGGTCCACGTCCGGCGTCGACGAGCGCACCCATAGGTGAACCGCACCGGCCCCGATCACCGTGGTGTTCGTCTTCAGCGGTGCCGAGACGTAGGAGACCGCGGTGCCGGGCGGGTTCTGCGCCCAGTTCCACTGCCATTGCGACGCGTTGCCCCACAGACCGCCGGCCTCGGTACTTGTCTGTGGAAAGTCATTCAAAGGCACAGCCTTCGCGTTCGACGTGTACCAGTCGATGCCCGTGCTCGCCGGCGCACGGTCACCGAGACTTCCATTCGAGCCGAGGTACCAGAAGTGCGCCCTGGTGCCGGGGACCGGGAAGGTCGAGAACGACTGCTCGAACCCCGGGTACGGGTCACCCGCCGTCTGCTGACCGGTTGGTGACGCGCCGGCGCCGTTGTCGAACAGGACGCGCACCGACGGCAGCTTCTCGAACGCGCCGAGGGCCATCTGATACGTCGGCTCCTCCTGGATCGGGTCGGGCGGAAGCGTGTCCAGGTCAGTGTCCGGGAGCCCCATTGCCTGCTGGTAGATGTACGGCGCGGCAGCTCGTATGAGCGCCTGATTGACGATCGGCGCCTGGTGAGCGACGAACAGCTCGAGGAAGTCGTACCACCGATCAAATGTGTCCGGGTCCAGCGAGTCGACGTGGGCACCGTTGGTGAAGGTGAACCACTTCTGCGTGCTGCCGGTGAAGTGCTGCACCAGGTCGGGGCAGTGCCCGCCCGTCTGCTCGTCCTCCCATTGGCAGGCCATGAACACCGGGACCTTGATCTTGTCGACGAACGTGATCGGGTCGAGCGGATCGGCCGTGGACGCGATGTAGTGGGAGTTGGCCTCGATCTTGTCCATCAGATTGGCCGCCTCGCCGTGCAGAACCTGGTTGGCCTTGCACGTCTGATCGCCGTCCTGGACCTGCGTGTACGCGTAGGGCTGCCCGCTGTTCGGCCCCGCCGGCTGGGCCTCCTCCTGGCGCTGCTGGGCCCACGCGACGGCGAAGCCCGTGTTCAGGATGCCACCCGGGTACAGGGTCGTCGCAGTCGCGTCGATCGTCGATAGGGGCGAGATCGCCTCCAGGTCGGTCGGGTCGAGCTGGGCGGCGAACAGCTGGCTGATCGCGCCGTAGGAGATGCCCATCATGCCGACCTTGTGACCGAGCACCCACGGCTGGTGGGCGATCGTCTCGATCACGTCGTAGGCGTCCAGGTTCTGGAGCGATTCGAAGAAGTCGTAGGCCCCGCCTGAGCAGCCGGTCCCGCGCATGTTGACATCGACAACCGCGAAACCCATCAGGTTGGCCAGCACCGCGATGCCGTTCACCGGTCCTGACGGGTCGGCGTAGCCGTAGCCCGAGTACTCGATCAGCGTTGGGTACGGCGGAACCCCGAAGGGGCTCACATGCGCACGCTTGGCAAGCGGGCTGGGCAGGCCGGGCAGATTGGGCAGGCCGGGCAAGGTGATCGGCAAGCTGGGCGGAGTCACCCCGGGCGGCACCGGCAGGCCGAGGGATGTGGCGCCAACACCGGCCGGGCTGGTCGGCGGGTGCACATCGATCGCCAGCTGTGTCCCGTCCCGAGTCGTCAGGTACGTGTAACCGCTGTCCGGGATCGACTGGTTGTAGATGCTCGGATCCCAGGGCTTGGCCGCGTCTGAGTGCACGGTGATCGGGGCCGACTCCGCTCCGCCGGAGGCCAGACGCACCCGGTAGCCGCCTCCCGGCGGCACGTTCCGGAACAGCAAGCCGCCCAGCGAGTCGGCCTCCTGGGTGAACAGCGTCTTGCCGCCGGACGTGATCAGCGACATCCGCGCGTTCGGGGCCAGGCCGGTGACGTACACCTGCTCGGCGCTGCCGTGCGCGCTGAACGAAGGCGCCGCCGACGCACCGGCGGCCGCGATCAACCCGGCCGCGAGCACGGCCGGGATCGAGCACGCGATGGCATGGACACGACGCCGCAAGACGTGGCCTCTCCGCACGGCCGGGCACTGTTACAGATCTTTTCCGGGCACGCGCCGGTTCCCCGAACTAGGGCACAACTCCGCCCCCGAGGCCGGGATAGTCATCAGCCCTTACGCCAAGCAGGGTTACATCGATCACCACGCTCAGCTTCGACGCCTACACGAAGTTCATCGAGGATGACTTCCTGGCCGGTCAGCGCCTCGACCCCGCGACCGACGGGCGCCCCGACCCCCGACCCGGCGTGCGCGAGGACAACCCGATCCTTGGCGACCTTACTTCCGACTTCGATTTCAACCAGCCGCCGCGACCGCCGACGATGCTCCCGGTCTGCCCATCCACCGATCTGACCCCGGCGCCGAAGTGTTTAGCCGAAGCGTCAGGGCGCCGGGCACGACGCTGACGCCGGCGCCGCGCTGGAAAGCTTGAAGTAGTCGCTCGAGGGCTTTCCTGGGTCGATTCGCCAGTCGATGCCCAGGCCGTCCAGCTGTCCCTGTAGCTGCCCTAGGCACGCGGCGTCGGCGTCGAGCTGGCTCCGAACGCGCGCCAGCTCGGCCTCGCTGGGCTCGCTCTGCAGGGTCCAGTTGACGCGGCCGAGCGTTCGCGACATCGATCGCTCGATGCCGGTGGCTCTCCCGGCGACCTTGCCGACCTCGATCCGCTCACTCGCACTGCCCTGTTCGTCGGTGGCGACTCGTTGCTGAAGGCTCGTCAACTCGGCCTGCAGCGACGACACGCGCGAGCGCTCATGCGAGGCCTGGATCAGCCCGACCACGCCGAAACCGCCCGCGGTCAGCGCGACGATCAGTAGCAGACCGCCGATGAACCGCACCTCGCCATGCACCGTCCGGCGTCGCCGTCGAGCCCCGACCGGCCCGCGGGGCGACGGACGCGCACTTCGCGCCGGCCCACGCCGAGCGGGTCGCTCGGCGATGGGAGCATCCGAGCCGACGCGGCTTGAGTTGGTCTCTCTCATCCTCTCTACCGTCCTTGGCAGCCCCGCGAACCCCCGCGGGTAGACAAGTAACGGCCAAAGGACCCCCGCGCTCGCGTACGGTCGCCGCAGCCTCGAATCGCGCGGGACGTCGTCCACCCGAGCTGCTTCGGAGGCTCGCGGTCAGGCCGGAGCCGCGGTGCTCGCCCGCAAGATCAGATCCGCCGGGATGGTCTGGTGCACCCGGGTCAGGCGTCCCGCCTCGATCCCGGCGCGGAGCAGCTCGGCGCCGCGCCGGCCGATCTCGGTGAAGTTCTGCCGGACAGTGGTCAGCGGCGGGCTGAAGAACTCTCCCTCAGGCGTGCCGCCGAAGCCGATCACGCTCACCTCCTGCGGTACGCGCCGATCGGCTTCGAACAGTGCGCGCAGGACTCCCAGGGCCATCTGATCACCGGCCACGAAGATCGCCGTGGCCTCTCTCCGGGATGCCAGCCGGTGACCGAGTTCGTAGCCCCCCTCGGGGCTTCCGCTGCCGATCATCGCGTCCGGAATGTCGGCGCCGGCTGCCCGCAGTGTGTCGCGCCACCCGGCCAGACAGGAGCGCGGCGCCGGTCCGTCCGCGGGTCCGGCGATGTGGAACACGCTCCGGTGATCCAGCTCGAGCAGGTGCCCGGTCGCCGCCGCGGCGCCCGCGTAGTGGTCGCTCGTGACCGCGGACAGGACATCCTGTGGCGGCGACTCCAGGGCGACGAGCGGGATCTCCCCGGCGACGGCCGCCAGCGTCTCGACCGCGCCGCACGGCGGGGCGAGCACCAACAGTCCGTCGACCGCGAGCCACCGCAGTGTCTCCACCGAGGCCAGCAGCGACTCCCTGTTCTGCGCGCGCGGGCTTACGATGCACACGCAGTAGTCGCTCCCGCATGTGGCCTGCTGGATGCCGGCCAACAGGGTCGCCTTCGCGTACGGGCTGGGGCTGAGGCTCAGCACCCCGATCGTTCTCGACCGAGTGCCGCACGGCGCCGCGACGGTCGGTTCGACGTGGTCATTCAGCGTGGGCGATGAGAGCGTCGACATGTCGATGTACATCCGCGGCGGACGCCGGAATCGAGACTAAACTGGCGCCGCCGCCTGGCCAGCCGCGGCCACACGGGTCTCGCGGAACCATGTCCAGCAGCGGCGCGCCGGGCAGGTATGTTTTGGTGCGATGCAAAACATATATCGAGTGTCAAGTGGAACGGCGATCCCCAAGCGTGCGGGGCACAACGACATCCGCCGAAACAACCTCGAGCTCGTTCTGCGTCATCTCTCGACAGTCGGCGCTGACTCGCGCGCCGGCATCGCCGCCCGGGCTGGCCTGACCCGCGCCACCGTCTCGCGCCTGGTCGCCGAACTGATCGACCTCGGACTCGTCCGCGAGAGCGGCCAGGACCGTGACGGCCGCGCCGGCCGCCCGGGCACGGTGCTCGAACTGGACGGCGGGGTGGTCGCGATCGGCATGGAGGTCAACGTCGACTACCTGTCGGTGCTGGTCATCGACCTCGCCGGCCGCGAGGTCCTGCGCGAACGCCAGGTGTTCGATGCCGCCGTCGGCCCGGACGCATGCCTGGCCGCACTGGCCGACCTCTACCGCCGAACCCGCCGCCGCCTGGCCGCTCGCCGCGCCCGCCCGACCCCGCTCGTGGCCGGCTTGACCATCGCGGTGCCCGGGCTCGTCGACGTGGTCGCCGGTGTCGTCGCCGAGGCTCCCAACCTGCGCTGGCGCGACGTCCCCGTCGCCGAGCCGCTCGCGCGGATGCTCCGCCGAGGCGAGGTCGGCGGCGTCCAAATCCACGTCGGCAACGACGCCAACCTCGCGGCGATCGCCGAGTACCGCTCCGGGGACTGGGCCGGCACCCCCAACCTGGTTTACATCACCGGCGAGGTTGGGATCGGCGGGGGCATCATCGTCGACGGGAAACCCCTGCTCGGCACGCGCGGGTACGGCGGCGAGGTAGGCCACATGCAAGTCATGCCCGACGGACCGCTGTGCGGATGCGGCCGGCGCGGATGCTGGGAGGCGTGCGTCGGCCTGAACGCGCTGCTCCAGTCGGCACGCCAGCGGCCTCGGGGCGACGTGCCCCCGGAGCGCAAGATCGAGCCGCTCGTCAAGCGGGCGCGCGCCGGCGACGAGCGAACCCTCGCCGTGCTCGGCGAGCTCGGACGGTGGATCGGGGTCGGTGCCGCGAACCTCTCCAATCTTTTCGACCCTCAGGTGATCATCCTCGGCGGCTACTTCGCTCACCTCGGCGAGTGGATCCTGCCCGTCGCCCAGGAGGCACTCGAAGCGGGAACGCTCGCCCGCACCGGCGAGAACCTTCTCCTCGCCACCTCGACCCTCGGCTTCACCGCCGCCGCTCAGGGCGGCGCCCTGCACGCCATCGAGCGCGTGATGTCCGATCCGACGGCGCTGCTCGCGCTCGCGTAGTCCCTTGACCGGCCCGGAGACCGGGTGGACAATCGGCCGGGAGCCGGGTTGTCTGAATACGTCCTCTCGCAACACGCGGCGCCCGATCTCGAGCGGGCCCGTCTGGTGTTGCTCCAACAGTTCTACGACGCGCTCAGTGCTCGTCCACGCGCGCTTGCTTCTCATGTCCCGTCCGAACCGGCTCGAGGCAGTCCGCCGGCTCGCGGCCGCCGTCCGTCCGGCGGATGGGTCGTGACCGTAGCTCCGGACTTCACGTCGGTCTCGGTGGCGCCCAGCGGCCCCAACTGGGAGCGAACGTGGTCGGCGTTCTGGGATGCCGGGACGGCCACCGGATGGGATCTCGCGTATGGCGCCCGGCTGTGCTCAGACGTGCACGCGGCAGGCCTCCTAGACGTTCATTGCGAGTACTCATCGAGTCGCGCTCCGGGCGGATCGCTCCTGGGCCGACTGTCATCCCTGACGTTGGAGCGGCTCCGCCAACAGATGCTCGCCCTCGGGGCGGTCGGCGACGAGATCGATGAGGCGCGCCGACTGCTTGAGGACCCTACGAGCCGCGTCGACTCGCCAAACAGTTGCTTCGCTCGCGGACGACGGACCGGTTAGCGATGCCGATCCCGGTCACGGTCACGACCGTCGATCCGCGCCCAACGGTGGTCATTGCCCAGACGACCTCCTGGGAAGAGTTTCGCTCGCTGTGGCCCAAGCTCCTCGACGAGGTGTACACATTCGTGCGTGCCTGTCCGGACTTCGGGCCAGGTGAACCCGGAACGCCGCGATGGACCAACGTGATGCTGTACCGCGACCAGCGCCCGTCCGTGGAGATCGGCGTCCTCGCCTCCGCACCGTTCACGCCGGCCGGACGCGGGATCGCGTCGGCGTTGCCTGGTGGCAAGGTGGCCACAACGGTCCACCGCGGCGACTACAGCCGGTTGGGGGATAGCCACGCCGCGGTCCAGGCGTACATCCGGGAGCACGGTCTCGAGCCGGCCGGGCCGCTCTGGGAGATCTACGGTCACGCGCCTCCCGACCCGGCCGACGCCGAGACCGAGATCTACCACCTGCTGCGGTGACTCCCCGGCGTCACGGCCGCCGACGGGCGACCACGCATGCCCAGTGGTCCGGGTCCTGCCACACCTCGAATCCGAGCCCGCGCAGGTCAGCCTCGCACTCCGCCACCCCGTAGTCGCCATGCAGCTCGACCTTCAAGCACCGCACCGCGTCGGCCCAACCAGTCCCGTCACGCAGCAGCTCACGCTCCGCGCCCTCCACGTCGACCTTGACGTAGTCGACCGGCCCACCGCGCTCGCGGACCAGCCCGGCGAGTGACACCGCCCGCACGGGAGTGCCCTCCTCCCCACCCGTCACCTGGTAATTGGAGGTTCCGCCCCACCCGCGGTACCGGACCTCGCCGTCGCTGGCCCAGACCGCGGCGTGCATCACCTGACAGCGATCCGCCCAGGGCGCGACGTTGCGACGCGCCAGCACGACGTTGTCCTCGTCGAGCTCGACCCCGAGTACCCGCGCGCGCGGAAACAGTGCAGCGAAGTGGGCCATGGTCAGGCCGATGTTGGCGCCGAGGTCCCAGATGGTGTCCGGCGCCCCAAGCTCGGGCGGTGGCAGGTGGTACCGCCGCGCAAACGTGCCCCACACGGTCCCCAGGTCGGACGTCCCCGGCCGCACGAGCACCTCGCGTCCTCCCAGCGGCCTCAGACGCAACGGCGCCGGTTGCCCGGCCTTGTCTCCGCCACGGGCCAACCGCGCGTACGTGCGCAGGCTCGCCCCGTCGCAGGTGACACGCGCGCCGACGTACGCCAGGCGCAGCGCGTCCTGGACGGGCGCCGGCAGCGCCGTCAGTGCTCGGGTCGCCTGCGCCACATGGCTACGGTACGCCTAAGGGCCCGCCACTTACTCAGTCGCGAGCCCTAGCTCGGCCTTCTTGGCCTCGAGGTCGATGTCCAGCAGCCGAGCCAGGTTCTCGCCCAGGATCTTGCGCTTGGCCTGCTCGGTCAGCTGCGGATAGCCGCGCTCCTCGACGATGTCGCGCGGCAGCTCGAAGTTCCAGAACTCCTCGAGCGCCCATTGCGGATGCCAGATCGGCGTCTCACCGCCGTAGATGATCTTGTCCTCCCCGCACCACCACATCATCTTGCCGAGCGTCTCCGCGAACACGCGCGGCTGGCGCGCGATGAAGTTCACCGTCGCCGCGATCGACGCGTACAGGTTGGGGTAGCGAACGATCTGCCACAGCACCTCGTCCAGCCACGGCAGGCCGACGTGGAAGATGATGAAGTTCAGATCGGGGAAGTTGGCCGCCGCGCCGTCCATGTCGAACGTGCGTGTGTGCTCGATCGGCTGGGGACCGAGCGGCACGCCCTTGTGCACCCCGATCACGCTGACTCCGAGCTCCTGCGCGAGCTCGAACACCGGATAGGCCACGCGCGGGTCATCCATCCGCCACGGGAACGGCTGGCCGTAGTCGTAGCGGACGTTGTAGAGCTTGAGCCCGCGCGCGCCGTGGTCCTCGACCTGGCGCCGCAGCAGGTCGTGGGCCTTCTTGCCCTCGAGCGGATTGATCGAGGCCCAGAACACGGCCCGGTCGGGGTGCTTGGCCGCCATCTCGGCGCATTTCTCCCACGCTGAGAGCCCATCCTGGAAGAGGTCGGTGAGCGGCAGCGGCTGGGCCACGATCATGTCCGTGTCGGACCCCTCAATGATCATCTCGTAGATCTCATCCACGCTCCACTCGCGCATGAACTCCTCGCGCGAGAGGATCGGCTCGCCCTGCCGGGTCAGCAGCTGATGGAACGCGTACAGGTGCTCGTCGAACATCTGGCCCGGCGAGCCCAGCGCGTTGGCCGGATCGAAGTTGAAGATGTGGCAGACGCAGTCGAACACGAACGCCGACACCTTGCGCTCGCGCTGTGGCGTGGCGACCGTCTCGGTGGTGGCCATGAGATCAGGCTCCTTTCTCCTGGGCGATCCGCTGTTCGCGGTACGGGATCAGTTCTTCCAGCGGCATGCTGAGCTTCTCGCGCGCCGACTCCGACAGGCGCTCCTGAGTCCACACCGGCTCCCACACCGTCCGGACCTCCACACTGTCAACGCCGTGCAGGGCACGCAGCCGGTCCGGGATCGCGGTCGACATGCTGGCCACGAACGGGCACCAGCCCGTGGTGAGGACCAGATCGACCTCGACGTGACCGCCGGCGACGCGCACGGCCTCGACGACCCCCATGTCGACGATGCTGATGCCGCGATCGGCGCAGCACGGGTCGTACACCTCCCGGAGCGCGTCGCGGACGGTGTCTGGGGAGATGGAATTTTGAGTTTCGGTCATCGCGGGCGCCGGTGTTCGCCATTGCCCCGCTCGGGGCAATCCACCGCGATCCGAAACCCGGTGGTCGCGGTAGGCCGCTCGGGATCGGCCGCCAGCGCCCGTGCCGAGCGGACGCCCCAGCTCGTGTCGAGATACGACCCGCCGCGCACGGTGCGCCAGCCGTCTTCGTCGGGCGGATCGCCGACCCACTCCCACACGTTGCCGGCCATCTGCTCGGCGCCTCCGGCGGCGGCGCCGGCAGGCTGCGCGTGAACGGGGACCGTCCAGCCCCAGGCCGACTCCACGCAGTTGCACCGCTCTGGGTCGAACGTGTCACCCCACGGCCACGACGCGGCCGTCAGCGCCTCGCGCCGCCGCCTCCCATTCGTCGCCGCTGGGCAGCCGAACCGGACGGCCGAGCTCGCCGCGCCGCCCAGGCGCAGAACGCCACCGCATCGGCGAACGTCACGTCGGTGACCGGATGATCGGCGAGCTGCGCGGACTCCAGCCGCCGGCCAAGGAAGGCGCCGACCGGATGGGCGGCGGACGCGACGAACGCGCCGAACTCCGCCGTCGTGACCGGCCAGCGACCGATCAGTAGCTCATCGACCGTGACCATCCGCTCGCCGCCGTCGCCGAGGCGATACACGCCGCTCGGTACCTGCACGCACGTATCTAGCGGCGGGCGCTCCGACTGCGGCGAGAGGGACGGTGCGGGCACGACGGCGAGCCAAACCTACACCCGGTCCGCGGCGCGGGACAAGCCGGCGGTAATTCAGGCGACAGGCGGTCGGCGCTCGGCCCACGGGCGCTCCGCCTCGAGCCGCGCCGCCAGGGACAGGAGCGCGCCCTCCTCGTGCGCTCGCCCGACGAGCTGAACGGCCAGCGGCAGGCCGTCGCGGCTCAGTCCCGCCGGCACCGACGCGGCCGGCTGTCCGGTGACGTTCCACAGGATCGTGAACGGGACCCAGCTGCTCTCCCAGAAGTAGGTGGCGGTCGCACCGCGGCCCTCCATCACACCGGCGGGGACGGCAGGCTCGGACATGACCGGCGTCAGGAGCATGTCGTACGTTTCAAACAGCGGCTCGATCCGCGCCACCATGTCGCGCTCGGCGGCGAGCAGGCGATCGAGCATGCGGTCGGATATGAGTGCTCCCGGCCGCGCGAGGTGGCGGGTGCGGAGCTCGAGGCGCTGGGGCCGCTCCGCCTCGCCGACCAGATCGCGGATTCCCCGGAACATGAGTCCGAGGATCACCGGCACGTCCCGGGGGCTGATCGGGTTCGATGCGTCGACAACGGTGTGCCCGAGCGAGCGCAGGAGCTCCACCGTCGTCTCGAGCGCGCCGCTGACCTCCTCTGAGAGCCGACCGCGTACGCCGGTAGGGAAGTCGCGGACTACGGCGATCCGCCGGTGTCCCGGCGGTGTGTGGGCGGCCCGCGAAAGCTGGTTATTCGGATCGCCGAGCACGTCCAACATCAGCGCCGCGTCCGAGACCGAGCGCGTGAGCGCCCCGAAGACCACCCAATGCCCGTTGTCCTGATAGTGGGGAGCGGTCGAAACCCGTTCGCGCTGGGGCTTGAGCCCGAAGATCCCGCAGCAGGCGGCCGGGATACGGATCGAGCCCGCTCCGTCGGCGGCGAGCGCCGCCGGCACCAGCCCGGCCGCCACGGCGGCCGCCGATCCGCCGCTCGAGCCACCCGGCGTCCGCTCGACGTTCCACGGATTGCGCGTTACGCCCCAGGTGATCGACTCGGTGAACGGCCACAGCCCCAGCTCGGGCATCTTGGTCTTGCCGACTACGATCGCTCCCGCCGCGCGCAGCCGCTGCACCACCTCGGCGTCGGCCGGGGCGGGCGTGACGAACGCGCCGGTGCCGCGGCTCGTGACCTCGCCGCGGATGTCGATCTCGTCCTTGACTGCGATCGGCACCCCCAGCAGCGGCCGGTCGTCTCCCGCGCGCACGCGCGCATCCGCCTGTGCCGCCTCCAGCAACGCCCGCTCTTGGTAGACCGCGGCGAAGGCGTTCAGCTCGGGATCGAGCCGCGCGATCCGGGCGAGCGCGAGCTCGACGAGCTCCTGAGCCGACGCGTCGCCGCGCCGGACGAGCTCGGCCTGGCCGGCCACGCCCATGAACGCGATGTCGTCGTGGAGCACCCGGTCGATCCTACGGCGTGGCTCGGCCGGCGGCCGAGTTCTGACTCGTCGACGATACCGGCCCGCTCGAGCATCTCCGCCAGCGGCACGCCGCGCCAGCACGGTCGCGCTGACCGCGCCCAGCCCCCACGGCGTGGCGGTGGCCGGGTCCCGTGTTGGCCGGCGAACCGGCTTCGCCCGTTGCCGGCGCACTCGCTCGAGGCGCTAGAGGAGCTGCTCCTCGCGCATGGCGAAGTAGGCCTCCTCGTCGATCGGGTGCTGGTCTGGCATCCCGCGGTTCCAAGCAAGTCAATCGGTTTACTCGGCTTTGCCTGGGCGTGGAACAAACCCGCAACTGAGCGGCCATACAGGGAAATTTCCACCATTACGGCCTCCGCGCGGGGCAGCCCCGTGCCCGGGCATGCACAATCGCGCGCGCCGGCCGCCCGCGCCGCACGACGAGCGTTTATTCATCCCAGAGATGCAGAACCGCGCGCGACCTCCGCGTCCGCCGCGCGATGCGCGCTTTTGCATCCCTGGCTCGCGGCCCCATTCCCCGGGAGCAAGCCGGCCATTCCCCCGGGTTGAGCCGACCCCATCCCCCGGGTTGAGCCGACCCCATTCCCCCGGCTCAGGCGGCTCCGGCACCGCGCACACCGATGCCGTTCGCGACTTCCACCGCAAACTTCAGCAACTAAATCGGAAAACAGCAGAACGTCCTGATACGCTCGACGCCCGCAATTTAGATCGAAGTAGTGGGGATTGACCCTTCGATGGGAAAGGAAACGAGGTTGAGATCAAGGATCAAGGGTCTCGCGGCGCTGGCCGTGGTGATCCCGACAGTCGCACTACCGGCGAGCGCCGGCGCGACGACGTTGTTCGGCTCGGGCTCCAGCGCGGAGCAGCCAATCTTGAACGTGCTGTTCCGGGCCTACAACCGGCTGAACCCGCACGTCCGCTTCAACTACCTGCCCGACGGCGGCAACGCCGGGGTGCAGGACGTGCAGGCTGGCCGGCGGCTGTTCGCCATCAACACCCGTCCTCCGCTCCCGAGCGACGGCGGCACCAGCTACTTTAAGCTATTCCTCGACGGCCTGTGCGTGGATGTCAACCCACAGAACAGCCTGAGCAACCTGACCGTTGCCCAGACCAAGAGCATCTTCACCGGCGTCTTCACGAACTGGGGCCAGGTCGGCGGCTCGAACCTGAGCACGACGATCGATCCGGTCGGGCGTAACTCGGCCGCCGGCTCCTACACGTTCTTCCAGCAGGCGATCCTCGGCAACCAGACGCAGTCCTCGAACGTCGCCCAGGAGACCTCCGACGGACTCGTCGCGACGTCCGTTTCGAAGGACCCCAACGCGATCGGCTACATCGGTCTCGCCCATTCGGGCAAGGGCAGCGGCGTCAAGCCCGTGACGCTGAACGGCGTCGCCTGCAACCAGGCCAACATCAAGAACGAGAGCTACCCGATGTTCCGCTACATCTGGGGCGTCCTGCCGACCAACGGCGCCAGCCGCACCGTCGAGAAGTTCTTCGACTGGGTTCGGAGCAGCAAGCAGGCCGGCCAGATCATCAACCGCGCCGGCGCCGTGGCGGCCTTCAACAAGAAGTAGCCAGGAGCCCGCAGGGCGATGGACGAGGACGAATTCCTCGAGCAGGACCGCGGCATGAGCCAGGACCAGCGCGCCGAGCTTGGGCTCGGCGCGCTTGTGTTCGTTGTGGTTGGGCTTTTGCTGGCGATGCTCGCCTTCGTCGTCCACGAGGCGTGGCCGTCGTTCGCTCACAACGGGCTCGGCTGGTTCGGCGCCGGGGGCAGCCTCCCCCAACAGATCCAGGCGATCATCACGTCAGGAGAGCTAAAGGAAGCGCCGGTCTACACGTTCCACGCTTGGCCGCTGATCTGGAGCACCCTCCTGATCACCGTCGGCGCGGTAGCGATCGCCTTCCCGGCCTCGCTGTTCATCGCGGTGTTCATCGTGGAATTTGCCCCAGCGTGGCTGCGCCGGACCCTTGAGCCCGTGGTCCGGCTCCTCGCGAGCGTGCCGTCCGTCATCTACGGGCTGGCGGGTGTGCTCGTGATCGTGCCGTTGATCGGCAACCACTTGATCACCCAGGGCGAGAAGGCGTCGGTAACCCCGATCATCCAGCTGAGCGGGGCGAGCCTGCTCGCCGCCGTCCTGATCCTCACGGTGATGATCGCGCCGATCATGATCGCGGTGTTCGTCGACGGGCTGCGGGCCGTCCCCCGCGGCTGGCTCGAGGGTTCGCTCGCGCTCGGGGTCAACCAGTGGCGAACCTTCTGGAAGGTGGGCGTGCGGACGATCCGGCCGGTGCTCGTCGCGGGCACTGTCCTCGCCACCGCCCGTGCCATGGGCGAGGCGATCATGCTCAGCATGGTCTCGGGCAGCGTTGCGTTCGCGCCCAATCCCATCGACGGATTGACCTTCTTCTTCGAGCCGTCGCAGCCGCTGGCGGCAACCATCATCCATAACACTGAGGCACTCAACTCGCCGCCGATGAAGGCCACGCTGTACGCCATCGGGGCGGTGCTGTTGTTCTCCTCCGCGATGCTGTCGCTGATCGGATGGACCGCTAAGCAGCCGATGCGCCGCTACGGGGTAATCGCGTGAGCACCGCGCCGGCAGCCGCGGCCGGCGTCCGTCCCCGGGCCGGCACGAGTAGCGCGTACCGGCTGACCGATCGCCTCGGCCTCGGTCTGGCCTGGTTCTTCGGCCTCCTGTTCTGTGCGATCGCCGCGGCGATCGTCATCTACTTCGCCATCGAGGCGATCCACTACCTGCGCCCCAGCCTGCTCGTGACCAACCCGACGCCCGGAGTGACCGAGAGCCAGACCGGCGGCTTTCTCGACCCGATGCTCGGCACGTTCATCGTCAGCGCGATGGCGATGGCGATCGCGGTGCCGGTCGGGGTGGCGATCGCGGTATGGCTCAGCGAGTTCGGGCGGCCCACGGCGCTCGCCCGCGTAGCCGAGTCGGCCATCGAGATGCTGGCCGGCGAGCCGGCGGTGGTGCTCGCACTGTTCGGGTTGACCTTGTTCGAACTCCACGCACTCGCATTCCTGACCCAGACCACGAACGGGGTCGTGCTCGGACAGTCGTTCTTCGCCGCCGCGGCGCTGCTCTCGCTGGTCGGGCTGCCGATGGTTGCGGCTAACACGCGCGAAGGCCTCCAGGCGATTCCGAGCCATGTCCGGGAGGCGTCCTACGCGCTCGGCAAGACCAAGATCGCCACCACGCGCCGCGTGCTCCTTCCCGCCGCACGCCCGTCGGTCATCACCGGGAGCATGCTGGGCCTCGGGCGGGTGATCGGCGACACGGCGATCGTGCTGTTGCTACTCGGCGGAACGCTTACGTTTCAGAGCGCCAACTCAGTGCCGTTACTCGGCCTGCTGCGCGGCACCGGCGACACGCTGACCGGCTACATCTACTACAACGCACCCACCGGCGACGGCAACCAGCCCAACAAGGCGTACGCCGCGGCGTTCGTCCTGATGGTGATGGTGCTGATGCTGAACCTCGCCGTAGACCTGGTCGTGAATCGCTCGCGCAAGGCGGTCCGATGGAGCTGAGAAAGCCACCGCCCGTGCGGCGCCTGAGCGACGTATGGACGCCGCCCACACCCGCTGCCCGCACGACCAACGGCAACGGCCACCATCCGGCCGCCTCGTTCGTCGGTGCTCCGCAACGCGCAGCACCGAGCTCGATCGCCATCGACCGGATGCAGGTGGAGAGCCTGTCGGTGAGCTACGGCGACAAGCCGGCCGTCAAGTCGGTGTCGCTCCCGATCCGCCAGGGCGAGGTGCTCGCGCTGATCGGGCCCTCCGGTTGCGGCAAGACAACCCTGCTGCGCTCACTCAACCGGTTGACCGAGCTCACCCGCGGCGCGTCGCTCAGCGGCCGGATCACGCTCGACGGCGCCGACATTGCGTCGATGGAAGCGACCTCGCTACGCCGCCGGGTGACGATGGTCTTCCAGCAGCCGAACCCGTTCCCGATGAGCGTGTTCGACAACGTCGCCTACGTCCTGCGCGAGCAGGCCTCGCGGCGTCCGCGGCGCGCCGCGGTGCGCGAGGCGGTCAACGACGCGCTCGCCCGCGCCGGCCTGCTCGGCGAGGTGGCCGACAACCTCGATCACCCCGCACTCCGCCTCTCGGGCGGGCAGCAGCAGCGGCTGTGCATCGCCCGGGCGCTGGCCGCCCACCCCGAGGTCCTCCTGCTCGACGAGCCCTGCTCCGCCCTCGACCCGGTGTCCACCCGGCTCATCGAGGAGCTGATCATCAAGCTGCGTGAGGAAGTCGCGGTTGTGATCGTCACCCACAACCTGCAGCAGGCGTACCGGGTCGCCGACTACGTGGCCTTCATGTATCTGGGCGACCTTGTCGAATACGGGAGCGCGAAGAAGCTGTTCGGCTCGCCGCGCGAGCAACGCACGAGGGATTACGTCAGTGGTGCTTTCGGCTAGGCGTGTGTCGGCAACCTGCGCAGCCACGCTGCCGCTCGCGGTGCTCCTCACGGGCTGCGTGTCGACGCAGACGGTCGGCGCGCGTGCCCGCCTGGTCGATGCTCGGATCATCACCAGTCAGAGCCCGACCGAGGTGACCCGGGCGAATCCCGCCGTGAGCGTCGGCGTACCAGTGGTGATCCGCGCCGGCACCGCCACCGCGATCGTAGTCACGCTGCGAAACGACGCGGGCCGCTCGCTCACCGACCTGCCGATTTCCATCGGCGTCCGCATACCGTCCGGACGCACGAAGTATCTGAACCGCTCGGCCAATCTCGACTACTTCGAGAGTCACATCGCGTCCATCGGGTCTCGCGCCGTGACCGAATGGGTGTTCACGACGACGCAGCACATCCCTCGCGGCCGGCCGTTCGCTACCGTCGGCTTTTCTCCGCTGCATTCGACCGTCGGTCCATCGCTGCCGTCGCTCGCCGTGTCAAGGCTCGCCAGTCGAAACGACTTCACACTGGGGCTCTCGGTCGCCAATCATTCCGCGATCCCCCAATACGACCTTCCGGTCTACGCGGTCGGACTCCGGGACGGTCACGAGGTGGCGGCCGGACGTACGACGGTGACTCACCTCGGAACGAACGGCACACAAACCTCGAGTGTCAGCCTGTTGGGCACCTCTCACTACAGCTCGCTGCTTCTAATCGCCACGCCGACCATCTTCCACTAGACAGGGACCATGAGCACGACCGAAACTGAACGGATTACCAAGCCGCCGACGGCCGTCCCGCCGGCAGCCGAGTACGACACTTGCGAGCACTGCACCGCCCCGGTCGAGTCCAACCAGCGCTACTGCGTCGTTTGCGGAACTCGGCGCAAGCACGTCTACGACCCGGCGGCACGCTTCCTCGCCGAGGCGAGCGGCCACCGCCGCAGTGCCGGAGCGTCGAGGACTCGGCAGGCCTCACCACGACGCTCGGCGGGGCTCGGTCTGGCCCTCGCCCTCGCCGCGATCCCGATCGCGGTCGCAGTCGGGGTGCTGGTCGGGCGGCCCGGAAGCGACGTGTACGGCAAGCTGCTGGCGGCGCTGCGTGCGGAGAAGCCGCCGGTAGTGAACGTCAACGGCGGCGGGGCGACAAGCGGCGCTACCGCGGCGGGTTCGACCACCGCGGCCGCCACCTCTTCGCCGGTGGCCCGCCTGACCAGCACGTTCGGCCTGCAGCGCGGCTACACGATCGAGCTACAGACGTTGCCCGGCTCGGGCACGACCGCGCGCAAGGTAGCAGCCGCCGAGGGAAAGGCGCGGGCGCATGGCGCGACCGCGGTCGGCCTCATCAGCCAGACCGACTTCAATCTCATCCCGGCGCCGCCGGCCGGCGACTACGTGATCTACTCGGGTCAGTACACCTCGAGCACCGCCGCCAGCGCCGCGCTGGCCAAGGTCAAGCGCGCGTTCCCATCCGCCCAGGTGATCGCCGTCCGCTCGGCCACCGCCGCCGCAACCCCGGCCCCAGTCCTGTCGAGCACCCAGTACGGCAGCGCCCATCAGGTGAGCGGGTTCAAGCCCAGCACCAGCCAGCTCAACCAGGGCGCCCAGATCGTCAACCAGGAGAGCAAGGAGACCAACGGCAACTACACCAAGTCGCAGCAGGGGCTGCCCGACGCGATCTCGGTGCCGTGATCACACTGCGCCGCAAACCGTCGCCTAAGGCGCCGCTGGCAGGCGCCGCCGACCATGTCTATGCACCGACCCAGGACGCCGTGAGGCCCGTGCCTGTGCCGGTCGATCCCGAGCTGGTGGCCCAGCGCGACCGGCTGGTCGAGCGCTTCGCGCACATGCAGTCGGAGCTCGGTGGTCTGTTCTACGAAATGGCGATTCGCGACCACGTCCGGATGGAGGTCCTGATCCCCAAGGCGGCCGAGCTACAGCGCGTCGACGCTGAGCTCGCCCAGCTCGAACGGATGATCGACTCCGGCAGCTCGAGCGTCGGCGGTCAGTGCCCGGCCTGCGGGGCGGTGTATGCCCGCGGCGCCGCGTTCTGCGCCCAATGCGCGCATCCCCTCGCCAACTGATGCTCCGCCGGCTGCGCGCCATCCGCCTCTCCTGGACGCAGGTCGCGATCGTGGCCGCGGCCTCCGCGCTGTCCACGGTCGTGATCATCGAGGTGAGCACCCGCAGCAACGGGCTGCCCTACTCGACGCTGGCGGCGCTGCGCCAGCGCGTGGCGGTGCACACGACGCCCGCTTCCACCGTCGCGCCGGTGACGCACACCGCCACTGCGCCGGCACAGGCGCCCGCGCCGGCCGACACCGCTGCCGTGTCGTCGAGCCTCGCCGACGTGCCGGCTGACTCGACCACGTCCGTGGACACCGGCGCTGATACGAGCAGCACCACCGGGGATGACGGCACCGGCGACGACACGAGCGGGAGCGGTACGACCACGACGAGCGCCACGACAACCCCCACCGCCACCGCGGCCCACGTCTTCGTGATCGCACTTACCGCGACGAACTACCGGGCCGCGTTCGGCTCCGGCTCGGTCGCGCACTACCTCGACCACACGCTTCGCCGCAAGGGGGTCCTGCTCAGTGGCTATCGGACGCTCGGGGGATCCGAGCTCCCGGACTACCTCGCGATGGTGAGCGGACAGGCGCCGAACGCTGACACCAGAGACGACTGCTCCACCTACGCCGAGTTCACCGGCTCGGCGCAGGCAGCGTCCGACGGCCAGGTTCCCGGCGCTGGATGCGTCTACCCCAATACCGTGCTGACGGTCGCCGACCAAGTGACCGCCGCCGGGAAGCAGTGGAAGGCGTATCTCGCGGACATGGGTGACTCGACCTGCGTTCACCCCAACTCAAACGCGGCCGGCGACGGCGAACTCCCGGGCGCCGGCATCGACTACGACACGCAACACAATCCGTTCGTCTACTTCCACTCACTGCTGGATCTGGGTGGGTGCAGCAGCAACGACGTTGGCCTCCAGCACCTGACCAAGGATCTGCGCGCGACCAAGCGCACGCCTACCTACGCGTTCATCGCCCCCGGGCTGTGCGACGAGCCGTCGGCTGGCGCCTGCGCGGACGGAAGCGCCGCAGGGCTCGCCGGCGAGGACGCGTTCCTGAAGCGGTTCGTGCCGGCCATCCTCACCTCGCCCGCCTACAAGCAGGGTGGAGTGCTCATGATCGTGTTCGCCAAGGCGCCCGCGGCGGACGGCTCTGGGCCGGTGCGAACGGGGGCGCTGATCCTCTCCCCCAAGGTGAAAGCCGGGTCGAGCGTCTCGACCCGTTATGGCCCCTATTCGGTCCTGCGCTCGGTCGAGGACCTGCTCGGCCTCACGCCGCTCGTGCACGCCCAGACCGCCAAGTCGTTCGCGAGCCTCGCGGTCGGCGGCGCTTGATCTAACGGCGGCGGCAGGTAACCGACCCGCGGCGGGAGCGGGCTGGGACCCGGCCGAGTCCCCAGCCCGCTCCCCCGGCTACTTCTTCTTGCTTGAGCTCTTCGGGCTGAACGGGGTCTTCGCTCCTGCCTTCGCGGGGCTCGGGCACTTGCCCGCGAGATACAGCCGGAACGGCCCATCCTCGGCGCCGGTGGTGTCGCTCACGACGATCTCCACCACGGCCCCCGGCTGAGGCTTCGCGGCCTTCGGCGATCCCTTCGGAATGTATGGACACAACGGATCGGTGGTGTCGAGCGAACCCTCGGTGACGTCCGGAGCCGGGATGACACCGCCGGCGCCCGCATTGCAGTTCACGCCGTTGCCGGGGATCGAGCCCTCGCAAACCGGGCTCACTTTCGAGTAGGGATTCCCCGATGCATCGAACACAGAGGGCGCGCCGTTGTAGTCGTCGATCGTCGTGTCGTCGCCGGGCTTGCGAGTCACGAAGATCGTGTAGGCGGTGATGCCCCAGTCACAGCTGAACTGATAATTGAGCAGGTTCGGATCGAGGGAAGTGGGCTTGGCCCGCGACACGGTTCCGCCGCACGAGGTGTTCGACTCCGGCGTCGGAGCCGCGGCCAGAGCGGACTGAGCCAGCAAGCCGCCACCGAGAGCAAACGCGAGCGTCGCCGGCAACCACCATCCGCGGGCGAGGCGCTTCGCCTTGCGATGCAACACAGCTAAACCTCCAGGGTTCGTAGACACGGCGGGTCGGCCGCTGTTCTCAGACTGGATCCCTCAGGGCGACTGCCCGACCCGGCAATCTTCAGAAAGTCTACAAGATTTGTGAAGTTCGGCTCGTGAGTCGGACCCGGCGACCGTGCAAGATGAACCGGTGCGCTCCGACGAGATCGACGAAGAGGGCGGTGAGGATGTTCGACCATGAGCGGGTAGCGATCAGCGTCGGCGAGCGCTCGGGGCTGACGGTGATCGTCGCCGTGCACTCGACCGCGCTCGGCCAGGCCGTGGGCGGGTGCCGCATGTGGTGCTACCAGGATTGGCGCGACGCGCTAGACGACGCGCTCCGGCTGTCGGAGGCGATGACCCTGAAGTGCGCGCTTGCCGGACTTCCCCTCGGCGGCGGCAAGAGCGTGATCGCGCTGGCTTCAAACGACCCCGAGCTCACCCCCGAGCGCCGGCGCGCCGCGATGCTCGACCTCGGTGACGCGGTCGATTCGTTCGGCGGGAGCTACGGCGTCGGCGAGGACGTCGGCACGACGGCCGAAGACATGCTGATCGCGCGCGAGCGCACCCGCTACGCGTATTGCCTCCCGGAGTCGCAGGGCGGCGCCGGCGAACCGTCGGAGCCCACCGCCGAGGGCGTCTGCCTGGCGATCGGGGTCACGCTCGAACGAGCATTCGGCACACCCGAGGTCTCCGGCCGGCGGATCGGCATCGTCGGCCTCGGGCAAGTCGGCTCGCGCGTCGCCCGTCGGCTTGCGGCCGACGGCGCCGAGCTTGTGGTCAGCGACATCGACGCCTTCAAGCGCGGGCTGGCCGACGAGCTGGGCGCCGCGTGGGCGGATCCCGAGGCGGCGCTTCGAACCGAGGTCGACCTGCTCGTCCCGGCGGCGCTCGGCGGCGTGCTCACAGCGGACTCGGTGGCGACACTGCGTTGCACCGCGATTTCCGGACCGGCCAACAACCAGCTCGCCGACGACGCCGTCGCCGACCTGCTGCACGAACGGGGCATCCTGTGGGCTCCCGACTTCGTGGTGAACGCCGGCGGGGTGATCTACGGCAGCACAGTGGAGATGCACGGCTGCTCCCGCGAGGAGGCGATCGCGCGCGTCGGCGCGATCACGAGCACGCTCCGGACCGTATTCGCGGCCGCCGAGGAGCATTCGATCACCCCGCTCGAGGCCGCCCGGCGCTTGGCCCGCGAACGCCTTGAAGCCGCGGAGTCAGGAGCTGGTGACGCTTAGAGTCGGGGCATCCCCAGCCAGAGCGCGCCGGCACCAATCAAGGACGACATCGGCAACTTCTCTTCTGGTCATGTGCGTCGTGGCGACCGTGTGGATGCGCCAGTCAGCAGCCACCTGTTCCAGACGCTCCCAGCGCATCTCCTCCCAGCCTCCATCGGAGACAACGTGGGTGATGTGCAGAGGATCGCTCGCCTGTCTTCGCATCCACCTGGCAAATGCCTGATGGTGCGGCAGCAGGGATGGCTGATCTCCCCGCGCGGCCAGACGCTCTGCCTGCGCCTCGGGAGAGGCGTCCAGTAGACACACAGCGATCGCGTCAAGCCCCGCCGCCGACGGCGCAGCCACGACCTCGGCGGCGGGCACGGGATCACCCGCTAGCAGCAGGTGCCGCCGGGAGGCCTGCAACTCGATGGCCCGACGCACGGCGACCTCCGCGCTCTGCTGACGCCAGACCTTCGTCATCGCCTCGGGCCGCGGCGTGAGATCCAATAGTTCGACGCACTCAACCGCGGGTGCCAGCTCGGGCGCGACGATCGCGCGTACCGTCGACTTCCCGACGCCGCTGGCTCCAGTTACTAGAAGCAACACCGCGGCGACTATGGCAAAACGCCCGTCATTCCCGGCCTTGACTCCGCGACTGACGCGGGTGTATGTTCGCCCGTGGAAGGGAGTTTGTGATGGGCGCACGTTCTCGACGCGTCGCTTGGTGGCGACCGGGCATTGCGCTGCTCGCGGCGGCTGTGGTGTCATGCGCTCTCGCCCCCGCGGCGAGTGCAGTTACGAGTGGCCCGCTCAGCTTCGGTGTTCCTGCGCTGATCGACACGGGCGGGCCGTATGGCTTTCCAGCGGCTTTCGACACGATGTCGTGTCCGTCGGCAAGTTTGTGTGTTGGCGATACCGGTGTGTTCGGACAGATCATCACCTCGAGTGATCCGTCGGGCACATCAGACGCCGACTGGTCGGTCCTTCCGACGGCCCAGGTCGCCCAGAATGCGAACGGCTACGTGCTGTTCGGCATCAGCTGCGTCACGCAGGGTGCGAGCCCGTTCTGTCTCGCCGTCGGCACGAATCCCGCCGACCCGACGCCCGCGGGCAACAACGTTCTCTTGACGTCAACCGATCCGGCAGGAGGGGCTTTCGCTTGGAGCGTGCAAAGGATCGCGCCCTCCACAATCGACGGGGCACCGTCGTGCGCCCCTGGACCCTCGGGGACGGTCTGTGTGGACACCAACGGCTCCGAGCTCGTGTGGGCGTCCGCCGATGCGGAGAATCCCTCCGCATGGGGCGAGGTCGGATCCTCCAATCTCGCGGGGGCGTCGTTTAGCGCGTGCCCGTCTGCCGCCCAGTGCTTCATCGCTACGAGCAATGGCAGCGTACTGAGTTCCTCCACTCCGGGATCATCTTTCTCCTGGAGCTCGGCGAACTCCTCCGCGACGGGGCTGAGTTCAATCACCGGGTTCTCATGCCCGACGGCCACATTCTGCGTGGCCGCCGGCTCGGACGCGACCGGAAGCCAGATTGCGACGAGCACCGACCCCGGGGCCGCGACCCCAACCTGGACGCTGTCGACGCCGAGCGTGACAGTGACCGCCCTCTCGTGCTCGCCGGACTCGACGCTCTCGGCCCCGGGGGTGATCTGCTTCTCGAGCAACCGCAACGCGACCAGCGTCTCTACCGATGGCGGCGCGACATGGGTGTCGGAGAGTCTCGCCGCAGGCACAACGGACGCATTCGCCTGTACGGGGGCAACTGCCTCGTTGTGCGTCGCGGGCACTTCCGCCGGGCAGGTATCGACTTCGGCAGACGCCGCGAGCGGCGCGTCGGCGACGTGTAGCCCCCCTTGCTGGTGGCCCCGGGTGAGGATCCGGTCGAGCTCTTCGCCCAGTCGTGTCCATCGAGCGGGGTGTGCGTCGGCAGTGACGGCGCGGGGCGGATCCTGACCTCGACGAATCCCACCGGCGGAGCAGCGGCGTGGAACGCAGCGCTTGTCGATCCGAACGGAGGCGGAATCTTCAACCTCGCGTGCGCCTCAAGCGCCGCTTGCGTCGCATTCGACGACAACGGTTCCGTGCTCACTTCGGCCAATCCGGCCGGCGGCGCTTCGACGTGGTCTGCACCCTCGTCGAGCATCGACGCAAACGGGATCTCCGCACTCGATTGTCCGTCGAGTGGTGTCTGCGTGGCAGCCGACTTCAACGGAGACGTCCTGAGCTCGTCGGCGCCGCCGTTTGCCGCGGCGAGCTGGTCTGCGCCGGCGTCGATCGCGGGCAGCAGTTACATCTCCGCCCTGGCGTGCCCGTCGAGCACCGAATGCATCGCGACCGATGCGGACGGGAATGTGTACACGTCTTCAACCCCGCCATTCGATGCGGCGACTTGGAGTACGTCGCATTTCAGCATCGACACATCGACGATCTATGAGCTCGCGTGCCCGTCGAGCACGTCGTGTATCGCGATCGACTCGCTGGGTCGCGTGCTCACGGCCAGCGTCCCCTTCACTCCCGCGAGCTGGTCGAAGCCGTCGGCTAGCACCGACCCAGACAACTCGATCACCGAACTCGTGTGCCCGACGAGTTCACTATGTGTCGCCGGCGACGCCGCGGGCGACGTCCTCACCTCGACGACGCCCCCGTTCAACGGTCCAAGCTGGTCGAGCGCAAACGTAGACCCGGACAGCGTGATCACCGGCCTCGCGTGCTCATCCAATGTGTTCTGCCTGATCGGAGACGACGGCGGATACGTGCTTGCCGGCACGGTCGCCGCACCAGTGACCGCGACGGCACCGCCGGGCGTCGTCCTGGCGACGCCGAAACCGTCCTGCACGATCCACGCCAAGAGCGCCACGGTGCTGGTTGCGCCTGCCAACAAGAATGCCCACCACGGCAAGACCCGACGGAAGCCCGGCACTCTGTCGTTTACAGCTCGCTGCGACCAAGCGGCAACCCTGACGCTGCACGGCAAGCTGACCGAGGTGGTCAAGCCGACACACGGAAGAAAACACCGCAAGACGTTCTCGCTACCTGAAAGGCACGGCTCCGGGCAAGAGAACCTGGCGTTCACGTTCACAATCAGCCTCCCCAAAGCAGCGCTGACCGCATTAAGCGCGCGCGCACCGGAGTCGGTGACGGTCACGTTATCTGCCACCAACGCGAACGGCAACGGCATCACCTCCACCACGATTCGTAGCCTCAAGCCGGTCAGTAGCTAGCGAGATCGTCACGACGGCTCCGCGCCGCCTGGGGCCACATCGCCGCACACGACCCCTCGGCCACCCCACCCCTCGCGCCCCACCGCGCTGCTCGATCGTCCTTAACTCCAGTAAGTCGATCGACTTTCCACAAAATCTGGTAGGCTGACCGCCGCGGCTCGTCCGGCGGGAGGCCGGGCCCCATCCGTGGCGTTGGACACCCCTCTCGAAAAGGACGGTCTCGCATGCACGAACACGCATCCCTAGCCCCTGCCCGCGCCTGGCTCAGGCGATGGCGTGCGTGGGCCGCTTCGATCGCATTGCTCGCGGCCGGCGCCGCGTTGACTGCGCCGGCACCCGCGGTGGCGGCGACTCCCACCGCTCCCCCGCCGCTGACCTTCCTCACCCCGAACGGACCGCAAGGTCATGGCGACATCTTCATCACCCCGACCGGCGACACGAGCACGTACGCCAATGGCCCCGAGATCCTCGACCGCGCCGGCAAGGTCATCTGGTTCCACGCCATCCCGCAGGGTCTGACCTCAGGGGACTTCCGCACCCAGACCTATCGCGGCCAGCCCGTCCTCACGTTCTGGGAGGGCACCGGCTTCGGCGGGCTGTCCACTGGCACCGACTACATCTACAACGACCACTACCAGCAGATCGCGACCGTCAACGCCGGCAACGGCCTCAGCGCGGACGGGCACGAGTTCCTCATCACCCCTTGGAACACCGCATTGATCCTGTCCTACACGACCGCCACGGCCAATCTGACCTCGATCGGCGGTCCGGCCGACCAGACGGTGATCAACGGCGTCGTGCAGGAGATCGACATCAGGACCGGCAGGGTGTTGTTTCAGTGGAACAGCGAGGACCACGTCCCATTCAGCCAGAGCGAGCAGCCCCTGCCGGCGTCGCCGAGCACGCCGTGGGACTGGTTCCACATCAACGCGGTTCATCTCGACACGGACGGCAACCTGCTGATCGATGCTCGTGACACGTGGACCACGTACAAGGTCAACCGGTTCACGGGCCAGATCATCTGGCAGCTCGGCGGCAAGGACTCCAGCTTCCGCCTGCAGGCGGCTCCGGGGCAGAGCCTCGACGACGCGGGCGAGATCTTCGCCTGGCAGCACGATCCTGAGGCGCTCGGCGACGACCGGTACACGTTCTTCGACAACGAGTCGGCGGGCACACCGGAGTTCGCGGCCAGCCGTGCGGTGACGGTGAAGCTCGATCCGCGCGACCGAGTCGCCACGCTGATCGCCTCCGACGACCAGCCGGAGGGGCTCGTGGCTCCGTCACAGGGCAACGCCCAGACGACCCGGAACGGCGACCTGTTCGTCGGCTGGGGCGCGTTGCCCTACCTCTCGCAGTTCGCTCCGTCGGGTCAGCTCTTGTGGGGCGCGCAGTTCCCAACCGGGGTCAACAGCTACCGGGCGTACCTCCTGCCGTGGGACCCCGACCGGGCCACGACCCGGTAGTCAGTCGCTCCGTTCGAGGCGCTGGGCCGGTAGCGCCTCGAGCGGACGCTTGGCCGAGACGAAGCGGATCAGGCGGGTCTCGCGCTCAACCAGTGAAGGGCTCGGCCACGGGCCCCGGGCCCGCGGAACCGCACGAGCTCACGCCCGTCGGTCAGACAGACGGCCCAGCCGCCGAAGATCGGCTTGAGGATGATGGCGAGCGTTTTCACTTCATCTACATGTTGATCGCGATCTTGAAGAGTGGCCGAAGAAATCCTCGACCGCCCGGACCTAACCCCTATCTATAGCAACGCCGTGGGACCGGCGATACTCCTGGCTTATGGAGCGCAACGTGCTCGGCGGCCCGCTCGCAATTTGCGGCTCCGATCCGCTCACCGGCTTCTACCGCGACGGCTGCTGCCGCACCGGGCCTGCCGACCTCGGGCGCCACACGATCTGCGCCGTCGTCAGCGAGGAGTTCCTCGAGTATCAGCAGAGCGTGGGCAACGACCTGAGCACACCCGTGCCCGATCACGGGTTTCCCGGCCTCGAGCCGGGCGACCGCTGGTGCGTGACCACGCACGCGTGGCTGCGCGCGCACCAGGAGGGCGTCGCCGCGTTCGTCGTCCTCGCCGCGACGCACGAGCGGACGCTCGAGGCCGTGCCGCTCGACGTCCTCAAGCAGTACGCCGTCGACGTGCCTGACGATCCCGGCTCGATCGGCGCGTAGTCCGTCGTGTGGTCGCGCTCCCGCGCGTGGGAGCGATCGCGGGCGCCCTATGGCTGCTGGATGGCCTGAACGACGTTGACGTTGTCCTCGACGTCGTTCACGTAGGCGAGATTGCGCGCATCGTCGGCTGCGTGTTCCCACATCGTCAGCATGTGTGTGTTCCACGGCGCCTGCCGCTGACCGATCGCCGTCGCGCCCTCGGGCACCCGCGCGATCTGGCCGCCACCGGGAATGATCAGGAGCTGGGTGTGCAGCGAGGGCGCCGTGGCGTGCGCAGCGCAGAACACGTCGATCGCCTCGTCCGACAGCTCGAGGAAGAACTCTCCGCCCCAGTGATTGCGCAGGCCTGGCTTGTTCGCGTCGTCGACGAGCTGCTGCAGCGCCGTGTACGGCATCCGCTGCAGCAGGTCGGCCGCGGGTGGACCGTATTCGCGCAGAGGTGCGAGCACGCGCGCGCCCTCGTTCACATCCCCGGCGTAGCAGGCGATGATCGCGACCACTGGCCGCCCGCGCAGCGAGGCCGGGACGAAGGGCTGCGGCGGAGCGGTGATCAAGCCGGCTGCGCCGCCAACCTCGTCGGGCGCGTTGGCCATGTAGTCGCGGAAGAACCGCACAACCTCCGGGGCGCAGTCGGCGCTGTGAAGGACGATCCGGACCTCCTTCATCGGCCGCAGGTCGATCACCAGTCCGTCATCGCATACGGCGTGACCAGTGACACCGTGGCCGCCGCCGTAGACGGCGAGTGCTAAACCCCGCGCGCGCGCGTAGTTCACCGCGGCGACCACATCTCCGACGCCGGTGCATCTCGCGATTGCGGCAGGACGCCGATCGATCATCCCGTTGAACACGGCGCGCAGGCAGTCGTATTCGTCATCGCCGGGTCGCACCACTTCACCTGCGAACCCTTCTTTCAACTGATCAACCTTTACCCCCGTCATGAGTTCTCCTTTGCCGTAGTGGGATTGGCGCCGGGCCATTTGCCCGCACCTGATCGAACCGGATGCGAGGCCCCGTGCGAATGGGGGGAGACACCCATCTGCATCCGCCGTTCGCGCCGCCGGCGCCAGACGACGACCACCCCGACGCTCGCCAGGACCAGGACGGCGAACACCAGGGTGCCCTCGCGGGCCAACTCGGCCGCCTGATCGAATGATCGCCAGAAGACATAGCCGAGCAAGCAGAAGGCAGCGGACCACAGGCCAGAGGCGACGAAAGTAGCGGGGACGAACCGGCCGGCCGGCATGCGCGAGGAGCCGGCGACGAACGGCGCGACCGACCGCACGAGCCCGATGAACCGTCCCAGGATGATCGTCTTGCCCCCGTGGCGTCGGAGGAACGTCTCTACCTGAGCGAGTCGGTCCGGAGTGAGCTTGACCAGATGACCGTGTCTCAGCAGGAACGTCCGCCCAAGCCGCCGACCGAGGAAGTAGGACGTGAGATCGCCGGTCAGTGCACACGCCCACACGATCACGATCAGCAACACGAGGTTGGTGTGTCCCTGACCCGCGGTGACGCCACCGATCACGACCGCCAACTCACCGGGTGCGACCAGGCCGATCCCGGCGCCGGTCTCGAGTAGGGCCATCACCCCGACCACGGCGTACGTGTATGAACCGAGCGAGGCTCCGATGTCGCGAGCGATCGTCTCGAGGCTGGGGAGGTGAAGTGTTCCGCTTCCCGACACGGCCAACCCGATCACGACAGCCACAGCGAGAGTGCGCGCCCGCGCCGGCCACCGCCGCCAGCGCATCGCCAGCGCCCCGACGAGCAGCGCGGCGACGATCAGCGGTCCGGGCTTCATTCCGGCGCGGGGTAGCGCGGACCACGGCGGGGCCGGTCGTAATCGAGCGGTCCGCGCGCCGCGTCCAACACGCTGCTACGTGCCGTCCGCGGCGCGATCGTCTGCAAGATCGATCCGCGATGCGCCTCGAGTTCCTGCGGAGCGAGACCGAGGCGCTCGCCGATCTCGGCCGGCGGTACACCGTGAATCAGCATCGAGGAGATCGCCTGGTCGACCGGCTTGAGCCTCGCGCACAGCGCGGCGGCGACCGACGGCGGGATGGCAGGAAAGTACTGGCGCCCGCACGCGAGCCGGCGGATCGCCACGCTCAGTTCCTCGGCGAGCGTTGTCTTGGCGAGCAGCCCGTCGGCGCCGGCGACGAGCGCGGCCACGGCCAAATGCGCGTCCGCAAAGGCGGAATAGATCAGCACAGGCGGCGCGCCCGCACGGCGCTTGATCTGCTGTGCCAGCCACAGGCCGTCGCGATCGCCGAGGTGGTAGTCGAGGACCGCCACGTCGGCCCAACCGGCGACGGCGATGGTGTCGGCCGACGCGCCGCCGTGCTCCGCGACCAGTTGCATGTCGGGCTCGTCGGCGATCAGCGCGCGGATCCCGGACCTGACCGCGGGGTGGTCGTCGACGAGCAGTACCTTGACTTGAGCGAGTTCCTGGAGCATCGGAGGGTCCTTTGATCGGTTCCCGTCAAGGGTCGCGCGTGGAGGGCGACCGCGGTATGGGGTCACGGCCTCATCTCGCGCGCGGCGAGGCCCGCCCAGACGTCGATCAGGGATCGATCAGGCCGCGGCGGATCGCGTAGCGCGTGAGCTCGACGCGTCCACGCATGTCGAGCTTCTCGAGGACGTTGGCGACCACCACGAAGGCGACGGCGGCGAGCACGACAGCCGCCTCTTCGCTCTGCGCCAGGGTCGAGATTCTGCCCGGCGCCAGCACCACGATCGTCACTCCCACCGCAGCGATTACGAGGAGCGCGTTGATCCCCGCGATCCGGTAGAGCAGCGGTAGGAAGCGATGCCCGCGGTCGGCCGCCGGCCGCCGCTCACCGCCCCCCGGCCGCTGGCTTATCGCGGCGCTGCGGTCGGCCACCGAGCTCATGCGGCCGGCGCGGCCGGGAGGCCCTCGAGCCGCCGGAGCAACTCCCACAAGCGGGATTCGAGGACGGCCGGCGAGACACCGAGGGTCATCGCCACATCGGCCGTCTCCAGCCCGGCGAGCAGCATCCCGAAGATGGCCTGATCTTCGTGATCGAGGCGACGGCGCAGGCTGTCGGCCAGGTGGGGTGGTAGGCGCGGGAGCTCCTTCCGGCCGGCCGCGACGCCGCGAACGGCATGGCAGAGCTCGGCTCCGACCTTTCCCTTGCTCACGATGGCGTCGGCCTCCGCCACCACCGCGGCGGCGGCGAGAACGCCGTCGGTGTACGCCGAGTAGATGAGCACCGCAGGCCGCTCGGGCAGGCGCTTGAGCTTCCGACTCAACCACAGGCCGTTGCGGCCACCCAGTTGGTAGTCGATCACCGCGACGTCGATCGGCTCGCGTTCGGCGACCTCGATTCCGTCTTCGGCGGTAGCGACCGCCGCTACGACCTCAAAGTCGGCTTCATCGGCGAGCAGCTGACGCAAACCCGCTCGCACGGCGGCGTGATCGTCGACGACGAGCACGCGGGTCCGGGCGAGCGGATGGTCACAAAACTCGACCCACTCACCCGTGGGGGGCGCGGCAACGCTGGTCATTGTTCCTCCTTTGCCATGTCTGCTCAGGATCGATCACGAGCCGGGAGGACGGAATGGGTGCGCGCCCTCATCTTTGGCGCACGAGGCGGGCACGTGTCCGCGTGTGCTCTAGGGCTCGATCAGGCCGTGGCGGATCGCGTAGCGGGTGAGCTCGACGCGGTCGCGCATGCCGAGCTTCTCGAGGATGTTGGCGCGATGGCGCTCGACCGTCTTCTCACTGATGATCAGCGTCTCGGCGATCTGTTTGTTTGTGTAGCCCTCGGCGACGAGCTTGACCACCTCCTGCTCGCGCGGGGTGAGCGGGTCCTCGCGAACCGGGAGGTCCTGGCGGGCGCGTCGCAAGAAGTCCTCGATCAGTGGCGTCATCGCGCCGGGATAGACGAACTTCTCGCCGCGCATGGCAGCTCGGACGGCTTCCACCAGGTCGCGGTCGGCCACCGTCTTGAGCACGTAGCCGGACGCGCCGGCCTTGAGCGCTTCGTGCAGATAGCGCTCGTTCTCGTGCATCGAGAGCATCAGGATCCGCAGCTTGGGCCGGCGGCGGTGGAGCTCTCGCGCGGCGTGCAGGCCGGTCATGCGCGGCATCGTGATGTCGACGACGGCGAGGTCGACGTCGTCCTCGAGCCCGCGGCGCACGGCCTCGATCCCGTCTCCCGCCTCCGCGACGACTTCCAGATCGGGTTGCGCCTCGAGCACCATGCGGAGACCATGCCTGACCACCGCGTGGTCGTCTGCAAGCAGGATCCTGGTCTTCAGCGCATTCATCCCGCGTCCTCGATCGGCAACCGAAGGCACACCTCGGTTCCGGGGCGCCCATCGCGAACCTCGATGGCCGCCCCGATCAGCCCAGCCCGCTCGCGCATGCCGCGGATGCCGGTCCCGTCGGTGCCGCCGTTCCCGAGGCCCCTACCTCGGTCGCGAACGATGAGCACTAGCCGATCGTCGTCGGGCTGCAGGCTGAGCTCGGCGCGATCGCTGCCCGAGTGACGCGCGACGTTGGTCAGCGCCTCCTGCGCCACCCGGTAGATCACGAGCTCCTCACTGGCGGAGAGCTCGGGGAGCGACTCGGCCACCCGATAGGTGACTTCGAGCCCGGACCGCTGTGCGAACCGGTCACACAGCACGGCCAGCGCGCTCTCCAGACCGAGGTCATCGAGCGCCTCGGGCCGGAGCTCGATCCCGATTCGACGCACGTCCTCGAGGCTCGCGCGCACCGAATCCTGCGCCTCGCCCACGGTCGCCCGCAGTTCCGCTGGTGCCCGGGACTCGACGCGGGAGAGCAGCAGCAGCGCCGCGGTCAGCTCCTGGCCCACCTGGTCGTGCAGCTCCTGCGCAATCCGCAGCCGCTCCGCCTCCTGGCCGGCCAGCACACGGCCGGTCGCCTCCTTGCGCTCCGCCTGGAGCCGCTCGAGCATCTCGTTGAACGTCATTGCCAGCTCTCCGGCCTCCGAATCCGGCTGCGCATCGAGAAGCGACGGAACCGGATTGCTCAGGTCGACTGTGCGCGCAACTGCGGTCAGGCGCTGCAACGGGCGCACCACGCGCCGGAGCAGAAACAGGTTCAGAAGCACGACGCAGATCACGGCCACGACCAGCGCGAGGCCCTCCTCGTCGATCCGGTATGACGACTCATGTCCGGGAACAAGGACCACGATCGTCACACCGACCGCGACGAGCACCACCAGCGCGTTGATTCCGGCAACCCGGTGAAGCAGTGGCAGGTATCGACGTCGGCGTTCAGGCACGTACGGGCGCCCCTCTGGCGGCCCTGCTGGGCGGGTCAACCCAGGCAAGGTTAGTCTCCGCGACTTGTCGCAACTCGGTTCGATCGGCGGGCCCGGTCTCCGGGTTCTGTTCGTCGGAATCAACCCATCGCTCCGCTCCGAGGAGCTGGGACATCACTTCGCGCGGCCCGGGAACCGGTTTTGGCCGACCCTCCACGCCGCCGGCTTCACCCCTCGTCGGCTCACGCCGTACGAGGACGAACTGCTCCCCTCGTTCGGCTTTGGCGTAACGAACATCGTGGCCCGCGCGACGCGGGCAGCATCCGAGTTGAGCGCCGGGGAGCTGCGGGCTGGGGCCGTCGTTCTGGAGGGCAGGGTGCGCGAATGGAGCCCGCGACTCGTCGCGATGGTCGGCGTCGTCGCCTATCGCGTGGCCTTCGCGCGCGCTCACGCGAATATGGGCCTGCAGGGGGAAGAGATCGGCGGCCGGCCCGTTTGGGTACTGCCTAACACCAGCGGATTGAACGCGCATTACAAGCCAGCGGATTTCGCGCGGCTGTATGCGCAGGCGCGCGTGTACGCCGCCTCACTGGAGTGAGTCCGCGCGGAGTCACTCGGTAACTCCGCGCGGATCACCGCGCTCGATCAGGCGCTCGCCACGGGCACGGGCCGGAAGTAATGGCCCTGCTCGAGGTCAGCGACCAGTCCCGGCTGCACGGGGGTCCATCCCAACCGCTCCTGCGTCAGTGCGCTCGAGGCCGGGGCGTCGAGCCCGAAGAAGACACCCATCCAGCCGAAGTGCTCCGCAGCGTCCTCACGCGCTACCGACACCACCGGCACGTCGAGATGGCGGCCGATGATCTCCGCGATCTCGCGCGTCGGAACGCCCTCGTCCGCCACGGCGTGGAACACCGAGCTGGCCGGGGCGCTCTCGAGCGCCAGGCGGTAGATCACGGCGGCATCCAGCCGGTGCACGGCGGGCCAGCGATTGGCGCCGTCGCCGATGTAGGCGGAGACGCCCTGGGTGCGGGCGATGTCAATCAGAACCGGGACGAACCCGTGATCACCCTCGCCGTGCACTGACGCGCCGGGACGCACGATCGACGTGCGAACGCCGCGGTTTGCCAGCTCCTTGCCCGTCTGCTCGGCGCGGAGCCGAGGGTGACCGCCCGACCCAGACGGCCCCGGGTCGTCCTCGGTCGCGACCTCGCCCGGCTTGATGAGCGCGGTCCCGGTGGTGATGACGAGGGGCCGATTGGTGCCTTCGAGCGTCGCGCCCAGGGCCTCGATCGCGGCGAGATCGGTGTTCGCCGCGTCCTGCATCCGCGAGAAGTCGTGGATGTAGGCGGTGTGGACGACGCCGTCTGTCGCCTCCGCGCCGCTGCGCAGACTGTCGAGGTCGTCAAGGGCTCCCCGGTGCACACCGGCTCCGGCAGCGTCGAGCGCTGCCGCGGCCTGATCGGAGCGCGCCAGGCCGATGACCTCGTGTCCGTTGTCGATGAGCTCGCGAACGACGGCGGATCCGATGAATCCGGTCGCTCCGGTAACGAATACGCGCATGGGAAACCTCCTATGGATAGAACCGATGTCAGTCGCTGTCATCACTCTAACACATGATGTCAGCGGCTGACATCAACTACCATGGAGGCATGGTCCGATGGGAGCCCAACCCCCGCGGGAGACTCATGGAGGCAGCCCTGGCTCTGTATGGAGAGCGCGGCTTCGAAAACACCACGGTGGCCGAGATCGCCGAGCGCGCCGGACTGACCGAGCGAACGTTCTTCCGCCACTTCGCCGACAAGCGCGAGGTTCTCTTCGACGGCTCGGACGCGTTCACCGAAGCGTTCGTCGGCACGGTGGCCAACGCGCCCGCGTCCGAGGCGCCGATCGATGCGGTCACGTCGGGCCTCGAGGCCGCCGCTGCGCTGCTCACGGACCGTGATTTCTCTCGCCAGCGCCAGGCCATCATTGCGGCGAGTCCGGAGCTACAGGAACGCGAACTGAGCAAGTTCGCGTCACTATCCACATCACTTGCCGACACCCTCCGCGGACGCGGCCTGGGTGAGCCGGCCGCGACTCTCACCTCCGAGCTGGCGACCGCCGTGTTCAGAGTCGCGTTCGAGCGCTGGATCGAGGGAAACGGGGACCAGGACTTTCCGCACCTCATCCGCGAGTCGCTCGACCAGCTCCGCGCCGTCACCGCCGGCGCATGATCCGGACCCGACGCGAGATCACGCTCGAGCTGGTTCACGCCGTCGCGTGGCGGGGGGCCGGACTCGAGATCGCGCCCGAGGCGCTGGCCCTGATGGATCGGCGCCATGAGTCGTTCGAAGCGTTGGTCTCCGATCGCGTCCGCCAGGACCCGCAAGCGCTGATCTACGGCGTCACCTCGGCGCCGGGCGACGCCGCGGCGGCGGCCCTTAGCGATGACGCGAAGGCCGGGCGCCCGGATCGGCTGTGGACGGCGGTGTCGTTCGGCGAGCCGTTGCCGGATCGGGTCGTCCGGGCCATCGTATTGGCACGTCTGGCGAACTTCCTCGACGGGCACGCCGGCGTGCGCGGTCTGCTCGCCCGG
This sequence comes from uncultured Solirubrobacterales bacterium, assembly GCA_963757235.1. Lineage (GTDB taxonomy): Bacteria > Actinomycetota > Thermoleophilia > Solirubrobacterales > Solirubrobacteraceae > Palsa-465. The sequence goes on along the minus strand of CAVWRC010000001.1, from coordinate 144,709 downwards.
GCCGTGGCCGGCATGCTCGCCGACCCCGAACTGCCGACAGTGCCGTCCCAGTCAAACGGGGGCTCGGGGGAGATCCTCGCCCTCGGAAGCCTGTTCTTCGGCCTGAGCACGCGGATGGCGCTCACGCCGAAGGAGCGCATGGCGTTGATCAACGGCTCGCCGTGCGCGGCCGCGTTGGTGGCCGACGTCGCCCTAGCCGGACGCGGGCGGCTCGAACTCGCCGAGTCGGCGTTCGCGCTCGTCGCCGAGGTGTGTGGCGCGCCCGATGAGCATTTCGCCGTCGAGCTCGCCGATCTGTGGGGCGATGCGTACGAGGCGGCCGCGCTGGCGTCGCTGCGCACTCTCCTGGACGGAAGCGGTCGCGTGCGCCAGCACCATCAGGCCTCGGTATCGGTGCGGATCCTGCCGCGCGTGCTGGGCGCGATCCGGCGGGCTCAGGCGGCGGCCGAGGCCGCAGCGACCGTGGCGCTGAGCTCGGTCACCGACAACCCCGTCTACCTGCCCCCCGGAGAGGACCACCCCCTGGGCGCGGTCTACTCCAACGGCGGCTATCACGACGCCCGGGCCACACAGGCCATCGACGGGCTCGCCGTCGCCCACGCCGATCTGTGCCAGCTCGCGCAGCGCCTGACCGACCATCTCTTCCAGAGCCCGGTCACCGCGCCGCTGCTCGGCTATGACGAGTGGTCGGTCAAGCCGCTGCACATGGTCGCGAACGGCTGGGCGGAGGAGGCCCGCGCGATCGCCGCACCCACACTGCTCTCGCTCGGCGGCTTCGGGCAGAACGACGTCCCAGTGCTCAACTTCCTCGCGTGGCGCAAGGCGAGCGCCATCGGCACGTGCCTCGACGCGGCGCTTGCCGTGCTCGCCGCGCTCGCCTCTCAGGGTCTTTACATCGCCGCAGGCGAGCCGCCGCCGAACCTCCGGTCACTACTCGAGGAGATCCGCGCGGCATTTCCGCCGGTCACCGAACCACGGGCCCTCGGCGAGGATGGCCAGCGGCTCGCCGATGCGTTCACCCGGCGCGTCTTCGAGTAGCCGGACAACCCGAATCATCAGGGGCGACTTATCAGGCTAGACTGATGATTGTTGCCTGAGGCACCCGCCAGTCCCGCACCGCCAACCCGACGCGACGCCGCCGCCGAACTGCGCGCCACGCTTGGCTCGCTCTATCGCCGACTTCGCCAGACGCGCGAGGTAGGCGACCTGAGCCTGCCCGAGAGTACGGCGCTCAGCCGGCTGGATCGGCAAGGCCCGATCACCGCCGCGGAACTCGCGAGGCTCGAGCAGGTCAGCCCCCAGTCGATCGGCGCCACCGTGCAATCGCTCGAGGCCAGACGGTTGATCGACCGAGCGCCCGACCCCGGCGACGGGCGGCGCATGATCCTGTCGCTGACGCAAGCCGGCCGGGAGACGGTGTACAGCAAGCGCACCGCGCGGACCGAGCAGCTGACCCGAGCGCTGGCAGAGCTGACCGCGGAGGAGCAGGAGCAGTTGATAGCGGCGATACCGGCGCTCCGGCACCTCGCCGAGGCGCTGTGAGGTTTCCGCGCGCGCGTCGCGCGGCGGTCCCGGCTCGCCCGGCCGGCGACGGCTACAAGTGGGTCGCGCTGGCCAACACGACCGCGGCCGTGTTCATGAGCCAGCTCGACGGGTCGATCGTGCTGATCGCGCTGCCGGCGATCTTCATCGGCATCCACCTCGATCCGCTGGCACCCCAGAACATTGACTACCTGCTGTGGATGATCATGGGCTACCGGCTGGTGCAGGCGGTTCTGGTCGTGACGGTCGGACGGCTCGGGGACATGTTCGGCCGAGTGCGGATCTACAACGCCGGCTTTGCCGTGTTCACGGCGGCCTCGGTGATGCTCTCGTTCGATCCGTTCACCGGCGCGCACGGTGCGCTGTGGCTGATCGCTTGGCGGTTCCCTCAGGCGATCGGCGGCTCCATGCTCACCGCCAACTCGGCGGCGATCCTCACCGACGCGTTCCCGGCCGAGCAGCGCGGCTTCGCCCTCGGAACCAATCAGGTCGCCGGGCTGGCCGGGATGTTCATTGGCCTGGTCGCCGGCGGCATCCTCGCCGCCGTGGACTGGCGGCTGGTGTTCTGGGTCAACGTCCCGGTCGGGATCTACGGCACCGTCTGGGCGTACCTCAAGCTCCGGGAGACCAGCCAGCGCCAGCCCAGCCGGATCGACTGGTGGGGCAACGTCACTTTCGCGGTTGGGCTGTCCGCCATCCTGGTCGCCTCGACCTACGGCATCCAGCCCTACGGCGGCCACACGATGGGCTGGACCAACCCATGGGTCATCGCCGGGCTCGTCGGCGGCGCCGCGCTGCTCGTCGCCTTCGTCGCGATCGAGCGGCGGGTGAAGGCTCCGATGGTCAACCTCGACCTGTTCAAGATCCGCGCGTTCACCGCCGGCAACATCGCCGGCTTCTCGATGTCGCTCGCTCGCGGCGGTCTCCAGTTCATGCTCGTGATCTGGTTACAGGGAATCTGGCTGCCGCTGCACGGCTACAGCTTCAGCCAGACGCCACTGTGGGCGGGTATCTACATGCTCCCGCTGACCGTCGGGTTCCTGATCGCGGGTCCGATCTCGGGGACGCTGTCTGACCGGATCGGCTCGCGGGGCCTCGCGACCGCCGGCGCGGCGATCTCGGGACTTGGGTTCATCGGCCTGATGGTGTTGCCCGTCGACTTCCCGTACGCGGTGTTCGCACTGCTGCTGGCCCTGATCGGCGCCGCCAGCGGGATGTTCGCCTCGCCCAACTCCTCCTCGATCATGGGCAGCGTGCCCCCGTCCGAACGTGGCGTCGCATCGGGCATGCGCGCGACGTTCCAGAACTCGGGCACCGCGATCTCGATCGGCATCTTCTTCACGCTGGTGATCGCCGGCGTCGCGAGCAGCCTGCCGGGGACGCTCAGCGCTGGCCTGATCCACGACGGCGTGCCGACCGCGATCGCCCATCAGCTCGCCGGGTTGCCGCCGGTGTCGAGCCTGTTCGGCGCGCTCCTCGGGATCAACCCGCTCGAGCACCTGCTGAGCAGTCAGGGCGCGCTTCACTACCTGTCCGAGGCCGGCCGCCGGACGTTGACCGGCCGCGCCTACTTCCCCCACCTGATCTCAAATCCGTTCCACGACGGCCTCGTCGTCGTGTTCGCGACCTCGGCCGCGCTGTCGGGCGTCGCAGCGTTCGCGTCGCTGCTACGTGGCGGTCGCACCACCCTGCCAAGCACACCGAAGGAGCCCCCGAATGGGCACCGAAGCCCCCGCCCGGATCGATCCCGCCAAGACCGCCCTGCTGATCATGGACTACCAGAACAGCATCTTCGAACGCTTCGAGGGCGGTGACGCGCTCCTCGCCGGCGCCAAACAGGCGATCGCCCTGATACGCGACCGTGGCGGCACGGTCGGTTACGTACGCGTCGGATTCGCCGACGGCGAGGCGCCCAGCGGCACTATGGGCCGGCGAATCGGCCGTGAGGCGGCGCTGACCATGTTCCACGCCGACTCGCCCGGCACTCAGGTCCACGACGAGATTGCCCCACAGGACGGCGACATCGTCGTGCGCAAGACCCGGGTGGGACCGTTCGGAACGACCGATCTCCACGAGCAGCTCCAGGCGAAGGGGATCGACACGCTGATTCTGGCTGGCATCTCCACGAGCGGCGTGGTCCTCTCGGCCGTGCGCGACGGCCACGACCGCGACTACCGGCTGCTCGTCCTGTCGGATCTATGCGCAGACCCCGAGGCCGACGTGCACGACTTCCTGATCGAGCGGATCTTCCCGCGCCAGGCAGAGGTCATCACGAGCGCGGAGCTGCACGAGCTGCCGCATTGACGCGCCGCGGTCAAGCGGCGCTGCGCTCCAGGCTGAGGCGATCCGCAAGGTTGACCGCGAACGTAGGCGCGTGGTCACGACCTGACCTGCAGAACCTGCCATTCGGTGGCTCGATCGGAGACCATGGCACGTCGTGCATGGCCCACATGCACCAGATGCCACGGTTTCGGCTCGGTGCCCCAATTGGCAGGTTTTGCACGCGGCCGTCGGCTCGCACGCAGGCCAGGGAGGACGGCTCGGGACCGCCGAATCATCTGGCTCTCGCGCCGGGCCAGGGTCAGGTGGTTGCGCTGTGCGCCACCGGGATCCCGGTCTCCCAGGGGAGAACCTTCCCGAACTGGACGAGCTCGCCGTAGAAGGCCGGGTCAAAGGTCGCGCTCAGCGCGAGCTCGACCGGCCAGGCGGCGGCATCGGTCGGCGTCTGGGCGTTGCTCATGTCGTCAAACCATGGGCGGGAGGCGTCGGTGTCGATCAGCCCCGGGCAGAGCGCCATGAGCAGCTTGTTCTCTGCGAGGTCGGCCGCCCGCCGCTCGCGGGCGAGCGCCCGGACGGCAGCGACCTGCGCGACCTTCGACGGGACGTTGAGCCACGACCCGTAGCCGTCATCCTCGGCCCGCCCATTGTGGACGGCCTGGCGCCAGTCGGCGACCAGCGCGTCCACGGCGTCGAGGTCCTCCTCGGCGACCTGGGCGAACCGGCCGGCCGCGCGCTCGTCGAGCTTGTCGAGCGTACCCAGCGCGCTCGCCACGATGATCAGCCGGCCGCCCGGACGCAGCCGCGGGGCGAAGGCACGGAGCATGCCGGTCGTCGCGAGGTTGCTGGTCTCCGCCACGGCATCGACCTCCTCGACCGAATCGGCTTGCGGGCTCATGCGCGCGGTCGCGTTGGAAAACACGATGTCCACCGCGCCGAGCTCGGCGGCCAGCGCCGCGATCGCCTTACCGTCGCGCACGTCGAGCACCTGACCCTCGACGCGGGCGACGGTCGCGGGCTCGTTGGCGACGGCCGCCGCCGCGGCTGCCACACGGTCGGGATCGCGGCCGGTGAGCAGCACGCGGTCCTGTGGTCCCATGCCGGCGGCCAGTCCTTCGACCAGCGCGCGACCGAGGCCTTGGTTGGCACCTGTGATGAGAGCGATTCGTGAATTGGTCATGGCGTCAACCTAGTCCCGAGATTCCATGCTGTAAACGAGAATGCCGCACAGTTACCATGCGGAAAGCGCATGGCTGCCGATCCCTCTCCCACTGGCCTGCGCGTCCTGCGCGAGGTGGCGCAAACCGGATCGTTCTCCGAGGCGGCGCTCTCGCTCGGGTACACGCAATCGGCTGTCTCGCGCCAGATCGCGGCGCTCGAGGCGGCCGCCAAACACCGGCTGTTCGACCGCGGACGCCGCGGCGTCACGCTGACCCCGGCGGGAGCTCGCCTACTGGCCAGCGCGACCCGGATCCTCGACGAGCTCGACACGGTGCGGCGCGAACTGGACGGTGGCGAGACCGCCACCGGGCCGATCCGACTTGGTGCGTTCCCGACCGCGGCGGCCGGGCTCGTGCCCAAGGCCCTCGCGACCCTGCCCCCACAGCTGAAGGTCACCCTGCGCGAGGCGACCACCCCAGCGCTCACCCGGGCCCTGCGGGCGGGCACCCTCGATCTGGCCATCATTGCCCGCATCCCACCCTTTCGCCCGCCGGATGCCGAATCTCCGGCGCTCGAGCTGACGACGCTATCCGAGCGCGAGCTCGCCATCGGCGTCGCCGCCGGCCACCCACTCGCTCACGCCCGATCGGTCGAGGTCGAGCAGCTAGAAGGCCAGATCTGGGTCGCAAGCCGATCCGACGCCGGCGACACGCTGCTCGGGGTGTGGCCGGGCCTCGCCGAGCGCCCTGACGTGCGCTACGTGGTGCGGGACTGGCTGGCCAAGCTCAGGATCGTCGCCGCCGGCCTCGCCATCACCACTATCGCCCCCGTCATGCTCGACGTGCTGCCCGAAGGCATCGAGGTCGTCCAGGTGCGAGGTGAACCGCAGGAGACGCGTCGCGTCGTCGTCGCCCGCCGGCCGGGGCCGCTCGACGCGCCCACAGCGCGCGTGATTGACGCGCTGATCGGTGCCGCTCAGCCCCCGGGTAGGTAGCCGCGTGCGGTCACGTACTCGTCGCCAAACGCAGCCACGGCGATGACGTGCACGGCGCTCGTCGAGTTCGGAGCCTCGATCATCTCTCCGCCGCCGATGTACATCCCCACGTGCGACACCGCCCGCGAGGGCGAATCGGTCGCGAAGAACACCAGGTCACCAGGCTCGAGCGCATCTCTGGCCACCAGCCGCCCGGCCAGCGCCTGGGCGTCGGCATCACGTGGGATGACGATGCCGTTCACGCGGTAGATCAGGTTCACCAGTCCGGAACAGTCGAAGCCGAACGCCGACGTCCCACCCCAGAGGTAGCGCACGCCCAGGAACAGCCGCGCCGTGGCGACGAGTTGCTGGCGGGTCGGAGTCGGGATCGCGGCGGCCGACTCGTAGACGCGAACGGCCGAGGCAGGCACCCGCCCGATCGGACCGGCCGGCGTCGCGACCTGGACCTCGCTGCCCGACGTGCCCACCGCGGGCAGGCGCGTTCCGAAGCTGAGCTCGAGCCGGCGGCCTGCGCCTCGCAGCGACGCGGTCGACGTCGTGACCTCGGCGATGCGGGCGGACAGCCCCCCACCGAACGTAGGGCTCGCGGTGAGCTGCCGGGTCGGAACCCAGCCCGGATAGCCAAGCCGGTCGATCGGCGTGGGCTGATCGGTCACCGCGACCTGGGTCCACGAGCCGCGCTGCGCGAGTATCCGCACCGGTTCGCCGAACAGCGCTTGGGTCTCGATCCTGCCGTCCAACCCCAGTCGCGCCGCGGTGGTCAGTACGCGAGCCCAGGCGGCCATGTCCACCGGGTTCCCGAGCGCCGGCCGGTCGATCGCCCGCGGCGCCGACGGGCTCGCCCAGACCGTCGCCACGGACACATCGACGTACCGGACGGAGGACGACGTCACGCTCGCGTGATCCTGCGGCCTCGCCTGGCGGGCGGCCACCGGACGCAACGCCGAACCCGTCTCGATCTCGATCACCGGATGGCCCGAGGGTTTGAGCCAGCGAAGGACATCGAGGAGCTCTCCCTTTGGCAGAGCGACACACCCCTCGGTCGCGCCGCCGACCCAGCTGTGCAGGAAGATCCCCGAGCCCAGCGCGTTCGTGCCGCCACGGATCGGATTCATGTTGAACCGGACGACGGCGAAGTACGGGTAGGCGACGGTCTCAGTCCAGAGCGGCTCCGACCACGCTGCGAACCCCGGCGTGAGGCCACACGGCACGTGGACGAAGCGGTTGTAACGCGGCGAAAACGGGTCTTCATCCCACCAGTCACCGCACGTCAGCCGGTGATAGGCGTAGTGAAGACCGCCCGGATTTGGCTCGATTCCGTACATCGTCGCGCCGACGCCGAACACGCCGATCGGCGTGGCGTGGTCGCCCTCACGGCGGGCGCCGGCCGGCTGCAGGTGTCCCGAGCCGGTCTCGGCCTGCCAGGGGCCGAGCACCGGGCGCCACGGCGAGTCCGCGTTGGCGCGTTGGTATCCCCGCAGCGTGGCGAGGTACCCCGGCGGATCGTCGGTTGCGCTCGACACGACGATGAGCTGATCGGCGCCCGTCCGGATGTTCACAGCGGCGGCGCCGGCCGGCGCGGGATGCGCGACTGCCATAAGCGCGACGACCGCAGCAACCCAGACCATGACGGGGCGCGTCATCTCCGCGCCGCGCGCTCGAATATCTCCGCGGCCGCCTCGTGAAAGCCTGAGGGAAGCCCCGCCGCGGCGAAGGTCGCCGCGATCTCATTCATCTCCCCCACCCACCGCCACCCCTTGGCCGCGGCCGAATCCTCGGCGTGTTGCCACCGCGCGTCGAGCCCGGGTTGCGAGCGGGCCCATTCGGCCCGCAGCGCCTCCTCGACGCCATTGACCCCGGCGCTGCCCAGAGCGGCGAGCAGCAGCGCCGCCGAGCCCTTGGTCCATGCCGCGTAGGCCATCTTCAACGCTGACGCCGCGACCGGCGAGCCGTCAAGCACGACGGCCTGCAGCCGAGTGCTCTCGAATAGAAGCGATGCCTCGAGCGCGTGCGGCCCGGACAGGTACAGACGGGTGGTCCCGTCGCGACGCGGCGGGGGACCCACGATGCCGCCATCCACCCAGCGCGCGCCGATTATCTCCCCGATTCGGGTTGCCGTCATCGGCGACACCGCGTTGGCGTCGATCACAAGCGCCGCCGTGCGCGGCAACGAGCGCGCCACATCGAGCGCCGCGTGCGGCGGGCAAACCGACAGAATCACCTCGGCGTCGGCTAAGCCCTCGACCCCGGTCAACCCGGACGACGCAGCCCGCCGGGCCGTCTCCTCGCTCCGACCCTGCGGGAGCCACAGCACCGTATGCCCCCGTTCGACCAGCAGGGCTCCGATCGCCGCGCCCATCTCCCCCGGATGCAGCACACCGACACGCACCGGGCCATCATGGCAAACGCGCGACCGGGCTTAGTCGTCGAGGTTCTCGACTATCTCGTTCGCCTGCGACCACTGCTCAGGCGGCACGACGAGGTAGATATCGCCACGACCGAGGCGATCGAGCGGCCGGTCCGCGACGCAGGACGCGTCGACGCCGAGCTCACGCAGCCGATCGCGCCACGCCACGGCGGTTTCCCGCTCCTCGAAGGTGCTCACTGTCTCCCACCCCTCGAGGCGAGGGTCGTCGATCGACACCACGGGGTCTTTGGCGCCGGGGAGCTTGCGGAAGCGAGGGAAGCGCACCTGTCGAGCCTACGCCCCGTGCGAGTGATATTCGAGCAGCTCCGTCAGCAGGCGCTGCAGCACCCTGCGGTCCGAGGCGGAGAGCGGCGCCACGAACGCCTCTTGAGCGGCCTCGATTCGACGGTCGAGGCGCTTCAGGGCTCGGGCGCCGGCCGGGGTCAGATCGACGAGCATCCGCCGGCGGTCGGTCGGGTCACGCACGCGGGCGACGAGACCGTCCCCCTCGAGCTCCCTCAACAGGGCGTGCATGTCGCTGCGGTCGATCAGCAAACGGCGTCCGAGTGCCGCTTGGCTGGCCGCTCCGCGCTCGGCCAGGGCACCTAGCACCGTGAAGTGTTGGCGGCGAAGCCCCTCAGCGGCCAGCGCATCGGTGACAAGACCGGAGGCGGTGGCGGAGAGCCGCCCGGTGAGCCAACTAGTGAGCCGCCGTACCCGGTCGGGCGGATCGTATTCAGCGAGGTCCGCGTCTGACCACGGCATCGGCCGAATTATAAGTTGGCCTGGCCAACGTTGACAGCGCCAATGGACAGCGATATCGTTGGTTCTACCAACGTTGATCGGACCAACAAAAGGAGCAAGACGATGTCGAACGCTCAGTCCACCTCACTTGAAAGCCAGATCGGGCAGCTCTCCGACCGGCAGGCGATCGCCGATTTGATCGCCCGGCTCGGCGTGATGCTCGACGAGAAGCGCTTCGAAGACGCCGGGTCGATCCTGGCCGACGACGTAACCGCGCAGACCCCCGGCGGCTCCTCCCTTGGCCTCGAGGCCGTCACGGCACAGGCGGAGCGAAACCATACGGTCGGAACCCAGCACGTGATCACCGACGTGCTGATCGACCTCCATGGAGACACGGCGGATGCCCGCGCCAACATGATCGCGACGTTCGCGGCGGACCGGCCCGGGTCACGCCTGGTGATCAATGGCGTCGAGCAGGCCGACAGCTATCTCAGCGTGGGGGCTCGCTACCGGTTCGAAGCCGTCCGCACCGAGGACGGGTGGCGTCTGGCGCGGATCGAGAACGAGCCGGTGTGGAGCAGCCAGCCGCAGAGCAGGGGCGCCGTGGTCACACAGACCGGTGACTGACCGAGCTCACGCCGACACCGCGATCGCGGTCGGTACCGGGGTGCGCGTGCCGTCGCCCCCGACCGCGACCGCGGCCTTGGCTGTCACCAGGTGGTAGAGGATCAGGAGTTGGACCAACGCCAGCGACTCGGAGCGATGCAGATCGGTGCCGATCGTGAACTCGCCCAGACGGCGTGTGCGCAGGTGGGTGGCGAAGTGCATGCGGGCCCAGATCGCCTCCTCGATCGCCTCGGCATGGTCGGGATCCATGCGCCCGGGTATGCGGAGCACGCGCTCGCCGCCTCGCTCGATCACGGTCAAGCCGTCCGGCTTGCCGTTGATCAGCGGCGAGAGGTCCGGGTGCGGCAGCCCGTCGCACAGGGTGAGCTCGGCCTCGAGGTGGATCTGGTCCTCCTCCGACTCCCCCTCGGACGGCCGGAACGAGACGAGCATGTCCGCGTAGCGACGCTGGGGGCGGATGAACGCTTCAGAATCGGCCTCGCGCCGGTCGAGCTCGGCTAGTACCTGGTCCGTCGTATAGCCACGGCGCGAGCAGTCGCGCTGGACCTTCCACCGGCGCCGCAGCTCCTCGGGCGGGTTGAGGAACACGCGCACGTCGTAGACGTCGCGCATCTCGGGCAGGTGATAGCCGAGCAGTCCCTCGATCACCGTGAACCGTTCGGGGTGAACATAGACCGGCGGACCGAACGTACCGTCCTTGTGCCGGTAGACGGGCTTGATGATCGCCTCACCCCGCCGCAGGTGCCCGAGGTGCTGGGCGATGATGTCGAGGTAGTTGCAGTCCGGGTGGAGCGGGCTGATCCCCAGCTCAGCCCGCTGCCTGCGGTCGTAACGGTGATAGTCGTCGGTACAGATGTGGGCGACATGGTCCTCGCCGAGCACGCGCACGAGCCCGCGGGTGATGGTCGTCTTACCGGCGGCGGAGTCGCCGACGACACCGAGGACGACGGGCCGCGCGGTCCGCCGGTGGTTGGTCATCGTCACCGTCATGCCGCTTCCCGCTCCGCCTCGCTTCGCCCGTCGTCTTTGAACACGCTGCTCTTGAGGATGTCCTGCGCCTCGATCTGGCCGAGCATCTCGACCGTCGGCTCGGTCCCTGACCGCACCGCCTCGTAGACCCGGTTTGCGTGGCGCAGCCGCGCCCGCTCGATTCCGTTGCGAACGCTGCGAGCGTGCGCGAATCGCGGGCGACGCATGCGCCGGACGATGTACTGGCGAAACGCCTGCTCGGCGTCCGGGGACAGCACGTAGTTCTCGGCCGACAGCATCAGCTGCCCGATCGCCAGGAGCTCGTCCGCGGAGTAATCGGGAAAGTCGATGTGGTGCGCCACGCGCGAGGACATCCCCGGGTTGAGCCGGAAGAAGTCGTCCATCCGGTCCTTGTAGCCGGCGAGCACCACGACCAGGCGATCACGCTCGTTCTCCATCACCTGGAGCAGTATCTCGATTGCCTCCACCCCGTAGTCGCGCTCATTCTCCGGGCGGTAGAGGTAGTACGCCTCGTCGATGAACAGCACCCCGCCGTAGGCTCGCTTGAGCACCTCCTTGGTCTTGGGCGCGGTGTGGCCGACGTACTGGCCGACCAGGTCGTCGCGGGTCACGGCCACGACGTGGCTGCGCTCGATGTAGCCCAGGCGATGGAGGATGTCGGCCATCCGCATGGCGACCGTCGTCTTGCCCGTCCCAGGGTTGCCGGTGAAGCACATGTGGAGCGTGGGCCTCCCCGCCGCCAGTCCCGCGTGCCGGCGCAGCTGGTCGATCACGAGCAAAGCCGAGATCTCCCGGATCCGCGTCTTCACCGGCCGCAGCGCCACCAGCTCGCCGTCGAGCTCATCGAGGACCGCCTCGATGTTCGCCTCGCGCACGACCGCCGCGATGTTCGGCGCCTCGGCCGCGATGCCGCCGAGGGCGCCCATCACGCCGACCCGTTCAGGTAGCGGCTCCCCACCGGCCGATCGGTCGCGTAGGGATGCAGCCGATAGCGCATCACGCGGTCGTGACCGTCGGTGCGGTCCAGGCGAAACCCGGGCTCGTGCGGGGGCCGGTTCACGATGAAGCTGAGCGCAGTCGTCTGCCGTCCGTACGAGGCGTCGTACGCGATCACCTTGATGTAGTGATAGGGGTACGCCTCCCGGCACGCGCGCACCTCGCGCATGACGAGCTCGACGTCGTTCACGGTCACGTCAAACATCGGCAGGCCCCACATCTCCCAGTACGAGCTGCGCGGGTGGGCATCGTCGGTGTATTCGACCGACATCGCCCAGCCGTGATTGAGTGAATATGCGATCTGGGCGGCAACCTGCTCGTCGGTCAGATCGGGAAGGAACGAGAATGTTCCCTGGGTGATGCGCATGATGGCTCTCCTCCTGCTCAGGCCAGCGTGGGCGTGAGGACGTAGTCGGGGGTGTCCGTGGATTGGAAGTCGAACGTCACGTCCTTCCACACCTGCAGCGCGGCGTTCAGCTCCGGGCATCCCTTGGCCGCTTTCTCGAGGATGTCGGGGCCTTCTTGGAAGTAGTCGCGACCCTCGTTGCGCGCCTGGATCATCGCCTCGACGGCGACCCGGTTGGCGGTGGCGCCGGCGGCGACGCCCATCGGGTGGCCAATCGTTCCACCCCCGAACTGGAGGATCACGTCCTCGCCGAGGTAACGGAGCAGCTGGTGCATCTGACCGGCGTGGATGCCCCCGGAGGCCACCGGCATCACCGCCGGGAGGGAGGCCCAGTCCTGGTTGAAGTAGATCCCGTTCTCCAGATTCTCGGGGACGTAGCCGAGGCGTAGGGTGTCGTAGTAACCCGCGATCATCGACGGGTCACCCTCCAGCTTGCCGACCACCGTTCCCGCGTGGAGATGGTCGACCCCCAGCAGCCGGCACCACTTCGCGATCACGCGGAACGACACTCCGTGGTTCTTCTGCCGGGTGTAAGTGCCGTGTCCGGCGCGGTGGAGGTGGAGGATCATCCCGTTGCGCCGGGCCCATTTGGACATCGACTGCATCGCGGTGTAACCGACGGTCAGGTCCATCATGATGATGACGCTGCCGATTTCCTTGGCGAACTCGGCCCGCTCGTACATGTCCTCCATGGTCGCCGCGGTCACGTTCATGTAGTGACCCTTGACCTCACCGCTCGCGGCGCTGGCGCGGCTGACACCCTCGATCGCGTACAGGTAGCGATCGCGCCAGCGCATGAACGGCTGGGAGTTGATGTTCTCGTCGTCCTTGGTGAAGTCGAGGCCGCCGCGCAGCGCCTCGAACACCACGCGGCCGTAGTTCTTGGCCGACAGGCCAAGCTTCGGCTTGACCGTGGCGCCGAGCAGCGGGCGCCCGAACTTGTCGAGATACTCGCGCTCCATCACGATCCCGTGCGGCGGGCCCTGGAAGGTCTTGACGTACTGGGTGGGGATCCGCAGGTCCTCGAGCCGGAGCGCCTTCAGCGCCTTGAACCCGAACACGTTGCCGATGATCGAGCTCGTCATGTTCGCGATCGACCCCTCCTCGAACAGGTCGAGGTCATAGGCGATCTTCGCGATGTACTCCCCCTCGCGCCCGGGCACCGGAGCCACGTCATAGGCCTTGGCCTGGTAGTGCTCGTGCGCGGTCAGCCGATCGGTCCACACCACCGTCCAGGTCGCGGTCGAGGACTCGCCGGCCACCGCGGCCGCCGCCTCGACCGGGTCGACCCCCGGCTGCGGGGTGACGCGGAAGGCGGCCAGGATGTCGGAGTCCTTCGGGACGTAGTCGGCATCGAAGTAGCCCATCTCGGCGTACGGCGTGACGCCGGACGCCCAGCGGTCCTTCTTGGGTTGAGGGGGTGCGCTGATCGCCATAGCTCATTGACCTTTCGCTCGATGGCGGTAAGGTAGGCGCGACGATACATAAACATCAAATACTTATTTGTCGTATCACCATAAACACTTCTCTATAGGTAGGTGCTGATGCCCCGCCCGATCCTGCTCGGCATCGCCGGCGATTCCGCCGCGGGGAAGACCACGCTGACGCGGGGACTGGTCCGCATCCTCGGCGAGGCGCAGGTGACCCACGTCTCGGCCGATCACTATCACCGCTATGACCGTCAGCAGCGGGCGGCGCGGAGGATCACCCCGCTTCACCCCGAGTGCAACCACCTCGACGTGCTCGAGCAGGGTCTCGGGCACCTGCGCGCCGACCGCTCGATCTTCAAGCCGGTGTACCGCCACCAGGACGGCACGTTCGCGCCCGGTGAGTACGTCGCTCCCGCCACCTTTGCGATCGTCGAGGGCCTGCTCGCGTTCCATACGCCGGCGATGCGCGACCTCTATGACGTCCGGGTCTACGTCGACCCGCCCGAGGACATGCGTCGCGGATGGAAGGTGCAGCGCGATTGCTCGCGTCGCGGCTACACGACCGACGAGGTGCTCGACGAGCTCGACCGGCGTGAGGCCGATGCCGAGGCCTACGTTCGCCCCCAGCGGCGCCATGCCGACCTCGTGATCTCATTCATGCCGGGCGACCGCGGCGATCAGGAGCACCTGGACGCCAAGGTGACGTTGCGCCCCGGCCTAGTCCACCCCGATCTGTCGGCGTTCGCCGACCGAGACGAGCAAGGGATCGTGCTGATCGGACGCGGCGCGGAGACCGTGCTCTGGGTGCCGGGCACGATCCGTCCCGAGCACAGCGCGGCGATCGAGGAGACGATCTGGGAGGGGATGCACTTCGCGAGTCACCTGCGCACCGAGCGCCTGGGTGAGTTCACCGTCGGAACTCAGTTGCACCGCTCGGAGTCGCTGGCCATCATCCAGCTGCTGGTTCTCTACCAGCTGGTCACGGCGCGCGCCGCGGTGGCGATCGGCGCGACCGACGCGCGCACCGACCGGGACCCGGCGCGTACTAACTCGTCGGGGTCCCGAACCGTGCAGCCTCGGAGCGGATGAACTCGGTAAAGCTGGCGGCGGGGCCTCGCACCTGACCGGCGGCGGAGTGCAGCACGTACCACGGTCGCGGCGCCGGGCCGTCAATCAGCCTGATCTCCCCCAGCCAGCCCGCCGCGAGCTCGGACTCGACGGCCGCGCGCGACAGCAGCGACACGCCGAGTCCGGCGCGCGCGGCCTGCTTGATCGCGCCGTTTGATCCGAGCGTGAGCGTCTTGGGGCTGAGGCCCCGCTCCTGGAGGAACTGCTCTCCCAGTGCGCGCGTGCCCGACCCCGGCTCGCGTAGGAGCCAGGCCCGGTCGGTGAGCGCGCTTGCCTGCACCGGGCCGGCTGCCGCGGCCGGATCCTCAGCGCTGGTGATGCAGACGATGCGGTTCTCGAGCAGCGACTGGGCGACGAGGCGCTCGTCGGCCGGCGGCTTGCCCGAGATGGCCACGTCGGCGAGGTGACTCGTCACGCGCTCGAACACGTACTCGCGGTTGCCCACGTCGAGGGCGAGCTCGATGTCCGGGTAACGCACTGCGAACTCGCGCATCAGCGGAGGCACGAACGACTCAGCCGCCGTTGTGACGGCCGCGATCCGCAACCGGCGAGCGGCGAGCTCGGCCGCCTCGCGGGCGGCTTGGCGCCCCTCCTCGAGCAGGCCGACGACATCGGCCGCAAACGGCCTGAACGCGTTCCCCGCCTCGGTTAGCCGAATGCCGCGACCCGCCCGCTCGAACAGCTCACACCCGAGCTCGCGACCCAGCGCGGCGATCGCGGAGGAAACCGACGGCTGCGTGACCACTAACTCCTCGGCCGCCGCCGTGACCGACCCGCCCCGCACGGTCGCGAGAAACGCCGTGAGCTGGGTGACCGTTATAGCCAACCAGCTAAGCGTACAGCAGGTTCCATTAGGCGATGCCTATCGATCAGTGAAGAACCGGCGCGGGTTGTCGACCATGAGCTGATCGATCTGAGCCCGGGTCACGCCCTCGGCCAGTAATGCGGGGATGACCTGCTTGGAGATCAGCAGGTAGTCCGGGTTCTCGTTGGCGAACGCCGGGTCGCCGACCATGAAGTCGCAGAAGCAGGCCGCGTCATGAGACAGGTGGATCCGGTCGCCGTATCCCGCCGCCAGCAGGGCCAGGAGCGTCTTAATCCGGTCAGCCATCGGGTTAAATCGCTCGATGCCGAAGCGGTCGCAGCCGAGCCGCGCCCCGGTGTCGGCGATTGCCCGCAGATAGCTCATGTCGTTGCTGTCGCCGCAGTGGGCGATCACGATCCGGGTCGGATCGACGCCATGCCCGGTCAGTACCTCAAGCGCGGCGAGCCCAGTCCGCTCGGCCGCGTTGGTGTGGACCATGATCGGCGCGCCGGTCTCGATGCCGGCCGTGCATCAGCGTCGGCCCGAGTTGGTTGACGTCAACCGGGCCGCGGACCGTCTCAACCGTTGCCATCGTCCCTCTCTTCTGTGTGAGTTGCCTGGCCGGGTCGCCGGGCCACAGGTTAGTTACGCAGGCCGACTACCACGCCATCGTCCTCGCTGCTCGATCACCCGGACAACATCCGGGACCCCCGTCCGAGAACCGGAAGAGCTTTGTCGGAATCGTGTAGGAAGTATTTGCCGGGGCAAGGCGTCAGGTACACACAGTGCTCGGGATGGGTCCCGGGGCGGTGGCTCCCGCGTGCCCGTGGAAGTGGGAGCAGGACATCAGTCGAGCACTCACACCAAACGACAACGGAGGAACGACCGGTGCGTTACCGCATGCATCTCTGCCTTGCCCCGCTCACGATCGCGCTCGCCATTGCGGGCTGTGGAGGCTCGAATAGCAGCAGCTCGAGCCGGAGCTCCGCGGCTCCAGCGACAACGTCCGCCGCCGACGCAGCGGCACCGGCGCCGTTTCTTGCCGGTGCCCTCAGGATGTCGACGGTGACCTCGACGGTGCCGCCCGACGGGGACGTGAATCCCTACGGCATCGTGGTGGTGCCGAGCAGCGTCGGCAAGCTGGTGGCCGGCGATCTATTAGTCAGCAACTTCAACGACAAGAGCAATAACCAAGGCACCGGGACAACAATCGTCCAGGTCACCACCGGCGGAAAGACGTCCACATTCGTCCAGATCCGCTCGCATCGTCTGCCTGGTAGCTGTCCAGGCGGGGTTGGCTTGACCACCGCGCTCAGCGTGCTCCCCGGCGGCTACGTAGTCGTCGGAAGCCTGCCGACAACCAACGGCAAGTCGGCGACCGCGAAGTATGGGTGCTTGATCGTCCTCGACCCGAGTGGTCATCCGGTGAGCACCATCGCTGGGCCGCAGATCCAGGGGCCGTGGGACATGACCGCGGTCAATCAGGGCTCACACACGACCCTGTTCGTGAGCATGGTTCTGAACGGCGGCGCCGCCGAGGGTGTCCACACGATCGACAACTCGACCGTACTTCGCATAACGCTGACCTCGCCCCCCGGGCAGCCGCCGAAGGTGCTCGCTGAGCACGTGATCGCAGACCGCATTCCGTGGCGCGACGATCCCAGTGCGCTCGCGATCGGTCCGACGGGTCTCGCGCTCGCTCAGAACGGGACGCTGTATGTCGCCGACACACTGGACAACCGAATCGCGGCGATCTCGGACGCGATGGCTCGGACAAACGCCGCGCACGATGCCGGCACGACCGTTTCTATGGGCCAGCACCTCAAGCAGCCGCTCGGACTCGTTCTCGTCCCCAACGGCGACATCCTGGCCACCGATGCCGGCGACGGGAACGTCGTCGAGATCACCCCGGCCGGCAAGCAGTTGATGACCCGCGCGCTTGACACCAAGACCGGCGCCGGCTCCCTGTTCGGGCTGGTGCTCGATGGCGACAAGATCTACTACGTCGACGACGGTGACAACACTGTCAAGGTGCTTCAGTGACAGTGGCGGGCGCGGTGACGTTCAGGCCGCCACGGCCGAGTCCTCGAGGTGCAGCGTCTGGGCGATCTCCCGGTAGCAGTTGTAGCTCGATCCCCGTCCGATCCCGGGCCCGGAATGGAGGTTGGCCGAGCAGTCGTAGAGGTTCTCGAGCAGGATCCTGTGGCCGGTCAGACCCGGGACCGGACGGAAGCGCCCGATCTGCGACGCGATCGTGCTGCCGGCCGAGTAGCCCCCTTCGATCATGTTCAGTCGTTCGCGCTGGATGTCGTCAGGTGAGTAGACCCGCGCCGCGATTACATTTTCGGCGGTCATGTTCGGTGCGTAGTGAGCCCACTCGCGGAGCAGGTTCTCGGTAAAGCGTTCCTTGATCGCGCGCCACCCATCGGTCGAGAACCGCCGGCGCGGAGCGGAGAATTCCTCCACGCCCACGATGTGGCTGCCGGCCGGCGCGCGGGTCTCGTCCCACAGGCTGTCGACCGAGCACAGGACGTAGGGTCGGCTTGCGAACCCGCGCGTGAAGATCTCCGGCTGGTAGCCGAGGTGCAGGTAGTCGAGGTCCTTCGGGCCCCAGTAGAGACGGGGCTGCGCACCCACCCCCGGGTTGTCGACCTCCGCTCGGTAATGCGGCGGCTCGCGAAGCGCGAGGTTCGCCCACAGAAGCTGGCCGCGGTCGTAGTGAACGTTGGCGATCCGGCGGCGCAGACGCTCGTCGACCGGCGTGTCCCTGAGCAGCCTGAGCACGATCTGGGACAGGCCGAGGTCGCTG
Source organism: uncultured Solirubrobacterales bacterium (assembly GCA_963757235.1). GTDB lineage: Bacteria > Actinomycetota > Thermoleophilia > Solirubrobacterales > Solirubrobacteraceae > Palsa-465. The sequence goes on along the minus strand of CAVWRC010000001.1, from coordinate 126,393 downwards.
ACGACGAGCTCCGAGGCGATGCGCGAACCGTCGGTTAGCTCGACCGCGACCGCCCGGTTGCCCGAGACCACGACTCGGTCGACCTCGGACGAGCTGAGATACGTGACCCCGAGCCTGCGTCCCGCCGCCACCAGCGCGTCGGTGATCGCCTGGCTGCCGCCGACAGCGATCGCCGCCGGTTCGAGCGACAGAATCAGGGGAAGGCAGTGGATGAGACCCTGAAGGCCGGGGACGTCGTCGGGAAAGCAGCCGGTCGAGGTCGTGGCGGCGCGCATGAACAAGATCTGGAGCTCCGGGCTCTCGAAGAAGTCCTGGGCGAGCTGCCGGAGCGTCATGAACTGGTGCACCGGCTCGATCAGGCTGTCGGGGATCTCGAGCAGCTCCTCGAGCGGATCGGGCGTCCCCCAGGGGGGCGGCGTCCCGAAGCGATGGCGGCGGAACGCGCCGCGCCAGTGTCGTTCGTAGGCGTCGAGCACCCGCAGGTAGGTGTCGGCGTCTCGCGCCGAGAACCGCGCGATCTGGTCGTACGTCCTGCCGATGTTCTCCTCCGAGCGCTCCTGGCGGCCGGTGCCCGCATCGACCACACGCGAGGCCGAGAATCCTATGAACGACGAACCGTCGTCGAAGATCATGCCTTCGTTCTCGTCCGGAAAGACGTAGCGCAGCCCCTCGTCGCTCAGGGCGAAGTCGCGGTAGGCCGGGTGGCCGTAGAACCGCGTCCAGTGGCTGCAGTGGTTCATCACGAAGCCCGGCGCCGGGCCTTCGCTGCCGCACGCGCCGCCGCCGAGGTGCGCCGTGCGCTCGAGCACGAGCACGGACAGACCGGCGCGCGCGAGGTACGGGGCGATGATGGTGGCGTGATGCCCGCCGCCGAGGACGACGGCGTCGTAGCGATCGTCGGGCATCCGGTCAGCCGAGAATCGTCACGACGCCGGTGTTGCCGTCGACCCGCACCCGGTCACCGGTCTTGATCCGGCTCGTGGAGTTGCCGGTGCCCACCACCGCCGGGAGTCCGTACTCGCGCGAGACGATCGCCGCGTGCGACATGATCCCGCCGATGTCCGAGACGGCGGCCGCAATCTTGCCGAACACGGGCGTCCAGCTCGGCGAGGTGACCGGGGCCACCAGGATCTCTCCGGGCTCGAGGTCGGTCAACCGTTCGACCTCCATGACGACGCGCGCGGTCCCTTCGGCCACGCCCGGTGAGCCGGCGAAGCCGGTCAGCGTCGCGTTTGTGTCGCGTCCTTGGTCCGCCCATTCCCTGACCCGCTCGGTGGTGATCCCCCACAACATGATCGTCATCGGCTCGGTGATCGCATCCGGCATCGCGCCGAGCGCCGGCGGGGGCGTGAACCTGCGCATAGCCTCCATGATCCGCTTGCGGCGCTGGACGATCGGCGGCCAGTAGCCCGGCCCGCGTCCCACCGACCCGGCCGCCCACGCCAGCCGCAGGTCGACGAGCGCATCCGAGACCTCGTGGCGTTGCAGATAGAAGATGTCCTCGGCGTCCTCGAGGAACCGGTGGTCGGCCAGGAGCGCCCCGAACTCGCGGACCTTGTTCCAGAAGATCGTGTGGTACCAGTGCTCGACGTAGAAGTTGTGGCTCTCCACGTACGGGAACACCGTGCGGGCCAACCCGAGGTTCTGGTCGAACGCCGCAACCGTCTCGGGATCGGACAGCAACGAGCGATATTCCGCGGTGATCCGCTCGCGCTCCGCGCTCACCTCGGGGAGCGGGCGCGCAACATCCTCGCCCGCCCGCAGGCGCTCCACGTACCCACGCAGGTGACCCAGCGGGACGTTTGCATCGTCGATCCACGAGCGGTGGTGGTGGTAGAAGCCGTTGCCGTTTGAGTAGTAGAACCACGGGGTCTTCGCCGCCTCCCAGTCAGACAGCCAAGCCCGGCCCGCCGCGGTTTGCGACACGGCCTCGCGGAGGGCCTCCTCGTCCCCGGCGGTCATGACGGCCTCGGCGATCCCCGCCTCGAGGGCGCGCCGAGCCAGCCGCTTGAGCTCCTCGTCGGGACGGAACAGGATCACTTCGATGCCGCTCAGCATCTTCGCGATCGTCTGATCGGGGATGTCCGGGAAGTGCTGCTTGCAGAGTTCGTAGAAGACGAGGTACGCCGCGTACCCGAGGTTCAGGAACTCGAAGTGGTACTGCCAGATCCGGTCCACGCTCTCGAGCAGCTGGTCATAGGCAGCGAGCAGCGTGTGGGTGGAACCGATCCCGCGGCCCTCGGTGACCACCGCCTCGTCCTCGACGTCGGGCAGGTCGGGGACGGCCAGGGCGTCGAGCTCGTGGATCGTCTCTTCGACCTTGCCCAGCCAGCGCCCGTAGAGCTCGTCCCAGTTCTGGAAGTAGAACCCCGCGCGCTGGCCGAACAGCTCGGCCCGCCGGCCGATCTCGGCCGGGTCGGTCACCGGATTGGCGCTCATGTACACCCATCCGTAGAGGACCCGGTGATCGATGCCGAGCGCCGGCGGGACGCAGAAGATGCGCGAGTTGGCCTGCCCGAGGCCCATGTAGGGCGAGTCCGCGGTGATGAAGTCAAACGGGAACATCGGCTCCGGGAAGTGCATGCCGTCGCGGAACCAGCCTCGCGCCTCCTCCGACCCACGCCGCTCGTCGCTGAACAGCGCGTAGTAGGGATACATCGACTCCCAGCCCTCGCACCCCTCGGGCGCGGGGACCTCGAATGGGCTGAGAAAGCCGCGTACACCGGGCTCGACCGTCGTCATCTGGCGCTCTCCTCTCGGGTCCGACTAACCGCTCGAACCTACGGCGGTGCCCCCATCGGATCAAGAACGAATATCCGCGTCTGTGAAAGGCAGCGCCTATCATGGGGCGATGGAGCTCCGCCAGCTGCGCTCATTTGTCGCGGTCGCCGAGGAGCTCCACTTCCGCCGCGCCGCCGACCGGCTGCACCTCGCCCAGCCGAGTGTGAGCCAGCAGATACGTCTGCTCGAGAGCGAGCTCGGCGTTCGGCTGTTCGAGCGCAACCGCCGCGGGGCTGCCCTGACGTCGGCCGGTGAGGCGCTGCTCGTCGAGGCGCGCGAAATCCTGAGCCGCGTCGACCGTGCCGCGGCCATCGTGCGTGCCACCGGGACCGGCGAGCGCGGGCGCCTGCGCATGAGCCTCACCCGTTCGCTCACCGGCGGAGTCGCGGGCGAGATCGTCGCCGCTTATCGGGCGCGCTACCCGGACGTTGAGCTCGTGCTCAGCCTCGGCACGACGATGCTGCACGTCGAGCAGCTGCACACCGGCGAGATCGACGTCGGCTTTGTGCGGCCGCCCGTCGACGATCCTGGCTTGGAAGAGCTCCGCCTGGGCCGCGAACCGATGGTTTGCGTCCTGCCCAAGGGACACCGGCTGACCCGCCGGACGACCGTCCGCCCGACTGACCTCCGCGGCGAGCCGCTCGTGTGGTGGCCCGAAGAGCACGGTCCGGGTGCGTGGCGCGAGGTGCGGCGCGAGGTGTGTGGCGCGCCGCCTTGGCCCCCGCTCGCGCGTGCCGAGCCCGAGGAGGAGCGCATCGTCTCCGCCGTCGCCGAGGGCGCCGGGATCTCGTTCATCATGCTCGAGCGATCGCGCAGCCTGCGGATCCCGGGCGCGGTCTACCGCAGGTTCGCGCCCCCGGAGCCGACCATGGGGATCGCGATCGCGTGGCGGCGGGGCGAGACGCTACCCACCCTGAATCGGCTGCGGGAGCTTGCCGCTGCGGTGGCTCAGGCCGACCTGCCCTCGATCACGCAGTAGGGGAACGGCGCCGGGTTGATCGCGCCAAGTCTCAGTCCGGCAGCATCCAGCAACGCCGCGTACTCCGCGTCGGTCCGCTCGCGTCCCCTGGTGATCACGAGCATGTTGATGTCGCTCAGCAGGGTCGGAATCGCGTCGCCGTTTCGATTCGGGTGAGCCATCTCGACCTCCTGTGGGAGGACGCAGAGACGGCGGATTTCTTTCGCCGCCTCAGCGCGATGGGCCGTCTGGTTATGTTCGACAAGCGGGACACGGGTCTCTCGGATCGCGCGCCCGCGGACTCTCCGCTCGAGGAGCGGATGGACGACGTCCGCGCCGTCATGCAGGCGGCGCAGTCCGATCGCGCGGTGCTGTTCGGGTTCTCCGAGGGAGGCCCGATGAGCATCCTGTTCGCCGCCACCTACCCCGACCGCGTCACGGGGCTGATCCTGGGCGCCGCGACAGCGCGTTATCGCCCCGCTCCTGGCTATCCCTGTGGCGAGGGTTCCGACGCGATGTTCGCGTCCTTGATCGAGATCGCCGAGCAGCGCTGGGGGCAGGGAGCGAGCATCGACTGGTTCCTTCCCAGCCGCGCCGGCTCTGATCACGCACGGCGGCTGTTCGCGCGCTTCGAGCGGATGGCGGTGACCCCGGGCGGATTCCTCCGCATCGTCCGAATGGTCCGGCAGATCGACGTGCGCCCGGTGCTGTCCGCCATCCACGTGCCCACTCTCGTGATCCAGCGACTCGACGACCGCATGACCCCTCCCTGCCACGGCCGCTACCTGGCGTCCCAGATCCCGGGTGCTCGCTACTTCGAGCAACCCGGCGACCACTCGCTACGGTTCGCCACGAGCGGCGACACGGACCGCCTGCTGGACGAGATCGAGGATTTCCTGTCCGAGGCGACGACGCCGACCCAGCCCGATCGCGTGCTCACGACGATCCTCAGCGCCGACTCCACGGCCGGCGCCGAGGAGGCGGTCCGCCTGCACCGCGGACGGCTGATTCGCACCGGGAACGGCGACCTCGTCGCCACGTTCGACGCCCCGGGTCAAGCGATCCGCTGCGCCGATGCCATCCGGACTGTCTCCATCGCAGCCGGCAAAGCGCCGCGCGAAGGGGTTCACACCGGCGAAGTGGAACTCCGCGGCGACGCGATCGCCGGGCTGTCAGTCGATATCGCGGCGGGCATTGCGGAGCTGGCGCAGCCTGGCGAGATCCTGGTCTCGCGGACCGTGACCGACCTCGTCATCGGCTCGGGGATTTCATTCGCCGACCGCGGCGTCCACTCGCTCACCGGGGTTCCAGACCGCTGGCCGCTGTTCGCAGTCACCTCCACGTAAGGCGCAACGGCGAGCGGCCACGGCGGCGGCCAGTTACACGTCGGCCACTGGTACCAGTACGTACAAGGCGCACGCGAACAGGACGAAGAGAGGTCCGGCGTTCGGGTCGGTGGCGCCTCCTTGGAAGATTCCGCCGAGTCCCTGTCCGATCACCCAATAGGCGAGGTTGAGGAGGATCGCGGCGAGCAGAAAGAGCCGGGCGTGCCAGTTGCATGCGACCGCGATCCCGATTGCCATCGACGTTCCCGCAAGGACCACGGCGATGAGCAGCCCGTCGCCGCCGGCCGCGCTCGCTGCCCAGTGCTGGATGCTAGTCAGCCAGCTCATCCCCGACGGCGCAACGCGGATCAGCGCGCTCGTCGCGTCGGCGCCGGTGTTCGCCGCGAGAAGCCACAGCGCAGCCATCAGAAGCCACAGCAGCGCCCAGGCGAACCGCGCGCCGCGGTCGCCGAGCAGGCCGCCAGGCCGTCGGTTCGGCCATACGACAAGGGCGATCAGCGCGTAGATCACGACCGCTCCCGGCGCGCCGGTCAGCGCATTGGCCGTGCCGGTGAACAGCTGGCCGAACGCTTCTCCGGACCACCACACGGCAAGCGCCCAGACAACCGATAACACGAGCGCGGGCTTGATCGTCCGGCGGTAGAGGATCCCCATTCCGATCACGACCTGCACGAGCGCGAACGCCGTGTTGAGCAGAAGCTGGTGCGCGTGCAACAGGCTCGCGCTCCAGGTGACGGTGCTCGAGATCCAATGCGGCTCACCGGCGGCGCCCGCCTTGAGCATCTGGACGAAACCGTTTCCGTACATGAACGACTGGAACTGGAGCGCTCCGTCGAGACCAGATCAAGCCGAGCGCGCTCTGAATCGCGCGGACCGGATCCGACGCGAGATAGGCGCCCAAGCTCACTCGGGCCGACCGGCAAGCCCGGCCGGCATCCGCCCGCCCGGGCAGATCGGCTGTCGTACTGATGCTCATGTGAATTCACTCTGCGTCGAAGATGACATGTACAAGCACGGTCGCCGCGCCGTGAGGCGCGGCGACCGTGGATTTGGTGATTGTCAGGAGGCGAGGCCGGTTGCCAGGCCGGAGTAACCGGCGAAGCAGTCGTGCGCCGCCGTGCCCGCACCGGCGGGCCAGTTGACGCCGTCGTTGTAGAACACGTCGACTTCCTGTCCGTCAGCCGAGATCTCGGTCGAGGAGCTTGCGCTCCCCACCTGGGCGAATCCGCCGACCGACTGGTTGTCGAGCACGTCGCTGTCGGTGTGGATGTTGATCTTCGGTGCCGGCGGGCATGGGGCCATTGCCGTCGAGATCCGCATACGTATCGGCGGTCACGTCAAAGGTGACCTGCTGACCACCGGCCATACCACTCGGGTTCGAACACGTCGAGCTGAACGTGAAGTCTCCAACCGTGCCGAGCACGACGGTTTGCCCGATCGACAGGAAATGCTCGCCCTCAGACCCGATCGCGATCGCCGTCGCGGCGTTCTGGATCTCGTCCACGTTCGCGCACAGCAGCGGCTGGAACGCGAGCGTCGGGTTGCCGCCGGAGAGGATCTGGTTGCTGTCGCCGAGATGGATGTTCAGGTACCAGCCGCTGGCCGGTGGCGTCGTGACGCCTGTCACCGTGCGGACCGCATGAATGTCACCGCTCGCGTCAGCGACGAGGTCGGGAAGCATGTACACCACGCCGCCTTGGGCCTGACACGTGCCCTGATGGATGTGCGCGGCGTGAGTGCTGCCGGGATCGAACCCACGCGCATTGATGTCCACCGTGAGTGTCTGGGCGGGCGCGTCGTAGGTGACTGTGAAGCTACCCGAGAGCTGCGACGCCCATCCGAGCTTCGACTTCAGCGGCAGCTGGGCGAATCCCTGCAGGGGCTGGGGAATATTCACGCACGCGACGACCTTGTTCGGGCTCACCCCGCCACCGCTCGCTCCCGGCGTCCCCAGCAGCAGCGCGACCGATTCGGCCCCGCGAGCCTTACGGCCGGACACCCGGAACGCAGATTGCAGCTGACCGCTCCCGTTCGCCTGCACCATGTGGACGCCGGTGCCGCCGGCCGTGGCCGAACACGGCGCCGTCGACAGAGCGATCTCGTGCGCGCTGCCCGGCGTCAGGCCGAACGCATCAAGCGAGATCCCTAGACCATGGCCGGCCGTACGGTGAATCGTGACCGTGCCGGTCGGCATCGAGCCGAGCGGCGTCGGCGAGGCTGCGAGCGCCGGCGCGGCAATCAGCAGACCCGCAAGGACTGTCACCGCGGTAAGGACCGCGGACTTCAACTTGAACGACATTGATATCTCCCATCCTGGGCCCCACCACCGGCGCAGGGCGCGTTTGCACTATTGCCCTGAGACGGGACTCGTGACGGTTTTATTCCATCGGCTCGACGTCCGATCAACCGAGACTTCCGGCGGACAGCTGTGCGGCGGCCGGCCAAAAACCTAAGGATCTACCGATCTGAGCCGAGACATGGGACGAGAAAAACCCCTTAGCTCCGCGACCCCGGGGGGTCGTTGCCTTGCCGGATTCCGCTCATCGACGACTCGGACCGCTCGTCCCATACGGGGCGTGCTTCGCCGTGGTCTGGGGAATGATCGGGCTCGAGCCCTCGGTGCGCTGGCACGAGGTCCTCGTGGCGCTGATCATCCAGGTGCTGATCGGGGTGGCTCTGTGGTTCCGGGGGCGATGGCAGCAAAGCGAGATCGCCAGCCTGGTCGGGGTGTGTTTCTTCTTGGTGTCCGTGGCGCTCCTGCGCGACGGAGTGGGCCGGGTCGTCGGTGGTTACGGGACGCTGGTGCTCCTCCCGGTGATCTGGGCGGCGCTGCGCAATCGTCGGATCGAGTTGGTGCTGGCCGTGGCTGGGGCGGCCGTGGTGCAGTTGGGACCCGTCCTCGTCGTGGGGGGCCCGTACTACCCGGCCTCCGGGTGGCGAGGCGGTGCGCTCCTGATCGTGATCGCCGGCGTCCTGGGCGCCGCCGTGCTCGCGCTCGTCGAGCGCGTGCGCACCAGCGAACGGCTGCACCGGCTGCTGGCCGAAAACTCGAGCGATCTCGTCGTCCGGGCGTCCCGCGACGGGATCGTCCGTTATGCCTCGCCCGCGGCAGTGGTCGTGCTCGGGCAGGTCCCGGACCAGCTGGTCGGAAAGACCATCACGGAACTGACGCACCCCGACGATCAGCCGGGCCGGGAGGAACGCCTGCGCCGAATCGATGCCTCAGAGCACCCGGCTACCCGGCTCGCCCGGATGCGCCACGGCGACGGCCGCTGGTTGTGGTTGGAGGCAACGGCTCGCGCGATCCGCGACGGGACCGGTGAGGTCATCGAGCGCCAGTATGCGTTCCGGGATGTGACCGAGCGCATCCAGCGAGAGGCCGAGCAGCGCGCGCTCTCGCGCATCGCCACGCTGGTTGCCACGGGCGCCGATCCTTCGGCCGTGTTCGACACGGTGGCCGAGCAGCTGGCGAGGCTGTTCGACGCGACCACGGGCGCCGTGGTTTGCTTTGACCCGCCGACTCGGACTGGCCTGATGGTCGGGGCATGGACGGTGCCGGGGCGAGAGGCTCCTGCCCGCTCCCTCGATCTGGACGCCGAGAACGCCCCCGCGCGAGTGTTTCGATCCGCCCGCACCGCTCGATCCGACGCGGCTCGCGCCCGCGGCGCGGGCGCCTCGGGAGACAGCCGGCCGGCGGGCGGAGCGGTCAGCGCGCCCGTGACCGTGTCGGGCGAGCTCTGGGGAGCGGTGGGAACCGCGTTTGCCGACGTGCCGGTCCCGGATGGCCTCGAGGAACGGCTGGCGCGCTTCGCCGAGCTCGTCAGCCTGGCCATCTCTAACGCCCAGACGCTCCAGAAGCTCGCGCGCCAAGCCACCACCGATCCGGTCACCGGCTTGGCCAACCATCGGGCGTTCCACGAACGTCTGGCTGAGGAGGTCGAGCGCGCGACCCGTTACGAGCGCTCGCTCACACTCGTCATCGTCGACATCGACCACTTCAAGCGGGTGAACGACACGTACGGCCACCAAGTCGGGGACCGCGTCCTGGCCGAGGTGGCGGCTCAGCTCGCTGCGGAGGCCCGGGCGGGCGACGTCGTAGCCCGGATCGGCGGCGAAGAGTTCGCCTGGCTGATGCCCGACACGGACCCCGATGGCGGCGACGCCGCAGCACACCGCGCTCGCCGCGCGATCGCCGCGCTGCACCCGGAGGGAGCCGGCTCGATCACGGTGTCGGCCGGCGTCAGCGCGCTCGTCGGTGGCCTCGGCTCCAGGGAGCTCCTGCGCCGGGCCGACGAATCGCTCTACGCGGCGAAAGAAGCGGGCCGTGACCGGGTCTACGTCCACGGAGCCCACCCAGCGCCGGATCTCAGCGAGCGCGCGACCTAGGCACGATCGCCCGGGTTCCCAGCCGTTACCCCGGGGGTGATTACAGGGCGCGCTCGATCTCGCGCGTGAGCTCGGTGGTCGTGGCGCTGCCACCGAGATCGGGCGTGCGAACCTCGCCGGCTGCCAACACGCGGGCGATCGCCTCAACAACCCCGGCCGAGGCGTCCGGATGCCCGAGATGGTCGAGCATCATCGCGCCCGCCCAGATCGCTCCGATCGGGTTGGCGACTCCCTTTCCGGCGATGTCGGGCGCCGAGCCATGTACCGGTTCGAACATCGACGGGAACTCCCGCTCCGGATTGAGGTTCCCGGAGGGCGCGATGCCGATCGAGCCGGCGACAGCGGCGGCAACGTCGCCGAGGATGTCGCCGAACAGGTTCGACCCCACGATCACGTCGAAGGCCTGAGGCTGAAGGACGAGCTTCGCGCATAGGGCGTCGATCAGCTCGCTCTTCACCGTCACCTCGGGGTGGGCCGCCGCGCGTTCGGCAACGACCTCGTCCCAGAACGGCAGCGTGTGCACGATGCCGTTCGATTTCGTCGCGGAGGTCAAGTGACAGCGGCGGGTGGCGGCCAGCTCGAGCGCATAGTCCACGATCCTGGTGATCCCGGAACGGGTGAAGATCGCCTGCTGGGTCGCGAGCTCGTCCGGGAACCCTCGGTTGAACCTGCCGCCCAGCTCGGTGTATTCGCCCTCGACGTTCTCACGCACGACGACGAGGTCCACCGGGTGCTCGGCACAGGCGAGCACAGGGCTGGGTAGTCCGTCGAACACCCGGGTCGGACGGAGGTTGACGTACTGGCGAAAGCGCTGGCGGATCGGGATCAACAGACCCCACAGGGATAGGTGGTCGGCAACCCGCGGGTCTCCCACCGCCCCGAGGAAGATCGCGTCGAACTCCCGAAGCCGCTCGAGGCTGTCGGCGGGCATCATCGCCCCCTCGCGTACGTAGCGATCGCACGACCAGTCGAACGTTTGATATGTGAGCTCGATGCCGTGAGCCGCGCACGCCGAGTCGAGCACGGCGCGCGCCGCCGGCAGAACCTCGCGCCCGATCCCGTCGCCGGGAATGGCCGCGATCCGGTGTGCGGTCACGTCACGTGACCTCGGGGTCGACCCTGAACATGCCCGCAATATCTACCAGCCGGGATGATGTTGCGATGCGAGACACGTCTGTGGCAGTCCTCCTGGCCAAAGGCGAAGCGCCCCCCGACGGCCTCGAGCTGGTCTCGGCGCTGGCCGACGTGCACCTCGTGGACGATGCGACAGCCGTGGCCGAGGCGCTGCGCCGCGCCGACGTGATGTTCGTCTGGGACTACCGCAGTGACCTTCTCCGCACGGCGTGGCCGACCGACTGCTCGGTGCGGTGGATCCACACCGGGAGCATCGGGGTCGAGGCGGTGCTCGTCGATCCGGTGATCGAACGTGACATCGTCGTCACCAACACGCGCGGCGTGTTCGAGCGGCCGATCGCCGAGTACGTCCTCGGGTTGGTCCTGATGTTCGCCAAAGATCTGCGCGGCACCCTCGGCCGGCAACGGGAGCGACGATGGGAGCACCGCGAAACCGAGACGATCGCCGGAGCGCGGGTGCTGGTCCTCGGCGCCGGTGGCGTCGCCCGTGAGGTAGCGCCGCTCTTACGCGCGGCGGGCATGGACGTTCAGGTAGTCGGCCGGACGGCCCGCTCCGGGGACGGCAGCCTCGGCGATGTCCACGCGAGGACGGAGGTCGACGGACTGCTCCCCGGCGCCGACTTCGTCGTCGTGGCGCTGCCCCTGACCAGGGAAACGCGTGGATATCTCGATCATCGGCGGCTCGGGTTGCTGCGTCCGGAGGCTCGAATTGTCAACATCGGCCGTGGGGCCCTGGTCGACGAGAATGCGCTAGTGGCTGCTCTGCGGAGCGGCGCGATCGCCGGCGCGGCGCTCGACGTGTTCGCCACCGAGCCCCTGCCGCCCGAGCATCCCTTCTGGACGATGGATCGCGTGGTCGTCTCACCGCACATGTCCGGCGACCTGATCGGATGGGAGCGCGACGTGGTCGCGCGCTTTGCCGACAATCTCCGACGCTGGCTCGCAGGTGAGGAGCTACGCAACATGATCGACAAGCGCGGTCTCCGCGGCTCTCGCGCCTAGTGTCGCCCGAATCAGCCGCTCGACTCCTACTTGGGGACGAGCTCGCGCCCGCCCCCGCATGGGAGCGGCGGTTTACTTGATGAAGCCGGTCTTCTTGACGTCGGCCAGGATCGTGGCTGCGGGCAGTCCGTTGTCGAGCGGACCGTTGGGCGCGATCGCCTTGCCGAGATAAAGGCCGATCGCGCCCGAGTGCCGGGCCTCGATCGTGACGATCGAGGCTGCGGCCAGGAGGACCTTCGCGGCCTGGATGTTCGGAGCCTGCCCGAGGTAGGCGTGGACGCCGGTGTTCTCGAGCACGTACGACGTGGCGGCGAACTTCGACTGATCGCCGGGGATCCCCTGGAAGTCGAACTTCGGCTTCTTGATCGCGTGGCGACCGAGCGCCGCTTTCAGGTACTTGACGTGATAGTTCTCGTCGGCGGTGACGGTCCGCAGCAGCTGTGCGAGCTTCGGATCGGTGATCTTGCCCTGACTGGTCGCCTCGTTGTAGAACGAACTCTCGAGGTATTCCAGGGTCAGCGCGTAGTTCAGGATGCCGATGTCACCGGAACCGAAGCTGCTTGGGGGCCTGCCGACGGCCAGGGCCGTGCTCGGCACGAGCGCGCTCAGAATCGCCCCGCCGCCGATGGCGGCGCCGCCCGCGACCGCTCCCTTGCGCAGGAAGCCGAGGCGCGTGTCCCCAGTCACCTCTTCCGCCGCCTCGCGGACGGCGCCGTCAACGTCGATGGCCTCGAGATTGATTTGCTCCATGCTGGTCTGCTCCTTTCGCTTTTTAAAGGATTCGCAGCCCGAGCCAGATCGGATCAGCGGCGCTCGGCGAACGCCGCGACGATCATGCTGAGCTCAAACAGCAGGTAAAGGGGCAGGGTCTCGAGCAGCAGGGTGACCGCGTCCCCGGGGAGCACGGCGGCAACGAGGCCACAGGCGAGTAACGCGTAGCGGCGGTTTCGTCGCAGTTGTCGCGTGGTGACGAGACCGGCGCGGGTAACCGCGATGATCGCCACCGGGACCTGGAATACGAGTCCCATCGCCAACAGGATCGTGGCCGCGAACTTGTAGTACTGGCTGGCCTGTACGAGAACGTTGAACTGGTCCGAGTTGAAGTTCTGGAAGAAGTGCAAGGACGCCGGCAGCACGACCAGGTAACCGAATGTGACACCGGCGGCAAACAGCAGCGGGATCGCAAACGTGACTGGGAGCATGCGGCGCCGCTCCTCCGGCTCGAACGCAGGCATAAAGAACCCGTAGGCCTGCAGCAGCAGGACGGGAAGCGACAGGATCAGCGCGAAGATGAAAGTCACCGTCACGGTGCTGGTGAACGGCTCGCCGATCCCCAGCGTCACCGGACGGTTACCCTCGGGCGGCGCCGACAGCCGCGTGATGTCGCGGCGCAGGCTGCTCTGCACATGGGCGAGAGCGGTGGAAACCGCAGCGGTGTGCGGCTGCGCGCGGAGCACGCCGACCACGGTTCCGAGATCCTGGGCGAGGTCCCGGGCGCTCTCTTGCACCAAGTAGGTCGCGCCGAGCGGCCCATGACCCTCGCGGACCTGTTGCTGGGTCTGGTTCGCGAGCGGCTGATTGACGAGATGCAGGAGCTCGTGGTTCTGCCAGAAGCAGACGCCGAACGCAACCGCGAGCGCGACCAGCGAGACGATCAGCCGGGTGCGTAGCTCATCTAGATGATCGACGGCGCTCAGCCGGGTGTCGTGGCTGATCGGCCGGAATCGGCGCAGCGCAATCGCGCCAGGCATCTGCATGGCAAGCGTTCCTCTACGGGATCGTTTGGTGTGCTCTACGCGGCCCGGCCGACCGGCGTACGCTCGGCCTGCGGCTGGGCAGTGTGCGCGTCCGCGTCGGCGTCGGCGTGATTGAAGCGTGTTGGGTCCGTCGCGGAGCTCAGCTGCGTCCCGGGCGCCTCGCCGCTGAGGGAGTCCTTGAAGCCGCGCAGCCCTGCCCCGAGTGATTGACCCATCTCCGGCAAGCGCTTGGCGCCGAACACCAGCAGCAGGATCACCAGCAAGAAACCTATGTGGACTGGGTTGTCAAGTCCCATCATCGGATGCTCCTATCGATTGGTTGCTCACCGTTGGTTCGGAGCAGAGCGCGATTTGGATCACCAGCAGCTAGGGCACTAGGCGAGCCCGGCCTGCTGTATGAGGCGGACGGCCTCCTGATCGGTGCCGAGAGCCGTGACCGGAAGCGTGGCGGGTGAGATCGAGCTGAGCGATGGGAGAGCAGGGTTTGGCGCAATGCTCGGCCGAGCCGGGTACTCGTAGTCATAGCTGTGGGCGAGGATCTGCTGGCCGGCGGCGCTGACCATGAACTGGACGAACCGCTCGGCCAGTGCCTTGTGCCGGCTTGACGCGAGCACGGCGGCTCCGGCGACGTTCTCGATAGAGCCGACGTCGTGGCGCGGGAAGTAATAGAGGCGGCTGCGAGTTGCGCCTGCGCCGAGCTCGAGGCGAAGCCGGTACCAGTAGTACTGGTTGACGATGCCTGCCGCGACGTCGCCGCGATTCACGGCCGCGACGACCGCCTCCTCGTCCTGGTAGGTCTGGGCATTGCGCTTGAGCTCGTCGAGCCAACTCGCGGCGACGGCTCGGCCATCAGCGGCGATGATTGCGCCGACGACCGGCGGGAAATCGGAGTCCGTCGGCGCGATCGCGACCCTTCCCTTCCACTGCGGCTCGGCGAGATCGAGCACCGAGGCGGGCAGTTGGGACTGCGACAGTCGCGCCGGGTCGTAGGCGAGGCTCGAGACGCGCAGCGCGACGCCGACCCAGTCGCCCGCCGGGGAATTGTCGCTCGCCGGGATCTGGTCGACGATCGAGCTGGGCAGCGTGCTCAGCAGATGGTGACCCTCGAGGTTCATCAACTCGGGAGAGTTCTCGGTCAGATACACGTCGGCGGGTGACCCGCTGCCCTCCTGCAGGATCTGGTCGGCGAGGATGATGCCGTCACCGGTGCGCACGCTCACGTGTATCCGGGTTTGTTTCGTGAACGCAGCGACGAGTGCCGTCGTGAGCTGCGGGTGCTGGCCGTTGTACGACACGATGGCGTTCGGATCGCTCCCACCGCAGCCCGCGAGGACCGCACACAGGGCGATCGCAGCGGCAACGATCGCCAGGGCGCGGCGGCTCACGCGCGGCCGCCAACGCACTCATCGCCCGGCATGGGCGCGGGCGAAGCCGGGCTTGCCGGATAGCCCATGACCGGTCCGACGACGCCAATCTCCACCGAGCTTCCTGGCACCGGCACGTCGTGACCCCGCAGGACTCGCGCCGTGATCGTTTCCGAGATTTCGTCGAGCTCGAGCTCGACCACGCTGTCTGGGCCATAGAACGTCGATGAGATGACCTTCGCGTTGACGCCGGCACCGGACTCGGCTGCACCCGGCGGCGCGGGCAGACTGAACTCGATCTGCTCGGGGCGGATCATCACCTCGACCCGGCCCTCGACCCGTGGATCGATCAGCGCCAGTTCCCCCAAGGCGGTGGCCACGACCCCGCGCGCGGCGGCCCCGGCCAACACCACGGCCTCGCCGACAAAGCGGGCGACGTCGAGGTCGGCTGGCATCCGGTAGAGCACAGACGGCGCCGCCGTCTGAACCAGCCGTCCGGCGCGCAGCACGGCAACCTCCCGTCCCATCGACAGCGCCTCGGCCTGGTCGTGGGTGACCAGCACACCGGTCGTTCCCTGCGCGCCGAGCGCGTGTACGACCGCCTCGCGCGTCTCGTTCCGCAGCGACGCGTCGAGCCCCGAGAACGGCTCGTCGAGCAGCACGACGGGCGGCGTTGGCGCGAGTGCGCGCGCGAGCGCCACCCGGCGCTGCTCTCCGCCCGAGAGCTGCCCGGGGCGGCGATCGGCATACGCGCCCGGAAGCCCGACCACGGCGAGCAGCTCGCGCGCACGCCGACCCAGCTTGCGCTCGCCACGCGCTAGGCCAAACGAGATGTTCTGCTCGACGGTCAGCTGCGGGTAGAGCGCGCCCTCCTGGGCGACGTAGCCAAGCGAGCGCTTCTCGGGCGGAAGGTGGACGCGGCCGCCGTCCGATACGACCCTTCCGCCGACGGTGACGCTCCCGTGGTCCTGGCGGATGAATCCCATGATCACCCGCAGCAGCGTCGTCTTGCCGCTGCCGGAGGCGCCAAGAATCGCGGTCAGCGTCGCATCGGCGACATGAAGATCGACTCCGGCCAGGATTTGCTCGCGGCCGTACGAGGCGCTGATCTGCTCACACCGCAGCTCGGCCATCGTACGCCTCGGCTCGGTTAACGCCGGTCATCCTCATTTGGTTGACGCCGGCGGCCGTCCGGATGTTCCCGACCCTCCCGCGGCTCCCGGCCCGGCGCGGCTCCCGGCCCGGCGCGCGCACCCGGGAGGAGGGCGGCGGCTCCCGGCGAACTCTGTCGGATGCCGCGCTTGGCCACCGTCGCCTACGTGATCATCGGCGTGATCGTGGCCTCCGAGCACAGCTACTACGCCAGTCTGGGCAGCCTGTCCCAGGTGCTCTCTACGGTGGTGGCGACGGCGCTGTGGCCGCTCGTTCTACTCGGCGCGAGCCTTCACCTCAGCCTCGCCCACTTGTAGGCCCGCGGTGTAGCAGCGTCGGCATACATTCGTACGTGATAACGTACGGGCGGACAGTGGGCGACACCTACACGCACGGCCACCACGAGTCGGTGCTCCGCAGCCACCGATGGCGAACCGCCGAGAACTCGGCCGGCTATCTGCTGCCGCTTCTTTCACCGGGGATGCGGCTCCTCGATGTCGGGTGTGGGCCGGGCACCGTCACGCTCGATCTCGCCGATCGGGTGCTCCCCGGTTGTACGGTGGGCGTCGACCGCGAAGAGGCCATCATCGCCGAGGCTCGCCGCCTGCTCGAGTCGCGTCAGATCGCCGGCGTTGAGTTCAGGACCGCCGACGCGTACGCACTCGCGTTCGACGACGCATCATTCGACGTCGTCCACGCCCACCAACTGCTCCAGCATCTCACCGACCCCGTGGCCGCGCTGGTCGAGATGCGCCGCGTGCTCCGACCTGGCGGTGTGCTCGCCGTGCGGGACGGCGACTACGGCGCCTTCGTCTGGGCCCCGTCCGAGCCGCTGCTCGATCGCTGGATGGAGCTCTACCACGACGTGTGCCGGCACAACGGAGCCGACGCTGATGCCGGCCGGAGACTGCTCGGGTGGGCGCAGGCCGCCGGCTTCACCGAGATCCACCCGACCAGCTCGACCTGGACGTTCGCAGACCCCGACTCAAGACGGTGGTGGGGCGAGGGGTGGGCGGACCGGGTGGTCTCCTCGTCGTTGGCCGAGCAGGCGCTGCAATACGGGCTGAGCAGCCGCGAAGAACTGGAGGCGATCGCCGAGGCATGGCGGCACTGGCTCGGGCACGACGACGGCTGTTTCATCGTCGTGCACGGAGAGCTGATCGCGCGGCGGTGAGGTGATCGAGCGACGGGAAAGGTCGAGTGAGACGTTGTCCGCCTACCGCAGGCGCGATGGCCGCCGTCACGCTCTACCTCGATCGGGCGATCCCGGCCGCTCGTTCTAAGAAATCCGTCACTTTCACAAATCCAATCCGACGAAATTCCGCACAAACGGCCGCGTAGGTTGTGCCAAAACCACCGGGAGTAGTGCGGACCGACGTCGCGCCTGATTAGGGTTGCGACCGCACGGACGCAACGCGCGTGGATCTGCCCCTGAGACACGCGTCAGGGGGTCCGCGACCTCAGGTTAATGCCCCACGGTCGCGGGCCCCTACCCCACATCCCCCAAACGGCGGACGGGGGGGTCCACCAGACTAGAGGAACGCAACATCCGTCTGGTGGAAAAAGTGTTGCTCGGCGCTACTGCCGCAGGTCCGTCGAAATCGCCGCCCTAGATGACGAGGCCGTCATGTTCGTCCCCGCCGAGCCCCGACTCATGCGCCCGCCACGGTGCATTTCAGTCAAAACTGCCTACCGGCAGCCCGTCCCTGCGACATATGCGCCTGGCGCGACTGTCGCAGCGATGAAAACAATTGTGAGGTGGTCACAAGTGCCGGCCGCGGGAGTCTCGCCCACGCCGCCGAAGCACCGAGGCTGGACGAGAACCCGGGGTACCCTTTGAGGACGTTTCTCGGCCAGGCTCCGGATCGCGCCTTGGTCCCTTGTGAGGTGACCACAAACAATCGCGACGCACCCGGGTTTCTGCGACAGCCTCGGCAGGCGCTTATGTCCCAGAGCGTCGGGAGGCGTGGGACTTTTGGGCGAAATGCACCCCCCGCACTTGAAGACCGCCCGCCACAACGCCGCCGCCACCACAACCACCACAACGGCGCTGATCCCGGGTCAGCTCGCTCCAGGTCGCGGTCCGAGCAGGTCCCATCGGTTGCCGGCCACGTCGAAAAAAATGGCGACCTGCCCGTACGGCTCGTCGCGCGGCTCGCCGACGAACTCGACCCCGGCGTCGCGCATGCGCCTGTACGACGCCTCAAAGTCGTCGACCCGCAGAAACAGCCCGACCCGACCGGCGAACTGCTCGCCGACACCTCGGGCCTGGCGCTCACCATCGGCCTGCGCGAGCAAGAGGCCCGTGGTGGCGCCGGGCGGGCGCACGACCACCCAGCGCTTCGGCCGTCCGCCGGTACTGGTCAATGCCGAGGAGTCCTCGACGAGCTCGAACCCTAGGATGTCGACGAAGAAGCGGATGGCCTCGTCGTAGTCCGTCACGATCAGTGCGAAGTGCTCGATGAACATGTCTCCGACAATCAATCAATCACCGGGATCGGACGCAACGCACCGAAGAGGTCACTCGGTTGAATCGTTTCGGCGACCAACCGGGTCGGACGACTAATGAGCGACCTGGCGGCGGATCGAGAGCGTTTTCGGCGAGATCATCGCTGGGCGCGGGCGCGCATGTCGGACCATCTCGACGGAGACCCCGCCCAGGCGGCCCGCATGCGGATGGAGCATCACCTCGGCGAGTGCGCGGAGTGCCGGCGGCTACTCGCGGGTCTGCGCCGAACCGTGGATGGGCTCCATCGGCTCACCGCCCCCAGTACCGATGCCCTCCAGATCGCCGCCTCGGTGCGGGTCCGGCTGCGCGAGCTCGACTGAATCGTTTCGCGCCACCCGAGGGTCAAACCAAGCATGAACAACGAGACTCACACCACGAACCAGAACAACCGTCCTCGGGTCGAGAAGACCGATACCGAGTGGCGCGAGCAGCTGACTCCGGCTCAGTACCAGGTGCTGCGCGACCACGGGACCGAGCGGGCGTTCACCGGCGAGTACTTCGACGAGAAGCGCGCCGGTACGTATCGCTGTGCCGGCTGCGGCACCGAGCTGTTCTCCTCCGAGACGAAGTTCGACTCGGGGACCGGCTGGCCGAGCTTCACCGAGCCGGCGGACCGGGCCAACGTCGACCTCGTCGATGACTTCAGCTACGGCATGCACCGCATCGAGGTCAACTGCGCCGCCTGTGGCGGCCATCTCGGTCACGTCTTCCCGGACGGCCCCGGCGAGACCGGGGAGCGGTACTGCATCAACTCCTGCTCGCTCGACCTCAACGAGCACTAGCCCAGATCCCGGTGGGGCGCCGGCCACGTGCCCGTGCGCCCCGCCGTCCAGGCGGTATAACCGCCCCGTGACCGGCGCCGCGAGCTCTGAGCACGAACTGATCCGGAGGGCAAAAGACGGCGACGAGGACGCGTTCGCCGAGCTCGTGATCATGCACGCAGACCGCGTCTACGGCGCGCTCCGGCGCTTCGGGCTCGCCCCGGATGAGGCCGACGAGGTGGCGCAGGAGGTATTCGTCCGCGCGTGGCGCGGCTTGGCCCGCTTCGAGGAACGCGCCCAGTTCTCAACCTGGCTCTACCGGATCGCGTTCAACGAGGCCCAGCGGCGGCTCTCGCGTCGCCAAGTCCCGCGCGTTGAGCCCGACCCGAATCGCGACGATCCGATCGTCTCCCTCCCCGAGTCGCCCGAGCTCGGACCCGAGGCCCAGACGCTGGATCGCGAGTTCGAGCGTACGCTCGAACTGGCGCTCGACGAGCTGCCCGCCGACTATCGGGCCGCCGTCGTATTGCGCGACGTCGAGGGTCTTTCAACCCGTGACGCCGCGGAGGTCGCCGGCATCCGGGAGGCGGCGTTCAAGACTCGGCTGCACCGCGGACGGATGCAACTGCGAACCCTCCTCGAGCCATACCTGCAGCTCAAGGAGGGCTGATCCGCGTAGTCGGGCTGTTGCCGGTCCTTAGAGGTCATCTCAAACGCGTCTGGCGGCGGCGGACCTCTTAGCGGACCGTGCTCGCGCAGGCCGCGCCGCCGTGCTTCTCGAAGTACCGCTGGTGGTACTCCTCGGCGTCGTAGAACGGCGAGGCCGCGACGATCTCGGTCACGATTGGCCTACGCACCGAGTTCTGGCGCTCATCGCGGGAGGCGATCGCCACCCGCTCCTGGTCGGCGTCGTGGAAGAAGATCGCCGAGCGGTACTGGCTTCCGAAATCCCAGCCCTGCCGGTTGCGGGTGGTCGGATCGTGAGCCGACCAGAACGCGTCCAGCAGCTCGCCGTAGCTCACCACGTCAGGGTCAAACCACACCTGGAGCGCCTCTGCGTGGCCCGTCCTGCCCGAGCAAACCTGCTCGTAGGTCGGATCCGCGAGCGCTCCACCGGTATAACCGACCCGCGTGGCCACGACCCCTTCGATCTCCCGGAACGCCGCCTCGACACCCCAGAAGCAACCGGCCGCGAAGATAGCTCGCTGCGTGCCCTCGAGGTCCGAGTTCAAGGCCTCGGAGCTACCGTCTCTGAAAATCATCTTTGAGTTCCCTTCGTCTCTGTTCACGCTGAATTAGACCCAGCACGACCAGGAAAGGGTTCAGCCCGGCAGCTCGGCCGATGTGAGGCAGGCCCTTGACCTTCACACAGTGTCAAGGCGTATTACTCCACTTGTCATGTTGAACATCGGAGAATTCGCTCGGCTCGGTCAGGTGTCGCCCCGCATGTTGCGCCACTACGACGAGCTCGGTCTGCTCCCACCTGAGCGGGTCGACCCCGATAGCGGATACCGCTTCTACAGCGTTCACCAGCTGGGGCGACTACACCGCATCGTGGCATTGCGTGACATCGGCTTCAGCCTGGAGCAGATCGGACAGATCCTCACCCAGGACATCTCCGTCGATGAGCTGCGGGGAATGCTGAGGTTGCGCCAGGCCCAGATCGAGCAAGCCGTCGGTGAGGAACGGGATCGCCTCCGCCGGGTCGAAGCACATCTCCGCGCACTCGAATGGAGGGACATCGTGGAACCGCAGGACGTAGTGATCAAGCAGACAGACCCAGTCCGGGTTGCCCAGGCGTCGGCGAGTGGGTTGACTCACGCCGACATCGGCGCGGCGTTTGGCCGACTGATCCCTGAGGTCATCGCCCACCTCGAGGCAGCCGGCGCCAAGCCCGGCATCTCCGTCGGCGTTTTACGAGGACGACGGGGGTGCCGTCCCCGAGGGCGAACTCGTGCTGCACGCCGGCTTCGTCGTCGGCGATCAGGCGGTACCCAGCAGCGAGGCGGTGCGCGTCGTCGACCTGCCCGTGATCGAGGTTGCCGCCGCCGTCTACCGGGGGGGCGACGAGGGGATCATGGCCGCCTGGGAAGCCCTCGTGCGGTGGATCGACGGCAGCGGCTACCGCCTCGTCGGCGACTGCCGGGAGCTCTACCACGAGTGGCACGACGACGACCCGTCCGCCAACGTCATGGAGCTCCAGCAACCGATCGCTCACCCCCGCGACGTGCGTCGCGGACCCTAGGGTCCGGATTGCGCCTCGGCGCGGTAGCGGGATGGCGCCACCCCCAGCTCGCGCCGGAACGCCTTGGAGAACGCGTACTCGTTGCCGTAGCCGACTTGTTCGGCGATCGCGCTCAGCGGGGAATCGCCGGCGCGCAAAAGCCGCGCCGCGAGAGTCATCCGCCACCACGTGAGGTGTGTCAGCGGCGGCTGCCCGGTGAGCTCGGTGAACCGCCGCGCGAAGGCAGCCCGTGACAGGTTGCAGCGGGCGGCCAGCTCGGCGACGGTCCACGGCTGCTGGGGACGATCGTGAATGAGTCGCAGGGCGACGCTCAGGTCGGGATCGCGGCTAGCCCGGGCCCAGCCGCTCGGGGCCTGCGGCGCCTCGAACCAGGCGCGCAGGGCGTAGAGCAGCAGGAGGTCGAGCAATGCCGGGGTGGCGGCGCTCGTGCCGGGCAGATCGCGGTCCAGCTCGGCCCCGAGCAGATCCACAACCGCGCGAACCTCCGAGGCTACGCCGACGCGAGCGGGCAGGTGAACCACGTCGGGCACGTCTGCGAACAGCGGATGCGGTCGTGCGCCGCCGAGGTCGTAGGTGCCGCCCAGTAGCACCGTGCCGCCCGTCGCCGGGTCAAGCGCGCTGCCGTCGGCGGGCCAGTGGTCGGCCGGCACGTGCGCCGCGTAGTCGACGTCCCACAGGGGCGTAGCCAGATCGTCGGCGAGCGCGTGTGGGGCGTAACGGCGGACCAGCGCGATGTCTCCGGCGCCGAGCGGGATCGGGTCCCCCCCGCCCGGACCCGTCAGCCACGCGCTCCCCTTGAGGATGACCTGCACGCCGATGGCGCCGACGGAGGGGAAGCGCAAACCCCACGGGGCGTGCAGCAGCGCCCGAGCCACCTGCGGTTGGCCGGTCCGCATCGCCGCCACGGCATCGCCGATCAGATCGAGGCCGTGGTGAGACGATTGGACATCTATCGCGGCGTTTGAGGCATTCACCGTCTCGGCAGTAAAGCTTACCGTTCGACTCGTGCTGAGTTCCCCGTCGAATGGAGTTCGTTCATGAGCAGCCATCGTCGTGATCTAGTGGTGACCGTCCTCGCGCTGGCGGGCGCGGTATTCGCGGTCCTACAGGCCGCCGTCGTACCAGCCCTGCCCGACATCGACCACGCACTGGGTGCCGGTCCGTCGAGCGGCACGTGGATCCTGACCGTGAACCTGTTGGCCACCGCCGTGCTCACCCCGGTGCTCGGCCGGATGGGCGACATCTACGGCAAGGACCGCATGCTTCGAGTCGTCCTGACCACGCTGGCACTGGGCACGCTCGCGTGCGGGCTGGCCCCCTCTCTGCCGGTGATGCTCGCGGGTCGCGCGGCTCAGGGCGCAGGCGGCGCCGTGTTCCCGCTCGCCTTCGGAGTGCTGCGCGACGAGCTCGAGGGCGAGCGCGTGGCCGGCGCCATCGGCCTCGTCTCGTCGCTGCTGGGTATCGGTGCCGGGCTCGGGCTCGTGATTGCCGGTCCGATTATCGCCACGCTCGGCTGGACGTGGCTGTTCTGGCTGCCCCTGGCAGTGCTCGTGCCGATCACAGGCGCCGTCGTCCGGTTGGTCCCCCGCTCCCCGGTTCGCACCCCCGCTCCCGTCGACTTCGCGTCGGCGGCACTCATGATCGCCGGTCTGTCGGCATTGCTCGTGGCCGTCAGCGAGGCGAGCGTCTGGGGTCTCACCTCGGGCCGCACGCTGGGGCTGCTGAGCGCCGGCGCGCTGCTGGTGGCCGCATGGGTCCGCCACGAGCTGGCCAGCGGCAACCCGCTGGTCGACATGCGGATGATGGCGCTGCGCGGTGTGTGGACGACCAATCTCGCGGCGTTCCTGCTCGGCGTCGGGATGTACGCGTCGATCGCGCTCGTCCCCGCCCTGGTCGAGCTGCCGCGCACCACCGGCGTCGGGTTCGGCGGCTCGGTCACCGCCGCCGGGCTGTTCATGCTCCCCACTGCAGCGCCCCAGCTGATCGTCGGGCCGCTGACGGGACGCATCGCGCGGCGGATCGGTTCGCGCGCACAGCTGCTGATCGGCGTCGCGCTGATGCTCGGCGCGTATCTCGCGCTGACCTTCGCCCATAGCCACGCCTGGGAGCTGATCCTCGCTACCGGCGCCCTTGGGCTCGGTCTCGGGTTCGGCCTGGCCGCGCTGGCCAACCTGATCGTCGGCGCCGTCGGGCCTCGCCAAACGGGCGTCGCCACCGCGATGAACACCGTGATGCGAACCCTCGGCGGAGCGTTCGGCGCCGCGATCGCCGCAGAATGCCTGGCTCGCGGCGGCTCGCTGGACGGCGACTTCACGCTCGCCTTCGCGCTGTGCGCGGGTGCCCTGGCACTCGGCATCGGCGCGGTCCTGGCGATCCCGGGACAGCGTCTGCGGATCAACGTGCGCGCGTCCCGCGTCGCCGCCCGCTAGATCGCCCGGGGATCGACCCCGGCCGGGCTATGAAGGATGGGTCTGGGCTCCCGGCGAGGGAGCCTAGTTTCTTGAGGGCACTAGGCCTGTGGGCGGTAGCGAAGACCGTCGAGGGCGATGCGGAAGATGTGGTCGACCTGGCCTGGATCGCTGGTCGGGATCTTGGCGATTCCCATGACCATCTGCATCACCTCGGGGAACTCGACGTCCCGCCGGACAACCCCAGCGTCCTGGGCGCGCTTCAGCAGCGGTTCGCCCGCGTCATACAACGACGTCCGGCAGAGCTGGAAAAGCGGGGCGTCGCGGTCGAAGTAGGTCAGCAGCTCCTGAGCTAGCGCCTGCTTGGTCGCGAGATAGGCCAGCACGCGTTCGAACCACGCATTGAGCGCGTCCCACGGATCGGCGCCGTCGAGTTCGACCGCGGAGCGACAAACCTCCCCGACCTCGTTGACGTAGACAGCCTCCAGCAAGGCCTGCCGGTTGGGGAAGTGGCGGTAGAGCGTGCCGATGCCAACCCCGGCCCGGCGTGCGATCTCCTCGAGCGCGGTCGACTCGCCTCCTTCGGCGAACGCCTCCCGAGCGGCCGTCAGCACCTTCTCGTAGTTGCGCCGGGCGTCCGCGCGCTTCGGACGGGCGATCAAGGTCTCGGGGCCTATGTCGGTCGTGCTCATGCCAGTTCCACTTGACAAACGGAGGGACCCTCCATATAGTATTTACGGAGGCATCCTCCACTTATTTCGGAGGCGGCCTCCATTTTAGCGCCTCACTGAATCATCGACAAGTTTGGGATCTGTATGAATCTTGCCTCTTCCCCCGCCTCCCCCGACAGCCGTCGCTGGACGGCTCTCATGGTCGTGTGCTTGGCGCAGCTCATGATCGTGCTCGACGTCACGATCGTGAATGTCGCGCTGCCCTCGATTCAACGCGACCTCCACTTCAGCCAGTCCGATCTCACCTGGGTCATCAATGCTTTCCTGGTGACGTTCGGGAGCCTGCTCCTGCTCGCGGGACGGCTCGGCGATCTCGCCGGCCGCAAGCGCGTGTTCCTTGCCGGCCTCGTCATCTTTACCACCGCCTCGCTGCTGTGCGGCATCGCACCAAGCCAGGGCGCGCTGATCGGCGCGCGCTTCTTGCAGGGCATTGGCGCCGCCGCCCAGGCCTCAGTGATCCTCGCGATCATCATCACCGAGTTCCCAGCGCCGAGCGAGCGCACCCGGGCGATGGGCGCGTACGTGTTCGTATCCGTCGCCGGGGGCTCCCTCGGCCTGCTCGCCGGCGGGATCCTCACCCAGGCGTTGAGCTGGCACTGGGTGTTCTTCGTCAACCTCCCAATCGGCGTGGCCACGTTCGTCCTCGGTCAGCGGTTCATCCGCGCCGACCGCGGCCTCGGACTCAAGCACGGAGTCGACTGGATCGGCTCCATCCTCGTCACTGCCTCGCTGATGGGCTTCATCTACGCGATCGTGCAGGCCACGACCCACGGCTGGGTCTCGACTCAGGTCCTTGGCTTCGGCGGCATCGCCGCGCTGCTCATGACAGCGTTCGTTGCCCTCGAGTCGCGGATCGGGAACCCGATCATGCCCCTGCGGATTCTGCGCCTCCAGGGCCTGATCAAGGCCAGCCTCGTCAGGGGGATCCTCGTGACCGGCATGTACTCGACCTTCTTCCTCGGAAGTCTGTATCTCGAGCACGTCCGCCACTACAGCGCGGTTCAGACCGGCGCCGCCTTCCTGCCCTGGACGCTCACAGTCGCCGTCCTGTCGCGGGGCATCACCGCGCGGCTGGTCGATCGGTTTGGGCCACAGCGCGTGCTGATCGCCGGCATGGCGAGCGCGGTCATCGGCCTGCTCCTGTTCAGCACCGTCGGACCGACCACGCCCTTCTTCCCGACGATCTTCCTGGCCTGCTTTGCCATCGGCCTGGGCATCGGCAACGCGTTCATGCCGCTGCTTACGCTAGCGATGGCCGACGTCCCGGCCGCTGACTCCGGCCTCGGCTCCGGCATCACCAACGTCTCTCAGCAGATCAGCGGTGCGCTCGGGCTTGCCGTACTCAGCACCATCGCCGCGAACCGGACGAAGGGGCTGCTAACCGCCCGCCAGGGACTGACCAGCTCCCTGATCGGTGGTTACCACCTCGCCTTCCTCGTCGGCGCAACCACGGTCACGGTCGGCATCGTCCTCGCCTTAGTGCTCCTGCAGCCGCGCCAGGCAGAGCCCGGGCTGCAACTGGCCGACACCCCCGCGGCAGACGTCGCTCCCATCGACTTCAACCTGGAAAGAGAAGCTGCATGACACCACGCACCAATCACCTCCCCGCCCACACCAGCGCGTCCAACCGCGCAGATCGCCGCTCGGCGCACGCGCCGCTGCGGTCCGGTCGCCGGCCGAGCACGCGCCTGATCTCTGAGGCCGTCGTGGCCGGCTACCTCCACGACATCTCGCAACGCCATCGTGACGACGGCCACGGGTCCGGCGCTCGTGCGCGCCGGCCGGAGTATCTCGCCTGACCGCGTCCCGGTCCGAGCCGGGAAGCACCGCCAAACGGAACCGCCCCTCTTACGGGGGCGGTTTCACTCGTTTTAGCGCCGGCTAATCAGTGCGCAGCTTGCTCCGCCCGTCGGGGCAGTTTCCACCCGGGACGGACGAAGTGGCACGTATAGCCGTTGGGATAGCGCTCGAGGTAATCCTGATGCTCGGGCTCCGCCTCCCAGAACGGGCCGGCCGGCTCGACCTCGGTGACGACCTTGCCGGGCCACAAGCCGGAGGCTTCGACATCGGCGATCGTGTCCTCCGCGATACGCCGCTGCTCGTCGTCGACGTAGTAGATCGCCGAGCGGTAGCTCATGCCGACGTCGTTGCCCTGACGGTTCTTCGTCGTCGGGTCATGGATCTGGAAGAAGAACTCGAGCAGGTCCCGATAGGAGATACGGTCCGGGTCAAATACGATCTCGATCGCCTCGGCATGTGTGCCGTGGTTACGGTACGTCGCGTTCGGGACATCGCCACCGGTGTAGCCAACCCGCGTGCTGATGACTCCGTCGAGCTTGCGGATCAGATCCTGCACACCCCAGAAGCACCCACCAGCGAGGATCGCCGTCTCGGTCTCAGCCATCTGTCAGCTCCTTCTCATCCGGTTCCGCTGCCATGCGACAGCTGCTGATAACACAGTAGCTCGCGAGGCGTTCCATCTGACAAATCCGGCAAGGCCGATCACAGCAGGGAGAGCTGACCCTGATGGGTCCAGAAGCCGGCTCTGCCGACGCGGGCAGCCTCGAAGTCCAGCAGCGCGCGCTTGCGTTGCAGGCCGCCGCGGTACCCCGTCAGCGAGCCATCCGCGCCCACCACGCGGTGACACGGGATGACGACCGGCGTCGGGGTCGAACCGATCGCCCACCCCACCTTCTGGGGAGCGGTGACCGTGCGCTGCCCGGCCGCGAGCGACGCCGAGTCGCGTACGCCGAGCTGGCGAGCGAGCTCGCCGTAGGTCGTGACGCTGCCGAGCGGGAGCTCCTGCAATGCGCGCCACACGCGGCGCTGGAATGCGGTCCCGGAGACGTCAAGCGCGAGGTCGAAGACGTCACGCTCGCCGGAGAAGTACTCCTCTAGCTGGCGCAGGACGTCGTGGAACAACTCGGCATTGCGGTCGAGCTCATCCACCGCCGGCGCGCGTCCGGGGAAGTGCACCTCGCGCAGGCCGCGCTCGCCCCCGATCAGGGTCAACAAGCCAAACGGACTCTCGTAAGCGCTCCACTTCATCTCCGGTGCTCCTCCGTTCGTGCGGTCACAGCTACACAGAGCAAACGCCGCGGACGGGGCATCTGTGAGGTCGGGGTCGCCGAAGCTGGGCAGAATGCCGCGGATGGCGGTCACAACAGAGCGGCCCCAGCCGCACGCTCCGCCCGCAGACCGTCGCCTCCCCTACCGCGCCGACATCCAAGGCCTGCGTGCGATCGCGGTCCTGGCGGTGATTGCCGACCACCTCGCCGGCTGGCCTCGGGGCAGCTTCGACGGGGTCGACATCTTCTTCGTGATCTCCGGCTATCTGATCACCGGAATCCTCGTGCGCGAGTTCGAGTCGCGCAAGACGATCTCGTTCCTGGGCTTCTATGCCCGGCGGATCAAGCGAATCCTCCCGGCTGGCCTGTTCGTGATCGGGGCGACTCTGTGCGCCACCCGGGTGCTCGCGGGCATCGACCGGTACCACTTCGCCGCCAAGGACGCGATCGCAGCCGTCTTCTTCGCCGCCAATTGGCGATTCGCCCACACCGGCGTCAACTACTTCAATCAGGCGCTCCCGCCGTCGCCGCTCCAGCACTACTGGTCGCTGTCGGTCGAGGAGCAGTTCTACTTCGTGTGGCCGTGGCTGATGCTTGGCCTGCTCCTGATCGGGCTACGGCTGCGGTTCTGGCGACACGAGCAGGCGCGACTGGTCGCGGGCATCGCGATCGTGGTCCTTTCGGGAGTCTCCCTGTGGCTGGCCTTCGTGCAGACCAGCAGCAACCCCACGGTCGCCTACTTCTCGACGTTCGACCGTGCCTGGGAGCTGGGGCTCGGAGCGCTCATCGCGGTCGCGGCCCGGCCGCTCGAGCGGTTCGACCGGCGTCTGCGCCTGGTCGTCGCGCTCGCCGGTCTGGTCGGCATCCTGGTCTCGCTTTTCGTGGTTCACTCGTCCCCGGGTTTCCCCGCACCGTGGGCGCTGCTCCCCACTCTGTCTACCGCCGCCGTGCTGGGTGCTGGGGCCGGCCTCACGAGCCGGTCGCTGATGCCGCTGACCAACCCGGCCAGCCAGTACCTGGGCAACACCTCCTACGGCCTGTATCTGTGGCACTTCCCGGTCGTCGTGCTGATCGTCGCCGTCTTCCCCCAGTACTCGGCGGCTTACTGGATCGTGGGCCTGGCACTGATCTTCGGGCTGTCCGCCGCGTCTTTTCACCTGCTCGAAGATCCGGCGCGGCGCGGGACCTGGTTCCGGCCGCGCCCTGGACGGCTCCCAATGCCCTCGCTCGGCTGGCTCAAATACGCGAGCGCGTGCGCGGCCACCGCACTCATCGCGGGCGTCGGCCTGCTCGTAGTGCGAGCGACCGAGCCGACCAGACTCGTGCTGCCGGCGCCCGTCATGGTCGGTCATACCCAGGACGATCCCGGCGACTGCGTCGGCGCCGCGGCGCTCGACCCGCGCCATCACTGTGCGACGCTGGACACCGGCGACCGAGTCGCACCGCTGCCCGGCGAGCTGCCCGACGACACGGGGGGCGCCTACGCCTGCTACGCCTACCTGCGCCAGCCGATGCATCCGTGCATCTACGGGAGCACGCGGCCGGACGCGACCCGGGTCGCGCTGATCGGCGACAGCCACGCGGCGGCGCTACTCGCGATGCTCGAGCCACAGCTCGACGCTGTGAACTGGCACGTCACCGTTTTCGTCGGGCAGACGTGCGGATGGATCCCCCCCGCGCTGTCTCCGAGCTGCCCCGGACTGCGCCTGATTCAGCGCGACCTCGGTCACAATCACTACGCGATCGTGATCGCGACCGAGCTGCGTCAGTACACGAGCTCCGTCGCCCAGCACCTCGCGGCGATGCGGCCGGTCGCCGCCACCGGCGCGCGCATCGTTGTCGTCGAGGACAACCCGGGTGTGTCACCCGCGAGCACGGCGTGCGTGGACCGGGTCACCTACAGCGCGACCGGAGACTGTGGCACCAGCTCGAGCTTCGCCTACCAGGACCCGGATCTCCTGGCGCGAGCCGCCGAGCGGATCCCCGGAGCGGTGGTGATTCCCACCCGCCAGTACTACTGCCGTGGTGACTTCTGCCCCGCGACGATCGGGAACGTGATCGTGTACAGGGACACGGCCGCGCATGTCACCGCCAGCTACGCCCGAACGGTGAGCCCGTACCTGGTCGAGGCGATCGAGCGCGCGGTCCACGCCCGCACGGACTGAGCTATCGGCCTCGCCGATAGCTGGAACATGGTAATCCTGTTGGTCGTGGGCCTCCGGGTCGCTAGCTTGACGGTCAGCGATGACACACCCCAACCACCATCGAGTCTGGCTCATCACGGGCGCCTCGAGCGGCTTCGGCCGCGCCATCGTCGAGGCGGCCCTCGCCCGCGGTGACTCCGTCGCGGCCGGCGTCGGCGGCACCCCGGCGTTCGACGCTCTGCCGGACGGTGCCCACCAGGTGGCGCTCGACGTCACCGTCCCCGACCAGCGCGAGGCCGCCGTGGCCGAGACGCTCGCGCGGTTCGGCCGCATTGATGTCCTCGTCAACAACGCCGGCCGCACCCAGGTCGGCGCCGTTGAGGAGACGACCGAGGAGGAGCTGCGAAGGCGCGATTGTGCAGATGTCGAGTGTCGGCGGCCAGACGACGGCTCCCGGCTTTGGCGCCTACTGCGCGACCAAGTTCGCCCACGAGGGCCTAACCGAGACCTTGCGCGACGAGGTCGCCGGGTTCGGCATCGTGACGCTGATCGTCGAGCCGGGCGCTTTCCGTACCGGCCTGTTCCGCCCCGGAGCCGTCGCGGACGTCAACGGGGACGGTGTCGAGTTCCGGATCCTGAAGGCCGATCTTCTCGGGTTGCCGCGCGAGCGCGCGAACCTGATGGCCACGGCTGAGCGCCTGCTCGACGACCAGCCTCCCGGTGCGCCCCGCGGCACCGATCACTGCAAGTCTCATCTCGCTCCTTCCAGCGTTCGGCTTGCCACCGACCCGGTGGCCTATTCCCGTGACACGTGGCGACGCATGGTTGTGACTCCGAAGCGAATACTTAGGTGATCACCTAAGTGATGTGCTACGGTCATGTCGTGCCGATCGCCGAGCCCGAACTCCTCGATGAGTCGTTCCACGCGCTGGCCGACGGCAACCGCCGCGCGATCGTCGCGCGCCTCGCACGTGGCGCCGCCTCGGTGAGCGAGCTCGCGGCGCCGCTGGGCGTGTCGCTGCCGACCGTGTTACAGCACCTCGACGTCCTCCAGCGCAGCGGGCTGGTTCGGTCCGAGAAGGTCGGCCGGGTCCGCACGTGCCGGCTCGAACCCGGACCCATGCGCGCAGTCGAGCACTGGATTGCCGAGCACCGCGCGACTTGGGAACGCCGGCTCGACCTGATGGGCGACGTCCTCGACGACGTCTATCCGACCACGAAGGGACATCGCACCAAATGAGCATTTGTCAGCACGACTTCACCATCGAACGACGTTTCCCTCAGAGCCCGCAGCAGACGTTCCAGGCGTTCGCTGACTCCGATCTGCGGCAGCGCTGGTTTCGGGTGCCCGACAGCTGGACCGACACGGAGTGGTCGCTGGACTTCCGCGTCGGCGGCGGTGAGGTGAACGCGGGCCGCGACCAAGGCGGTAACCACCATGTCTTTCGAAGCCGCTTTCACGACATCGTCGACGGCGATCGGATCGTGTTCGCCTACGACATGCTGCTCGATGGCCGCCTGACCTCCGTGTCGCTGACAACCGTCGAGCTGCGCCAGGACGACGGCGACGGCACGCGCTTGATCTTCACCGAGCACGGCGCATTCCTCGACGGCCTAGACGATCCGGCCGAGCGCGAGCACGGCACGGGCTTGCTGCTCGACCGGCTTGAGGTCCTGCTCGCGGACGGGGTGACCGCGTGAGCCTCGTCCTGTACCAACACCCGTTCGCCCTGTACTGCTGGAAGCCCCTGATCGCCCTCTATGAGCGAGATGTTCCGTTCACGGCCGAGCTGGTCGAGGCCGACCGCTCCGCGCTCGCGGCACTGTGGCCACCCGCCTCGATCCCAGTGCTCGTCGACGATGGAGTCGTGGTCCCCGAGGCGTCGATCATCGTCGAGCACCTCGACCGGCACGGCGACTCGCCGCCGCTGATCCCCACCGACGCTGACGAGGCGCTCCAAGCGCGCCTGTGGGATCGCGTGGCCGACGGCTACGCGAGCACTCCAGTGCAAAAGATCGTCGGCGACGCATTGCGACCCGCCAACGCCAAGGACCCGCACGGCGTCGCCCAGGCCCACGCCACGCTCGAGCTCGCCTACGCCACGCTGGAGCGTCAGCTCAACGGACGCCACCCCGACGAGTGGCTGGCCGGGGAGCACTTCACGCTGGCCGACTGTGCCGCGGCGCCCGCCCTGCACTACGCCGACGTCCTCCATCCGTTGAACCGGGACGAGCATCCCGCGCTGGCCGGCTACTTCGACCGCCTCCGGACCCGATCGTCGGTCGCTCGCGTAGTCGGCGAGGCGCGCCCCTACCGCGAGCTGTTCCCGCTGCCGTGGCCCGAACACGTGAGATAACCGCCGGCGCTACCGAGACGTTCGGTCTCGGCAGCGCCAGGCACGCGGGAGGCTCCGCTGTGGGGCTAGCGGCCCTCTCGTAGCTGCAGCCGGTTGCCGTCAGGGTCCTGGAACTGCGCGACGTAGCCCCATGGGAACTCGACGACGTCGGAGATGAAGTCGACACCGCGCGACTTCAGCTCCGCGAACGTCTTCCGGCAATCGTCCGTCTCGATGGTCACCGACGCCGGGGGGCGCCCCATGGCCGGCTCGGCGTGCCCCGGTGTCCCGGGCCAGAGAACCAGTTGGAACTTGTCCCCCTTGACGCCTACGGTGAGAAACCGCGGCCCGTCGGGCGTCGGATTCTCGACCCGCTTCTCCAGGCCAAGGACGTTCGTATAGAAGTCGAGCGCCCTGTCCTGGTCACTGACGAGCACGCTCGTGTAATAGACCTTCTCCAACACTTCGGTTCCTCCAGTGGTCGTGGTCACTACTCCCACGACACCGGGCCGGCAGTAAACGTGACAGCCGCGCCTCGGCGGGCGTGCGCGGTCGCTCAGGCGCGGCGGAACATTCTGACCGCGAGTGGGACGAACACCAGCAGCAGGCCGACGAGCCACGCGAGTGCCCCGAGCGCGGGCCCGAGCGGATGCGCGTGACCGATGGTGAGCGCTCGCGCGGCGTTGACGGTGAGGCTCACCGGGTTGACATCGGCAAACGCGCGAACGGCTCCGGGCATCGAGCTGGTCGGGACGAACGCCGACGAGGCGAACACCAGCGGGAACACCCAGATGAACCCGACCGACTGCGCGGTCTCCGGATCGCGCACCGCCAGACCGACGAATGCGCTGATCCACGAGAACACGTACGCGAAGGCCAGCACGAGTGCGAACGCCAGCGCCACCTCGTACACCGGCTGGGTCGGACGGAAGCCGACCGCGAACCCGATCAGCAGCATCACGATCAGGGTGACCACGTTCACTGTCAAGTCGGCCGCGGTGCGTCCGATCAGGACCGACGACCGGGCGATCGGCAGCGACCGGAAACGGTCGACGACCCCGGCCTTCAGGTCCTCGGTGATGCCGAGCCCGGTCGTGAGCGCCCCGAAGATCGCCGTCATCACGATGATTCCCGGGAGCAGGTAGTTGACGTAGCTCGTGTGAGGAGCCTTGATCGCCCCTCCGAACACGTAGCGAAACAGCAGCACGAAGATCACCGGTTGCACGAACAGGTAGACGACGTACATCGGCCGACGGAGCACTTTGCGCAGCTGGCGCGTCGCCATCACGCGGCTGTCGGCCGCTGTCTCGGCCAGCGTGACGCGGCCGCGGGACGGGATTGCTTGGGCGGTGGCGCTCATCACGCGGCCTCCTGTTCTGGTTTCGGTTCGGTTGGTGCCTCCTCGGCGGGATGGCCGGTGAGGTTCAGGAATACATCGTCGAGCGTCGGCTGATGCAGCTCCACGGATGCAACCTCGAGCTGCCGGGCGTCGAGCCTCCGCACCGCCTCGGCCGAGGCGCCCGGATCCTCGACGGCCAGCCGGATCTCGCCGTCGGCGGCGTCGACGCGCGGCTGCTCGGCGGCGCCGAGCCCGGCAAGCGCCGCAGAGGCTTCATGCGCGGCGGTGTGGTCGGCCAAGCGGACGCTCAGGATCGTCGCGCCGACTGCGGCCTTCAGCTCGGGCGCGGTGCCCTCGGCCGCGATCCGCCCACGGTCCACCACGGCGATCCGCTGTGCGAGCCGATCTGCCTCGTCCAGGTACTGGGTCGTGAGCAGCACCGTCGTGCCGTCCCGTCGCAGCTCGTCGACAATCCGCCACAGCTCCTGCCGCGAGCGGGGGTCGAGTCCGGTGGTCGGCTCGTCGAGGAGCACGACCGGGGGCCGTCCGATCAGTCCGGCGGCGAGGTCGAGCCGGCGGCGCATCCCGCCGGAGTAGGTCGAGACACGACGGTCGGCGGCCTCGACGAGGTCGAACCGCTCGAGCACAGCCGCCGTACGACGGCGCGCCTCGCCCGTCGGCAGCCGGTACAGGCGCGCGATCATCTCGACGTTCTCCCGGCCGGTGAGCTCTCCGTCGACCGCGGCGAACTGACCCGCGAGGCCGATCCGCCGCTGGACGGCGAGCGGCTCGCGCACGACGTCATAGCCGAGCACCGCTGCCCGGCCGCTGCTGGGCGCGAGCAACGTCGCCAGGATCCGGACGAGCGTCGTCTTGCCGGCTCCGTTCGGGCCGAGCAGCCCGAAAACGGTGCCGGCCGGCACGGTCAGGTCAAGCCCGTCGAGCGCGACAACCTCGCCAAAGCGCTTGCCGAGCCCGTGGACCTCGATTGCATCACTCATGCTCCCTCCCTCCCGAACGCAGCTCGGCGCTGCACTGGGCCTCGCGGCGGATCGTGATGTCCCCGAATCCTGTCCTCGCCCGTACCTCGACCTGCTCGTCGGCTGACCCGGGAGCCTCGGTGGCGTCGAGGCCGTTGTGGACGTGGCCGAACCGCGTGTCGAGGTCGAGCCAGGCGGCAACTCCCTCGGCGATCCCGACCTCGATACGGCCGTTTGCGGTCTCCGCGACGAGCGAGCCGCGGTGGATGCTCCCGACGCGGATGTGGCCGTTGGCGGTCTTGGCGCTGATCGAGCCGTGCGAGTGCTCGACGTCGATGTCGCCGTTTGCCGCCACGACCCGCAGATCGCCGCCGGTCTCGCCGATCCAGGTGTCGCCGTTGGAGTTCTTGATCACCGCCGAGCCGTCGATCTCGCCGGCGCGCACATCGCCCGTGGCCGTCGTTAGCTCGGCATCCCCGGTCACCTGCTCGAGTCGGATATCGCCGGCCGTTGACAGCTTCACTCGCGCGGCCCGATCAAGGCTGATCCCGCCGGCGCTGCTCTTCAGTTCGCAGCGCCCGAGCGAACCGGTGCAGCGAAACCCGCCCGCCGCCGTGTGGCCGCTGAGGTCCGAACCGGCGGGAAGCTCGATCTCGACATCGATCGAGCCGCCGTCGCTGAACGGGCTCCACTCTCGCAGCCGGCGCGGTCCCTTGACCAGCAGCCTGCCGTCGCTGTACTCGACGCGCGTGGCTTCGGCAGCGGTCACGTCGTCGGCCCTGGACGAGTCGCTCGGCCGTACCTGGACGATCGTGTCCACGCGCTCCCCGGCGGCGACGCGGACGTCCGCCACACGCAGCTCGAGCGCGACCGAGATTGGCTGTGGTGTTTCGAAGTGAGACATGTCGTGGTCCTTTGAGTCGTTGGTTCTTGGTTTCAGTCAGTTAGTTGTGCGACGGCCCCTCGGGGCCCTCACCGCCCCCAGCCCGTGTAGCGCTGACCCGAGCGGGAGGTCCGTTGTTGACCTGGCCCCCGCCCCGCCCCCGGCCGACCGCGGTCGACGGCCGCCGCTACCGCGCGCACGAGCCACGCGTTGATCGACAAGCCCTCGCGGTCGGCGCTCTGCTCGACCTGGCTCTTGAGCTGGTCCGGCAGCCTCAGGTTGATCCGCGCGGTCGCTCCCTCTCCGGACGCGGACGCTGAAGGCCCGGCGCTCGAGGTCCACCCGCTGCTCGGCTCCGGGTTCTCGGCCTGCTCGCCGGCCGTCTCGGCCGGCAACGCGACCACGAACTCGGGCTCGCCGCCGCGCAGGCGCAGCTCGACCGAGCCCGGCGCCAACTCGCTGGTGATCTCGGCGGCTGCCGCCGAGAGCGCATCCAGGAGGGTGAGTCGCACGGCGGATTCCAGCGCGGCCGTGAGCCGTTGCGCGAGCGACAGCGCGTCCTCGCCACCGGCCGACGCCGCGACCGCGAGTTGCTCGCGGAGCTTGTCTACGTAAGGTTCTAGTTCCATGGCACCATGATGGCACCATAATGATGCCACGTCAAGTGCCGCGATGGTGCCAAGATGGCGCACAGTCGCTGACGCGAGTTGACCGCGCTAGGGGCTGTCCTCCGGAACGGGGTCCGTTTGCTGGTCTTGACCGTGCATCAGCGCCACGACTTCTCGGCGGATTCCGATCGATGGGCCTCCGATGAGCTGCCACGATCGCGCGATCCCGATCAGGAAGCAGACGATCACGACGACCGCGATCGTGCTGATCGCACCCGAATCGTGCGGTCGCGCGACCACTTGCAGCCCAGCGATCAGCTGCGAAATGAATGTGGCTACGAGTCCGAATAGGAACAAGGCCTCCCGGGTCGTGCCCCACCCGAGTCCACGCATCCGGCGCAGGGAGAGGAGCGAAGCGACCACGAACACGAGCCCGGCGATCGACACCACCACCGCGGACCACCCGATCTTTTCGCCTGGGACCAAGGCAAACAGGGATATCGACAACGCATTGGTGAACGCGGTCAGCGCCGCAGCAGCGCGTACACGATGAATCTGCGTCTCACCCTCCTCGGCAAGTCGCTCCTGAGAGACGGAGATCGCGACGAACAACAGTCCGATCAGCGCCCCAGCCACCCCCGCGCTCGCCGCAAAGAAAGCGTCAAGGTCTTTGGGCGTCACCCCGACATTCTTGCGAACCGACAACAGGCCCGAGGGCCGAGAGCGGGCTGGTGCAGGTGTCCTGCAGGGTGGCTCCGAACGCGGCGATTAGCTCCTCGCTCGAGGCCGCGGTGAGGGCGTGGAAGCCAAGCACGTACCGGGACAGCCCAAACCCAATGAGTTGGGAGGCAAGCAGCGCGGCCCGCAGTTGGGGTCGGTCGGCCCCGACGCGTTCGACCACGGGCAGCGTGAAATTGACCGTGATGAACTCGCGGAACATCGCGGCCGCGGCCGGGTCCGCCACTGCGGCGAGGATCAGCGAGAGAATCGGGTTGCGGTGCTCGTCACGATCCCAGTGGCCGATGAACCTGCGTGCGGCGAACTCGCCGACCCGCTCGGCGGGGATCTCTTGGACCTCGGCGGCGATCTCGCTCGCGTCGAAGGGCC
Organism: uncultured Solirubrobacterales bacterium; assembly: GCA_963757235.1. Taxonomy (GTDB): domain Bacteria; phylum Actinomycetota; class Thermoleophilia; order Solirubrobacterales; family Solirubrobacteraceae; genus Palsa-465. The sequence goes on along the minus strand of CAVWRC010000001.1, from coordinate 89,394 downwards.
ACTCGACGACGGCCGCGAACAAACCGGCCTTCGATCCGAAGAGCTGAACGATCAGTGACGGGTCCACGCCGGCGTCGCGAGCGATCCCCCGCAGCGAGGTCTCGGTGTAACCGTTGGCCGGAAAGGCAAGACGGGCGACTTCAAGGATCTTCTGGCGCGATGGGCTGCTGCCGGGGCGCCGGCCGCCGCGGCGACGCGCGCCAGGGCCAGGGCCAGGGCCAGGGCCAGGGCCAGGCGGGGTGGCATCGGGGTCGGTCATGCCGTTAGTTTGACACATGTTGTCTCAACGTGTAGAGTCAACGCATATATACCCCATGCCCAACTCGGATGAACCCATGAATACGACCCCGGAAACACCCAAGCGCCTCCTCCCGGACACTGCGCCGGCCGAGGACCGTCTCGCCCCTTCCGGCTCCAGCTCACTCTCGCCCTCCGACCCCGGCCCACTCCCACCCTCCGACCCCGGCCCACTCCCGCCTGCCAACCCCAGCCCACGCCGATTGTTCGCGATCGCGGTGTTCGCCGCGGTCCTCGGTCTCGGGATCACCCTGTCCTTCGGCTACGCCGACCATTCCCCCCGGCCTCACGGGGTGCGTATCGCCATCGCCGCCCCACCGGCGATGAGCGCCAAGGTCGCAGCCGGCCTCCAGCACGCCGAGCCGGGCGGCTTTGACCTGGTGCGCGCGCCGAGCGGCCAGGCCGCGGCCGCCGAGGTGCGATCGCAGTCGACCGCCGGAGCGCTCATCGTGCCGCCAAGCGGTCCGGTGACGATCGTCACCGCCGGCGCGGAGGGCGTCCTTCAGCAGCAGGCACTCACGATGGCGCTCACGAGCGCGTCGCGCTCGATGCATCGTGCCGCGAAGGCGCTCGACGTGGCCCCGCTGCCGAGCAGCGACCGCGCCGGCTTGTCGAGCTTCGTGTTCGGCCTGGGACTGCTCATCCCGAGCGTGCTCGGAGGCGTCGGCCTGTTCCTGCTCGGCTCCCGCCTGCGGCTCTGGTGGCGCGTCGCCGCCGCGACTTTGTTCGCCTTCCTCGTCGCCTGCGCCGGCGCCCTGGCCATGGACACCATCCTCGGCGCCCTGACCGGAGCCGGCGCCGCCCTGATCGGGATCGGATTCCTCGGGGCGCTCTCCTTCGTGCTGTTCGTCGCCGCCCTACAAGCGGTGGTCGGGTTGCCCGGCACCGCGCTCGCGGCGGTTGCCTTCATCTTCGTCGGCAACGCCATCTCCGGCGGATCGGTGCCGGTCGGGTTCCTCCCGGGCGGCTTCCGTCAGATCGCGCCATGGCTTCCGAACAACGCGATCATCCGCGGCGTCCGCGACGTCGTCTACTTCAACGGACACGACCTCGGCCATCCGCTGCTTGTCCTCCTCGTGTGGCCGGCTGTCGCACTGATGGTCATCGCGGCCGTCGATCTCCTGCACCTCTCCGAGCGCCGGAAGCGGCCCGACGACACTCACGAGATCTACCGCACCCCGGCCGTGGTGCACGTGAGCCGCAGGCGCGGGGCCGGGACCGGGGAAGCAGCGGCATGATTTGCCACGCGCCCTCCCACCGAGGTGCTCGGAGCCCGGTTGTCGGGCGCGCGGCTCAGGAGCGGGATCGGGCCGCGGCCGCGGGTGCCGAAAGCACGACGACCGGTCGCGCCGTCGCCGCCGGAAGGTCGGCAGCGACCGAACCAAGCAGCGCAGCCCGTAGCGCTCCAACGCCCCGAGCGGCGATCACGATCAACTGCGCCTTTTCGCGATCGGCGACGGTTTCCAGAACCTCGGCTGGCGGGCCGGGCTCCACGACTCCGACCGCGCTAACGCCGGCGGCGTGCTCAGCATCCTCGATAACCTTGTCCACGAGCCCCTGGACCGCATCCTCCTGACCGGTCACGGGCGGGGTCGTCGACCTCGCTCCTGGGTACGCCGCCACAGCGCGCAGGTTCTGCCTGGCGTGCACCAGCACGAGGCGAGTGCCGAGTCGCGACGCCAGCCGGCCGGCGAGGGCCGCCGCAGCCAGGGCCTGGTCCGAGCCGTCAACTCCGCAGACCACGCTCCCGTCAGCGTCTTTGTCGCCACTCACTGCTGCTGCCGAGCCCTCGCCGGATGGGACGATCACCACGGGACAGGGTGCGCGCGCGGCGAGCTCGCGTGAGACGCTCCCCAGCACCGCGGAACGGAGAGAACCACGGCCACGCGAGCCGACCACCAGCAGCTCGGCGCGCTCGCGCTCGGCTATTTCCATGAGCGCTCGCGCGGGCGCGCCCTCGACAAGGCGGACGGCCGGCGCCGCCCCGGTGCCGCCCAGACGGCTTCGAACCGATTCCACGATCTGATCCGAATCCTGATCGGCGGCCGAAACGACGTGCACCGCAACCAACTCTCCGCCCAGCGCGTCGGCCAGGCCCCGGGCCACGTCGAACACGCGAATCGTCGCCTCAGAATCATCGAGCGCGCACAGGATCATGTCAGCCATTCCCGCTCCCCTCTTCCGTACTCGCGAGACGTGTCGGCGATGCGCGACATTCTACGACGCACTACTAGTCTCCAAGACGTAGATGACGAGGCGCAAACCGCCTGGACTTGGCTGGGAGAGCTGGATCGACAGGCAGATCCGCGAGGCGACCGAACGTGGCGAGTTCGACGACCTGGCCGGCGCCGGCGAGCCCATCCCGGACCTGGACAAGCCGTTCGACGAGCTTTGGTGGGTCAAGCGCAAACTGCACAACGAGGGCCTGACCTACCAGCCTCCGTCGGTCGCGCTGCGCAAGGACGCGCACGACGCCCTCCGAGCCGCCGCAAACGCGAGCTCTGAGGCTGAGGTACGGCACATAGTCGAGGGCATCAACGCCCGGATCCGCGAAGCCAACAGCAAAGGGATCGCTGGTCCGTCGCTGCTGCTCACGCCCTTTGACGTCGAACGAGTCGTCCGGGGCTGGCGTGAGCAGCGCGAACGGCAACGAGGATGGCCGGATCCACGGCACCAAGCCTGATCTCGCCGGGAACCGCTGGGCGGCGATCGGTCAAGTAGGGATATGCGCGCATCTCAAACCCCGAGCGACGCTGCGGTCATCCGCGGGTCCCGCCTGGATCCGGCGGCGTTCGGCCTCGTCTTCGACCGCCATTGGGTCCGTATCCGCCGCTACTGCGTCGTGCGAGCCGGCCCGCCGGGCGAGGACGTCGCCGCGGAGACGTTCCGCGTCGCCTGACCGACGGTCGGACTACGACGGCCGTGAGGACGCGGCGCCCTGGTTGTACGGCATCGCCACCAATCTTCTGCGCAACTGGTTTCGCACGGCCGCCCGCGGAGAGCGGGCGCTGCGCCGCAGCGCCGGCCAGCCTGCCGGCGATGGTTGTCCGGCGAGTACGGCGCCTGCCTGTGCGCCACGAGCCCTGAAGCGATCGTCGCCAAGGGCGCGCTGATGACGGCGATCACGGCGTTGCTTTCGCGGCCGGCTCCTACCGACCCGGGATGGCGGACAGCGCTGCGCGCGGCCGTCGACGCGCTTGATGCCCTACGCGACGACCCCTCTGCTCGGGCCGCGAGCGCGGGATCCGGCGTGCAAGTGGCGGTTGCGATCTCGGCGCGTTCGAAGAGACACCCGTGGGTGGCTTAGCTCAAGCGAACTTGCCGAGATAGCGCTCGGCCAGGGCGCAGCTCTCTGACGCGAACCCGGTCTGACGGAGCTCGTGGGCCAGCTCCGTGTCGGGTCGCAGCCCGATGTAGGCGCTGAGCATCAGACGACGAAGCATGAGGAAAGTGGGGATCTCGGCTTCATCGTCTTCGGCCAGCGGCTCGATCGTGCGATACCCCTCGACCCAGGAGCCGATCAGCTCGTCGACGTCGGGACGGGCCTCGTTGAACGTCAGAGCGCAGGCGAGGTCATACATGAACCAGCTGAAGCCGCAGTCGTCGAAGTCGATCACGGTGAGTCGCTCGCCGTCGACCAGGAGGTTGGCCAGCCGGAGGTCGGCGTGCATGAGTCCGAAACGCGCCGGGCCCGTGCCGAACCGCCGCAGCCGCGCGCTGACCATGTCCGCCAGCCGCCCGAGCTGACGGCGCTCGTCCGGATCATCGACGCTTCTGTGCCACGGCCCCCAGTGGGGGCGATCGCCGAGTGTGGTGTCCAGGTCCCACCGCGGGCGCTCGAACCAGCCCGGCGGCCGCCACGCGCGCGCGTGTTGATGTAGCCGGGCCGTGATCGCACCCAGCTTGGGGAACCAGGCGGCGAGCTCGTCGTCAGCGGGTTCATGACCCGGTGCGCAGCCGAACATGACCCCAAAGCACCTCGGAAGCCTGTCGCGCACGAGCTCCAGCACCTCGCCGCCGTCCGTCGTGGTGATCACCTCGGGCACGAGCGTCGGCTCATCCTCGCGAATCGCCTTCATCCAGGCGAGCTCGGACAGGATCTCTTCGGGCGGACGCCCCTCTGGCCGGTACAGCCGCAGCACCGAGGACTCGCCCGACCCGTTGGCGATCCGGTAGGTCCAGTTCTCGGTCAGGGGGTAGAGCTCGAGCGTGCAATCCGACGGCAGGCCGTACCCCTCCGCAGCCAGCCGCGCCAGCGCCGTCATGTCCTCGATCGGCCCAACCTCGAGCTTCGTCGTGAGCGACCCGGCGGTAGCGTGGCTCATGCCAGGACGCGCTGACGGGCCGGATCGAACGGCGGTGCGATCGACGCGCGAGCGCGGTGACGCTCGCCGGCCAGATCGATCTCGTAGCGACCGGGAAGCACGACGTCGAGATCGACGCTGCCGTCGACGGCGCTGACGTACCCGAGCGCCACAGAGGCGCCGAGCGAGTGGCCGTACGCCCCAGACGTCGTGTGCCCGACGCACTCGCCGTCACGGAAGATCAGCTCGCCGCCCCACAGAACGGGCTCGGAATCCTCGAGGACGAACGAAAGCATGCGCCTGGTAGGGGGATGGCCGTTGCGCTGCGCCCACAGGGCGTCACGGCCGATGAACGGCACCGACTTTGACCACGATACGGCGAATCCGAGGCCGGCCTCGATCGGCGTGTAATCCATGCTCAGGTCGGATCCCCATGCCCGGTAGCCCTTCTCCAGCCTCAGCGAGTTGATCGCGTAATGGCCGCCGTTGACCAGACCGAACCGTCGCCCGGCCGCCCACAGCGCCTCGTAGACCGCACCCGCCCGCTCGACCGGCGCGTACAGCTCCCACCCGAGCTCGCCCACGTAGGTGATCCGAACGGCGCGGCACGGGACCCCGGCAAGTGAGACCCCGCGCGTGGTAGCGAATGGGAAGCCCTCGTTCGAGAGGTCCGCGTCGCACTCCCCGCCAAGCAGCTCACGCGAACGCGGGCCCATCAGGCCGAGTACGGCGAAGTCAGCCGAACGGTCGAGGACGGTCAGTCGTTCCCACGGCGCTACGTGACGTGCGAGCCAGGCCCGGTCGGCGACGTACTGCGCCGTCCCCGTCACCATCATGAAAACGTCCGGCGCCGTGCGCAGGACGGTCAGATCGCTGGCGAACGTGCCGCGCGAGGTCAGCATCGCGGTGTACACCACCCGTCCAGGATCGACGTCGACGTCGTTGGAGCACACCCGCTGTAGAACGGCGAGCGCGTCAGGCCCGGAGATCTCGAATTTGCCGAAGCCGCTCTGGTCGAATAGCGCCACGCTCTCGCGCGCGGCCAGGTGCTCGGCACGGCTGCGCTCGAACCAGTTCTGGCGCGTGAACGCGTATCGCGTGATCGGCTCCTCACCCGCCGCCGCGAACCAGTTCGGCCGCTCGACGCCCATCTTCTCGCCGAAGCTGGCGCCGGCGGCCGTCAGTCGATCGTGGAGTGGGCTGCGCACCAGATCGCGCGCACGACCGAACTCGACGTTGGGATACGCCATCCGCATGTGGGTGCCGATCACCTCGACGGCTCGCTCGCGCAGGAAGCCGCGCTCGCTCTGCTCGGGTCGGAAGCGGCGGATGTCGACCGTCCACAGGTCGCCGGGGGGCTCGTCCGCGACGATCCATTGCGCCAGCGCTTCGCCGACGCCACCTGAGTAGGCGAGCCCCGACGAGTTGAAGCCGGCGCTCACGTACAGACGGCGAATCTCTGCGGTCTCCCCCACCAGTGGATTCCCGTCCGGAGTGAAACTCTCCGGTCCGTTGACGAACTTCGCGACGCCGAGCGAGGCGAGCGGCGGCAGCCGGCGTAGGCCCTCCTTGAGCGGAGCGGCGAAGTGCTCCCAATCCGGCTCGAGCAGGCTGAACGCAAAGTTGTCCGGCACGCGATCGACCAGCCACGGCTTGCTGGTCTGCTGGAAGGCGCCGAGCATCAGTGCCTCCCCCTTGCCACGGCAGTAAATGCTGCCGTCGGGGTCGCGCATAACCGGAAGCGCGTCGATGTCACGGCCGACCGGGTTCGAGAGCACGTAGTGATGCTCGACCGGATGCAGCGGGACGCTCACGCCGGCGCTTGCCGCCAGCTGCGCAGTCCACATGCCTCCGCACAGAACGACGGTCTCGGACTCGATGTCCCCCGCCGTGGTGCTCACCCCGGCCGCGCGCCCGCCCCGCTCGAGCAGCGCCGTGACCCGGACACCTTCGACGACGAGCGCGCCGAGTCGCCGCGCCTCGCTCGCGATTGCCCGCACCAGGGCGAGGGGCTCGACGATGCCGTCGTCGGGGAGCCAGACGCCGCCCACGATGTCGTCGAGCCATGCCAGGGGCCATCGTTCTCGCGCTTCGCTGCGCCCGATCTCATGGACCTCGACACCGAAGCGCCGAGCCATGAGTCCGGCCCGCCGCAGCTGCACAATCCGTTCCTCGGTCCGCGCCAGGGTCAGACTGCCCGCCTTCCGCCAGCCCGTCTCCAGGCCGCTGTCGCGTGCGATCCGTTCATACAGGGCGGCACTTCGATCGTTCAGTCGTGCCAGGCTCGCGGTCGTGCGCATCCGCCCCACCGCGCCGGCGGCATGCCACGTGGTTCCGGAGCCGAGCTCGTTCTGCTCCAGGACTACCACGCCGGACGCGCCCAGCTCCGCCAGCTGGTGAGCGAGCGCGATCCCGGCCACGCCACCGCCGACGATCACGACCCCCGCCGTCGTCGGAAGCGGCTCGTCAGCCAACGAGTAGCGCGTTGTCGTAGCGGGTGATGCCATCGATCCTTAGACCAAGACTAGACCATATCTTTGCCGTGGACAACCACGATTTTTCGTTTCATCTGCGATGAAATTCAGGCACCTGCTTGACATGAGCCGCGGCATGCGTTAGACCAATACGCGACGCGCAGCAGACCATTTTGTCGTGAGCGACCGGCGACCGGATCGACTTAAGGTCCAGTCCGCAGAGCGGCCCGCCAAACGGCTGAAGACCTGGACCGCGCCTCAATCAGCACAGAGGATGAGAGGAAGCGTATGAGCACACACCGACCTGCGCTCGATTCCGGCGGCGCGAGGACCGAGCCGGCGCGCGCCTCGAGCCGCGGCCTCAAGCGGGCTATCACCGGCGTCATGAACGGCGCGATGACCTACGCGTGCGCCGGCATCACCGCCGGCATCTTCAGCCTGTTCGCCTTCGCCCTGAGTTCCTCAGGGCCTGCGTTCTTCTGGGGCTGGCTGATCGTGGGCGTATCGGTTTTCCTGGCCTGCCTGGTCTACGCCGAGCTCGCCTCGCACTTCCCGTTCGCCGCGTCGATCTACCACTGGCCGACGTACCTGGCCGGGCTGCGCGCGGGCTGGTGGGTCGGATGGCTCTACCTGGGGGCGCTCCTCGCCCTGCTGCCGGCATACGCGATCGTGATGCCGGCCGTGTTCGGGCCGCTGTTCGGGTTCACCCCCACGCGGTGGTCGATTGTGGCGATCGCGGTCGGGTTCATCCTCATCGCCGCCGTGCTGAATCTGCTCGGGATCGACGTACTCGGGCGTCTCACGGTCGTCGGCGTGGCGGCGGAGTTGCTGGTTCTGTTCGTGCTCTCGCTGCTGGTGTTCGCCTTTGGGCCCCACAACTCGCCCTCGATCCTGTTCAACACCGGCGGAACGGGCTCGACGTTCAGCGAGTGGTTGCCGGGATTCCTCGGCGGCGGCGCATTCGTCGGACTGTGGGCCTTGTTCACGTTCGAGACCGCCGGCACGCTGGGAGAGGAAACGATCGACGCCAAGCGCCAGGCGCCGAAGGCGATCCTCGGTGCGGCGGGGCTGTCGATCGTGGCCGGCGCGGTGTTCATCCTTCTGATCCTCCTCTCGATCCCGAACCTCGGCGCCGCGATGAAGAGCGCTTCGCCGATCCAGGACACAATCACCAACTCGCTCTCGGGCGGCTTCGCCAAGCTCTACCTCGTCGTCATGGCGTGGGTGCTGTTCCTGGCCATCAACATGCTGTTCACCGCGATCTGCCGGCACATCTTTGGCATGGCTCGCGCCGAACAGCTCCCGTTTTCTGGCGCCCTGTCGCGCACCCGAGCCAACGGCGAGCCGTGGGTGGCGGTGATTGTCATCAGCGTGCTGACCTCGCTGCCGCTGATCATCATCACCCAGAACTTGACGGTACTCGTCACCGGTGCGATCGCCGCGATCTACGTCCCCTACGTCCTCGTCCTGGGGATCACGTTGATCGCGCGCCTGCGCGGCTGGCCGCGAGCCGCCGCGCCGTTCAGCCTGGGCCGGTGGGGCATCCCGGTGAACGTCGCCGCGCTGGTGCTGGCAGCGGCGACACTCGTGGATCTGGTGTGGCCGCGCGTGGCGACCAACCCGGTGTGGAAGCTCGACATCCGCGTGTCCTACTGGCTCATCGGCATCCCGCTGGTGATCGGGCTCGTCTACTACCCGCTGCGCATGCACGCGCGTCTGGCCGGCACCCGTAGCGCGACCGTGATCGACGGTCTGACCGATCCGGCGGTTCCGGACGAGCTTATGGCGCAAGGCTGAGGCGTACCCCACGCGTGCGCCGGCGCGGCCTGGTCGCTGCGGCGAACGCTACGATCGCGCCAGCATGCCAATTGCAGACCATTTCCCTCACACGATGGTCGAACGGGTCGGAGGCGGTGTCGGTGCCCGCTCGTGAACGCGAACTCCCGCCCGACTACCGGTCGCTCGGCCCCGCCGCGGTGGAGGCGCGCCGGCGGATCCTTGACGAGATCGCCTCTGGCGTCCTTCGCCCAGGCGAACGGCTCGGCGCCGAGCGGGACTTGGCCCGGCGCTACGGGGTGAGTCGCGCCACGCTCCGCGCCGCTCTGGCCGAACTCGAATCGTCGGGCGCGGTCCGCCGCGCCACCGGGCGCGCCGGCGGCACGTTCATTGCCGAACGAAGGGTCGAGCGCGATCTGACCACGGTCGCCGGGCTTCCCGCCTACCTACGGCGACAGGGCTTCCAGGCCGGAGCGCGGGTCCTCTCCACGCGCACGCTCGAGGCGAATGACGAGATCTCACGGGGGCTCGGGCTGGCACCCGGCGCCGTCGTATTCGAGATCGTGCGGACCCGCTTGGCCGACGACGAGCCGATCTCGCTCGAGCACGCCTATCTCCCGGCCGACCGCTTCCCGGGCCTGCTCGACCGGCCGCTTGGCGGCCTGCTCTACCCGATGCTCCAGACCGAGTACGGGCTCATCCCCGGCGAGGCCGACGAGCGAATCGAGGTCGTCGGGGCGTCGGAGAACGCCGCACGGGTGCTCGGTGTGCGACGCTCGGCGCCCCTCGTGTCAGTCGAGCGTCACACCGTCGACATCGCCGACGTCCCGTTCGAGCTCTCGCACGACCTGTTCCGCGCCGACCGCGTCCGGATCCGGGTGCGGGCCCAGGCCGACCGATCGACCGACGGCGTCATCGGCGGCTTGATCGAAGTGGCCCGCCCGCGCGAAGAGGCTGGCGCAAATCTGTAGCGGGCGGCGCGGGCGCGGACGGCGGTTCCCCTTCTCACTCGGACCAGCCGGGTCGCACGAGACCCGACTCGTAGGCCATCACGACGAGCTGGGCGCGGTCCCGGGCGCCGAGCTTGATCATTGCCCGGCTCACGTGCGTCTTGGCCGTGGCGGAGCTGACGACGAGGCGTTCGGCGATCTGCTCGTTCGACAGGCCGGCGGCGGCGAGCGCCATCACCTCGCGCTCGCGGTCGGTCAGCTCCTCGAGCACAGCCGAGTGAGGCGGCTCCTTGGCGCGCGCGGCGAATTCGCCGATCAGCCGGCGGGTGACCGACGGCGACAGCAGCGCCTCGCCGGCGGCGACCACCCGCACCGCCTCGATCAGGTCGCTCGGCTTGGTGTCCTTGACCAGGAAGCCGGCCGCGCCGGCTCGGATCGCGTCGAACACGTATTCGTCGAGCTCGAAGGTGGTCAGGATCACGATCCGGACGTCGGCGAGCGCCGGGTCCGCGGCGATTTCGCGCGTGGCGGCGATTCCGTCGAGGGTCGGCATGCGGATGTCCATCAGCACGACGTCGGGTTTCAGCGCGCGGGTCAGGTCAGCCGCCTCGCGCCCGTCGGCCGCCTCGCCGACGACCTCGATCCCATCCTGCGCGTCCAGGAGCGCACTGAACCCGGCGCGCACCAGCGCCTGGTCGTCGGCGAGCAGCACCCGGATCACGGCGGTCACTCGCTCGGCAGCGGGATTCGCGCGCTAACGCGGAAACCGCCGGTTGATCGGGGACCGGCGTCGAACGTGCCGCCGAGGGCGACCGCGCGCTCGCGCATACCCGGGATGCCGTTGCCGCCGCCCTCGCCGTCCGCCGAGCGAACCTCGCGGCGGCCGCCGCTCGCGCTCCGGCCATGTCCGTCGTCGTCCACCTGCACGGTCAGCTCATCGGGGCCGTAGGTCAGCTCGACGGTGGCGGCGCCGGCTCCAGCGTGGCGGACGATGTTGGTCAGCGCCTCTTGCACGATCCGGAACGCTGCCAGATCGATGCTCGCGGGGAGCGGCCGGCGCTCGCCGTGCACCTTAAGCGTCACCCCGACGCCAGCCGCGGTTGTGCGGGTGACTAGGTCGTCAATGCGGTCCAGTCCCGCCGTCGGCGCCCGGGGCGCCTGCTCGCTGGTGCCGCGAAGCACGCCGAGCACCGAACGGACCTCGCGCAGCGCGTCGGCGCTCGCCTCGTTGATCGCCGTTAGCGCGATCCGCGCCTGCTCGGGCTTCTCGTCCATCAGGTGCAGGGCGACGCCGGATTGGACGTTGATCAGCGAGATGTTGTGCGCCAGCACGTCGTGGAGCTCCTGGGCGATGCGCAGCCGCTCCTCGTCGGCCTGAGTGCGAGCCTGGAGCTCGCGCGCCCGCCTGGCCTCCGCGAAGTGCTCCCTACGGGCGCGGACCCCTTCGGCGCCGGCGAGCGCCACCAGGAGCCAGGCGGCGATCGCCAGCGCCGCCAGCACCTGCGGCGCGCCGGAGTGCCCAAGCGCCCAGGGCAGCCCGAGAAACAGCAGCCAGCCGGCTCCGACCGCAATCCACGCGAGAACACGCTCCCCGGCGAATATCGCCGAGACGATCGCGAAGCCCAGGGCCAGGAAGTTCGGGCCCAGCGGGTAGCCGCGCGCGACGTAGGCCGCCGTAACCGCGAACACGAACGCGAGCACCTCGCGCACGTACCGCCGCCGCAGGACGAGCGCGAGCGGGCCGAGCGCGAGCAGCGCATAGGCACCGGCATCGAGCCCCCTCGCAGGGTGGCACGCAGTCGCCCACCAGCATGTGTGAGTGCGCGATACGTGATGCGCCGCCCCCGCCGTGGCGGCGATCTGGATCACCCCGCATATCGCGGCGAGGCGCACGTCGCTGGGGCGGATCCAGTCCGGCCGGGTCACAGCCGCACGATAACCCGGCCCGCGGGGATCGTCATCGGCTCGCGGGCGCAGCCGCGACTACGCCGGCGGGAGTACGCGGTGCTGCTCCGGTAAGGCATCGGGAGCAGCGCAGAAGCCGCCCCCTGCCCGACGACAAATCGCCCGCCGAAGAGCAAGCTTCTCCATGCAGCACACGACCGAAACACACAGACTGAAGGAGCAGCAATGTACGGGTACGACAGGATCAGCCAGATGATGCGGGACCCCAACCTCCGCGCGAGCGACGCCGACCGTGAGGCAATCGCCGACCGGCTGCGCCAGCACCACACCGACGGCCGGCTCGACCAGGATGAATTCCAGGAGCGGCTGGAGAAGTGCTTCGCCGCGAAGACGGTGGGCGAGCTGGCCGAACTGACGCGCGACCTGCCGGGCGATCCGCAGCGTGGCGCGGGGGGCCGCAGCGGCTTTGGCCTGCTGCGCTGCCTGCGGATGATCCCGATCCTCCCCATCATCCTGGCCATCATCGCCATTCACCTGATCGTCGGGGCCGCGGGCGGGCTCTGGCTGCTCATCCCGCTGTTCTTCGTAGCCCGCTTCATGTTCTTCCGCCGCGGATTCCGTCACTGGAGCGGTCGCCGCGGGCCCGCGCTGTAGCGGCGCGGCGGATCGGACGGGGCGAGATGGTCGCGGTGACTGTACCCGCGCCGTGGCACGGAGCCCCGACCGCTCGCACCACGCCCGGGACCCGGCGGCAATGCCCCCGCCGGCGCCCCGGGCGTGGTCGCCGTGGAGAATCCGTCGGCTTCACCCGCTACAGACGGCTGCCACCGGCACTAAGCAAGGAGACCAGGCCAATGTCGCCCACAGCGGGCCACACCGTCACCGAGATCTTGGAATACGACGGCGGACGGGAGGTCACGGCGTATGTCCCACCGGCTCCACCCGAGGCCATCGTCTTCGCCGGTGACGGTCAGTTGATCGCGTCGTGGGGAGGCGTCCTCGAGGCGGCCGACCTACCGCCGACGATGATCATCGGTGCGCACCGCCTAGGCGATGAGACGCTCCGGCTGCATGAGTACTCACCGGGGCAGAGCACGGCCGCCTTCGCGTTTGACCCCGAACGGTTCGCGGCCCACGAGCAGTTCTTTGTTCAGGACGTGCGCCGATGGGCGCAGTCGCGCTTGCAGGTCGCGCTGCCCGCCGACCGAACCGCCGTGTTCGGTGTCTCGGCCAGTGGAGAGCTCGCACTCGCGATGGGGCTTCGCCATCCCGACATCTACGGCGCGGTCTTCTGCGCGTCGCCGGGCGCAGGCTACAAACCGCCGGCCGTGATGCCGACGTCGCTGCCGCGCGCGTACCTCGTCGCCGGCAGGCAAGAGCCGTTCTTCCTCCAGAACGCCGCCCGGTGGGCGGACGCGCTGAGCGATGCAGGTGCGGACGTGGTCATGACCGAGCGCACCGGGTCGCACGGCGACGCGTTCTGGAGAGAGGAGTTCCCGCTGATGGTGGCGTGGGCGTTTGGACGCGGCTGATGCGCGCTAGGTGCCCTGCGTCGAAAATTCGGTGGCAGCCTCGCGGCGTCTGGACGCGCCTGACGGGCGGCAGCCACTCGCGACGCTGCTCACGAATTTCCGCCTCAGGACACTAGGCAGCCAGCGCCCCGGTGTCCGCGATCGAGCGCAACCGGTGAAGTGCCTCGCGCTCGATCTGGCGGCTGCGGTCCTCGCCCACGCCGAGCCAACCGCCAATCTCTTGATGGCTTTGAGCCCGCCCGTCGGTGACGCCGTAGCGACGTATGAGCACCTCCCGGTGACGCTCAGGCAGGAGCCGCAGCATCGCCGAGACCCGCTCACGATCATCGTCCGCGACGGCGCTGGCCGCCGGATCGACAGCCCCAGCGTCGGCCATCAGGTCGCCGAGGGGGAGCGAGTCGTCGCCCACGGGCTGGTCCAGTGAGACGGTCACCCGCGCCGCCGTGCGCAACGAGCGCACGGCCGCCGGGCTGAGCTGCGCCCGCTCGGCGATCTCAGAATCCGAAGCGTGCCGCCGGCCGAGCCGTTCCAGCTCGGCCTCGGCCCGCCGGACGGCAGCCAGCTGCTGGTTCGCCTTGGCGGGGATGCGGATCACATCTGACTCGGCAACGGCATCGAGAATCGACCGGCGGATCCACCACACCGCGTAGGTCGAGAACTTCAATCCGCGACGATGATCGAACCTCTCGACTGCGCGAACCAGGCCAATGGTTCCCTCCTGGACGGGATCGGCGTACGGAACGCAGCTCCCCCGATACACCCTGGCAACCGCGTGCACCAGCCCCAAATTGCTCTCGATCATCCTCTGCCTGGCGGTCCGATCGCCACGCTCGATCCGCTTCGCCAGCCGAACCTCATCAGCGGGCGATAGCGGCCCCGCACCGACGTTCAGTACTACGAGGCTCATCGGCTCATCTCTTCGGGCGCGGATCGCGGAGGAGCCGAAGCGCTGCCAGGGCCCCTGGGCTGCGGTGGGGCTCCCTCGAGTCGGTCCTCGTGGTCCGCTCCATCGAGGCTTTCCGCCGGGGAGCCCGCATCCCGCGAGCGATCCTTACCGCGGGCGCGCCGCTCTCCGAGAGCAAGTTCGGCGAGCACGGAACGCTCAAATCGTGGATCAACGCTCATCTGGCACCTCGTCACGCCACCGCCGCCAGCGAGCGAATCGATGTACGTCGCGCGCGATGTGCCACGTCTTCGGCCATGCTGATGAACCCGCCCAGCGCGGATGAGGGCGGTTCGTCACGCACCAGCAGCTCGAAAGACAGCGTCCTTCGGGGATCGAGCGTGCGAGCGATCACCCCATCAGGCAGGCAGTCGGGCGCGGTGGTGAGGGCGATCACCTCGTTCGTTGCGACGGCCGCGTGCAGCGCAGGTCCGGGCGCGCCCGCCACGAGCTCCGCGGACACTCCGAGCCCGCCGAGCATCTCCCGGACGGCTCGGTCGAGCACGGCCCCGTCGCGATGACGGCTGACGGCGACCTGCTCGCCGTCGAGGTCCTCGGCGGACACGGGACCGATACCCGCGAGCGGGTGACCGATGCCAACCAAGACCACCCCGGTCTCGCTGCCGAGCTCCCGAGTGGTCAGGTCGGCCGACGCGTGGCCGGCCGGCGCGAGCAGCGCGTCCAGGCGCCCGTCGCGCAGATCGCGCCAGAGCGTTCCGCCGTAGGCTTCGATTACCGTGAGCTCCACGCCGGGCCTCGCTCGGCTGAAGCGCCGCAGCAGCGCGGGGGGTAGGTTCCCATCGGGCTCCGGTGGCGACACCGAGCCTCAGGCTGCCGACCACGCCGGCCTCGAGATCGCGTCCTGTCGCCCCGGCACTTTCCGCCGCCACAAGGGCGACCCGCGCCCGTTCCAGGAACAGCGTTCCAGCTCGGTCAGCTCGACGCCCCGGGTGTGGCGTTCGAGTAACGTGACCCCGAGCTCTGCTTCGAGGCGTCGGATCTGCGTCGATAGCCCGGGCTGCGCGACCCACAAGCGTTCGGCGGCTCGCGTGAAGCTCCCCTCCTCGGCGATGGCGACGAAGTATCGGAAATGTCGGAGTTCCACGTTGGACCTCGCTACGCGGCGATGCGGGTCGAGAGCGTCGCCATGTCGCTCGCGGCGGCCTCCTCGGCGTCCAGAGCCGCCAGGTAGGAGGCAAACGCCCATTCCCGGGTCTCCGGCTGCGCGTCGAGGAACAGTTGCCACCGCGTCGCGACGAGACTCGCTGCCTCACGCCACGTGTCGAGCGCTCGGGCCCACGTGACCGCGGCAAAGGGCGATTTGGTCTTAGGGATTCGGGACATTTCACCGACCTTCCGTCGATTGAGAACCTGGCGTCCACGGTACGTCGCCGTCCCTTGACTCGCATCGCTTGGATTGACAGTCGTGACCGGTCGGGGAGACCGTCAGCCTGGTAGTCGGAGACAGTCGGCATCGTTGAGAAGTCCGGTCTCCGTTGCCGGTAAGGCCGGCTCCGGGATAGGGCGGCCTCGGGCCGAATCCGCAAAACAGGCCCGAGGCCGGCGATCACACGGACTCGTCTGGGGCCCGCGCAGCGGCGGCCTGCCAGACCCCCAGTGCGAGACCAACCAGTCCGACCACCATAAGGATGACCCCGATGGTGCCGATGTCGACCCCAGCGAGGGTCGTCTTGACGGCGAACTTCAGGATCGCCCCGACGGCGATCACGAATAAGCTGAGGCTTACGGTCATGACACTGAGCGACGGCTCGAACTGCTCAGCTCGACGCGAGCTGTCGGATCTGGAATGCGCGGATGATGTCGGTGATGCCTTTGACCATCGCCCAAACCCCTGCAAACACGAGCAACGTGACGGCGCGCTCCAAGAAGAACTGGCCGCTCACCCAGAAGGCGAGTACGACCATCAGGATGCCGCTGATCAGTCCGAGCCACCAGAGACTGTTGATCGGACGCTCGGTGAACGCCTGGACCATCCACAGTATTCCGATCGCCAAGAAGACGAAGCCGAGGACATCGGCAAAGGCGGCAAAGGTGTTGCGGGGACGGATCAGGGCGACGATGCCCCCGGCCGTAAGCAGAACTCCAAAGAAGGCCTGCAGCCACCGAGCGCCCTTGTCGAGCGCGGCCACGGCGAACTCCTCGGCTGCGAACAACAAGAACATAATGCCGGTGAGGACGCCCACCGTGACGACCGATGCGTGGTTGAACTTCAGCACCACCACCGCGACCACGACCCAGAACACCCCCAGCAGCAATTCGACCCACCAGTAGCGGGCCACCTGGGCTAGGAAGGGCCGCAGCACCGTTTTGGAGACGGATTGGCTGCCTGGAGGACCATTCAACTGCCTAGCAAGCTGCCTGATCTCATCAAGATCTTGTGACACAGCTATCTCCCTTCAGACGTGGGTTTACGCGCCGAACCTACGGCCGGACCGACGCCGGTCCGATAACCGCTGAGTAACTAGTTATGCCGTCGGTTTACGGAGCAGCCGGCGATTGACCGCCCCGTCGGTGCTCACGCATCCGCTCGCGAGCAACAAGCTCACCTGCGCATAGACCTGTTGGTTATCGCTGACGCCAGCGACGCGTCTTTGCTCGAGCACTCCCCGTCCTTAGCTTTACGTCAATCCGCCAACGCCAAAACCCAACCCAGAGGTGAAGGAATGAAGCGAACAGTGATGGGCTTGCTCACCCTGAAGTTTCTCCGGCGCCGGCACCACCGGCAGGGCAAGCAGTCCCACCGGTGAATGTCGGAGCTTGCTCCTAGCCGCGCTGCGCGACCAGCCATAACAACGAGTTATGGACGAGTTCGTGCGCCGGCTGGGGGTAAGCGACGCGTATGGACACCGGACTCGGTCGTTATCCCGATCACCAATCATTCGTGCCAGCCTGCATCAACGCAATCGAGAAGTCGCTCCAGAAAGGGACAGCGATGACAGACGAAATCTTGACCGGAGACAACGTGATCGCGGTCTCCTTCCCGCAGGAGGCCAATGCCTACGAGGCGCTCGCCCGCCTCAAGGAGCTTGACTCGCAGGGCACCGTTGATGTGACGGGTGCCGCGGTGGTAGCCCGTGAAGCGGATGGGCGAATCACGATCAAGGATCAGTACGGCGAGCAGGGCTTTGAGAACACCGCCGGAGGAGGGCTGCTCGGGCTACTGATCGGCATCCTCGGGGGACCACTCGGTGTTCTCGTCGGCGGGGCCACCGGAGTTCTTGTCGGCTCCCTGTTCGACGAGGACGACGACGACGACACTCGATCGGTGCTGGCTGACATCTCGAAATCCGTCCGAGAAGGACCTCCCAGTCTGCTCGCCGAGGTGTCGGAGCCCGCCACCACGGCCGTCGACGCCGTCATGGCCAACCTTGGCGGGACCGTTGTGCGACGGCCGGTTGGCGAGGTCGAGGCTGAGATTGCGGCGGCCGAGGAAGCCCAGCGCGAAGCCAAGAAGAAGGCGCGTAAGGAACTACGCGAGGCGCGCCACGAGAAGCACAAGGGGCAAGTCGACGCGAAGCTGGCGGAGCTGAAGGCGAAGCTCCCGGGTCACAAACAGGCGGCCGGCACCCATTCGTGAATGGAGAGCCCGCCCGCCCTCCCGCCCCCGCCCCGATAGAAGGCCAGCGCTCCCGATCCGAGGGGAGCGCTGCGCCGGGGCAATCAGCCACGAAGCCCGGATTCCTGCGACGGCACCGGCGCGCGGCGCTCACCGCGCTCGGTGCCGTGCTGGTGACAGGCTTCGTTTACTACGTTGTTCCTCAAGTAGCCGGCCTGGGGCCAACCCTTCAACGTCTGCGGCGCGGCGATGCCTGGTGGCTGGCGCTTGGGGTTTTGCTCGAGGTGATCTCCATCTTCGGCGAGATCGCGCTGTTCCGCGGTGTGTTCTCGCGCCCCGGGCGAGCGATGGCGTGGCGACTCAGCTACCAGATAACGCTTGCCGGCGGAGCCGCCACCAAGATCCTGGCGACCGCCGGGGCCGGCGGGATCGCCCTCACGATATGGGCACTCCGCGCGTGCGGCCTCGCTGCGGCCGACGTGGCCACCGGAATGGTGTGCTACGAGATTCTGACCTACGGCGTGTACATGGCCGCCCTGGCGATCGGTGGATTCGGACTCTGGTTCGGTGTCTTCTCCGGATCGGCACCGGTTGGCCTGACGCTGGTACCCGCCCTGTTCGGCTCGGCGGTGATCACGATTGTCGTCTCGATGCTGTTCTTCGATGAACGGGCGGAGCGCTTCCTGCTCCGCCGGGCGGAGGCTGCACGCGGGCGACTCGAGCGGTGGCTGCGCCGGGCTGCGGCGCTCCCCCGCTCCCTCCAATCCGGGCTGCGCGCTGCCATCGCGATGATCCAGCGTCGCGACCCATCCCTGCTCGGCGCGCTCGCCGGTTGGGGTTTCGACATCGGCGCGCTATGGGCGTCATTTCAAGCTTTCGGCCACGCTCCGCCCGCTGCCGTCCTGGTGATGGGGTACTACGTCGGAACGCTCGCCAACACGCTCCCGCTGCCGGGCGGAATCGGGGGCGTCGAGGGCGGGATGATCGGCTCCTTTCTCGCCTTCGGTGTCAACGGCAGCCTGGCGGTCATCGCCGTCCTGGCTTACCGCACGATCTCGTACTGGCTGCCGACGATCCCCGGAGCGATCGCTTACGTTCGGCTCCGGCGCCAGATCTCTGCCCACGGCAATGACCACAGCCGGACGGGCCCCCGGCCCGGGGCAAAGATGCCCGGCGAGGACGGAGCCGCCACGCCCAAGCCGTTTAACGCCGCCGTCCCGGTTGCCGACAGTCCCGCGCCGTAGTGTCTCGCACCCCCGGCGCCGGCGCTCAGGCTGGTTCGGAGGCGTGTAGTCCCGCGGCATCGAGCGGCGCGCCGGCGAGCTGGCCGCCGGCGCATTCGCGGGCCCGAACAACGCGTCGCGGATTGCGAATGCCCGCTGCACCGATCAGACCGCCGAGCAAGACCAGGCCGCTCGCAACGCCGATGCCCACCCGGAAGGCCTCGAGCGACGACTGGCCCGATGCGATTGTGATCGCCGCCGCTTCACGCCGCGGGAGGCCCGCGACCGAGGGGCGACCGAGCGTTAGTTGCTTGGCTTCGGCGACGGCCGCCTGGCCGCGTGGCGTCAACGGCCGGCCGGCGAGTTTGTGGTCGAGCGATGAGCTGAACTGCGCCGCCACCAGCGCCTCGATCGCCACCGTCGCGATCAGGCCGGCAACGCAGGCGACGGCGTTGTTCACCGCGGAGCCAATCCCAGCCTCGCGCTGGTCGACGCCGGCGAGGATCGCCGCGGTCAGCGGCGCGACGGTGATCGATAAGCCGAGCGAGAACAGGAGGATTCCGGGGAGCACCTGGGTCAGGTAGTCGACCCGGACCCCAAAGCGGAGCAGCAGCAGCATGCCGGCGGCGGCGACCAGCGGGCCTCCGTCCATGAACAGCCGCGGACCGAGGCGATCGGCGAGTGCGCCGAACTTCGAAGACAGCGCGAACATGACCAAGCTCTCGGGCAACAACGCAAGTCCGCTTTCCAGCGGCGTATAGCCGGCGACCTGCTGGAGGTACAGGACGAGGAAGAAGAACAGCGCCGACAGGCCCCCGTAGAGCGCCAGCGTCTCGACGTTGCCCACCGCGAAGTTCCGGCTCTTGAACAGATCGAGGCGCAGCATCGGATCCTTCGTGCGCGACTCATACACCAGGAAGGCCGCGAACGTCAGCACGCCGCCGATCAGCGAGCCGCTCACGCCCGGATTCGACCAGCCCAGGCGCGGCTGCTCGATCAGGGCGAACACCGCACCGCCGAGGCCCAGCATGCACAGCGCCGCGCCAACCAGGTCAACCCTCCTCCGTTTGCCGGTGGAGCTACTGGCCGGAACTGCCCGCAGGATCAACCACAGGCATACGATGACCAGCGGCAGGTTGATCACGAAGATCCACCGCCAAGAGGTGACATTCAAGATCAGTCCTGCGACGAGAGGCCCGAGCGCGCCGGCGATCGTGCCCCACGCGGTCCAGGTGCCGATCGCCGGGCCACGCTCCCGCTCCGGGAAGGTCGCGACGATCACCGCCAGCGAGCTCGGGGTTAGCAGCGCGCCCGCGACCCCTTGCAGCGCACGAAACGCGATCAGCAACCCGATCGAAGGCGCGAGCGCGCAGAGCAGGGAGCACACACCGAAGCTGCCCACCCCGAGCGCGAACACGCGGCGCTCTCCGAAGATGTCACCCAGCGAACCACCCAACAGAATCAACGAACCGAGCGTCAAGAGGTACGCATTGCTGACCCACTGCTGACCGGCTAGCCCGCCGCCGAGACTGCGCTGGATCGACGGCAGCGCGACGCTCACGACGCTGCTATCCAGGACCGCGATGCTTGACCCCAGAATTGTTGCGACCAGCGTCAGGCGTTTCCTCGACGCTGGCAGGCTCCGAGGCGCCGAGGAGGATGAAACGGCGCCAGCCGCCACCTTACTCAACCTCAGGCGAGAGCGGTCACGGCTTCCGTCCCGGACCGCTCCTTCGAGAGCCGGTCGGTGAAGAGGATCTGAACGAACTGCGGAACGGTCCCTTCGCGCGCCCAGTCGCGCTGAAGCTCGCACGCGAGCGACACCCAACTGATCGGCTTGCCTCCGGCCTGCGCGACGCGCTGCAGGGCGGCTCGGTGAGCCTCGACCGATGTGCCGGCGATTGCGTCAACCACCGGGTAGACCTCAAAGCCCTCTCTCAGCGCGTCGAGAGCCGCGAAGGCCATGCAGGCCTCGGTCCACAGCGCACAGAAGATCAACTTGCGCCGCTCGGTGGCGCGTACGGCCGCGACGAAGTCGGCGTCCTCCCAGGAGTTGATGCTCGTTCGATCGATCGGGTGACTGTCCGTGAGTAGATCGGCCAACTCGGGAACGGTCGGCTTGTTCCGTCCGGAAGAGACGTTCACTGTCGAGAGGACGATCGGAAGGCCAAACAGCTTCGCGGTCTTCACCGTACTCACGATGTTCTCGAGCAGCAAGCGTGGATCCATCGATCGGATCGATGCGAACTGAGTGGGCTGGTAATCGATGACGATCAGCGCCGAGTTCTCCGGGGTGATGAGGTGGTCTGCAATCGGATCGCGAATCGGCTGGCTGGTCATTCTGGCTCTCCTTCACGCGGGGCGTATACGGGACCTTGTTGCGTAGTTTCTGCCTCCCGGGCGTGGCCGCTATACGCGGCAACGGCGGCGGGCAGCATCGCGGGCAATAGGATCCCGTTCATGTGCGTCGGGCTCGCCGCAGCCGGACCTCCGACGGCGCGGTCATGACGAGTCCGCATAACTAATCGCGTCGGAAGCCATAACGCGTCCGTCTCGGAAACTCTGCATTCGGAGACCAAGTTTGCCGCGTAACCCACCGGGCGCTCGTTCCGGTTGGGCCAACCTTAACCGTCCCGAACCCGTTCACAGAGGAGGACAGATGGCAGACGACAGCCTGCTCTACACCGCGGTCTACGACAATATGGAGGACGCTCTCGACGACCTGAATGCGCTCGAGATGCTCCATGAGGACTCGATCATCGGAAAGTTCGACGCAGCGGTGATCGACCAGGAGAACGGCCAGCCTCACATCGCCAAGCGGATGGATCGTCCCCGGATCCGGGTCATTCCAGAAGAGTTCGGATCGGGTGCGTTGCCCCGAAAGATGTCATGAGCAGTCCGTCTGACCGAGAACGTGCAGGCCTCCCCAGCTCAAGCGCGGACTATGACCGCGCAGGTCGTGTGACCGTGGAGCCTGAGGAGGCCTGGAGTGAGCATCGTAATGGGACTTGATCAGCATCGAGGACAGATCACCGGTGAGTGGATCGACACCGCGACCGGCGAGCTTCAGCGCACGCGCGTGGCGCCGGCGGACCGCGCGCACGTGCGCGGGTGGCTTGAGCGTTTCCGCGGCCGGGATTTGGAGGTGGCGTTGGAGGCGACGACGGGGTGGCGGTTCGTGGTCGAGGAGCTGCGGCGGGTCGGCGGGGTCGTGCATCTCGCTGAGCCGGCGGAGACGGCGGGGCTGCGGGGGCCGAAGAAGCGGGCGAAGGGTGATCGTGCGGACGCGCGGCATCTGCGGGAGCTGCTGATGGTCAAGCGGCTGCCGGAGTCGTGGATCCCGCCCGATCACATCCTCGACCTGCGCGCGCGGGTGCGGCTGCGGCACACGCTCTCAGAGCAGCGCTCGGAGTGGCAGCAGCGGATCCAGGCGACGCTGTATCACCACGGCTGCCCGCAACGGCGGCAGCTGATGACCGGCGACGGGCGCGAGTGGCTGGCCGCCCAGCCGCTGCCGGAGACCGCGCGCGAGCAGGTCACGGTCGCGCTGGCGATGATCGACGCGCTCGAGGTGCAGATCGCGCCGATCGACAAACAGCTGCGCGCCTATGCGCGTCGGCAGGCCGGCTGTAAGGCGCTGATGGCCCACTACGGGATCGGGCCGCTGGTCGCGGTAACGATCCTCGCCGAGCTCGGCGACTGCACCCGGTTCTCCTCATCGCGGCTGGCGGTCCGCTACGCGGGCATGGACATCACCGTGTACCAGTCCGATCAGCGCCGCGCACCCGGCCATCTCAGCCGTCAGGGGCCGCCGGCGTTGCGTTGGGCGCTGTTCGAGGCCGCCCAGTCAGCATGCCGTCAGGGCAGCCCCGACCGCGACTACTACCGCGAGACGGCCCAGCGGCTCGGGCACAACCGCGCCTGCCTATCCGTCGCGCGCAAGCTCCTGAAACGCAGCTACCACACGCTGCGCGAGCTCGGCGAGGAGGCACTCCAGCCCGCATGACCTTCCCCGTGCGCGCCAAGCCCCTCGTCACACAGATCACCGCGGCCGGCTCCCGGCATGCTCCTGCCCGCCACGCTCACGTGGACGGCCCTGAAAGACCGAGCGGCCGCAACGCTTCCCCCAGCGGGATCACCCCATCAAACATCACGTCGCCGGCCCCGGAGCCAACCCGAGGGTCGCGGACCAAAGTAAGGCTGGGCGCCCGCGCGCACAAAACCCACACCATCGACCGCGCCCGCGCATCCCCAGCCTGCAGCAGTTCAACCCCGACAACCCCGGACCCCGCGCTTGACGTGCGGTCCCTGCACAAGTAAGGAGCTCAAAGAGGCGGCCGGGGAGCTTGGACCCAACCAGGTGGGCCTGATCGTGGTCGGCGAGCCCACCCTCGAAAAGGGATTCTCCAAGGCCGTGACCAAAGCCGACAAGGTCGTTAAGCGCTCATTGGATGCGAGCACCGACGAGATCGCCAGCGAGCTGCAGGAAGCACTCAAAAGTTAACCGGCCCGCCCCATCAGCACGTCGCGGGGTGACGGTCGTCCGGGTCCGTCACCCCGCGCCACGCGGGCGATCATAGGCATCACGCTGGTGGCGCTTCCGGGTTACCGCGCGCCAGCCTTCTTACTTCTCGTACGCGGGGCTGTAAGTCTGATCGGGATGACAGAGCCTAAGTGGCCTGGACCGCCACTGGCTCTGGCAGTGGCGTGTGGACAGGTCCTGGTCGACCACCTCGCGCAATGTCCCCTCATCCAGGATCGTGTAGTTCACGCGGATGCCGGTCTTTGCCGTGAAGAGCGACGGCGTGAGGTGAGCAAGATCTTCCTCGTTGGGGTTATCGACGATCGCAACGTTGATCGTGCCGCCGGCGGGCTGCCGGCTCGCTCGATTGCCGCCGCTCCCGCATGCAGATAGCACCGCACACCCGGTTGCGACCAGAACGGCGATGACGGTGAGGCGCACCGTCCGTCTCATGCATCTGGTCTCCGGGAGTGCAAATGGGAACGGGCCTACGCCGCCGGCCCGCTGAGATCTTCCTACTTTCTGTGCGCCAGGGGAAGCCAGCGGGGACAAAAGTGGCCGCGGGTACGGCTGAGACCCGGCGAGGTTGTGGCCACGCGGGTCTTGCCGCTCAGCTGCGGGTCGGCTCGTAGGCGAGCGCGACCACTCCGCTAGCGCGAGGGACAGAAGCCGGCTTTACGCTGCAATCTTATCGTGTTACGATATCTTGCGACGATATATTGGACGCGGCGAAGTCCGCTTTGGCGGACGGATACGTCGTCTCGCAGGAGGAGAACAAAATGAGAGATCAGGCACGGATCGCACCGGAGCTGCCATTCCAACCCGAGATTCCGCGGTCGCGTTTCGCTCTGGGCCAGGCCCGCTATCCGCGCGACCTCGAAACGCTGCGCCTGGGTCAGTTCTGCGACGGCCAGCGGACGCGTGCGCCGCTGACAACCGGGCCGCACCGCGGCCGATTCAGCCAAGGCCAGGAATTGCTCGGCGACACAGACCCCGAGAAACACATTCGCAGGCGCTTCAGCGAGGGCATGGAGACCACACCGCCGACGGCATGAGCAAGATCCCGGCCTAGGCGGGTTCGATCGGCCGCCGCCCGTTCAGCCCGCCGCCACCCGTCCGATATCGTGGCGCGAGATGGCACTCGAGCCATGATCGACGAAAGACTCGTCCTCAGGCTGTGCGACCTCGAGCGGGCCGATGCGCGCGGCTTGGTCGACAGCGTGGGTCCGGACGCAAGGATCGTCTCGGACGAGTTACCCCCAATCGGCGGCTACGGCGATCTTGGGACCGACACTGTCGCAGTGACCGTGACTGCCAAGGCACTGCGCGAGGTCGCGAGATACCTTGCGGCTCGCCAGCGCTGGAGCGGGGAAACGGTGAGCCTGGTTGTGCAGATTGACGATCCCGGCGCGGCTCGGCGCCAGGAAACGCTCACGTACAAGGCCGAACCGGGGCAGTCGGCGGTGGAGGCCGCAACGGCCGCCCTGCGCGCGCTGCCGCGTATCAGCGAGGCTCTCGATCGCAGCCTCTGGTGAGCGCTCCGACCCCGTCAGGGATCGAGATCCGGGACGCAAACCAGCGAGAGGCGTCGGTGCTTGAGGCGTTGCAGCGGAGATCATCCGATGTGTGGGAGGAGTACCGCGGGCACCTCGCCGCCCATCCCGACGCCATCAAGCTCCCGGCGCACTTCATCGACAACGGATGGACCAGGGTGGCCGTGATCGGCTCCGACGCGCCCGTCGGTTTCTCGGTCGTCATCCCCGGTCCGGAGGGTGCGTACGAGCTAGATGGCCTGTTCGTCGAGCCCGATCACATGCGGCGCGGAATTGGCGCTTCGCTCGTGGAGGACGCTTGCGAGCGGGGACGGAGCGCTGGAGCGACGCGACTCGAGGTAACCGCAGGCCCGGCGCAGGTCTTCTACGCAAAGCTCGGCTTCCGAGTCGTGGGCACCGCCGAAACCCGCTTCGCCCGTGCCGTGCGGATGCACCGAGACTTGGATACCCCGGGACCTCACGCCGAGACCACCATGGGATAGTTTCCAGTTGCTGCCGCCGGGACGGTCCGCTCAGGGCGAGATGCGGTCGTTGGCGCGAGGTGGAACTCGCGACCCTCCCGCGACACACGGGAACGCGCGAGGATGCGCGCGTCGACCAGTCGCCGGACGCAGTTGTGGGGCTCGTCAGCCAGAAGAACTGTGCCCCTCGGCTCGTTAAGGGCTCGAAAGGGCGCTTGAGGGATAGGCCGGATCGAAGCGCCACATTCTGAATCACGAAGCTGCACACCTACAAGGACAGAGGCTTCATGGCGCGAAGCGGCGACATCATCGAAGCTCCCGGGATGGGACAGAAGATGCGATTCGAGGCGACAGGGCACGACAATGGTGGGGAGGTCATGATCTGTGACTACTTCGTCCAGCCCGCGCCGTTCTCGGTATCCCCACCCCTGAGCACGCACAGGTTTCAGTCGGAGCTATTCCGGGTCGTCTCAGGTAGGTTCGGTGTCCACGTGGGGGGCGTGGATCACGTGCTGAACCCGGGCGAGGAGGTCATCGTGCCGCCCGGAACGCCGCATATGGCGTGGAACGACGGACCCGAGGTGGCACACTTGATACTCGAGTTCCGTCCGGCTCGGAACATCGATGGTTTTTTCGAGACGGAGTTCGGGCTCGCAAACGACGGAAAGCTCGCTTACGTGCTGCGCAATGGCCGGCGCACCGTGCGCCCCAGCCCGCTCCAAGGCGCGGCACTGTGTCGCGAATACGGCATCGGCCTATGTGACTTTCCGATTCGGGATCGGACGCAGCAAATCCTCTTCGAGCTGATGGCCAAGTTCGGAAGACTGTTCGGGATCAGAGGGTCGTATGCGAAGTACAGCGCTTCGTCCCCCGCCGAGTCGACCGAGCAAGTGAACCTATCAGGGCGGTAGGCAGCCGGCGCGGTCATGCCCTTCGGCGGGTCGACTTTCAACGCCACCGTCGTCCTCGCCGACCTCAGCCGGCCGGAGACTGCCCGTACGACGGCCCGCCGATTTAGTGAGCTTGGTCACGGGAACCGATCGTTGATTAGTGATCGAGGGTCCTGGTCGCCGAGAATACGATTGCTCACGTGTTTAGACGCGACACTGACAAAACCCTTGAAGTCGACCGGCAGCGCGCTCGCCGCCGTAACCCGGGCGAGGCCCCGATGATGGCCGATCAGACGCTCTTCGCCAGCGCGCACGGCGAGGAGGATCACGTGTCGCCGAGTGCGGGGGGCGGCGCTTGGATGCTCGTTGCGCTCGGGGACCCCACCCTCAAGATGTTCCGATAGGAAGCGCGCCTCAGGCTACGGCGTACCCAGGAGGTGGGCTTCGGCAAGCCGTCGGAACGGGCCGCCGACCCCAAGCAACTCGGCCTCGGTCCCTTGCTGGACGACGTTGCCGCGGTCGACCACGACGATCTGGTCGGCCCGCCGGGCGGTCGAAAGGCGGTGCGCGATGATGATCGAGGTCCGCCCGTGCAGGAGCCGATCGAGTGCGCGCTCGATCAGCAGCTCGGTCGGCCGGTCGATGCTCGATGTCGCCTCGTCGAAGATGAGGATCCGCGGGTCGGCCAGCAGCGCGCGTCCAATCGAGATCAGCTGGCGCTCACCAGCCGAGAGGCCGCTTCCGCCTTCTCGGATCAGGTGCTCGAAGCCGGCGGGGAAGCGGCGAGCGACTGCGTCCAGCCCGACCATCTCGGCGATCTGGAACAGCTCGTCGTCGCATGCCTGCGGCTTGGCGAAGCGCAGGTTGTCGGTGATCGTCCCCGAGAGCAGGAATGGGTCCTGGAGCACGACTCCGAGCTGCTGCCGGTACTGGATCACATCCAGCTCCCGGAGATCGATCCCGTCGACCAAGACGGCGCCGCGGGTCGGGTCGTACAGCCGAGCCGTGAGTTTTGCCAGCGTCGACTTGCCGCCACCGGACTCCCCGACGATCGCGTAGCAGGCGCCCGGCGGGATGGTCAGGTCGATTCCGTGGAGAACCTCGTGGTCGCCGTAAGCGAAGCGCACTTGCTCGAACGTCAGCTCACCTTCGAGGCGCCCGACTGGTCGAGGATGGGTGGGGCTGCGGATGTCGGGTTGCTCGTCCAGAACGAGCGAGACCTTGACCAGAGCCGCCTGCGCCGATTGCAGCTGAGAGTAGACGTCGGACAGTGATTGCAGCGGTTGAAACGCGAGCGACAGAAGGAAGTAAGCCGCGGCCAGCGTGCCGATCTGGCTTGACGGCAGCACGTTGGCACCCACTGCGAGGACGGCGATCGTGGCGAGCACGCCGAGGAGCTCGATCGACGGGAAGAACACGGACACGATCCGCTGCGCGTAGGTGTTGGCGACCCGGTTGCCCTGGTTGAACTCGTCGAAGCGCGAGCGGAACAGCGACTCGCGCTGGAACGTCTGGATGACTGTCATGCCGGCCACCGACTCGGCGATGTGGGCGGTCACGATCGCGATCCGACTACGGACCTCCAGCTGAGCCCGGGTTGAGGTCTGCTGGAACCAGCGGCTGAGGACGAGCGCGGGTGGCAACACGAGCAGCGCGGCGAGGCCGAGGCGCCAGTCATTGACGAGCAGCGCCACCACCGCGGCGGGCAGGAGCGCACAGCTCATCACGATCGTGGGCAGCCCCTGCGAGAGGACGTCGGAGATGGCATCGATGTCGCTGGTGAGGCGGGCGATGATCCAGCCGGCGCGCTGTTCGGAGAAGAACCTGAGCGACAACGTCGTGAGATGGTCAAACAGATCGCGGCGCAGTCCGAGGACTACGTCCTGGCCGAGCCTCGCCATCCCCCTCGTGACCAGCGCCGACAGTCCCCAGCCGGCGGCGTTGACCAAGACGAACGCGGCCAGTGTCAGGTTGAGCGTGCGTTCGTTGTGCGCGACGATCCCGTTGTTGATCGCGTCGCGCACCAGCAGCCAGCTGCCGGTCTGGGCGCATGCCTCGGCGACCGCGCACAGGCACAGCGCCGCGACCCACACCGGATGCTGTGCGACATAGCGGCGCAGCGCCAGGAGCCGGCCGTTCCCGGTGCGCTCATCCGGCACGGGTGACCGCCTCCTCCCCGAACAGCTCCGTGAACGCACCCCCGTCATCCAGCAGCTGTCCAAGCTCGCCGTGCTCGACGATGCGGCCATCCTCGAGCACGACGATCCGGTCGGCGAGCGCGAGCGTCGACAGCCGCTGGGTCGCAAGCAGGACTGCGCGCCCCCGCAGGCCAAGACGCAGCCCCTGGACGATTTCGCGCTCCGCCTCGGTGTCGACCGCGGACAGCGGGTCGTCGAGGACAGCCGCCGGCGCCGGCGAGAGCAGCGCGCGGGCGAGCGTGACGCGTTGGCGCTGCCCCCCCGAGAGGTTGATCCCCCGCTCCCCGATGAGCGTGTCCAGGCCGTCGGGCAGGAGGTCAACGAACGTCGACACACCGGCGCGTCGGCAGGCCAGCTCGATCTCGGTGGGGCTGGCGTCGGGACACCCGGCCAGCAGGTTCTCCCTCAGCGTCTCGCTGAACAGGAGCGGTCGCTGGGTTACCACCGCGACTGAACTGCGGACCTCTTCGAGTGTCATCGCGCGCAGGTCGACTCCCGCGAGCGTCACCGCCCCGCACGACGGGTCATACAGGCGCGGCACGAGGGAGAGCAAGGTCGACTTGCCGGCGCCGGTCCGGCCGCAGACAGCGACCACCTCGCCGGGATCGACCCGCAGCCGCACCCCGCGGAGCACCTCGGACCCCGCGGCGTAGCCGAAGTGGATGTCATCGAAGACGACCGCTGCCGGTCGGTCGCGCGGCCGCCGTTTCGCTTTCGCCGCGGGCGGCTCAGGCAGCAGCGGGATCTGGTCGAGCCAGGAGAACGTCCGTCCTGCTGCCGCCAGCGCTCGCTGGCTGAGATCGAGGATCCATCCGATCGACTCCAGCGGCCAGACCAGCTGGAGCAGCAGCTGGATGAACAGCGCCAGATCCCCGTAGCTCATCGTGCCGTGGATCACCGCGCGACCGCCGAGGAACAGCACCAACGCGACCGACAGTGACGGCAGGTAGAAGATCGGCGGCAGGTAGATGGACTCGAGCCGCGCTTGGCGCAGCATCTCCGTTCTGATCCCGGCGGCGCGGTCGGCGAAGCTCTCGCGAACCACCTGGCCGCGTCCGAACGCCTGCACCATCTCGATCCCTACGACCGCCTCGTTGGCTGCATCCGTCAGATCGCCCTTCCGCGCTTGGACGGCCCGAGAGACCGGCGCCACCAGGCCACCGAAGCGGTGGGCGACTACCGCAATCATCGGCATCGGCAACGCGCTCCAGAGCGCCAGCCGCCAGTTCGTCAGAGCGAGCAGCACCCCGGTGCCGACGATCAGCATGCTGCTCTGCACCGCCTGGACGAGACCCCAGCCGACGAAGTACCGAACTGGGTACAGGTCGTTGGTCGCGCGCGACAGAACCTGCCCGGTCGGTTGCCGGTCATAGAACGGTCGTGGGTAGCGCAGGTAGTGGTCGTAGAGAAGCTCCCGCAGCCGTGCCTCGATCGCGATACCGACCTTAGATGTCGCATATCGCCGCCGGTAGTTCACCCACGCCCGGATCACCGACAGCACGGCGATCGCCGCCAGCAGTGGCGCCAGCGGATAGCGGTGATCGACGATCGAGCTGTCGATGGCGACCGCGATCAGCAGCGGTATCGCCAGCGACAACAGGCTGTAGACGAAGGCGTAAGCAAGCCCGATGAGACTGAGCCGCCGCTGGTCTCGCCACACGTGAACGAGTCGTCCGGCGGTCGCGCGCAACCCGTACGGCGGGGGATCAAACACGTCCGGCGGTGCGAGCGCAGGCTTCATACGACCGTCATTCGGACGGTCCGATCGGGCACGCCAACGATCACGCACAGCAGCCTTCATCTCGAGATCCGATCCCCTCCGGGCCCAGAGCCAAACGACGCTGGCCAGAACAGCGTCCTGCCGGAGGCGGACAGGCCGATGACCCGTGCGCCCCGCCAAACGCACAACAGCCAGGCTGACGAGACTAGCTCATCGGGAACGTCGGCCACGCTCGTAAAGCGGAACCGCCCCGCGCTGGTTCGGAGGGAGACGGACGAGGGCGACGCAAAGAATTCGAACCGGCGCGAGCATCCCCGTCGAGGCCGTCATCGCCGAAGGCGAGGAACTACCGGTCTACCTGAAGATCGCCGTCAACGCGAAGCACCTTCGGGAGCTGGGGATGAGCGACCGAGCGATCGCCCGCGCACTGGGAGTCAGCGACAAGACGATCGCTAAAGCGGGAGGTGCTGCCGGGGCTCGCGCGCCGGTGATATCCAAACCCAAGGAAGTCTCGTGATTGAGCGAGTTCCTCCCGCCTCCCCAGTCATCGCTGGCGGCCGTCTCGCTTGTGCTCGGCGCGCGCGTGCTGAGGGGAGTCATCCGCCTGCGGATGGTGTTCGCGGTCGCGCTCGCGTTCGGCACGCTGACCGCCCTGGACAACCCGGCGCGCCTGGCGTTCATATCGGAAATGGTCGGTCGGCGGCTGATCCGCCGCGCGGTCACGCTCAACAGCACACTTGTCAACCTCGACCGGGCCCTCGGACCGATCGTTGCCGCGACGCCCGGCAAGATTGTCGTCGCTGTCGCGATCGACGCTGGTTCGAGCCCGGACGCACGGTCACGGGGACCATTGGTTCCGACCGTCGCCGTCACGGCATCTCGGTGGACAGCACCGAGACTCCTTCGAACCAGCGTTGGTCGATCTGATGCCAGTCGCGGTGCCGGCGTTTGCCACCTGACCCGACGCTCAGCGGACAGGTCCGGTCCGAGCGAGTCGCGCAACGGCCGCGCAGCCGTCGGATCCCTGACCGGCGCTCAAGCTCCGCCCTGAGTCTAGGCGGGGCGCGGGCGCAAGCCAGCCGGATCCGGCTCCGAGCGCGACCGGAGCGGCAGGCGCCGGCTCCGCGAAAGCCGCCGCACGAGTGCCGCTGGTTCGTGGGTGCGGCACTGGGTCTCACGAATAACGGTTTCACAAGATGCTCACACGATGTGCGTGTAGGCCTCGACGAATCTGGGGTGCACGCCTTGTTGCGGATGGCGTGAGCGCACACGAGACTGGACGGATGGCTGTCTTGAGCAGATGCTCGAACGCTGACCAGATTGTCGGTGATGGTGATCGCGCGCAGCCGTTGTGGGCGCGGTGGAACGATGATCTCGTGGCGCGTTACACGCTCGGGGTCGAAGAGGAGCTGATGCTCCTCGCGCCATCTGATTGGTCTCTTGCGCAGTTGAGCGACGTGGTGCTCGCGGGGCTTTCGGATGAGCTCTCGATGCACACCTCCCCGGAGACTCACGCGGGTGTGGTTGAGCTCGCCACCGGCGTGCACCATGACGTTGACGGAGCCGTTGCGGAACTCGCTTCGCTGCGAAGCCGGCTCTCGCTGGAGTTGGACGCGCTGGGATTGACGGTCGCGGCCGCTGGCACGCATCCGTTCACTACGCGCGAGGAGACCGAGGTTTCCGGTGCCGCGCGCTACCGAGCACTCGATGACTCGCTGCGCGTACTCGCCCGGCGGGAGCCGACGATGGCGCTGCATGTCCACGTGGGTGTGCCCGCCCCCGGGGACGCGATTCGCGTGCTCAACGGGTTGCGGCGCTCGATCCCGGTTCTGCTCGCGTTGTCGGCCAACTCGCCCTTCTGGCGGGGGGGCGATACCGGCTTCGCGTCAGCCCGCACGCCGATCTTTCAGGCGTTCCCTCGGGCGGGCCCGCCACGATTTTTCGCCGACTACTTTGATTACATCGAGGCGGTCGACGCGCTGATCGCGCCAGGGGCGATACCGGATCCGAGCTTTTTGTGGTGGGACGTGCGGCTGCAGCCGGTGCTCGGGACCGTAGAGGTGCGGGTGATGGACGCTCAGTCAACCGTTCGAGAGATCGCTCCGTTGGTCGCGTTGGTCCAGTCGCTCGCCCGGCTCGAGCTCGAGGGAGACACCTCGCCGGCGCCGCCAGGCGCTGAAGTTCTGGCCGAGAACCGTTTCCTGGCGGCTCGCGACGGGATGGATGCCCGGCTGATCGATCCGGCTGCCCGGACATTGGTCCCGGTACGAGAGACGCTCGAAGCGCTGCTGGCCGAGTGTCGCCCGCATGCCGTCGCGCTCGGCTGTGCCCAGGCGCTGGACGAAGTGAGGTGCTTGGCGGCCGCCACCGGCGCCGATCGTCAGCGCGCGTTTGCCGCCGGACCCGGAAGCCTCCACGATCTGGTCGCGAGCCTCGCCGAGCGGTTTCTCGCGCCAGGCGAGCTCGTTGGGGCAGCAGAACAAAAGCAAGTGAATAGGTACGACACCACATAGAAAGGAGCGGCACATGTGCCGCTGGCTCGCATACTCCGGTTCCCCGATCTTGATGAAAGACGTGCTCTATGGAGGGACTAACTCGCTGGTTGACCAGAGCCTGCATTCGCGGCTCGGGGCCGAGCCGACGAACGGCGACGGGTTCGGCGTCGGCTGGTACGGCGAGCCCGAGACCCCCGGGGTCTACCACAGCATCGAACCGGCGTGGAACGACGAGAACCTGCGCGAACTCGCTGGCCACATCAGCTCCCCGCTGTTCTTCACCCACATCCGAGCGGCGATCGGCAGCGCCGTGCAGCAGACCAACTGCCACCCCTTCCGCCACGACCACTGGCTGTTCATGCACAACGGCTACATCAACGAGTTCGGCGCGATCAAGCGCGATCTCGTCCTCGCGGTCGACCCGTCGCTGTACCCGGAAATCAAGGGCCAGGCCGACACCGAAGTGCTGTTCTTCCTCGCCCTCACATTCGGTCTGGAAGACAACCCCCCAGCCGCCGTCCAGCAGGCGATTGGGCTCGTCGAGGCGGTCGCCGAACGCCACGGCGTTCCGCACCCGTTCCAAGGCACCGTCGCAACCACCAACGGTGACAGCATCTGGGCGTTCCGGTACTCCAGCGAGCGGAAGTCCCGCTCGCTGTTCTACACCACCGACGTTCCGACACTCCACAAGCTATACCCCGACCGGGAGGATCTCCGACAATTCTCAGACGACGCGCGGCTGATCGTCTCCGAACCCCTCGGCGACGTCGCAGGGGTCTGGAACGAAGTACCCGAGTCCAGCTGGGGCGTCGTCGGCCCCGCCGGCGCGGAAATGCAACCCTTCCGGCCAAAAGCCCCGTCGACATCGGTAACCGTCGGCGCATGAGCTAAGCGCTGCCAGTTTCATCCAGCCGCGGAGTCAAACCCAGGAGCGACTACTCCCGACCCGAAACGCGGCCGGCCGATACACCGCAGCCCTTGCCGGCCCACACCTGCCTTGGTTGCCGCGCCGGCATCCCCTTGCCTCCTCGCCCCGACCTCGCGCAGATCCTGATCCCAGACGACGACCTCGCACCGCCAGTTCAGCGAGCGATGACCCTGGCGCCCCCGCGTCGGTCTAACGGTCGGGATCGTCAACATACGAAGGGAAAATCGTGGCCATCGCGTACCCAGGGCGGTATCGCGGCGGGCGCTGCCCACAGGCGGACCGGTTCCGCAGGACTACTTCTTCGAGGGCGTCGGTGGCTCTGGCGCTCCGAACCGTTTTACGCGACGGCTCTCTCGGTCGTGCGTCAGCCGGGTGCCTCGGCTTCGTACCCGATCAGCCAGTGGACCCCGAAGCGGTCGATAACTTGACCGTCGCTGGCGCCCCATGGTCTCTGCTGGAGGGGTTGGACCGTGGAGCCGTCGTGCGAGAGTCGGTCGAACCATGCCGACGGGGCCCTGGCGTTCGCTGATCGTTCGCCGAGTGGGACGTTGCTCACCGAGGGCGGCGCCGGCTGGCCAGCCCTTGGGCGTTCGGTCGTCGATCGATAAAAGGGACAGCGGCCGGTCAATTCGATGTTGGCCGCGCGGTCGGGGGTGTCTGTGATGTTCCAGCTGGATTGCCGATCGCGTGGATCGCGTCAAGGAGCTCTCTGATGCCACCCGCGGTGTTGAGGTCAAGCCGGTCAAGGATCGTCTCGGTGTCAGCGAACTCCTTCGCGGCGCGGGCATCCGAAGCGGCGGACTGCACCGTTTGCCCAACCATGATGATCGACAGGAGCACGAGCTGCAGGAACGTCTGGGCCACCCACGCCACGATGATGATCACCTGTCCCGAGGTGATGGCGGCAGGCAGGCTAATCAGTGCGATCGCCGCAAACACGTAGGCGCATGCCATCGTTCCGACGCTGCGGGTGATCACGAGCGCCAGCTTGGCGTTGAATCCCTCGACATCGCCAACCGCCTTCCTGATCTCCCGAGGATCGAAGCGCACGACATTCGGCAATTCCTCGCGGACCTTGACGGGTGCATCCATCTCAGAGCCTCCAATCGGGACCATCCGGCATCATCGTCACCCGGAGGCTACGTCCCGGGCTGCGCGATCCGGCACAGGCATCCCGCATCGCCCGGAGCGTTGGGTCGTGACGAGGGAGGTCCGGGTGCTACGGAGCTCACCGGACATCAGCGCACAGCGATCTCGCCAGCTAGAGCGAATGGCGGGACGAGCATGAGCCGGTCGCCGCTCCAGAACCGCCCCGGGTCATACCAGCTCGCCGGTCGCTGACTCGGGAGCAGACCCATGTCCTGGTAGGTCGTGGCGACGAGCTCCGCGCAGTAGATCGTCTCCACCGACACTGTGCGACGCACGCGTCCCGTCGCCCACTGCCTGATGATTCCAGGGATCGTGGGGAATGCCCGACCATCGAGACGAGCGATGGTCTGCATGAGACGGTCCTCATGGTGACGTTGGATCGTGCCCTGAAGCTGTCGGACCCAGGCCCGCTGGTTATAGCGCGTGTTCCATGTCGCGACGGCTTGGCGAAGGTGGTTTAACTGAACGCCGCGTTGACGCTGCCCGGTCCACACGTCAGGAAGCGAGCGTCCAAGCTCGGCGTGCCAGAGAAGTGGCGGCAGGTCATCGATCGCGACGACCATGCCGACGTGATTGACGGGACTGTTCGTCACGGCGCGAATCGCCAGGTCTGCCGCTGACCTGCCGCGAAACAGCCAGATGTCTCCGGTGGAGGCGATGTCCACG
Organism: uncultured Solirubrobacterales bacterium; assembly: GCA_963757235.1. Classification (GTDB taxonomy): domain Bacteria; phylum Actinomycetota; class Thermoleophilia; order Solirubrobacterales; family Solirubrobacteraceae; genus Palsa-465. The sequence goes on along the minus strand of CAVWRC010000001.1, from coordinate 53,831 downwards.
GCGTCGTCGAGCGTCAGGGTCGGCTGCTCCACCCCCGGTAACCTACGCGACTGGTGCGCCCACGCTGGAAGATCGTCGGTCTAGCCGGAATCGCGGGGGTCGCTGCGACCGGGGTCGTCATCGCACGCACGCGCCGAGCGCGGCGAGACTACGATCCCGACGAGCTGCGCCAACGGCTGCACCGTCGGCTGGCCGAGGTCTCCAGTATCGACCGTGACGCTGATCAGACTGGTGACCCCGCGCCGTCGCGCTGCTGACGGCGAGCGTCTGCGGCAGGCTTGCCGCCGAGAAGCAGATCAGGAGGAGACCGGGTCTCCCGCCTGCAGAGATGCGGTTCAGGTAGAAGACGGCGCGCTCGACGCCGGCTGCGGTGGCACACGCCGAGCGTCGACTGGTCGCGTGAACGCGAGGATCGTGTCCGTGGTGAGCTGGGCGTCGTCGAGCATCGGACAGTGGCCGAGTCCGGCAAGCTCGATCCACTGCGCTCGAGGGATCATGCGCCGAAACCGTTCGGCGTAGCCGGGCCAGCGCAGGATGCGATCCTTCGTACCCCACCCGATCTGCACCGGTGAGTCGATCGCCCCCAGCTCCCCAAACCCTGCTACTGCCAGGTGCGCCAGCAGCGGCCGAGAGATCGCGCAGTCGGCGGCAGCCTCGGTCATCTCGACGGCAAGTCCAGCGGGCACATCGGCCGGGCGCACCGCGACGGATCGCAATGCCACAGCGCGAAAACGCCGCCGACGCACGAGCTGCGCTGCTCGAGGTCCCAGGGCCTTGGCCACTCGATCGTTGTTGCGAAACACGCACCTCAGGCGCCTGGCCTCAGGCCCCCTGGGCGCCCATCCGCCCGCGGGTGCCAGCGCGGTTGTCGAGAGCGCCCGGCCGCGCACCGCGAGCTCAAGCGCAAGCCACCCGCCGAGCGAGTTGCCGACGAGGTGGGCGCGCGCGACGCCGACCGCGTCCATGTCGCGCTCCAGCGCATCGGCTATTGCCGCCGGCGTCGCCGGCGACCCGACGAGATACTCAGGGCCACCCCGGTGACCTAGCAGCGTCAGGGCCAGCACGTCGTGCTGTTGTTCGAGCGCCGGCAGGAGCGGCGTCCACGTCGCCGGCGTCCCTGAGAACCCGTGGATGAGCACCATCGGAGAACGACCACCGGCTTGGTGCAGAAAGGCAGTCCCCATCCTCAAACGCTACCCGACCTTCTCCGTCCCCACGACTCCGTGCGTGCGTACCCACCCACCGCATGAACCTGAGGTTCCTTGCTGAGACAGGCCCCGACTCTTGGCCCGCACGCCCGCGGCGCAAATTCTCCAAACGTGCGGTGATGGATCCTTGGATTCTCGCCGTGGTCGCAAACCACCCGTCCCCCTCGGGCCGACGAGGTCCGTAGCAACTACCGATACTGGCCGGTGCTGAACGCGGTTGCGATCAGACGGCTCACGTGTGAGGTTGTGAGTCGACCACGCGGGAGCGGAACGCGGGTCGTTGAGCCGAAAATCAGGCAGAGTCCATCCGAACGAGAGGCAGAATATGACCCGCAACGAGCTGCATGAGACAGCGAACGCCCTCGTTGCCCCGGGAAAGGGAATTCTCGCCGCGGACGAGAGCGACGGCACGATCAAAAAGCGCTTTGACTCGATCGGCCTTGAGTCGACTGAGGATCATCGCCGGGCGTACCGCGAGATGCTGTTCACGACGCCCGGCGCAGAGGAGTACATCAGCGGCGTGATCCTGTTTGACGAGACCATCCGCCAGTCTGCTTCTGACGGGACGCCGTTCCCGGAGCTGCTCGCCTCCAAGGGGATCATCCCCGGGATCAAGGTCGACAAGGGCGCTAAGGCGCTCGCGCTCGCGGCGGGTGAGACCACCACCGAGGGCCTCGACGGGCTGCGCGCGCGGCTCGAGGAGTACCGGCACCTCGGCGCGCGGTTCGCCAAGTGGCGTGCGACCTATTCGATCACCGACGAGCTGCCGAGCGACTACTGCGTCTGGACGAATGCACACGCACTCGCCCGCTACGCGGCGCTGTGCCAGGAAGCGGGGATCGTCCCGATCGTCGAGCCAGAGGTGCTCCAAGATGGCACCCACACGATCGAGCGCAGCTACCACGTCACCTCGCGCGTACTGGACGCCGTCTTTACGGAGCTATTCGACCAGCGCATCGACACGTTCGGGACATTGCTGAAGCCGAACATGGTGCTCTCCGGCTATCAGGCGTCCGACCGCGCCAGCCAGGACGACGTTGCGGACTGGACGCTTAGGTGCTTCTACAAGCACGTACCTGCGGCCGTGCCCGGGGTCGTCTTCCTCTCCGGTGGCCAATCGGACGAGGACGCGACCGCGCACCTGAACGCGATCAACTCACGCGGCCCGCACCCATGGGAACTCTCGTTTTCCTACGGACGCGCGCTGCAGGCGCCCGCGCTGAAGGCGTGGGACGGCAACCCCGAGAACGTCGAGGCCGGCCAGCGGGCCTACTACCACCGCGCGAAGCTGAACTCCGCCGCGCGCAGCGGGGCCTACACGCCCGAGATGGAGCGGAACGCCGTGGCGGCCTGAGCACGTTGCGAGAGTCAGGATGAGCTAGTCCCTTTCAGCCCGCTCAGGGCACCCAACTCGTCTTTACGCAGTCCACTCGAACCGGCCGACACCTTCCCGCAGCCCAAGTCCCTGCGCGTGTCCGCTGATCATTGGACTGTGAGAAGCGTCGCCGTCCTCCTGGCGCATCTTCGGTGAGGCCCGTGGCCGACCCGAACGGCGTCCGCTGATCGGTCCGTGGCGAACGGAGGAGGTTTTCGGAAGCGGCCGGGTCCCGCTTGCCGTTACCGCGCTACTGCGGCTTGGAAGCGAGCTCGTAGGCGAAGTCGATCGTCTCAGGCAGCTTGCCGTGCGTCGCATGACTGCCCAGTTCCCGACGGAGCTCGGCCTCGAACTCGTCCGCGCGGTCAGCAAAGACACTGCGCGGGAGGACTGCCGTCGAGTACACGAACCCGACCAGCTCGTCAACTGTCCATTCGTGCTCGGTGGGAAAACGGTACGAGCCCAGCAGCTCGAACCCAGCGTCAGCCAACACTGTCGTGTCCGGGCGCTCCCGACGGGCGCGGTCCCAACCAGCCGGAGCGCGGCCCTGCACCCCCAACCGGGTCCTCCAACCCTCCATCACTGCCGAGAGTACGTGCTGCCAGCCCTCATCTCCCAAGAATGGTGCCCGGGACCACAGCAGCGCGATAAATCCACCCGGCTGCAGCCACTCGAACGCGCTGGCCGCAACCGTCTCACGATGGACGCGGTGAAACGCGTTCCCAGCCGCAACCAGCTCAAACACCTGCGGCGGCGCCTCGAGCTTCTCGGCGGCCGATATCACCGTGCGCACGTGCCCCACCCCAGCGGCTGCAGCCTTTCCTCGAACCACGTCGACCATGTCCGGTTCCTGATCGACCGCCCAGACCTCGGCAAACTCGCCAGACACCGCAAACGTGATCTGACCTGTGCCGCACGCAAGATCAAGCAGCCAACCCCGACCGCTGGGCTGCACCCGCTCCAGGAGATCATCGATCATCGACTGCGGATACCCAACGCGGAAGCGGTCATAGTCCCCCGCCGCTCCGCGGTACAGGTCGGGATCAAATTCGATCGCCTCAGACATTCCAGCATTGTCAAGGACGCCGCTGCCCGATGCAGTCAGTCGGACACTCCCGAGATCATCAACCGGATCGTCGCGTCCATGCGCGAGCATGGAGCGCTTCCCTCATCGGCGATGTCCCGCCGGCTGTTGCGTGTTGTAGCCATGCGATGCCTTGTAGATCTCGCCGGAGCTCGTGAGCTGGGTCAGGCATGTCGCGACGTGTTCGGGATCGAGGTTCAGGGCCCTGGCGAGATCACCGATGGTGCTTCTCGGGTGGGTGGCGAGGAAGCCGATGATGCTCGCGTCGCTATTGCTCTGTCGGCCGCGAGCGACTGCGCGCCTGGTGCTCGCGCGCCGCGCAGTGGCACGCCGTACCGATCGCACGGGGGCGGCGGCTGGGCTACGTTGTGAAACCTGGGCAACGACCGCGCTTGGGGCCATCGTGTCCTCCTCAGTTCGTCACGACTGGCATTCATGTCGGATGCGGCGAGCCGCTTCCACCCGTTGACGGGCTGTCATCGTGCCGTCGCGTTCTCCGCTGTAGCCGGTCCGTCCCTCGCGTGAGAGCCGCACGGAGTCAGAGGGACTCGAGCCCCGAGCGGTCACTCGGTAGTGACAGAGCCACCGCTACAACGCAACAGCGCCGGTAGGGCGGCCCCACCAGCCCCGCAGTCAAAACCGGTAGCCCCTGCCTCCCGCCTCGTGGCGCGGGTCGCGCCGTTGGTGGCATTCGGGCTGGGGTTGAGAATTCTGGCCGCAGGGCCAGTGCCACCAACGACAGTACTCCTATTCCGACCATCCGCCCGAAAATCCCAACAATTCGTCCCAACCGCCACGCTTCGCCGCCGTGCGCGGCCGTTGCCGACTGTGGGTTGCAGCGCAGTCATGCAAGAACCAGCCATCAGCAGCGCCACCGGCGCTACATCTTCGCCGCGACCCTGACGGATCCCAGCCGGTTCGTTCTGGTGAGCGAGTGGGAAACCCAGGAGGCGCTGGACGCCCACTATCGCTCTGAAGCGTTCGCCGACTTTCAGCTCAGCCTCGACGGCCTCCTCGCGAGGCCAAGCGAGTCGACCGTCTACTCAGCCGAGGGTTCCGTTCGGCCGTTGAACACGCGCCCGATGGACCCGCGAGACGCCGACTAGCCCCGAAGTCGCTCGGCAGACCTGACGCTACCTGGTGCGATCGCGTCGGCGGCGTCCCCCGGCGAGCCCTTTAGACCTCGTGATTGCCGACAACATCGAGATCGCAAAACAGGCCAAGGCGGTCGTCGGCTCACCAGCGTTGCTGGCGACTCCCTGGCCGCCAATGCTTGTGCGGCCGGAACGTGCGCCAGACACGAAAGCCTTCACCAGGTGGATGCCCACTTTGCCCGCATGGCGCGGTTCTGCCTTGGGCGCAGGAGCCGAGGACGGCGCGGGCCGCGGGAAGGTCTGGGACCGTCTGGCGCGGGTCGGGCGTAACGTCGACGTATGGCCCAGTCGTTCGGCGCGGATGACTTTGAGCCTGCCGTGAGATAGTCCCAGGCCGAGGCGTGAGTCGCCGAATGCAGGGCCGACCGCGCTGCCGATCCTGGAGCACCAATACCTAGGAATAGTCCGACGGCCACAGCGGGCCAAGACCCGGCTAGGTGCAGCGGACGGGTCCCGTCCGAGGCCCTCCGACGCAAGAACTACTGTTCTGAGCGGGATACGACGAGAAGCGCGGAAAATGATGCGCTCAGGCTCGCTTTGCCACCTTGAGCGCCGAAACGGAGGGACCGTCCCCAACGTCATGCTTATTCGAGTTGTCACTAGACATGAGAATTGGATCGGTGGCGTGGCCATCGCCGTAGCGTTGGCTGCTCTGGTCGGCACGGCCGCGATCGCCTCGGCGCAGACGACGCTGCCGCTCCAGGCGGTGGGCTGGCAGAACGAGACCCTGCCGGGGGCGGTTTGCAAGGCAAGCAGTCCGATCCGTTTGCACAACCACATCGCGCAGATCTCGCAAACGGGTTTCGGAGACGTCGACAGCTTCGGTTCAGACCCCGACCTCGTTCGCGTCGCGGCCGCGTACGACGTGACCTATGGCCAGCTTGGCGGCGTTGGGCGCGCGGCCGCGGTTGACGTCGTCTGCTCCAACAACGGCGGGACCGCGGACGGGCAGATCCGCTTTGCCGATGTCATCTTCAGCGGCTCGGCCACCAGCGTGCGGCCGGTGGGTCTGATCACGCCTCGCCAGCCGCACAGCTCGAACGTGTCGCACGTGCCGCTGCTCGGGAAGGTCAAGTGGGTCGACGGCCGGATCGTCGTCGCCGAGTACTGGTACGGGCCAAACGACCCGACCTGCTGCGCCTCCGGGCGCGCAACCACCACTTGGGCCTACCACACCGGCAAGCTCACAGCCGTCCGTACCGTGGTCACGAAACGCCCGACCGGCTGACGCTCACCCGGTCAGTGCTGCCCCGCTTCTGTGCCAAGGCACCCCAGCCGCGGACGACGCGCCTAAGAGCTATCGAGCCCCGTTCCTGGTCTCGAGACGACTGGCGTGCACGGCGGGACAAGCGATCCGCCGCCGAGGCCGCCCCGGCGGCGGCGGGGGCTGTTCCAGTGGGCCGCTTGCGGACCTACCCTCCGGCCACGCGGCCTTGGGGGATCAGTCGATCTGCGCCCTGCGCTACGCGAGTTTCCGGTACTCGCTTGGATCCCATGCGAGCAGCGCGAGTAACTGCACGAGGGCGCTCTGATTGAGCAGTGTCACGCCCCCATGAGGGAGGTGGAACCGATCATGGCGATCGCGCGTTCGGCACCATGCGTCGTCGGCATAGCGCCGGATGTGATTGATGACGTCGGTCTGGAGTTCGGGATCGCGTGTCACGGGATGGAGTAACAGAAGGTTCCGAAAGAAGATCGCGTTGAACGCTGGAGGCTGGCGGTCGAATCCCTCCTTATCGAAGTGTTGTAGGGCCCTCCGGGCGATCGCTTCGGCCCGATCGAGGTAGTTAGCTCGGATATCGTGGTGGATGCGGGCAAGCAGCACATTCGCGCCTACCATGCTGCCTTGGTTATAGGTCCACAGTGTCTTGTCCACCGTTCCGTCGCCTCGCACCTTGTCCCAGAAGAGGCCGGTGCCGGGGGAGTCAGTGTCGTGCCTCGCATCAAGAGTCGTAACGACCCATTCGTACATCTCATTTGCGCCAATGGCGCCGTGCTCCGCAGCGGTACGCCCCGTGAGCTCGCGGAGGTGGAGGCCGAGCTCGGCGTTCGGCGCATTGGACACCGTGTTGCGGTCGTGATTCTTCGCACCAATGCCCCGGCCTTGCTCGACCCAGAACACTCCGCCCGGATGCGGCCCTGCGCGCCGGTCCCAGCCGCTCACCGCGAAGTGAAATAGCGCTTCCGCGCGGTCGAGATAGCCTGAGCCCGGATGCATGCGTTCGAGCTGGACGAGCGCCAGACCGATCCATGCGTTGTCGTCGTAGTAGCGATCTCCGCCGACACGTGTGCCACGTACGTCTGACGCGTATGCCGGCGGATCGCCGCTCGGGTCCCAATAGCGCTCGAGTTGGGCGAGGCCATCCTCGATCGCCTCCACGCCACCGACGCCCGTCAGCTCCCGTCCGATGCCGGCCAGGTCGAGTGTCGCGACAAGGGCGCGGGAGAATGGCCACAGGTGTGCGCCCGCTCCCGGCGGGCGCAGCTTGCTGTCACGACGATAGAGCCCTTTTCGGTTCCGAAAGCCGGTCCGCATGGCGCCGAACGCACGCGCGGCCCGAGCGGCGTAGACCTCGCGCGTGTCAGCGGGCGACGCCGGTCCTGCACGGGCGCCGCTAGCCCTCGTCAACCGTCTCCCAGTCGCAGGCGGCGAAACACCACGTGGTCCCCGCCGGCAAGCTCACAAGGTCGTCAAGCCGAGGCCTGTCAGCAGCACCGTAGTCGCCCACAGGCGGCGGTCGTCGCTCAGCGCAGCGAACGGCACGAGCCAAGCCACATACCAAGGAACAAGTAAGCCGGCCGTGATGAGCAGCGCCGCAGTCGCCCAACCGACCGCGGTTATCCAATCCAGCTGCCCTGTCCAGACTCGACGCAGCAACCACACCACGCAGATCCCGAACGCGACAGTCAGCACCGGGCCGACCGCTCCGTTGAGGCGGCCGAGGCCAAGGAGATTCAACAGAAACCCAGGGACGCTGTTCAATCCGCCTCCTTGCTGAACCTTCTGCAGTGTGCTGAGTAGATGAAGCGGGCCGCTGCCAAAGAAAACGAAACTGAGCACGCCGCCGACGCCAGCGGCAACGCAGACTCCTGTGAGGAGGGCTCCCAGACCACGGCCGCCACGTCCTCTGGCATTGTGAGCGACGACGAACGGGAGCAGAAGGCCGGCCGTCAGCTTCACTCCCGTGGCAGCGACGATCAATGCGCCGCTGGCTGGCCGGTTGCCTCGGAGCTGCACATACACGCCGACGAGCAGGATCGCGAGCATCAACAGATCGTTGTGTCCGCCCCCGACCCCGTACACCAGGATCACGGGGTTCAGTCCCACGATCACAACCGCTCTGACCGGGTCGAGATCGCGTAGACGGGCGGCCAGCCAAACCACCGCCACAATCACGAGGCTCGAGATCGCCGCGATCGCTTTGTAAGCCAATACGTTCCACGCGAGACTGAGCGGCGCCAGCAGGTAGCTAAGCGCCGTAAAGAGCGGGCCGTACACCGTCGGCGTCGCAGCCCAACGCGCGGCAATAAACGGGTAAGAAGGATCCAGAGCGATTGCGTTGGGTCCGTGGAAGTACGGATTGGCGCCGTACAGAGCGCCGATTCGGCCGTACGCGACATAGCTGAACACGTCGGTAGACATCAGCAAAGGGCCAAGCAACACCAGTGCGTTCAGGCTCGCGACCCCTACGAGCACCGTCCGCGGCGACAGCTGATCGGCGGCCCGGATCGCCATCGCGTACGAAACGAACATCAGCGACAACACGGCAATCAAACCGCCGAGCTCCAGGTCGATGCCGCTGTGCCCAAAGACGCCTGCCAACCATCCCGGCAAAGCTCCCACGGACCCGAGGAACCGCAGTGACGCCGGAAGCAGCCAATCCGTCCGCCCGGCGGAAACCACGATGACCGATGCTCCCAAGAGCAAGCCAGCCAACCCGCACCAGCCCATACCGGCGGAGAGCCGCGCGCGCAGAGGATGACGCGGCTCCGCGGACGCAGGCAGCACAGCGCTGCCCGGTCCACCCACGCGGACATGTCGGACGCTCATCTCCGACAATCATGCCTGGTCAGCCGTAATCAGTACGTCCGCGGAGATCCGGTCCGACTCCGCACCGCACCGCTAGCAACCGATCCGCGGGTAGCGGCGAAGATCAACAACCCGGGCCGGGGAGGGCCAGTTCGCCGCCGCGCCGGTACGTCGGAACCGACCCTGCATGGGCAAATGGCCGGCTCTCCACGCGTCGGCTCGCGCTGGTTGCGGCGCTCTCGAGCACCAGGGACGGAGAGCGGGAGAGTCGACTTGTCCCGCTCGCCAGCCGGTGGCTGATTAGCGCTATCCACGCAATCCAGGTCGCTCGTCTCTGAGGCTGAGATGCGCGCCCAAGCACCACAGCGGGTCTGGGGCTGGTCGTAGCGCGCCGAGCCGAGCGTGGCTCTTCACGCCTAAACGGGTGACGCTGACGTGGTGGCCGCTTCGCTGGGGGGGTCGGTTCGCGACGGCTGACTTCTCGTGTGCTCGCGATGCGGCGGCGCTGGGCTCTGAGTTCGCCCACGGGTGGGTTTGTAGCCACGAGAGCTTGGCCCGGCTCGACGCAGAGGTGGGAGCCGGGCCGTTGACAGCAGCTGAGCGCTACCCCTCGGTGAGGATCAGGAGCGTCTCGGGACGAACACCGTCAGCGTTCATCGCGTCGGCGGCCGCCTCGGTCTGCATGAACTCCTGAAACGCAGCCATGTCGGGGATCTCGGCGATCAGTCCAACCCGGTTTGACCCCGCCGGATCCCGAAAAGCGCGCATCGTTATCCCCAGCGGCCCAAAAACTTCCTCTCGCTTGGATGAACTCAGCCAATGATCGACGTCGTCGACCTAGTGAAATGCGATATGCGTTGCCATCGTCCCTCGTCTCTCCACAGCACAGCTGCACGGAATGTGCGCGATCGACGCCAATCGGCGTCGTCGCTTAGATCTGAACCTGCTCGAACGGTGCTCAACCGGCCGGCGGCGCGCCTGACCAGCAGACTCCCTGTCGCTACGCCATTTCGAGGTGCGCGACTTCGGCCACGCGCTCCTCGGGCGCACCAGCGAACCCACCCTCGACCGGCAGCGCCGGCAGCAGCGTGCCGTTCATGAACCGCTCGCTGTGCTCCTTGGAGTCCCAGACGACCGAAATCAGATACCCGCCGTCAGTCGCCCCCGCGACGTGCGCCGTCTGCCCATCTGGAAGGCCCCGAGAGGGATGCACCGCCCTCAGCATCGACTGATACTGCTCCTCAGTTCCACCCTTCCAAAAGTGCGTCTGCAGATACGCCATGGCCCCGGTCCCTTCAGCTAGCTTTCGTTTGACCGTACCGCACACGCACCCAGACTGCCGCGCCCCAGCACCGCAGCGGCCGCGCCAGAGCGGTGACGACCCCGTTGCCCACGCCGAAGGAGTCACGCGATCACTCCGACAGCGGCACCGTCAGCGGCTGCCGCTGCCGAGGAGCAGCAACGACGTCCCTGATGCCGCCTCCACAATGAACGCGGGTCTCGTCCCGCCCGTCGCCGCGCGCCTCGTATTCGCCTCAGTGAGCGGGACATCGCTGTCGGCTTTCGCACCGCACTCCGACGCCCCCGAGGACTCGAGTCGGACCCGGCGTCAGCAGCTCGTCGCCCGAGCAGGCGTCCCGGTTGACGGAGGCTCCTGCAGGAGCTTGCCTATGCACTCCACCGATGGTCCGCGAGTGTCGGCAGCCCTGCTCCCGGGGACGCGCGAGCCCACCCTTACGGTGCCCGACGAGCGTCGCCCGCTCAGGTCCAGGGCCGCGCTCGCAGCAGGCTTCGCTCGCACTGCGGGGCGAGGTCCTAGGACCGCGGAAGACCCGACCTCAGGCAAGAGTCCGGAGCGGCCGGTTTCCAGTCCCGCTGCCTCTCAGATGACCGACGCTCGTGACCGTCGGCGCCACGAGAGACGGAGCTGCTGGCGGTCAGCTAGTTTCGACTGTTTTAGCCCTCCCTCGCGGTGCCGCGGGGGAGTCCATGCGCTGTCTCATCGCTGCTTCTGGAACACGAGCCGGTAGTGCTCAAGCAGCTCCCGCTCGAAGCAGACCTTGTTGGCGCTCACGCCCGAGGTGAAGGCGAGCCGGAAGTCTGAGCTCGTGATCCAGCGCGGGAGAAGCTGGAGCTTGAACAGCGTCTTTCTGAGACTGGGCGCGCCGATCCGCCGGTTCCACTGGCCGATCGTCTCGATGTAGTCAAGCCGGCCACTCATGCTTGAAAGCAGACGGAAGTGCGGTTCGGCGCTGCGTATGATCTGCTCCTGACCGTGGGGAAGCCATGACCCGGGAAACTGGCGCCCCAGAAGTGCCAGGACCCACGCGTCAGAGCCTCGTTCAGGGAGCGCACGCAGGGCGTCCATGTCTATCTGCTCCGCTGGGATCATGTTCGGCCCCCAGACCATCGTCTGGACGTAGAACCGGCTGTCGTCGGGCAGCACGCTAGCGATCCCGGCGAACACTCCACGATAGATCTCTTCCTGGCGCCCGGCGAGGTACTCGTCCGGTGAGCAGAAATGCTCGAAGCCACCGACGCTCGCGACGGCGTCGAACGGGCCGAAGGTGTCGCGGTTGACCCGCCGCGCATCGTAAAGGTGGACGTCAAGGCCGTGCCGCCGGCAGGCAGCCACCTGCGCTGAGGACAACGTGACGCCGACCCCGGTGCCGCCTCGGTCGCGGATGAAATTCAACAGCGGCCCCCACCCGCAGCCGAGATCGAGCACCCGGCGACCGGGCCCGATGCCTATCTGCTCGGCCACATACTCATGCTTGCGCCGCTGGGCCTCCTCGAGGCTCAAAGAGAAATCACCGTCGTACTTGGCGCCGCTGAAGTCCGCGAGCTCTCCCAGACTAAGCCGGAAGATGCGATCGATTAGCGAATAGGTGAACTCAAGATCGGCGCGGTCAGCCATCCGGAACCGATCGTAACCCCTCTCAAGCCGACCATCGAAGTCCAGCCCGCATCCTGCGCAATCCGAGACAAGCCGGCGCGGGATGTCGTCGATCGGTCTGGCCACGCTGCGAGGCTGTGTTCAGCGCAGGACCCAGGCTCGCGAGGAGCTCGGTTGCTGGTCAGGCTGAGGTGGGAGCCACGGCGACGATGGGTTCTACGACGGTTTCTGGACCCGCACCGAGTCGGCCCGCGACGATCCGATCGGTGATCGCCCACGCGGCGTAGGAAACCGAGCCAATGGTGGCAGTCACGGTCAGCAGCACCCCGGCGGCGGCGGTCTCGGCGACGCCGAAGCCGCCGAGGATCAGAACTGCGGCAGCAGGGGCGATACTCGGTCCGATCGGAAGTTGGCCGAGGGTGAACATCGCGATCAGCAGGGCCATCGCGTCAAAGACCGAGACATTTACGCCGATCGCGTGAAGCATCAGCCAGTTGCGCGCGACCTGGGCGCACACCGCCAACATAGTGAACGCGATCACGCGGCCGCGACCCTTGTTACGCACCACCGCCAGGCCCGCCCACAGTCCGGTTCGATGGCGCTTGGAAACCCGGCGCAGAGCAGCGACCGCCCCGCCCACGATCGCGACTGCGATGACGGGCAACCACCATGGAACGCCGAGCGGAGCGATCAGCGTAAAGGAGAAGATCGCCGCCAGCGCGACTTCGACGGTAATAATCGGAACCTCGGCTGTCAGCAGAGCCGGCAAAGGAGGAGCACTCTCGGGGGCGACGCGGCGCGGGGAAGCGATACGCGTAACCATCCCGACAGACCCGTTCACCAAGCTCGCGAGGTAGCCCACGCCTGCAGCGCGGAACAGCAACCGGCGGGTAACGGTTCCCCCAGCGGCACGAACACAGACGTTCCAGGCCTCACTTCGAGACAGGAGCGCGAGTATCTGAAGCATCACAGCAAGAAGTAGAAGCGCGATCGGAGCGCTATGAAGCGCGGTGCTGAACTGCCCACCCCTCCGCGCGAGGACAAATCCCAGCACGCCGGTGACCGTCAGAGCACCGAGAACGCTCAACACGGGCCGCCGACGAAACGACGATAGGCGCAGGCTACATTCATCAGCCTGAACGAGGCCGATGGTCGGCGGGTGAAACTCGAGCGACAAACGGACTCCGCGCGATAGCGGTTCCGGAGAATCAGATTGGCGCTGTCACTCGCTAGGCGCCCGCGTCACGCTGGTGCTCCCGACTACAAGCCTACCAGCGCCTGCGAAATCCGGCCGCGGTTGGCGCGTCACGCCCGTAAGCGGCGGCCTGCGGACCACCTGTGCTTGTCGATCCTGTGTGCGAGGCGTATCTCGCCGGGACGAGCGAGTCGTAACAAGCGTAAGCCACAATCGGACGCGCCAAGAGCTGCCGTGATCGGGCCCGGGTCGAGACGTGCCGTGTCGACCCGGAGGTGTTAGACCCCTCGCGTGGCGCCTGCGTCAGCAGTGCTCTTGATGGCGCGTTCGACGCGACGGTCCGCTGCGGCTCGCTTGAGCTCGGCCTGCTGGGTGGAGAGCCACGCGATCTCCGCCGCGTGTCGCTCCGCGCTACTAGGACGGTGGCTCGTAGCTTGTGTGGACACCGTCATTTTGTGCTTGGCTGCCATCACTGTCTCCCTCGAGTCACTTAGCTTGCGCGTCAGGCACGTTGGCGCGCCAGGGGCCTTACGGGCGCGTCGGGCGAACGGGCCCTCGACTGCCATCCGTCCGTCCGTCCGTCGCGTGTCCGCGGTGAGCAGAGCCTTGTAGACCCCTAGATTTCAACGTCAACCAGGTCCTCGCGCCGGTATGCGGATCGCGGCCCTAAGGCGCTGGGTGGATGCTTGGCCACCCGTGTCGGGTGAGAAACCAATCAACGCGTTCTGGCTACATCATCCCGCTCATGTCGGGCATACCACCGCCACCGCCGTTCGTGTCCGCGATCTCGGCGACGATCGCCTCGGTCGTGAGGATGTTCTTGGCGATCGAGGCCGCGTTCTGCAGCGCAGAGCGCGTCACCATCGCGGGATCGATGATGCCCTCCTTGACCAAGTCAACGATCTCGCCAGTGGCTGCGTTGAGGCCGTGGCCCTTCTTCCCGCGGCGGACGTCGCTGACGACAACCGAGCCCTCAAGACCACTGTTGTGCGCGATCTGGCGAAGTGGCTCTTCGAGCGCCCGCAGGACGATCTTCGCGCCCGTCTTCTCGTCCTCGTCCTCGAACCGGTCGAGGTCGATGGCCTTCTGCGCGGTCAGCAGCGCAACGCCGCCACCAGGGACGATGCCCTCTTCGAGCGCGGCGCGCGTGGCCTGCAGCGCGTCCTCGACGCGATGCTTCTTCTCCTTCATCTCGGTCTCGGTGGCCGCGCCGACCTTGACCACGGCAACGCCGCCCGACAGCTTCGCGAGGCGCTCCTGGAGCTTCTCGCGGTCGAAGTCGGAATCGGTGTTCTCGATCTCGGTCTTGATCTGGTTGATCCGGCCCTTGATCGCGTCCGCCTCACCGTTGCCGTCGACGATCGTGGTCGTGTCCTTGGCGATGACCACACGACGAGCGCGGCCAAGCTGCGAGATCTGCGTGTTCTCGAGCTTGAGACCCATCTCCTCGGTAATCACCTCGCCACCGGTCAGGATCGCGATGTCCTCAAGCATCCGCTTACGACGATCGCCGAACCCCGGCGCCTTGACGGCAACGCCGGTGAAAGTGCCACGCAACTTGTTGACCACCAGCGTCGCGAGCGACTCGCCCTCGACATCTTCGGCGATGATCAGAAACGGCCTGCCCGACTGCATCGTCTGCTCCAACACCGGGAGCAGGTCACGCACCGAGCCGATCTTCTGATTGGCGATCAGGATGTAGGGGTCCTCGAGGGTCGCCTCCATCCGCTCCTGGTCAGTGACCATGTACGGCGAGATGTAGCCCTTGTCGAACTGCATGCCCTCGGTGAACTCGAGATCCATGCCGAACGTCTGACCCTCCTCGACGTTAACCACGCCGTCCTTGCCGACCTTCTCGATCGCATCGGCGATCACGTCGCCGATCTCCTCATCGCCAGCCGAGATCGTCGCCACACGAGCGATCTGATCCTTGCCGGAAATCTCGGTCGACTGCTTCTCGATGTTCTTCACGACATCGTCGACAGCGCCCTCGATGCCACGCTTGAGACCAAGCGGGTTCGCGCCGGCCGCGACGTTCTTCATGCCGGCGTGCACCATCGCCTGCGCCAGCACCGTGGCGGTCGTCGTGCCATCACCGGCCACATCGTTGGTCGCCGTGGCGACCTCGCGCACGAGCTGCGCGCCCTGATTCTGAAAGACGTCCTCGACCTCGATCTCACGCGCGATCGTCACACCGTCATTGGTAATCGTCGGCGCGCCATATTTCTTATCGAGGACCACATACCGGCCCTTCGGGCCGAGCGTGACCTTGACCGCGTTAGCGACCGCGTCGACTCCGCCCTCGAGCGCCTTGCGGGCGTCCTCGGCGTATTTGAGTTCCTTGTGGGGCATGTGTCCCTGATTTCCTTAGGACTGGACCTTGGCGAGTACATCGGACTCGCGGAGGACCAGCAGTTCCTCACCGTCGACCTTGATCTCGGTGCCACCGTACTTGCTGTAGAGGACCTCGTCGCCCTCGGCGACGTCCGGCGGGATGCGCTTGCCAGTGTCCTCGCTGATCTTGCCGTCGCCGACCGCGAGAACCTTGCCCTTCTGGGGCTTCTCCTTCGCGGTGTCGGGCAGAACGATCCCGCTCACGGTCGTTTCTTCCTCTTCGATCGCCCGCACAATCACGCGATCGCCAAGGGGCTTGAGCTTCATGAGATGCGGCCTCCAGTGGGGGCTCGATTGAGGAGGTTTTGGCACTCACGGCCCGAGAGTGCCAACCACGCTCAACTATAGCGCAACGGCGGGGGCCCTCCCGCAAAACACGGACGCAGGGCTGTCCGTCTCAGCGCCACGAGCCGCCATTGCGGCGCAGCTCCGCCTAACTCCGCGCCCTGGCGCCTATAGTCGGAGAACATCAGGAGGGGATGCCAGGAATGACCACTGTTACAACGACACAGCTACAGAGCACGTTCGGCCCGATCGTCGCTGACGCCGCCGGAACGATCACCGTCCAGGAGGCAAGCGATGTCCTCGATTGCTCGCGGCTTCGTGTCGGCGAGCTGCTGACCGCGAGGGCAGGGCGTGTGCTGGTAGCCGACGTGCTGGCGCTCAAATCCTCCGTTCCGCTCAGCGCGCTTGAAGCAGCCCCCACTGCCGAGCTCATCCGCAAATAAGCGCACCGATAGCGCTCGCGGAGGCGGTGGCGCGCACCTCGTCGAGGCGGGCTCGAACAAAGAAGGCTCACGAGCCTGAACAACTCAATGGACGATTCACAGAAGGCCCCTCGTGCGACGATTGCCAGCGTGTGTTCGTATGCGCGCCCCGCTGTTGCTGCGAGCGCACAGGTGACACACCGGTTCCTTCGTTCCGCGCCTCCTGTCTTGCGCCAAGACAGTGACGCGGTCCGTCCCGATGCTGCGCGCGCTCTCCGATTGCAGAGACGCACCCGGAACCTGGTCCCGGACGGGCTCGTTGCCAGAGAGTGGTCACGTTGAGCGGGAGCCACCGCTTTGACGGGTTGGCTCGTTTCCATCGCGAGTCCGGAAGGTCGGCGGAGGTGTCGACCGGCGAGGTCTGGCCGTGTCGTTGAGGAACGCTTAGCCAGGCTCGCGGTAATCGTGCGCGAGATCACGAAAGAGATCGCGATCGCGACGATCACGGCCAGGCCGATCGCCGAAACCACGCCGCCGCCCGTGGCGATCTCAATGACCAAGAAGATGACGGCGGCGATTAAGCCCACTGATGCTGTATCGGTCCGTCTCGTCGCGGGCCAGATGCCAGCCCTTAACTCGTCTAGCTCGCCGGCTAGTCACCGTCCACGCTCGACGGTACGCCGATTCTCGGCGAATTGGAGATTCTTTCTAGCTCCATGTCTCATGCGTGCCGGTGGAGGGCGTCCGGATAAACCACCGATCGAGATCGAACGGCGGTTACTGCCGGGAGGATGTCTGGGGCTTCGAGGAGCGCCCGAGGCAGTTGGGGCGTTTCGTCCGCGGGCGACCGCACCGCGTTCGCGTTCTGCTTTTGAGTCGCCGGAAACTGTGGCAGAGGCGTTGAAGGCTGTAGAGCGCCGACCACAACCGCTCCGCCACCATTCCCGAGCCTTCTGGTTCGTCGCTATTCCGTATCGGCCACGAGTACGCCGGTCGGCTCCCCCGGCTCGCGGACCGCGCGCTGCTGCACTTGCCGAGGACCAGCTTCCGAGGCCGCTCCCGAAGTTTGGCCTGGGTCTCAACGCGCCGGTCTGCTCGCCGGTGCGTTGCGACCGTTGCGCTACCAGCTCGGCTCTTCTTTCTCGCCTCTGCACCAATCCGCTCAGCCGGCCATTCCACTCCGATCGCGTGTGAGCACCACGGCGCGAATCGGCTCGGTCACGCGCGGAGCGAGCGATCAACCGCGCGAGCGACCTGTTCGCGTGAGCGAGCTCGGACCGCGCACGTCAGCGCAACGCGCCAGCGTTCCGGACTCCCGGCAGAGCACTCCAGCCCCAGGTCCGCGAGTACCGTCGCTTGATCGACGTGAACCGCGATCTGCTCGGCGCGCCGCTGGGCGGCGATATGTTGCGCGCGTGCCAGCGGCATCCTGCCACGATCGCCGGCAAGCCTGAGGAGATCCTCCGACACCAGCGGTACCGCGCGCCGCGCGCACCTCTCCCACGGCGCGTCAGCCGCCGAATCGACAACAACCTGACGCACGACTCGCCAGCCAGCATGGTGCGAATCGCAGCGCGCAACGAGAAACCGCGCCAGCGCCTCGGCTACCCCCACAGCCCCGGGCTCGGACCCGTGACCGTCCAGGTGTCGCAGCGCGGCCCCCACGTCCCGGCCGCTCTCGACCGCCCTGGCGAGCTCCTGGGCAGTCCGTCGCGGCCTGCGTCGTTCATCATCGATCTCTCCACCGTACTCGACGAAACGGCCGCCCTCCCTACTGGACTCCTCCGACCGGCGTCCAATCACCCCCGAGGTCGCTCACAGGCGACGCGGCGCCTGGTGGCACCGAGGCAGGCACGACCGCTCGGCGCCGGACGGACCCGAATGAGAGCAGTGGCCGGCCGATCGGCAGGGCCTGGCCGATCGCCTTTGCGCAAGCGATCACACAAGATGCCCGATCCGCGCAAGCCCTCGCCGCCGCATGCGACCGTCGGCTGGAGTCGGGATGATGAAGCGTCAGAGCGATCCTCCGGGCCTGCCAACGCTGACGGTGGCCACGACCTCGACCGGCAGGGCCACCCTGGCCGCGCGATCGCATTCGCCGCGATCAGAGCTGCACACACACTGGCGCGTGCCGACTGCTCCTCGCGTGGGAATGCGGTCACGGTGTCGTCGTGGACCGAGCAGCAGTGACGCGCTTGCGGGTAGATTCATGCGGCGCGCTCGGATTCACTCGATGCAAGTTCGCGGGGCCTTGCCGCGGGTGCCCCTCGAAGAGACGATCTGGGCATCCTTGCTCAGATCGTCCCTCCAAGCGCGGGCGGTGTGGCGCCCGACTCTTACCTCGCTGGCTTGGGGCTGATCCTGTCCCAGAACGCGCACTGGTGATCGAGCGAGATGGCGTCCGCCGACATCAGCTCGTCATCGCCTCCCGGTTGTAGCGACATCACCAGGTAGCCTGTGTTTGACTTGTACCGCGGCCACAGTGGCACTCCAGTCGTGTTTGGGCTACCGGTCGCGGCGAACGCCGTGACCTGCGAGATCAGTTCGCTGCGAAGGGTGGCCTGATCCGCGTCGAGTTGACTGTCAATCGGGATGCCCATCGCGGTCGGGAAGAGGTAGCCCGGCTCCCAGTCGTGCGATGAGCCTGGCGGGTCAGGCGTCGCGGTGCTGTACGGCGGCAGGTCGGGGGTGTCGCCCTCAAAAGCGTACATGGGCATTACCTTCGACAAGTACTGATCCCGCACCAAGGCAGGGCAGACGGTGTTTGAGTCCGCGGCAACCGTGCGGGACGCGACATATGGAGATGGGAATCGAGTGAGTGGGTAGTGGAGAAGCACCTCCGATGCCTCAGCTCCATACTGAGAATCGATCAGGGAGGTGTAGGCGGCCGCCGTGGTTGCCGTACCGGTCAGGTCCTCGTCGCGGTTGACGCCGAGGAGCGCCGGAACTCGGTTGACGCGTCCCGTCGCAAACGACTCCAGCGGCTGCTCAGTAAGCGTGGTGCCGTTGACGATCGGGGAGTTCGTGCCGCCAGAGGCCTGGGCGGTCAACAGCGTCTGCCACGGCACGGCGCGGAGGCAGGCCGCAAGTGCGGCTTCTTCCCCTCGACTATTTCCTTGATCACAACCGACGCTGGCTGCGAAGAGGGCGCCTGTGGCGTTCGCTTGCTGCTGGGTCGGTAGTTGCGCTTTGCAATCCTGAGGTTGAAGCGAGGTAGGTGCGCCGAACAGCGAGTTGTACTCGCCGCTGAAGTTGATCGCTTTCTCGAACAGCCCGTGGGCGGTCGGTGAGGCGATCTGGTCGCACACGCTCGAGGCGCCGGCCGAGCTGCCCATGATGGTGATGTTGGCCGGGTCGCCGCCGAATGCCGATATGTTCTGCTTCACCCAGTTCATCGCAAACTGCTGGTCCTGCAGACCGAAGTCTCCGGAGTGAGCACCGAGCGCCTTGTCCGCGAGGAAGCCGAGCACGCCCAGCCGATACTCGACGCCCACGACGATCGCCGGTCCCGAGGTGGCCAGTTCCTGTTCGGGATAGGTGGATGTCGTGCCGCCCGTGAACCCCCCGCCGTGAATGTAGAAAATGACTGGCAGCGCTGAACCTACGCCAGTCGGAGCGGTGATGTCGAGCTGTAGGCAATCTTCGCTCGCGGTGCTGGTGCCTGACCCCGGGCATCCCGGTGGCTGGGTCACAGCTGCCAGAGTCGTGGTCCACGACTGTGGCTGCGGGGGCTGCCAGCGTAGCTGGCCCACAGGCGGGGCCGCGTAAGGGATGCCGAGCCACTGGTTGAAGCTCGTTTTAGCAACGATTCCCGTCGCTGAAGTCCCAGCGGGATACGAGATGCCACAGACCGGCCCGCTGGTGGTCTGAACGGTCGTGCCCGAGCTGCACGCGGAAGCCTGGGCGGTCCTGGCCACCGGCTTGGCCACCGTCTTTCCCGTAGCCAGACTCGAGCCTGCTAGCACCGCGATGCCAGCAGTCACGGCGAGCACGGTTGCAACCGCTGCTAGCCGCCGCGATGGGATTCGCGACCAATCACTGAAATGCACAACGTCCTCCTATTGATGGAGCTGGACTGGATGATGGGAGCTGCACTCGAGCTTCGGCTGGAAGCCCGGCCGAGTCCTTCCCCGAACGGAGACGCGGACCGGCGCGCGCGCTCGCCTTTTGGCCCCGCCACACGAGCACCGACAGCCCCCTGGCACTGGCAATCGACCGGTAACCGGGGTCGTCTCGGGCTGTGGCTTAGGAGCGATCGGAGAAGGCGAATCGCGATCGCCGTTGACCGCGATCCCGCACACCGGTCCGCTCGACGTCTACAACGTCGTGCCCGGCACGCATGTTGCTGGGTGAGCGCTGGCAGTGTCCTCGTTGCAGGACCAGCCGAAGCCATCGCGATCACGCCGCCAGCCAAGAACGGCGACGGCAAACACTGACCCCAACGGCCGGGATCGTGTTCGGCACAATCTCACCTCTCGTCATCTCTCCCTCTATTCGATCTGAGCTTGGCGCGCCGCGCTCGAAACGATCCGACCGTCGCCTCTACCTGCGCCGTCTCTACTCCGCGCCGAGCTCGTGAGTTCTCACTTTGGGGTTCGCGTGGCTTCCGGCCACCGGCTGGTGTGGCAGGCGGCGCGCGGGCGCACCGACAGATAGCGCCGCGGAAATCCACGGCTTTCCCATGGGGTTGCAAGGCCCCCCCTCGCTTTGGCCGACTGCCGATCAGCAGCCGTGCCCCAAAATGGTGGCGGCGGTCAGCCAAAATACTGGCTGAAATGTTCCTGTCAACCGCCGAGCTGCGCCCGCAGACCAACCCGGCCGAGCTTGCATAAGTTCAGGCTCGAAATCGAACCGAGCCTGCAACCATCGCGACTAAGAAGGAGAGCCTTGTCGCCAGCAGAGCAACCACAAGCTCCGACTCCGCACAAGACTGAGCTGGCCGCCCGGCTCAAGCAGCTCAGAGCCGAGCACGGCCTCTCCCTCGCTCAACTAGCCCGCGCGACCGGCATCTCCAGCTCGTTCCTGTCGCTCATAGAACAGGCGCAATCAGACATCACGATCGGTCGACTGGCCCGCCTCTCCGAGTTCTACGACGTCGAACTGGCTGACCTTCTCAACGGGCCGCCGACCGCGCCCGCCGACCATGTGCGGATCCTCCGCACCGCGCCCGAGCACATGCTCCACTCTCCAACCGAAGGAGTCGACCTCTACGACCTCACCTGCGGCGCACGCTGGACACTCGTCCCGACGCTATCCAACTTCCGACCCGGCGGCAGCATTGAAATCGACGACGAGCACGAACACGAACGCATGATCTACATCCTCGACAGCACCTTCGAGTTGGTCTTTCCGGGCGAAGCACCAACCCGCCTACGGACCGGGGAGGGCGCGACCTTCCACAGCGTAGGCCGGTATCGCATCACCAACGTCGGGAGGGGACAAGGCCGCGTTCTCGCAGTCCGCGTGCATCCCGATGCCCACTAGAACCAGCGGTGGCGGACCGCCGGCACCCCTCCCTCGCACGTTGCCGAGATCGCTTATGTGTTCGCCAGGCGGCCGGCTGCGACTGCTTCGCGACGGGCGATCGCTGCATCTATGGGCACAAATGCGCGCCGTCGGGCGTGGGCGTTCCGGCCCCGGATGGCTTCCGTGTCGGTGATGCAGGAGCCTCGAAATTGCCCTCGTGGTTGCGAGAGGCGTCCTTCGTGGTCGCTACGCCGGCGCGTCGACCGATTTCGGCTCGACGGCGAGGCAAGGACTGAGCCCGAGGGGCGCCCAAACGTCTGCTTGCTGGTCGGCGGCTAGCAGCGCCTCGTTCTGGAGGGCGTCTGTCGCCTCGATCGGCGTATGTGAGGTCCAAACGGTGATCGTCGGGGCCATCGCATCCGACGCTTGGCCTCGTGGTCTCGCGGATAGTCAGTCCTTGTGTGGCCCGGGGTCCCGCGCGGTTGGTAGTTCTGACGGTTTCGCCCGGCCATCTCATCGGATCATGCCGGCCTTGGGGACCACAGGTAATCCACAGCTCGCCCCCAGCCGGCCGCCAGCAGCGCCGACGAAAGTGCCGGTTGGAATCTGAGAGCGACGAGATTGGAGCGCAGTAGGAATGAAGAGTCATAGCGAAACAACCGGTCAGGGGTCGGCTGCGTCGTCTTCCCGGGATTCTGGCCATGCGCACCGCCGGTGGCGGGTGTTGAGCAGGCGCCGCCTTGGGGCGACCGTTGGGTTCATCGTCCCCGTGTTGGGCCTAGGGGTCGGGGTCGCGGCATGCGGTGGTTCATCGAGCTCGCCGGCCGCCACGACCACCGCGACCGCCGCGGCCAGCAGCAGCGGCTCAGGCGGGTTTGCTGGCGGTGGCGGTTCAGGTGGCAGGTCTAACGCGAGATCGACAAACGCCGCGGGCGGGTCGCTCGGCACCGTAAGCGGCGTGTCGGCCTCGAGCTTCACGTTGTCGACACCGACGGGTGAGAAGGTGACCGTCAAGGAGAGTTCGTCGACGGTGTACGAGGAGGGCACCAGCGGCGCCGCGGCCAGCGCTGTCACTCAAGGCAAGACGGTCCTCGTGTTCGGCGACGTCGACAGTACGACGGTTACCGCCTCTCAGGTGATCGTGGGGCCGCCGATCAGCCTGCAGCGAGCCTCGGCGAACGTGGCTGCGTTCAACAAGGGCTCGGACGACAAGTCAAAGAGCGTAGGTCAGATCCCCGCGGATTACACGCAGGGCTCGGGCACGCTCGTCAGCGGAACCAAGGCGGATGAAGCCACTGAGGCCGCATTGAAGTCGTACGCTGGTGGTGTCGTGGACCGGGTTGTGCAGCTGGGCAACGGCGATTACGAGGTCCACATGATCGGTGTCAACTGGCCGCATCACGTGTTCGTCAACCAAGACTTCAAGGTGATTGGCGCCAACGACTAGGTTGACCTGGTCGTACCGCTGCTCGGAGGGCTGGCCGCGACCATGGTCGCGGCCAGCGGCAGTAGGAGTTCGAAGCGTGCACCGTCACCGAGTCGGGAGGTGACGGTCGCGGTGCCGCCGTGCGCCTCGGCGATCGTCTTCACGATTGCGAGCCCGAGCCCACTGCCCTCGGTGCGCGGAGCCGCGTCGCCGCTGCCGGGCGGAGTACCGCGGTAGAAGCGCTCGAACACGTGTGGGAGCTGCTCGGGATCGATCCCCTGGCCGGAATCGATTACCGCCAAGACGGCCATGCCACCGCGAACACCGACCTCGACCCGGACCGGCGCTCCGGGGGGCGTGTGGACCTGCGTGTTCTCGAGCAGGTTGGCCACGATCTGCCGGAGGCGAGGCTCATCGCCGCTCACGATGACCGGACGACCGGCGTCGACGGTGATCGGTCGCTGCGGGTCCCGCGCCCGCGCATCGTCGACCGCGTCGCGCGCGATCACCGCCAGATCGGTGCTGGATAGCGCGAGCGGTCGCTCCTCGTCGAGTCGCGCGAGGAGCAGCAAATCGTCGATCAGCCCGCCCATCCGCGTCGCCTCCGATTCGATTCGCGAGATCGACTTATCCAGGTCTTCGGGACGGTGTCTGGCCCCCCGGCGCAGAAGTTCCGCGTAGCCGCGGATTGATGTCAGCGGCGTGCGCAACTCGTGCGATGCGCTCGAGACAAACCGTCGCAACTGCGCCTCGGAGCGGTCTCGCCTTGCGAACGCGTCCTCGAGCCGCTCGAGCATCCCGTTGAGCGCGAGCCCCAGCCGGCCGATCTCGCTGCCCTCCTTGGCCGGCGAGAGCCGCACGTCTAGATCCCCCTGCGCGATCCCGCCGGCAATCTCCGACATGCGCTCGAGCGGTCGTAGCCCTTTCCGCAACAGCCAGAACGTGGTCACGGCGAGCACGGCCAGCAGGCCGGCCGCGATCAGCAACTCGATGATCAGAAGACGGTGCAGCGTAGCGTTGACGTCTTCGAGCGAGGCGGCCACGATCAGCACGCCGCCAGACGCCGGTATCGAACTGACCAGCACCCGGTAACGCCCCGTTCCGCTGACCGCGGGCGCGTCGAAACCAACCGTCCGTTCACGTGACGGCAAGCCCGAAGCGGGCGCCGGAGGGGGATGGAGCACGGTGGGCAAGCGCGGCACTGGGCTTGAGCCACTCAATGAGGTTGCAGGATGAACGGCGACGACTCGCCCCTTAGCGTCACGGACCTCGACGAACGCAACCGGCGGAGCGACCTGGCCCAGGGTCGTCGAATCGATAGTGCCCTCGTGGGATTGACGCAGACCCCGCCCGACGGAGGCCCGCGTGGCCATCAACTGCTGGTTGACCCGGTCAAGCAGGAAGGAACGCAACGCCAGATACGTCCCACCTCCGGCGGCGAGCAGACCGACGGCGGTCATCACCAACACGCCCGCCAGCAACCGGGCACGCAGCGACATCAGTCCTGCGGCGCGCGCAGCGTGTAGCCGAACCCCCGCACCGTCTGGATCAGCGGCGGCTCCTCGACGTCGATCTTCTTGCGCAGGT
Organism: uncultured Solirubrobacterales bacterium; assembly: GCA_963757235.1. Lineage (GTDB taxonomy): Bacteria > Actinomycetota > Thermoleophilia > Solirubrobacterales > Solirubrobacteraceae > Palsa-465. Next base: position 29,309 of record CAVWRC010000001.1, on the reverse strand, counting down.
AGCTGATGAAGGTCTCGACCACGTTGCCGTCTCCACCGAAGTCGTACTGCCACACGTGATCGAGGATCTGCGCCTTCGACAGCACCCGGCCAGCATTCAGCATCAGAAAGCGCAAGAGGCGAAACTCGGTCGGGGTCAGCGAAATGAACCGGGAACCCCGGGAGACCTCCAGCCGGTCCTCATCCAGCACCAGGTCGGCATACCGAAGCACCCCGGACTCGTCGCGCCGCGCCGCGAGGTGGTTGCGCCGCACCATCGCCCGAACCCGAGCAACCAGCTCATCCAGACTGAAGGGCTTGGCGATGTAGTCATCGCCGCCGACCGTCAGCCCCGCGATCTTGTCCTCGACCGCGTCCTTGGCAGTCAGAAAGATCACCGGCATCCAAATGTTCTCCGCCCGCATTCGACGCACGACCTCCAGACCGTCGATATCCGGCATCGTCACGTCAAGGATCACCAGCTCCGGCTTAAGCTCGCGAACGGCTCGCAGCGCCCCCCGACCGTCATGAGCACTGCTGACGTCAAACCCCTCATACCGCAGGCCAATCGACACCAACTCGGTGATGTTCGGCTCGTCATCGACGACCAGTACCCGCGTGGGATCCTCGCTCATAGGTCCCCTGACAAACGCACCCACGTAGCTTCGCAGCCGAACCTGTGGGTTAGCTGTGCAAGCCCCGACCAACGACTGCCTCATCGGCGACCTGGTCTGGACCCTCCAGGGCGACGTCGCTGGCCAGCTTATCCATCCACGCCGGGTAGTAGTCGGCGAACCTGCCGGCGGGATCGCCCCTTCCCAGATAGGTCGGAACTCCGTCGGTCGCTTGGGTATCGGAGACGTTGGTCACGTCGGGCGCGGCGTCGGACAACCCGCACATACGAGACGATGCAGGAGCCTCGGTGATGCTCCTGGAAGAACAAAAGCGGCGCGCAGCCCCATTCGGTTGAGCAGAAGCAACGGCCGCCCGATTCCGAGCCGGCGAAAGTTCGGCCTGTTCGTGGATCCGGGTCTGAGGATGGCCCGGCAGGGACTTACGGCCGGGGCAGCCGGGTTGACTTGAGCGCCGGGGTCCACATAGGATCGCCGCAAGATCTCGTGCGGATGTGCGGGATCGGGGCGCGCTCTCGTCGAGGTTCACCTCACCACGGTTGACGCGTCGGCGCAGTCCGGAACCGGGACCAACCAAGGAGGCTGAAGATGAGGACATTGATGACGGTCAAGATCCCGACCGCGGCGGGAAACGAGGCAATCAAGAACGGAAGCCTGCCGGAAATCGTCGGAAAGGCGCTCGCTTCGCTCAATGCGGAGGCTGCGTACTTCACCTCGCAGGACGGCATGCGCACTGCCCTGATCTTCTTCGATATGACGGACTCCAGCGATATTCCGTCGGCGGCGGAGCCGTTTTTCATGGGCCTCGACGCGCAGATCTCGTTCGAACCGGTGATGAACGCCGACGAGATGGCTGCTGGCGTCGGCAAGGCGATGGGGGCCGCTTAGGGCCACGGCGCGGGCCGCACGGCGAGCCAAGCGCGCGCCGCGCACGCTGTGCGCAACTCGTTTGTCGCGGTTCCGGCAATCTCGATCACCCCCCTCGCTCGCAGTCATATCCACAAGGGCGACCGGAGCCTGCGCATCGGACAAGCAGGGCAGCGGCGCCAGACGCAAGCGCTCTCTGGTCATCGCCAAAGGTGCGCATCCCCGACGGGACGGAAAGACTCCCGGACTTGCCTGCGCAAGCGGGCATCCGGTCGGCCGACGGCCGCTGGCGCTTCCCTGTCGTCCAGGAACTCACTCGGCGCGTGCAACGCCGCCGTGAACTTGGTCGGTGCCGCAGACCGCGAGCCGGAGCCGGAGCGAATGGACCGCGTGCGCGATCTGATTCCGGCGCTTGCTAGGGCGCGCGCGCAAAGAAGCTGTGGCCCGCCGTGACGATCGCGGTGGTCTGGGTCACGCGATCCCGGACCGACACAATTCCTCGCGTGACCCGCACCAGTGTGCCGTCGCAAAAGTCTTCGGTGAGCCAGACCGTGCCGCGCACGGTGGCAGCGGCATACCGCCCGACGGTCTGGAACCTGCCCGGGCCGCTCGCGTGCAGCAGCCGCACGACCCGGTGCGGCAGGCGGGCTGTCGAGCCATCACGAGCCGACGCGGTGCAACTCACGAACCGCCCGCCAGCAAGCCGGATCTGCGTCGCGCTGTCAGCGCTTGCCTGGCTGACGCGGAAGTCGCCGCCGAAGAACTGCGCGTCCTCCACTCGTGAGGCGGTTACGCTGGCCCTGCGGCTGGCGGGCGCCGCGGCCGCCCTGAGATCAACGCGGCCATGGCTGGTGTCGATCAGCGACTGGATCGGGATGTGGCGGTCCTGCGGCCCGAGCGTGAATGACTGGCCGCTTGGCAGCGTGACGATCACGGTGCCTGACACGAGCCCGATGTTGATGGTGTGTCCGAGGCTCGGTGGGGGAAGGGCCGGGTTGGCCACACCTGCCGGGACAAGCACGACACTGGTTCCCAGAATGAGTGCCCATGCAGTTCCTCCCACGACAACGCGCCCCCTCATGGCGCAGAATCGTACGCCAGTGTGGGGCAGGCTGGGGCGAGATCCGGTTCGCTGGGCAAGCTCAATCGCTAGCACCGGACGCCGACCCGGCGGGCGCACGCAAAACGAATCTCGGCTGCCCTGGCACCGCAGCTCGTTACGCGGGCGCGTCAAAGCACGCCGTCCTCAGACTTGCACGTTTGGGGACGCTCGTGGGAGGGGGATGGCGCCAGCCTCCGGACATGAACCACGCGAGAGTGCTGCTTCTAAGCCCAAAGCAGCAGTCAAGGTGGGCGCGTTTGGCGATGCGTGACTCGTGACGTCCGGCGGGTTGTCACCTGCCCTCGTGATCGCGCGGGTACTACTCGGCGCGGCCACTGGCGCCGCTCCTCTGGTCGAACTCCGGCAACGCTACTTGCCGGCGCCGGCGCGGAAATCGTTGCTGCTTCGCTCATCGGTCGGCACCGTCCCCGTCGCGTCGCGAGTCGCTGCTGCGTGTAGTCCGGGGCGTCCCGGCTGGCAGCGCGCTTTCTACGCGGGGCAGGTGGACGGGTTCGGTACTCAGACACGGGTGCGGTTCAACGAGGGGCCCCGAAATGGTCGGGCTGCGCTTCCTCTGGTGCTCGGACAGGGGGCGCGTTTTGACCGACGTCGGCGGCCGATGGCGCCAACGCTAACCCCCCGGATCGGAGTGCTGCGGGCTATAGGCCTGTCTGTGATTCGACGCGTCCGGTCTTGACAGCGCTGGTGAGCGCGGCGTAGTCGAGTTCGTTCTGGTCGGCGTAGAGCTCGGCGAAGTCGGCGAGCGCTTGGTCCATGGCGTCACTGTTGCCGAGGTAGGCGCTGATCGTGACGGCGTCGCCGGAGCGCGCGTGGCTGCGGGCGAGCGTGCGGCCGCAGATATCGGCGTAGGCGGTGAGCTCGCGGGGTTTCATGCCCTCGATGATCGCCGAGCCCTTTTCGTCCCACAACTGGCGGAAGTAGAAGTCGCGCTTGACGCCGTCCAGCCCGGTCACGCCGTGCCAGCCGAGCATGATGTCGCTTGCGGCCTGCATCAGGCGCTGCCCCTCGACGACGCGCTGGCCGTGGCTTGTGTATTGGCTCTTGCCGAGGAACGGCTCGAGCACTGAGGGCTGGGCCTCCTTGAGCTGTAGGAACAGCGGATCGTCGTTGTCGCGGCCGACCATCAGCATGATCCACGCCCGCGTCCCGACGCTGCCCACCCCGACGACCTTGCGAGCCGCGTGCACATACCGGAAGCGCTCCAGCAGCCGTTTGCGATCGCCTTGGAGGGTGCGCCGGTAGCCGCGGTTCACGCTCCGTGCGAACTCCTCGATGTCGCGGCCTTCGGCGAGATCCTCGACGGGGACGATCAACGGCGGGTCGCTGATGATCAGCGGCTCACCATCCACGATCGTCGTGAGCTTCGCGAATGCCCGGAGGCTGTCCTTTGCGCGCGTCTTGGCGAGATTCTTCTCCATTACCTTTCGACGCTTCGCGCTCGCCGCGCTCTGAAACTGGGCGAGCACCGACTCGGCATCGACTCGCGAGTACCACAGATCGAACGTCTTCATCGAAGCGAGCGTCCGCATCGCCTCTCGATACGCGCGTGTCACGGCCAAATTGACCACACGCCGGTCCTTGACGGGAAACCCGAGGTCGCGTCCTGCCACCGCGAAGCTCGCGACCAGCCGCTTGAGATCCCACTCGAATGGCCCAGGCAGCGTCTCGTCGAAGTCGTTGACGTCAAACACCAACCGCCGGTCCGGCGCGGCGAACCCACCAAAGTTCGACAAGTGCGCGTCGCCACACAACTGCACACCCAGACCGGTTCTCTGCGCGCCGGCGAGATCTGCCGCCATCAGATACGCCGCACCGCGATAGAACGTAAACGGCGAGACCAACATCCGCCCGTAGCGGATCGGCACCAGCTCCGGCACCCGCGAAGCGGCCTGCTCCTCCAGCAGCCCCACCGGATCGCGACGAGCCGCCGGCGCCGACCACTCGCCATGCACACCCCGCGGTACGTCCGCCCGCTCCGCCTTACCCCGCGCTATCCGCTCAAGCAACGAGAGATGCGGGACCTTACCGTTCGCCCCCGAGCCCCGGGATGCCGTCGGTTTGGCACCCCCAGTGGTCGACTTCATGCTGCTCGTGCTCATCTCGACGGCTCCTCCTGACAACCGGCCCGGGGTTACGCTTGGCGGCGATCCGGACCCGGGCAGACCGGACCGATCTATCAGAATCATGTATGCCATCCGCGGCCGGCGCATCGCCCCAAGCGGATGAAACGAGCAGGTCATCGAGGATCCGCGCATCAACCCCCATCGGATGACGTGTGGGCGCGGGCGATGGCTAGCGCTTCCGTCGTGGCCCGTCGCCCGAACGTTCTGTTGATTCTGACCGATCAGTTGCGCTACCCGCCGCCTTACGAGTCCGACGAACTGCGGCAGTACCGCCACGAACACTGCGCCGGGCAGGAGCGCATGCGGCAGAACGGCGTCTCGTTCACGCGCCACTATCCCGATCGCCGCGGCGTGCGCGCCGAGCCGGGCGTCGCTGCTGACCGGGCATTATCCGTCGCCGCACGGGGTGACTCAGACCGACGGGGTATCGAAGGAGGCCACCAACAGCGACGAGATGTTCTGGCTTGCGCCGGACACTGTGCCCACCTTGGGCGACTGGTTCCGCGCCGGCGGCTACCGCACCTATTTCAAGGGCAAGTGGCACGCCTCGCACGCTCATCTCGACGCCGCGGACGGTGAGGGTTCCTGCTCTCGATCGACGATGACGGCAACCCACTGCCGGAGAACATCGAGAATTACTTGAAGGCGGACCTGCTCGATGACTACGGCTTCTCAGAATGGGTCGGGCCCGAACCGCACGGGCTCGGCGCGCACAACACGGGAACGGTGAAGGATCCGTTCACCGCAGGTGCCCGGTTACCGAGAGCGTCTGCCAGTCCAGGTTGGTTTCCTCCGGCCACCCTACCGTCACCGTACGAAGACGGTCCGTCCCGCTTTGGGCGAGCGGCGGCAGCCAGGAACAGGTCTCCTCGTCGATCGAAGCGGCAGCCTGACCGGGGGCACGTTGGGGGAGTGGTGCGGCGCTCCGTAAGTATCCGATCGTCCAGTGCGGCGGGACCCGGATGCCGACCTGCCGATGCCCAGCAAGGATTTCGCCATGGCGCTGGGTTCTGCAATCTGCCTTGGGTGAGTCACGCAAGGCCTAACGAGCTGGCGGAGGTCGAGCGCGAGATGGGCGCACTTGATGGCTGGTCGGTCACTATGGTGTGCGGATGAGCGCCGACGTGAATGTTGGAGCGTCGGCGGTAGGGGCGGGAACGGCGAAGGCGGCGGGCGCAGCGAGGATCGTCCTGATGACCTTGGCAGCCGGGCAGTTCGTCATGGCCCTCGACACGACGGTCATGAACACGGCGATCGCGACCGTCGCCAAGGACGTTGGAACGACGGTGACCGGTATTCAGACGGCGATCACTCTGTACACGCTGGTGATGGCGTCGCTGATGATCACGGGCGGGAAGGTCGGGCAGATGATCGGGCGCAAGCGGGCGTTTGCGATCGGGTGCATCATCTACGCCTGCGGCTCGCTGACCACCGCGCTGTCTCAGAACCTGACCATGCTGATGATCGGCTGGTCGGGCCTGGAAGGGCTGGGGGCGGTGCTGATCATGCCGGCGATTGTGGCGCTGGTGGCGTCGAACTTTGCCAAGCCCGACCGTCCGCGCGCCTATGGACTCGTCGCCGCTGCGGGCGCGATCGCGGTGGCGCTGGGGCCGCTGGTCGGCGGCCTGCTCACTACCTACGCGTCGTGGCGGTGGGTGTTCGCCGGGGAGGTGGTCATCGTTCTGGTGATCCTCGGCCTGGCTCGCCGCATGAAGGACACGCCGGCGGAGGAGGGCGCCCGGCTTGACCTGGTGGGCACGGCTCTGTCTGCGCTTGGGCTCGGTGCGATCGTGCTCGGCGTTCTCAAGTCTGGAACGTGGGGCTTGGTGAAACCGAGTCCGGACGCTCCCGAGTGGCTTGGGCTGTCTCCCGTGATCTGGATGATCTTCGCGGGGGCGCTGGTGCTGGTCGTGTTCGTGTGGTGGGAGAACCGGCGGGTCAAGCGCGGCGAGGCTGCGCTGATCGACCCGGCGATGCTGCGCAACCTGCAGCTGCGCAGCGGGGTCATGTCGTTCTTCTTCATGTTCCTCATCCAGGCGGGGCTTTTCTTCACGCTAGCGCTGTTCCTGTCGGTCACGCTGGGGGTCTCGGCGGTCGAGACCGGCGTGCGGCTGCTGCCGCTGTCGCTGTCCCTGCTCCTGTTCGCGGTCGGCGTCCCCAAGCTGCGCCCGAACGCCTCACCCCGGCGCGTCGTCCGGCTCGGGTTCATCATGCTGTTCGCCGGCCTTTTGCTTCTGGTCGCTTTGCTCGACGTTGGCGTCGGTCCGGGGATCGTCACCTGGCCGTTGCTGCTCGCGGGCTCCGGGCTCGGGATGATGGCCTCCCAGCTCGGTGCCGTGACGGTCTCAGCGGTACCCGACGAGAAAAGCGGCGAGGTCGGCGGGCTCCAGAACACCGGCACCCAGCTCGGCGCGTCGATCGGCACGGCACTCGCCGGCGCCGTGCTCATCTCCGCGATGACCGCGTCGTTCTTCACCGGTATCGAGAACAACCCCAACGTTCCCGACAGCGTCGTCTCGCAGGCGCACACCCAACTCGCAGGCGGCGTGCCGTTCATGTCGGAGGCCGACACCAAGGCCGCGCTGCAAAAGGCGAACGTGCCCCCCGCGACCGCCGACGAGATCGTCAAGGTCAACAAACAGAGCCAGATCGACGGCCTGCGCGCCGCGGAGGCCATCCTCGCGCTGCTCGCGCTCGTTGCGCTCCCGTTCACCCGAGGGATCCCGACCGTCCAACCCGGCGCCCAAGCCAAGCCCAGACCATCCCCGGCATAGCCGACGCAGCCGCTTCACGGAACCACCACGCTGCTGCTTTCGGGTCTACGAGCAGAACCGTGTCGGAACTCGATCCAAGCGGCAGCATGAGGGCGTTACGTCAGCGTGAATCAAACGCCCACCAATCGATAGCGATCCCACTCCACGAGGCTGCCTCCCCCGAAGCACCGGCCGCGTCGGACTCGACGCCCCAGGTGACCGGCACTTCTCCTTCGGAGCAGCGAGCCCGCAGAGCGAAAGTCAGTTACTGACGGCCCAGCTGGTGACAAACCGAGAGTCTCTCGATTTCGCGGAGCGTTCCGCGGTCAGCTAGCGCCGCGCCCTGGAGATGCGCACTTTGACCACCACACGCATCAGACCAAATACCAGGACGAGCCAGGCGACCGCCGACACGACTGAGCCGACGGTTTCGGATGCATCGGTCCCTCCTCCAGGGCCTCCGCGCGCAGCGCCGATGATGTGAAGCACCAGGCCAATGCTCTGAAGCCCGATGTACAGGATCAACATCGCGAGCACCGTTCGAGCTACTTCGCCGACGACTCGATGCTCCCGCGCTTGTCGCTGCTGGGCGAGCTGGGTCGGGCTCACGTTGATCGGCGAGGGCAGGATGCTTCGGCAGGCGTTCTCCGCGTTCTTGAACGCCGGGGACGGGTCAACCGGGATCGTGGCCGTCAGGTAGGCCACCTGCTGGCCGTCGTGGTCGGTCATCGTCGGGTCCGGGAAGCTCGATAACCCGTGGTCGCGCATGCAGCTGGAGTACTTGAACACCGCGGCAGTGAAGCTCACCGGCGACCCGGCGGTCGGATTGGCGGGCGAGGAGGTGCCGCAGCCCGCGGCGAGCAGCGCGAGGCTCGCGATCGCCGCTGCCAGCGACTTGGCACGTCGTGACTGGGTGGGTGCTGCGGAGCACAGCTCCGTGTCTGACGTTTGGACGGTCTGCATCGGCGGCCTTTCTGAGGCGATGAGTGCGAGCTGCCCGAGCCGTTGACGTGGGTGGTTCTCAGTGGTCCGAGTAGCGGGCGAGCAGGGGGATGAGCGCCTGGGCGTTGGGGCTGCCCCAGCCGGTGACCGGGTCCCAGCCGAGTGCCGCCGTGTATCCGTTGATGGTGTGGCCGGGGAATGTCGTCGTGTTGTTGCCGGTGGTGATGTCGTGGAACACGTCGTGGTAGGAGGCGCTGCGGCCGATGCGGTAGATGGCGGGGTTGACGAAGCCGAGGTGACGGCCGGCGTATTGGTCGGCCAGGGCGATCAGGCCGGCCCAGAGTGGTGCGCTGGCGCTGGTGCCGCCGCTGTTGCGGATCGTGTATTGGTTGGCGCCGTCGACTGATGACTAGTGCCATGCCCGTGTGCGGTGAGGCGTCTGCGGACACGTCCGGCACGCCGCGGGTGGCGGCGTTGCCGGGAACACCGTTCTGGTAAGCGGGCCGCGCGAAGCGGCGGCTGAACCCTCCGCCAGAAGCCTGGAATTGCGTTCCGGGGCTGCCGGAGGGGAGGCCCCACGCGGTCTCGCTGATCCAGGCGCCGGTCGTGTGGCTGGCGTTGAGGCTCGTGCCGCCGGTGGCAAGGACGAGCGGGTCGGCCGCCGGCAGGTTGACCTCCTGGACGGGAGGGAAGGCGCCACCGGTCAGGCCCTTGATCACCGCGCACGGCTCGCCGACGGCGCCGATGTCGCCCGAGGCGGCGATCACGGTCACGTGCCGCGCGGCGGCAGCCTCGAGCGAGCTGTTCAGGCGCTCCGCCTCGGCCGGGGTGTCGCAGTGCTCTCCGCCCGTCTGGCCGGCGGCGCTGATGGAGATCACGCTTCCCTCGGAGGCGCCGACGCGCACCGCGGCGACGGCGGCCGCTGTTGCGTTCGCCGGGTTGTCTAGCGATGTCGGCTTGACCAGGACGATGGTGATCGCGGCGTCAGGCGCGACCGCGTGTACGTTCTCGGCGTCCAGCACTTCTTCGCCGTTGGCCAGCCATGGGGACGCTGGGGAGGCGAAGCTCGTCACCACCTTGAGACGCGGAGCGGGCAGGCCGAACAAGCTGTCGAAGCGCGACATGTCCTGACGCAGATCGCTGACGACGGGCGGCAACAGCTGCGTCATGGCGAGTTCGGGCAGCACGACCGTTTCACCGCTCCCGTTGATCCCGCGCTCGAGCAGCGGCTGGATCCCGTAGGCAACCTGGATCTGACGCGGGGTGTAGCAGGTGGTCACCGAATCGCAGTCGAGCGGCCCGCTGCTGGGTGCGGTGGCCGATTGGTGCGCGGCCGGTGTCTGTTTCGGCGCCGTGCCCGTGACGCCGACGGGCTGGAGGTTGGCGCCGACCGTGCCGTCGGCGGTCGGGAGGCATGTCTTGATCGCGGCCTTCACGGCCGGTGAGTTCAGGTCGACCTGTCCGCTGCCGTTCGCGGGATGCCCGTTCCCGTCCACGCTAGGCAGGTGCGCGACTCCGTGGGCGCGCATGCAGGCGGCAAACGCCTGCAGATGCGCCACCTGCTGGGGATCTAGCTGCCCGCTTGCGCGCGCGGTGGTGCCGGGCGCAGCCGATCCCCCGCCGCAGCCAGCGGCGAGCAGCGTGATTCCGACTAGTGCGATTCCGGCTCTTAGTACCGGCATGGCTGGCTCCCTCTTTCAGCTCTCCGAGTTATTTCTCTCGAAGGTATGGACGCCGTCCGTGACGCACATCGGGCCTGCGGATGAAGCCGGATACGACTGCGGCGGGGGCTCTGCCGCCCGATCTCATCCGCTCGGCGCGGCAGTTCCCGCCGGAAGGATGAGGCGGCCCAGAAGATCGGCGCGTATCGTCGGCTGATGCAGCAGATCGGGACCGGGCGCCTCCCAGGACGCGTTCGACATTACGGGCCGGTAGACGTCGATCCGGGTCTCGCGCTCGGCGTGCTCTGGATCGTCGCCGTACTGGTCGTCAACAACTCCTCGCACGCGCACGTCGCGTTGATCCCGGCGGCGTTCCACAGCACGACGGCCCGCCGGCTGGTCGTCGCGTGCGCGATCTTGGTCGCCGTCGCGGCGCTGGCGTTGCGCCACCGGCAACCAGTGCTGGCTCTCTTCGTTGTCGTTGCCGCGGTCATCGCGGCGCCGGCGGTCCTGCTTCTGCTCGGTCCGGCGCTGGTGGCGCTCTACACGGTCGCGATCACGCACGGCCCGCGTGACACGGCGATCGCCGCGGCCAGCGTTGTCGCGGCGTTCGTGCTACAGCGCCTCGCGTGGGGTCCGACCGGCGATAACAGCCTCCCGACCGTTCTGATCGGCACGGTCGCCTCGGCCGGTCTGGGCCTCTACGGCGCGGTTCGCCGTGAGAGCGCGCACGAGCGGACCGCGTTCGAGCGGCGCGAGGAGGCGCTCGAGGCCGAGCGAGCCGTCGCCGAGGAGCGCGTTCGGATCGCCCGTGAGCTCCACGACGTCGTCGCACACACCCTCAGCCTGATCATCGTCCAGTCCGAGGTCCTGCGGACGAACCTCGCCGACGAAGAGCGGAGCGCGAGCGCCCGGGCGATCGCCGAGCTCGGGCGCGACGCGATGGCCGAGCTCCACCGGACGCTCGAGCTCCTGCGTGGCGGGGACGAGCTCGCCGAGCGCGCCCCCCGGCCGACACTCTCCGACCTGCCGCGGCTCGCCGATCAGAGCCGCGAGGGCGGCCTCGACGTCGACCTCGGCATCGAGGGAGCGGTCCGTCCACTCCCGGCGAGCTTCGAGCTCTGCGCGTACCGGATCGTCCAGGAGGCGCTGACGAACGTGCGCAGGCATGCCGGCCCGGCCCACGCGACCGTGCGCCTCCGCTTCGGGGCCGACGCGCTCGAGGTGTCGATCGACGACGACGGCGTCAGCGCCACGGCCGCGGCAAAGTCCGCCGGGTCACGGTCTGCGCGGCATCAGCGAGCGCGCGGCGATGCTCGGCGGCGCGGTCAGCGCCGGGCCACGCGAGCAGGGCGGGTACCGCGTCAGCGCGATGCTGCCCTACCCGGAGCCACTATGAGACAACGCCTACGGGTAATCATCGCCGACGACCAGCCGCTGCTCCGCGCCGGGTTCAAAGCTCTGCTCGAGAGCGCCGGCGACATCGAAATCGTCGCCGAGGCCGGCACCGGTGAGGAGGCGATCGAACAGGCCCGACGGCACCGCCCCGATGTCGTACTGATGGACATCCGGATGCCAGGCATGGACGGGATCGAGGCGACCCGCGAGCTGACCCGAACCCGTGTCCTGATCCTCACGACATTCGGTCTCGACGAGTACATCATCCAAGCGCTCCGGGCCGGCGCATCCGGATTCATCCTCAAGGACACACGCGTCGAGGATCTGCTCCACGCCGTGCGAACCGTCGCCGCCGGCGACGCGTTCCTCTCCCCCGCCGTCACCAGGCAGCTGCTCAACCAGGTCGCGCGACGGTTACCCGCCGCCGTCGACCGGCGCCCCGCGCAGCTCACCGAGCTCACCGAGCGCGAGCTCGCGGTACTGCGGATGCTCGCCGCCGGACTCAGCAACTCCGAGATCGCCACCGCGCTAGTCCTCAGCGAAGCAACCGTCAAGACACACGTGTCGAAAGTCCTCCAGAAACTGACCCTCCGCGACCGGGTACAAGCCGCGATCTTCGCCTACGAAAGCGGCCTGATCGAGCCAGGCACCCCACCGTCCTAGGAGCGAGCGCGCCTGAACTGCTCGTCGCTGCTGTCGCCTAACGCGCAGCGCGCTTCACCCGTCACCCGCGGCGAGACCCATCACCGAACGCGGAAACGAGGGCACCGGAACTGTTTCGTCTCGGCTGCGACCAGCGGGACGGTGGTCCGCTACGCGCGGGTCTCGACGTCCCGCCCAGGACTGATCTGAGCTCGGACCAGGCCCCCTAGCCGATAGGGTGCCGCGAATGCGCACAAAGACCATCCTGCTCGCCTCTGCGGCCGCCATGGCGCTTGTGGCGCTGACCACCGCCCTGCCCACCGCTGCCGGCGCCAGCTCAAAGGCCAACCCTAAGCCTGAAACCACCGATTCGGGCCGCTTGTGACGTGGATTTGCGGGTAGGTGAGTGTGCGCGAGGGTTTTGAGTGGTGTGTGAGCGTGTTGGTGGGGTTGGCTGCTGGTCGGCTGGCTCTGATTGGGGTGGCGGCGTTCCCGCGGGAACGTGTGGCGGCGTTTTCGTGCAGGCCGAGCGGGCCGTTGTCGGCGTGGGGTCGGCTGGGTGGTGAAGGGACCCGGGGTGAGCGCGGTCAGGTTCGGGCGGGGAGCGCCCGGATCGCGTCGAGCACGGTGGTGAAGTCGGTCTTCCACGGCCAGCGGGCTGGAAGTCGTAGGGTCCATTGGCGGCTGGTGCGCGTCAACCGGCCCGGGATCGCCAATAGGTGACGCCGGCGGGAGTGGGCGGTTTGGACGGGCGCGGTGGGCAGGCCGATCAGGGTTGTCCAGCGTGCGAGGTTGTGCGCGAGGGCGGCGATCACGGTCCATGCGCTGTTGGCGTGAAAGCGGCCGGAGGGGAAGTGGCAGAGTGCCTGGTCCTTGAGGTCGCGGATCACCAGTTCGATGGTGGCGTGGTCGCGGTGATCGATGTCGGCGACGAGGGTCGGGACGGTGCGATTGGTTAGGAAGCAGTGGTAGCGCCAGTCGGGCCATAACTCTGCCTGCGCGCCGACCAGGCGGGTGCGGCGCACGACCAGCCGCCAGTTACCGAGCTTGGTCTCGGCGACTTGTGCCTCCCCGGTCTCGGGATAGTCCGGCACCCCGCTCCAGTCGGTCTCGGGGATCTCCTCGATCAACGTCTTGACCTGCTTGCTCTGCTTGATGGCGATCGAGAACTCAACGCCTTGATGGTCGAGCGTGCGCATGATCTTGTGGTTCTCAAACCCGGAGTCCGCCCGGATCACGATCAGGCCGTTGTGCCCGGCGCGGCGCACGCGGGCGAGCAGCTCATCGACGAACCGCTCGGCGCCGCGCTGCGTGTTGGCCTTGCCCTTGCGGTTGCGGATGTGCAGCACCTCGCCGGTATCGGAACGGGCGGCGATGATCGGGTGATACCCCCGCTTGCGGGTGTACCCGTATGAGGCGCCCTGCTTCTGATAGCCGTAGACCTCGCCGATGAAGCTGTCCAGATCGATCACCAACGGCCCCTCGCCCGGACCCGCGCCAGCCTGCCACGCCCGCCGAGCGAGACATCGAGGACGTGGTCGAGCTGGCGGACGTGCCCGAAGGTGAACGCGCGCAAGAACGTCCCGAGCGTCGAGGGTGCCATCACCCGGTGTCCGAGGATCAGGCCGGTCGAACCGGCCCGCAGCACGTTCATCTGATCGACGCTGTCCGCCCCGGTGATCATCCCGTGCAACAGCGTCATGACCTTGCGGCCAGGCAGCGCCGCGCCCGGCGCGCGAGGGTCAAGCCACACCGACTCGTTCACCGTCTCCTCGATCCCGAGCCGCTCGGCGAGCGTCGCGGCGATCAACAACCCGGCATCGCTGACCAGACGCTGCTCGTCGAACCGAACGTGCACCGAATCGAGGCTCGCCGGGCCGGCTGGAACGTCCGCACCGTCATGCACCATATGGGTGACCTCCTGACAGGGCCCGCAGTCGCCCACCGACTGCTGCAAAAGCCCTGCTCAGGAGGACATTTAAGACTCAGGCCCGGACGGAACCGGGCGCATTACTCGGTGGTTCCAGGCTTAGATCCGCAACGGCTACTACGCGAGCCTCGTTGGCCATCCCTCGGCCGACGTCGAGTTCCACGTGCGGGCCAGCGGGTCATCGATCCCACACCTGTCCCTCGGCTGCCCGCCCGACGCTGCCAACGCGCAACTCATCGCCGACAGTGGGTTCGCGAATATCGCGGTCGTTGCCCCCACGCTGAGGATCAGGAATGGTCGCGTCAGCTACCAGGGCGCCGCCGTGGTGACGGCCGACTATGCCGGCGCGCCCACAGTGGCCGAGACGACGCTAACCATCTCGCTCACCCACGTCAACGGCCCAGTCGTCCACTACAGGTTCGAGGGCATCGCACACTCCGAGACCACAGCCTGGAAGGGCAATGCCTCGAGCCCGGCTTGCGCAAGCGCCGCGAACGGTGGAAAGGTCACCCTGTTCGGTCCCGTCCCCGGCGAATAGCGTTCCACGGGCGAGACGCGACCGCTCGCCCTACTTCTTTCCGCGCCGCCCGAGCCGCGACATCAGGCCGCGCAGGCTGCTCCGGACCTCCTGGCTCGCGTCAGCGGCGATCCTGCCGACCGTGTCGTCAGTTTTGATGATCCCCAGCTCTTCGTCCGTCGCGTGCACGGGGCCCCCTCTGGCGACTGTCTCGGCGGCCTTCGCGCGATAGCCGGCGCGGCGGGCCTTGGCCTCGTCGATCTGCGCCTGCAGGCGGGCGACGTGGTCGCCAGGATCAGGCGTGGCAGGGGTTGGGTCAGTGTCGTCGTTCATGGGACGTATTCCAGCACCTATCAGGCCGTTCCGGTCCGAAGTGCGCACCGTTGCTCGAGGCCCGCTATTCGCGGTCGAATCGCCGACAGATGTGAGCGGTGCCGGGACCACCTCGGGAGGAGCGAGCTGCACGCCAGTTGGGCCTAGTCGTCAGCTGTAGAAGTCGTCCAGCGTCCAGTTCGATGCTCGCGCCACGGCGGCATTCCATTGCGCCTGCCAGCCGGGCGGTTGAGCCGTTGAGCCGTCGCCTCCGGGACCGTTAGGGTTGTCCTCCGGCACCCACAGCGGCAGGCCCTCCAGCTGGGCGAACGCCGCGATAGACGGAATGCCACCCAGCCAGTAGCCGCTGATACTGATTGCGCCGACCCCGGCAGGACGCCCGCCGAACCCCCAGGCGTCCAGGATGAACTGCTCGCCCAACGGGAAGGCGTTGCCAAACGAAACCAGCGCCCCCGGCTCCAGCGAGGTCACGATCGGCTCAGCTGCGTCGTAGTCGAGCCGGTACTGTTCTGCCGGGGATGCGCGCCGAGTGGTCGTGGTCTCAACCGCCGTGGTGTGCGGGTCTACCTCGTAGCTCACCTGCTTCACGGGCGTGATCACCACACGCCTAATCCGTCGGCGGTGCTTATGCCGCCGCACCCATACCCACTTCGTGATCTTGCGAGTCTCGTAGCTGACCACTTCCTTGACCGTGTACGTCGTGATGTCGCTCGCGGCAGAGACGGTCACAAACGATGGAGGCGTCTCGGAATACTCGGAGTACTGGAGATCCTGCTCGTTGCCGATGCCGACACCCCAGAGATTGGGAAAGTCGGGGAGCACCTGGCCGAACCATCCCGCGACCTGGGAGGGCAGCCAGGTGTTCGGGAACTCGAACGAGATCAGGACCGGGTACCCCTCGGCCTGCGCATTGCGCACGCACGCCATCTCCCCCGCCAGGGCTTGCGCGTAGGGCGGGATCACCATGCGCCCGTCTTCCAACACGCCGTCCGGGTGGACGCTGGTGACGACGAGCCGCAAGATGCTCGCGTGGTGCTCCTGCATGAACGGTGCGGGATCGTAGTTTGCGCTCCACACACACTCGTTCTGCGGGTCGCCGGACATCACCGGAACGGCCTGCGCCGCGGGTGCCAGTGCGAGTGCCAAGACCACGACGCCGGGGAGAAGCTTCGGATCAGGCCGAGGATGGTGCGCTCGCCACAGTTGCTGTGATCGCTGGCGCGCTCGTCGACGTGATGGGTGCGCCACGTCCATCGAGGGCGGTCGCCGGCGCATGCCGTGGATGCACCAAATGATGTCGGTGACGATGATGGTGGTAATGATGGCGGCGGAGGACACCGCTGAGGCAGGAGTGCAACACGCCACCGGCAATGCGAGTGCTGCACATACCCTCCGCGTCATCGCTCCCCCCGCGTCCGCACCAACGCCCGTCGCTAGAGCAACGCGGCGACGTCCAGGGCGGCGGAATCGACCGTGACGCTTTGCCCGGACCCACAGCCATTTTGGACGCTGAGGCTGACGGCTCGAGCGATGGCCGCGCCTGGCTCGAATGCGTATGAGAGCGAGAAAGGTTGGGTGCTGGTACCGGATACGGAGACAAAATCAGCCGCCGCCTGAGTGGGGACAGCGCCGAGCATGACCGTCACCGTTACGAGGCCATAGCCGCAGCTCGCGGGCATCGTCACGGTGACCTGACCGAAGAAGAGATCGGTCTCCGTCGCGGCCTGCGTCCAGGATCCCCCGCTAAGCGGATAGATGCCGGTCGTGCCGGCAGGCACGACGAGAGCGGTTGCGTTGCGGGCGCGCGCAATCACCGAAGCTCCCGCCAGACCCTGTGGGCCGGACATCCCCGGCGGCCCCGGAATCCCCGGCGACCCCTTCTGGTTCCAAGAGAGTGACTTCTCGCTCTTACGACACTTCCCGGCGAAGCCTGGCTTGGAAAGATCGATCACCCTTAGACCGCCTCCTTGCTTCTGATAGCAGGCGTGAATGATGCCATCGTGCCCGGGTATCGCGGCCATCGCAAACCCGGTCGCACCCAACACCAAAGCGAGGGTCACGCCGATAGTGGTGTAACTCAGTCGAGAACGCAGCTTGTACATCGCGCAAATCCTCCTGCGCCCCCCAAAAAAAGCCGACCGATCTCAGTTGCAGCGAGTCTACGCCGGTCCGAACTCAGAATGCAACCGAGTTTTCGCTCAGGGCCTCACCCCAATACCAGGGGCCGAGATGGCGGCTCCCGTCGATTGCCCGCTTCAGTCTGCGCGTTTCATTTAGAGATCCGGCTCGGGTGCGGCCGGCCCCTAGGCCGGCATTCCACTTGTCCCGGCCCGTCGGGCGCGCGCAACGGCCTTTTGCGGGATCCGCCGTCCTCGCGAGCGCAGCACCCACAACCCGGACTAACGCGGGTCATGCCGCAAGGACGATTGCTGCTGACTAACCCAGACGCCGCCGGTGTACTAGCGGTTTGGCGAGAAATCGAGGTGATAGAGTTCCGCTGCGCGAGGGCCACTGAGGCCGTGCGCGGAGATGAGGGCGTCATGGTGATGAATAGGAGGCTCCAAGAGGGCTTCGAGCAGGCTCCCTTCGCCGTGCGCCGGGGCGTCCGAGCGTCGCGCCTCGACCGTGAGCTGACCTTGGCCCACTCCGTCCTCGGACCGGGGGGAGATGTGCTCACCGGGGCAGGCGCTCGCTACGCCCCCCCGTGCTAGAGGAGCCCGATTCCCTTCACTGCGGCCGTGCATCCGGACCCGATCCGGCACCGATGCCCACGCGAGCTGAACCGCCCTCGCCGCCTCCACGCCCGTCCATAGACGAGACGAGCCCCAGCGTGGCCGTCGGGACCGGGGACCTCTCCGTTCTGGCCGCGCCGACCGTCGTCCACGCCAGCAAGTTGACTGCCGAGGCGATCGCCCGCTGGGGCCTGACAGAGGTTGAATATGTCGTGATCGAGCCTTTCAATGCAGGGGTCCGGATACGCCCCGCGGCTATTGAAGACCAGCTCAAGCACGAGCAGGAGAACGGCATGGGGCGATTGACATATTCCCTCGCAGAGTTCCTCGACGAATTCGAGAACACCCCGTTGAAGCCAGCGCCTACCTTCGACCGCTTGGCGCAGTTCAGGCGCGACTATGCGAAGCTGACGCCGGGCCAGCGACATTTGTTCCACGATGCCGCAAAGAAGCTCGTCGCTCCGCTGAGCACAACGCCTCCTGGCGACATTGGGCGAGCCCTCGTCAAGAAGCTCGAAGATCATCCGGGCTATTGGGAGCTATGGTTCGACCGGGACCTCCGCGCCGTATACACCTTCGGTGTGTCAGTTCGAAAAGACCAGCCTCACGTGATTTGGTGTCGAATCGGCAGTGAAGACGCCCGCGATAAGGAAACTGCCCGCCACGATGTGACCGACTTCCGTCGTTGAGGGGCTACTACCTGCGGGACGCTACCGCGACCGGATGACGGCTCCACCTGAAGCCACGCAGTCTTTGCGAGGTGGCGAGCAGAAGTCAAGCCGCGGTGCGTCGCAACATCTCTACGACCAGGAAGGCGAGTTCGAGCGCCTGCTGGGTGTTGAGCCGCGGGTCGCACGCCGTTTCATAGCGCGAGGAGAGCTCGCTGTGGGAGATCATCTGGGCACCACCGAGACATTCGGTGACGTCTTCGCCGGTGTGCTCGACGTGAATGCCGCCGGGGTGGGTACCGAGTCGCTGGTGGACTTCGAAGAATCCTTCGACCTCGTCCATGATCCGGTCGAAGTGCCGAGTCTTGTGACCGGTGGGGGATTCCTCGGTGTTGCCGTGCATCGGATCGCACTGCCATACAACGCGATGTCCGGAGCGGGTTACCGCTTCGACGATCGGCGGAAGGAGCTCGCGGACGGCCGTGTTGCCCAGGCGCGAGACGAGGGTCACGCGGCCGTCGATGCGCTGCGGGTCGAGCAATTCGACGAGCTCGACGGCGTCCGCCGGCGTGGCGGTCGGGCCAAGCTTGACCTGGATTGGGTTGGCGATCAGCGCGCCGAGAGCGACGTGAGCGCCGTCGGGCTGCCTGGTGCGGTCGCCGATCCACGGTTGGTGGGCCGAGAGGAGGTAGAGGCGATCCCCCGCGGCCCGCAGGAGGGCGCGCTCGTAGTCGAGCACCAGCATCTCGTGACTTGCGTAGAGCTCGACCCTTCGCAACGAACCGTCGTCGACGCCGCACGCGGACATGAACCTCAGGCTCCGGTCGATCTCCGTCGCGACGCGCTCGTAACGCTTTCCGGCGCTCGAGCGACGTACGAAGTCCATGTTCCACTCGTGCAGATGGTGCAGATCGGCCAGGCCGGCCGAGGTAACCGCGCGTGCCAGGTTCATCGCCGCCGCCGCGTTCGCGTACGCACGGATGAGCCGACCGGGGTCGGGCCGCCGGGCGTGAAGCGTCGGTTCCAGCGAGTTGACCATGTCGCCGCGGTACGACGGGAGGCCGGCCACGTCGGTGTCCGCGCTACGTGGCTTGGCGTACTGGCCGGCGATACGCCCGACCTTCACGACCGGCATCGAGGTCCCATAGGTCAAGACCACGGCCATCTGCAACAGCGTCCGGATCGTCCCCCGCAGATGCGTCTCGGTGTTATCGATGAACGTCTCCGCACAGTCTCCGCCCTGCAGCAGGAACGCCTCGCCCCGCGCGACCGCACCGAGACGCTCCTGGAGCCTGTCGACCTCCACAGCCACGGCGATCGGCGGGACGCCCTCGAGCACCATCCGGACCCGGCCAACCTCCTCCGGATCCGGCCAGACCGGCTGCTGCGCCGCCGGACGCGCCATCGCCTCGTTGACCGCAGCTGCGAGAACCCCCGGCACGGGCAACGCCGTTGCTGGGAGGACTTCGGCGACGTCGATGCTCCATGTCATCGGCGTAAGGCTAGGCGACGCGCGTACCGGGCGAGACCTCCCGCGGGCGCCTTGGTCAGGCCGTCAGGCGTCCGCTTCCCAACGGTCTCGCCACGACGGCAGCCGCCGCTCGCGGGGCGGGGCACGCGTTTGACGTTCGGGAGAACATATGTTCGCCCAATGCGGGAGTGCGCCTACACGATCACCGAGCACGGTCCGGACCGCCCCTGGATGGTGCTAGGGAGCGAGCACCGGATGATCAAACTGTCGGACGGCCTGGACTTCTTCACGTGGGCGCACGAGCAGTGGCCAGCGCCGCGGTGGTGCGTCGAGCTGGACCCCTGGCAACTCCCCCCGCGTGGTCGCGATGACTTTCGTTTGCGGGCGGGCGAGCTGATCGCACCTAGCGCGCCTTTCCGCACACCGCGGGCACGTCAACGCTCCGGTGGGCTTTACACGGGAGAAGCCCCTCCGTTGTTCGGGGAGACCCGCCTCGCTTCGTGTCGTTGCCGCCAGACGGCCTCGAAGGCGGGGCCGAGCACGACGACGCTGCCGATGAGGATGAAGCGCCACCCAGAGGAGGGCCGTGAAGAGCGCCGGACGGATCACCAGGCGCCACGCCACTCGTCCTGCCAGCAGAAAGTGCATCGTCCACCCGAAGAAAATCGTCACCACCCACAAACGTGAGGAGCGCTTGCCCGACCGTCCCGCCGCGCGCCGTTCGGACCCGCTGATGCTCCCCTCAACGATCAAGACACCAAAGAGAATGCCGACATAGGCGAGGTACCGGGGAAGGTCGCGCCAGCCACGGTGCTCCTGATCAAACGCTCGCTCATAAAGCACATGGAGGGACGACACCACCCCGGATTGCACACCTGCCCGGGGCGCTCGTGTAGATCGACGACCCAGACCCATCGGTGATAGAGAGTGTGCGTTTGCCCGGTCCAAGTTCACAGATCCCCCGCGAGCATCAGTGCCAAGCTGGCCAAGATACGCGTCCGCACCGGGCGGCCGTGCGCAAGACGGTGTCGGTAGGGAGCGTGCTCCAACACTCGAGGCTCATGGTGGCGCAGTCGGAGGCGATTCATGGTGGAGCGCTGGCGTGTTGGCGCGAGAGAGCACGCGATACGGTCACCCGATGTCCGACATTTCCGAGAACTCTCCGTTTGACCGCGATGAGATCGCGGCTCTCTATGACGCCGTCCCGTTCGCGGCGGACATTCCTTTCTACCTCGGCCTCGCAGCGGGAGCTGCCCGAGTGCTCGAGCTTGGGTGCGGCACCGGACGCCTGCTCCTGCCATTGGCCGAGGCCGGCCCCCAGGTGGTGGGTGTCGACGCATCGCGCGCGATGCTGGCTCGAGCCCGGCGACGACTGGCGGACGCGCCGCGTGAACTCAGAGAGCGGGTGGAGTTGCGGGAGGGCGACATGCGTGATTTGGAGCTCGCGGGTCGCTTTGGCCTCGTGGTGGTGGCCACCAAGACGTTCTTCTATCTGATGACACCGGGCGACCAGCGCCGGATGCTCTCAGTAGTCGTCCGGCTGCTAGAGGCGGGGGGCATCGTGGCGCTCGACCTGCTCAACCCAACTGTTGAGTGGCTCTCTCGTCCTGCGGGAAGCGTCCAACAGGACGTCGCTGGAGAGGTGGACGAGGCGCGGGTGCTCCGGACCGAAACGGTCGTGAGCACCGACCCCGCCGAGCAGCGCCGGTTCATGCGTTCGGTGTACGACGTCGTCGAAAAGGACGGAACCGTGCGAAAACACGTCGTGGAGTGGGGGCTGCGGTACACGTACCGGTTCGAGCTGGAGCACCTTCTGGAGCTGTGCGGGCTCGAGGTTCTGGCCGTTACGGGGGGCTATCGGGACGAGCCGTTGGAGGCGGACTCGCCGATCATGCTCGTGACCGCTCGACGGTGAGCGCTCCGCCGAGCTCCAGCGCATCAATGAGTGAGCCGGCAAGCGGAACGTTGCAGGCCGTGAGCGCCTCGCGCGGATGGGGCCCGTTGTCCAGCAGGACGCATCGGATATGTGCGGCCTGGGCTGCGGTCGCGTCGTCCGTCGTGTCGCCGACCATCAGGACCTCGCCGTCGACAGCGGGAGCAATGGCTTCGAGGTGGCGCGGCAGGTGCGCGGTTTTACCGCCGCCCTCTCTGGTGCGTAGACCGTCGACGCGGACGAAGGCATTGTCGATGCCCAGTTGACGCACCAGGGCCACCAGCTCATCGTGGTCCCACATCGACAGCAGCGACTGGGTATGCCCGGCGGCGGCCACTGCGGCCAGCGCCGCGCGCGCGTCGGTGGCCAGACTCGCCTGCGCTTGTTGCTCGCGATAGGCAGCGAGGTAAAGGTCGTTTAGGGCGCGCCATTCCTCCTCGGCCACCGGACGCCCGAGCACCGCGGCGTAGAACCGCTGCACGGGGCGCGTGAAGTGCGCGCGATATGCGGCGGCGTCAATCGGTGGGCCACCGACGGAGGCGCAGGCCCGCGCCGCCGCCTTAACGACCACGTGAAAGTCGTCATAGAGGGTGCCGTTCCAGTCCCACACCACGTGCGTCACCATCCGGGACTATTCTGCCGCCTCGGCCAGAGTCGCAAAGAACGCCTCGGCGGTCTGGGCCCACGTCGGCAGGCTGGCAGCTCTACGCCGTGCGGCCGCGCCCATCGTGCCACGGAGGCTGGCGTCGTTGCTCAGCAGGGTGATTCGGTTGGCGAGCGCGGCGACGTCTCCCGGCGCCAGCAGGAAGCCTTCGCGCCCGTCCTCGGCCAGGTGCATGAGGTTGCCGGCGCACCAGCCGATGACCGGCAGCCCGGCGCTCATCGCTTCGCCGTAGACCGTCCCGTACGGCTCGCGTGTTGCCGGCAAGACGAACAAGTCGGCTGCGGCGTAGCAGCCGGCAACCCGCGCGCGGGCCAGCGCGCCATGCACGACGACGCGACCTGTCAGGTCGTCGCGGCTGATTCGTCGCCACACCCGCCCGGTGTAGCGGGAGTCGATGTCGGTGCGCCCTACCAGGTGCAGCGTGGCGGTGCCGGGAGGCGTCCGGGACAGCGCCTCGAGCAGCTCGACGATGCCCTTGCGAGCGACCCAGTTGGCCACGCACAGCAATCTCGCGCCCGGTCCGGCCAGATCCATCGGGTCCGAGCACTCGGGGCTCTCGAGCGGATCCCGGCCCGGAGGGATCAGCTTGAGTTGCCGGCGCGAGTATCCCGCGGACACAAACCCCTCGAGTAGCGTCTCGCTGGCAGCCACGATCGTCCGAGATCTCCGGTATGCGCGTCGGTCGAGAACGGCGAGGAGTGCTCGGCTCAGGTGACCGTGGTCGATGCCCCCCGGTGGCTGGTGGACCATCGCCACCAACGGCGGCCCGCACGCGGCCAAGCGCGTTGGCCAAGCTCCGAGATGCGCGGCGGCGATGCTGTCCAGCACCACCACGTCGCAGTCGGCCGCGGATGCCAGCAGGCGCCGGGCCGCTAAAGCCCCGGCCCCTAGATATCGCTCGGGAATGGATAGAAACGAGAGCCGCGCTCGGTGCGTGGGGGCGGCCTCGGCCATGCGTCGGTGGTACAGATAGCCACCAGTCACGGTCTCGGGATCGCCGAGCGTCAGCAGGGAGATCTCCAGCATGCGCATAACCCACGTCGCCCCCACCGCGTTCGGCGCAGAGGGGATCCTCGGGGGCGGCGAACGCTACCCCCTCGAGCTTGCTCGCGCGGTCGCCCGCGAGCTGCCATGCGAGCTCGTGACATTCGGGACGCGGCCCGGGGTTGTTGTCGAGCCGGGCGGGCTGCGAATACGCACGCTGCGCACCTTCGCGCGCGTGGGCAGGCACCCCGCGCACCCGCTGGCTGCCGCCCTGCCGAGTGCCCTCGGCGCCGCGGACCTCGTCCATGCCCACCAATTGAAGGCGGCGCCGACCCGCGTCGCGGCGCTGGTCGCCGCCGTACGGCGCCAGCCGTTCGTGGTCACCGACCACGGCCTTCAGGGCGGCGATTGGCGCGGCGTGTTGCCGCGGCTGGTTGATCGCTTCTTGACCGTCTCGGAGCATTCGGCCGAGGTGCTCGACCTACCGCAGGGCAGGGTGCGCGTCGTCTACGGCGGCGTTGACGTCGACCACTTCCGCCCCGACCCGCAGGAGGACCGTGAGGGCGTGCTATTCGTGGGGCGGATCACGCCGCACAAGGGCCTCGACCGCCTGATCGAGGCGCTGCCCCCCGGCGTCCGGCTCACTGTGGTGGGCAGCGCCGGACACGATCCCCGTCTGCCCGAGCGCGACTATCCCCGGCTCCTGCGCCGGCTGGCGGAGGACAAGGAGGTCCGCTTTCTCGGCCCGCTGGGCGACGCTGAGCTGGCCCGCTGCTATCGCCAGGCTGCGGTGGTGGTCATCCCGTCGGTGGACCGGACCTGCTACGACCGTCCGGTTCTGGTTTCCGAGCTGCTGTGCCTCGTCGCGCTGGAGGCGATGGCCAGCGCCACGCCCGTGCTCGCGAGCCGGATTGGGGGCTTGCCCGAGGTCGTCATCGATGGGGCAACGGGCGTGCTGGTGCAGCCCGGGGATGTCGCAGCGCTCGGTGAGAGCCTGCGTGAGCTGCTGACCGCGCGCCGCCTCGCGCGCTCGCTCGGCGAGGCCGGCCGGCAGCACGCCTCCGAGCGGTTTACCTGGTCGGCTTGTGCAGCACGGTGCCTGGCGGCCTACGCCGATCTCAGCGGCGCGTTGTAGCCGCCAAACGCCGTCGGCGACTCCCAGACGCGAACCGCGAGCGTCTGGCCTCCGGCCGCCCCGGCGGCCTCGGCGAGCTCGTCGAAGATCCAGCGGGCGAAGATCTCGACGGTCACAGCTTCGGCATCGGTCGGCTTGATGCGCTCGTCGAGATCGGCCTCCTGTACGGCGGAGAGCGCTTGAAGCAGTGCCGCATCGAGCACGTCGAGGTCGATGCCCATCGCCCGTTCGTCCAGTTGCGCGCATCCGACCACGACCTCGACGCGGTAGTCGTGCGCGTGTCGCTCCCCCTCCGGGCCCTCCGCGCCGGGCATGATGTGGAAGGCGCGCACGGTCCGGATGGTGCCGGTCTCGTACATTGCGTCAGTCGTAGCACAGCGCGACATGCAGCGCTTCCGGCGCGCCGCCGTCGAGCAGCTCGAAAGCATCGCGCACGCGCTCGACCGGGAGTTCGTGGGTGGCCAACTCCGTCAGTGGCAGCTCGGACATGAGGCTTCGCGCGACCGCGCGCCGTCGCGCCAACGACCAGACCGCGGTCTGCGCCGCCGGGATCGAGGACACCTGCGTGCTGCGAATCGTCAACCGACGACGGTGGAACGCGGCCCCCAACGGCAACGCCACGAGATTGGTTCCGTACCACGAGGCCACGAGCGCCGTCCCCTCGTGGGCCAGCAGGCCGAGTGCTGGAGCCAGTGCTGTAGGGCTGCCGCTGGCCTCGACGACTAGCGGCACTCCCTGCCCGCCCGTGGCCTCGGCGACGATCGCTGAGAGCTTCTTGGACTCGACCGCCCGCACGCCGAGCGTGGTGGCGAGCTCGCGCCGGAACGGTCTCGGCTCGGAGGCGACGACTCGCGCGCCCGCCCGCTCCAGCAGCAGCGACACCAGGATGCCGAGCACGCCGAGCCCGAGGACGACGACAGGCTCGTGCGCCACGGGGCCGGCGTCCAGGGTGGCTTGAAGGGCCGTCTCGACGAAGGGGAATAGAGTGGCTTGCCGAGCCGCCACGCGATCGAGGACCACGACATCGGCGCCGGCGGCGACAAAGCGGTCCTGATGCGGATGAAAGGCGAAGACCAGCGATCCCTCCTCGACCTCCGGCGCTCGGGAAGTCTCGACCCGTCCCACGCACGCGTAGCCGTAACGAAACGGGAACGCGAAGGTTCCACCGAGAGCGTCGAGACGCTCATCCAACAACAACCCAGGGTCGATCTCGCCCCGAAACGCGAGCAGTTCGCTACCGCTGCTGATCCCAGAGCGTTGGGTCCGGACGAGAACCTGCCCTTCGGCCGGCTCGCCAAGCTCGATCTCGATCAGCTCCACGCGGCGCGGAGCGCTGAACTGCACCGCCCGGACCTTGTCACGCGTTGCCGGCACGTGACTCCATGATGCCGCGTCGTGTCGTCTCGGTGCCGCTGCCTACCGCGTTTGGGACCTTCGACGCGCACGCGTTCGAGTTCGAGCGAGGCGTCGTGCACCTGGCGCTGGTCAGGGGCGACCTCGGCGATGGGCGCAGCGTGCTGGCCCGGGTCCACTCGGAGTGCTTGACCGGGGATGCCCTGGGCTCACTGCGCTGTGACTGCGGGGTCCAGCTGCGCGCCGCCCTGCGCGCGATCTCGGTGGAGGGCCGCGGCGTGCTCGTGTACCTCGGCGGCCACGAGGGGCGAGGGATCGGACTCATCGACAAACTCCGGGCGTACGTCGAACAGGACGCAGGGGCCGACACTGTGGAGGCCAACCTGCGCCTCGGGCTGGGTGCCGACGAACGCGAATACGGGTCGGCGGCAGCCGTCCTGCGCGAGCTCGGCGTGCGTTCGGTCCGCCTGCTGACCAACAACCCGGCGAAGGCCGCGGGACTGCGCGCGGGTGACATCACCGTGGAGAGAACAGAGCTGCTCGCCACGGCCGCGAACGGGCACGACCGCTCCTACCTCGAGACCAAGGCGAGTCGGCTCGGTCACGTCGATCCGGCGGGCCGGCCGCTGGCCGAGTACGCGCCGGCGCAAGTCGACGTCGGCGCGCTTTTGGGGACCGGTTCGGGCAAGAGCGCTCCGCGGGTGGTCCTCAAGTACGCACAGACGCTCGACGGCCGGATCGCAACGGCGACTGGGGACTCGCGGTGGATCAGCTGCGAGGCCGAACGAGTCGTCTCGCACAGCCTTCGTGCCGCCTCCGACGCAGTGCTCGTCGGGATTGGCACCGTGCTCATCGACGACCCGCAGCTCACCGTTCGCATGGTGGCGGGAGCGTCGCCGATGCGGGTCGTGCTCGACAGCTCGCTGCGCATGCCGCTGGAGGCCAAGATCCTCTCCGCGGACGCCCACACCCTCGTGCTCACGAGCACGGACGCCGCGGCCGCGCGTCGACAGACGCTGCGCCGGCGCGGCGCCCAAGTTGTGGCCGTGCCTCGCGGTCCGGGCGGCCTTGACCTTCGAGCCTGCCTGGCGGCGCTGCAGGAGCTCGGTGTCACGCTGGTGCTCGTCGAGGGAGGCGCGCGGGTGCTCACCTCGCTACTTGGCGCGGGCCTCGCCGATCGGCTGATCGTGGCTATCGCCTCGCGGATCATCGGCTCCGGGACCGAGGCGGTCGGCGCGCTCGGCATCACCTCGGTGTCCGACGGCTTGCAGCTCGCCAACCGTTCGTTGCACGTGGTTGGCGACGACGTTCTCGCGGCCTGGGACGTCGTACCCGCGAGCTGATTCACCGTGAGGTCGGATGAACAACGTCCAAAGGCGCTCAAGCAGCGGACCGCAAGAACAGCTCAGATGGTCCGTGCCCTCCTCAGCGCAATCCGACTCGAGCTCGTCACCCCCGACGTCGGCCGCCTCTTCTACCGCGCGCTCACGACGCTCTGGCCCTAATAGAAGCACCGCCCCCCGCTGGTGCGGAGGGCGGTTCGAATTCTCTGCAAAGGTGGAGACGGCGGGAATTGAACCCGCGTCCGCAATCGCGTGAAGAGTGGCCTCTACGAGCGTAGCCGGCGCTCTATTCTCGCCCTCGACTCGCCTCGCCGGCGGGGTTGTCGAGGGCCAGCTCCGAAGATGTCCCCGGCGGGGCTGGAGCGGGCCTCACCGGGTGAGCCTGCTGTTTGAACCCGCCACCGCCGCAGGCAAACGGTGGCCGGCCGAAACTAGCTGTGGTTAGACAGCGAGCTCGTAGGTGTGGAAATCAGCGTTTGACTTCGCACTTATTTTTTTCCGGGTTTTTAACGAGGCCGCCCGGACCTCGACTCGCAACCACCCCCACGAGCCGACCACGTCGAAGCCTGTCGTCCCCGGGGATGAACTCCACATTATAGCCGCGGAGCCACCCGGCCCCGCACGATACAAAGAGCCGTGAGCAGCGAAGCTGAAGGAGATCCTAAGAGTCGTAGTCTGCCGCGCTCGTCCATTCCTACAATCGAGAGCAATGGAAACGAACACGCCATGGCTGCCGCCGCCGATGCCGTCACTCGGACCGACGCCCGACTCATTCCCACCCGCGCAGACGCCGGCGCGTGAGCCGCTGCCACACGAGCCGCCGGCGCGCAAGCAGTCCTGGATCAGGCGACGCCTGTCCGCCCTCGGCGCGGCCATCGTGGCGCTGCTGGCGAAGCTCAAGGCCATCCTCCTGCTTCTCCCCAAGCTCAAGCTGCTCGCCTCGACGGGGACGATCCTCGTCTCCCTCGCCGCCTACGCGCTGCTGTGGGGATGGCCGTTCGCCGCTGGCTTCATCGCGCTGTTGTTCATCCACGAAATGGGCCACGTGATCGCGCTCCGCCGCGAGGGCATTAAAGCCAGCGCGCCGATGTTCATCCCGTTCCTGGGTGCCGTCATCGCAGCGCGTTCGCTCGGCAACAACGCCACAGCGGAGGCGCGCGTTGGGCTCGCGGGACCGATCCTCGGCAGCATCGGAGCCGCCGCGTGCCTCCTGGTCTGGCACGCCACCGGCAACTCGATGTGGGAAGCACTCGCGTTCACGGGCTTCTTCCTGAACTTGTTCAACCTGCTCCCGGTCGTCCCGCTCGACGGGGGCCGTGCGATGGCGGCGATGGCGCCGTGGATGTGGGTCGTCGGCCTCGCCGCGCTGATCCCGATCGCGTTCATCTTCCCGAACCCGATCATCTTCCTGATCCTGATCTTCGCCGGGTTCGAGACGTACAAGCGGTGGAAGCTCCGCCGCTCCGGCAGCCCCGAACAGCGCGCCTACTACCAAGTGCGCCCGATCGACCGGGCGCTCGTGGCGGCGGTGTACCTGGGCCTCATCGCGCTCCTGGTCGTCGGCATGCACGCCACGCTGGTAGCGCGCACCATCAGCTAGTCCTGCTCGCGGCCCCTGATCGCGCCCCGGCCCGCTCAGGCGAGTTGGCGTGCCTGCCTCAGGCCGGCGGCGGCTGACGCCGAACCACGTGCGTCTCGTTGTACGCAGCGTCTCGGCGGGTCCACCAGAAGGTGTAGATGAGTGCCAGGACGAGCCCGGCAAGGCCAACCACGAACAGCACGGTTCCAGCCGTCTGGATGTTGAAGCCGTTGACGTGCGCGGTCACAGCCCACTTCAAGATCGCACCGACGGCGATCAGCACAATGCTTGTTCCGATTGTCATGGGTCCTACCTACCCGGGTTGCCGCTCGTCTACCCCACGCACGGGGTCGGCCGCCCGAGTCGGATGACCATCAAACAGATTGCGTGGTCAACTACCGGCGGGCCTCGCGCAACTCTCGCTGGACATCGCGGGCCATCTCGCGCCGCTGGATCGACTCGCGCTTGTCGTAGATGTCCTTGCCTCGGGCCAGTGCCAGCTCGACCTTGGCGCGCGATCGCGGCCCGGAGAAGTAGATCCGGGTCGG